>NZ_QQAU01000007.1:0-462737 GCF_003350445.1 Lentzea flaviverrucosa
GCAGCGGGCCATCCGTCGTTGGTAGCGGGCCAGGTTCGCGGCCTTGCGGGCCAGGTGCCGCGGATTCGCGATCCGCTCACCGTCACTGGTCACCACCAGGTCCGTGAGACCAAGGTCGACGCCGATCGCATGCCCGGTGGGCTCGGCCGGGGCGGGCTCGGTGGTGCCGGTGATGTCGATGGCGAACGTTACGTACCAGCGGCCGTCCGGCTCGCGAGACACCACCACCATCGTCGGCTCCAACGAGGCCAGGTCCACCTCGCCGAACGACCACACGAACCGCAGCGGCGTACTGGTCTTGGCCAGCGTCAGCACACCCTCGCGCATCCGGAACGCCGAGCGGGTGTAGTGCGCGCTCTGCCGTCCGGTGCGGGACTTGAACCTGGGCAAGCGGGCACGCCCGGCGAAGAAGTTGCCGAACGCGGTGTGCTGATGGCGCAGCGTCTGCTGCAACGGCACACAGGACACCTCCGACAAAAACGCGAGTTCCCCGGTGCGTTTCCACCCGGTCAGCGACGCATCGGTCTGCCGGTACGACGTGCGCACACCCTCCGTGCGGTAGCGGTGGTTCCGCTCACTCAAAGTCTTGTTCCACACCAGACGCACACACCCGAACGTGCGATTCAACACCGCAGCCTGCTCAGGAGTCGGGTAAGCCCGGCACCTGTACGCCGTTCGCACGAACCACAACCTACCGGGAACACCATGACGACCACGACGCAGGACCGCCGGCCTGCGCACCGCGTACTTGGACCGCCCCGGCTCTGCCAGGACGAACTCACCGCCGTTCACGGCAGGACCGCACCGGAAGAGGTGACTCGATGAAGAACCGGTTGCTGTGGCCGCTGCTGGCGCTGGTCGCGCTGTTGCTGCTCAACCTCGCCGTGACGCCGTCCTTCTTCGCGTTGCGGATGCAGGACGGCCACCTCTACGGCGGCCTCGTCGACGTGCTGAAGAACGGCGCGCCGACGCTGCTGATCGCCCTCGGCATGACGCTGGTGATCGCCACCCGCGGCATCGACCTCTCCGTCGGCGCCGTGGCGGCGATCGCGGGAGCCGTGACGTGCGTCCACATCGGAACGTCCGGCAGCGCCGCCACCGCGTTCGCCGGAATGGCGATCGCGCTGGTCCTCTGCGCGGCGCTGGGACTGTGGAACGGGTTCCTGGTGGCGGGGCTCGGCATCCAGCCGATCATCGCGACCCTGGTGCTGATGACCGCGGGCCGTGGCGTCGCCATGCTCGTGACCGAGGGACAGATCGTCACGGTCAACAACACCGCCTACCGCCAGGTCGGCGCCGGGTTCGTGGTGCTGCCGATCTCGATCCTGATCGCCCTGCTGGTGCTGGGGCTGGTGGCGTTCGTGACCCGCAAGACCGCGCTCGGCATGCTGATCGAGGCAGTCGGGGTCAACCCGGAGGCGTCGCGGCTGGCCGGGGTGCGGTCCCGCACGATCATCTGGACCGTCTACGTGTTCGCCGCGGTGTGCGCGGGCATCGCCGGGCTGATGATCAGTTCCAACGTCAGCGCGGCCGACGCCAACAACGCCGGTCTGTGGATCGAGATGGACGCCATCCTCGCCGTCGTCATCGGTGGCACGTCGCTGGCCGGAGGGCGCTACTCGCTCACCGGCACGCTGCTCGGCGCGCTGATCATCCAGACCCTCACCACCACCGTCTACACGATCGGCGTCGCCCCGGAGGTGACGCTGGTCTTCAAAGCGATCGTCGTCATCGCCGTGTGCCTGCTCCAGGCACCGAAGGCCCGCGCCGCACTGAGCTTCCGGAAGGTGGCCGTCTCATCATGACCACTCTCACCCAACGGGTGCCCTCGCGGTTCCTGCCGGTGCTCGCGACCGTGGTGCTGTTCGTCCTGGCGTTCGGCTTCGGCTCGGCGCGCTACGACGGGTTCGCGTCCGGTCAGGTGATCGCGAACCTGTTCATCGACAACGCCTTCCTGATCGTGCTCGCCGCCGGCATGACGTTCGTGATCCTCAGCGGTGGCATCGACCTGTCCGTCGGTTCGGTCGTCGCGCTGTCCACGATGGTCACCGCATCGGGTCTACAGGCCGGCTGGCCCGTGCCGCTGGTCGTTCTCGCGGTGCTGCTCACCGGCTCCACGCTCGGTCTGCTGATGGGCCTGGTGATCCACAAGTTCGACATCCAGCCGTTCATCGTCACGCTCGCCGGCATGTTCCTCGCCCGCGGCCTGTGCTTCCTGATCAGCGTGGAGTCGGTGTCCATCAAGGACAAGACGTTCCGCACCGTCGCCACCACCGCGATCGAACTGCCCGGTGGCGTGACCATCACCTACAACGTGGTGATCGCGCTGCTGGTCGTCGTCGCGGCGATGTACGTGCTGCACCGCACCCGCTTCGGCCGCACGGTCTACGCCGTCGGCGGCAACGAGTCGTCCGCGCTGCTGATGGGCCTGCCGACCACCCGCGTCAAGGTGGGCGTCTACGTCATCAGCGGCCTGTGCTCGTCGCTGGCCGGTCTGCTGTTCAGCCTCTACATGCTGTCCGGTTACGGCCTGCACGCCGTCGGCATGGAACTGGACGCCATCGCGGCGGTCGTGATCGGCGGGACGCTGCTGGCGGGCGGTGTCGGGTACGTGCTCGGCGGCCTGGTCGGCGTGCTCGTGCTCGGCACGATCCAGACGCTGATCTCGTTCCAGGGCACGCTCAGCTCGTGGTGGACGAAGATCGTGATCGGTGTTCTGCTGCTGGTGTTCATCGCCGTGCAGCGGACTATGGTTCGGCGGTGAGACGCACCCGCCCACTGCTGTTCGTCCTGCTCGCGTTGCTGGTGGCGGTCGCCGGCGTGGTGGTGCTGCGGGATCCGCCGAGTGTCGCGGGCACCGCCGTGGCCGGCTCGAGCGCCGCGCCCGCCACCACCACCGCGCCCCCGGTGACCACGACGACCACGCCGGTCCCGAGTTCCACCACCACGACCACCACGACGACTCGGGCGGGCGCTCCCCTGGCCGGGAAGATCAAGCCGGGTGAGCCTCGTCAGGGTGTCGCGACGTTCTACGACTCCGACGGCGGCGGCGCCTGTTCGTACGACCCGGGCCCCGATCCGCTGACCGCCGCGATGAACGAGGCGGACTACGAGGGCTCGGCCGCCTGCGGCGCGCACGTCCTGGTCCAGGCCGGTGGCAAGAGCATCACGGTGCGGATCACGAACCTCTGCCCCGCGCCGTGCCGTCCAGGGCAGCTGGACCTCAGCGCCGAGGCGTTCGCCCTGCTGGCACCGCCTGTGAAGGGCGAGATCCCGGTCACCTGGTCGCTCGTCAGCCCGGAGACGGCCAAGACGATCGCGATCCGCTACAAGACCGGTTCCAGCCAGTACTGGTGCGGCATCCAGGTGCTCGACCACCGCAACCCCCTGGCCCGGCTGGAGGTCCAGGCGGGCGGGCAGTGGCGGCCGCTGAAACGCGCCGAGTACAACTACTTCCTCGCCGAGAACGGCGCCGGGTGCGGCGGGGCGATCGCGGTCACCGACGTTTACGGCGAACGCCTGGTGGTGAATGCCCTGTCGGTCAAGCCGGACGCGGTGCAGGCGACGAACCTGCAGTTCGCCCGCGCAGGGGAATGAGACGGGCACGGGAGTTGTTGATCGTGGACATGGCAGATGTGAAGCTCAGCCCTACCGAGTGGGTCCAGAACCAGACGAAGCAGATCCTCGAGACCGGGACGACCGAGGGCATCAAGGTCGTCGGCAGGCCGATCGTGCTGCTGACCGTGCGCGGCGCGAAGAGCGGCGCCCTGCGCTACACCCCGGTCATGCGCGTGGAGCACGAGGGCAGCTACGCGGTCGTCGCGTCCAAGGGCGGCGCGCCTGAGCACCCCACCTGGTACTTCAACATCAAGGCGCACCCGGAGATCGTCCTGCAGGACGGCACCGAGGCGAAGGAGTACGTCGCCCGCGAGGTGGACGGCGCCGAGCGGGCCGAGTGGTGGGAGCGCGCCGTCGCGGCCTTCCCCAACTACGCCGAGTACCAGGAGAAGACCGACCGGCTGATCCCGCTGTTCGTGCTCGACCCGAAGTAGGCGTCACCAGGCCAGGGGAAGCGTGGCGAGGTAGTCGCCGAGCTTCCCCGCGATCAACCTGTGGTCGCGGGCGGAGAAGTGCCAGTCGCACCCGAGGCGGTCCAGCGCCGGGTCGCTGTAGTTCCAGTGGCGGACCCGGCTGTCGCCCTGGCTGTTGCGGTCCTGCACGACCTGGCGGACGGCGTCGGCGAACGCGCCGGACGCCTCGGGGACGCTGACGACGATCGTCGTGGCCGGGCCGTAGCGGGTGCGCAGCTTGTCGAGGAAGCCCTGGTACGCGGACTTGTACGCGGTGACCAGGCTGTTCTGGTCGGGCCACTGCTCACCGGGGTTGAGGGCGGTGGAGAAGTCGTTGGTGCCCAGGCCGACCACGACCAGCTGCGGCCGCCACGTGCCGGGGTTGCGCCACACGTCGCCGTCGACGTGCAGCAACGCCCGGTCGTAGTAGGTGCGGTAGCTGGTGCCGGGCGTGTGACCGTTGTAGTTGCGCACCACGCCCAGGCCGGAGAACGCGTTGACCTGGTAGTCGGCGTTCAGCGCCTTCGCCGCCAGTGCTCCGAAGCTGATGTCGGTGTTGGTGTTGCGGGCGACGCCGCCGTTCGCGGAGCAGTCGCGGGTGGTCGAGAGGTTGCCGTAGCCCGCGGTCAGCGAGTCGCCGATGAACTCGACCTGCCGGGTCCGTGCGGCGGGCTTGGCGAGGATGGACCCGCCGTTCGCCGCCACGAAGCCGCCGAACTCCCCCGCCGCCCAGGTGCTCTCGGTCCGCTTGACCAGCCGCACGCGGTGCTCGGTGTTGCTCAGGTCGCGGACCCAGTGCGTGGTCCTGCCCGGCGTCACCAGCGTCGCGACGGTCGTGCCGTCGATCTGCACGTCGTAGTCGTTCACCGAGTCGTTGAGGACGATCCCGACGCCGGTGCCGCGGAACCTGCCCTCGAAGTAGACGCCCGGCCAGGTGTACTGACCGGAAGCGGTGACCCGGCCCGCGGTGTGGGCCTGGGTCAGCGGGTCCGGTGCGGGCGGCGTTCCCGTGCACTCCGTGCCGTTGAGCGAGAAGCCGGCGGGTGCGGGGTTGGCGGCGCCGTTGGTGGCGCCGACGAAGCCGAACCCCGCACTGGTGCCGGTGCCGAGGGAGCCGTTGTGGCCCGCGTTGTCGACCGAGACCTGCGGACCGGACTGGCGCACCGTGCCGTTCCAGAGCTGGGTGACCGTCTGGGCGGCGCCGAACGACCACGTCAGCTTCCAGGCGGTGACCGGGTCGCCGAGGTTCGTGACGCTGACGTCCGCGCTGAAGCCGCCCTGCCACTCGTGGGTGACCTGGTAGGCGACCCGGCAGCCCGCGGCGGCTCCGGCCTGCGGGACGCTGGTGATCGTGACCGCCGCGGTCAGTGCGGCGGTGAGGACGGC
This sequence comes from Lentzea flaviverrucosa, assembly GCF_003350445.1. Lineage (NCBI taxonomy): Bacteria > Bacillati > Actinomycetota > Actinomycetes > Pseudonocardiales > Pseudonocardiaceae > Lentzea > Lentzea flaviverrucosa. The sequence goes on from NZ_QQAU01000007.1 coordinate 5,457, forward strand.
GGCCGCCGCCGGTTCGAACCGGTACACCTGTGCTCCTTGAGTCCACTGTGGATGGCTGCGCGAACACGGAACGTCGTTGAGGACCAACGGTAGTGTCGAACGACGTCGAACGGGAGGGGCGATCCCGTTCGACGCCACGACAGATCAGACCGTCGTGCCGGTCACCGAACTGCCCGACCTGACGACGGAGTAGGTGACCTTGACGCCGCTCCAGTAGTGGAACGTCAGCGTCACCCGCGCGTTCTCCCTGACAGCGGCGAAGAAGTCCGGCGTCAAGGTGGTGTGCCCGTCGGTGTAGTCGGGGCGGAACGCCCGGTCGTACTCCTTGAAGGACGTCCAGTCGTGCGGCCCCGCGTTGGTCCCGTCGTCGTACCTGGCCTCCATGGTGGCGAGCTGGTCACCGCGGAAGGCCGTGGGGATCTCGAACTCCTCCGTCGTCCCGGAGGCGTTCGACAGCACCGGGGTGTCGTAGGTGATGACGTAGAACCGCCACGGCACGCCCTGGGAGAAGCGGGCCGTCAGCACCGCGTTCGTGCCGTAGCCCCGCGAGCCGCTCAGCCTCGTCAACGCCGGCGCGGTCAGCGTGAGCTGGTCGCCCGAGATCGTGTAGTCACGGCCGCGCGTCAGCTTCGTGGAGCCGTGGTGGAGGTCGGTGAACCTCGTGCCGTTGAGGTTGAGCGCGATGGTCTTGTCGGTGATGGGGCTCGACTTCTCGTTGAACACCTGGTCCGTGTAGGCGGTGCCGGAGCGGGTCGTCCAGCTCGACCTGATGTGCGCGTAGAGCTCGGGGTCGTTCCACTGCCCCGTGGTGCGGTTGAGGTGCTGGCCGTTGTCCCACAACATGGTGGTGAGCTTCTTCGTGCGGGCGTAGTGGCCGAGGTGCTCGAAGAACTTGAGCTTCTCGCCCTGCTCGATGGTGCCGGTGTGGCGGTCGAACCCGAGCAGGCCGTACTCACCGATGACCACCGGGATGCCACGCGCGACGAAGCTGTCGTGCACGCGGTCGAACGAGTCGGTGACGTCCTTCTGCGCGGTCGCGTCGAAGCGCGTGCCGCCGGCCACGTTCACGCTGAACGGCCAGTAGCCGTAGTAGTGCACGGTCGCGATCAGGTTGGGGTCGGCCAACCCGCGGATCTGCTCCACCAGCGGGTCGACGTACGTCTGCTCGGACGAGGTGTGCAGGGTCGGCAGGACCAGCAGGCGGGTGGCGTTGTTGCCACCGGACCGGCGCACGACGTCGTGGAACGACGCGTTCAGCTCGCTGTTGAGCGCGATCTCCTGCGGCTTGCCGGTGCTCCCGGTGAACTGCGGCTCGTTCCAGCTCTCGAACGTCAGCTTGGGCCCGAACTCCGCGAAGGCGCCCGTCAGCTGCGTCCAGATCGCGTTGAACCGGGTGAGCACGCCGTCGTGGTCCGCCGGCATGTTCAGCATCCACTGCCACGAGTCGTGGTGGATGTTGAGCATCACGTACAGGTCGCGCGCCAACGCCCAGCGCACGACCTCCTTCACGCGGGCCAGGTACGCCGCCTCGATCACGTGGTCAGGCCCCAGGTGCGCGCTCCACGTCACGGGCAGGCGCACGCTCTTGAAGCCCTGCGCCTTCACGTTGTCCAGCAGGGCTTCGGTGATGCGCGGATTGCCCCACGACGTCTCGTCGCTGCCCGTCGAGTCGAGCGTGTTGCCGAGGTTCCACCCCGGCTGCATCGCCGCGGTGTGCTGCATCGCGGTCAGGCGCGGGCCGCCGTGGACGCAGGTGACCCCGTTGAGGGAGAACGACAACGGCGCCGTGTTGGCCTCCGCCCACGTGCCGTAGAAGCCGAACTTCACCGTCGCGCCGGTCGCGATCTTCGCGTTGTAGCCGGCATTCACGGCCGTGACGTGATCACCGGACTCGGTGATCTTCGAGTTCCAGCCGTGACCCGCCTGCTGGCCCGACGGCCACTCCCAGCTCAGCGCCCAGCCGTCGAGGGCGGCACCTCGGTTGGTCACGGCGACGTCGGCGACGAAACCGCCCTGCCACTGGCTCGTCGTGGAGTACGTGATCTCGCAGCCGGTCTCGGCGGCCGCGGACGCTGTCGCCGGCACGACGGCGGCCACCAGGGCCACCACCGCGCCGAGCACTGTCCTGCGTGATCCGTTCATGAACCCTCGCTCTCAGTTGAGCTGCTGGTACTCGAACCAGTCGAAGTGGACGGTCCCGGCCGCGGCGTACAGGCCGATGACTCGGCCGGTGAACCCACCGGCCACCTCGGTCGAGAGGTACTTGCCGTCGAGCGTGGCGAGCGCGCTGAAGGTGCCGTCGGGCCCCTCCACACCGAACGACAGCGTGTCCGGCCCGGAACGTGCGTCCCGCAGCGTCCTCGCCTCGTCGACCCGCACCACCAGCACCAGCGGCCCTTCCGGCACCGGTCTGGAGGCGACTACGGCGCTCACCGGTCCGACACGGGCGACAACCCGCACCTCGCCGTACGCGACCTCGATCTCGTAGTGGTGGTCCTCGTCGAGCCGGACCGCCAGGCCACCGCGCCCCTCCGCCGGGTCGAGCAGCGTGCGGGCGAGGCAGGACAGGTGCTGCTGGCGCCGCCCGGCGAACACGACGGCGGGATCGTCCATTCCGGACCCGCGGGCGTGCAGCGTGAGCCAGCCAGCGCGTTCCTTCGTCGTGCAGTGCTGCTCGGAGCGGTCGCGCGGGGAGATCCAGCACGGCGGCAGCTCGGTGAGGTCGAAGTCGTCCCGTTCCGGTTCAAGGGAACCGGGCGCACCAGGCGACAGCTCGCCGACGACCGGCCAGCCGTCGACCCAGGTGACCGGTGCCAGGAAGGTCTCCCTGCCGAGCACGTGCCAGCCGGGGGTGCCGCCGCCGGGCCGCACACCGAGCAGCACCATCCACCACGCGCCGTCCGGGGCCTGCACCAGATCCGCGTGACCGGTGTTCTGGACGCGCTCGTCGGTGCTGCGGTGACTCAGGATCGGGTTGACAGGACACGGTTCGAACGGGCCGTCCGGCCTTGAGGCACGGGCGATCGAGACGCCGTGGCCGCGTTCGGTGCCGCCCTCGGCGATCATCAGGTACCAGTGGTCGCCGATCCGGTACAGGTGCGGCGCTTCCGGTGCCTTGGCTCCAGGAGTGCCGGACCACAGCCGTCGCGGCTCACCGAACGTCTCGCCGGTGGCCGGGTCGACGCGGTACTGCCGTACTCCGGCGACCGTGCACCAGCAGGTGCCGTCGTCGTCCCAGGCGAGGTCGGGATCGATGCCGGCGACGCCGGGCAGCATGACCGGGTCGGACCACGGCCCTGCCGGATCGGTGGCGGTGAACACCATGTTGCCGCCGCCGTGGCTCACGCTCGTGACGATCAGCCAGAACCGGCCGTCGTGGTGGCGCAGCGTCGGCGCGTAGATCCCCGCCGACGACGGCGTTTCCGCGGTCAGGCGCAGTTGGCTGGGACGCTCGAGGGCGTTGCCGATCTGGGTCCAGCTCTTCAGGTCTCTGCTGTGGAAGACCGGGATGCCGGGGAAGTACTCGAAGCTGGAGCACACCAGGTAGTAGTCCTCCCCCACCCGGCACACGCTGGGGTCGGGGTGCATTCCCGGGATCATGGGGGTCACCGCGGACTCCCCTCCAGCACAACGCATCCGCCGGCCGGCAGGTCCCGCACCGGGCCACCCGTCAGCACGTCGTGAGCGGCATCGGGCAGCGACACGGGTTCAGCGCTGTGGTTGAGCACGAACTGCCAGCGGCGGCCGTCCTCCCCCTGGCGGACGACGACCTCGACGCCGGGCGGCAAACCGGGCAGCACAGGTCCGACACCGGTGGCTTCCAGCAGCCGGGACACCAGCGCCGTGTAGTCCACGTCGTCGAGCCGGGTGGACAGGTACCAGGCTTCGCCCGCACCGCAGTGGTTCCGGGTCAGCGCGGGAGAACCGGCGAGCGCGCCGTGGGTGTAGGCGGCGACGGTCTCCGCGCCCTGTGTCCGCACCGACTCGCTCCAGGCAGTGCCGTGCGAGGAGTCCGAGAGCACGATCCGTTCCTGGTGCCGCAGCGGCCGGTACTCCTCGACCCGGATGCCCAGGGCCTCGCGCAGCGGAGCGGCCGGGTAGCCGCCGAGCCGGGCGTGCGCGCGGCTGTCGACGACCCCGCTGAAGTACTGGACCAGCAACGTTCCACCGCCGACGACGTACCGGCGCAGGTTGTCCGCGCCTGCGTCGGAGAGCAGGTACAGCGCCGGGGCGACGACCAGCCGGTACCGACTCAGGTCCGCTTCCGGGTGCGCGAAGTCGGTGACCGCCCCGTTGTCCCACAACGCCCGATGCGCTTTTCGAAGCGCGGAGTGGTAGCCCAGTTCGGACGACGGCAGGCCGTCCGAGTTCATCGCCCACCAGGCGTCGGAGTCGTGCAGCACGGCCACGTCGGCCGTCACGGTCGAGCCCGCGAGGCCGCCGAGCCGGGACACGGCCTCGCCCGTCGCCTTCACCTCGGTGAAGACGCGGCTGTCCGGGCCGGCGTGCGGGACCATCGCCGAGTGCCACTGCTCGGCGCCCGCCTTCGACTGACGCCACTGGAAGAACAGCGCCCCGTCCGAGCCGCGCGCGATGTGGCCGAGGGAGTGCCGCAGGATCTCGCCGGGTTCCTTGGCCAGCGTCCGCCCCTGCTCGTAGACGGTGCTGGTGCCCTGTTCCATCAGCAGCCACGGCCTGCCGCCGCCGAACGAACGGGCGCGGTCCGCCGCGAACGCCACGTCCGCCGCGGCGTCGAGGCCCGGCCGGTCCGGGTAGTGGTCGATCGCGACCAGGTCGACCTCGCGGCTCAGCGCCCACAGGTCGACGTTCTGGTAGCCGGGCTGCATCATGTTCGTCGTCACGGGCCGGTCGCTGTGCGCGCGGATGGCGTCCCGCTGCTCGGAGTAGGCGGCGACGACCTCGTCGGAGAAGAACCGGCTGAAGTCCAGCGTCAGGCCGGGGTTGCGGTGCCACTGGGTGGCGCGCGGCGGCAGGACCTGCTCCCAGCTGCCGTACCGCTGGCTCCAGAACGCCGTCCCCCACGCCTCGTTGAGCGCGTCCAGCGTGCCGTGCCGGGCGCGCAGCCAGACCCGGAACGCGGCGGCGGTGTGCTCGCACCAGCACAACGTCACGTACTCGTTGTGCACGTGCCACAACGCGACCGCCGGGTGGTCGCCGTAGCGTTCCGCGAGCGCGGAGGCGACGCGCCGGGCCGCCGCGCGGTAGGCCGGGGCGCTGATGCAGTAGGTGTCACGGCTGCCGTGCACCAGCCTGGTGCCGTCGGGGGTGACGGGCATGGCGTCCGGGTGGGCCAGCGTGAACCACGGCGGCGGCGAGGCCGTCGGCGTGGCCAGGTCGACCGCGACCCCGTTGGCGTGCAGGCGGTCCAGGTGCGCGTCGAGCCACGCGAAGTCGTAGCGGCCCTCCTCCGGTTCGAGCAGGGCCCAGGAGAAGACGCCGACCGTGGCCAGGTTGACCCTGGCCTCACGCATCAGCTCGTCGTCCTCCTTCCACACCCGCTCGTCCCACTGCTCGGGGTTGTAGTCACCGCCGAAAGCCATGCCCCCCAGGCGGTCCGCGATCACGCCTCCTCCCGCACGGGCAGCCGGGCGTCGTCGCGCAGGAACAGCGGGATGCGGTCGAGCGGTGCCGCGACGGTGACCGTCCGCCCGCCTTCGTGCTCCTCACCGGTCCAGGCGTCGGTCCACCGCGCACCGGCGGGCAGGTGGACGTCGCGCTCACGAGCGCCCGCCTCGGTGATCGGAGCCACGAGCAGGTCGGGGCCGAGCAGGAAGGCGTCCTCGACCCGCCACGCTTGCGGGTCGTCCGGGAACTCCAGGAACACCGGCCGCATCGGCGGCACACCGGTCCCGGAGGCCGCGCGCATCTGCTCCATCACATACGGGCGCAAGCGTTCGCGCAGCCGCAGGTGCCCGGCGAGGATCTCGTACGCCTCCTCGCCGTAGGACCAGACCTCGTTGGCCAGCCCGGTCATCGCGGGCTCCAGCACCTGTTCGTCGCCGCGGAAACCGTGCAGGCGGAACAGCGGGCAGAAGGTGCCGTACTGGAACCAGCGCACGAGGACCTCGCGGTAGGCGGGATCGTCCGGGTCGCCGCCGTGGAAGCCGCCGATGTCCGTCGTCCACCAGGGGATGCCGGACATCATCACGTTCAACCCGGCCTTGATCTGCGTGCGCAGCGTGGCGAAGTCCGTGCCGATGTCCCCGGACCACAGCGCGGCGCCGTACCGCTGCGCGCCCGCCCACGACGAGCGGTTGAGCGAGATGATCTCGGTCTCCCCCGCCGCGCGCAGTCCGTCGTGGACGGTGCGGGCGTTCTCGCGCGGGTAGAGGTTGCCGACCTCCAGGCCGGGACCCGCGTGGTAGCGCAGGTTGTACTGGTGGCCGGGCTTGAGCTCGGGTTCGCCGGCGTCCAGCCAGTACACGGAGATGCCGAGGTCGTGGTAGCCGCGCCGGATCCGTTCCCAGACGTACTCGCGCGCCTCGGGGTTGGTGGCGTCGTAGAAGGCGACCTGGGCGGAGTAGGCGCCGAGCCCCTTGTCCGGCCAGTCGGCGTGCGCCATCGGCCCGAACTCGGTGCCGACGAACAGGCCCTGGTTCAGCATGGGGTGGTAGTTCTCGCTCGCCGGGCTGACCGAGGGCCAGACCGACACCATCAGCTTGACGCCCATCTCGTCCAGCTCGCGGACCATCGCCGCCGGGTCGGGCCACTCGGCGGGGTCGAACTTCCACTCGCCGAGGTGCGTCCAGTGGAAGAAGTCGCAGACGATCACGGACAGCGGCAGCCCGCGCCGCTTGTACTCGCGGGCGACCTCGAGCAGTTCCTCCTGGGTGCGGTAGCGCAGCTTGCACTGCCAGAAACCGGACGCCCACTCGGGAAGCTCCGGCGAGTGTCCCGTCACGTCGGCGTAGCGCCGCAGCACGTCGGCCGGTGTGCCCGCGGTGACCCAGTAGTCGATCTGGCGGGCGCTGTCGGACACCCAGCGCGTGCCGGTCTCCGCGAGCTCCACCCGTCCGATCGCGGGCGAGTTCCACAGCAGGCCGTAACCGCGGTCGGAGACCAGCAACGGGATGGTGACCTCGGCGTTGCGCTGGACGAGGTCGATGACCGCGCCCTTCTGGTCGAGCATGCCGTGGGTGTGCTGGCCGAGGCCGTAGAGCCGTTCTCCGGGGTAGGCGCGGAAACGCTGCTCCAGCCGGTGGTGGCCGTTGCCCGTCGCGGTGGCGAGACGCGGCCCCGGCCACCAGAAGTGGGCAGGCTCCTCCGCGAGGAGCTCGGTGCCGTCCTCGGTCCTGCTGAACGTCAGCGTGCCCGCGGTCGCCCCCAGTTCCGGGATCAGGCTGCCTTCGGTGCCGGCGTCGATCCGCACGGTGAGCGCGCCGTGGACGAGGGTGGCGTGGTGCTCGGAGATCTTGACCTCCACCGCGCCGCCGTCCGGTGGCGTGCCGAGCAACGCGCCGGGCAGGTCGTCGAGCAGCGGACCGGCCGGAGTGGCGCGCACGCGGACCCCGTCGGAGCCCCACGCCTCGACTCGGAGCGTCTCGCCCCTGGCCTGCCATTCGAGCGCGGTGCCGAGGTCTCGGAAGTACTGGGGCATGCGGAAGCTCCTCACGTTCTGGATGAGTGCGGAGAAGGTCAGGGAAGCAGTGGCGCGGGTCCCGTGCTCTCGCGCACGGTCAGCGTCGGGGTGAGCAGCGCCCGGTCGTCGTCCGGACGGCCGCCGTCGCTCGACGTGGCGAGCCTGCCGACGATCTGCTCCACGGCGACCCGGCCCAGCTCCTGCGCGGACCCGGTCACCGCCGTGAGCCGCGGCGCGAACTGCTCGGCGAGCTGGTCCTGGCACAACGCGATCACCGAGACGTCCTCGGGGACCGTCCGCCCGCTGGTGCGCAGCAGCGTGAGCAACGGCCCGATCGCGCCCTCGTTCTGCACCACGAACCCGGTGGTGCCGGGACGGTCGGCGAGCACGCGGGCGAGGGTGCCCGCGGTGCTCTCGTAGGTGCCCTCGCAGGTCCGGTGCAGGAAGCGCAGACCGCGCTGCCCGGCTCTGTCGCGGAACCCGGCGAGCGTGCGCTCGGCGTACCCGGCGTGCCGGTGGTAGACCCCGGAGCCGTAGCCGATGAACGCGATCTCGCGGTGACCGAGGTCGGCGAGGTGGTCCGCGCACAACGCACCGGCCGCGACGAAGTCGTGGTCCACGCAGGACAGTCCGCGCGCGTCGTCGGCCAGGCCGATGAGCGTGGCCTGGGTGCCCTGCGCGCGCAGCACCGGGATGCGCTCGTCGTCCAGCTCGACGTCCATCAGGATCAGGCCGTCCGCCAGACCGCTGGCAGCGATCCTGCGGACCCCGTCCGGCCCCTCGTCGTTGGTGATCAGCAGGACGTCGTACCCGTGCTGACGGGCCGCCGTGGTCACCGCGATCGCGATCTCCATCATGACCGGGACGTAGACGTCGGTGCGCAACGGCACCATCAGCGCGATGATGTGCGACCGCCGCGCGGCCAGCGCCCGCGCGCCGGCGTTGGGGTGGTACCCGAGCGCCTGCACGGAGCTCCGCACCCGGCGGCGGGTCTCCTCGGAGATCGCGCGCTTGCCGCTGAGCACGTAGCTCACCGTGCTGGACGACACGCCCGCGTGCCTGGCCACGTCGGCAATGGTCACCATGGATGTTCAGCCCTTGATCGCGCCGGTCAGGACGCCCGTGCGGAAGTGCTTCTGCACGAACGGGTAAACGATGAGCAACGGCACGAGCGTCAGCACCACCACGGCCATCTGCAGCGACAGCGGCGCCGTCTGGGAGAAAGCCGTGCCGAAGCCCGAGTTGACCGAGCCCGGCATGCCGTTGCCGCGGTTGACGTACGTGTAGAGCACGTACTGCAGCGGCCACTTCTCGCTGTCCGTCGGCATGTACAACATGACGTTGAAGAAGGAGTTCCAGTAGCCGACGCCGTAGAAGAGCGCCATCACCGCGGTCACAGCGCGCGAGGTCGGCAGCACGATGGACCAGAGGATCCGCCAGTCCCCCGCCCCGTCGATCCGGGCGGCCTCGATCAGGTCGGCCGAGGTGCTCGAGTAGAACGACCGCAGGATCAGGATGTTGAAGACGGAGATCGCGCTCGGCAGGATCAGCGACCACCACTGGCCGTAGCCGCCCAGCCCCGTGACGACCAGGAAGGTGGGGATCAGGCCGCCGTTGACGAACATCGTGACGATCAACAGGGTCAGCAGGAAGCGGTGCGCGAACGAGCGTGAGCGGGACAGGCCGTAGGCGCACATCACCGAGACCGCCATCGACACGAGGGTGCCGACCGCGGTGATGCCGAGACTCACCAGCAGTGCGGTGCGCACCGTGGTGTCCCCCAGCATCACCCGGTAGGCCTCGAACGTCAGGCCGTCGGGCCAGAGCACGAGACCACCGGCGCGGTTGACCGCGCCCTGGGTGGACAGGCTGGTCACCACGATGATCCACAACGGCACCACCATCACCAGCAGCACAACTCCGAGGGTGAGGCCCTTGACGGCCTCGCCGCCGACCGTCGGCGGTTCCTCCCACGCCGGCCGTGGGTTCCGCTTCTTCTTGCGCACCGCCTGCGGTGCGAGAGTGTCCGCGGCCTCGAGCGTGCGTTCGATCGTGAGCATGTCGGTCACCTCCGGTACAACCCGTCCTCGCCGAAGGCGTGCGCCAGCTTGTTCGCAGCCCAGATGAGCAGTAGTGAGATCACGCTCTTGAACAGACCCGCCGCCGCGCCGTAGCTGTAGTCGCCGGTCGCGATGCCGTAGTAGAACGAGAAGGTGTCCAGCACGTCGGCCGTGTCGTAGCCGACGGCGTTGCGCTGGATCAGGAACTGTTCGAAGCCGACGGTCAGCGCGTTGCCCAGGCGCAGCACCAGCATCAGCACGATCACGCCGCGCAGGCCGGGCAGGGTGATGTGCCACAACCGCCGCCACCGCCCGGCGCCGTCCGCCGCCGCGGCCTCGTACAGGTCGGTGTTGATGGCGGCGAGCGCTGCCAGGAAGACGATGATCCCCCAGCCGGCCTCCTTCCAGATCACCTGGGCGGAGACCAGCAACGCGAAGGTGTCCGGGTTCGTCATGACGTCCCAGGTACCGATGTCGTTGTTGCGCAGGAAGTGGTTGAGCGCACCCGCGCCACCGAGCATCTGCTGGAAGATCGTGATGGCCAGCACCCACGAGAAGAAGTGCGGCAGGTAGACGACCGACTGGATGAAGTTGCGGATCCTCAGCGACAGCACCGAGTTCAGCAACAGCGCCAGCGCGATCGGCACCGGGAAGAACAGGACCAGCTGGACGAAGCTCAGGTACAGCGTGTTCTGCACCGCGTTCCAGAAGTTCGCGTCACCGAACAGCCGCTGGAACTGGTCGAGTCCCGCCCACGTGCTGTACCAGATCCCGGCCAGCGGGTCGTACTCCTGGAACGCGGTGACGAGCCCGAACAGCGGGACGTAGTTGAAGACCAGCAGCAGGACGACGGCGGGCAGCGTCATCAGGATCAGCGAACGGTCGCGGCGCAACCTCACCCGCCAGCTCTGCCGCGCCGGTCGCGTCGCGCGGTCCGGCCGCGTCGGGGTCGCCGTGGTCACTGCCCGGTGCCGTGCTTCTGCAGGACGTTGTCATTGGTCCACTGGATCAGCTTGTCCCCGCCGCCACTGGTCTTCCAGCTCGCCACGGCCTCCTTCACCTCGGCCACCGACTTCTTGCCGTGGATGCAGTCCCTCATCGCGTCCTCGACCTGCTGGCCGGCGTCCGCCGTGGCCTGTGCCTGGGGCATGGTGATGTTCATGTTCCAGAAGACCGGCTTGGCCAGCGCCTTCACGTTGGCGGCCTGCCAGGAGGTGTAGTCCCTGGTGACGAGCTCGACGCCGGGGCTGTTGACCACGGCGGCGGGGGCGGCCAGGAACGGGTAGGTCTGCGCCTGGACCTCCTTCTTCCCGGCCTCGGTGGCCGTCGGCACACCGTCGACCATGGTGAAGTGGGTGCCCTCGACGCCGAAGTTGACCATCGTGAACTCGGCGGAGCCGTACGGGGCCGCGAGGTAGTTCGCGACGGCCAGGCACTCCTCGATCTGCTCCGGCTTCAGGTTGATGTTGAGATAGCTCATGATGCTGGCGCCCGCGCCCATGTCGACCCGCGGCGTGCTCTTGCCGTCGGCGGCGATGATGTTGAACGCCCCGCGCCGGTAGTTCGGGTCGGCGGCCCTGCCGGCCTGGAGGTCGGCGAGGTTCCACGTCCCGGTGCCGCCACTGGAGATCAGCGTCTTCCCACCGAAGAACCGGGTGTTGCCGTTGGAGTTGTCCCCTGCCAGCGCGTCGGGGTGCACGTAGCCGGCGGCGGCGAGCCGGTTGTTCCAGTCGAGCGCCGCGTAGAACTCCTCGGTCTCGAACAGGTGGACCAGCTTCCCGTTGTCCACCCGCCACTTCAGCGGCGCGCCGAAGGAGGTATAGAGGTAGCGGTAGACGTCGTCGAAGGCCCACACGCCGTTCTTGGCGTCGGTCAGCTCCTTGCCGAGCCTCATCAGGTCGTCGGCGGACTTGACCTGGTCGGCGGTGATGCCCCTGGCGTCGAAGATGTCCCGGCGGAAGTAGAGGGTGCCCGCGATCTGGAAGCCGGTGGCGAAGGACGGGATCCCGTAGAGCTTCTCGCCCCAGGCACCGGTACGCCACGCGGCGGTCGGGATGGCCGCGAGGTTGGGGTACTTCTTGATGTTGTCGCCGGACAGGTGGGGCGTCAGGTCCGCGAGCTGGTTCCCCACCAGCCCGCCGACGTTCATCTGGGAGTTCCACCAGGTCGGCAGCTGGATCCAGTCCGGCAGCCGCTTCGACGCGGTCATCGTCGGGATGATGGTGTTGTAGTTGTTGCCGTCCGCCGGCTTCATCTCCAGCTGGACGCCCAGCGCCTTGTTCATGGCCGCGTAGAACGCGTTGTCGGCGGGCGGGATCGTCCCCCACAGCGGCGTGACCGCCGAGTACGCGCCGCCCTTGCCCGGGATGCCGGGCACCGTGGCGACCCGGTTCGCCGGGTAGCTGAGGAAGCCCGGGTTCGTCATCACGTCGGGGCCGCCCGCGACGGAGGGGATGTCCGGTTTGATCGACGTGTTCGGCACGTAAGCCGGTAACACGGCCTTGAGAGCTGCTTCCGAACCGACTCCGGCCCGCTGCGCCGGACCACTTCCGCAGGCGGACAGCAGTGGTCCCATCGCGACGAGCCCCGCCGCCGAGACGGCGGCGTTCAGGAAGCTTCTGCGGTTCAACTCGTTGCCCATGGCGGAACCGATCCTTCATCGTTGAAGTGTCGAAGCGCTTAAACAGATGTCGGGGAGGTTAGTGACGCAGGTCGCATGAAACAAGACCGTTGACAGCAGAAACCACTGCGTGACACCGTCGAAACGCTTCAACGCTAGCTCTGAGCTGAGGGGTCACCACGTGGTTTCCGAGTCCGTGCCCGCCGTTGACCGGCTGCCTTTTCGCGACTCCGCGCTGTCGACGCGCAAGCGCATCGACGATCTCCTCGCGCGGCTCACGCCCGACGAGCGGATCGCGATGCTGCACCAGTACTCACCGGCGGTGCCCCGCCTGGGCGTGGACCTGTTCCGCACCGGGTCGGAGGCGCTGCACGGCGTCGCGTGGCTGGGTCCCGCCACAGTCTTCCCCCAGGCGGTCGGCCTGGGCGCGACCTGGGACGAGGAGCTGGTGCACCGCGTCGCCGAGGCCACCTCGGTCGAGCTGAGGGCGTTCCACTACCACCGCCCCGCCGCCGTCGGCACGGGCAGGAACAGCCTGCAGGCGTGGGCTCCGGTGCTGAACCTGCTGCGCGACCCGCGCTGGGGCCGCAACGAGGAGGGCTACTCCGAGGACCCGGTGCACACCGCGCGGATCGGCACGGCGTTCTGCCGCGGCCTCGCGGGCGACCACCACCGGTTCCTGCGCACGGCCCCGGTGCTCAAGCACTTCCTGGCCTACAACAACGAGGACGACCGCTGCGTCACCTCCTCCGGCCTGCGCCCGCGCGTGCTGCAGGAGTACGACCTCGCGGCGTTCCGTCCCGTGGTCGCCTCGGGCGCCGCCACCGGTGCCATGGCCGGCTACAACCTGGTCAACGGCCGCCCGTGCCACGTCACGCCGCTCATCGGGACGGAACTGCGACGCTGGGCCGAGCCGACCGGGCACGAGCTGTTCGTGGTCAGCGACGCGGAGGCGCCGTCCAACCTGGTGGACCCGGAGCACTACTTCGACGACCACGCCGAGTCCCACGCCGCCGCGCTCAAGGCGGGCATCGACAGCTTCACCGACCACGGCGAGGACAGTGCCGTCCCGATCGGCAGGCTCCGCGAGGCGCTGGAACGCGGCCTGATCGACGAGGAGGACGTGAACCGCGCCGTGCGCAGGCAGTTGGAGATCCGCTTCCGCCTCGGCGAGTTCGACCCCGATCTCGACCCGTACGCCACCATCGGTCCCGAGGTCATCGGCTGCGCCGAGCACCGTTCCCTGGCGCTGCGGTCCGCGACGGAGTCGGTCGTGCTGCTGCGCAACGAGGGACTGCTGCCGCTGGACTCCGGCAGCACGCCACGGATCGCCGTGATCGGCCCGCTCGCCGACATGCTGTGCGAGGACTGGTACAGCGGCACGCTTCCGTACGAGGTGACCGTCGCGAGTGGACTCCGGTCCGTCCTGGGCGAGGGTGGCGAGGTGGTCGTCGCGGACGGCTCGGACCGGGTGGCGCTGCGCTCGCGCACGAGCGGCGAACTGCTGGGCAAGACGCCGTTCGACGTCGTCGACTGGGGTGACGGCGTGCTGACGCTGCGATCGGTGGAGTCAGGGCGCTACCTGAGCCTGCAGGACACCTCGCTGGCCGCCGACCAGGAGCGGATCAAGAGCTGGGAGGTCCGCGAGACGTTCCGCCTCGTACCGGTCGACGACTCGGTGCTGCTGCAGAACGTGCTCACGGGCCGGTACGCAGTCGTCGACCCGGTCGACGGCCGGGTGACCATCACCGCGGAAGTCGCCGACGCCGCCGAACGCTGGGAGCGCGAGGTCCTGCGCGACGGCACCGCCGAGGCGCTGGCCGCCGCGCTGTCGGCGGACGTCGCCGTGGTCGTCCTCGGCAACCACCCGCTGATCCACGGACGGGAGACCGAGGACCGCGCCGGAATCGCGCTCCCGGCCGCCCAGGACGCGCTGCTGCGCGCGGTCGCGGAGGTCCGGCCGGAGACGGCGCTGGTCGTGATGAGCAGCTACCCCTACGCCGTGGACTGGGCGGACGAGCACCTGCCCGCGGTGGTGTGGACGTCCCACGGCGGGCAGGAGGCAGGAAGGGCGCTGGCCGCCGTCCTGCTCGGCGAGGCCGATCCCGGCGGGCGCCTGCCGCAGACCTGGTACCGCGGCGACGACGCGTTGCCGCACCCGCTCGACTACGACGTCATCAAGGCGGGTTGGACCTACCAGTACCACCGGGCCGCGCCGCTGTACCCGTTCGGCCACGGCCTCTCCTACACCGGCTTCGCCCACCGCGACCTGATCCTGTCGTCGGACACCGCCACCCCGGGCAGCGCCGTCGACGTCTCGGTGACGCTGACCAACACCGGCACCAGGCCCGGCAGCGACGTCGTCCAGCTCTACGTCCGGGCACTGGGGGCGCGGTACGAGGCGCCGCTGCTGCGCCTCGCCGACTTCCGCAAGGTCGCGCTGGCTCCCGGCGAGAACAAGGTCCTGTCCTTCCGGCTGCCCCTGGACCGGCTCGCCCACTGGGACGTCGCGACCGGTGCCTTCGCGGTGGATCCCGGCGCCTACGAGGTCCTCGTCGCCCGTTCCGCCGGGGACGTCGTGCTCACCGCCCCGCTCACGGTGGTGGGACCGGCTCCCTCACCGCGCGCCGGCCGCCACGTGATCGCCGCCGACTTCGACGACTACGACAACGTGACCCTCGTCGACGCGACGCGCGTGACCGGTGACGCGGTCACCCCCGCCGAGGCCGACCGGCCGGCCACCCTGCGGTTCGCGCGGACCGACCTGTCCGGCGCGGTCCGCGTCGAGGCGGAGGTCTCGTCGGAGGACCCCTTGGCACGACTGGAGTTCAGGACGGACGAGGGGGTGCTGGCGGAGCTCGCGGTGCCGGCCACCGGCGGCCGTTACGAATGGACGACCGTCTCGTCGGCGCTGCCCTCACCGGTGACCGGGGTCCACGACCTGCAGGTGGTCCTGCACGGCTCCTTCAGGCTCACGTCCTTCCGCTTCTGCGCCGCAGAATGAGATCCGCACGCCGACCCGCCTGGAGGAGCCTCGATGCCGCTGACGGACGCCCCGCTCGACGAACTCGTCGTCTACCGCCCGGAAATGCAGGCACCGCCGGACTTCGACGGGTTCTGGGAGCGGACCCTCGCCGAGGCGCGCTCGGCCGGTGGCGCGGTGGAGGCCACCGACGTCACCGACCGGCACCTGCTGCGCACCGTCGAGGTCGCCGACGTCCGGTTTCCCGGTTTCGGCGGCGACCCGGTGGCGGCCTGGCTGTTGCGCCCGCGCGGCAGCGACGGCCCGTTGCCCGTCGTGGTCACGTACATGGGCTACAGCTGCGGTCGCGGCCTGCCCACCGACCACCTGCTGTGGTCCGCCGCCGGGTACGCCCAGCTCGTGGTCGACAGCCGCGGCCAGGGCCACGACACCCCGGACCTCGTGGCGGGCGGCGGCACCCAGTGGGTCAAGGGCTTCATGACCCGGGGCATCGACTCGCCGGACGACTACTACTACCGCCGTCTGGTCACCGACTGCGTCCGCGCCGTGGACGCGGTCGCGCACCTGCCGGGTGTGGACCCGCAACGGGTGGTCGTCGCGGGCGGCAGCCAGGGCGGAGGCCTCACGATCGCCGTGGCCGGGCTGGCGCGGGACCGTGTCGCGGCCGCGCTGCCGGACGTGCCGTTCCTGTGCCACTTCCGCCGGGGCGCCGAGCTGTGCGGGGAAGGTCCGTACGTGGAGATCGCGGAGTACCTGCGCTGGCACACCAGGCACGGCGTGGAGCCGGCCTTCACCACGCTGTCCTACTTCGACGGTGTCCACTTCGCGCAACGGGCGACGGCGCCGGCGTTGTTCAGCGTCGGGCTGATGGACCCGATCTGCCCGCCGTCCACCGTGTACGCGGCCTTCAACCACTACGCGGGCGAGGACCGGACCATGACCGTGTGGCCGTTCGCCGACCACGGTGGCGGATACGGGTCCAACCCGGTCACGCAGCTGCAGTGGCTGCGCGACCGGGCCCTGGCACCGTGACCGGTCAGCCGAAGGAGACGGAGTAGCTGTTGGTGGTGAAGTTGAGACCGCCGCCCGACGACGTGATCTCGTAGCCGAACTGGACGGAGCCGACCGTGACGTCACCGAACCAGCCGCGGTTGCGGATCCAGTCCATCACCGCCTTGACGTTGACCGTGCCGGACCCGGTGTTGGACGTGCGGACGAACGAGAACACCTGGTTCGAGCCGTTCGAACCGCGGTGGACGTCCCAGGTGTGGCCGCCCACCGACACGGTCGTCTCCCGCGCCCCGATCGGGCCGACGGGGCCGACCTTGTTCATCCACAACATGATCTCGTAGGCGTGGTTGTCCGCCCAGATGTCGTAGGCGGTCGTGTAGGCGCCGGAGTTCGGGTAGGAGACGTTGAAGCTGCTCGACAGGCTCCCGAGTGAGCTGAGCCGCCGGTTCACCTGCCGTTCCGAGTGCGGGTACGACTTGATCCCGCCCGTGTTGGGGTGGTTCGCCCAGACGCCCCAGTTGCTGTAGGAGTTGGCCCAGACCGTCTGCGGCCCGTACCCGCTGCCCCAGATGTTGTTGCGCACCGTGTAGCCGCCGTTCGACCACGTTCCCCACCGGTCCGAGGAACTCCAGGCCGCGGCGGTCGCGGTGCCGGCTCCCAGGGGAACCGTCAGGACAGCGGCCATCACGACAACAAGCGCACGCACGATTTTCATCCTTGTTTTTCCTTCCGCACACCATTGAACGGAATTCGCACCACCCGAGAGCCGGAGCGGTTCACTGAATTCAACCTAACATCGAAATCATCGAACACACCCGAGCGAAAAAATTCGATGAAGAATGCGGCTTCGAATCCGATTCGCGGCTCAGCTGACCTGCTGGGGCGGGCGGGCCACCACGAGTCTGGGAGCGGCCTGGCCCGACCGGCTGAACAGCTTCGGCGGCAACAGGGTGAGCGCGGGAGGCCGTTGGCCGTTCAGCTTGGCCACCAGCAGCTCGACCGCGCGCCGTCCCAGCACGTCGGCGGGCAGTTGCACCGAGGTCAGCCGCAACTGCTCAGCCAGCTCGTCCGGGCAGATCGCGACCACCGCGACGTCCTCCGGCACCCGGCGTCCCTCGGCGCGCAGGCACTCCACGACCCAGCCGAGCGCGGCCTCGTTGTGCACGACCAGCGCGGTCATCCGCGTCAGCTCTCTGAGCAGCGTCGCGACCACGGCGCGCACGGCGTCGCGGTGCCGCTCGGCGGGCAGGGCGGTCGAGGCGACCCCGCGCCGCATGGCCGCGGCGCTGAACCCCGCGAGGGTGCGTTGCGCGAACCCCGTGTTGCGCGCGTAGACCGCCCCCGGCGCCCCGAGGAAGCCGATGGTGCGGTGCCCGAGCTCGACGAGGTGGTCGACGCACCGCGCGCCCGCCGCCTCGAAGTCCAGGTCGACGCAGGTCAGGCCGTTCGCCACGGTGGGATGACCGAGCAGGACGGCCGGGCGGCCGAGGTCGCGCAGCACCGGCACCCGTTCGTCGTCCAGCCCCACGTCCATCACGAGGAACCCGTCCGCCCGGGCGGTGCCGGCCACGCGCCGGAGTCCGGCGGCGCCCTCGTCCGCGGTCACCAGCAGCACGTCCATGTCGTGCTCGCGGGCGGTGGTGACGACCGACGAGGCGAACCGCATCACCACCGGCAGGTGCACGCCCTCCCGCAGCGGCAGGACGAGGGCCAGCACGTTCGTCCGGCTGCCGGCCAGTGCCCGCGCTCCCGCGTGCGGCTGGTAGCCGAGCTCCCGAATGCTTTCGCCCACCCGCATTCTGGTCTCGGCCGAAACGGGGCGTTTGCCGGTCAGCACGTAGGAAACCGTGCTGGGCGCGACACCCGCGTGCTTCGCCACGTCCACAATGGTGACCACGCCGACACCTCCGGTCCCGCAGCGCCTGAGCAGAATTGAATCGAAGCGCTTCGAACGTGGTTTCAGAATGTGACACAGGCGAAACCCGCACGTCAAGCACACTGCACCTGTTCGACGAGTTCGACCATTGTCGCGGCGGCGTTCGACAGCTGTTCGACCACACACCTCTCACGCACTACGATGCTCGCGACGAACCGGTGCGAAGGGCGGGCATGATCACGATCAAGGAGGTCGCCCACCACGCCGGCGTCTCGATGAGCACGGTCTCGTACGTGCTGAGCGGCAAGCGCAGCATCTCCGAGGAGACCAAGCGCCGCGTCGAGCAGAGCATCGCGGCCCTCGGCTACCACCCCAACGCCGGGGCGCGGGCGCTCGCCTCGAACCGGTCGCGCGTGGTCGGCCTGGTCGTGCCGCTGCACTCCGACCAGAACATGCCGATCATCATGCGGTTCGTGTCGTCGATCGTGGCACGCGCCCGTGACCACGACTACGACGTGCTGCTGCTGACCAAGGAGGCGGGCCCCGGCGAGGCCCACCGCGTCATCGCGCGGTCCATGGCGGACGCGATCATCGTGATGGACGTCGAGAGCGCGGATCCGCGCGTGCCGGAACTGCGCGACGTCGACGCGCCGGTGGTCCTGCTCGGCATGCCGGACGACCACGAGGGTCTGAGCTGCCTCGACCTCGACTTCGCCACCGCCGGCAGGCAGATGGCCGGCCACCTGGCGGACCGAGGCCACCGCTCGATCGCACTGATCGGCTCGCCTCCCCCGGTCTACCAGCGCGGCACGAGCTTCGCCGCGCGGCTGCTGTCCGGGTTCCAGGGCGAGACCGCCAAACGCGGTCTGCTCGCCTCGGTCCACTCGTGCGCGCCCGGCTTCGACGCGGTGTCCGAATGCCTGGACGACGTGCTGCACCCGGACCGGGGCACCACCGGACTGGTGGTGCACAACGAGGCGGTCCTCGGCCCGTTGCTGCTCGAACTGCGGCGCCGGTCGCTCGCCGTCCCCGGCGACCTGTCGGTGATCACGCTGTGCCCGGACGACGTCGCCGCGGCCCTGCCCGTCCCGCTCACCTCGATCGCCGTGCCCGCGCAGGAACTCGGCGCGATCGCCGTCGAGATGGTGATCGCCCGCCTGGGCCGTGAGCTCGCCCCGGAGGTGCGGCTCCTGCAGCCGCAGCTCACCGACCGCGGCAGCACCGCCGTCCGCTGAAACCCCGCGTCGCCGCCGGAAACGTTGTTCACCATTTTCCCGCGCGCCTCGCGTTCGACGGAAATTCGACGGAAAGCGTCGAAGAACACTTTTCGTCGACGCGGAAGATCTTCCGTGTTCCTCCGAAAGGTCGTAGCCTCCCGGGATCACATCGACCGTTCGGGCGTACGCCTGCTGGTGTTCGCCGGATCCCCGCAGAGGACCAATGACACGATCACGAACCGACGCACGGCCCGCTCTGGCGACCAGGTGGCCGGCGATCGCCGCGGTTCTGCTGATCGGCGTCGCCGGCTGCGGCGGGGAGCCGGCACCGCCGGTCGCCACCACGTCGCCGCCCGCGTTCCCCTCGATCATCGAGCCGCCGCTCAAGACCGCGTACTCCTCGACCGTCCAGAACGTCGTGGACGTCCGGACCGTGCGGCTCTCCGACGGTGAGGAGGTGCGCGTCAAGGGCCTCGCCGCCGCGGACCCGTGCTGGGCCGACGCGTCGACGACGTTCGCGAAGACGATGCTGCTCGAGAAGCCGGTCGAGCGGACACCGGACGGTGAACCGGTGGTGTCCCTGCGCCTGGCGGACGGCACCGACTACGCGCTGCTCGCCGTCGAGTTGGGCATGGTGCGCAACGAGAACCCGGACGACCGCGCGATGGTGGAAGCGGAGACGTCCGCGTCCACCAAGCGGCTCGGGCGGTGGGGTCCGCCCTGCGTCGCTCCGAGCACCACCGCCGCGCCGGCTCCCACCACCCCGGCCGCGCCCGCCGCCCCGCCCGCACCGAAGCCGGTGACCGGCTGCTCGGTCGCGTACGTCGTCACCCACACCTGGCAGGGCGGTTTCCGCACCGACGTCACCCTCCGCAACACCGGTGCCGCGGAGGTCAACGGCTGGACGTTGCGCTGGACGTTCGCCGGCGGGCAGACGGTCTCCGAGATGTGGAACGCGACCCAGCGGCAGACGGGCAGGGACGTCGCCGCGACCGCCGTGCCGTACAACGTGGCGATTCCGGCGGGAGAGTCGGTGCTGATGGGCTTCACCGCGTCCGGCAGCAGCACCACGCCCCGCGCCTTCACCCTCAACGGGCACGCCTGTTCGCTCGCCTGAGGCAGGCGGTCAGCCCGCCGCGACGATCCGCCACTGCTGGTTGACGCTGTTGCTGTCACTCCACTGGCCGAGGTTCGCGGCGGCCGAGGTGCGGCCCATGCCGTCCAGGTAGAGGCCTGTGGCGCGGTTCCTGATGCGCACGTCGTTGCCCCTGCTGGTGCCGGTCAGCACCGTCCACTGCTGGCTGGTGGCGGTGCTGCCGGCGCGCTGGACCGCGTCGGAGCCGTTGGCCGTGCGGCCCAGGCCGTCGAGGTAGAGGCCGGTGGCCGCGTTCCTGAACCGGACGTGCGCACCGGAGTTCTCGACGATCCACCGCTGGCCCGCGCTCGCGCCGCCGGTTCCCTGTCCCGCCGGGGACTCGGTGGTCCTGCCGAGGCCGTCGACGTACCAGCCGGTCCCGACGTTGCGGATCGCGGTGACCTCGGCGCTGGTGCCGCCGAGCCCCCAGGCGTAGCGCAGCCGTTGCAGCCCTGAGTTGTTCGTCAGCGACAGCGACGTGCCGGGACCGCTGCCGCTCCTGGTGGTGAGGCTGTACCAGTCGCCGTCGCGCAGGCCCGGCCAGTACACGCTGCCCATGCCGAGACTGCGCAGCTTCGCGCTGACCCCCCGGACGTAGTCGGCCATGTACGACCCGCTCGGAACGCTGTAGTCGACCGGGTCGAAGTACACGCCGTTCTTGGTGCCCGGTCCCATCGCACCACCCCATTCGGTGGCGATGGTGCGGCTCGCGTAGGCGCCGATGTAGCTCGCGATGTGGTCCGCCCACTGGGTTTCGCTCTCGTACCCGGCGAAGAACGAGTAGTCGTGCACCGCGAGCAGGGTGCCGTTGAGCCTGCTGTCGCCGCCGACCGCGGGGACGTTCTGGGCGAGGCCCGCGCCGTCGAGGACCACCCTGCCGCGCGGAACGGCCGAATACCTGTTCAGCCAGGAGTTGTACATGTTGTTGAGGTCGGTCGTGCTGTAGCCGTGCGGCTCGTTGATGACCTCGAAGTACGCGTTGGGGTGGGCGCCGTACTTCGCGACGACGGTGTCCCACATCCTCTCGAAGGCGGCCTGGTTCTGCGGCCTGCCACCGGTGTGCGCCCAGTACGCGAAGAGCACGTTGCCCTTGCCCAGCGCGGTGTCGATCGCGCCGGTGTAGGTGCCCCAGTAGCTCGTGACGGTCGGCTCGTTGATCGGGATCCGCACCGTGTTGGCGCCGGTGAGCGAGTACAGCTGGCCCACCACGCGGTCCGCGACGACGGCCGCCGAGG
This sequence comes from Lentzea flaviverrucosa, assembly GCF_003350445.1. Classification (NCBI taxonomy): domain Bacteria; kingdom Bacillati; phylum Actinomycetota; class Actinomycetes; order Pseudonocardiales; family Pseudonocardiaceae; genus Lentzea; species Lentzea flaviverrucosa. The sequence continues at coordinate 27,194 of NZ_QQAU01000007.1, forward strand.
AGTAGGTGTCCGACGCGCTGAGCCCGGACGGGTACAGCACTCCGTTGACGAAGTTGTCCCGCTGGTCGGCCCAGTTCACGCCCCGGAACTGACTCGTGGAGGCCTGCGCCACCGCGGGTATGGCGGTCGCCAGCCCGGTGACGAGTAGGAGGGACATCAACAACCGCAATGCGGTAAGCGCTTTCCAACGACGGCTCATGGTCTGCTCCACTACCTCGCGCCACCCGTGCCCGGTGGACCATGGCAGCCTGGACGAGACGCCGTCAAGAAAATGAGCATGCTTATCTTCTCCGCTCGCACCGAACCGGATCATGCTTCCCGGTCAGCGACGATGATGCGTTCGACGGGTTGCCCTGCACGTTCGATCCCGCATGTATTCTCGTTCGACGAAGAGAAAAGTCACACTCATGAAGGAGCCGCCCCGGTGGATGCCGATGCCGCGTTCGCGCCGCCCGCCTACCGGCCCGGCTACGAGGTCGTGGCGGAGAAGATCCTGGAGCTCATCGCCGAGCTGGAGCTGCGGCCCGGCGACCGCATGCCGACCGAGAACGAGCTGGCCGGCCGGATGGGGACCAGCCGGACCGTCGTGCGCGAGGCCGTGAAGATCCTCTCGGCGCTCGGCAGGGTGCGCGCGCACAAGGGCCGCGGGCTCTACGTGGCCGACGACGAGGGCATGCTCGGCGCGTCGCGGTGGGGCGGCTTCTTCCTGCCCACCGACCTCGACCACGTCTACATGCTCTTCGAGTTCCGCCGGGTGCAGGAGACCGCGGCCGCGAGGTACGCCGCGACCCGCGCCACCCCCGCCGAGCTGCACACCATCGAGACCGCCGCCGAGATGTGCCGGGAAGGCCACCTCACCGGTCAGGCCGCCCTGTTCGACCAGGGCGACGACGACTTCCACACGGCCGTCGCGGCCGCCTCGCACAACCAGTTCCTCGTCGCGGCGGTGCGCGAGGCGCGCCGGCTGCAGCGCCAGTCCAACATCATCGGGATGCACGGCACGGTGGGCAGCCACACCGCGGAGGCGGTCGACGAGCACGCCGCGCTCTACCAGGCCATCCGGCGGGGCAACCCCGAGGCCGCCGCCGTCGCGGCCGCCGCGCACGTGGACCGGACCCTGGAGGACTACCGCCGGGAGATCCAGCGCCGCGTGTTCGGCTGACCTGGGCCGGTCTTCCGGATGTGTGCTACAACCGTCACGATGTCCGGTGTGATGTGTCGCGCTGAAAACTGATCCATCCCGGCGCTGCCGCACCTGCAGCCCTTCGCCGGAACACCGGTCGCCACGCCGTGCCCGCACGGCAGCAGACCGTCCACTGAGGACCTCAAACTCAGCCGCACAGCAGTGGCGGGTGGTGGACCACGGGAAGCGGGCTCGACCAGCGGTTCGGGCTCCACCGCCTCCGGCGCGCTCCTCCCGTTCGGTCCTGAACGGACTGTCCTTCCCGCACGTTGCTCCGAACGGCCCTGTCCCCCGCCCCGTCGCCGCGACGTAGGGTGAATCGATCACGGGGTCTGCCAGCGGATTTCAGTGCGATCCCGGCAGATCGCCGCCGCGCGTGACCGGTCATGTACTAGGAGAAGCAGTCGCATGGACATCGAGACAGCGCTCAAGGAAGCAATGACGATCACCGGCGCCGTGGGAGCCGCGCTCGTGGACTACGACAGCGGCATGTCGCTGGGCTCGATCGGTGGTGGCGACTGGCTGAACCTGGAGGTGGCCGCGGCCGGGAACACCGAGGTCGTGCGGTCCAAGCAGCGGGTGATCTCGGCGCTCAAGCTGAACGACGAGATCGAGGACATCCTCATCACGCTGCACCGCCAGTACCACCTGATCCGCCTTCTCTCGACGGGCAAGCGGAGCGACTCGAAGCTCTTCCTCTACCTCGTGCTGGACCGGGAGCGCGCCAACCTCGCGCTGGCCAGGCACAGCCTCAAGTCCATCGAAGCCGACCTCACGGTGTGAACGAGATGTCCACCCAAGCCCCTGGCGCGCTGCCCCTGCGCCGGCGCGGACCGTTGTCGGAGGCGCCGCCCGCACCGGAGCGGCACGTGCCGGCGAGTGCCGCCGCGAAGTTGATGACCGAGGCGCTGGAAGAGGTCCACGGCAGCATCGACTCCGTGGCGATCAACGGCGTGCTGGTCGCGACGCGCGACGGCCTGGTGCTGTGCGGGGTCACGCGCGGCATCGAGGACGACGGCGTCGCCGCGATGGCCTCGGCGGCCGCGGGACTCGCCACCCAGTTCACCTCGCAGGCCGGGGTCGGCAGTCCGCGAGCGGTGTTCTTCGAGGGCGAGTCCGGCCAGGTCGGTGTGTTCGGGATCGACGCCGACACGCTGCTGGTGGTGCTCGGCGAACGCGACACCACGATGGGCATGTTCAACGTCGTGTCCAAACAGGCCCTGTCCCTGCTGCAGCAGGCGGTCGCGGCCCGGCGGTGACCGGTCAGTCGTCCAGGCTCCGGTGGGTGAAGCTGCCGAAGTCCGCCCAGGAACTGCCCGGCACGACGTCACCGGTCACGTACAGTCCGATGTGGACACCGGTGAACCCGCCCGCGGCCTGGGTGCTGAGCACCCGTCCGTCGAACGGCTCGCCGAGCGGCCGCCACTCCTCAGCGGCCCCGGCGACCAGCGCTCTGGTCTCCTGACCGGTGGCCTCGAAGCACAGCCGCACCACGCCTTCCGGCAGCCGCGTCGTCGCGAGGAGCTCGTCGTGGCCACCGGTGCGGCGCACGAGGACGACCTCGCGGCCGGCGCCCAGCAGGAGCCGGACGTGGTGGTCGTTGTTCTGCAGCAACACGAGACCGGCCCACTCGGTCGGCCCCGCGGCCTCGAACTCGACCTCGCAGGACGCGTGGAAGTCCTGGTGCCGCTGGGGCCGGACCACCAGGCTCGGCGTCACCAGGTCCGTGATCGACTCCGGGCGCACCTGCAGCCGGAGGTGGCCTGGCCGGTCCGTGAGCGACCAGAACACCTCGTCCGGCGTGCGCAGGAACTGCCAGGCGGGATCGAGGACCGGCCCGTCGAAGTCGTCGGTCGGCCCGGTCTCCGGCCACGGGTGCGCGGGCAGCGCGGGTACCTCGTACCGGACCTCGACACGGCCGGTGCCCGGACTGAACACCGGGCCGCCCGCCTCCCAGGACACCGGCACGAGGAACGTCTCACGGCCGAGGTTGTAGTAGTAGCCGCCGTACGGCCGGGTCGCGAGCAACACCGCGAACCACTGGTCTTCCTGCGTGCACACCAGGTCCGCGTGCCCGACCGCCGCGATCGGGTGGTCCCGGCCGAGGTGCCGGTGGGTCAGCAGGGGGTTGAGCGGTGAACCGCGGTACGGCCCGGTGACGTCGTCCGCCGTCGCCACGACCACCGAGTGCTCGAAGTCCGTGCCGCCCTCCGCGCACAGCAACAGGTACTTGCCGTCCACTTCGTACAAGTGTGGTGCTTCGAGCCACACGGAGTCGCGCAATGCGCCGGTCCACAGCACGTGCTCGTCGCCGATCAGCTCCAGCCGCCCGGCGTCGAACTCGCGCAGCCAGACCTCGGTCCGGCCTGCCGCGCCGCCGGGCACCTCGCGGGTCCCCGTCCACCACGCGCGGCCGGTGTCGTCGAAGAACAGGGACGGGTCGAAGCCGTCCGCCTCCGGCAGCCACCGCGGTTCCGACCACTCACCGGCCGGATCCGTGGCGGTGACGACGAAGTTGCCGCTCTTGCCCGTGCCGCCGACCAGGGTGCACACCACGTAGAACACGCCTTCGTGGTGGCGGATGGTCGGCGCGTACAGACCACCGGACGCACGCACACCGTGCAGCGGTAGCTGGGACGGCCTGTCCAGCACGTGGCCGAGCAGCCGCCAGTGCACCAGGTCCCTGCTGTGGTGGATCGGCAGGCCGGGGAAGTACTCGAAGGTCGACGTGACGAGGTAGTAGTCCGATCCCGCCCGGCACACCGACGGATCGGGGTGTGAGCCGGGCAGGACCGGGTTCTCGAACTGTGCCAAGTGGGACTCCCGTCAGGAGTTGAGCCGGGTGTAGGCAGGCTTCGGCCTCAGGTTCTCGTCGAACAGGCAGGCCGCGCCCTCACCGGGGAACACGTCCGGCACCCACGAGTGGCGGTCGGTGAAGCCCCACGTGGTGAACTCGACGCACCGCCGAACGGAATGGCAGGCGTCCCAGACCTGTTCGAAGTAGTCCGCCTGCGCTTCGAGCTTCTCCGGCGTGACGGGCAACGGGATCCGCACGTCCGCCTCGGTGATCGCGACGTCCAGCCCGAGCGCGGCGAACCTCGCGATGTTCTCCTTGACACCGGCCGGGAAGCCGTACATCAGCGACAGGTGCGCCTGGATGCCGACGCCGTGGATCGGCACGCCCTGGCGCTTCAACGACTTCACCAGTTCGTAGACCGCGTCGCTCTTCGGGTTGAGCCCCTCGACGTTGTAGTCGTTGATGTAGAGCTTCGCCCTGGGGTCGGCCGCGTGGGCCCAGCGGAACGCGTCGGCGATGTAGCGGTCACCGAGCTTCTCCTGGAACACCGTCGGCCTGCGCGTGCCGTCCTCGTTGAACGCCTCGTTGACGACGTCCCACGCGCGGATCTTCCCGCGGTAGCGGCCCGCCTCGGTCCTGATGTGGTCCTTGACCACGTCCCGCAGCTCCGCCGCCTCGAGGTCGTCGACCCAGTCGGGCAGCTGGCTGTGCCAGACCAGCGTGTGCCCGCGCACGGACTTGCCGGTCTTCTTGGCGTACTTGACGATCTCGTCCGCGCCGGACCAGTCGTACTGGCCCCGGACGGCTTCGACGACGCCCCACTTCATCTCGTTCTCGGGCGTGACGCTGTCGAACTCCCGCGTCAGCACCTTCTTGTAGTCGGCCTCGGCGGTCAGGTGCTGGGCGGCCACCGCACTGCCCACGTACCTGTTCGTGACGCTCTTCAACGGTCCCGCCGCCGAAGCGGGAACTGTCTGGGACAGCACCACCAGGACGGCGATGCCGGCAGCCAATCGGGTTCGCACGATTCACTCCCTTGTGAGTCAGCCCTTCACGGAACCGGTGAGGCCCCCGACCATGCGGCGTTCGGCGAGCACGAAGAACGTGAGTGCGGGGATCATGGACAACGCGGTGAAGGCGAGCACCTTCGCCGTGTCCTGGGTGTGCTCCGACTGGAACATGGCCACGCCGAGCGGCAGCGTGAAGTTCGTGGAGTCGTTGAACACCAGCAACGGCAACAGGTAGAAGTTCCAGCTGGTGACGAACGCGAGCACCGACACCGTGATCAGCGCCGGCCGTGAGAGCGGGAGCAGGATCCGCCAGAAGAAGTCGAGCTTGGCCGCGCCGTCGAGCAGGGCGGCGTCCTCGAGCTCACCGGGGATCGCGTTCATGAACGGCCGCAGGATCACGACCGTGACGGGCAGCGAGAACGCCGCCTCCGGAATCGCGACACCGAGCGGGTTCTCCAGCAGGTTCAGCTCGCGCAGCCACAGGTACAGCGGCAACGTCGCCACGCCGAGGGGGAACAGCAGACCCAGCGTGAACAACGTGTAGAACGCCTCGCGGCCCTTGAAGGCGTAGCGGGACAACGCGAACGCCGCCATCGATCCGAGCACGACCGCCAGCGTGGTCGCGATCACCGCGATCAGCATGCTGTTGCCGAGCAGGCGCCAGAACTGGGGCGAGGTCGCGACGCTGATGTAGTTGTCCCAGACGAACGGACCGGGCAGACCGGCCGGTGACGCGTTGATCTGCGCCGTGGTGCGGAACCCTCCCAGCACCACGAAGAGCAGTGGGACCACCGTCATGCCGATGACGGCGAACGCGGCGAGGTAGCCGACGGTGTTACGACGTGACATCTCAGCGAACTCCCGTCAACGCACCTTGGGTGTCGCGACGCAGAGCGAATCGCTGGTACACCAACGCGAACAAGAAGCAGATGATGAACAGGATCACCGCGACCGCGCTGCCGAAGCCGAACTCGTAGCGCTTGAAGCCGTGGTCGACCAGGTAGGTGGCCATGGTCGTCGACGCGTTGGCGGGACCGCCGAGCGTCATGATCCAGACCAGGTCGAAGAGCTGCAGCGACCCGATCACCGACAGGAACACCCAGATCCTGATCGTCGGTCCCAGCAACGGGAGCACGACGTGCCGGGTGGTCTGCCAGGCGCTCGCACCGTCCAGCGCGGCGGCCTCCCGCAGCTCGGGCGGAACGCCCTGCAGGCCGGCCAGCAGCAGGATCACGCCGAAGCCGATGTACTTCCACGTGATCACCACGAAGAGCGTGTAGAGCACGAGCGACTGGTCGGCGAGCCACAGCTGCACGAAGCCACCGAGGCCCACACCGCGCAGGATCTCGTCGATGAACCCACCCGGCTGCAACATGAGCAGCCAGATCACCGCGGTCACCGCCTCGGACAGCACGTACGGCGCGAAGACCACCATCCGCAGGAACGTCCGGCCGCGCAGCTTCCGGTTGAGCAGCAACGCGAGGCCGATGCTCAGCGGCAGCTGGACGACGATCGAGAGCGTGGCGATGATCAGGTTGTGCCCGATGGCGCCCTGGAAGACGTCGCCGGAGAATGCGGCGACGTAGTTGTCCAGTCCCACGAAGTCCGTGAGCGGGCCGAAGCCGTTCCACGAGTAGAGGCTGTAGTACCCGGCGACGCCGATCGGGATCAGGACGAACCCGATGAACAGCACGAGCGCGGGAGTCAGCAGGAATGCGAGTTCGAGTCGTTGGCGGAGTCGGGACCGCCGCCGGGTGCCCCCGGCCGCTGGCGCGTGCGGCACGGGGGCGGTCGGCGGCCGCGTGGTGATCGCGGCACTCATCATTTGTTCCCGGCTGCTGCTTCGCTCACCGATTTCACGATGGTGTCCGGTCCGCCCTGACCCGCGAAGAAGTTCGCGATGGTGTCGTTGAGGGCCTGACCGACCTTGGTCGGGAACGCGGTGTCGAAGTAGAACTGGAGGTGCGACGCCTTGGCCATGGCCTCGGCGATCGTCTTGTGCGGCTCGCTCTTCAGCGCGGCCACCCCGGCAGGGGTCACCGGCAGACCGGAGTTGGTCTCGGCGAGGATCTTCTGCACGTCGTCGCTGACGAGGTGCCCGAGGAACTCGGCGCACGCCTTGGCCGCACGGGTGGTGCAGGAGAACCCGTCACCGCCGCCGAGCAGCACGCTCGGATCGCCCTGCCCGCCCGGCACGCTCGGGAACGGGAACCAGCCGATCTTCGAGCCGATCTCCTTGTCCTCGGTGAGCGCCTGCATGACGTCGGGGTTCCAGTCGCCCTGCAGTTCCATGGCCGCCTTGCCGTTGGCCACCAGGCCCGCCGAGCTGCCCGCCCCCTGCTGAGCGGGCGTCCCGACGAACCCGTCCTGGAACGGTTTCGTGTCCAGGAAACTCTTGAGGTTCTCGCCGGCCTTGAGGAAGCACGGGTCGGTGAGCTCGGTCTTCTCGACCGCCTTCTTCAGCGTGTCGACCGAGCACTGGCGCACCGCGAAGTAGGCCCAGTAGAACGCGTCGGGCCAGCGGTCCTTGCCGCCGAGCGCGATCGGCACGACGCCCGCGGTCTTCAGCTTCGTGACCGCCGCGTTCAGCTCGTCCACAGTGGTCGGTGTCGAGGTGATTCCGGCGGTGGCGAAGATGTCCTTGCGGTACCAGAACCCGACCGCGTGCATCAGGTACGGCGCACCGTACTGCTTGCCGCCGGTCTTCCAGCCGTCGGCGTTCTTGGCCAGCGGGCCGATCCAGCCCGACGAGGCCTGCGTGATGTCGGCGAGCTTGCCGGACTTCAGCTGGTCGGCGAGCGCTCCGCCGCCCCACTGCTGGAAGAGGTCCGGCGGGGTGTTGCCCTGCAGGGCGAGCGGCACCTTGGTCTGGAACTGCTCGTTCTGCAGCGGTTCGATCGTGAACGAGGTGTTCGGGTGGGTCTTGTGGAAGTCGTCGGCGATCTGCTGCCACTTCGACTTCATGGGCTCGGTGGTCCGGTTGTGCCACCAGGTGAGCGTGACGGGGCCTTCCGTGGAGGCGTCGCCGCCGCCACTACCGCACCCGGCCAGCACGAAAGCCGCGGCGGCGAAGAGGGCAAGGGGCTTTCTGGAACGCATTTCGGGTCCACTCCTGACGACGTCGGCCGGTTGGACTGCCTGTGTTGGGGCCAGAGAATTGCGTGAAATCGGTCTCGTGTCAATCGTTGTCGATAACGTTTTACACGGCTAGCCTGTGCCGGTGCCTCCACGCTCTCGCGTCACGATCAAGGACGTCGCCGCTCAGGCCGGCGTCTCGGTAGCCACCGTGTCCAAGGTCCTCAACCAGCGGTACGGCGTCTCCGCTGAGACGTTCGCGCGGGTCACCGCCGTGATCAAGGACATGGGGTACGAGGCGAGCCTCGTCGCGCAGAGCCTGCGCAACCACCGCACGAACGTCATCGGCATCCTGGTCGCCGACATCGAGCCGTTCAGCACCGAACTGCTCAAAGGCGCGGCGGATGCCATCCGCGGCACCGGTTTCGAGCTGGTCGTGTACTCGGCGGGCGGTCGCACCGGCGACCCCCACGGCTGGGAGCAGCGGTACCTCACGCGGCTGAGCGGCACCCTCGTCGACGGCGCCGTGCTGGTCACTCCGGCCGTCGACCTCGAGGGCCTGCCCGGCACACCCGTCGTCGCCGTCGACCCGCACACCGGGCGTGCGGCGCTGCCCACGGTCGACTCCGACAACCTGCACGGCGGACGGCTCGCGACCGAGCACCTGTTGCAGCTCGGCCACCGCCGGATCGGGCTGCTCACCGGCCGCGAGGACCTGAAGTCCGCGCAGCAGCGCGAAACCGGCTACCGGGGAGCCCTGGCCAGCGCGGGTGTCGCGGTGGACGAGACCCTGGTCCGGCGCGGTGACTACGACGCGGACATAGCCGCCGCGTCCGCCCGCTACCTGCTGAGCCGTCCCGACCGGCCGACCGCGATCTTCGCCGCCAACGACACCACCGCCATCGCGGCCATCGACGCCGCCCGCGAGCTCGGCCTGCGGGTGCCGGAGGACCTGTCGGTGATCGGCTTCGACAACATCCCCGAGTCCGCGCTGTGCACGCCGCCGCTCTCGACGGTGCAGCAGCCGATCCGCGAGATGGGCCACCGCGCCGTCGAGTTGCTGGTGCGGCTCATCAACGGCGCCGAGCCCGACCAAACCCACATCACCCTGGGCACCGAACTGGTCGTCCGGCAGTCGACCCGCCCACTGACCCCCTGAGGTTTGTTGTGACGACAGAAGCCACCACGCCGGACGAACTCTGGCGGAACCCGCACGCCCCCGTGGACGATCGCGTGCGCGATCTCGTCGCGCGGATGACCCCGCAGGAGAAGATCGCGCAGTTGCAGGGGATCTGGGCCGGCATCGACGCCGCCGGCGAGATGGCCCCGCACCAGCACGAGTTCGCCGTGGCACCGCAGGACTTCGACGAGCTGTCCCGCTACGGCATCGGCCAGCTCACCCGCGTCTTCGGCACCCGGCCGATCGCGCCGGAGGTCGGTGCGCGCACGCTCGCGCGCACCCAGCGGCAGATCATCGAGGCGAGCCGCTTCGGGATTCCCGCTGTGGCGCACGAGGAGTGCCTGACCGGGCTGGCCGCCTGGCAGGCGACCGTGCACCCCTCACCGCTGTGCTGGGGCGCGACCTTCGAACCGGACCTGGTGCGGCGCATGGCCGCGCGGATCGGCGACTCGATGCGCCGCCTAGGGGTGCACCAGGGCCTGGCCCCCGTCCTCGACGTCGCACGCGACCTGCGCTGGGGCCGGGTCGAGGAGACCATCGGCGAGGACCCGCACCTCGTGGGCACCATCGGTGCCGCCTACGTCGCGGGCCTGGAGTCGGCCGGGATCGTGTCGACGCTGAAGCACTTCGCCGGGTACTCGGCTTCCCGCGCGGGGCGCAACCTCGCGCCGGTGTCGATCGGGCCGCGTGAACTCGCGGACGTGATCCTGCCGCCGTTCGAGATGGCGCTGCGCGCCGGTGCCCGGTCGGTGATGAACTCCTACTCCGACAACGATGGCATCCCAGTCGCCGCCGATCCGGCGATGCTCACCACGCTGTTGCGCGAGGTGTACGGCTTCACCGGCACCGTGGTCGCCGACTACTTCTCGGTGGCGTTCCTGCACAAGCTGCACGGTGTCGCCGCCGGACGCGAGGACGCGGCCGCACAGGCCCTGACGGCCGGCATCGACGTCGAACTGCCCACTGTGGACTGCTTCGGTGAACCGCTGCTCGAAGGCCTCTACTTCGACCGGGTGGACGTGGCGGTCGTCGACCGGGCGCTGTCCCGGGTGCTGGCGCAGAAGTTCGAACTGGGCCTGCTCGACCCCGGCTACTCCCCCGCGCCCGATGCGAACCTCGACCTGGACGACCCCGAGTCCCGCGCCCTCGCCCGCGAGGTGGCGGAGCGCTCGATCGTGCTGCTGCAGAACGACGGCGTGCTGCCGCTGGCCGGCAAGCGACTGGCCGTCGTCGGCCCGCGCGCCGACGAGCCCGGCGCGATGATGGGCTGCTACTCGTTCCCGCTGCACGTCGGCGTGCACCACCCGGACGCCGAGATGGGCATCGAGGTCACCACCGTGCTGGAGGCGTTGCGCGCGGACCACGACGTGGTGTTCGCGCGGGGCTGCCCGGTGCTCGGCGGGACCGACGACGAGATCGCCGAGGCGGTCGAGGCCGCGAGGCAGGCGGAGGTCTGCGTCGTGGTGCTCGGTGACCAGGCCGGCCTGTTCGGCAAGGGCACGTCCGGTGAGGGTTGTGACGTCGCGGACCTGAAGTTGCCCGGCCGCCAGGAGGAACTGCTGGAGGCGGTGCTCGGCACCGGCATGCCGGTGGTGCTCGTGCTGCTGTCGGGCCGGCCCTACGACCTGTCGCGGCAGGCAGACCGGCTCGCGGCCGTCGTGTGCGGCTTCTACCCCGGCCAGGAGGGCGCGCCGGCGCTCGCGGACGTCCTCAGCGGACGCGTCAACCCGTCCGGCAGGCTCCCGGTCAGCTTCCCCGGCTCCGGCTCCACCCAGCCGTCCACGTACCTCAGCGCGCCGCTCGGCAACCGCAGCGAGGTCAGCAACGTGGACCCGACGCCGCTGTTCCCGTTCGGCCACGGCCTGTCCTACGCGCCCGCCACGTGGGTGACGGCGGGCTGTGAAGAACGCGAGTGGCCGACCGACGGCACCTGCGCGGTGCACGTCGTCCTGCGCAACGACACGGACGTCGTGACCGCCGAGGTCGTCCAGATCTACCTGCACGACCCGGTGGCGGAGGTCGCCCGGCCCGTCCGTCAGCTGATCGGCGCGGTGAAGGTCGACCTCGCTCCCGGCCAGACCCGCACGGTCACCGCCCGGCTGCACGCGGACCTCACCTCCTACACCGGCCGGGCGGGCCACCGCCAGGTCGACCCCGGTGACGTCGAACTGCACGTCGGCACGTCGAGTGCGAACATCCACACCTCGTTGAAGCTCGCGCTGACCGGGCCCGCCCGGCAGGTCGGGTTCGACCGCGTCCTGACACCGGAGTTCGACACACCCTGACGTCCGGACGCGCGCCTCCCCCGCCCGGTAACGTCCATTGCGGACGGACCGGGCGGGTGGAGGGACTTGCGGTGCTGGAGATCAGCGGACTGACGTGGGCGATGACGATCGGGGTGATCGTCGCGCTGCTGGCGTTCGACCTCGTGCTCGCGGCGTGGCGGCCCCACCGGATCGGTTTCCGCGAGGCAACGGTGTGGTCGGTGTTCTACATCGCCGTGGCCATCGGTTTCGGCGTGTGGTTCGCGAGCGCGCACGGCGGCGGGTTCGGCGCGGAGTACTTCGCCGGCTACATCGTCGAGAAGAGCCTGTCGGTCGACAACCTCTTCGTGTTCGTGATCATCATGACCACGTTCCTCGTGCCCGAGGAGCACCAGCACAAGGTGCTGACGTTCGGCATCGTGCTCGCGCTGATCATGCGAGGCATCTTCATCGCGGTCGGCGCGACGCTGCTGTCGTTGTTCTCGTTCATGTTCCTGCTGTTCGGCCTCCTGCTGATCTTCACGGCGGTGCAGCTGTTCCGGCACCGCGACGAGGACCCCGACGTCGAGAACAACGTCGTGGTGAAGACCGCGCGCAAGCTCCTGCCCGTCACGGACGACTACGTCGGCGGCAAGATCTTCACCCGTGTCGACGGCAAGCGGTTCGCCACTCCCCTGTTCGTCGTGCTGGTCGCGATCGGTGGCGTCGACCTGCTCTTCGCGCTCGACTCGATCCCCGCGGTGTTCGGCGTGACCGAGGAGCCCTACATCGTCTTCACCGCCAACGCCTTCGCGCTGCTCGGCCTGCGCGCGTTGTTCTTCCTCGTCAAGGGCCTGCTCGACCGGCTGGTGTACCTGTCGGCCGGGCTGGCGATCATCCTCGCGTTCATCGGCGTCAAGCTGATCCTGCACTGGGCTCACGTGGACATCTCCGCGAGCGTGCCCGAGGTGCCGACGCCGCTCAGCCTCGGCGTGATCATCGCGATCCTGGTGATCGTCACCGTCGCGAGCCTCGTCAAGACGCGCAACGACCCGTCGGCCAAGGCCCACCCCGGTTCGCTGCGCGGGCACCGCGACGAAGATAAGTAACACTTGACTACTTAGTAACAGCTGTTACACGATCTGGCGCATGGAACTGCGCGAGGTCGAGCCGCCACGCGACCGCCGGGTGCGCCGCACCCGCGCGGCCGTTCTGGCGGCCGTGGTCGGCCTGGTGACCGAGCGCGGCACGACGGCGATCACGGTCTCCGAGGTCGCCGAGTCGGCCGACGTCAGCCGGCGGGTCGTCTACCAGCACTTCGGCGACCTGGACTCGCTGCTGCTGGAGGCGGGGCTCGACCTCGCCCGGCGCGAACTGCTGCCCCGCCTCTCCGGCCCCACCCCTCCCGTGGACGCACGGGCCGAGACTCTCGCCGTGGCCAGGCACTTCGCCGGCCACCGGGTGTTCTACCGCGCCCTGTTCACCGGCTCGTGCGCGTTCGCGCTGGACCGGGGGCTGATCAGCCTGCTCCTGCCGGTCAACCGGCAGGCCGTGGAGCACCGGCGCGGACTCTCCGACCAGACCGCCGAGGACCTCGCCGCGTTCATCACGGGCGGCGCCGGATCGTTCGTCACGTCCTGGGTGGTGGCGGGAGCGCCCGACCCGGAGACGTTCACCGACCGCCTGATGGGTGTGCTCTCCCTCCTCCTGGAGCCTCGATGATCAGCCGTCTCCTCCAGCGCGGCCTCAAGCTCTCGCCGCCACTGACCCGCGACGTCGTGGTGCGGCGGGACCTGCGCGTCCCCATGCCCGACGGCGTCGACCTGCTCGCCGACCGGTGGGTGCCGCGCTCGGGTGGTGACGGCCTGCCGACGGCGTTGATCCGCTCCCCGTACGGGCGGCGCATGTTCGGATCGGTCATGGCCAGGCCACTGGCCGAGCGCGGCTACCAGGTGGTGATCCAGAGCGTGCGCGGCGGCTTCGGCTCCGGCGGCACGTTCGACCCTATGCGGCAGGAACGCGCCGACGGGCTCGCGACCCTCGAGTGGCTGGTGGAGCAGCCGTGGAGCGACGCGATCGTGCTCTACGGGCTGAGCTACCTCGGCCACGTGCAGTGGGCGGTCGCCGACCAGTTGCCGCCGCAGGTCAAGGCGATGATCCCGGTGGTCACGGAATCGGCGCTGACGCTGGAGTTCCTGCGCGCGGACGGCATGTCGCTGGAGACGCCGTTCGAATGGGGCGTGCTCGTCGGCACCCAGCAGCGACCGCTGGCCGTGCTGCGCAAACCGTTCCAGGACAAGAAGACCGCACGAGCGCTGCACACGCTGCCGTTGCAGAACGCGGACGTCATGGCGTTCGGCTCGCGTTCCGACTACGTGCAGGACGTTCTGGCCCACGACGCGGGCTCCCCGCGGTGGGAGGGGTTCGACCACAGCCACCGGGTCGCCGGCGTGACCGTGCCGGTCAGTTCGATCGGCGGCTGGTACGACATCTTCCTGCCCGGTCAGCTGCGCGACTTCCAGGCGTTGCAGGACAACGGCCGTTCCGCACGGCTGACCGTCGGACCGTGGACCCACACGGAGGTCATGGCCGCGCCGATCCGCGAGGCCGTGGAGTTCGGTCTGGCGCACGCTCGCGGCGAGGAGCCTCCGCACCGCGCTCCCGTGCGGCTGTACGTGATGGGCGAGGAAGCGTGGCGGCCGTTCGACTCCTGGCCGCCGTCCGGCTACTCGCCCACGCGCTTCCACCTCGGTTCGGGCGGTGCGCTCGGGCCGGAAGCCGGCGAGTCCTCAGTGGACACCTTCCGCTACGACCCGGCCGACCCCACCCCGGCGTCCGGCGGTGTGCGCCTGGCGCGGGACGGCGGCCGCGTCGACAACACCGCCCTGGAAGCCCGTCCGGACGTGCTCACCTACACCACACCCGTTCTCGACGAGGACGTCGAGGTGGTCGGTGAGGTCAGTGCCGAGATCTGGTTCTCGTCCAGCCTCGCGCACGCCGACGTGTTCGTCCGGCTGTGCGACGTCGATCCGGAGGGACGTTCGTGGAACGTCTGCGACGGGCTGGTGAGTCTCACGTCGGCGGAGGAACCGCAGTGCGCCGCCGTCCGGCTGTGGCCCACGGCGTACCGCTTCCGGCGCGGGCACCGCATCCGCGTGCAGGTCTCCAGTGGTGCGTTCCCCCGCTACGCCCGCAATCCCGGCACAGGTGAGCCACGTGCGACCGCCACGAGGATGGTCGCGGCGAGCCAGTCGGTCCACTGTGGACCAGATCGGCCGTCCGCGATCGTGCTGCCCGTGCGCTGACGGGGTGTCAGGCTCCGCCCTTCTTGTCCTTCCCCTTGCCGGACTTGCCCTTGCCGCTGTCGCCCTTGTCGTCGTTGCCCGGTCCGGCCGGCGTGCCCCTGTCCACAACCTGGACCGGGGGCGGCGCGACGACCGGAGCGGTCGGCTGCACCACGACGGGTGTGGGGACGAAATCCGCTGTGCGCCCGGGGTTGGACACCGGCGCGTTCGTGGCCGGAGGTTCGGAAACCGTCGAGGTGACGCTGTTCCACGTGTTGATCCCCATGCCGATGGCCGAGATCGCCACGACGGCCGCCGCGGCCGCGAGCAGTCCACGTGGGCGAGGCGGCCGGGCCACGGCGAGCGTAGGCGGGTCCACCACCGGAGAGAGCAGGGCCTCGGCGCACTCGCGCGCGGTCGGGCGGCGGGTCACGCTGAGGGCGGTCATCCTGGACAGCAGCCGCACGAGGTCGAACGGCAGGCCGTCCGGCATCGCCGGCGGCCGGTGCAGCCGGGCGACGGCGGCCTCGACCTCCGAGCCCTCGTACTCGCGGTGCCCGGTCAGGCACTCGAGCAGCACCAGCCCCAACGCGTAGACGTCGGCCGCGGACGTGACCTCCTGGCCGCGCACCTGTTCCGGCGCGAGGTAGGCGGCCGTGCCGACGACCTGGCCGGTCTTGGTGAGACCGGTCTCGCCCACCATGCTCACCAGGCCGAAGTCGGCCAGGCGGGGGATCTCGTCGTCGTCGAGCAGCACGTTGGACGGCTTGACGTCGCGGTGCACGAACCCGCGGGCGTGCACGTGGGCCAGTGCGTCGGCCAGTGCCGCACCCACCCGGCGCACGTCCTCGACGGCCATCGGCCCGTCCACGACGCGGTCGCGCAGGGTCCGGCCCTCGATCAGCTCCAGCACCACGTACGGCGTCTCGCCGCCGGGATCCGCGTCGTAGACCTTGACCAGGCCGGGGTGGGACAGTCCCGCGAGCGCGCAGATCTCGTTGTCGATCCGGCGAGCGTCGGAGAGGTCCTCGCCCGGCCGGAACAGCTTGACCGCGACGTCGCGCGCCAGCAGCACGTCCCTGGCACGGCGCACCTGTGCGACCCCGCCGGTGCCGAGCACCTCGCCCAGCCGGTACCGGTCGGCGAGGAGACTCGTGTTCGACATGGGTGCGCCTTTCCATTTGACCGGGACCGCACAGGGGTGCCCACCCGATCGGTGATCCAACCGTGGAGCGGGCTCCACCTGAGAACACCAGCTGGCGTCATCGACCGCTCCGCGCCGCACGACCATCCTGACCAGGACAGATGTCCGGCGAACGAGAGAAGATCATGCCCAGCATCAAACCTGCCCTCGTCCTGCTGACGGGTGCCTTGTGCGCCATGGCGATGACGGGAACCGCGGGGGCCGTCGTCAACGGCACCGGCTCCACCGAGCGCTATGACTTCATGGCTTCGATCCCCGAGACCGTGCCCGCCGCGGGTGGCGCGAAAGGCGTCTGCGGGGCGTCGCTGATCCATCCCCGGTGGGTCGTGACGGCAGCGCACTGCGTCGACCCGGGAGGAACGGGCGCGGTGCCGGACGGGACGGTCCGCATCGGCAGCGACCGCAGGACGTCCGGCGGCACCGTGCGCGCCATCGACCGCGTGGTGCGGCATCCGGGATATCGGCTCGGCCAGCCCAACCAGCACGACATCGCGCTGGTCCGGCTCGACCGCCCGGTGCGCGAGCAGCCGATCCGCATCGCCGCCCGCCCCGGCCGGACGGGCACGCCCACCCGGTTGCTCGGCTTCGGCACCACGGTGGACACGGTCGACATCACCAAGGCCGTGTTCGCCGAACGACTCCAGCAGCTCGACACCCGGCGCGGCTCGGTGCACGAGTGCGCACCGGGCTACGCCGACGCGACGCGGTTGTGCACCATCAGCCGCAAGCCGGGTGCCATGGCGTGCGTCGGCGATTCCGGAGGACCGCAGGTCCAGCGTGGCGAGCACGGCCGGTGGGAACTGATCGGCACGACGTCGGGCCCCGGTGACACGGACAGCCTTTGTGCGAACGGCCCTGGCCTGTACACGAACGTGCCGGCACACGCGGACTGGATTCGCGCGACGATCAATGGCCCCTCGCACCGCTGAACACCTCGTGGCTAATGTCGGCGTGCGGCCGCATCCGCCCTTTCACCAGAACGAGGAGAAATCGTGCGTGCAATTTCGGCGCTTGTGCTGACCGCGACCGCATTGCTGGCCACCGCGTTGCCGGCGTCCGCGGCGGCAGTGGAGGCCGCGGTGGCCCTGCAGTCGCAGGCCAGGCTGGAGGCGCGCGGCGTCGCGGTCGTCGTGCCGGTGCGGGTGATGTGCCAGAACGGTGCCACTGGGTCGTTGTGGGTGCAGGTCACGCAGAACGTGCGCGGTGATCTCGCGATCGGCGACAAATACACGGCGAACGTTCCGTGCACCGGCGAGCACCACAAGGTCGACGTGACCGTGGTGGCCCGCACGAAAGCGTTCCGGCCGGGCGTCGCATTCACTTCCGCGTCGTTGAACGTCCACCTGCCGCCGGACGGTTCGGGCATTGCCGAAAGCGACAGGGAAATGTTGCTCGTCAGGTAGTCACTCTCGCCGTTTGAGAGCGGTGGAGGCACGGACCACGAGCTCCGGCTGGAACTTCACGTGCCGGTGCTCGTGGTCCGGCTCGTTCTCCGACAGCAGCAGCTGGGCGGCGGTGCGGCCCAGCTGCTCGCGCGGCTGGCGCACCGACGTCAGCGGGACGGCGGCGGCCGCGGCGAACTCGATGTCGTCGTAGCCCACGACGGCGAGGTCGTCCGGCACGCGCAGGCCCTGCTGCGTCATCGACTGCAGCAGACCGAGAGCGAGCAGGTCGTTCGCGCAGAACGCCGCCGTGGGACGGCGGGAGGCGGGCAGGCCCACCAGCCGCTCCCCCGCACCTCTGCCTTCCGCCACCTGCAGGCTCTTGGTTTCGAGGAACGTGAGCGCGTCCGCGGGCAGGCCCGCGTTCGTCAGCGCTCTCAACGCGCCTTCGCGCCGGTCGCGCACCTGCTGGATGGACAGCGGGCCGCCGACCATCGCGATGCGCGTGTGGCCGTTCTCGACGAGGTGGGTGACCGCCAGTTCGCCGCCGAGCACGTCGTCCACGGCCACCGAGCAGCGCGTGCCGTCCATCGCCTCGCGGTCGACCAGCACGACGGGCGTGCCGCGTTCGGCGATCTGCGCGCTCTCCGCGTCGACCGGGGTGATCAGGATGCCCTCGACGCGTTGTTCGTGCAGCAGCTCCAGGTACTCGCGCTCACGGCCGCCGTCCGAGGCGCTGTTGCACAGGAACAGGGCGAGGCCCGCGTCCCGCGCCGCGTCCTCGACGCCGCGCGCCACGTCCGTGAAGAACGGGTTCGCCGCGTCCAGCACGACGTAGGCGATCACCCTGCTGCTGCCCGCGCGCAGCTGGCGCGCGGACTCGTTGCGCACGAAGCCGAGCTCCTCGATCGCGGCCAGCACCCGCTGGCGCGTGGCGGGCGCGACGACGTCGGGCCGGTTCAGCACGTTCGAGACGGTCGCGTTGGACACGCCGGCGTGCTGCGCGACGTCGCGGATGCCCACTGACGGCTTCACGGGCGGCTCCTTTGTTGAAACGTGACAACGAATCGTACCTGGCAACCCTTGACACAGTGGCGTAACACACCCAGAGTGCTCGTAACTCAGGCGTTAAAACGTTTCAACATCGAGGAGACGGACGTGGACCGACCTCCCGTGGTGGCACTGGACGAGGTGAGCAAGTCCTTCGGCGCCGTCCGCGCGCTGTCCGGGGTGTCGCTGCGACTGCTGCCCGGCGAGGCCCACGCGTTGCTCGGGGAGAACGGCGCCGGCAAGTCGACGCTGATCAAGACACTGGCCGGGGTCCACCGGCCGGACGCGGGTCAGGTCCTGGTCGACGGCTCCGCGCGGCGGTTCTCCGGTCCCGCCGACGCTCTCGCGGCGGGCATCGCGATCATCTACCAGGAGCCGACGCTGTTCGGCGACCTGTCGGTGGCCGAGAACGTGTTCATGGGCCGTCAGCCGCTCGGGTTCGGGCGCCGCATCGACGTCGCCGAGATGCACGCCCGCACGTCGGAGCTGTTCTCGCGCCTGGGGGTCAAGCTCGACCCGGCACGACCGGCGCGCGGACTGTCCATTGCGGACCAGCAGCTCGTCGAGATCGCCAAGGCGTTGTCGTTCGACGCCCGCGTGATCGTCATGGACGAACCGACCGCCGCGCTGTCCGCGCACGAGGTGCAACGGCTTTTCGGTGTGGTGCAGGCGTTGCGCTCGCAGGACGCCGCCGTGCTGTTCGTCTCGCACCGGCTCGGCGAGGTGTTCGAGCTGTGCCAGCGCGCCACGGTGCTGCGCGACGGCGAGTTCGTGTGGTCCGGCGAGCTCACCGACGAGACACCGGACTCCTTGGTGCGCCGGATGGTCGGCCGCGAACTGTCACAGCTCTTCCCCAAGCAGGACACGACAGCGGGTGACGTGCTGCTCTCGGTGCGGCGCCTGACCCGCGAGGGCGTGTTCACCGACGTGTCGTTCGACGTCCGCGCGGGCGAGATCGTCGCCCTGTCGGGACTGGTCGGCGCCGGACGCAGCGAGGTGGCGCGAGCGGTCTTCGGCATCGACCGTCCCGACGCGGGTTCCGTGCACGTGTCAGGACGGCGGCTGAAGTACGGCTCCCCCACCGCGGCGATGGCCGCGGGCGTCGGGTTCGTGCCGGAAGACCGCCGCCAGCAGGGACTTGTGATGGACGCGTCCATCGAACGCAACACCGCCCTGGCCTCGCTGGGCCGGCTGTCGACGTTCGGGTTGCTGCGCCGTCGCAGTGAACGTGGGCTCGCCCAGGACTGGGCGGTGAAGCTGCGGCTGAAGTTCTCGAAGCTGAGCGACCCCGTCGGCGTGCTGTCCGGCGGCAACCAGCAGAAGGTGGTGCTGGCGAAGTGGCTGGCGCGCACCCCTTCCGTGCTGATCGTCGACGAACCGACGCGCGGCATCGACGTCGGCACGAAGGCCGAGGTGCACCGGCTGCTGTCCGAACTGGCCGGGCAGGGCGTGGCGGTGCTGATGATCTCGTCGGAACTGCCCGAGGTGCTCGGCATGGCCGACCGCGTGCTGGTGATGCACGAGGGCCGGCTGGTCGAGGAGCTGTCACGGGCAGAGGCGACCGAGGAACGGGTCGCGCTGGCGGCCGCGGGACAGGCGGTGGCGCCATGACCACGCAGCTCACCCCGTCCGTCACCCCACCCGCCCGGCGCACCGCGGCCCGCCGTCTCACCACCCGCGTCGGCCGGGTCCGCGAGCTCGGCATCGTCGTGGCGCTGGCGCTGGTCGTCATCCCCACCGCGATCGTCAACCCGCGGTTCATCCAGCCCCAGAGCCTCCGCGACCTCCTGCTCAACGCCTCCATCGTCGCCCTCCTCGCGGTGGGCCAGACCCTCGTCGTCATCACGCGCAACGTCGACCTGTCCGTCGGCTCGGTCCTCGGCCTGTCCGCCTTCCTCACCGCCCAGCACTTCGCCGACAACCCGGGCACGCCCCTCCTGCTGGGCATCGGTTTCGGCATGGCGGTCGGGCTGGCGTGCGGGCTCCTCAACGGACTGCTGGTGGCACTGGGCAACGTTCCCAGCCTCGTCGTCACGCTCGGCACGCTGTACGTGTTCCGGGGCATCGACTACGCGCTGGCCCAGGGCAAGCAGGTCAACGCCGCCGACCTCCCCGACTCCCTGCTGGACCTCGGCAGCAGCCGCGTGCTCGGCGTCCCGGTCCTCGTGCTGGTCGCCGTCGTGGTCATCGTGGTGGCCGCCGTCTACCTGCGTTCCTACCGGTCCGGCCGCGAGCTGTACGCGATCGGCTCGAACCCGGAGGCCGCGACTCTCGCCGGCATCCCGGTCGCGAAGCGCACGCTCACAACGTTCGTGCTCTCCGGACTGGTCGCCGGACTGGCCGGCGCGCTGTGGGTCGCCCGCTACGGCACCGTCGACGCGGCCGCGGGCACCGGCCTCGAGCTCCAGGTCGTCGCGGCGGTCGTCGTCGGCGGCGTCGCGATCTTCGGCGGGTCCGGCACCGTGACCGGGGCCGCGCTCGGCGCGCTCCTGCTGGGCACGATCACGAGTTGCCTGGTGGTGCTGCAGATCCCCGCGTTCTGGCAGCAGGCGATCTCGGGCGCGCTCCTGCTCAGCGCGATCACCGTCGACCGGCTCCTGGCACTGCGACTGGCGAAAGCACTGCGCACCTCCGAAGGGACCAGCCATGCGTAACCTCCTGCGGTGGGAGACCGCGCTGGTGTTCCTGCTCATCGTGGTGGCGCTCACCGGTCAGGTCAGCACCGACGGCTCGTTCCTGTCCGGCGGCAACCTCTTCTACCTCGGCCTCGACATCGGCGAGATCGCGTTGATCGCCCTCCCGCTCACGCTGGTGATCGTCGCGGGCGAGATCGACCTGTCCGTGGCGTCGGTGCTGGGCCTGTCCAGCGCGCTGATCGGCTGGCTGTGGAACGCGGGCTGGTCGCTGGAGACGATCCTGCCGACCGTGATTTTGGTGGGCGCGCTGTGTGGAGCGGTCAACGGCCTGCTGGTCACCCGCCTCGGACTGCCGTCGCTCGCGGTCACCATCGGCACGCTCGCGCTCTACCGCGGCCTCGCGCTGGTGGTGCTGGGCGACACGGCGGTCGCCGACTTCCCGGCGAGCTACACGTCGTTCGGCACGACCCCGTTGCCGGGCACCGACATCCCGTACCCGATCGTGCTGGCCGCGATCCTCGCCGTGCTGTTCGGCATCGCACTGCACGCCAGCTCGTTCGGCCGGTCCGTCTACGCGATCGGCGCCAACGAAGAGGGCGCGCGCTTCTCCGGCATCCGGGTCAAGCGCATCAAGCTCAGCCTGTTCGTGCTCGCCGGAGCGGTGGCCGCGATCGCGGGCATCGTCTACACGTTCCGCTTCTCCAGCGCCCGCGCGGACAACGGCGTCGGACTCGAACTGGCCGTCGTCGCCGCCGTCCTGCTCGGCGGCGTGTCCATCTTCGGCGGCAAGGGATCGCTCTTCGGCGTGCTCGCGGGCGTGCTGCTGCTGGGCGGCCTGCGCAACCTCCTGATCCTGCAGGACACCTCCACCGAGGTCCTCACCATCGTCACCGGCCTCCTGCTGCTGGTGAGCGTGCTCGCCCCGTCAATCACCCGACGCGTCGGAACCCTACGAAAGGCCGCGACATGAACACACGTCTAGTGCTCGCCCTGGTGATGTCCGGGGCCGTCGCGCTCACCGCCTGCGGTGGCACCACGAAGGACAGCGCGGGTGATCAGACCGGTGGCGCCACCAACGCCGCCAAGGGTGATCCCAACGCGGCGCTCAAAGAAGGTCTGAAGATCACCTTCTTGCCCAAGCAGGTCAACAACCCGTACTTCACCGTGGCGCAGAAGGGCGCCGAACAGGCGGGTACGGCGATCAAGGCCGAGGTCAAGCCCACCGGACCGTCCGACGCGGCCGCCTCCTCGCAGGTCACCTACATCAACACGGCCGCGCAGCAGAAGCAGGACGCGCTGGTGATCTCCGCGAACGACGCCAACGCCGTGGCGCCCGCGCTGAAGAGCGCACGTTCACAAGGGCTCAAGGTCGTCACCTTCGACTCCGACGCGGCGCCGGACGCCAGGGACGTCTTCATCAACCAGGCCACCTCGACCGAGATCGCGGCAGGCCAGGTGAAGCTGATCTCCGAGGCGGTCGGCGGATCCGGTGAGATCGCGATCCTGTCCGCGACCCCCAACGCCACCAACCAGAACGCGTGGATCGAGGTCATGAAGACCGAGCTCGCGAAGCCCGAGTACTCCGGTCTCAAGCTCGTGGAGACCGCGTACGGCAACGACGACGACCAGACGTCGTTCCAGAAGACCCAGGGTCTGCTGCAGGCGCACCCGAACCTCAAGGGCATCATCTCGCCGACCACCGTCGGTGTCGCGGCCGCCGCCCGGTACCTCAGCTCGTCGGAGTACAAGGGCAAGGTCCAGCTGACCGGTCTGGGCACGCCGAACCAGATGCGGAAGTTCGTCCAGGACGGCACGGTGAAGTCGTTCGCGCTGTGGGACCCGAGCAAGCTCGGCTACCTCGCCACCTATACCGCCGCCGCACTCGCGTCCGGGCAGATCACCGGTGCCGAGGGCGAGAAGTACAAGGCCGGTGAGCTCGGCGACTACACGATCGGCGCCAAGGGCGAGGTCGTGCTCGGCCCGCCGACCGTGTTCACCAAGGACAACATCGACAAGTTCGACTTCTGACATGCGCGTCTGCTTCACCTTGCGGGTCCGCCCGGACCGACTCGTCGAGTACCGGGCGCGGCACCGCGAGGTGTGGCCGGAGATGCGGGCCGCCCTCAGCGCAGCGGGATGGCGCAACTACTCCCTCTACCTCGCCCAGGACGGCCTGCTGATCGGCTACCTCGAGTGCGACGACTTCGACGCGGCGCTCGCGGACATGGCGCGCACCGAGGTGAACGCGCGCTGGCAAGCCGAGATGGCGGAGTTCTTCGTCGGCGACGGCAACGCCGACGAACGGATGCGCCCGCTCGACGAGGTCTTCCACCTCGACTGAAAAGCTTTGGGGAGAACAATGAGCGTGAAGGACGCGCTGCGCGAGCAGCGGATCGAGACGCCGTCGTGGGCGTACGGCAACTCCGGTACCCGGTTCAAGGTGTTCGCGCAGCAGGGAGTTCCGCGCACGCCGTACGAGAAGATCGACGACGCCGCGGTGGTGCACCGGCTCACCGGCATCGCGCCCACCGTCGCGTTGCACATCCCGTGGGACAGGGTCGACGACTACGGCAAGTTGTCCGAGTACGCGCGGGACCGGGGTGTCGCGCTCGGGGCCATCAACTCCAACGTGTTCCAGGACGACGACTACAAGCTCGGCAGCGTCTGCCACCCGGACGCGACGGTGCGGCGCAAGGCGGTCGGGCACCTGCTCGAGTGCGTCGGCATCATGGACCAGACGGGGTCGCGCGACCTGAAGCTGTGGTTCGCCGACGGCCTGAACTACCCCGGCCAGGACAACCTCCGCGCTCGCCAGGACCGGCTCGCCGAGGCGTTGCGGGAGACCTACGACCGGCTCGGCGCGAACCAGCGGATGTTGCTGGAGTACAAGCTCTTCGAGCCCGCCTTCTACGCAACCGACGTGCCGGACTGGGGCACGGCGTTCGCGCACTGCCTGCAGCTGGGCGACCGGGCGCAGGTCGTGATCGACACCGGGCACCACGCCCCCGGCACGAACATCGAGTTCATCGTGTCGTTCCTGCTGCGGGCGGACAAGCTCGGCGCGTTCGACTTCAACTCGCGCTTCTACGCCGACGACGACCTGATGGCCGGGGCGGCCGACCCGTTCCAGCTGTTCCGGATCATGCACGAGATCGTGCTGGCCGACGCGCTGAAGCCGGCCGCCGGCATCGCGTTCATGCTCGACCAGTGCCACAACCTGGAGCCGAAGATCCCGGCCATCATCCGGTCCGTGCTCAACGTGCAGGAGGCCACGGCGAAGGCGCTCCTGGTCGACCACAGCGCGTTGGACGCGGCTCAGCGGGCCGGGGACGTGCTGGAGGCGAACGCCGCGTTGATGGACGCCTACAACACCGACGTGCGGCCGCTTCTGCGGGAGCTGCGCGAGGACATGGGGCTGGACCCCGATCCGATGGCCGCGTACCGGCGGTCCGGGTACGCCGAGCAGATCGTCCGGGAACGAGTCGGTGGCGAGGCCGCCGGGTGGGGTGCGTGATGGAGCAGGTCCAAGCGCTGCTGGGGCGGAGCAACCGGCTCGGCGCCGATCCGCGCAACACCAACTACGCGGGCGGCAACACCTCGGCCAAGGGTGCGGAGACCGATCCCGTCACCGGGCAGCCGGTGGAACTGATGTGGGTCAAGGGTTCCGGCGGTGACTTGGGGACGTTGCAGGAGTCCGGGCTCGCCGTGCTGAGGCTCGACCGGCTCCGCGCGCTGACCGAGGTCTATCCGGGCGTGGAGCGCGAGGACGAGATGGTCGCCGCGTTCGACTTCTGCCTGCACGGCAAGGGAGGCGCGGCGCCGTCGATCGACACGGCCATGCACGGTCTCGTGGACGCGGCGCACGTCGACCACCTGCACCCGGACGCCGGTATCGCCTTCGCGACGGCGGCGGACGGCGAGGCGCTGGTCAAGGCGTGCTTCGGCGACCGCGTGGCGTGGGTGCCGTGGCGGCGGCCGGGTTTCCAGCTGGGACTGGACATCGCGGCGATCAAGCACGACCACCCGCAGGCCATCGGCGTCGTCCTGGGCGGGCACGGCATCACCGCGTGGGGTGCGACGAGCAAGGAGTGCGAGGCGCACTCGCTGGAGATCATCCAGACCGCGCAGCGCTACCTCGGCGAACACGGCCGCGCGGAGCCGTTCGGACCGGTGGTCCACGAGCCGCTGTCCACGGAGGAGCGCCGGGTTCGAGCCGCCGCGCTCGCACCGGTGATCCGTGGCCTGGCCTCCGCGGACAACCCCCAGGTCGGCCACTTCACGGACTCCGGCGTGGTGCTGGACTTCCTGTCGCGGGAACGGCATCCGGAACTGGCCGCACTCGGCACGTCGTGCCCCGACCACTTCCTGCGCACCAAGGTCCGGCCGCTGGTGCTCGACCTGCCGCCGACCGCGCCGGTGGAAGACGTCGTGGAGCGCCTGAAAGAACTCCACGCCTCCTACCGCGAGGACTACCGGGCCTACTACGAGCGGCACGCCGAGCCGGACAGCCCGCCGATGCGCGGTGCGGACCCGGCCGTCGTGCTCGTGCCGGGCGTCGGCATGTTCAGCTTCGGCAGGAACAAGCAGACCGCACGGGTGGCGGGCGAGTTCTACGTGAACGCCATCAACGTCATGCGGGGCGCCGAGTCCGTCTCGCGGTACGCGCCGATCGACGAGCGCGAGAAGTTCCGCATCGAGTACTGGTCCCTCGAAGAGGCCAAGCTCCAGCGGATGCCGAAGCCCAAGCCCCTGGCCACCCGCGTCGCGCTCGTCACGGGTGGCGGTTCGGGCATCGGCCGCGCGGTCGCCGAACGGCTGGCGGCCGAGGGCGCGTGCGTCGTGGTCGCCGACCGCGACGCCGATGCCGCACGGGAAGTCGCCTCAGGCATCGGTTCCTCCGACGTGGCGGTGCCGGTGACCGTCGACGTCACCGACGCGGCGGGCATCGCCGAGGCGTTCCGCGCGGCGGCGCTCGCGTTCGGCGGCGTGGACCTGGTGGTCAACAACGCCGGCCTGTCGATCTCCAAGCCGCTCGAGGAGACCACCGAGGCCGACTGGGACCTGCAGCACGACGTGATGGCCAAGGGTTCGTTCCTGGTCTCCCAGCAGGCCGCCAGGGTCATGCGCGCTCAGGGCATCGGCGGCGACATCGTCTACATCTCCAGCAAGAACGCGGTCTTCGCCGGCCCGAACAACGTCGCGTACGGCGCGGCCAAGGCCGATCAGGCGCACCAGGTCCGGTTGCTCGCGGCCGAACTGGGCGAGGACGGCATCCGCGTCAACGGCATCAACCCGGACGGCGTGGTCCGCGGCTCCGGGATCTTCGCCGGCGGCTGGGGCGCCCAGCGCGCCGCCGTCTACGGCGTGCCGGAGGAGAAGCTCGGCGAGTTCTACGCCCAGCGCACCCTGCTGAAGCGCGAGGTGCTGCCCGAACACGTGGCCGCGGCGGTGTTCGCGCTCACCGCGGGCGACCTGTCGCTCACGACCGGCCTGCACGTGCCGGTCGACGCCGGTGTCGCCGCGGCGTTCCTGCGATGACGGCGGTCGCGGCGGTCGACCTCGGCGCGTCCAGCGGCCGGGTGGTGCGAGGCGTCGTCACCGATGGCCGCGTGCACGTCGAGGAGGTGCACCGGTTCGCCAACGGCCCGGTGCACCGGCGCGGCTCGCTGCACTGGGACCTGCCCGGCCTGTACCGCGAGGTGCTGGCCGGGCTGCGGCTCGCCGGCGAGGTCGACAGCATCGGCATCGACAGCTGGGCGGTCGACTACGGCCTGCTCGACGCGTCCGGCGAGTTGCTCGGAGACCCTTTCTGCTACCGCGACTCCCGAACCGACGCGATCAAGCCGGCCGACGGCCTGTACGAGGTGAACGGGCTGCAGTTCCAGCCGTTCAACACGATGTTCCAGCTCATGGCGGAACCGCTGCTCCCCCAGGCCTCCCAGCTCCTGCTGATCCCGGACCTGCTCTCCTACTGGCTCACCGGCGAACGCGGCGCCGAGTACACCAACGCCACCACGACCGGTCTGATCGACGTCCGAACAGGACAGTGGTCCCCCGAGCTGACACGGGACCTCCCACCCGGTCTGCTCCCGGCGCTGCGCCGCCCTGGCGACCCCGCCGGTACGTACGACGGAGTGCCGGTCATCGCGGTCGGGTCGCACGACACCGCGTCCGCCGTCGTCGCCGTGCCCGCCGAGACGGACCGGTTCGCCTACATCTCCTGCGGTACCTGGTCCCTGGTCGGCGTCGAGCTCTCCGAACCCGTGCTCACCGCCGAGAGCCGTGCCGCCAACTTCACCAACGAGGGTGGCGTGGACGGCACGATCCGCTACCTCCGCAACGTGATGGGCCTGTGGCTGCTGCAGGAGTGCCTGCGGGTTTGGGACACCGAGCTGGCACCGTTGCTGCACGAAGCCGCGACGGCGACCGGTTCGGTGTTCGACCCCAACGACCCGGTGTTCCTCCCGCCCGGTGACATGCCCGGCCGGATCGAGCGGTGGTGCGGGAAGAGCATGTCCCGGGCCGAGATCGTCCGGTCCGTTCTGGACAGTCTCGCGCTCGCCCACCGCGACGCCATCGCGGACGCGCAGCGGTTGTCCGGCAAGGAGGTCGAGATCGTGCACGTCGTCGGTGGCGGCTCGCACAACGAGCTACTCTGCCAGCTCACCGCCGACGCGTGCGGACTGCCCGTCGTGGCGGGCCCGGCCGAGGCGACCGCGCTGGGCAACGTCCTGGTGCAGGCGCGTGCGGTGGGCGCGGCCCACGGAACCCTGGCCGACCTCAGGAAGCTGGTTCGGCGTTCACAGGCTTTGCGGCGTTACCTCCCCCGCTGATCCTTCGCGAGAAGTTTCGAAAACCACTGGTCCGGCTCTGCGGATTGACTGCCGTTCGCGCGCACCCCTAGGTTCGTTGCAGGGTCGTCTTTTCACTCCTTCTCGAAAGGAACGTGAGAGATGCGCAGGCGTTCGTTCCTCGGTCTGGCCGCCACCGGTGCACTCGTCCCGACCGTCGCCCAGGCTGATGCCAGGGGTGAGCGCTGGGTCAGCACGTGGACGTCGATGCCGCAGCTGACGGAACCGCACAACATGCCACCGCCGCCGTTCACCCAGGACAACCTAGTGCTGGCGGACGCCACGCTGCGCCAGACCGTCCAGGTGTCGGTCGGCGGGCGGCGGATGCGGTTGCGCTTCTCCAACGCGTTCGGCGGGGCGGTGCTGCCGATCACCGCGGTCACCGTCGCACTGCCGGTGGACGGCCGCGCGGGCGTCAGCGCGGTTCAGCCGGGCACGGTCCGGCGGGTGACGTTCGGAGGCAAGGCCTCCACGAACGTTCCGGTCGGCGCGCTGGTGCTGTCCGACCCGCTCGGCTTCCCCCTCGCCCCGGGCACGAACCTCACCGTGACCGCCTACTTCGCGAGCGGCCAGGCGTCCGCGGCGATCACCTCGCACCCCGGCTCCCGCACCACGTCGCACCTGGTGGCGGGCAACCACGTCGACTCCCCGGACCTGCCGGGCGCGACCCCCACCGACCACTGGTACTTCGTCAGCGGCGTCGAGGTGCGCGCGGACGCCGCCGGCGTGGTCGTGATCGGCGACTCGCTGACCGACGGCCGCGGCTCCACGACCAACGGCAACGACCGCTGGCCCAACCAGCTCTTCGACCGGGTGCGGGGCAGGGACATCGCGGTCCTCAACCAGGCCGCGGGCGGCAACCGCGTGCTCAACGACGGCCTCGGTCCCAGCGTCCTAGCCCGGCTGGACCGCGACCTCCTCGCGCAGAGCGCCGTCCGGTGGCTGATCCTCTTCGAGGGCGTCAACGACATCGGCACCGCCGCACCGGACGAGACCGCCCAGAAGCAGGTGTCCGACGACCTGATCGCCGCCTACCAGCAGATCGTCGACCGCGCCCACGCACACGACATCCGGGTCTACGGCGCCACGCTGCTGCCGTTCGGCGGCAGCGGCTACGACGATCCCGGCGGCCTGCGCGAGTCGGCCAGGCAGACCGTCAACCGCTGGATCCGCACGAGCCGCCGGTTCGACGCGGTCATCGACTTCGACGCCGCCGTGCGCGATCCGGCCGATCCGCGGCGACTCCTGGCCGCCGCGGACGTCGGTGACCACCTGCACCTGAACCCGACCGGCTACCGGATGCTCGCGGAGGCGGTGCCGATCCGTCTGTTCCGGTAGCCGATCCTCCACGGTGCCGTTCAACCTCAGGAAGCCGGTATCGCGGTCGCAGCCGCCGCGGCGCTCCCTCCCCCGCTGAAGCTCCACCGCCCGTGCGGCACCTTCACCACGGCGACACCGCTGGTGTGCGGCACGTGCACCTCGGCGGTCGACCCCACCGGCACCTCGACGGTCAGCCGCAGCACACCGTCGATCTTCGCCCACGCCACGCTGATGCGTCCGCGCACGCTCTCGAACTCGAACCGCGCCCACGACAGGGCGGTGGCGGAAGGCCGGACCGTGAACGTCCGGTAGCCCGCGTCGCCCGGCCGCAGACCGGCCACGTGCTCGTACAGCCACTGCACGATCGTGCCCTTGAAGTAGTGGTTGCGCGAGCGGGTGCCGGTGTCCCACATCTCCCACATGGTGTCGGCGCCGTTGGAGAACCAGTGGCCCCAGCTCGGGTACGAACGCTCGGTGGCCATGGCGTGCGCGACGTCGGCGTGACCGTTGTCGCCCAACGCCTGCAGCAGCACGCTGGCGCCGAGGCAGCCCACGTTGACGTGGTTGCCGTTCGCCCGGACCTCGCTCGCGAGCTTGTCCGCGACGGTCTGGACGGAGCCCGCGGGCACCATGCCGAACGCGAGCGGGATCGCGTTGGACGTCTGCCGGTAGTCCGTGTCCTTGGCGGTGCGGTAGTAGCCGTCCAGGAACGCCTTGTTGAACGCCGACACCAGGCCGGCCGCCACTTCGCGGTAGCGCGGCACGGGCTTGCCGATCACGTCACCGAGTTCGGCGGTGTGCAGCAGAGCCCGGTAGAGGTACGCGGTCGCGGTGAGCCGGGTGTCCTCGGGCGGGATGCCACCGGAGCCGGGCGGCAGGAAGTCGCCGAGCGCGGTGACGGCGAGGCCGTCGCGCAGCCTGCCGATCTCCCAGTCCAGGTAGCGGGTGAGCACCGGCCAGTGCTGCGCGGGCAACCGGTCGTCACCGTAGATCCGGTACATCTCCCGCAGCACGAACGGGTACACGGTCGTCCACTCGGGTGCGGGCGCGAGCTCGCGGAAACCCCAGCCGCCGCTCGGCACGATCACCGGTAGCTGGCCGGCCGCGTCCTGGCTGTCCGCGAGGTCGCCGAGCCACTTCGTGAAGAACTTCGCCATGCCGAACTCGGCGAGCATCGACGGCGCGCCGACCTGGGCGTCGCCCGTCCAGCCGTTCTTCTCGTAGGTCGGGGTGTCGGTGGGGATGCCGTGCAGGTTGTTCGCGACCGTGCGGCGCATCGCGGCGTCGTACTGCTCGAACAACGGCTCGGAGCAGCGGAACGTGCTGACCCGCGGCACGTCCGAGTGCACCAGGCGGCCGACCAGCTTCGGCGCCGCCGTCAGGCCGGTCACCTCGACGTAGCGGAAGCCCTTGTAGGAGAACTTCGGCTCCCACGTCTCCGTGCCCCCGGCACAGACGTACTCGTCGAGCTGACTCCGGCCACCGCTGACGAGACCATTCTCCATGCGGACGCTGCCGTCGGAGTTCAGCGTTTCTCCGTGCTTGAGCCGCACGGTCGTGCCCGCGGGAGCGGTGACGGTGAGCTGGGTCCAGCCGGACATCGTGCGGCCCATGTCGGCCACGAACACACCGGGCCTGAGCACGTTCACAGTCGGTGTGACCGACTCGATCACGCGGATCGCTTCGTGTTCCTGGGCTTTCAGCGTGCCCTTCGGTGCGGGCCTGACCGAGGTGCGCTGCCACGCGCCGTCGTCGAAGCCGGGTTTCGTCCAGTCGCGCGGGGCGAGGCGGGCGTCGTAGGTCTCGCCGGTGTAGAGCGAGTTCGACACCGTGGGACCGTCGGTCAGGCGCCACTGGTCGTCCGACGTGATGGTCGTGCGCGTGCCGTCCGGGTGGTCGATCTCCAGCTGTGCCAGCAGTTTCGGCTCGTCGTGCCACGGTGGGCGCTCCCACCGCCACGCGTTCGGCGTCTTCATGCCGTAGAAACCGCGGCCCAGCGTCACGCCGATCGCGTTGCGACCACTGCGAACCAGGCTCGTGACGTCGTGCGTCGCGTAGAGAACCGTGTTGTCGTAGTCGGTGAAGCCGGGGTCGAGCACTCGGTCGCCGACGCGGCGGCCGTTGATCTCGGTCTCGTGGTACGCGAGGCCGCTGACGTACAGCCGGGCCCGCCTGACCGGCTTGGTCAGCGCGAACTCCCTGCGCAGCAACGGTGCCGGCTGCTCCTCCACCGTGACGTTCGCACCCCACGGTCCCTGTCCGTACGGGTCGAGCACGGTCGCCGGAGTCCACGCCGAGTCGTCGAAGTCCGGTGTCTGCCAGCCGGGCTGCTCGCTCTCGGCGACCTTCCAGCCGGGACCGGTGACGACCTCGCGCTGACCGTCGGGGAGATCGACCAGCAGGCGCAGCAGGAATCCGGCCGGTCCCTCCGACCTGTTGGTGGCACGAGCCGCCAGCACGATCCGGCGTCCGGCCAGGCGGGTCACGTCGGCGCGTTGCCCGACCTTCCAGACGTCGACCTGCTCGGGCACGTGCACGACCTCGGACCCGTTGACGTGCAGGGTGAAGTCGTCGTCCGCCGTCGCGACGAGCCTGGCCCCGACCGCGTCCGCGGGAAGGTCGACCGACGTGCGGAACCACCGGCTCTCGGCCGGTGTCGTGGCCGACCAGATCCACCTCGCGCCGGCGAAACCGATCGACGTGTCCTCGGCGCCGATCCACCGCGCCTGCCACGGCGTGCCGAGCAGCGCGGTCTCCCACCAGTTCGTGGTGCTCCAGGCCGACGGCCGGTTCGCGCCGTCCCACACCCGCACGCGCCAGTGGTAGCGGGTGCGCGGCTTCAGCTCCTTGCCCGCGTAGGCGACTCCTGTGGTGCGGTCGGAGCCGACCTTGCCGGACTGCCACACGTCCGCACGTCCGGGGGCGGTGCCGACCTCGACCTGGTAGGCGGTCTGCCGGGCACCGGTGCCGTCTGCCGCGAGCACCCAGCCGAGCCGGGGAGCGGTGACGTCCGTGCCCAGCAACGTTTCCGCGTACTCCACGGTCGTGCGCACGACGCGCACCCCACCGGCTCGCTCCGGCGGTGCGGCGTTCGCCACCCCGACCGGTAGCGCGGTGGCGGTCAGCCCGACCGCCGACGTCCTGAGGAACACCCGTCTGCGCACGTCGCCTCCACCTTCGTCGCTGGATGAAACGTTTCAATCGCGGCAGCGGGCCCAGCGTGTTGGGTGCGCGGAGGCGTGTCAAGGCAGACGACAACAGGCTGTCCGCAATCGGACAGCCTGTTGAATCGTTTAAAAGCGAGGTCAGGCGACCGTGCAGGTGCTCCCGTTCAGTGTGAACGACGACGGCGCCGGGTTGGTCCCGCTGAACGTGCCGTTGAACCCGATGGTCGTGGACGCGTTCGGCGCGAGGGCACCGTTCCACGCCAGGTTGGTCGCGGTGACGGCGGCGCCGGACTGGGCGAACGTCGCACCCCACCCCGGCAGGGTCACGCGCTGGCCGTTCGCGTAGCTGAAGGCCAGCGTCCAGCCGTTGAGCGCACTCGTGCCGGTGTTGGTGATGGCGATGCTGGCGGTGAAGCCGTTGCCGCCGCCCCAGTTCTGACCCGAGTAACCGACCTTGCAGGCACCGGTGCCGCCACCCGCGCCGGTCGTCGCCGACACGATGCCGGAACTCGCCGACACGTTGCCGGCCGCGTCCTTCGCCCGCACCTGGTACCGGTAGGTGGTCGAGGGGGTCAGGCCGCTGTCGGTGAACGAGGTCGTGGCCGCCGAGCCCACCTGTGCGAAGGAACCACTGCCCACGGCACGGAGCACGTCGTACCCGGTGACGCCGACGTTGTCCGTCGAGGCCGTCCAGTTCAGCGTCAGGCCCGTGGACGTCACGCCCGACGACGTCGGGGTGCCCGGCGTCGACGGCGCCTGGGTGTCACCCGGATCGCCGCCGCCGTAGATCGTGGCCTCCTTCGAGGTCTGCCGGATTCCGTTGGCGCCGTTGAGGATCCGCTGACCCCACGAGGTCAGGCTCGCCGGGTCGAAGGAGTTGACCATGTCGAGGTACGCGACGTCGCTGCTGTTGCCGCTCCACGACCAGCCGAGGTAACCGAGGCCGCGGGCCTGCGCCTGGGCCAGGATCGTGTCCTCGTCAGGGTCACCGTCGCTGTGGTTGTGCCCGAACTCCCCCACCACCAGGGGCAGTCCCGCCGCCTTGAACGAGTCGAAGTAGGCGTTGACCTTGTCCGCGGTGTTGTAGACGCCGTACATGTGGATGGAGAACACGGTGTTGCGCTGCGGATCGGCGTTGAGCACCGACGCCGCGTTGTCGCGCATGATGTTGCCCCAGTCCTGGCCCCACATCGGTGCGTCCGCCATCAGCAGGTGCTGCAAGCCCGCTCCGCGCAGCCGGCTGATCGCGCTGCTCGTCGCACTTGCCCACGTGGCACTGACCTGGGCGTTGTTGCCGAACGGCTCGTTGCCCAGGTTGATGACGACGTAGTTCTCCTGCCCCTTGAGCGCGCTGGCCACGCTGATCCAGTAGCTGGCCGCCTGGTCGAGGGTTGCGGCGCCGCTCTGCTCGCCGTACCCGGTGGTGTCGTGGACCTCCAGCACGCAGATCAGCTTCGACTGCTTGCACAGCCCGATGACGCTCCCGACTTCCGCCGCCGGGGTCGGGCCCCACCGCTGACCGCTGCCGAGCACGACGCGCACCGTGTTGGCACCGAAGGACTTGATGTCCGCGAACGCCCTCGTCTGCGACTGGTACCAGACGTGGGCGTGGTTCACGCCCCGCATGACGAACGGGGTGCCGTTGCCCTCGACGACCCGTGCGCCCTCGACGTGCAGGCCCACGGCGGCCGGGGGTTCGGCTCCCAGCGCGGACACGAGCGCCGGGTACCAGCGGCTCTCGATCTTCTGGATGCCGGTGGAGGAGTTGGGGTGCACGCCGTCGGTGGTGTCGGCCGCGGTGCTGAACCCGGTCCACTGGTCCACCACCGTGACCGGCGAGGCCGTCGTGCTGTTCGCCCGCGCCCAGCCGGGGATCGCGGCGTTCAGGTCGGTCACCCGCTGCCCGCACGCGGAACAGTTCGACGGGTTCATCGGGATGATCTGGGCGACGATCAGCTTGATCGCCGGGTTGCTCGCCCGCATCTGGCCGAGCAAAGTGCTGTAGGCGTTCAGGATCGTGCTCGCCGGGATGTTGTTCCAGACGTCGTTGGTGCCCAGGTGCATGAGCACGACGTCCGGCCGTGCCGAGGAGAGCCAGCCGGGGAGCTGGTTGTCCCGCGCGATGCCCGTCGCGAGGTACCCGCCGTGGCCCTCGTTCTCGCCGTCGTGGGCGAAGCCGCAACCCTGCGACGGCAGTGAGCCGACGAAGTCGACGTCGGTGTACCCGGTGTCCTGCAGGTGTTTCCAGAGCAGCGCCCGCCAGCACCCCGGGGAGCCGGTGATCGAGTCACCGAGCGCCATCACTCGTGCGGGAGCGGCGGCGTTCGCCGCGGTGGGAGCGATGACCACACAGGCCGCCAGTAGCAGACCTGTCACCACCGCTCGGAGAAATCGCAAGGTCACGACGACCTCCTGGGGGAAAATGTCGGCTGTCACAAGGGTTCTGGGAGCGCTCCCGGAATTCGGACACTAGCCAGCCGATCACCGGAGGACACCGCCGAGTGGCCCACCGCCGGAGCCTGTCCGGTGCGGACAGGCGGCTGACGTCGGGTTTGTCCTGCCGACAACCTCTGTCACACCGTCGAAGGCGTCCGTCGAATCTTTCGCGAACATCCGCCAGGTGGTTGACGGCCATACGCCGTCCCCTCAGTATGTCAGCGCTCACATCATTATCAGAACGCCGTTCCCTCGAAAACACCCTGCAAAGCGGAAAGTGAGCCTGCAACAACGATGTTAACGTTCACACGCTTTCTCGTCCTAGTAGTCACCCTGAGCACCGTTACCGCATTCGGCGGCACCTCGGCCTCGGCCGGTCCCGCCCTCACGCAGAACCAGGTCCGGGTGCCTGCCGCACCGATGGGCTGGGCCTCCTGGAACACCTTCTTCGAGAACATCGACCACAGCGTGATCAAGGCACAGGCCGACGCACTGGTGTCGTCCGGGCTCGCGGCCGCCGGCTACCGGTACGTCAACATCGACTCCGGCTGGTGGAAGGGGACCCGCGACAGCGCGGGCGACATCACCGTCGACGAGAGCCAGTGGCCCGGTGGCATGAAGGCGATCGCCGACTACATCCACGGCAAAGGGCTCAAGGCGGGGATCTACACCGACGCGGGCAAGAACGGTTGTGGCTACTACTTCCCCACGCCCGGCCCTCCGCACGCCGGCACCGGCAGCGAGGGGCACTACGAGCAGGACATGCTGCGGTTCTCCCAGTGGGGCTTCGACTACGTCAAGGTCGACTGGTGCGGCGCCGACGTCGAGGAGCTCGACGCGCCCAGCACCTACCGGGCGCTCAGCGACGCGACCGCGAAGGCGAGCGCCGCCACCGGACGTGAGCTGGTGCTGTCGATCTGCGAGTGGGGCAAGAACGACCCGTGGAACTGGGCGCCGGGCATGGCCCCGTTGTGGCGCACCGGAACGGACATCGTCTTCGCGCACGAGACACCGTCGATCGACATGGTCCACGAGAACTTCGACAAGAACCAGCGGCCGACCGCTCAGCACACCGGCTACTACAACGACCCGGACATGATGATGGTCGGCATGCCCGGCCTGTCCGCCGCGGCGAGCCGGGTGCACATGAGCCTGTGGGCGGTCGGTGGTTCGCCGATGCTGCTCGGCAACGACCTGACGAAGGTGAACGACAGCACGATCTCGGTGCTGACGAACCGCGAGGTGCTCGCCGTGGGCCAGGACCCGCGCGGCCTGCCCGCCGTCGAGGTCGCGGAGGACGTCCGCGACCGGCAGGTCTACGCGAAGGTGCTGTCCGGCAACGGGCGCAGGGCGGTGGCCCTGCTCAACCGGACGTCCTCGGCGGCCACCATGACGCTCAGGCTGGCCGATCTAGGCCTCGCGGGCCGGACGGCGGCCGTGCGCGACCTGTGGAGCGGCGTCGCGACACCGGTCACCAACGGCAGCCACAGCGTCACGGTCCCCGCGGGTGACGCGGTGATGCTGTCCGTCGCCGGTGTGGAGGCGAGCGCCGCCACGTACCCCGTCGTGAACTCCCGCGCCACCGGCATCACCGCCACAACCGGCGGGCTGGCGGTCGCCACGTTCGAGTACACCAACGGCGACCGCGTCGCCCACCAGAGCACCCTGCAGGTCAACGGGAGCCAGATCCCCACCACGCTCGCACTTCCGCCGACCGCCAGGGGCACCGTGTCCGCGATCGTGTCACTGGCGAAGGGGACCAACTCCCTGACGGTGTCCGGAACCGGGGTGACGGCCGTCGAGGTGCGCGAACTCCCTGGCACGGCCGGCACCGAGGTGGTCGGTTCGCCGTCCGGCCGGTGCGCCGACATCAACGGCAACACGATCACCAACGGCACGCAGGCCCAGTTGTGGGACTGCAACGGCGGCGAGCAGCAGACGTTCACGCACACCGCACGCAAGGAGCTAGTGGTCTACGGCAACAAGTGCCTCGACGCGTGGGACCACGGCACCACCAACGGCACGAAGGTCGCCATCTACGACTGCACCGGTGGCACCAACCAGCAGTGGAACGTCAACCCCGACGGCACCATCACCGGTGTGCAGTCCGGTCTCTGCCTCGACGCCTACAACGCGGCGACGACCAACGGCACGAAGCTCGTGCTGTGGACGTGCAACGGCGCCGCCAACCAGAAGTGGACGCGCAACTGATGATCAGACCCCTGCTCCTGATCCCCGTGGTGCTGGCAGCGCTCGCCACGCCGGCACACGCCACCACCGGTGGCAGCTTCGAGGTGCTGACCTACAACGTGGCGGGCCTGCCGGAGCCGCTGTCGTCCGGCGACCCCGCCGTGAACACGCCGTTGCTCAGCCCGCGTCTCGCGCCCTACGACGTCGTCAACGTCCAGGAGGACTTCAACTACCACGCGGCCCTGTACGCGGGCGACAACCACGCCCACCGCACGCCCACCAGCGGCGGGGTTCCGTTCGGCAGCGGCCTGAACACGCTGTCGCACCGGCCCTACGGCGACCTCGAACGCACGAAGTGGTCGTCCTGCAACGGCACGGACTGCCTCACGCCCAAGGGGTTCACCTACAAGCGGATCACGCTGGCGCCCGGGGTGAGCGTCGACCTGTACAACCTGCACCCCAACGCGGGCACCGAGACCGCCGACCTCGCGGCGCGCAGGTCGAACATCACCCAGCTGTCCCGGTACATCGCCGCGAACTCGGCGGGCAACGCCGTCATCGTCATGGGCGACACCAACACCCGCTACACCCGCGAGGCCGACAACATCCGCGAGCTCGTCACCACCAACGGCCTGACCGACGCGTGGGTCCAGCTCGAACGCGGCGGCCAGGCACCCGCGGCGGGCGCCCCGGCACTCGTGTGCGACCCGGCCGCGGTCACCGACTCCTGCGAGGTCGTCGACAAGATCCTCTACCGGGGCAACCGGCAGATCACGCTGACCGCACGGGACTACCGCAACGACAACGCGGCGTTCCTCGACTCCCAGGGCAGGCCGCTGTCCGACCACTACCCGATCGCCACCCGGTTCGACTGGACGGCGGACGACGACATCCAGCTCAGCGCCGAGGCCGGCGGTCCGCACGGAAGCCCGTTCACCGACGTCGCGGCGGTCGACCTGGGGGCCGTGCGCACGCTCACATTGCGCGGTGGCAGCAGGCTGGACCAGATCTCGGCCACGCTCACGAACGGCACGACGCTCACCCACGGCGGCTCTGGCGGCACGGCCACGTCGCTCACGCTCGAGCCGGGTGAGCACTTCGTGTCCGCGACACTGAGCCAGAGCAAGTACAACGGCCGCACGCGGGTGTTCTCGGCCGCCTTCACCACCAACCGGGGGCGCACGCTCTCGGCGGGGCAGCCGACCGGGGAGACGCTCACCGCCACCGCACCCGCGGGCTGGCGCATCGCCGGGTTCACCGGCCGGTCGGGTACCGAGGTCGACCGGCTCGGCGCGATCTTCGTGCCCGCCTGAACGACCAGCTGACCGGAGACGTCGACGACGTCCGCGCCCCGTGCAGGGCGCGGACGTTCGTCACCGCGGGATGAGCTTCTCACCGAGCATCAGCTGAACGTCCTGCCGGACAGTCACCTCCGCCGCGTGTCCCTGGCACGTCACCACAACCGTCTTCTCACCGCGGAGACCTCGCAACGCGACAGCTTTCAGCTCCCCTCCGTCCCACCACAGGTCGACCACCACGCCGCCCCGCGCCCGCAGTCCGCGCACCACCCCGGTCGGCCACGCCGAGGGCAGCGCGGGCAGCAGGCGCAGCTCGCCGGTGTGGCTCTGCAACAGCATCTCCGCGATCGCGGCGGTGGCGCCGAAGTTGCCGTCGATCTGGAAGGGAGGGTGTGCGCACAGCAGGT
Source organism: Lentzea flaviverrucosa (assembly GCF_003350445.1). Lineage (NCBI taxonomy): Bacteria > Bacillati > Actinomycetota > Actinomycetes > Pseudonocardiales > Pseudonocardiaceae > Lentzea > Lentzea flaviverrucosa. The sequence continues at coordinate 65,907 of NZ_QQAU01000007.1, forward strand.
TCCGGTACACCCCTCCCCCGTGCGGGCTGCCGTCCGTCGCCTCCGTCAGCAACATCGACATCAACGCGTGCGCCCGGTCGCCGTCGCCGAGCCGTGCCCACAGCGCGGCCTTCCAGGCCAGTGACCAGCCCGTGCCCGCGTCTCCCCTGGCGACGAGCGCGCGCCGGGCGGCCTCGGCCAGTTCCGGGGTGCGCACGGGATCGATCTGGTCACCGGGGTAGAGGCCGTACAGGTGCGACACGTGCCGGTGGTCCGGTTCCGCGTCGGGCACCTCGTCGGCCCACTCCAGCAGGCCGCCGTGCGATCCGACCGGAGGTGGCGGCAGCTCGACCTTCCGCACCTGGTCCACCACGTCGTCGTGCAACCCCAGCACCTCGGCGACCTCGACCAGACCGGAGAAGAGGTCCGCCGTCAGCGCCAGGTCCATCGTCGACCCGATGCCGGCCCCGACCGGTTCTCCCCCGGCCAGGTAGTGGTTCTCGGGGGACGTCGACGGCGCCGTCGTGAGCACGCCGTCGCGCGGGACCAGCCAGTGCAGGCAGAACTCGGCCGCGCCGCGCAGCACCGGCCAGGCGTGCTCGCGCAACCAGTCGACGTCACCGGTGAACGCGTAGTGCTCCCGCAGGTGCCGGCACAGCCACGCCGCGGCCATCGGCCAGTTCGCCCACGCCGGGTCGCCGCCGCCGTCGCCGACCGGGGTGGTGAGGCACCACGGGTCGCTGTTGTGGTGCGCCACCCAGCCCGGCGCGCCGTAGAGCGCCTTCGCGGTCGCCGCACCGGGTCCGGACAGCTGTGCGACGAACTCCAGCAGCGGCTCGTGGCACTCGGGCAGCGCGGTGACCTCGGCCGGCCAGTAGTTCATCTGCAGGTTGATGTTGAGCGTGTAGTTGCCGCGCCACGGCGGATCGGTGTGGGGGTTCCAGATGCCCTGCAGGTTCGCGGGCAGCGTGCCCGGCCGGGAGCTGGTGATCAGCAGGTAGCGGCCGTACTGGAACAGCAACGCCGGCAACGCCCGGTCGGGCCGCGCGATCCGCTCGCCGGTCGGCAGGTCCGGCACCGGGCCCAGCTGGAGGCTCACCCGGTCGAACAACGTCCGGTGGGCCTGGACGGCCTGGTCGCGGAACGTCGCCCAGCCCAGCTCGCGGGCCTGTTCGGCCCGCTCGACCGCCACGCGGGAGCATTCGGCGGGATCGTCCACCGGCGCGGCGCCGGGCCCGCGGTAGCCGGTCTCGGTGGTGACGTAGACAGTGTCGCCGTCCACCGCCACGACCGCCGCCCAGGCCATCCCGGACGGCACCACGCCCCGGACTCCCACGACCCCGCCGGACGACGTGAAGTGCTCACCGGGCAGCGACCCGCGCAGCACCGGGCTCACGCCGGTACCGGTCACCCGCAGCGCCAGGACGTGCAGGCCCGCGTGGCACACGGCCTCCCGCCGCACCACCGCGTCCCCGGTCCGGTAGGAGACCGAGTACACGCCGGTGCGCAGGTCGAGCTCGCGCCGGTAGGCCTCGGCGCGGCCGGGGTCACCGACCAGCGAGACGTCGGCCAGCGGCTGGTACTTCGCGGTGTCGGGCCCCTGGACGCGGAGCAACACCTCCTCCGCCGCACGGGGTGAGCCCGCCAGCACGTGCGCACGGGCCTGCTCCACCAGACCCGGATCACCGGACGGCGCCGGCAGCGGCGACCCCGTCCACAGCCGGTCGTCGTTGAGCTGTACCAGTTCGGTGCCGACGCCGCCGAAGCACATCGCGCCGAGCCTGCCGGTGCCCAGCGGCAACGCTTCCTCCCACGCCGCGGCGGGGGCCTCGAACCACAGGCGGGTCATCGCGGCACCACCACCGCGCCGGCGCCCCGCCGACCTCGGTGGTTCACGGAGTCGATGACGTCGATTCGACTCGTTCGACACCTCTTCCGTCGAACGGCGCCCTGAATTCGACGATCGCGCAGGAAAACGCTTTCCGCATTATGCAGCAACACATTCAGACCCTTGCGTCAGGAGCTGGACAAGGTTCATCGTAGCCGTCGTGAATCTGCGACGAGGGGTTCTGCTGCCGTTGGTGTTCACCGCCGTCCTGGCCGGGCAGCTGCCCGCGTCCGCGCACCCCACCCCCGGCGAGCGCCTCGACCGCGGGCTCGTCGCGGCGTCCGTCGACGGCGGCGTGCACCTGAGCTGGCGCCTGCTCGGCCGGGAAGCCACCGGCGCCACCGCCACCGGCCTCTCGGGACCCGGCTTCGCGGTGTACCGGGACGGGAAGCGCATCGCGACCGTCACCGACAGCACCACCTACCTCGACACCGGCGCGACTCCTGGTGCGCGGTACCAGGTCGCTCCCGTGCGACGCGGTGTTCCGCTGGGGCGCAGCAAACCCGTGACGCCGTGGGCGGCGTCCCACCACGACCTGCCGTTGCGCAAGCCCGCGGACGGCGTGACGCCGGCCGGTGAGCGCTACACCTACTCCGCCAACGACGTCAGCGTCGGTGACGTGGACGGCGACGGCCGGTACGAGTACGTCGTCAAGTGGGATCCCAGCAACTCCAAGGACGTCTCGCAGGTCGGCTACACCGGACCGGTGTACCTCGACACGTACCGCCTCGACGGCACGCTGCTGCACCGGATCGACCTCGGCGTGAACATCCGGGCGGGCGCGCACTACACGCAGTTCCTGGTCTACGACTTCGACGGCGACGGCCGCGCGGAGCTGATGACGAAGACCGCGCCGGGCACTCGTGACGGCCGCGAGCGGTTCGTCACGATGCCGCACGAGGACGTGCGCGCCGGGTACCGGCACACCGACGACTACCGGCTCAGCCCGGAGGGTTACCGCGACCACCTCGTCGGAGTGTTCCGCGGCTGGACCTCCCATCCCGAGGTGGTCGCCGGCCGGTGGCCCGCGACGCTGGAGCAGGCGTTCGGCATCGAGCAGCGGTACGCCTACCCCTTGTCCACAGAGGACGCGACCGCGCTGGTCGACCACTTCATCGACGTCTACGCGCCGTCCCGCAGCGCCAACAACAAGCTGCGCCAGTTCGCCGGTTTCATCGTCGACGGCCCGGAGTACCTGACGGTGTTCGACGGCGCCACGGGACGCGAGCTGCAGACCGTGCGCTACGAACCCGGCCGCACCGACGACGGGCTGATGTGGGGCGACTACGCGATGTCCCGCATCGAACCGGGCAACCGCGTCGACCGGTTCCTGTCGGGAGTCGCCTACCTGGACGGCAAGCGCCCGTCCGCGATCTTCGCGCGCGGCTACTACACCCGTTCCACGGTCGCGACCTACGACTGGGACGGGAGGCGGCTCAGGAAGCGCTGGCTCGCCGACAGCGGCTGGGTGCCGATGACGAACCCGTTCCGCGACTCCCCGCACGGCCGCGACGGCACGAACCCGAGTCATGCCAAGCTCACGACGCAGGGTTCGCACTCGTTGAGCGTCGCCGACGTGGACGGTGACGGCAAGCAGGAGATCGTCTACGGCGGCGCGACGCTCGACGACAACGGCTCGTTGTCGTACAGCTCGGTCGGCGTGCTGCCGCCGGGCAGCGTGGAACCAGGAGCCGAAGCGAGAGTCGGGCACGGTGATGCCCTGCACGTCACCGACATCGACCCGAACCGTCCCGGCCTCGAGATCTACATGGTCCACGAGGGCGCCCGCTCCGCCCCGTACGGCTACGCGCTGCGCGACGCCCGCACCGGCGCGACGATCTACGGCGCCTACTCCGGGATGGACACCGGCCGCGGCATGATCGGCGACGTCCGCCCGGACGTGCCCGGCCTCGAGACGTGGTCGTCCATGCCGAACGGCTCGGACTCCGGGGGCACCTGGAGCGCGGACGGCCGGCGGCTCGACACCCGTTCTCCCGGAACGAACATGAGCATCCGCTGGGCCGGTGACCTGACCACCCAGATCGTGACCGGCGCCCAGGACGTGACGCCGGCCGTCGAGGACTGGCGGCGCGGCACGCTGCTCACCGCCACCGGAACGCGCACCAACAACGGCACCAAGGGAAACCCGTCGCTCGTGGCCGACGTGTTCGGCGACTGGCGCGAGGAACTGGTCGTGCGCACGCAGGACAGCACGGCGCTGCGCTTCTACCTCAGCACCGAACCGACGAACCACAAGATGTACACGCTCATGCACGACCGCCAGTACCGCGTCGACGTCGCCCGCCAGCAGACCACCTACAACCAGCCGTCGTACCCGGGCTTCTACCTCGCCTCGGACGTCGACTGGTCGCGCGTTCCCCTGCCCTCCCACCGATTGGCCGGATCATGATCAAAGGACTTCTCGTCTCGGTGGTGGTGCTCCTGAGCACCGCGGTACCGACGGCGTCCGCCGCCACCACGAGCTCGCCCACCGACCCGAGCGTCCGGTACTTCGGCCGCTGGAACACGAGCTCGTCGAGCGCCTACGTCTCCGAGTGGGCGGGCGCCTACCTCGTCGTCGGCTTCACCGGCCGGACGGTGAAGCTCAAGCAACGTCGCGCGATCGACTTCTTCGTGAGCATCGACGGCGGGCCTGACGTGTCCTACGTGAACCGGACCGGCACGGTGGACCTCACCCCGTCACCACTGGCCGCGGGCAACCACACCCTCCGCGTCTCCTACCGCCCCATCGCGGGCTCCTACAAGGGCGACGCGGTGTACCAGGGCATCGAGATCGACACCGGCGCACGCACCTTCGCGCCCACCGTGCCGTCGAAGACCGTCGAGTTCGTCGGCGACTCGATCACGGTCGGCCAGCAGTCGTCGAAGCAGGCGCTCACCGCGTACGGCTGGCTGACCGGCGAGAAGCTCAAGACCGGCCACACGCAGATCGCGGTGGGCGGCGCGTGCCTGCACCCCGCGGCGGACGGGTGCCTGAGCATGCGCGAGGGTTTCCTGCGCACCGGCCTGGCGCTGAACGCGCCCGCGTGGAACTTCGGCCGTTACAAGGCGAACGCCGTCGTGATCAACCTCGGCACCAACGACGTCGGCCACAGCGTCACCAAGGAGGAATTCCGCTCCTCCTACGTCACGCTCCTGCGGCGTGCGCGGGAGAAGTACCCGACCGCGGCGATCTTCGCTCTCGCCACGTTCCGCAAGCGGTACGTCCCGGAGACCCAGGCGGCGGTGAAGGCGCTCACCGACGGCGGCGACCGCAACGTGCACTTCGTCGACACGCTGGGCTGGATCAACGAGGCCACTGACACGACGGACAACGTGCACCCCAACGACCAGGGTCACCGCAAGATCGCCGACAGGCTGGCACCGATCGTGGCCGCCAGGATCTAACCGGCGTTCTGTGCCTCGACCAGGTCGAGGTCGCGGACGCAGAAGCCGTGGTGCTCGAAGGTCTCGTTGAGCACCGTGCGCAGGCACTGCCGCACCGAACGGCCCCGCGCGTACGGCGGCCAGACGTCGCCGTCGGGCACGGGCGCCACCGCTGCGAGCTGCGCGGCGGTGGCCTCGTCGAGCCAGGCCTCGAGCTCGGCGGCCTGTGCGGCACGCACGCCCACGATCTCGTCGAGGGCCGGATCGAGCGACAGGTCGAGCCCGTGCGCTTCACGGTAGGGCTCGACCGTCGGTCCGATGCCCATCGGCGTGAACAGCTCCGTCGAGCCCAGGCAGCAGCGGCGGAACCACGAGTCGTGCACGAAGACCAGATGGCGCAACGTCTGCACCGCCGACCACTCGTCGTTCACGCTGCGGCGCTCGATGCCGGGCGTCCGGCGGATCCGTTCGAACGTGGCGGCCCAGCCTGCATGGAGCCGGCGCGCTGCCTCCCGCAGATCGGCGGGGTCCTCGGAACGGATCAGCACCCGCACCGGGTGACGCCGGTCCAACTCCGCCTCGACGTACGCGCTGACCTCAACGCCGTTCACCACGAGGTTCGTGACGAGCCCGTCGATCACGGCGTCCTGCAGGACGACACCGATCAGGCGCGCCCCGGTCAGATCGCACTCGCGGAACTCCGCGCCGTGCAGGTCCTCGTCCACATATCGAGTCATGCTCCGCATAGTAGGTCCGAGCACCGACAGTCCGGGCTCCGCTGCCGCTCACCAAGCAGGTGCCTTCGCCAGCACCTCGATCTCGCCGAGGGTGAGGTATCCGGACGGACGCGCGGTCAGGACGACTCGCACGGCGGTCGCGGGCGGCGAGGGGTTCAGCACGACCTCCGTCCGCAGCGCGGTGACTTCGACGTCACCACTCGCGTCGACCCACGTGCCGCCGACCGTGCGCACCTGGACCTCGAGGCTCTGGGCGATGCCGCCCTCACCGTCGCGGTGGGAGTGCACGGCCACCCGCGTGAGGTCACGGGTTCCGGGCAGGGTGAAGGTGATCGTGTCGGCGGGGTTCTTGGTGCCGGACCTCCAGTTCGACCACGCCTTCTCCTCCGTGACGCCGTTGCGCAGCCGGTCCGCGGAGTAGCCGGACTCGGTGTACGTCGCCGCGACGGTCGCGTCCAGCGCCGCGTTCACCTCGACGGGCTCGGTCACCTGGACCACCGCCGCCGCGGCCACCGTGCTGCCGTCGACGACCTGGGCGCGTCCGGTGACCGTCACCGTTCCGACGTGGTCGAACACCGCTGAGTCCCACACGACGGGAAGTTCGGCCTTGCCGCCCCGTTTGCCCACCCCCGTGACGGTGGAGGGAAGTTCGGGCCGCCCGCCGACGTAGGTCTTCGCGCGGGCGGGCAGTGTCGAGGCGATCGTGTCGACGGTGACCACGGCCAATGCGGGCAGCTTTCGGCCGAGGACGTCCGTCGCCGTGCCGTGGACGCGCACGGTCCCTGGCTGCTGCCACTGCCAGTCCGGCGGGAGGTTCCAGGCCACGGGTAGCGCGCCTCGCACTCCGTCCGGGTACACCGGCGTCACGGACTGCGGCAGCACGGGCCGAAGCTTGGGAACCGTGAACACAGCGGTGTCCTGCACCCGTTGCGCGGTCTCGTCGACCGGAGTCCAGCGCTGGCTCGCGCCGGAGGTCGGGGTCTTCGCCGACACGGCCTCCCCGGTCGCGTCGATCAACGTGCCGGTGGCGGCGTTGACGAACGTCCAGCTGCCGTCGCCGGTCGTCGACATGATCCACTGAGCCGCGGCGTCCCCGCCCGGCTGGAGCACGACGGCGTCACCCGATGCGGCCAGCCGGGTTCCGGTCACGGCGCTGACGATCTCGTAGCGCTCGCGGTTTCCGCCGCCGAAGCCCAGTTTCCGCACCGCCCACAGCTGTCGCGCACTCGCCGTGTCGGTGGTCCGGAGCACCGCTGCCGCCCAGTCGTCGGACGGCTGCAAGGACTTCCCACCAGAGGCGATTCGGTACACGTGATCGGGCTGGACGAGCGCGGCGTCGCCGGACACCCCCGCCACACCGTCGACGAGGAACGTGGTGACCGACTTCGCCGGCACGGAGAGCGTGGCCGACTTCCCCTTCACCCGCACCGGGTTGCCGCGCACGAGGGCACCGGACGCGTCGGTGACCACCGGCGTCACCTTGGCCAGCGGCGAGACGAGCCCGAACCGCGACAGGTCCAGCGTCACCGCGCGGCCGGCGTTGCCGCTGTTGACGTGCACGACCGTCGCGTCCAGACCGGACCGCTTCACCGCGGCGACGCTCGACGGGTCGTCGGTCTTGACGAACCGGTCTCCCGGCCGGACGAAGTGGGTGAAGTTGCGGATGGTGTGGAACTTGGTGTTGGTCCTGATCGGACAGGACTCCAGCGTGGCGTCCGCGGTGCAGTCGAACGGGATGTGGATGCTGCCCCAGTTCTTGCCGGCGGCCGTCTGCGGGGCGGTGTCCTCGACGGGCTGCCAGAACACCCACGCGGACGGTTCGAGCTCGCGGATGTCCTCGAGCATCCTGGTCGCCATGCCCAGACCGGGCTCCATGCTCGTGTAGTCGGTGGTGCCGTTGCCCCAGGTGCCCTCGACCTCGCTCATCCAGAGCTTCTCGCCAGCGCCCTTGGCGATGTCGCGGACGCTGGTGCGCTGGCCCGTGCCGTAGGTGTGCACGTTGAGCTGGTCGACGACGTCCCGCGCCGGGCCGTAGCGGTTCCAGTTGCGCACGAACGTTCCGGGGTTCGTCTCGTCCATCGCGGACACCTTCACCCGCGACCGCAGCTCGTCGAGCGCGCGCCGCGCGGCGAGCAGAACTTCCTGCTGCAACTCCGGTCCCGCGTGCGCGCCCTCCTGGCGTCCCCCGGCCGGCCGTCCGTCGGGGCCGATCTGCGTGCCCCAGTAGTTCGTGTTGGGCTCGTTCAACGGAGCGAGCGTGTCGAACTTGATGCCGTGCGCGCGTTCGACCTCCTGGGTCACGCGCGCCAGGTAGGTGGCGAAGTCCTCGACGCGGTCGCGGCGGATCTGGTCGATGTTCGGGTCGAACCCGCCCGAGACGTAGCCGCTGACGGTCTGGAACCACGGCGGCGAGTTGCTGAACGCCTCCCACTTGGTGACCTTGCGCTTGACCTGGTCGACCCACCAGCGCTGGTTGGCGTCCGCGGAGAAGTCCCAGTGGTCCGGGTTGTCCGGCTGCCACCAGTCCACGTCCTCGCGCGTGGTGCCGGGAGGGGCTTTCCAGAAGCCCTCCATCGTCGCGCCCTTCTTCATGTAGTCCTTGCGGACGTCGGGCGCGTTGCCGCCGCCGATGTTGTACCGCGCGATGTTCAGGCGCAGTCCGTCCTCGCCGAACAGCAGGTCGACGAGCCGGCGGCGGATCGGCTCCGGATAGCCGCCGGTGATGTTCGCGAACCACACCAGGCTGGTGCCCCAGCCCTCGAACTCCGGTTGCTGGTACGACGGGTCGACGCGCACGGTGACCGCGTTCTGCGGCAACGGGTCCGCGGCCGCGACCGGCGTGGAGAGGCCGGCGGCGACGAGGGTGAGAGCCAGCAGAAGCCTCGTCATGTCAGGCCCCCAGGCGGAAGTCGGCGACGCGGATCGGCGACGGCGTGGTGCCGCTGGAGGTCTGCTGGTACTGCACCGACAGGATGCCCTGGGACGCTAGGCGCGAGGCGTCCACGTTCACCTCGCCGAACGCCTGCAGCGACGGGCGGTCGAACAACGTCGTCCAGTCCGTCCAGCCACTCGCCTTGCTGGCCGCCACGATCTTCCCGCGCGGCAGCACGAGGTACGCGTTGTCGTCCCGGTCGAACACGATCTTCGTGCGCTGGCTGCTGTTCGGCGGGACCGGGACCTCCATCTTGGTCCACCTGCCGTCCGCGCCGCGGAAGACGTGGAACGTGCGGCCGTACTGCGTGCGTTGCTGGGCGTAGTTCGACACGCACTGGGTGAACCGGCCGGGGACGTAGCTGATCACCACGTGCGGCCTGCCCTGGGCGTCCACTGCCTGGCTCTCCTGGTTCATCAGGCCGTGGTTCGGGTCGAGCGGATCGGCGACCAGACCCGGCGAGCCGACGTTCACAGGCGCGCCCCCGGTCGTGCCCACGACGGTTCCGGCACCGTTGCGCCACGTCCGGCCGCGGTCGTCGCTGTAGACGTAGCCGGTGTCGTGGTTGGTCAGCCCGCCCGGGTTGCACAGCACACCGGCATTGCCTTCACGCCAAGTGAAGGCGGCGTGCAACCGTCCATTCCGGTCATAGGTCAAGCCGTGCAGGTACATGTTGCGGGTCGTGGACACCACGCCGTTCGGGCCGGTGTACGAACCGGTGGCGGAGGACCAGCCGCCGAGCTTGCGCCACGTGCCGCCGGAGTACTCGGCCAGCTCGTTGACACCGTTGCCGGAACCACCCGTGCGGTAGCTGAACTGCAGCCTTCCCTCGGGCGTCACCACGAACTGCGGGTACGTCATGGAACCGAGCTCGACGCCGCCGAGCGTGCGCTGCACCGCACCGAACGCGCCAGCGTTCCACTGCTGGGCGCCGGACGCGAGGCCGGGCTGGGACCGGAAGTAGAACAAGCGCGTGTTGTGCGCGTCCAACGCGACGTGGATCGTGTTGTCCTGCGGGGAGATCCCCAGCGAGATCACGTTGTGCGAGTCGTCGGTGCTGAGTTCGTGCGGCAGGACCACGCTCTCCCACCGCGTGCTGCCGACGGTCCGCCGCGCCACCACGGCGTTGCGGCTCGCGGTGTACCAGGTGGCGTACTGACGTCCCTGGTAGGTCAGGATCGCGTCCTGCTGGAACGAGTTGTTGTTCACCACCCCGTCGTAGGACACGAAGTACAGCGCCGAAGGATCGAGCAGCGTGTCGCCCACGAGGCTCACGGCCGGTGCCGCCGCGGGCGCACCCACCGCGGGTCCTGGCGACGCCAGCAGCACCGCGGTCACCAAGCACAGCACTGTCCTCTTCACGGTTCCCCCGGCTGGTCGTGGTTCGGCCTGTTCCCCGGATCGTGAGGTCGAACAAAATCGAACGCAAGCGTCGAGTTGTTCGATAACAGTGGGCACCATGTGAACGGCACGGACCTCGTGGCCTCTTGTCGCCTCTCCAGCTCGACTGTTCACTTGTGTTCAGTTCTGCCTGAACATGGAGGTTCAGCGTGCGGCGCGCGATTGTTCTTGCCACAGTGCTGTTAGTTGCGGTTGGTTCGACGACACCGATCGCCTCCGCTGTCGATCCCCCTCCGGACGTGCACGCCTACCTCGAGGACCCGAGCAGGATCGCCGAGGGACAGGAGCCGCACCACGCGTTGCTGCTGCCGCAGGCGGACCTCGCCTCGGCCGTGCGCCGCGACGAGCGCACACCGTTCACGCAGTCGCTGGACGGCAGGTGGCGGATCTCCATGGCGGACAAGCCCGCCGACGTCCCCGCGCGGTTCTACGCCGACGACCACGACACGTCCGGCTGGCGCACGGTGACCGTGCCGCACACCTGGCAAACCGACGGCCTGGACCACCCGATCTTCCGCAACATCGCCACCGAGGTGCAGCCGGACGACCCGCCCCGCGTGCCGCGCGACGTGAACCCGACCGGTGCGTACGTCCGCGACTTCGACGTGCCGGCCGACTGGACGAGGCGCGCGACGTTCGTGCGCTTCGAGGGCGTGACGTCCGCCTACTTCGTGTGGGTCAACGGCAAGTACGTCGGCTACGACCAGGGCGGCTACACCCCGGCCGAGTTCGACATCTCCTCCGCGCTGCGACCGGGCCGCAACAAGATCGCCGTCCAGGTGCACCGCTGGAGCGCCGGTTCCTACCTCGAGGACTACGACCAGTGGCGGTACTCGGGCATCTTCCGCTCGGTGTCGCTCTACTCGACGCCCGCCACGTTCATCCAGGACGTGACCCTCAAGACCGACCTCGACGCCACCTACACCGACGCGACCCTCACGGCGGACGTCGAGCTCGGCCGCAAATCCGGTGGCACCACCGGCGCGCACCGCGTCACGGCCAGCCTGCGTGACTCTCGTGGCACCGAAGTCGGTTCGGTGAGCCAGGAGACCGACGGCACCACCGCCCGTCTCACGCTGCCGGTGCGCAACCCGGCGAAGTGGACCGACGAGACGCCGAACCTCTACACCGTCGTGCTGACGCTGACCGCACCCGACGGCAAGGTCACGCACATCACCAGTGACACCACGGGTTTCCGCGAGATCGAGATCCGCGACAAGACCCTGCTGGTCAACGGCAAGCGCGTGCTGTTCAAGGGCGTCAACCGCGCGGAGACCGACCCGGACCACGGCCGGCACGTTCCGCGCGCGGCACAGGAACGCGACGTGGCGCTGATGGAGCAACTCAACGTCAACGCCGTGCGCACGTCGCACTACCCGAGCGACCCGTACTTCTACGACCTGGCCGACCAGCACGGCATCTGGGTCGACGACGAGGTCGACATCGAGACCCACAACCACGAGAACTGCGCCCGGTGGTGCCAGGCGAACCAGCCGGAGTGGCGCGACACGTTCCTGGACCGGCTGATCGGCATGGTCGAGCGCGACAAGAACCACCCGAGCGTCTTCCTGTGGGACACCGGCAACGAGGCCGGGCTCGGCGCGCACCACTACGAGATGGCGCGCTGGCTCAAGGCCAACGACCCGTCGCGACCGATCTACCACCAGTCCAACAACCCGGACGGTGACGCGCCGTTCGCCGACGTGTGGGGACCGCGCTACCCGTCGCCGGAGAGGTTCGCCGAGCAGGCGAAGAGCACGACCAAGCCGTTGATCTTCGGTGAGTACGCGCACGCCATGGGCAACAGCCTGGGCAACTTCCGGGAGTTCTGGGACATCATCCGCGCCCACCCGCAGACCCAGGGCGGCTTCATCTGGGACTGGGCCGAGCAGAACATCAAGCAGAAGACCCGCGTCGCGCCGGACAGTTCGGGCAACGACATCACCGCACTGCTCTCCGGTGCGCCGAAGCTCGTCGACGGCCACCGCGGCAAGGCGCTCTCCCTGTCGGGGCTCGACGACTTCGTCGAGGTCTACCGCGACCGCAAGCTCGACATCACCGGTACGGCGCTGACACTGGACGCGTGGGTCAAGCCCGGGAAGTGGACCGGCCAGTTCCCCATCATCGCCAAGGGCGACCACCAGTGGACGCTCAAGATGAAGAACGAGACCACGCTCGAGTTCTTCATCCACAGCGGCACCTGGCGCGCGGTGCAGGCGAAGGTGCCCGCCGACTTCTACGGCAGGTGGCACCGGGTCAGCGGTACGTACGACGGCACCGCGTTGCGGCTGTACATCGACGGCGCCGAGGTCGGCGTCCTGCCGTTCACCGGCGCGATCGACTACTCGGCGGCGGACGTGAACATCGGCCGCGACTTCGAGATGTCGTGGAACGACCCGTCGACCGTCGGCTGGATGGCCCGCGGTGAGGTCGACGACGTCCGCGTCTACGACCGGGCGTTGCCGGCCGCCGAGCTCGGCGTCTCCTCCGCCCCGGCCGGCGGTGCCGTGCTGGCGCTCGACTTCGACAGCGTCCGGGAACGCGGCACGCACCTCGCGTACGGCTCCACGCTGTCCGGTGTGGACGGCCTGATCGGCACGGACCGCAAGCCGCAGCCGGAGACCACGCAGATGGCCTGGGCGCACCAGCCGATCCGGTTCGGCTACTCCGGCGGTGTGCTGTCGGTGACCAACGAACGGCAGTTCACCGGCACCGACGACCTCACCCTGCGCTGGCGGGTCACCGAAGGCTCACGGGTGGTCAAGAGCGGTGAACAGCCGCTGCGGGTCGCCGCCGCCTCGACCGCGCCGATCTCGCTGCCGGTCCCGGTCGACGACGCCGACCGGGAACGGTTCCTCACCGTGGAGACGGTCACGTCGGCCAAGGCGCCACTGCTGCCGGCCGGGCACGTGCTGGCCCACGACCAGTTCTCACTGGGCGGCAGCCGCGTTCCCGGTCTGGACAAGGCACCTCTCGACTGGGCTGTCGTGTTCACCCACGAGGACGCCCAGAAGGTCACCGCCACGGCAGCGGGTGCCGCCTACACCGTCGACAAGAGGTCCGGCGCGCTGACGTCCATGAAGTCGTGGGGCCGCGAACTGCTCACCAGCGGTCCGAAGCTCGACGCGTGGCGTGCGCCGATCAGCAACGAGACCTACACGTGGGGCCGCGCCGAGGGCGAGGACTGGCGCAAGGCCGGCCTGGACCGCCTCGAAACCACGGTGTCCGGCGTACGGGTGGAGAAGGACGGGCACAAGACCACGCGGATCATCGTGGACAGCAAGGTCGCCGCACCCGGTGTGAGCGGGGCGTGGTTCGACCAGACGATGGTCTACGCGGTGGACTCGGCCGGTGTGCTGCGACTCGGGCACCGGGTGACGCCGCAGGGCTCCATGCGGACGCTGCCGTACCTGCCGCGCATCGGTGTCCAGCTGTCCGTGCCCGACCGCTTCTCCGAGTTCTCCTGGTACGGCAGGAAGGCGGAGAGCTACGTCGACCGCAAGGACGGCACGCCGATCGGGGTGCACTCCACCTCGGTGGCCGACCAGTACGTCGAGTACCACCGCCCGCAGGACCACGGCAACCACACCGACACCCGGTGGGCGCTGCTCACCGACGGCCGCACGTCCGGTCTGCTGGTGTCGGGGGCCCGCGAGGTCAGCGTCACGCAGTACGACGACATCGAGCGCGCCGCGTACCCGTTCATGTTGCAGCGCAACAAGGGGTACTTCACGCTGCACGCCGATCATGCCGTGACCGGTGTCGGTGACACGCCGAACCCGGTGCGGCAGCGCAGTCAGGTCCGTCCCGACAGCACCTACGAGTACACGATCACGATGCGACCGCTGACGTCGCAGGAAGCCTGGTCGGGCCTTCCGGCGGGGGCCTGACCGGTGGAGGTGGCCCCGGTGTCCGCCGGGGCCACCTCACCTTCATGCCCGCGTGCGTCCGATGTAGACGTTGCGGGCCCGGTAGTTGGTCTCCGCGGTCGGGCCCGGGCTGCCGGACGAGCCCTCCATCTGCAGGTTGATGATCACCCAGAGCGGTTTGCCGACGAAGTTCCTCGCGGTGTGCTTCGCGATCCACTTTCCGTCGAGGTAGTAGTGGATGTCGACGTCGGTGCCGTTCACCTTGGTCATCCACGCCCGGTAGGTGTGCCAGGAGCCCGGCGAGGACACACCGACGATCGAGCTCGACACGTCGCTGGACGTCCGGAAGGTGTTGAACCAGTTCCGGTTGTCGCCCTTGAACTCGAGGATGTCGCTCTCGGGCGGCCAGCTGTTGACGCCGGTCAGCCAGAACGCGGGCCAGGTGCCGCGGGTGGACGGCGCCTGGAAGTCGCCCTTCACCTCCCAGTTCGGGAACTGGTCGTTCACCACGACGTGTTCCTTCGCGTGGATCGCGCCGGAGTGGTAGCGGATGGGCAGGTGCGGATCGGCGCTGCTGTTGCCCTCGTCCCAGGAGATGCGCGTCGCCTTCACCGTCAGCACGCCGCCGGACAACGACACGTGGTTGTGGTCGCCGGAGCTCGCGTACATCCTGGCCGTGCCGTTGTGGTCGGAGCCCCACGGGTAGCGGTAGTTCCATTCCGACTCCAGCGCGCCGTAGCCGCTGAAGGCCCCCGTCCCGATCACTTCCTCCCACGCCGCCGCGTTCGCGGGGGTCGTGGAGGCGGCGGTGAGGACGATGACGAGTGCGCCCGCTGCGATTCTCATCGCCTCACTGTCCTGGACGAACTCGTTGCCGCACAACAGTTCCGTCGATTCGACGGGCGGTTCGAATCGACAGGGTCAGTCGTGCGGCGAGCCCCCCTCGGCCGGGTCGTGGACGTCGAGCCGGCCGCACATGCCGAACCGCCTCGGGCTTTCCTCGCTCATCACGTGCACGTCGGCGTCGGCGAGGTGGCCGATGTCGCCGTCGCGCAACCGGTCCAGGTGCTCACCGGTGCGTTCGGCCGACGCCAGCGCGCCCGCCCGCCACCGCTTCTCCCAGTCGCCCAGGACGTCCTGCTTCAATCGCACGGCGGAGCGGTAGAAGTCGTCCAGCGCCGCGGCCTCGCCCGCCTCGACGCGACGTCTCAGCTCCAGGAACCCATCGAGGGCCAGGTCTCTGCGCCGCCGGGCGGACTCCTCGTCACCGGCCTGGGCGTGCGCGGGGTAGCTCTCCGCGTCGGCCAGCACCTCGGCGGGGAACGTGAACACCGCGTCGCCCGCCTCGGGCAGGCCGCTGTTCTGCATCACGACGATGATCCGCAGGTCGCCGTCGTTGACCAGGCGGTGGATCGTGCCGGGCGTGAACCAGGCGACGGTGCCCTCGCGCAACGGCGTCTCGGCGAACCCGCGGCGGGTCAGGGTCTGGACGCTGCCCTGCCCGCCGATCACGTAGTAGCACTCCGAGCAGGCGAGGTGGACGTGCGGCGAACCACCGCACACCCCGTCCACCGCCGGCCAGTCGTACACCCTGAGGCCGGAGATGCCCACACCGCCCGGGAACGGCGTCACCACGGATGATCCTCCACATAGGATTCCAGTTGCGCCCTGTCCCACTCGCCGCCGGCCACGACGAGCCGGTAGCGCAGGGTCAGCGCCGCGCCCGGCGCCAGTTCCACGGTGTCGTGGAAGGCGAAGGACGGGTTGACCGCCGCGAACGGCGTGCTGCGCACGAACCAGTGCGTGTTCTTGTTGTCCGGGTGGTCCAGGAACAGCAGCGTCGACCAGCGGTCCACCTCGTCGTGCCGGCCGATGAACGCGAGCCAGCGCGCGGCCTTGCCCATCATCTCCTGCCCGGCTCCCCCGTCGGCGGCGATCACGGTGCCGTCGGTGAACGAACGCGGACCGCGCCAGAAGAACCCGGTGTAGCCGGCGAGCTCCCGCCCGTTGGTCGTCGGGCTGCCGAAGACCAACGGATCGGCACGCAGGTTCGTCATGGTGGTGGCGAAGTCCAGCGTCCACGAGTCGTCCTCGACGTCGCGCACCGTGAACGAACGCGACTCGCCGACCCAGCGCTCTCCCTCCTCGGTGAACCACGACAGGCGCTCGTCGAACCGGGCGCCGTCGACCTCGAACTCCTCGTGCCGCATGGTTCCGATGTTCGACAGCGCCGCGTAGCCCCGGTCGCGCACGTACGTGACGCCGCCCCAGAAGTTCTCCCCCGACACGTCCGTCGCGGTCATCTGCACACCCTTGTGCCAGCGGTGGTCGTGCGGCCGGAACGCCGTCACCACGTCGCCTGCGAGCGTGCGCACCGGGTGCAGGTAGGGCTTGGGCCCTTCGAACGCGGGTGTCGACGGCCGGTGGACGTACCGGAAGAGCTCGACGTCGCCCACCGACACGGCGAGCGCCTCGTCGTCCTGCCGCATGATCACCGGTTGTTCGCCCACGGGGCACCGATTCCTTCCATCGTCGCGTGGAACGGGCTGTCCGGGCCGATCTGGCCCGCCTTCACGACCGTGCCGGTGAACGCGGAGGCGTAGAGCGCCGCGATGAACTCCATCGTGTTCCTGGTGTCCGCGAGGGTCACCGGAGGTGCCTCCCCGCTGTCCAGCGCGTCCAGGAACGCCGTCAGCTGGCACCGGTGACCGCTGACGATCCCCGACGGCCCGCCACGCCAGCGCGTGACGATCTCGTCGTGGCCGGGCGCGGGGGTCACGGTCCAGTCCGCGTCGGTGTAGCCGTAGAGGTGCTCGACCTCGACGGTGGCGCGTTCGAAGTCGAACCTCAGCTGCGACGTCTCCCTGGGCGACAGCAGGGAGTTGGTCACCGAGGCGACCGTGCCGTCGGCGAACGTCACCAGCGCCATCGAGACGTCCTCGGTCTGCACGTCGCGCGCCTGCCGGACGGCCACCGCCCGGATCTCCTGCCACGGCCCCAGGACCGACAGAAGCAGGTCGAACTGGTGGATGCCGTGACCCATGGTCGGGCCGCCGCCCTCGCTGTCCCACGTCCCGCGCCACGGCACGTCGAAGTAGGCGTCCCCGCGGTACCAGAGCGTGTCGCACTTGGCGACGAACGACCTGCCGAACACGCCTTCGGAGACCAGCCGCCGCAGCCGGATCGCGGCCGGACCGAAGCGGTGCTGGAACACCGTCGCGACGCGACCGGTCGAGGCGCGTTCAGCCGCGATCAGCGTGTCGATCCCGCTCAGCGACAACGCCGGCGGCTTCTCCACCAGCACGTTCACGTTCGCGGCGAGGCACTCCAGCGCCACCGGCACGTGATGGCGTGGCGGCGTGCACACGTGCACCACGTCCAGCTCTTCCGCCTGCAGCAACGCGGCGGAAGTGGGGTGCACGCGCGGCACACCCCACTCCTCGGCGAACGCCGTTGCGCGATCGGCGTCCACGTCCACCACGGCCACGAGTTCGACGCGTTCCCCCGCCGCCCGCACCGCCTCGGCGTGGGCGGCCGCGATCGCCCCCGTGCCGACGATGGCCGCCCGCCTCACTTCGCGGCGTCCACTTCGGACTGCACTTCCCTGATGAACGCCGCCGCGGCGGCATCGGGTGTGGTCCGGCCGAACAGGACGTCCTCGGTGTGCCGCTTGAGGATCGTGTCGAGCGTGCTGGCGCCGTTCGGCGTGATCCTCGGCGGATCGCTCACCGGGACGGTGTCGAGGTACTCCTTGGCGGCCTTGTCGGTGTCCTTGAGCTGCCCGGCGATCGCCTCGCGGATCTTCTGGTTCGCGGGCACGCCGCGTTCGGTCAGCAGGACCTTGGCCGCCTCGTCGTCGTTGGCGAGGAAGCTCACGAACGCCGCGGACTCGGCCGGGTACTTCGACCGGGAGGACACCGACCAGAACATCGACGGCTTGTAGTAGGCGCCGGGTGACGAGCCCTGGGTCTCACCGGGCAGCCGCAGCAGCTTCAGCTTGGCACCGCTGGCGGCGGTCAGCGCGGTCAGCTGGGTGTTCCACCACAGGCCGAACGCCGCGGTGCCGGTCGCGGTGGCGGACTGGTTCAGCCCGGCGGACGCCTTCTCGACGCTCACCGACGGCGGCGGCGCGACACCGGACTTGGCCAGGTCGAGGATGTACTGCCAGTAGTCACGGGCGATCTCCTGCGGCAGCACCACCTTGGCGTCGGCGTCGAACATCGCCTTGCCCTGCTGCCGCGCCCGGATGCTCAGCCCGGCGGCGTCGTTGATGCCCGGCGTCTGCACGCCGAACACCTGGCCGCCGCCGGCCTTCGACACCTGCTCACCGATCTTCCTGAGGTCGTCCCACGACCACTTGGTGTCGTCGGGCACGGGAATGTTGTACTTCGCCAGCAGGTCGAGGTTGACCATGATCGAGTACATGCCCAGGCCGACCGGCAGCCCGTACTGCTTGCCGGCGATCGCACCGGTGGCGAGCGCCTTCTGGTCGAAGTTCGCGGTGTCGAGGTGTTTCTTGGCCTCGTTCAGGTCCAGCAACGCGCCGCGCTCGGCGTAGGAGGCGATGTAGAGCTCGTCCATCTGCATGATGTCGGGCGCGTCGTTGGCCGCCATGGTGGTGGCGAGGCTGTCCCAGTAGCCGTTCCACTCCTTGAACTCACCTTTGACGGTGATGTTCGGGTGCTTGCGCTGGAACATCTCGATGACCTGCTGGGTGCGCTTGTGCCGGTCGTCCGCGCCCCACCAGGTGAAGCGCAGCGTGACCTTCTCCGTCGTGAGGTCGGCACCCGCCTCCGTTCCGGAACCGCACGCCGCCAGCAGGGACGCGGTCAGCGACAGCAGGACCGCCCAGGCGGTCCCCCGGCGAACACCTCTGAGCATGAGCTGTCCTTTCGGCTACTTGCCCCCGGTCGTGGCGATCCCCTTGACGAGGTACCGCTGGCCGACGAGGAAGGCGAGGAAGATCGGGAGGAGTGACACCACGCTCATCGCGAACTGCGAGCCCCACGAGGTGGCGACGGTCGAGTCGACGAACGAGCGCAGGGCGACGGGAACCGTGTACATGTCCGGGTCCGTCAGGTAGATCAACTGGCTGAAGAAGTCGTTCCACGTCCAGATGAACGTGAAGATCGTGGTGGTGGCGAGCGCGGGCGTCATCAACGGCAGGATGATCTGGAGGAAGATCCGCGGGTGGCCGCAGCCGTCGATGCGCGCCGCCTCGTCGAGCTCGCGCGGCAGGCCGCGGATGAACTGCACCATCAGGAAGACGAAGAACGCGTCGGTCGCGAGGATCTTCGGCACGATCAGCGGCAGGAACGTGTTGACCCAGCCGATGTTCGAGAACAGCACGTACTGCGGCACGATGATCACGTGGATCGGCAGCATGATCGTGCCGAGCATGATGCCGAACCACCACCGCTTGCCGGTGAACTGCAGCCGGGCGAAGGCGTAAGCGGCCATCGAGCACGACACGAGGTTGCCGACGATGCAGCCGAGCACCAGGACCGCCGAGTTCAGCAGGTACGTGCCGAACGACGGTGTGAGCGCGTTCCAGCCCTCGGTGTAGTTCTCGGTCTGCAGGCCGTCGAGGATCAGTCCGGGACTGCGGAAGATCTCGTCGCCCGGCCGCAACGAGCTCGCGATCATCCACAGCACCGGGTACAGCATCACGAACCCGATCAGGACCAGGCCGAGGTGCTTGACGGGGGTGGTGAGCCTTCTAGTCGTCATAGAACACCCAGTACTTCGCAGCCCAGAAGTTGATCGCGGTGAACGCGGCGATGATCAGCAGCAGGAACCACGCCAGCGCCGACGCGTAACCCATGTCGAACCGGCTGAAACCCTGCTGGTACAGGTAGAGCGTGTAGAACATGGTCGAGTCGGACGGTCCGCCGGTGCCGCCGGAGACGACGAACGCCTGTGTGAACGACTGGAACGCGTGGATGATCTGCAGCACCAGGTTGAAGAACAGGATCGGCGAGAGCAGCGGCAGGGTGATCCGCCGGAACCGCGCCCACCTGCTCGCCCCGTCGATCGCGGCGGCCTCGTAGTAGACTTCCGGGATCTGCCTCAGCCCGGCCAGGAAGATGATCATCGGCGAGCCGAACGTCCACACGTTCAGCACGATCAGCGTCGACAGCGCGGTGTCCGGGTCGGAGATCCAGCCCCTGCCCTCGACGCCGAAGAAGCCGAGCAACCGGTTCACCAGACCGTCGGTGCCGAAGACCTGCGTCCACAGCACCGCGATCGCCACGCTCGACCCGAGCAGCGACGGCAGGTAGAACGCCGAGCGGTAGAACGCGAGCCCGCGCAGCCCCCGGTTGAGCAGCAGCGCGACGCCCAGCGCGCACGCCAGCTGCAGGGGAACCGAGACCAGCACGTAGGTGAACGTGACCCGCAGGGCGTTGTGCAGCCGGGAGTCGCTGAGGATGCGCGCGAAGTTGTCGAACCCGATGAACTTCGGCGGCTGGATCAGGTT
This sequence comes from Lentzea flaviverrucosa, assembly GCF_003350445.1. Taxonomy (NCBI): domain Bacteria; kingdom Bacillati; phylum Actinomycetota; class Actinomycetes; order Pseudonocardiales; family Pseudonocardiaceae; genus Lentzea; species Lentzea flaviverrucosa. The sequence goes on from NZ_QQAU01000007.1 coordinate 86,578, forward strand.
GTACTTCGTGAAGCCCAGCGCGAAGGACGCGACCACCGGGCCGATCGTGACGAGGAGCAGTCCGGCGAACCAGGGCGCGAGGAACCAGAATGCGGCTCGGTTGTCGCTTTTCCGTACCTGGACGCCACCTCGGCGCAGTTGACGCAGTTCGTCTAGAGCGCTCATCGACCCCCGACCTCGCCGTCCGGAAAACGCTTTCCGGAGTCTGCATCGGTGCCTGATGAGCGTCAAGCACGCTGTCGAATGCCGTCGAACGACCCTGTCGAACGGCGTCGAACAGCGGAGTCCTTTGTAGAGATTTGGCCTGGAGGGCGAACCCTGGTCGCCCTCCAGGCTCGCTTCAGGCGTAGGGGTTGCGGCCGGACAGCCCGCCGACCTTGCACGGGCCGTTCGCCGCGTCACGGCACACGACGACGCCCATGTACGTGATCGAGTCGCCGCTGATCGACCAGGTCAGGTCGTTGTACGACGAGTAGTCCTCCTTGTCGCAGCCGGAGTGGTCGTACCGGCGCGTCGGCGTCGTGTCGGGGTGCAGCGAGCCGTTGTAGAACAGGAAGTAGGCGTAGACGGGCTTGGCGTCGCAGCCCCAGTCGGAGACGAGCAGGTCGATGTTGCGGACCGAGCCGCGCCCGGCCCAGTCGAACGTCGCCCCGGCGTAGCCGTAGTCCTGTCCCGAGTAGATGAACTCCTGGTCGGCGGCACTGGCCGAAGGCGCGGTGACGACGACGGCGGAGAGCGCGGCCACGGCGGCGGCCGCGACCCGGCCGGCGATCTTGGTGAAGGTTCTCGAAACCATGGCGGCAGTTAACAACGCGCCACCGCGGTCGCTGAAGCTTTTGCGCCCCAGCGCAAAGCCTCGTCAGCCCCTACTCCACCGTGCACTTCACGCCGTTGAACGAGAACGCGGCCGGTGCGGCCGGACGGCCGCGGGAGTCGCCGTTGAAACCGAACTGCACCGACTTGCCCGCCGTGACCTGCCGGTTGTAGCTCGTGTTCGCGGCGCTGACGACCGACCCGTACTGCCTGGCGGACGCGTCCCACATGTCGCGGACGCTCTCCCCGTTCGAGAAGGCCCACAGCAGCGACCAGCCGTTCACCGCCGCGGTACCGGTGTTGCGCACGGTCACGCCGGCCTGGAACCCGCCCTGCCACTGGCCGGTGATCCGGTAGGAGACGGCGCAGGCCTTCGCCGGAGGTGGCGCGGTCGTGGTGGTCGGAGGCGGTGGTGGCGGCGCGGGAGTCGTGGTCGTCGTGGTGAGGACGGGCTTGGAGGTGTCGGAACCCTCGCAGGGTGGACCCCACAGCCCTCGCTTGGCCGCGGACGCCTCGTCCCGGGCGTTGATCAGCGGCCCGCTCTCGACGCCCTCGGGCTTCAGGGCGCCCTGCTGCACGGCGAGCACCGCGTAGTCGGTGCCGTTCTCCAGTTCCAGGTCGACCACGCCGATCTCCAGCCCGGTGAACCGGACGGAGCTCGCCAGCAGCGTCGACCTGGCGAACGAGAGCGAGGCCTCCGCGAAGCACTCCTTCGGTTCCGCCAGTGACGCGACGCGGACCCTCGTGCCGTCGGCGAACTCGACGGTCCGCGCGTCGATCACGTCCCGCACGACGGTGAGCACGTCCTGCGGCGGCACCACCTCGTTGACCAGCGTCGGTGGTTTCAGCGGGGACTGCGGCGACGGCGACGGTGCCGCGGGTTCCGCCGAGCACGCGCCCGTGAACAGCAACAACATCACCAGCAGGTGCTTGCGCGCCACCGTCACTCCCGACCATCTCCCCGACAGGCTGTCTCCTGTGGACGACAGCACTCACCCAGCTGCTGGAATGTCGGTTGAGCTGATCACCGCGTTACGTCCGCGTCAGACGGTTCTGCCAGGTGGCGCGGAGCAGAACACCCGCGGCGTCCCCCAGGTGTTGGCGGCGTCACGGCCGGTGCGCACGTCCAGCAACGTCAGCCGGTCGACGTCCGAGATGTCGACCTCGACGTGCTGGGGTGCGTCGGCGGTGCTCGCCTGCCGGGTGGTGGCGTCCTTCTCGTCGGCCCTGATCACGAACTGACCGACCCCGTCCGCCTGGGACGACGCCGCGTCCTTGCCGATCCACACCGACAGGCGGGTGCACCTGCCCGCGGTGGACCAGGTGCGGAAGTTGGCCGGCTGGGCCACCGGCGAGACGGCCGAACCGCGGATGCGGCGGGAGAACGGCTCCTCGCCCACCCCGATGCTGATCGAGGGCACGGTCTCGTGGCCATCACCGGACTCGACCGCCTGGTAGGCGGTGAGGTCGTACCAGCCCTCGGCGGGCGGCGGAGGCGCGGCCGGTGACGTGGTGAGGACGGTGGCCGCGGGCCCGTCGGCGCTCAACACCCCGCTGACGAGCAAGGATGTCCCGATGACCAGCCCGATGACCACGGCGGCCGCGCCCGCGATCCACCGCTTGGGTTTGTGACCTGCGCCACCAGTCGTCATGCCCGGCTTCGTCTGAGACGCGAGCCTCTTCGTCACAGGGTCAGCTCCCGTTGAGCCACAGGCCGATCCAGGCGACGACGAGCAGGAACGCCACCATGCCGGCGAAGTGCCACGGCGCCAGGTCGAGGCTCTTGCGCACGCCACCGCTGTCGGACGGCGCCGGGAGCGGCCGGTGCTGCTCGATCGCCTCCCGGATGCGGGACTGCACCCGGCTGCCCCGCAACGAACTGGCCGCGGAGAAGGCTCCGACGGCGACGTTGATTCGCTCCCCCGAGGTCGTGACGAGGACGACCTCCCGCGTCGCCTCGACCGACTCCAGCTCCACCCACGGCACCCAGAACCTGCGGAACCAGTTTACGACCAGCACACCCGACTCGTGGACCTCCACCACCGAGTGCGCGCCGACCATCCACATGAACCACGTGAGCGGCGCCATGATCGCGATGAACTCCAGCTGGTGCCCGAACCCGTTGCCGGGGAACGGGTTGAGCAGCACGTACGTGCTCGTGCCGAGCGCGCCCAGCGTCACGACCCAGCTGAAGGTGCTGTCGAACTTCCTGCGCAGCACCACTGCCGCCCTGCCCCGAGTCATGCGCACACCCTAGTGGCGTGACTCGGAAGGTCGGCTGGGCGATTCACGCTCAGCAGGGCGCCTCGCGGCACCGCTCTGACCGCGAGTTCGCCCGGCAACCTTCCGAGCCACACCACTGGATCCGCGCTCAGCGGACCAGTTGCCCGAACACAGGAGGCTCCTCGGCCGCCAGGTCGTCCGGCAGCCGCAAGCCCTGCCGCCGCGGCACCAGTTCCGACTGCAGCACGATCGCCGCGGCGCCGATCGCGGGTGCCGACGCCGCCGAGGGCGACAGCCGCACGGAGATCGGGTGGGCGTCGCGCGCGATGAACGCGCTGTCGAGCTCGGCGCGCAGCACGGGCAGGTAGACCGAGCCCGCGATCGCGAAGCTCGGGCCGGTCAGCACCAGCACCTCGAGGTCCAGCACGTTCGCCAGCGTGCGCGCCGCCGCCGCGAAGTACCGGGCGGACCGTTCGAGCAACGCGACCGCACGGGTGTTGCCCTGCCGGGCCGCCCTGCTGATCGCCGCGAAGTCCGCCGCGACCGGCGTGGCCGCACGGGTGCGGCCACCGACGAGGCCCGCCGCGCGGCTCAGTGCCCGGTCGGCCCGCGCCTGCTCCACGACCGCGGCGGGACCGGCCAGCACCTCCAGGCACCCGCGCGCGCCGCACCGGCACCACGGACCGTCGATGTCGAGGCAGGTGTGGCCGATCTCGCCGGTGTGACCGCTCGGGCCCCGGTAGGTGGCGCCGCCGAGCACGACGCCCGCGCCGACGCCCGTTCCCATGAACAGCGCGGCGAACGTCGACGTCGCGCCGACGCCACCGGACCAGTGCTCGCCGATCGCCGCCGCGGTCGCGTCGTTGTCCAGGACCACCGGCAGGCCCGTCGCCCGCTCGAGCGCACGGCCGAACTCGCGGTGCTCCGACGGGCGTGCCGCCACGAGTCCCAGCCCGAGGATTCGACCGCGTTCGACACCGACGCTGTCGATCACGGCGTCGACCTCGCGAGCCACCCTGGCGACCACGGCCGACGGCTCGTCGGCACCCGCGCCCGCGCGCGAGATCCTCGCGACGACCGCTCCGCCGAGGTTCGTCAGCACGTAGGTGATCCGCGCGTCGTCGAGGTGCACGCCGACGGCGTACCGCGCGAAGTGGTTGAGCTGCAACATGACCCGGCGCTTGCCGCCGGTCGACTCGGCGTGCCCGGTCTCGGCCACCAGCCCCTCGTCGATCAGGCCGCGCACGACGGTGGAGATCGTCCCGCCGGTCAGGCCGGTGGCGTTGACCAGGCCGACGCGGCTGATCATGCCCGCCGCCCTGACCAGGTCCAGCACGGCTGCCCTGGTGCTGGCGTGGGTCACCCGCGCCGGTCCGCTCACAGCACTCCTCCGTCGAACGGCGAACTTGTCCATCGACAACCTCGGAACCAGTAAAGCATCCCGAGGCGTTGACTTTCTTTGTTTAGTAACTGAAGAATCCTCGCCGCGAACCACCCAGCCTCGGGAGGATCAACGATGTTCCTGCACAAGCGGCTCTGCGCGTTCGGTCTCACGGTCCTCGTCGCGGCCACCGCTGCCTGCTCCGGCTCCACCGGCGCGAGCCGGTCCCGCGACACGCTCGTCGTCTACACCGGCCAGGCCGGCGACTTCCAGCTGAACTTCAACCCGTACGCCCCCACCCAGATCGAGGGGCCCGGCACGATCTACGAACCGCTGTTCTTCTTCAACATCGCGAAGGACGGACCGCCGAAGCCCATGCTCGGCACCGAGTTCGGGTGGAACGCGGACGGCACCGAGTTGTCCGTCACCCTGAGAGACGGCGTGACCTGGTCCGACGGCGAGAAGTTCACCGCCGAGGACGTCAAGTTCACGCTCGACATGGTCGCCAAGACCCCGGCCGTCAACAAGACCGGCTTCAAGGGCACGACGACCGCGGTCGACGACACGCACGTGGTCGTCAAGTTCCCCGAACCGTCCTACATGGACGGACCTCAGGTGCTGGGCCAGCTGTGGATCATGCCCGAGCACGTGTGGAAGAACTACCCCACACCCGCGACCGAGGTGAACGCGAGCCCGGTCGGCACCGGCCCGTTCCAGCTCGGCGAGTTCAAGGCGCAGTCGTTCACCCTCAGGTCGAACCCCAAGTACTGGGGCGGCGAGCCGGCGGTGAAACAGGTCCGCTACCTGTCGCTGTCGGGCAACCAGGCGGGTGTCGACGCGCTCAAGGCCGGTTCGATCGACTGGCAGACCGGCCCGATCCCGGACATCAAGGACGTCGAGAAGAACTACCCCGGGTACAAGGCGGTCACGCTGCCGCTCAACCAGGTCGCGCTGTTCACGTGCTCCAACGCGCAGCTCGGCTGCCAGGGGGCGCAGACCGACCCGGCCGTGCGCCGCGCGATCTACCACGGGATGAACCGCACCCAGATCAACTCGCTGGCCTTCCAGAACACCGGCAGTGAGATGTCCCCCGGCTACACGCTGCAGCCGCGCGACTCGGCTTTGCTGTCGAGCAAGCTCACCGACCGCATGGCGCCGATGAACGCCGACGTCGCCAAGGCCACCGAGCTGCTCACGTCCGCCGGCTACGTCAAGGGTGCGGACGGCGTCTTCGCCAAGGACGGCAAACCGCTGGCGCTGACCGTGAAGGTGGTCGCCGGCTGGACCGACTACATCACCGCGCTGGAGACCCTGAGCCAGCAGCTGCTCCAGATCGGCGTCAAGATCACGCCGCAGCAGCTGTCGTGGAACGAGTGGGCCGACGCGCGCGGCCGCGGCCAGTTCGAGCTGCTGATCGACTCGGTGGAGCAGGGTCCGGCGCCGGACCCGTACTACACCTACAGCTACTTCTTCTCGACCGCGACCACCGCACCGGTCGGGCAGGCGGCCAACCCGAACTTCTCCCGGTTCAGCAACCCGGTCGTGGACGCGGCGCTGGCCGAGCTCAAGAAGACCGACCGCGGCAACCCCGCGCGGCAGTCGCACTACGACACCATCCAGGTCGAGCTCGAGAAGTCCATGCCGTACATCCCGGTGCTGACCGGCGGCGTGCCGAACGAGTACAACGACAAGGCGTTCACCGGCTGGCCGACGAAGGACGACCTCTACGCGTTCCCCGCCGTGTGGAAGCGGCCGGACGCCTCGCAGGTGTACGCGAAGCTCAAGCCCGCAGGGTCCTGACGATGGGCTACCACCTGCGCAAGGTCGCCTTCTACCTGGCGGCGCTGTGGGCGGCGGTGACGCTGAACTTCGTCATCCCGCGGCTGCTGCCGGGCAACCCGGTGGACATCCTGATGGCCAAGCTCCAGCAGCGCGGCGGGTCCGTCGACCCCGCCGCGCGCCAGGCCTACGAGACGTTGCTCGGCACCGGCGGGCGCGACTCGTTCGCCCAGGAGTACCTGGCGTACCTGGGGAACCTGCTGCGCGGGGACCTCGGGGTGTCGGTCAGCGCGTTCCCGGCGAAGGTCTCCGACGTGATCGGCGACTCGCTGCCGTGGACGATCGTGCTGGTCGGGCTCGCGACCCTGATCTCGTTCGTGCTCGGGGTCGGGCTCGGCGCGCTCGTCGGCTGGAAGCGCGGCACCTGGCTCGACTCGCTGGTGCCCGCGACCACGATGCTGTCCGCGGTGCCGTACTTCTGGCTGGCGCTGATCCTGGTCGCGCTGCTGTCGTCGGGACTCGGCTGGTTCCCGCTCAACGGCGGCTACGACGTGGTCCTGGATCCCGGTTGGAGTCCGGAGTTCCTCGGTTCCGCGCTCTACCACGGCACGCTGCCCGCGTTGACGATCGTGCTCTCCTCGATCGGCGGCTGGCTGCTCGGCATGCGCAACATGATGGTGTCGGCCATGTCGGAGGACTACGTGCTCACGGCACGGGCCAAGGGCCTGACCGGCAGCCGGGTCATGGTCCGGTACGCGGCGCGCAACGCCGTGCTGCCCTCCGTCGCCGGGTTCGCGATCTCGCTCGGGTTCGTGGTGTCCGGGTCGATCGTCACCGAGCAGGTCTTCTCCTACCCCGGCATCGGCTCGAAGCTGCTGCAGGCCGTGCAGAACAACGACTACGCGCTCATGCAGGGGATCTTCCTGGTGATCACGATCGCGGTGCTCGGCGCGAACCTGGTCGTCGACCTGCTGTACGGGCTGATCGACGCCCGCACGAGGGATCGGAGCACGGCCTCATGACCTGGTCCGGAAAACTCCGCGCCGGCCTCGGCCTGGCCGGCCTGATCGTCCTCTTCGGACTCGTGGGTCCGCTGCTCACCGGTGATCCCGCCACGATCAGGGACATCGGGCTCACCCCACCCGGCGGCGAGCACCTCCTGGGCACCACGATCATCGGCCAGGACGTACTCGCCCAGCTCACGCACGCCACCCGCGGCTCGTTGTGGATCGGCGTGCTGGTCGGGGTCATGGCGACCGTCCTGTCCGCGATCTTCGGCATCGTCGGCGCGTACGCCGGTGGCGTCGTGGACGAGGCGTTCTCGTTGTTCTCCAACGTGATGCTGGTGATCCCCGGCCTGCCGCTGGTCATCGTCATCGCCGGGTTCGTGCCCGCCGACCAGCGCGGCACGTGGACGATCTCCCTGGTTCTCGCGATCACCGGGTGGGCGGCGGCCGCGCGGGTGCTGCGCGCGCAAACGTTGTCGTTGCGCAACCGGGACTACGTGGCCGCGGCTCGGGTGTCCGGCGAGAAAACGTGGCGGGTGATCTGCGTGGAGATCCTGCCGAACCTGTTGCCGATCCTCGCCTCCCAGTTCGTGTTCGCCGTCGTCCTCGCGATCCTGAGCGAGGCGGGCCTGTCGTTCCTCGGGCTGGGAGCGGCCGACTCCTCGACGCTCGGCACGATGCTCTACTACGCGCAGAACGGCTTCGCGCTGCAACGCGAGGCGTGGTGGTGGTTCGTCCCGCCGGGACTGGTCATCGCCCTGTTCGGCGGTGCGCTCTCCCTCGTCAACTTCAGCATCGACGAGATCATCAACCCCGCGCTGCGCGACCGGGTCCGGCGCCGGAGCGACGTCGTGGCCTCCACTCCCGTGGCGGAACCCGTGGACGAGGACGCGGTGCTGACGGTCAGCGACCTCACCGTCGTCTACCAGGGCGCCACACCCGTGCACGCCGTCAAGAACGTGTCGCTCACGTTGCGGCGCGGCGAGATCCTCGGACTCGCCGGTGAGTCCGGATGCGGCAAGACCACGCTCGCCTACGCGATCAACCGCCTGCACCGGCCGCCGGCCGAGGTCACCTCGGGGTCCGTCGTGTTCGACGGCGTCGACGTGCTGGCATTGGGCCCGCAGGAGCTGCGGGAGTTCCGGTGGGTCAGGCTGTCCATGGTCTTCCAGGGCGCCATGAACTCCCTGAACCCGGTCACCCCGATCCGTGCGCAACTGCTGGACGTCCTGCGCACGCACCGCCCGTCGATGTCCACTTCGGACCGCGAGGCGCGGTGCGCGGAGGTGCTCCGGCTCGTCGGCGTCGACCCGGCCAGGCTCGGCTCCTACCCGCACGAACTGTCCGGCGGCATGCGGCAACGCGTGATGATCGCCATGGCGCTGTTGCTCGAACCGCAGGTCATGATCATGGACGAGCCCACCACCGCTCTCGACGTGCTGGTGCAGCGCGAGATCCTCAACGAGATCAAGCGCCTGCGCGACGAGCTGCGGTTCGCGGTCGTGTTCATCACGCACGACCTGCCGCTGCTGCTGGAGCTGAGCGACCGGATCGCGGTGATGCGCGAGGGCGAGGTCGTCGAGTACGCGACGGCCGAGGAGATGTACCTGCGGCCGCAACATCCCTACACGCGGCAGCTGCTCGCGTCGTTCCCCAGCCTGACCGGCGAGCGAGGAGCCCTGATCCGATGACCACGCTCGAGGTCCGCGACCTCACCAAGACGTTCCACCGGCACCGCGCGGTCGACGGTGTCTCCTTCACTCTCACCCCGGGCCGGACCGTCGCGCTGGTCGGCGAGTCCGGGTCGGGCAAGTCGACGATCGCGAGGATGATCGCCCGGCTGGTCCGCCCCACCTCCGGCGAGATCACGCTGACCGGCCAGTCCGGCGAACCGGTGCCGCGGCGGGCGTACCGCGACCAGGTGCAGATGATCTTCCAGGACCCGTTCGCCTCGCTCAACCCGTTCCACACCGTCGAGCACCACCTCGCGCGGCCGCTGCTCCTGCACGGGCGCTCGCGCGCGGAGGTGCCCCACCTGCTGGAGCGCGTGAGCCTCACGCCGGACCTCGCCCGCCGCCGGCCGCACGAGCTGTCCGGCGGGCAGCGGCAACGGGTGGCGATCGCCCGCGCGCTCGCACCGGGCGCGAAGGTGATCATCGCCGACGAACCGGTGTCCATGCTGGACGTCTCGATCCGGCTGGGCGTGCTCAAGCTGCTCGACCGGCTGCAACGCGAGGAGGACCTCGCGGTCCTCTACATCACGCACGACCTGGCCACCGCCCGGCACTTCTCCGACGAGGTCCTGGTCATGCACAGGGGCCGCATCGTCGAACGAGGGCCTGGCGACGACGTGCTCCTGCGCCCGCAGGACCCCTACACCCGCCGGCTCGCCGCCGCCGCGCCGAACCCGGAAGCCCGTTTCCGACCAGGAGGACAGCCTTGATCCGCCAGTACCTGCACGACGGCTGGCAGCTGACCGCGGCCACGAACGAGGTGCCGGACAACGTCCGGGGCCGCACGGTGCCCGCCGCGGTACCCGGCAGCACCCACCTCGACCTGCTCGCGTCCGGGCTGATCACCGACCCGTTCCTCGACCGGGCGGAGGAGGAGCTCGCCTGGATGCACCGCGCGGACTGGCGCTACAGCACCACCTTCCTGGCTGCTACGGCCAGGCCGGGCCAGCGGGTCGACCTCGTGTTCGACGGCCTCGACACCATCGCCACCGTCGAGCTGAACGGGCACGTGGCCGGGCAGACGGCGAACATGCACCGCGGCTACCGGTTCGACGTCCGCGAGTTCCTGGTGGACGGTGGCAACGACCTGACGGTGTCGTTCTCGTCCGCGCTCGCGCACGCCGAGAAGGTCGAGGCCGCTCTCGGCAGCCGGGCGCACGTCAACGCGCACCCGTTCAACATGGTCCGCAAGATGGCGTGCAGCTTCGGCTGGGACTGGGGCCCGGACCTGCAGACCGCGGGCATCTGGCGGCCGGTGCGGCTGGAGCGCTGGCACACCGCCCGGCTCGCGCGGGTACGCCCGGTCGTCACCGTCACCGGCACGACCGGGCAGGTCGAGCTGCACGTGGACTTCGAGTGGGCCGTCCCGGAGGACCTGACGCTGCACATCGCCGTGGGCGGCGCCGAGCGCACGGTCACCGTCCCCGCCGGACAGGAGGGCCTGGTCGCGCGCGTCGACGTGCCCGACGTCGCGCTCTGGTGGCCGGTCGGGCACGGCGGACAGCCGCTGTACGACCTGGAAGTGGTGCTGCGGGGGAAGTCCGGCGTCCTGGACAGCACCTCGAAGCGGATCGGGTTCCGCACGATCGTCGTCGACACGGTCCCGGACGAGCACGGCACCCCGTTCACCGTCGTCGTGAACGACAGGCCGCTCTTCGTCAAGGGCGCCAACTGGATCCCCGACGACCACTTCCTCACCCGGATCACCCGCGAGCGGCTGGTGCGGCGGGTGGACCAGGCCGTGGCAGCGCACGTCAACCTGCTGCGGGTGTGGGGCGGCGGGATCTACGAGTCCGACGACTTCTACGACGTCTGCGACGAACGCGGTGTCCTGGTGTGGCAGGACTTCCCGCTCGCGTGCGCCGCGTACCCGGAGGAGGAGCCGATCCGCGGCGAGCTGGAGGCGGAGGCACGCGAGAACGTCACGCGCCTGATGTCGCACGCCTCGCTGGCGTTGTGGAACGGCGGCAACGAGAACCTCTGGGGGTTCGCCGACTGGGGCTGGCCGGAGCAGCTGGACGGCCGGACGTGGGGCCTCGGCCACTACGACGAGCTGCTGCCCCGCATCGTGGCCGAGCTGGACCCGACCCGGTTCTACTGCCCCAGCAGCCCGTACAGCCCGGTGGACGGCGTACACCCCAACGACGAGCACCACGGCACGCGCCACGACTGGCACGTCTGGAACGAGGCCGGCTACCAGCACTACCGCGACCACGTGCCGCGGTTCTGCTCGGAGTTCGGGTTCCAGGGCCCGCCGGCGTGGGCCACGCTCACCCGCTGGATCCACGACCGGCCGCTGTCCCCGGAGTCGCCGAGCTTCCTGGCGCACCAGAAGGCCGAGGACGGCAACGGGAAGCTCGCGCGCGGACTGGCGGGGCGCCTGCCCCTGCCGGAGCGGTTCGAGGACTGGCACTGGGCGACGCAGCTCAACCAGGCGCGGGCGGTGGGCTTCGGCATCGAGCACTTCCGCTCGTGGTGGCCGCGCACGGCCGGTGCGGTCGTGTGGCAGCTCAACGACTGCTGGCCGGTCACGTCGTGGGCGGCGATCGACAGCGAGGAACGGCTCAAGCCGCTGTGGTACGGCCTGCGGCACGCCTACGCGCCGCGGCTGCTCACCTTCCAGCCGCGTGACGGGAGGCGCGTGCTCGTCGCCGTCAACGACCACGACGAGCCGTGGGACGCGCACCTCACCCTCGACCGGCAGACGTTCCGGGGTGTCACGCTGCACCTGACTAGACTGCGCCGGACGGTGCCACCCCGCTCGGTCCTGGCCCTGGACCTGGAGGACGCGCTGCTGCAGCCCACGAACGACGACGCGGAGGTGATGGTGGCGACCACCGCCGAGGCCCGCGCCATCCTGCCGTTCCGGGAGGACGTCGAGCTCTCCTACGACCCGCATCCCCTTGCCGCGCAGGCAGAGGCCGTGCACGGCGGGTACGAGGTCGAGGTGCGGGCCGGCTCGTTCGCGCGGGACGTCGCCGTCCTGGCCGACCGGGTGGCGCCGGACGCGGTCGTGGACGACTCGCTCGTGCCGATGCTGGCCGGGGAGGTGCGCGTGTTCCACGTCCGCACGGACGCCGTAGTGGACCCGGCCGCGTTCACCGATCCGCTGGTCCTGCGCTGTGCCAACGACCTCCGCGCGGTGCCCGATGTCCGCTGAACCGACCGGTGCGGTGGGCCTGGTCCTCGCGAGGCCCGCACGCCTGCTCGGGGTCGAGCCGTTCTTCATGGAGTTCATCGCGGGCATCGAGGAACGGCTCGCCGAGCGCGACCTGTCCGTCCTGCTGCACGTCGTGGCGGACCACGAGGCCGAGATCGCCGCGTACCGCCGCTGGGCGAGCCGCGGCCTGGTCGACGCCGTCGTGGTGGTGAACCCGGTGGCGGGCGACCCGCGCCCGGCCGTGCTCGCGGAGATCGCGCTGCCCGCCGTGGTCGTCGGGGACGATCCCCGGCTGCCCTCGGTCCGCACCGACCACGCCGGGCCGGTCACCGAGGCGCTCGGGCACCTGCTCGACCTGGGGCACCGGCGGATCGCCAGGGTCACCGGCCCCTCGGCGTTGCTGCACACGCAGGCCCGCACGGACGCGCTGCTGGCCGGGTGCGCACGGGCGGGTGTCGACCCGGTGATCATCGAGGGCGACTACTCCGAGGAGGCGGGCGCCAAGCTCACCACCGCGCTCCTGACCGGGCCGGAGCCGCCCACGGCCATCCTCTACGACAACGACGTGATGGCCGTGGCCGGACTCGCCGCGGCCGCCGAGCTCGGTGTCGCGGTACCGGAGCGCCTCAGCCTGGTGGCCTGGGACGACTCGACGCTGTGCCGGCTCGCCTCCCCCGCCCTCACGACGATGAGCGTCGACGTCCACCAGTTCGGCGTGTCGGTGGCGGAGTCGGTGCTGGAGCGGATCGACGGCGGCCAGGTCACGCCGCGCTGGTCGCCGACCGCCCGCTACCTCCAGCGCGGCACGACGGCACCCGCGTCCACTTAGTACGGGTCGAGGGGCGCCACCCGGCGGGTTGCGGGCCTTGGCATGATGGCCGGGTGGCCACCGATGCCGATGCCCGGTCGATCGTCCTGCGCCGTTACTGGCAGCACGTCATCGAGTTCGCCCTCCTCGTCGTCGCCGCCGTCGTGAGCCTGGTCCTCGGCGTCCTGCTGTCGTTGCCGCTGATCAAGCTCGGCATGACGCCGGAGGTCTTCAAGGTGCTGCCGTTCGCGACGGTGGCGGTGGTGTCGTTGCTCGGGGTGCTGTGGATCGAGGTGTGGTACCCGCACCGGCACGGCGGTTCGACACCGGCGATGCGGTGGCTGGGCCTGAGGATCACCACGCTGCGCGGCGGCGAGCCCTCGTTGCGGGCCTACCTCGTGCGGTGGTTGCTGATGGCGGTGGACGGGTTGCTGCTGGGGCTGGTCGGCGCCGTGCTGATCGCCGTGACGCCCCGCAACCAGCGACTCGGCGACATGGTCGCCGGCACGGTCGTGGTGCGCCGCACCGTCACCTGAGCAGGCCGTTGCGCCACGCCCAGATCGCGATCTCGGTGCGGTTGCGCGCGCCGATCTTGTCGCCGGCGTTGGCCAGGTGCGACTTCACCGTCGACAGCGAGACGTTCAGGTGACCCGCGATCTCGGCGTTGGTCAGACCTCGTGCCACGGCCAGCACGGCGTCGAGCTCGCGGCCGGTCAGCGGGGTGCCTGCGTGTTCGCGCCCGTTGCCCGCGGTGAAGTGCGCGAGCAGCCGCACCGTCACGGCGGGCGACACCAGCGCCTCACCCCGCACCGCGGCGTGCACCGCCTCCACCAGCAACCGCGGCCGGGCGTCCTTGACCAGGAACCCGCAGGCCCCGGCGAGCAACGCGGCGTAGACGTTCGCGTCGACGTCGTAGGTGGTGACGACCAGCACCCGCAACGGGTCCTCGACGCCCGGTCCCGCCAGCAGCTCGGTGGCCCGCAGACCGTCCAGCTTCGGCATGCGGATGTCCATCAGCGTCACGTCGGGACGCAGCTGCCGCGCCATGCGCACCGCCGCCTCCCCGTCGGCGGCCTCGCTGATCACCTTGATGCCGGGCTCGGCGTCGAGGACCAGCCGGAAGCCGGTGCGCACGAGGGTCTGGTCGTCGGCGATCAGCACGCGGATCGTCATCAGATCCCCCTCGGCAGGCCGTCGAAGTCGTCCGGCACCCGTGCGGCCACCCGCCAGCCGCCGTCCCCGTGCGGGCCCGCGGTGAGCTCGCCGCCCACCGCGGCCATGCGCTCGGTCATGCCGATGATGCCGTGCCCGTGCTCGGCCGCGGCACCGGGCGGCACACCGTCGTTGTCGACCTCCAGCACCAGAAAACCCTCCTCGGACCGCGCCACGACCCGCACGAGGGTGGGACGCGCGTGGCGCCGGACGTTGGTCAGCGCCTCCAGCAACACCCGGTGCAGCGCGACGGAAACCTGTGGTGGCAACGGAAGCGACTCGACGTCGGCGGCCACGTGCACCGGCGCCTCCCCCGCCGCCGCGCGCACCACGTCACCGAGCGCGAGGCTCGGGGACGGCAGCGGTTCGTCGCTGCGCAGCACGCCGACCAGGCCGCGCGTGGCGGTCAGGGCCTCGGCCGCCGCGTGTTCGATATGGTCGTAGAGCTCGGCGGGGTCCTGGACGGGCGCCGCCGGGTTGGCGGCCAGCGCCTGGGCCGCGCGGGTCCGCACCACGATGCCGGTGACGTGGTGCGCCACCAGGTCGTGCAGGTCCCGCGCGAGCTGCAGCCGGTCCTCGTTGCGGACGCGTTCCAGCTCGCGGCGGTGCCGGGCGTCCGCGTCGCGCAGGATCAGGCCCAGCACCAGCGCGGCGCCCCAGGCCACCGCGGCGGCCACGGGGAACACCGAGTCGAGGCCGTAGCGCACGACGGGAGCGAGCACGACGGTGACGCAGGCGGCGATGGCGAGCACCGCCGCCCGCGCCGGAGGGAGCCGGCGGCAACCGGCGGCGGCCAGCAACAGCACCGCCAGCACCTCCGTCACCGGCGGCCGCACGGGAGCCCGTTCCACGAACTCCGCGACCGCCGTGCCCAGCAGCGACAGTCCCACGACCGCGCCCGCCAGCAGCTCGATCCGCCGGGGGAACCGGCGCCGCAGGACCGCGAGGATCGCGGCGGCCTCGCCCGCGTACGGCACGACCGTGGCGATCAGCGGGCCGAGCACACCCCGGGCACCGTCCCCGCGCACCGCCAGGACCGAGTCCACCACCACCGCCACGACCAGCGCTGCGACCTCGGCCACGAACACGCTCCGCCGCGCCGGCGTTCCCCCTGCGGTCATACCGGCATTCTGGCCCCGGTCCCGGCGCGGGATGCCGCTACCCCGCCCGCTTGACCGTGTCGACGTAGACGTTGGAGGCGGGCAGGTAGCTCGCCACCACCGCCATCGCCGCGACCGCCGCACCGCCGTACGCCGGAAGCGTCGCGGTTCCCTCGCCGATGAACAGCGATGCCACCTGGAACACCGTGAACACGGTCAGCAGGATCCTCGCCCAGTTGCGGCCGGACCTGAGCTTGAACGCGAGCCACAGCTGCACCAGTGCGATCACCAGCGCGATGCCCGCGAACAGCACCTGGGTGAACGTGGCCGCGCTCTGCAGTTGCTCCTCGGTCATCGCCGTACCGGACGCCCTCAGCGCCTCCACCAGGTCGTCGCGCGTGCCGACGAGCACGCCCACGGACGTCACGGCGAAAACGCACGACGCGAGGAACCCGACGAAGGCCGCGATGATGGTGCCCGGCGGCGTGGTCCTGCCCGTTGCAGTAGTCATGATCGTGACGCTAGGGCGCCGGGAAAGCGGTTGCCCCACGCCGGATCGTCATCTCGTACTTTCGGACTAGAGCCCGGTTGCGGCGGTGTGCCGGGACCGCCAGCATGCCGGGCTCCCCGTCCGCCCCCTCAGCGGGTCAGCGCCACGCGGGTGAAGTCGACCGGGACGTCCAGGGCGACGTTGACGTAGTTGGTGAACACGTTGAGGGCCACGTGCGCCACCGTCTCCACGATCTCCTCCTGGCTCAGCCCGGCGTCGCGCGCGGCCTGGACGTCGGCGTCGGCGATCTGGCCGCGCTTCTCGACCAGGGTGGTGGCGAGCGTCAGCACGGCGGCGGTGCGCGGGTCGTCGGACTCGCCGTTCTGGGCGCTGCTCATCTCCTCGGCGGTGGCACCCGCCTTCTTGCCGAGCATCGTGTGCGCGGAGAGGCAGTAATCGCACCGGTTCTGGTCGGCCACGGCGACCGCGACCATCTCGCCGAGCTTGGCGCCGAGCGCGCCCTTGCCCAGCGCGCCGAACTGCGCCCACATGCTCTGCAGCGCGGCGGGCGAGTGGGCGACGGCCTTGAACATGTTGGGCACGACGCCGAAGGCGCCCTTGATCTGCGCGAGGGTCTCGGCGCGCTCGTCGGTGATCTGGTCGGGGTTGGTGAGTTCGACGCGGGACATGGTGGTTCTCCTCTGGACGTGGGACGGGGTGGATCAGGTGCAGGTGCCGTCGATCGCGCAGACCGCGGGCGGTACGGCGCCGTCGAGCAACCTGGTGACGGCCGAGGCGAGCGACATGTCGTCGACCGGGCCGAGTTTCTGGCCGCGCAGCATGCCGTCGCGGTCGATGAGGACCGTGGTGGGCGTGCCCTGCATGCGGTAACGGCTGAAGGTGACCGGTGCCGGGTGCGCGCTGCGCAGCGCGTCGACACCGACGGGGAACGGGATGCGGTACTCGTGCAGGAACGCCTTGAGGCTCGCCGGTGTCATGGCCTGGTGGTGTTCGAACACGGTGTGCAGGCCGATGACGGCCAGTTCGTCACCGAAGGTCCTGGACAGCCGCACGGCCTGGGGAAGGGCGTGGCTCACGCAGCTGGGACACAGCATCTGGAGCGCTTCGAGCACCACCACGCGGCCGTGCAGCTGGGCCAGGTTCAACGGTTCGCTGTTGAACCATTCGGTCGTCTCCCAGGGCAGGGCCGGTGTCAGGAGTCCGCTCGACGGGGACAGCAGGAGGCTCACGGCGTCACCAGGCCCGGCCGGCGTAGGGCTGCGACCAGAGCGCGACCTGCAGCGTGACCGCCTTGAACCAGGCCTGGAACATCGCGTCGACCTGCTCGTCGTCGTGGCCACCGGCGGCCAGGAACGGCCGGATCGTCGCGGTGATCGGGTAGACGAACGCGATGATGTGGCGCAACGGGATGAGCGGCACCGAATCGGCCGCGTCCGTGAGGTTCTTCTTCACGTCGGTGTGCCGCAGGGCGATCTCGTGCTGGTAGGCCAGCCAGCGCTCGTCGTACGGGCGGGTGCAGGTGTCGATGATCCAGTGCCCGAACCGTGCCCTCACCCGCGCCAGGTAGTCGTCGATCGGCGTGCCGTCCGGCGTGGAGAAGTAGGCGAGCAGGTGCGGGTGGGAACCGACGAACCCGTACCAGACGTCCAGCACCTGCTCGATCTGTCCACTGAGGACCTCACCGGCCGTGCGCAACGCCTGCTGGTCCGCCGGTCCGAAGAGGACGCTCGCCTTCAGCAGCTTGAGGTCGGCCGCGGAGACCGGTGACGGCGCGAGGCCGGGGTCGTCGTGGGTGTAGCCCGGAACGGGATCGGGAGACGTCATGTCGCTTCCTTCACGAGGTGGAGTTCCGCGGTGGGGTGACCACAGACTGCCACAAACTAGGTAGGAGTCCTACCCACTTTGGCTGGAGGTGATCCAGGTCTCAACGCGACCGGCACGTACCATCGCCGTGGAAAGTCCCACTGGCGAGGCGGATCGCATGACTGACACCGACGGCACGGCCGGGCTCGACCGGCGGCTGGCCGACGCGCTCGAGCGGCTCGGGCACGGCATGCGTTCACTGGCCCAGCGCACCGCCAGGGAGCACGGGCTCTCGCCGTTGCAGCAGCAGGTCGTGCTGGCGCTGGCGCGGCACTCCCAGGCGCGCGGCGAGGTGGCCGCGCTCGCCGCGGAGTTCGACGTCACCACCCCGACGATGTCCGACGCGGTGACCGCGTTGGAGCGCAAGGAACTCGTGACGCGCTCGCCCGGCACGGACGGCCGCCGCCGCTCACTGGCGCTGACCCCCACCGGCCAGGAGGTCGCGCGAGGACTGTCCTCCTGGGACGATCTGCTGACGGCCGCGCTCGCCGGGATCTCCGAACAGGACAGGGCGATCACGCTGCACACGCTCCTGCGCGCGATCGCGGACCTGCAGCGCGCGGGCGTGGTGAGCGTGACGCACACGTGCACGACGTGCCGCTTCTTCGGGCGCGACGAGTACCCCGAGCCGGACGCGCCCCACCACTGCCACCTGCTGCGCATTCCACTGCCACTGGCGGACCTGCGCACGGACTGCCCGGAGCACGAACCGGCGATCACACCGGCCCGGCGCAAGCGCGGCTGAGGCCGCTCAGCCCTCCAGGCGGGCGCCCTGGCCCTCGAGGTCGCCGTCGATGCGCCGACGCAGGAGCTTCACCCACGACTCGGGAAGCACGTACGCGTGCCGGAGCAGTCGCCGCACGGCGACCTCGTCGTCGCGGTCGACGTTGAGCACTCGGTGCACCTCGGCCGCGGTGATCCCGTGCGACGGCCTGGTCGTGAGCTCCAGCGCGTCACCCGCCGCGAGACTTCCCGCCCGCAGGACCCGGCAGTAGAACCCCGTGCGTCCGCTGCGCTGGGTGCGCACGGCCATGTCCGCGATCCCGTGGTGCGCGGCGAGTTTGTAGCAGGGCCGGCGGGGCTGGCTGACCTGCAGCAGCACGGAGCCGGCCGAGTAGACGGACCCGAGCACGACGTCGCTCTCCAGCAGTCCGGACGTGGTGAGGTTCTCGCCGAACGCGGGCATGGCGAGTTCGCCGACCTCCTCCGCCCATGCCGCGTAGTGCTCGCCGGGGTAGAGCAGGACCGCCTTGTCGGGTCCACCGTGGTTCTCGCGGTCGCCCTGCTCGTCGCCCGCCAGCCCGAGCGGGCCGACCTCGACGGACCCGGACACCGGCGACTTCGCGATGGCGGAGGTCACCGGACGTCCCCGCCAGGGCACCGGCCGCGCCGCACCGGTGGACACGACCGCCACGTGAGCACCACTCATGGAGGACCTCGTTCCTGGAACCGTTCTTGTCTTCGGGACACCCAGCATGCCACAGTGTAGGTAGGAGTCCTACCTACTTGGAGTTCTCGTGTCCACAGCCGACCCGGCCGCCGCGTTGCGCGGGGCCTCGCTCAGGGTCACGAAACAACGGATCGCGGTGCTGGCCGCGCTCAGGCGTCATCCGCACGCCGACGTGGAGCTGCTGGGACGGATGGTCCGCGAGGACATCGGTTCCGTCTCCACCCAGGCCGTCTACGACGTCCTGACGGCGCTGGCGGACGCGCGGCTGGTGCGCCGGATCGAGACGGGCCCGCGGGCCCGCTTCGAGCTGCGCGCTCACGACCACGACCACGTGGTGTGCCGGGGCTGCGGGGCGATGGCCGACGTCGAGCCGGGCGTCACCGCCACTGTCCCGGAGTTCGCGCAGGCGCACGGGTTCCACGTCGACGAGACCGAGGTCCTGCACCGGGGGCTGTGCCCCTCGTGCCGGCCCGGCGTTCAGTTCCCCTGACCGGAGAAGGTTCCCCTGATGGCGTTCGAAGACAACACCGATCCGTTGACCACCGCCGCCGGTGCTCCGGTGCCCGACAACCAGAACAGCCTCACCGCCGGAGCGCGCGGGCCCGTGCTGCTGCAGGACGTGTGGCTGCTGGAGAAGCTCGCCCACTTCGACCGGGAGGTCATCCCCGAGCGCAGGATGCACGCGAAGGGCTCCGGCGCGTTCGGCAGGTTCACCGTGACCGGGGACCTCACCGCCTACACCAGCGCCGCGTTGTTCAGCGCGATCGGCAACCAGTGCGAGACGTTCGTGCGCTTCTCGACGGTGGCGGGCGAACGCGGCGCCGCCGACGCCGAGCGGGACATCCGCGGTTTCTCGACCCGCTTCTACACCAGCGAGGGCAACTGGGACCTGGTCGGCAACAACACGCCGGTCTTCTTCTTCCGCGACCCGCTGAAGTTCCCGGACCTCGCGCACGCCGTGAAGCGCGATCCCAGGACCAACCTGCGCAGCCCGGAGAACAACTGGGGGTTCTGGACGAACCTGCCCGAGGCGCTGCACCAGGTGACGATCGTGATGAGCGACCGGGGAATTCCCAAGTCCTACCGGCACATGCACGGCTTCGGCTCGCACACCTTCAGCATGGTCAACGCCGGCGGAGCCCGGCACTGGGTCAAGTTCCACCTGCGCACCCAGCAGGGCGTCGAGAACCTGACCGACGAGCAGGCGGCCGCGCTGATCGGCCGCGACCGCGAGTCCCACCAGCGCGACCTGCACGAGGCCGTCGAGCGAGGCGACTTCCCGGTCTGGAAGCTCTACGTGCAGGTCATGCCCGAGGCCGACGCGGCCGGATACCGCTTCCACCCCTTCGACCTCACGAAGGTGTGGAGCAAGGAGGACTACCCGCTGGTCGAGGCGGGCGAACTGCGGCTCGACCGCAATCCCGGCAACTACTTCGCCGACGTCGAGCAGGCCGCCTTCAGCCCGGCCAACGTCGTGCCCGGCATCTCCTTCAGCCCGGACAGGATGTTGGCCGGACGGTTGTTCTCCTACGGCGACGCCGCGCGGTACCGGCTGGGCGTCAACCACCACCAGATCCCGGTGAACCACCCGAACGGCGCGCGGCAGGTGAACAGCTACCACCGCGACGGCGCCATGAGGGTCGACGGCAACCAGGGAGGGGTGCCCGGTGTCGAGCCGAACAACTTCGGCCGCTGGCCCGAGCAGCCCGCGTTCGCCGAACCGGCCCTGCGCGCCGGCGCCACCGCGGACCGGTTCGACTTCCGGGAGGACGACGACAACTACTTCGAGCAGCCAGGAGACCTGTTCAGGTTGATGACGGGCGAGCAGCAGCAGGCGTTGTTCGACAACACCGCGCGAGCCATCAAGGGCGCCCGCAAGGAGACCGTCGAACGGCACATCGCCCACTGCGGCAAGGCCGATCCGGCCTACGGCGAGGGCGTCCGCAAGGCCTGCGAGGCGGTCGGCGCGCTGTGAAGCGCCGCTCTGTGAACGCTAACAGGTATTGACCGATCGAGACATGAGAGATGCTTCCGGTAGCGACGTTGCTCAAAGTTAACGCTCACATTGAGCGTTGACCTGTCGGCAACGACGTGGCTACATTCCGTTGCGCGCCGCGACTGCAGTTTCGCCGAGCCACTGGAGCATCCTCATGTCCTCATCGTTGAGTCGACGCAGGCTCTTCCAAGCCGCGGGTGTGGCCGCCATCGCGACCACGGCGCCGTCACTGGTGGCGGGTTCCGCGCAGGCGGCCTCGGTGCCGCCGGTGCGCGCCGACGCCGGCGTGTCGGCCTACCCGTTCGACCTGTCCGAGGTCCGGCTGACGTCGGGCCGGTGGCTGGACAACCAGAACCGGACGCTGTCCTACCTGCGTTTCGTCGACGTCGACCGCCTGCTCTACAACTTCCGCGCCAACCACCGGCTGTCCACGAACGGCGCCGCCGCGCTGGGCGGGTGGGAGGCCCCGAACTTCCCGTTCCGCACGCACAGCCAGGGGCACTTCCTCACGGCCTGGGCGCAGGCGTGGGCTGTCCTGGGCGACACGACGTGCCGGGACAAGGCGAACCAGATGGTCGCGGAACTGGCCAAGTGCCAGGCGAACAACGCGGCGGCCGGGTTCAACACCGGTTACCTGGCGGGCTTCCCCGAGTCGGACTTCGACGCGCTGGAGAACGGCTCCCCCAAGGCCGTCTCGTACTACTCGCTGCACAAGACCCTCGCCGGGTTGCTGGACGTGTGGCGCCACATCGGCAACACCCAGGCGCGCGACGTGCTGCTGCGCCTCGCCGGATGGGTGGACTGGCGCACGGCCCGGTTGTCCTACAGCCGCATGCAGTCCGTTCTGGGCACCGAGTTCGGCGGCATGAACGCCGTGCTCGCCGACCTGTACCAGCAGACGGGCGACTCCCGCTGGCTGACGACGGCCCAGCGGTTCGACCACGCCGCCGTGTTCGACCCGCTGGCGTCGAACCAGGACCGCCTGAACGGCCTGCACGCCAACACCCAGGTGCCGAAGTGGATCGGCGCGGCACGCGAGTACAAGGCGACGGGGACCACCCGCTACCGCGACATCGCCCTCAACGCCTGGAACATCACCATCGGCGCGCACACCTACGTCATCGGCGGCAACAGCCAGGCCGAGCACTTCCGCTCCCCCAACGCCATCGCCGCCTACCTCAACACCGACACGTGCGAGGCGTGCAACACCTACAACATGCTCAGGCTGACCCGGGAACTGTGGCTGACCGACCCCGGCAGGGCGGCCTACTTCGACTACTACGAGCGCGCCCTGCTCAACCACCTGATCGGCCAGCAGAACCCGGCGGACCCCCACGGCCACACCTGCTACTTCACCGGCCTCAACCCCGGTCACCGGCGTGGCGAGACCGGCCCTGCGTGGGGCGGCGGCCACTGGAGCACGGACTACGGCACGTTCTGGTGCTGCCAGGGCACCGGGCTGGAGACCAACACCAAGCTCGCCGACTCGATCTACTTCTTCAGCGGCAGCACCCTCACCGTGAACCTGTACGCGCCGTCGGTCCTGACGTGGTCGTCGCGGGGCATCACCGTCACCCAGACCACGAGCTACCCGGCGAGTGACACCACCACGCTCACCGTCACCGGCAACGCGGCCGGCTCGTGGACGATGCGGTTGCGCATCCCCGCCTGGACCACGGGCGCGACCGTCAGCGTCAACGGCGTGGCGCAGAACGTGACCACGACACCCGGCACCTACGCGTCCCTGACGCGCTCGTGGACGTCCGGCGACGTGGTGGCGCTGCGGATGCCGATGCGCGTGATCGCCCAACCCGCCAACGACAACGCCGGTGTCGTCGCGCTGACCTACGGCCCGGCGGTGCTCGCCGGCAACTACGGCGACACCAAGCCGTCCGGGCTGCCTTCGCTGGACGTCGGCTCCGTCACGCGCACCAGCACGACGTCCTTGGCGTTCACCGCGACCGCGAACGGGACGCGGGTGAACCTCGGGCCGTTCCACGACGCCCACGGCTTCAACTACAACGTCTACTGGAACACCGGCGCCGCCACCGCGAGCCACCGGCTGGTCAACGCGGGCACCGGCATGGTGCTGGGCGTCCAGAACATGTCCACGGCGGACGGTGGCCTCGCCGTGCAGTGGCACGACAGCGGAACCGCCGACCACAACTGGCAGATCATCACCGACGGGTCCGACGTGCGGCTGCGCAACGTCCACAGCGGCAAGGTCCTCGGCGTGGAGAACATGTCCACCGCCGACAACGCCCGCGTCCTGCAGTGGTCCGACAACGGCACCGCCGACCACAGGTGGACGCTCGTCTCCAACGGAGACGGCACCTACAAGGTCCGCAACGCCCACAGCGGCAAGCTGCTCGGCGTCCTCAACGGCTCCACCACCGCGGGGGCGCAGGTCGTGCAGGACTCCGACAACGGCTCCGCGGACAACCGCTGGCGCCTGGTCGCGAACTGAACGCGTGGTGCGTGTCCCCGGTGGTTCCCGGGGACACGCACCACGTCGGCTCTTAGCCGAAGTTCACGTCACTGCACCACATGTACGCCTGGTCCAGGTGTGAGGCCTGCCAGATCGTGAACACCACGTGGTGGCCGCGGTACGCGCCGGAGGTCTGGACGTTGAACCTGATGTCCTTGGCCGGGGCGAACCTGCCGGTCTGCGTGATGAAGTCCAGGTTGCCCCAACCCAGGCGCTGGGTGGTCGGGTCGAACCCGTTCTTGCTGATGTAGACGCGCAGGAAGTCAGCTCCGTGACTGGCCTGGTCGTGCAGGTGCATCGAGAAGCTGCTGCCCAGGCTGGTGGTCTTCCACCGGCCGGGCGTGTTCAGGGAGTTGTTGCGCGTCAGGGCGTTGCTGCAGAGCTGCCCGTCCGGCGTGGCCCCCTGGTAGTTCCTGCCCAGGCCGTCCCGCAGCGCGCTCATCCAGTTCCACATGGTGTCGGAATTGGCCTGGAAGGCCTGGTAGCACATGGGGTCCTGTTGCTGCATGGCCGGGTTCGTGTGCTGGCTGCCCCACGTCTGCCAGCACTGGTAGGCACGGGTGGCCGGTCCGACGATCGTGCCGTGGGCGGACGCCGTGGGCGTCCAGAGGAACGTGCAGACCAGCGCGCTGATGACGAGTGCGATGAAGCCCCGCCGTCTGGTGCGCGACCCGAAGGTGCTGTTGCGCGTGCGCATGAATGAGCCTCCGATCTCCGATGATCGACGTTCACACAGCAGCGGCGGATTGGGAGCGCTCCCAGATCATTAACCCTACAGATGACTCTGCGAGATCACAAGGGCACGCGGAGTGATCACTTGTCCGGCGAATCCATCAAGCGGACGCTCCGGGGCGCACTTAGCGTGGGGAGCATGTCCCTGATCTTCTCCAGCGTGGTCGACGCTCCCCTCGACGAGGTGTTCGGCTGGCACGCGCGGCCGGGCGCCATCCACCGGCTCTCGCCGCCGTGGCAGCCGGTGGGAGTCGTGAGCGAGGCGAGCACCCTCGACGGCGGCCGCGCCGTGCTGGGGTTGCCGCTCGGACTGCGCTGGGGCGCACGGCACACCGGCTTCGAGCCGCCGCACCGGTTCGTCGACGAACTGGACTCCGCGCCGCTGAGCTGGGCGCTGAAATGGCGGCACACCCACGAGTTCGCGGCGGAGGGCGAGCGGACGCGGATGACCGACCGCGTGGAGACGCCTGTTCCCGGTGCGCTGCTGCGGTCGATGTTCGCCTACCGGCACCGCCAGCTCGCCGCCGACCTGGCAGCTCAGGCCTCGGCACGGAAGGCGGGCGACCGGCCGCTCACGGTGGCGATCACCGGCGGCAGCGGGTTCGTGGGCACGGCGCTGTGGTCGTTCCTGAGCACGGCGGGCCACCGGGTGGTGAAGCTGGTCCGCCACTCCCCCGCCGCCCCGGACGAGCGGCGCTGGGACACCGATCGCCCGGCACCCGACCTGCTGTCCGATGTGGACGCTGTGGTCCACCTGGCGGGCGCGTCGATCGCGGGCAGGTTCACCGAAGCGCACCGGCGGGCGATCCGTTCGTCCAGGATCGGACCGACCAGGGCACTCGCCGAACTGGCCGCCGCCACCGGTGTGCCGGTGTTCGTCAGCGCGTCCGCGATCGGCTTCTACGGCCCTGACCGCGGCGACGAGGAGCTCACCGAGGACAGCGAACGAGGCGAGGGTTTCCTCGCGGACCTGGTCGCCGGCTGGGAGGCGGCCACCGAACCGGCCGCGTCGGCCGGGGTGCGCGTGGTGAACGTCCGCACCGGGCTGGTCCAGTCCCCCGACGGCGGCACGCTGCGGCTCTTCCACCCGCTGTTCGCCGCCGGGCTGGGCGGGCGGCTCGGCGACGGGCGGATGTGGCAGTCCTGGATCGGCATGGACGACCTCGTCGACGTCTATCACCGCGCGCTCTACGACAGCGAACTCAGCGGCCCGGTCAACGCCGTCGCCCCCGATGCCGTGCGCAACAGCACCTACGCCGCCACGCTCGCGAAGGTGCTGCACCGTCCCGCGCTGCTGCCGGTGCCGTCGTTCGGGCCGAAGCTCCTGCTGGGTGAGCAGGGCGCGCGCGAACTGGCCGAGGCGAGCCAGCTGGTCCGGCCCGCCGCGCTGGCCAAGGCCGGTCACAGGTTCCGGTACCCGGACCTGGAACCGGCATTGCGGCACGTGCTGGGCCGCGTGCCCTTGAACTAAGCGGATCGGGCGCGCACGAAGACGTCGTCCGCGCCCAGCCTGGCGAACAGCTCCTGGTTGGCCGAGTCGCGGACCGCCGCGACGATGATCGCCGACGGGTTGAGGCCGCGCGCGGCCATGGTGATCAGCAGGCCGTCCCTGTCGTCGGGGACGGCGACGACCACCCGTGCCGCGAACTGCGCCTGGGCCTGCCGCAACGCGCAGATGTCCCGTCCGTCGCCCCGCACGACCCTGGCGCCGTTGGCCAGCGCGGCGGTCAGCGCGATCGCGTCGGGGTCGATCACCACGACGTCGGGTTTCTCGACGTGCAACGGGAGGTGCCGCAGGACGTCCAGCGCCGCGTCCCCGTAGCCGACCACCACCGTGAGTCCGATCACCGCGGCTCCTCGATCGCGCGGCGCGTCCGTTCGAGGCGCTGCGGCTTCTCGGCCTTGCGCGGCGGCCGGTCGTTCGCGATGAGGACGGCCATCCACGGCAGCGGAACGGACAGCAGGATCAGGATGAGAGCGAGCCACCAGATCTTCGCGAACACGACGGCCAGCACGATGCACGGGATGCGCAGGCTCATCATCAGGGCGTACCTGCGGCGCCGCGCGGCGAGCTGTTCCTGGTACGACGGGGCGGCCGAGGTGATCAGCACGGGGTCTTCTCGCCTCTGCGAGTTCACAGCAACACCTCCGTTCTCCTGGACGTTCGCATCGGCGGCCGATCGGGTTCGTGTCTGCTGGGTCACGTCGGCTGGTTGACTCGACGCACGAACACGGCAGGGGATGCCCCGGTGCGACTGAGGTTGAACGACTTCATGGACCCGGAGCTGGCGCGGCACGTCGAGGAGCTGCGGAGGTGAGGCCCGCGACGCTCGGCGTCGCGGTCGTCGCCGGAGCAGTGGCTCGCCGCCCGCTTCTCCTGGACTCCGTGAAACTGAAGATCGACACGAGGTGGCGGCATGAAGCTGGGCGATGTCACGCGGACCACTCTGGCCTGCGTCCGGATCTTCAACGGTGCCCTCGGCCTGGTCGCCGCGGACCGGATGGCGAAGAGCCTGGGTGACGAACTGGGCGACGACAGGAGGTTCGTCTACCCCGCCCGCATGTTCGGCATCCGCACGCTCGTCCTGGGTGTCGACCTGCTGACGCTCAAGAGCACCGATGCCCACGCCCGCCGGGTCCTGCGCCAGGCCGTGCTGATCCACGCCACGGACACCGCCGCCGCCGTCTACGCCGGAAGGCGCGGCGAACTGCCGCCCAAGGCGGCGAAGCTGACCACGATCATCTCCGCCGTCAACACCGGGCTGGCCGTCGTGTCGCTCCTCTCCGTCGCGAAGGACAGCTGAGGCCGTGACCATGACGCAGCTGACCGTGCGTCTGGGGCACCGGGCCTCCGCGGCGATCGCGCGCCGCGCTGCACGGCTACCTCTCCCGCCTGCGCGAGCACCTGCGACCAGGGACATCCACGGGCGCGAACGACACCCTGGCCCGGGAAGTCTGACTCCTGCAACAGCAACACGAGGAGCGGACGACATGCCCACCATCACCCTGACCCAGCAGACCACCGCGACGCCCGAGGAGTTCGTCGCCGGGCTCACCGACTTCGGCCCCGGCCGCGCGGACCTCTTCCCCAACAGCGCCGACGCCGACCTGCGGGTGCACGAGCGGGGCGACACGTTCGCGGACGTGACCGAGGGGTCCGGCGGCATCTGGGAGCGCCTGCGCTACGACTGGTCCGACCCCGGCCGCGTCGTGCTGACCACCGTGGACTCCAACGTGTGGGGCGGGCGGTCCGGCCACACCTACACGTTCACGAAGCAGGCCGGCGGCACGACCCTCGTGCACGCCGAGGTGGTGCGGGAAGGCAAGAACCTCAAGGGGAAACTGCTCGGTCTCTCGCTCGGGCTGCTCGGGCGGAAGGTGCTCGGCGGGGCTCTGGAGAAGACCGTGCGGGCGATCGAGGTAAGGGTGCCCTGACCGAACGGGCCGGACGGGAGCTAACGTAGCCCGTCGTGAGCATGGTCGTGGAGCAACGCGGGCACGAGGCCGCACCTGGGGAGAGCCCGCACCGGCGGCGCCGGCTCGGGCTGGCGGGCCTGCTGGTGCTGCTCGCCGCAGGGGCGGTGCTCTCGCTGGTGATCGGCGCGCGGTCGCTCACCCCGGCCGAGGTGTGGCAGGGGTTGTTCGGTGACCCCGGCGACGACCAGCGGCTCGTCGAGATCACGCTGATCGTGCAGACGCTGCGCGTGCCGCGGACGGTGCTCGCGATCGTGGCGGGCATCGGGCTCGGTGTCGCGGGCGCGTTGATCCAGGGGCACACCCGCAACCCCATCGCGGACACCGGCCTGCTCGGCGTCAACTCCGGGGCGTCGTTCGCCGTGGTGCTCTCGGTCTACCTGTTCGGCCTGCAGAACCCGGTCCAGTACATGTGGTTCGCGTTCCTCGGGGCCGCGGTGGCGGGCGTGGTGGTGTTCGGGCTCTCGAGCCTCGGACGCGGCGCGGGCAACCCCCTCACGCTCGCGCTGGCCGGGCAGGGCGTCACGGTGTTCCTGGCCGCGATGACGACCGCGGTCGCGCTGGGCGACAAGCAGACGCTCGACGTGCTGCGGTTCTGGAACGCGGGCTCGGTGCAGGGCGTCGGGTTCGACGTGATCACGGTCGCGTCGATCTTCATGGGCGTCGGTCTCGTGCTGGCGCTGATCAACCTGCCGGTGATCAACCTGCTCAACCTCGGTGACGACGTCGCGCGCGGCCTCGGCGTGAACATCGCGGCCGGCCGCACGGTCGGCGTCCTGGCCGTCACGCTGCTCGCGGGCGCGGCCACGGCGGCGTGCGGGCCGATCGCCTTCCTCGGCCTGATGGTCGCGCACGTCGCGCGGTGGCTCACCGGGCCGGACTACCGCTGGCTGGTGCCGTACGCGGGGTTGCTCGGCGCGGGCGTGCTGCTGCTCGGCGACATCGCGGGCCGGCTCGTCGTGCGTCCCGCCGAACTGCAGGCAGGCATCGTCATCGCACTCCTCGGCGCCCCGTTCTTCGCGGTGCTGGTCTGGCTCGGGAAGTTCAGGCAGGCATGACCACCGCACCGGAAGCACCCGAAATGCACCGCGGCGTCCGCGTCGGCGCCTGGTCCTGGGTCTGGCGGCCGTGGACCGTGCTCGTCACGGTCGTGCTGGCGGCGCTGACGTTCCTGATCTTCTGCGTGTCGATCGCGGTCGGCGACTTCACCATCGAACTGCCCGCGGTGTTCAGGACGCTCATCGGGCAGGGCGAGCGGGTCGACGAGTTCGTGGTCATGGACCTGCGGATGCCGCGGGCCCTGGTCGGGGTCATCGCCGGCGTCGCGCTCGGCATCTCGGGAGCGCTGACCCAGTCGATCGCCCGCAACGCGCTGGCCAGCCCGGACGTCCTCGGCATCACCGGCGGCGCCAGCGCAACGGCGGTCTTCGTCGTGACGGCCAGCGGCGGCTCGGCGATCGGCAGCGCCTTCGGGCTCTCCACGGCCGCGCTCACCGGCGGGCTGGTGACCGGCCTGCTCGTCTACTTCATGGCGTGGAAGAAGGGCATCGACGGGTTCCGGCTGATCCTCATCGGTGTCTCGGTCAGCGCGGTCATGCAGGCGCTCACGACGTGGCTGCTGGTGCTCGCGGACATCCGCGACGTCGCCCGCGCGCAGCGGTGGCTCGTCGGGTCGCTCGACTCGCGGTCGTGGACCGAGGTGTGGGCGTCGCTCTGGATCATGGCGGTGCTGGTCGTCGTCGTGTTGGTGGTCGCGTTCCAGATGCAGCCCATGCACTTCGGTGACGACGTCGCCGCGGGGCTCGGCGTGCGCTACTCGGCCGTGCGCGCGGTGCTCCTGCTCTGCGCGGTGCTGCTGGCCGGTGTCGCGGTCTCCGCCGCAGGTCCGGTGCCTTTCGTGGCACTGGTCGCGCCGCAGATCGCCATGCGGCTGGTGCGCTCCCCCGTGCCTCCGGTGGTCGCGTCGGGGTTGTTCGGCGCGGTGCTGCTGATCGGGTCGGACCTGATCGCGCGGACGGTCCTGCCGAACGACCTGCCGGTCGGCATCGTCACGGCGATCATCGGCGGTCCGTTCCTCGTCTACCTGCTGGTGCGCTCGAACCTCAGACGCGCGGCCTGAGGTAAGCCTGCATTAAGTAAGGTTGACCTATGACCGCGCTGCGCAACGATGCCGCCCGACTGGGGGCCGAGGGCGTCACGGTCGGGTACGCCGACCGGGTCGTGCTCGACAACCTGGACGTCGCCATCCCGACCGGGGTGATCACCACGGTCATCGGGCCGAACGGCTGCGGCAAGTCGACGCTGCTGCGGACGCTGGCGCGGTTGCTCAAACCGCGCCAGGGCACGGTGCTGCTCGACGGCGGCGACATCGCGCGGCTGAGGACCAAGGACGTCGCGAAGAGGATGGGCCTGCTCCCGCAGACCCCGATCGCGCCGGAAGGACTGACGGTCGCCGACCTGGTCGCCCGCGGCCGGCACCCGCACCAGAGCTGGGTGCGCCAGTGGTCGAGCGACGACGCGGACGTCGTCGCCAAGGCGCTGCACATGACCGGCGTGGCCGATCTCGCCCACCGCCCCGTCGACTCGCTCTCGGGCGGCCAGCGGCAGCGGGTGTGGATCTCCATGACCCTCGCGCAGGGCACCGACCTGCTGCTGCTGGACGAACCGACGACCTATCTCGACCTCGCGCACGCGATCGACGTGATCGACCTCGTCGACGACCTGCACGAGGGCGGCTGCACGATCGTCATGGTCCTGCACGACCTGAACCTGGCCGTTCGGTACAGCGACAACCTGATCGTGATGAAGTCGGGATCGATCGTCGCGCAGGGACATCCGAGCCAGGTGATCACGAGCGAGTTGTTGCTGGACACGTTCGGCCTGCAGGCGAAGGTGATCGACGACCCCGTCAGCGAGCGTCCGCTGATCGTGCCCATCGGCCGGACCCACGTGGTATCGAAGAGTGACCAAGAACCAAGTTAGCCTGCCCTAACCGGTGATAAGGTTCGCCTGTCCTAATTTCCCCCGCCGCGTGGGCAGCGAAGAACGAGGTGCCGAATGGGCCAGAGAACGACCATGACCTGGAAGCGACTGACCGCTGTGGCAGCAGCCGCGGTGGTCGGTGCCAGCGTCCTCGCCGGGTGCGGTTCTTCCACGCCTGCCACGACCCCGGACGCGGGCAACGCCTCCGGTGGCTCGTTCCCGACCAAGGTCGAGCACTTCTTCGGCACGACGGAGATCAAGGAAGCGCCCAAGCGCGTCGTCTCCCTCGGCTACACCGACGAACAGACCCTGCTCGCGCTGGGCGTCGTCCCGGTCGGCATGGTCGACCAGTACCCGAACCCCGACGGCAAGAAGCCCGACATCAACACCCAGTGGCCGTGGGTGAAGGACAAGTGGGGTTCGGTCACGCCCGAGGTCATCATGAAGAACGGTGACACCGAGCCGAACTTCGAGAAGATCGCCGAGCTGCGCCCGGACCTGATCGTCGCGGTCTACTCCGAGGCGACGCAGGAGTGGTACGACAAGCTCACCAAGATCGCCCCGACGGTCGGCCGCACCAAGGAGGAGAAGGAGCCCTTCTCCGCCAAGTGGCAGGACAACGCGCTGCAGGTCGCGAAGGCGGTCGGCAAGGGTGACGAGGGCGCCAAGGCCATCAAGGCGATCGACGACAAGATCGCCGACGCCAAGAAGGCGAACCCGGCCTGGGCGAACGAGACCGCGGTCGTCGCGTCCTGGTACAAGGACGCCATCGGCCCGTTCGCCACGACCGACGTGCGCGCGCAGGTCACCACCGGTCTCGGCTTCAAGCCCAACACGAAGGTCGACGAGCTCGCGGCGGGCAAGTTCTTCGTGTCGCTGTCCCCCGAGCGCATCGACGTGATGAACGTCGACCGCATCTTCATCATCAACGACGAGGCGGACCTGAAGGCGCTCAAGGGTTTCGAGCTCTTCAACAACCTGCCCGCGGTCAAGGCCGGCAAGGTCCACTACATCCTCGACAGCGAGGGCGCGGCCGTCGGTGCCGCGATCTCGCAGGCGACCCTGGCGTCCATGCCGTACGCGGTGGACGAGCTCGTGAAGGCCGCCAAGTCCGTCGGCTGATGTTCTGACACAACAGTTCCAGCGAAAGGCCTCCCCTCGTGACCACGAGCGTCTCCGGCGCGCAGACGAAGATCCTGCGCACGGCGTCCGGGCGGGAGGCCTCTCGCTGGGTGTACGACCACTGCCGTTCCGCCCCCGGTCTGCCGATCGCCACGATCGTGGCGACGGTGGCCGGGGCGGTGCTGCAGATCGTCCCGGTGTTCCTGCTGGGCACCGTCGTGGACGGCGTCGTGCAGGGCCGCGACGCGTCGATCCTCTGGACGATCGGCATCGCGACGGTCGTCTCGGCGCTGGCCGGCGCGGCCATGACCGCGGTCTCGACCTACCTCGTCGGCCGGGTGGGCGCGGAGATGCTGGCGCGCCTGCGGGAAGGCGCGGTGCGCGCGGTGCTCGGGATGCCGAGCGCGCGGATCGAGGAGGTCGGCCGCGGTGACGTGCTCTCGCGCGTCGGTGAGGACGTCGCCGTCATCTCCAAGGGTTTCCGCACGGCCATTCCGACGATCTTCTCGGCGGTCGTGCTGGTCGTGATCGCGACCGCCGGCATGTTCGGCCTCGACTGGCGGCTCGGTCTCGCCGGCGCGTGCGCGCTTCCCGCGTACTGGCTGGCGTTGCGCTGGTACCTGCCCCGGTCGCAGCCTCTCTACCGCGCCCGGTCCGAGGCGCAGGCCGATCGCGCGCAGGCGTTGATCAGCGGCCTCGACGGCATCGCGACCGTGCGCGCCTACCGCCTGGAGAACGCGTTCCGGGACAAGGTGACCGCCGAGTCGTGGCGGGTGCGC
Source organism: Lentzea flaviverrucosa (assembly GCF_003350445.1). Taxonomy (NCBI): domain Bacteria; kingdom Bacillati; phylum Actinomycetota; class Actinomycetes; order Pseudonocardiales; family Pseudonocardiaceae; genus Lentzea; species Lentzea flaviverrucosa. The sequence goes on from NZ_QQAU01000007.1 coordinate 119,191, forward strand.
AACATCGGCATCGAGGTCTTCCGGTTCTTCGGCCGGTTCATCGGCCGGGAGAACCGCGCCGAGTTCATCGGGCTCGGCCTGATCATCGTCGTCGGCTACCTCCTGGTGACCAACGGGCAGTCGTCGCTGGGCCAGGTCTCCGTCGCGGCTCTGCTGTTCCACAAGTTGTTCGTCCCGCTCGGCCTCATCATGGCCTTCTTCGACGAGGCGCAGAAGTCCGGCGCGGGCCTGACGCGACTGGTCGGCGTGACCACCGAGTCCGACGGCGACGAACTCGTGCGCAGCGCGGTGGCGGTCGACGCGAACGCTCAGCCGCTTCCGGTTTCGGTGCGCGGCCTTTCCTTCCGGTATCCCGAATCCGAGCACGACGTGCTGCGGGACGTCGACCTGGAGATCCCGGCGGGAACGTCGCTCGCGCTCGTCGGCGCGACCGGTGCGGGCAAGACGACCCTGGCGGCCCTGGTCGCCGGGACCGGCACGCCGCTGACCGGCTCCGTGCACATCGGCTCCTCCGACCTCGCCGGTCTGGACGAGGCGGGGGCCCGCGCGCTCGTCAGCATCCTGACCCAGGAAGCGCACGTGTTCGCCGGTCCGCTGGCCGAGGACCTCCGGCTGGCCGCACCGGACGCGACCGACGACGAACTGATGGACGCGCTGCGGACCGTGGGCGCGGATTCGTGGGTCGAGGCGTTGCCGCAGGGCCTGCGGACCGATGTCGGCGAGGGCGGCGAACGCCTCGACGTGACCAAGGTCGCCCAGATCGCGCTGGCCCGCCTGGTGCTCGGCCGCTCCCCCGTCGTCGTGCTGGACGAGTCGACGGCCGAGGCGGGCAGCCAGGGTGCCGCCGCCCTGGAACGAGCGGCGCTCGCGGCGTGCCGGGGCCGCACCACGCTCCTGGTCGCGCACCGCCTGACCCAGGCGATCGCCGCGGACCGCATCGCCGTCCTCGACGCAGGTCGTGTGCTGGAACAGGGGACACACGAAGAACTTGTGGCGCGTGACGGGCGTTACGCCGCCCTTTGGGCCGCTTGGCGATTCGGAACGACAAGTACTTAGGTTAGGCTTCCTTCACCGATCGTGAAGGGATGGCTGAGTCGTCGATGGAACAGATGGCCGAGCACGACGTACTTCTTTCGACCGCCCGGATCACCTCCGTTCGGCGCCGTGCCGGTGAGTACCCCCAGCGGACCATCGCCGTCGCGAGTGCCGTCGCCCTGCACCACTGGGCCATCCCCGGTTTCACGGTCGACGGGTTCGAGCTCACCCCCGCGACGTTGTTCAGCGACCTGCTCGTGTGGGCCGACAAGGGCCAGAACTCCGCTGTCGTCGAACGACCCGAAGGCTGGGCGATCCCCGTGCCGGACGGCGTCGACCTGGCTGCGGCACAACGGGCCCTGGACGACCTGGCCGAGTTCCCCAACCGTGCCATCGGCACGCTGACTTCCCAGACGGCCGGCGAGCGGCTCGCGGACCTGACCCGCTGGAACGACAACGAGTTCCAGCGCGACCGGCCGAGCGTCGTCGAGCTGTTCCGCGAGCAGGCCCGGCAGCGCCCGGACGCCGTCGCGATCAACGACGGCGAGCGCGCGTTCACCTACGGCGAGGTGCTGTCCCGCTCCAACCAGCTGGCGCACCACCTGCTCGAGCGCGGCCTCACCGCCGAACAGGTGGTCGGCATCTCCCTGGACCGCTCCGCCGAGATGATCGTCGGACTGCTCGCCGTGCTGCAGGCAGAGGCCGCGTTCGTGCCGTTGGACCCGCAGTGGCCGGCCTCCCGCCGCGAGTCCGTGATCGCCGACGCGCAGGCCGTCCTGCTCCTGGGCAGTGGCCGGGAAGGCGAGCCCGAGGCTCTCGCGGTCGACCTCTCCGAGTGGGGTTTCTCCGGCTACCCCGCCGATCCCACCGACGTCACGATCCGCGGCGCGCAGCTCGCGTACGTGATGTTCACGTCCGGCTCGACCGGCCGCCCCAAGGGCGCGATGATCCGCCACGAGGCGATCAGCGAACGCCTGCTGTGGCAGGTGCACCAGATCCTCCACTTCGGACACTCCGACGCGTCGCTGTTCAAGGCACCGCTGTCGTTCGACATCTCCATCAACGAGATCTTCCTGCCGCTGGTGTGCGGCGGGCGGACCGTCGTCGTGCGGTCCGGCGGCGAGCGCGACCCGCACCACCTGCTGCACACGATCGACCGCCACCGCGTGACGTTCGTGTACCTGGTGTCGTCGATGCTGGACGTGCTGCTGAACATCGCGGGCGACGGCGAACTGGCCAGCCTGCGGCACGTGTGGTGTGGCGGCGAGGTGCTCACGTCCGAGCTCTACGACCGGTTCCGCACGAAGCTCGACATCCCGATGTACCACGGGTACGGCCCGGCCGAGGCCACGATCGGCGTCTCGCACGTCATCTACCGCGGCGAGGCCGAGCGGCTGTCGACGTCGATCGGCAAGGCCAACCCGAACACCGATCTCTACGTCCTCGACGACGAGCTGCGGCCGTGCCCGGTCGGCGTCGGCGGCGAGCTGTACATCGGCGGTTTCCTGCTGGGGCGCGGCTACGTGAACGCTCCGGGCCTCACGGCGTCGCGGTTCGTCGCGAACCCGTTCGCCACCGACGGCTCGCGCCTGTACCGCACCGGCGACCTGGCGCGGTTCGCGCCGGACGGGTCGCTCGACTTCCTCGGCCGCGTCGACAACCAGGTCAAGATCCGCGGCATGCGGCTGGAGCTGGAGGACGTCGAGATCGCGCTGGCCGAGCACCCCGGCGTGCGCCACACCTGTGTCGTGGTGCGCAAGAACTCCGCCGGCGGCAACTACCTCGTCGGGTACGTGGTGCCGTCGGACGAGAGCCTGACCTCGGACGCCGTGAAGCAGTGGGCGACCGAGCACCTGGTCGAGTACATGGTTCCCGCGCACGTCGTGGTGATGAGCGAGTTCCCGTTGACCCCCAACGGAAAGCTCGACCGCCGCGCGCTGCCCGAGCCCGTGGTGGAGACCGGTCCGGTGACCGCCGCCGCCACCGACGACGAGGCCGTGATCTGCGCGGCCGTCGCCTCGGTGCTGCGCGTCGAGCAGGTCGGCGCGGACCAGGACTTCTTCGAGCTGGGCGGCGACAGCATCCTCGCGATCTCGTTGCTCAGCGCGTTGCGCGCGGAGGGCGTGTTCGTCACCGCCACCCAGATCTTCGTCAACCGCACCCCGCGCGCGCTCGCCGCCGTCGCGACCCGTGACGGTGCCTCGGTGGTCGACCACGACGACGTGCCCACGGGCCCGGTGGCGGGTCTGCCGATCGTGCAGTGGCTCGGTGAGACCACGGACGCGATCGACGGGTTCGTGCAGTCGGTCGTGCTCAACACCCCGGCGGAGCTGACCGCCGGCGCGCTGACCCAGATCCTCGACGCACTGGTCGCGCGGCACGACATGTTGCGCGCCAAGCTCGTCCGGGGTGAGCGCTGGTCGTTCGACATCCCGGCCGACGGACATGCGTTGTGGGAGCAGAGCGATGCTCCGCTGGAGGAGTGCGTGGCCGCGGCCACGGAAGGGCTGAACCCGGACGCGGGCATCATGCTGCGCGCGGTGTGGCGGTCAGAGGCTCGTCAGCTCGTGATCGTGATCCACCACGTGGTGATCGACGGTGTCTCGTGGCGCATCCTGTTCGACGACCTCGCCCAGGCCTGGCAGCAGGTCTCCTCTGGTGCGGCGGTGGAGCTCCGGCCGGTCGGCACCTCGTTCCGGCGCTGGACCCAGTTGCTGGAGCAGGCCTCGTTCTCCGCGGACCGCGCGTACTACGAGCGCGCGCTGCCGGGCGTGGACCAGTTGCTCGGCCGGCGTGAGCTGACCGAAGCCGATGTGGTCGCGAGTGAGCGGGTCCGCACCGTGACGGTCGGTTCTCGTGCCACCGCGGCGTTGCTGGGTGACGTGCCGGCGTTGTTCCACGCCAAGGTCAACGACGTGCTGCTGACCGGTCTCGCGGTTGCACTGGCCCGGTGGCGGCGTGACAACGGTCAGGACCAGACGTTCGCGCACGTCGAACTGGAGGGCCACGGCCGCGAAGGCCGGTTCGTGCCGCGCGACCCCGACCTGTCTCGGACGGTCGGCTGGTTCACGACGTTGTTCCCGGTGACGGTGGACCCGGTCGACGTCGACGACCTCGGCGCAGCTCTCAAGCGCGTCAAGGAAGACCTCGCACGGGTGCCGAGCAACGGCGTCTCCTACGGCGCTCTGCGGTACCTGCGCGACGAGCGGTTCGACGCATCGCGCCCGCAGGTGCTGTTCAACTACCTGGGCCGGTTCGCCGGTGGCACGACCGGGGACTGGCAGCTCGCGGAGAACGCCGGTCAGCTCGGCGAGAAGCGCGACCCGGCGATGCGGCTGCCGCGCGCCCTGGAGTTCAACGCCTCCGCCGAACCCGGCACCGACGGCGAACTGGAACTGGTCACCGTCCTGTCGTGGCCGTCGGGGGTCTTCACCGACTCCGACACCGCGAAGATCGGCGAGTACTTCGTCGCCGCGCTGGAAGGTCTCGCGGCCCTGACCGGGGGCGGCCACTCCCCCAGCGACTTCCCGCTGCTGCCGCTCACCCAGGCCGACGTCGACGCGCTGGACTCCCCCGCGTTGCGCGAGATCCTCCCGCTGACGCCGCTGCAGGAAGGCCTGTACTTCCACTCCGTCTTCGACGACGACTCCGCGCACCGGTACGTCGAGCAGCAGCTGCTGACGCTCACCGGCGCCGTCGACGCCAAACGGCTCGAGGCGGCGGCGACGCGGGTGTTCGACCTGTTCCCGAACCTGGCCGCACGGTTCGCAAGCCTCGCCGACGGCAGGGTCGTGTCGGTGCTGGAGTCGGGTGTGCGGCCGGTGTTCACCACGGTGAACGGGCAGGGCATGTCCGGCGAGGAGATCAGCGAACTCGCCGAACGCGACCGCGTCGCCGGCTTCGACCTCGCCACCGGTCCGCTGATGCGCTACACGCTGGTGCTCACCGCACCGGGCCGGTACGTGCTGGTGCAGACCGTGCACCACATCATCGCGGACGGCTGGTCGGTGCCCCCGATGCTGCGCGCGCTGCTGGCCGAGTACGACGCGCCAGGGTCGGTGCACGTGCGCGGCGGCTACTCCGACTACGTGCGGTGGCTCGTCGAGAGCGACGCCGAGGAGAGCGACCGCGTCTGGGCACGCGAACTCGAAGGCCTGCCCGGACCGTCGATCACGGTGCCGGACCACATGCCGTCCGAGCGGTTCGCCGACATGGCCCTGGACGCACCGTCCGATGTGGACGAGCGCGTGCGGGCGGCCGGCGTCTCGCTCAGCGTCGCCGTGCACAGCGCCTGGGCCGTGACGCTCGGCGGGATCCTGGGCAGCCAGGACGTCGTGTTCGGCTCGACGGTGTCGGGCCGCGACGCCGACGTGCCCGGCATCGACGAGCTCGCCGGCCTGTTCATCAACACCATTCCCGTGCGCGCCAGGTGGTCCGGCGGGACGACCGCCCGCGAGCTGCTGGACGCGGTGCGCGAGCACCAGACCGCCGTGCTGCCGCACCAGCACGTGTCGCTGACCAGGATCGGCCGGCTCGCCGGTGCCGGATCGCTCTTCGACACGCTCGTGGTGTTCGACGTCGCGACTGACGTGACCTCGTTGCGAAGCGAGTCGTTCGGCATCACGGACGTCGTCAACGAGGGCGCACCGCACTACCCGCTGACCCTGGTGGTCGCCCGCCGGCACGACGGCTCGCTGTGGTTCAACCTGGTGCACGACACCACGGTCATCCGTCCGGCGGGTGCCCGGCGGATCGTGCGGACGTTCGCCGACACCTTCACCGCCCTGCTGGCCGGTGGGGAGGTTCCGGCTCCGCGGAGCGTCGAGGGTGCCGAGGTCGAGCCCGCCACGCTGGCCGGTCTGGTCGACGCGGCCGCGGACCGTGCGCCCGACGCGCGCGCCGTGACGTTCTGCCGGATCGACGGCACCTCGGAAAGCCTGTCGTACGGCGAGCTGACCGAGGCGAAGAACCGGCTGGCGGGGATGCTCGCGAACGCCGGGGTCGGGCCACACCAGCGGGTCGCGGTCGCCGTGCCCCGGTCGCTGGAGCAGGTCGTCTCGCTCGTCGCGGTCGTGTCCGCCGGTGGCGCGTACGTGCCGCTGGACGCGGCGTACCCGGACGACCGGCTCGAGTACCTGATCTCCGACGCCGCCCCGCAGGTCGTGCTCGTCACCCCCGGCCAGCGCGACCGCTTCGCCGCCATCGTCTCGCGGGCCGGCGGCGCCGCACGGGTGGTGGCGATCGGCGACGACGTGCCCGGCGCCGGCGTGATCACCCCGCCGAACTGGGACCACCCGGCGTACGTGATCTACACGTCCGGGTCGACGGGCAAGCCCAAGGGCGCGGTGGTGTCGCACCGCAACGCGGTGACGTACCTCGCGAACATCCAGCCGGACGTGCGTTTCGGGCCCGACGACGTCATTCCGCTGTTCCACTCGTTCTCGTTCGACTCCTCGGTGCTGGAGCTGTGGGGCACGCTGACCAGCGGCGCCGAACTGGTGGTGCCCGATCGAGGGCTGACCCGCTCGCCGGTCGACTTCCACCGGCTGGTGCGCGAGCGCGCCCTCACCTACGTCGTCCAGACGCCGTCGGCGTTCTACCAGTTCATCGAGGCGGACAAGCACTGTGAACCGGTCACGTCCGTGCGCCGGTTCTCCATCGGCGGTGAACTGCTGGAGCTCAGCCGGTTGCGCGACTGGGTGGCCCGGTACGGCACCCGCGAGCCGGAGCTGATCAACACCTACGGCCCGACCGAGTCCACTGTGTACACCTCGCGGCACGTGCTCGACGACTCGGACTTCGAGCCCGGCCGTGCCGACGGCTGCCCGATCGGCACGCCCGTGCCGGGACAGCGGACCTACGTGCTCGACGACCGGTTGCGGCCCGCCGGGCTCGGTGTCGCCGGTTCGCTCTACCTCTCCGGCCCGCAGGTCTCGTACGGCTACTCGAACCGGCCGGGGCTCTCGGCGAGCCGGTTCGTCGCCGACCCGTTCGCGGGCGACGGATCCCGGATGTACCACACCGGCGACCTGGCACAGTGGAACCTGGACGGCGAGCTCGAGTTCCTCGGCCGCAGCGATGACCAGGTGCAGCTGCACGGTTTCCGCATCGAACTGGGCGAGGTCGAGGCCGCCGTCCGCGAGGTCGCCGGCGTGGTCGACGTGGCCGTGACCGTGGCGGACACCGACGACCACCTCGTCGCGCACGTCGTGGGCACGCCGCAGGCCGACGTCATGGAGGTGCTCTCCGCGAAGCTGCCCCAGCACATGGTGCCGCAGCGGGTCATCCAGCTGGACGAGCTGCCGCTGAACGTCAGCGGCAAGCTGGACCGCGCGGCGCTGCGGGCACGCGCCCGTGAGGACGAGGCACCGGTCGTCGCGGCGGACACCTCCGTGCTCGACTCGCTGGTCGAGATCTTCCGCTCCGCCCTGCCGGCGTCCGATGTGGACGCTGACACGGACTACTTCGCGGCCGGCGGCGACAGCATCATCGCGATCGGGGTGGTGAACCGGGCGCGGGCGATGGGCGTGAGGTTCTCGCCCCGCGACATGTTCCTGCACAAGACCCCGCGAGCGCTTGCGGAGAAGTTCGCCGTGCAGCGCGCGGAGCAGCAGGCCCCGGTCGTGGAGGAGATCTCGGACGGCCCGGTCGTGCCGACGCCGATCGTGTTGCGGCTGCGAGAACTCGGCGGGTCGCTCGACGGCTTCGCGCAGGCGAGGCAGCTGGAGTGCGCGAGCCTGGACGACGCCCGCCGCGCGGCGAACGCGGTCGTGTCGGCGCATCCCGCGTTGCGGCTGCGCCTGAACACGGACCAGGGCGTGTGGTCGCTGCGGACCGAACCGGCGGCGGAGGTCGACGTCGTGGTGTCGGCGGACGACCCGCAGGAGGCCGCCGAGGCAGCCGCGGGCAGGCTCGACGCCGAAGCCGGTGTCATGGCGGCGTTCACGTGGCTGGAGAACAGCCGCACGCTCGTCGTCGTGGTGCACCACTTCGCGGTGGACGCCGTGTCCTGGATGATCCTGCTCGAAGACCTCGCCGTCGCGACGCGGGGCGACGAGCTGGCGCCGGTGACGACGTCGTTCGCCTCGTACGCCGCGGCTTTGACGCTGGACGCCCAGTCCGGCGGCGACCTGCGCCGGTGGATCGAGACGCTCGACGCCCCGGTGCTCACACCGCGGGTCGGTGAGCGGCGCGAGGTCACCGTCACGCTGGCCGCCGACATCACCGGCAACGTCGTGCGGACCGCGCCGACCGCGCTCGGCGTCGGCCTGACCGAACTGCTGTGCGGCGCGCTGCGGACCGCGCTCACCGAGATCCAGAGCACGCCGACGGACCTGGTGATCGACCTGGAACGGCACGGCCGCGTCCCTGCCGCCGAGCACCACGACTACACCCGCACGGTCGGCTGGTTCACCGCGATCGCTCCCGTACGGCTCAGCCCTGCCACCGATCCGGTCGCGGCGGCCCGGGAGGTCGTGGCGCGGCAACCGGACGAGGTCGCGCACGTCGGGTTCGGCCAGCTGCGCTACCTGAACCCGCAGACGGGACCCGTGCTGGCCGCGCTGCCCCGGCCGCAGGTGCTGTTCAACTACCTCGGCCGCGCCAGCGAGTCCCAGGCGCTGCACGTCGATCCCGAGAACCGGCCGAGCCCGTACGCGGTCGAGGTCAACTGCTGGGTCGACGCCGCCGGCTCGCTGCGCGCCACGTTCGGGCTGACCGAGGACGTGTCGGACGAGATCGCGGCGCGGTGGCTGATGGCGCTGGAACGGATCGCGGACGCCTCGGTGACCGTGCGGCGCACCGCGCCGGTCTCGCCGCTGCAGCGCGGCCTGTACTTCCAGGCGGAGCTGGCCGGGAAGTCCGGTCAGTACGTGGCGCAGAGCTTCTTCACGTTCGACCGGCGGCTCGACCCCGGCGCGCTCGGCAGGGCGTTCGCCCACGTCATCGCGAAGCACCCGGTGGTCGGCGCGGGCTTCGAGTCCGACGAGAACGGCACACCGGTGCAGGTGCTGGGCATCAGCGGCGAGGTGCCGGTGCGCACGGTCGACGTGCTCAACGACAACGCCGTCGAGGCGTTGCGAATCGAGGACCGCGCCACGGGCTTCGACCTGACCTCACCGCCGCTGGTGCGGCTGACGGTCCTGCGGCTGCCGAACGGCCGGGACAGCCTGCTGTTCACCAGCCACCTGCTGCTGTGGGACGGCTGGTCGCGCGCGATCGTGCTGGACGACCTGTTCGACGCCTACCGCGCGCTCCTCGCGGGCGAGACCGTCGACTCGGCGCCCGCCACACCGAGTTTCGAGAGCTACACCCGTGCACTGGCCGCGAAGGACGCCGAGGCGGCGCAGAGGTTCTGGGCCGGTCACCTCGCCGACCTCCCCGGTCCGACGCTCCTCAGCGAGGGGTCCACTTCGGACTCGTTGCCGGCCAAGATCGTGCGGGCGTTGCCGGTCGAGGCGTCGAACCGGGTGCGGGAGGCCGCGCGCCGGTACGGCGTGACGGTGAACTCGGTGGTCACCGGTGCGCTCGGGCTGGCGCTCGGCCGGGAGACCGGTCGCGGTGACGCGGTGTTCGGCGTGACGGTGTCCGGGCGTGAGGAGGAGGGCACCGAAGGCATCGTCGGCGTCCTGCTGAACACCGTGCCGATGCGGGTGACCGCGCGGCCGCACGACACCGTGGGCGAGTTCCTGGCGTCCGTTCAGGCCTCGCGGGTCGCGACGATGGAGCACGAGCACTTCGGGCTCGGCGAGATCCAGCGCGCGAGCGGCCACGACCAGCTGTTCGACAGCCTGTTCGTGCTGCAGAACTTCCTGGACGACGACACGTTCACCGAGTTCAACGAGAAGAACGGCATCACCGGCCACGAGGCGGAGGACTCGACGCACTACCCGTTCACGTGGGTCGTGACGCCGGGCGAGGAGCTCACGGTCAAGCTCGAGTACCGGCCGGACGTCACCGATCCCGCGTTCGCGCAGCGGTTGTTCGACGGGTATCTGCGGGTGCTCGACGAGCTCACCCGCGCGGACGGCCTGCTCGGCGCGGTCGGCGGTTCGGTGGTGACGCCAGAGCTCAACCCCGCCAACGACTTCGGCGACCTCACCGTGGTCGACCTGTTCGACCAGGCGGCCGACCGCAACCCGGACCGCGTCGCTCTCGTCGCGCACGGCAGGACGATGACGTTCGCGGAACTCCGCGACCGCAGCCGCCACCTGGCGGGAGTGTTGTCCGGCAAGGGCATCGGCGTCGAGACCTCGGTCGCCATCGCGGTGCCCCGGTCGCTGGACTGGGTCGTGGCGCTGTTCGGCGTCCTGCGCTGCGGCGCGGCGTACGTGCCGCTGGAGCTGGACCACCCGGACGAGCGGATCGCCGCGATCATCGACGACGCGCAACCGGCGTTGATCATCACGACGAGCGCGGTGGCGCCACGGATCCAGGGCACCACGTTCAGGCTGGACGAGCCGTGGCCGGACGCCGAGCCGGTGACCACGTTCGCGCCCGGTGACCCGAACAGGCTCAAGCACGCGGCCTACACGATCTACACCTCGGGTTCGACCGGCAAGCCCAAGGGCGTCGTCACCGAGTACGCCGGCCTGACCAACATGCTCGTCAACCACCAGCGCCGGATCTTCGAGCCGGTGCTGGCCGAGCACGGGCACCGGACGTTCCGGATCGCGCACACCGTGTCGTTCGCCTTCGACATGTCGTGGGAGGAGCTGCTCTGGCTCGCCGACGGCCACGAGGTGCACATCTGCGACGAGGAGCTGCGCCGCGACGCGACGGGGCTGGTCGAGTACTGCCTCGCACACGAGATCGACGTCATCAACGTGACGCCGACCTACGCGCAGCAACTGGTGGCCGAAGGGCTACTGGGCGCCGAGCACAAGCCGGCACTGGTGCTGCTGGGCGGCGAGGCCGTCACGCCGACCCTGTGGCAGCAGCTCGCGGACACCCCGGGCACGATCGGCTACAACCTCTACGGGCCGACCGAGTACACGATCAACACGCTGGGCGTCGGCACGTTCGACTGCGTCGACCCGGTGGTCGGCGTGGCGATCGACAACACCGACGTCTACGTCCTCGACCCGTGGCTGCGGCACGTGCCGGACGGCGTCGCGGGTGAGCTCTACGTGTCGGGCGTGGGCATCGCGCGCGGCTACCTCGGGCAGCCGGGACAGTCCGCCGAACGGTTCGTGGCGTGCCCGTGGGTGCCCGGAGAGCGGATGTACCGGACCGGTGACCTGGTGATCCGGCGCCCGGACGGCAACCTGCTCTACCTGGGCCGCACGGACAAGCAGGTCAAGATCCGCGGCCACCGCGTCGAGCTGGGCGAGGTCGAGGCGCGGTTCGCGGCACATCCGGGCGTCCGGTTCGTCGCGGCCGTCGCGCAGGCCGACCCGCAGGTCGACGGCGCGTACCGGCTCGCGGCGTACCTGGTGCTGGCCGACGGCGGCGACATCCCGTCGATCGCGGCGGAGGTCGGGGCCGGCCTGCCGGACTACCTGCGGCCGTCGCACTACGCGGCGGTGGACGCGATCCCGCTCACCGTCAACGGCAAGGCGGACACGGCGGCCTTGCCCGAGGCCCGTCCGCTCGGCACCCTGACGACCAAGGCCGAGGACCGGGAACTGACCGAGACCGAGACGCTCGTCCGCGAGATGTTCGCGGAGGCGCTCGACCTCGACGAGGACGAGGTGGGCATGGCGAGCGGCTTCACCGACCTGGGCGGGCACTCGATGCTCGCGGTGCGGCTCATCGGACTGCTCCGCCGCGAGTTCGGTCCCGTCGTCACGATCCGCGACCTGCTGTCCCTTTCCACTCCCGAAGCGATTGCGCGGCACGTTGACGAACACTGAAGTGCACACCGGCAGGGAGATCCTGAGGATCGCCCTGCGCCGCAACCGCGGCGCCATGACGTCCGGGACCCTGCTGATGGGGTCCTACCAGGCCGCCGAGACCGCCGTGCCGATCCTGCTCGGCGTGATCGTCGAGTACGCGCTGCGCGGAGGGCAGGTCAGCTCGCTCGGGCTGGCGCTGCTCGCGCTCGGTCTCGTCATGGCGACGGTGTCGTACTCGTGGCGGTTCGGCATGAGGATCCTGCAGAAGGCGAACACGACCGAGGCGCACCGGTGGCGGGTCGAGGTCGCGGACCGCGGCCTGCAGCCGGTGGCGCGCGAGGTCGACCTGAAGTCCGGCGAGGTGCTCACCGTCGCCACCGAGGACGCCGACCAGACCGCGGACATCATCGAGGTGGTGCCGCTGCTGATCAGCTCGCTGGTGTCGGTGGTCATCACGGGTGTCGTGCTGGTGGTGATCAGCGTGCCCCTGGGCGTGCTGGTGTTCGCCAGCACGGCGGCGATCCTGAGCGTGCTCAGCGTGATGTCGCGGCGGATCGGCAGCAACACCCAGGTGCAGCAGGCGAAGGTGGCGCGGGCCGGGGCGAAGGTGTCCGACCTGATCGCCGGACTGCGGCCGCTGCACGGGTTCGGCGGCAGCTACGCGGCCTTCCAGGCCTACCGCCGGGTGAGCACGGAGGCGAAGCAGCAGTCGATCGTCGTGGCGCGGGTCAACGGCGTCTACGCCGGGCTGGCGCTGGCGCTCAACTCGTTGCTGGCGGCGGCGGTGACGCTGTGGGCGGGCCTGCTGACGTTCCGGGGCGAGATCTCCATCGGCCAGCTGGTGATGGTGGTCGGGCTGGCGCAGTTCCTGATCGAGCCGCTGAAGCTGTTCTCGGAGATGCCCAAGTACGTGATGATCGCGCGGGCCTCCGCCGAACGGATGGCGCTGGTCCTGGCCGCGCCCGCGCGGATGACCCCCGGTGTCGAGGAGGTCGTCTCGGAGACCGGGCTCGAGGTCTCCGGAGTCACCCACGGAACGTTGCGGGACCTGACGTTCTCGGTGCGGCCCGGTGAGTTCGTGGCCGTCGCCGCGTACCAGCCGCAGGCCGCGGCCGAACTGGCCGCCCTGCTGTCCGTCGAGGTGCCCCCGGCGTCGTACTCGGGTGTGGTCCGGCTGGGCGAGCACGAGGTCGCGGCGCTGACGATCGAGAGCGTGCGCACCCACCTGCTGGTCAACCCGTCGCACCACGAGGTGTTCGCGGGAACGTTGCGGGAGAACGTCGATCCGTCCGGCACCAGCGCGCTGGTCCAGGAGGCGGTGTCCGCCGCGATGCTGACCGACGTCGTGGCCCTGCACTCCGACGGCCTCGACTACGCCGTGCGCGACCGGGGCGCGAACCTGTCCGGCGGGCAGCGGCAACGGCTGTCGCTCGCGCGGGCGCTGGCCGCGAACCCGGAGATCCTGGTGCTGCACGACCCGACGACGGCCGTCGACGCCGTCACCGAACAGCTCATCGCCCGCAACCTGACCGAGTTGCGCCGCGGCCGGACGACGATCGTGATCACCAGCAGCCCGGCGCTGCTCGACGTGGCCGACCGGGTGATCGTGCTGGACGGCGGCACGGTCGCGTCCGAGGGCACGCACCGCGAACTGCTCGGCCGCGACTCCTCCTACCAGCTGGCGGTGGCCCGATGACCAGGTTCGAGTGGCGCGGAGGCCCGGCCTCGCTGCGGTTCGAGAGCGTGCTGGACCCGGTCGAGCTGACGCACGAGGAGGACGACCTGTGGTCCGCCGAGGTCGAGATGCCGGCCCGGCTGCGCGTGACCTACCACTTCGTCTCGGAGGGCGAGGAGCACGCCGACCCGTCGAATCCCGCCGGGGCGGGCCCGAACCGGTCGATCTTCACCACGCCGGACCTGGAGCCGCAGCCGCACTGGCCGGTCGTCGGCCCGGACGAGGTGCTGGACGTGCCGGCGCTCCGCATCCGGTGGAACGGTTCGCTGGGACGCAAGACAGTTCGCGTGCACCAGGGCGGCGAACCGGTCGTGCTGCTGCTCGACGGCGACGACTGGATGTACGCGCACCCCGCCGTCGCCGCGTTCGAGTCGGCGGTGAAGAACGGCGAGATGCCGCCCGCCACGCTGGTCTTCCTCCCCACGCCTCGTGATCGCGACGCCGAGTACAGCTCTCCTGAGCTGTGGCAGGCGATCCGGGACGAGCTGCTGCCGTTGCTCGCCTCGAACGGCGTGACCGTGGACCTGTCGCGGTTCGCGGTGGCCGGGCAGAGCCTCGGCGGGCTCAGCGCGTTCCAGGCCGCGCTGGACTTCCCGGACCTGGTGACGCGGGTGGCCTGCCAGTCGGGGTCGTTCTGGTACGCCCGCGACCTGCCCCGGTCCGGGCTCGCGCTGGACGGCCCGGCCGGCGGTGACACCGCGGAAAGGCTGCGGTCCCGGCCTGATCTGTCCGGACTGCGGGTCGCGTTCGACGTTGGCGAGCACGAGCCGAGGATGCACCGGCACTGTTCTGCGGTGGAAGAGCTCGCGGCGCAGGCGGGTGCGACGGTGCGGACGAACCGGTCTCCCGCCGGACACGACCGGGTCGGCTGGCGGCACGCGCTGGTGCGCGACGTCGCCTGGCTGCTCCAGGACCTCTGATGATCGTCCAGCCGTCCACGAGCTGATCCGGCAGGCTGGGCGCCATGACGACACCCCCGGTCATCTCGGTGATGCTGATCGTCCCGGACGCCGACGCGGCCGTTGCCTGGTACAAGAACGCGTTGGGCGCTGCGGAGCTGTGGAACCTCGGCGGTGTCGCCGGTCTGCAGGTCGGTGGCGCAGCGTTCTTCGTCCACCAGGTCAACCCCGACAACCCCGCGGAGTCCACTCCCGGGCACGTCACCAGCGTCCGGGTCGAGCTGTTCACCGACGACCCCGGCGGCGTCGTCGCCAGAGCAGTGGCCGCGGGAGCTGGTGGTTCCCCGGTCGTGAGTCACGAGATGCCGTGGGGCACCCACCGGCAGGGCGGCTTCACCGATCCGTTCGGCCACAAGTGGTCCGTGGGCGACCGGTCACCCCTGGGCTGACTGGAGGGGCCACACCTCGACGACCCCGTGCGCGACGGCGCACGGAGTCCCGGCCACCATGCGCACAGCCTCCTCCACCGAGTCGGCCTCGATGATCGCGAACCCCGCGATCGGCAGCTCGGACCTGAGGAACGCCCCCGCCTTCGTGGTCGTGCCGGTGTTGCCGGGGTTGCGGACCTGCACTGGCTCCCCGGCGATGCCCATCTCCACCCCCTGCGCGCGCAGGCGTGCGTCGTGCGCGTGTGCCTCGTCCCGGACGGCCGCTGACGTGCGGTCGTAGTCGGCACGCTCTCCGTAGCCGATCGTCACGAACTTCATCGTGGAACCTCCTCGATTCGTGCTCTTCGGCGATACCGACTCCCGGACCGCTCGGAACTCATCGGTCCGTTCATCGACTGTTCACCTCACGGTTGCGACCACTCACCCCGGCACGGCGTCGAAGTGACGAAAGATCTGTTGTCTGACAGGGCTTTTCGTAGAGGTGGACAGTGAAGAGAACGCTCGGCATCGGTCTTGCGGTCGTCCTGCTCGTGGGTGTCGTGACGGCCGTCGTCCTCGGACAGGGCTCCGGCGAACAGGGCCGGCTCCAGACCGTCCGCGGTGTGATCGGCTCGGAGAAGCTCGCCTTCTTCGCCGACCAGCGCGTCAAGGACGTGTTCGCGAAGCACGGCCTCGAGGTCGAGGTCGATCCGGCCGGGTCGCGGCAGATCGCGACGGCCACGGACCTGAACCCGTACGACTTCGCGTTCCCGTCCTCGGCGCCCGCCGCCGAGAAGATCCAGCGCGACCGCAAGGCCGCGCGGACGTACGCGCCGTTCTCGTCGCCGATGGTCATCGCCACGTTCGACCCGGTCGCCGACCTGCTGACGAAGGCCGGGGTGGTGAAGTCCGGGCCGGGCTACCAGACGTTCGACGTGCAGGCGTACCTCGAACTCGCGGCCAAGGGCACGCGCTGGGACCAGCTGCCGGGCAACACGGCCTATCCCGCGCGCAAGAACCTGCTCGTCACGACGACCGATCCGCGTGACTCGAACTCGGCGGCGATGTACCTGGCGATCACGTCGTTCGTCGCCAACGGCGGGGTGGTGTCGTCGCCGGACGCCGAGGCCAAGGTGCTGCCCGCGGTGTCGAGGCTGTTCCTGGACCAGGGATACACGCAGAGCAGCACCGAGGGCCCGTTCGAGGACTACCTGTCCTCGGGCATGGGCAAGACGCCGCTGGTGCTGGCGTACGAGGCGCAGTTCGCAGACCGGGTGGTGCGGGGCGACTCGTCGGTCCGGCCGGACATGAAGCTGCTGTACCCGGCGCCGACCGTGCTGTCCAAGCACACGCTCGTGCCGTTGCGCGAGGCCGGCGACCGGGTCGGGCAGCTGCTGCAGAGCGATGCCGAACTGGGCAGGCTCGCCGCGACGTTCGGCTTCCGCACAGCGGATCCCAGGCACTTCGACGACGTCGTCAAGGAGAAGAACCTGACCGTGCCGCAGACGATCGTGGACGTGGTCGAGCCGCCCGCGCACGAGACCCTGGAGCGGATGCTCGAGGCGATCGCGAAGCAGTACTGACATGACCGATTTCGTTCTGACGCCACCGGATCCCGTCGAGCCCGTGCCGGTCGACCGCGCGGCCGGGCTCATCCCCGTCGCCGACAGGACCGAGCTGTCGTCACGGGCCGAGGCCTTCGTGTCGGCCCTGGGCGCCGTCGACCCGCGGTCACCGGACTTCAGCCGGATCGCCGACGAGGCACTGGTGCTCGGCGAGGCGGAGATGCGGCTGGCGGCGCAGATCGCTGGTCGGCTGCTCGACCGCACGCTCGCGTCCGTCTCGTCACCGCACGGCGCCCAGGTCTCGACGAGCCTGACCGAACTGCGGCGCTCCGTCCGCGAACTCGATCCGCAGGACCTGAGCAAGCTGACCGGCCGCAAGGTCCTCGGCTTCCTCCCCGGCGGCAACTCGGCCCGCGGCCTGCTGGCACGGCTGCGCGCGGCCGACGAGCCGCTCAACCGCATCGTGCTGAGGCTGCGGTCCGGCCAGGACGCGCTGAAGCGCGACAACGCCGCCATCAAGGGCGAGCGGCAACGGTTGTGGGACCTGATGACCAAGCTGTCGCAGGACGCCGCCCTGGCCGCCGAGATGGACGAGGCGGTGCAGCGCCAGGTGGCCGTCCTCGACTTCGCCGAACCCGAACGCGCCCAGGCGTTGCGTGCCGACGTGCTCTTCGGCCTGCGGCAACGGCATCAGGACCTGCTGACCCAGCTCGCCGTGTGCGCGCAGGGGTACATGGCACTGGACGTGGTGCGCCGCAACAACGACGAACTGGTCAAGGGCATCGAACGGGCCGTGAGCACGACCGTCACCGCGTTGCGGATCGGCGTGGCGGTCGCGGCGGCGCTGGCCGGGCAGCGCGAGGTGATCGACCAGGTCGACGCCCTGCGCGGCCTGACCGACTCGATCCTGCGCTCCAACGCGACGCTGATGTCCCTGCAGGGCGAGGACGTCCAGCGCATCGCCACGACCCCGGCCGTCGGCGTCGAGGCGGTGCGGACCTCGTTCGACCAGATCTACGCGGCGATCGACGCGATCGACACGTTCAAGGCCCGCGCCGCCGACTCCATGTCCAGCACGGTCTCCGCGCTGGACACCGAGATCCGGCGCGCCCACGGTCACCTGACCCGCGTGCGGGAGACCGGGGACCAGCCGTGACCGGTCAGCGCGCCGCCGCACCGGCACAGGCACTCAGTCCGCCAGCTCCACCCCCGAGCCATCAGCGCGACTCCCAGGAGCCAGCATGATCCGCCGTCTCATCCCCGCGGTCGCCGTCGTGGCGCTGCTGGCGGGATGTTCCGACTCGCCCGATCCGGCCAGACCGGTCGGTGACGCCGCCCCCGGCACCCTCCGCGTTCTCGCGGGCAGCGAACTGGCCGACCTCCAGCCGATCCTCGACGAGGCCGCCAAGGCCACCGGCATCAGCGTGAAGTTCAGCTTCAGCGGCACCGTCGAGGGTGCCGAGAAGGTCGCGAGTGGCGCGGCCGAGCAGGGCTTCGACGCGGTCTGGTTCTCCTCCAACCGCTACCTCGAACTCGTGCCGGAGGCCCAGAAGCGGCTCGGCACGCCGGCCAAGGTGATGTCGTCGCCCGTCGTGCTCGGCCTGCCCGCCGCGAAGGTGCGGGAACTGGGCTGGGACGCCAAGCGCGTCGGCTGGGCGGAGATCGCCGAAGCCGCGGGCGCGCAGAAGTTCACCTACGGCATGACCGACCCGTCCGCCTCCAACTCCGGGTTCTCCGCGCTGGTCGGTGTCGCGGCCGCGCTGTCCGGGTCGGGTTCGGCACTCGACGCGGCACGGATCGACGCGGTCGCGCCGCAGCTCGAGCAGTTCTTCTCGGCCCAGAAGCTGTCGGCGGGCTCGTCCGGCTGGCTGTCGGAGGCCTACCAGCGGCGCGCGCAGGATCCCGGCGCCAGGGTGGACGGGCTGATCAACTACGAGTCCGTGCTGCTGTCGATGCCCCAGCCGCTGACGCTGATCTACCCGAGCGACGGCGTGGTGACGGCCGACTACCCGCTCACGCTGCTCACGTCGGCGTCGTCGGAAGCCCGTGAGGCGCACCGGAAGCTGTCCGACCACCTCAGGAGCGCGGACGTCCAGCGCAAGATCATGGAGACCACGCACCGCCGGCCCGCCGTGCCACAGGTGCAGCTCGACGGCAAGTTCGCCACGAAAGACCTCGTGGAGCTCCCGTTCCCCGGCAGCCAGTCCGCTGTGGACGGTCTGATCACCACGTACTTCGACCAGCTGCGCCGCCCGTCCCGCACGCTCTACGTGCTCGACACCTCCGGCTCGATGCAGGGCGACCGGATCGACGGCCTGCGCCAGGCCCTCACCGGGCTGACGGGCGCCGACGAGTCGCTCGCCGGCAGGTTCAGCCGGTTCCACGGCCGTGAACAGGTGACGCTGCTGCCGTTCAGCAGCAGCGCGCAACCCGCGTTGAAGTACGAGGTGCCGCAGGACGACCCGCGCCCGGTGCTCGACCAGATCCGTGCCACCGCCACGAGCCTCGACGCGTCCGGCGGCACGGCGATCTACAGCAGTCTGCGCGGCGGGTACGACGTGCTGCGCCAGCAGATCGACGCCGACCCGGACCGGTTCACGTCGATCGTGCTGATGACCGACGGCGAGAACACCGGCAGCGAGGGCATCACCGACTTCCAGCTGTTCCACCAGAGCCTGTCACCGAACCTCAAGGACATCCCCATCTTCCCCGTGCTGTTCGGCGAGAGCGCCACGACCGAGATGGAGCAGGTGGCGAAGATGAGCGGTGGCAAGGTGTTCGACGCCCGCAGCCGCTCGCTCTCGGCCGCCTTCAAGGAGATCCGTGGCTATCAGTAGGTACCTGGCCTCCTGGAAGAACCTGGCCGGCTGCGTGGGTGGCCTGATCGGCCTCGCCCTGCACTTCGCCGGACTCGCCGGGTCGTACTGGATCGTCGTCGTGATCGGCCTGTACGGCGTGGGGGCCCTGGCCGCGCCGCCCGAGCGGATCACCCTGGTGACCGATCCCGAGGAGGAAGCGGGCGCGCTGCGATCCGAGTTGGACGCGCTGGTGCAACGGGTGCGGGGCCTGCGAGTGCCGGACGAGGTCGCACCGAAGATCGCCGAGATCGCCGAGGTCCTGCGCGGCATGCTCGACCGGCCGCGCGCACTGCGCGCCGACCCGGACGCCCTGCACGCCGTCACCCGGCTCGTCGGCACCGACCTGCCGCTGTCCGTGCAGACCTACCTGAACCTGCCGTGGTGGTACGCCGCCGCACGGGGCTCGGGCACGGAACTGCTGCGGCAGCTGGACTTGCTGCACGCCGACTCGAGGAGGACCGCGGAACGGTTCCACGCGGCCGACGCGCAACGGCAGGCCGACCACACCCGCTACCTCGAGGACCGCGAGTCCGGGTAGTCCGATCCACTGTTCGCATCCCCGAACCAGAACCTTCGGCCCTGAATGCGTGCCGACCGCGTACGTGCCGGTCGCCGTCCTCCGCTAGGTTTCCCCAGTCCTGGCTGGAGAAGTGCATTCGAGGGTGAAGCGGTGCTGGTGCCGGAGTCGGCGTTCGAACGGGCGAGATCGGGGTCTGGGCAGCTCTTCGCGGTCACCCGGCCGCCGGGTGCGGAACGGACGCAGTACCTGGTCCAGGCCGTGGAGCAGGCTCAGGCGCAAGGGCTCGCCGTGGTCTGGACGACCTGCCGCGCGGACGCTCCGCCGTACTGGCCGTGGCACGCGGTCCTCGCCGGTCTGGGCTGCGACGCGGCGGTGCTGGACGCCGAACCCGAGGTGTGCGCGCGGAAGGTCACCGATGCGCTGGCCGAGGAGCCCGCGCTGATCATCATCGACGACCTCGGCCTGGCGGGCGAGGAGGCGTTGCGGCTCACGCGGTTCGTGGCCGGCAGCGTCCAGCGCCTTCCCGTGGTCCTCGTCGTCACGGCTCCCGACTCCACCTCCTCGGACGAGACGGACCGTCTCGTCTCACCTCCGCCAGAACGAGACGAGACGGTCCGTCTCGTCCAGCGGGCGCACGCGGTCCTCGCCGAAGGCCGGATCACCGAGGCGCGTGATCTGCTCGACCAGGCCGCGCGTGACGGTGACCCGGAGGCGGCACTGGGTCTTCCGGGCATGTGGGTCAACAAGTACCGCGGCAGAGCCGATCGCGCGCTGGCGATCGCCCGTCTGCGCGAGGCGCTGGCCGCACGGCCGCCCGAACCGCTGCGCACCAGGCTGATCACCAGGCTCACGGCCGAGCAGGCCTACGACCGGCGCGAGACCGAGTCCGTGCTGCGGGCGCTGGAGAAGGCCAGGAGCACCGGCGACCAGCTCACCCTGGCCGAGGCGCTGTCGTTGGCACACCACGCGTTGTGGTCCCCGGAGCACACCGCCTTCCGGCTGGCACTGGCCGGCGAACTGATCTCCGTGGCCTCGGCTGCGGGCCTGGACCTGTTGGCGCTCAGCGGTTTGTGCCGTCGCACGATGGACCTGTTCTGCCTGGGCGATCCGCACGCGGAACGGTCGCAGGCCGAACTGGCGCGGCGCGCGTCCGGCCATCCGGGCCTGCTCTTCTTCCACGCCGCGATGGACGTGATGCGGACGATCCGCGCGGGCCGGTTCGCCGAGGCCGAGCAGAAGTCCCTGGCCTGCCTGCGGATCGGGGTCGAGGCGGGTGACGTGGACGCGGAGACGTTCCACAGCACGCACCTCTTCGCGATCCGGTGGCTGCAGGGCCGCGGCGGCGAACTGGTCGACCTCGCCGAGCAGGTCACGCACTCCCCCACGTTGCCGGACCTGGAGTTCAGCTTCGAGGCCGCGCTCGCGTTGCTGGCGCTGGAGGCGGGTCAGCGGGATCGCGCGCGGTCGGCGTTGCACCGGCTGACCATCAACGGGCTCACGGCCGTTCCGTTGTCCAGCACCTGGATCACGTGCATGTTCTGCGTGGTGCACGTGGCCGCGGCGCTGGGCGAGGCGGACATCGCCCGCGAGGCCTACCGGTTGCTCGAACCGTTCGGCCCGCTGCCCGTCGTGCCGGCCACCGCGATCGTCTGCTTCGGGTCGGCCGAACTGCTGCTGGGCATCGCCGCCACTACGTTCGGCGATGCCGCTCTCGCCACCGGGCACCTGGAACGCGCTGTCACCACCAACATCCGGCTCGGCAACCTGCCGATGACCGCGTACGCCCGCGCCACCCTCGCCCAGACCGCCGGCGGCGAGCGGGGCAGGGCGTTGTTCGACGTCGCCATCAACGACGCGAACGCGATCGGCATGTCCGCACGTGCCGCGATGTGGGCGCAGGCCCGCGACGGACTGTCCGGCCGGATCCTGATCCGCAAGGAGAACGGGTGGTGGGTCGTCTCCCACCAGGGCAGGGAGACCCGCGTCGAGGACCTCGTGGGCATGCGGTACCTCGCGCGGCTGGTGGCCGATCCCGGCACCGAGATCCCCGCGCTCGAACTCGTCGGCGGTGAGGACAGCGGCAACCAGCAGGTGCTCGACCCCGTCGCCCGCGCCGCCTACCTCACGCGCATCCGCGACCTGCGGGCCCGGCTCGACGACGACCCGACGCCGCGCCTGGAGGCCGAACTGGAGGCGTTGCTGAGCCACCTCGAACGCGAGACCGGCATGGGCGGGCGCACCAGGAACTTCGCGGGCCCGGCCGAACGCGCCAGAACCGCCGTGCGCAAGGCGATCCGGCGTGCCATCGACACGATCGCCACCACTGAGCAGCCCACGGCCGACGCACTGCGCGACGCCGTGACCACCGGCTACCGCTGTTCGTACCGACCCAGCCGATCTTGACCACCGCACGGCAGCCGGTTCACCACCGCGGGCTCGCAGGATGGGGCGCAAGGGGAGGTCCGGTTCGGACCGGGTCGTCGCTCGCACCCCCCAGGGCGAGCGACGACCCACCTCCGGTGAGTACCTCCGAGGGGGAAGTGCTGACCGGTCGCCGAAGTGCCGTGACCCGCACCCCCGACACGGGCCACGGCACTTCGGCTCAGCCCGCCAGCACCGCGGCCTCCCTGCGGCGCAACGCGGTGCCGGGTTCCATCCCGAACTCCTCGACGAGCAGCGCCCGCACCCGCCGGTACGTCCGCAGCGCGTCGCCCGCCCGGCCGGCCCGGTGCTGGGCCTCCATCAGCAGTTCCCACAACGACTCCCGCAGCGGGTAGAGCGCGACGAGCCGTTCGAGCTGCGCGATCGCCTCGGCGTGGCGGCCGTCCAGGCACAGCGCCGCCGCGTGGTTCTCCTCCGCGAACGCCAGCGCCTCCCGCAGCCGCACCACCTCCGCACCTGCCCAGCCCTCGACCGGGCAGTCCGCCAGCGGATCACCGCGGTGCAGCGCGAGCGCCTCCGCGTACCGGCCGCACCGCAGGTGCTCGTCGAACTCCTCGACGTCGACGACGACCTGCGTGACGTCGAGCAGGTAGCCCGGTTCGCGCGTCCGCACCACACCGTCCGCGCCGGCCAGTTCGAGTGCCCGGCGGACCTTCGCCACGTGCCCCTGCAGCGTCTTGGTCCCCGTGGGCGGCACGTCCTCGCCCCACAGGCCGTCGACCAGCGCGGACCTCGACACCAGACGGCCCGTTCTCAGCGCCAGCAACGCGAACACGGCCCTTCGCCGCGCACCCGTGAAGTGCACCGGCCCGTTCGGCCCGCGGACCTCCAGCGGCCCGAGCAGCCGCACCTCGATCTTCATCACCACTCCCCTCCCCTTGGACACAAGAAGAGGCGTGCCACGGGTGTGCCGCGCGACGGCACATCACGGTGAGATAACCGAACGACAACGGCAGGACATACCGACCGAGTACTCGGTCGGTGCTTCTGGTCTGCTCGACGGCATGGACATCGAGAAGGCGATCGCCCGGCTGGACCTGCCGCGGAAGGTCCGGCTGCTCACCGGTTCCGCGCTGTTCGCGCTGCACCCGGAGCCGGAGATCGGCCTGGCGTCGCTGAAGCTGTCCGACGGCCCGACGGGCGTTCGCGGCGCCGAGCTCAGGGGCGGCACGATCGCGTGCGTGCTGCCGAACGCGACGTTGCTCGCCCAGCACTGGGACGTGGCGCTGGCGCGCGAGGTCGGCGAGGTGCTCGCGGACGAGGCGGCGGCACAACAGGTCCACGTCGTGCTCGGCCCGACGATCAACCTGCACCGCACGGCGCTCGGTGGTCGCTTGTTCGAGGCCTACAGCGAGGACCCGCTGCTCACCGGCGTCATCGCGGCCGCGTACGTGCGCGGTCTGCAGGACAAGGGCATCGCGGCGACGCCGAAGCACTACGTGGCCAACGAGTCCGAGACCGAGCGGCGCACGGCGAGCATGGTGCTGGACGAGAAGACGTTGCGCGAGGTCTACCTCCTGCCGTTCGAGATCGTGGTCGAGGACTCCTCGCCGTGGGCGGTCATGGCGGCCTACAACAACGTCAACGGCATCCCCGCGACCGAGCACACCGAGCTCGTCGAGGGTGTGCTGAAGGGCGAGTGGGGGTTCGACGGCCTGGTCATGTCGGACTGGTTCGCCACGAAGTCCACGGCGGCGAGCGCCAACGGCGGTCTCGACCTGGCCATGCCCGGTCCCGGCGGCCCGTGGGAGGACAAGCTGGTCGCGGCCGTGCGGGCGGGCGAGGTCGCGGAGTCGGTCATCGACGACCACCTGACCCGCCTGCTGCTCCTGGCGTCGCGGACCGGGGCGTTCGGCGAGCAGCGCTCGTGGCCCCGAGACCTGCCCGCACCCGGCAGCGCGGTGCGCCGTGAGCAGCTGCGCAGGTTCGCGGCGGGCGGCATGACCGTGCTGAAGAACTCCGGTGTGCTGCCGTTGCCGGAGTCCCGGGTCGCGCTGATCGGCCGCCACGCGATCGCCACCGTCGCGCAGGGCGGTGGCTCCGCCGGCGTCCGGCCACCGCACGTCATCAGCATCGCGGACGGCCTGACGTCGCGGCTCGGCTCCTCGGTGTCCGTTGTGGACGGTGTGGAGGTCCGGGCCCGGTACGCCGCTCCCGGCGCCGGGGTGCTGAGGGACATCCGCGCCACGACGTACGACGCCGGCGGTCAGGTGCTGGCCACCCGCGAGATGGAGATCGCCGAGCTCGCGGCGTACGGCGGCTGGGCGCAGGGCGCCGCGTCGATCGAGGTGTCCGGCGAGGTCGTGCTGGACGGGCCGACGCGGCTGCTGGTCGGCGTGCGCGGCTTCGGCGACTGGACGATCGACGTCGGCGGACGGCAGCACGCCACGATGCTGGCCTGGGCGAACGGCATCGTCGAGGAGGCACTGCTCAAGCCGCCGCACTGGACGACCGAGGTGCTGCTGTCACCGGGTGACCGGATCACGACCCGCGTCCGCGAGGCCAGCGCGCTCGTCGGCCTGATCACCCAGCCCGTCCCCCGCGCTCCCGCCGACGCGATCGGTGCCGCGGTGCGGGCCGCGCGCGAGGCCGACGTGGCGGTCGTGGTCGTCGGGCTCACCGAAGAGCAGGAGACCGAGGGCTTCGACAAGACCACACTCGCGTTGCCCGGCGAGCAGGACGCGCTGGTCGCGGCGGTAGCGGCGGCCGCGAAACACACGGTCGTCGTGGTGAACGCCGCCACGCCGGTGCTCATGCCGTGGCTCGCGCAGGTCGACGCCGTGCTGTGGGCCGGACTGCCGGGCCAGGAGGCCGGTGACGCCGTCGCAGCGGCATTGCTCGGCGACATCGAACCGGCCGGGCGCCTGGTCACGACGTTCCCGCGTTCCGACGCCGACGCCCTGCCGCTGATCCCGTCCGACGGCGAGCTGGTGTACGCCGAAGGCACCGGGATCGGGTACCGGGGCGCGTCCGAGCCGCTGTTCTGGTTCGGCCACGGACTCGGCTACACGACCTGGGAGTACGGGGACGCTCATTCGTCCACTGTGGACGGCGTGCACACCTCGGTCTCGGTCGAGATCACCAACACCGGCGACCGCGCCGGCCGCGAGGTCGTGCAGGTCTACCTCCGCCCGCGCGACGAGACGGTCCGTCTCGTCGGTTTCGCGGTGGCGGACGTCGAGGCCGGGCAGACCGTGCGGGTCGAGGTGCCGTGCGATGCGCGGGCCCAACGGGTCTGGGCGGACGGCTGGCACCCCCTGACCGGCGGCGAGGTGCTGATCGCCCGCGGGCTCGGCGACGTCCGCGTTACCCTGCCCGCTGATCAGGAGTGAGGTGACGCCGTGTCGGTCCCGCCCCGGTACCGGGCCAAGTCGCGGGTGGACGTCTCCGGCGAGGAGTCCAGGGCCAAGGCCGTGGCCGTCGCGACCGAACTGTTCGCGCTGACGGGCTTCAAGGGGACGTCGGTCGCGGCCGTGGCGGCGAGGACCGGGTTGTCGCAGTCCGGCCTGCTGCACCACTTCCCGAGCAAGGCGGCGCTGCTCACGGCGGTGCTGGAGGAACGCGACCGGCAGGACGGCGACTTCCTGGCCGGGAGCGGGGGTCCGCCGCTGGGCTGGGCGGCGTTCGACGCGCTGACCGCCCTGGTGGCGCGCAACTCGGCGCGGCCGCACCTGGTCGGCCTGTTCGTGCGGCTGGCCGCCGAGGCGACCGAACCCGGCCACCCCGCGCACACGTGGGTGCAACGGCACTACAGCGGGCTGCGGCGATGGCTGACCGATGCCGTGCGCACAGGGCAGGAACAGGGGGAGATCGCGGCGGCGGCTCCCGTCGATTCGGTGGTGCGCACGACGATCGCGGTGATCGACGGGTTGCAGCAGCAGTGGCTGCTCCAACCGGACGAGGTGTCGATGACGGCGGAGTTCGAGGAGTTCACCCGAACGCTGCGAGCCCGCTGGGCGGGCTGAAGGTCGACCGCAAGGTGGTGGCCCGGTTTCAGTCTGGGGGACCCGTACCGGGCCACCGGTCTTGCGGTAGTTGGCCGACGTGCGCGGTGACTTTTCACACGCCGGCCGGGTTCTGGGGGAACCGGACCCGGCAACTGCGCCGACCCCCACTCCCAGGAGTTCTCGGGCCTGGCGGCGCAGGTACCGGATCTGGACACAAAGATGACAGGAGGCGTGCACAGATTTCGCCCAGGCCGTGCACAGACCGTCAGGAAGTGCGCGAGGATGGTCGTGCCACCCCAACGCCTGGATCATCGAGGAGCGATCGACCTGTGGAGTTCCTGCTGCTCGGCTCGCTGGCGGTACGGCGGGCGGGCACGGTGCTGGAGCTGGGCGGCCCCCGGCAGCGCGCGGTGCTCACCATGCTGCTGCTGCACGCCAACGAGGCCGTCAGCGTCGCACAGCTGACGGACGCGGTCTGGGATTCTCCGCCGGTGTCGCCCGAGTCCAACCTGCGCACCTACGTCGCCGGGTTGCGCAAGGTCCTCGGCGACCGGCTGAAGACCAAGGCGGGCCACGGCTACCAGCTCGTGGTCGAGCCGGGCGAACTGGACCTCGACTCGTTCGACCGGCTGGTGCGCGAAGGGGAGGACGCGCTCGCGGACGGCGACACGGACGCCGCGGCCGGCCTGTTCGGCCAGGCGCTGGCCCGGTGGCACGGCATCCCGACCGCCGAGCTGAACGCGGGCCCGTTGCTGCGCGCGGAGTTCACCCGGATCCAGGAACGCCGGCTCACGGCCGTCGAGCGGTTCGCCAGGGCGTCGCTGGAACTGGGCCGGTTCGACGACGTGATCGACCGGTTGCGGCGGGAGACGGCGCTGCACCCGCTGCGCGAGGAGCTCTGGGCGCTGCTGATGCTGGCGCTGGACCGCTCCGGCCGCCGCAACGAGGCACTCGAGGCGTACGCGACGGCCCGCAAGCACATGATCGAGCAGGTCGGCGTCGAGCCCGGTGCGCGGTTGCGCCAGTTGCAGCAGGTGGTCCTCGAAAGCCGGGTGCCCTCGCCCGCGGCTTTGAACGCGCACCGCCAGCTGCCGATGGACATCGCGGAGTTCACCGGGCGCGAGTCCGAGCTGCGGCGGCTGTGCGAGCCGGGACCGCAGACCACCGTCGTGATCTCCGCGATCGAGGGCATGGCCGGTGTCGGCAAGACGAAACTGGCTGTGCGCGCGGCCCACCGGCTCGTTCAGCGTTTTCCGGACGTGCAACTGTGGGCCGACTTGCACGGCTTCGACGCCGACGAGCTGCCCGCCGACCCGTCCGCCGTGCTGGAGAGCTTCCTGCGGCTGCTGGGCGTGCCCGGCGGGCAGATCCCGGAGTCGCTGGAGGAACGGGCGGCGCTCTACCGCGACCGGCTGACGGGCAAGCGCACGCTGGTGCTGCTCGACAACGCCGCCGGTGAGGACCAGGTGCGGCCGTTGCTGCCCGGCGGTTCCAGCTGCATGGTGCTGATCACCAGCCGCCGCACGCTGCTGCGGCTGGACGGCGCGCAGTCGGTCCTCCTCGACGTCTTCACGTCCGGCGAGGCACTCGCGCTGCTCTCCCGGATCGCCGGCGAGGACCGGGTGCGGGCCGATCACGAGGCCGCGGAACGCATCGCGGAGCTGTGCGGGCACCTGCCGATCGCCGTCGCGCTCGCCGCGAAACGGCTGGCTCGCCGTCCACAGTGGACGATGCAGGACCTGGTGGACCGGCTCGAACGGGGAGGAGGCCTCGGTACCAGGGGCGTGTTCGACCTCTCGTACCAGGCGTTGCCGGAAAACCAGAGGCGCCTGTTTCGCCTCCTCGGACTCCACCCGGGAGAAGACGTCACCGCCGACTCGGCCGCCGCACTCGCCGGGCTGACCGCGTACGAGGCGGGCGACCTGCTGGAGACGCTGCTCGACGAACACCTGCTGCAGCAGCACACCCCCGGCCGCTACAGCCTGCACGACCTGCTGCGCGCGTACGCCGTCGAACAGGTCATGGCCGCCGACGCGCCGCCCGCCCGTGCGCTGGCGCGGCGCCGGGTGCTCGACTGGTACGTGCACACGTCCTGGCACAGCGCGCAGCAGCTCAACCCGCAGCGCAAGCTGGAGATCGGTCCCGCGGACCCGGCCGTGCACCCGCGCACGTTCGCGGACCGCGACGCGGCCCTGCTGTGGTGCGACACCGAACGCGCGAACCTCGTCGCCGCGATCCGCGACGCCGCCCAGCACGAGCTGCCCGAGCAGTGCTGGAGCCTCGCTCAATGCCTGTGGGACTTCTTCAACCTGCGCAAGCACTGGGCGGACTGGATCGACACGCACGGCGTCGCGCTGGCCGCCGCACGGTCGGTCGGCGACCGCGACGCCGAGGGCCGGATGCTGATCACGCTGGGCATCGCGCTGCGCGAGGTCCGGCGGCACGACGAGTCCATCGACTGCAACCAGCAGGCGCTCGCGATCTTCCGCGCGACCGGCGACAGGTCGCGGCAGGTGCCGGCGCTCAACAACATCGGCATCGTGCACATGGTGCAGGGCCGCACCGAGGACGCGCTGGCGTGCTACGAGCAGTGCGCCGAGATCGCCCGGGAGCTGGGCGATCTGCACACGGAAGCCGTGACGCTGAACAACATCGCGCTGCTGCACGCCGACGCGGGCCGGTTCGACGTCGCGCTGGCGCGGTACCTGCGGGCGCTGGAGATCCGCACGGACATCAAGGACCCGTACAGCGAGGCCATCCTGCTCAACAACATCGGCGAGGTGTACCGGGGGCTGCTCGACTTCACCGAGGCCGTGTCGTACGTCGAACGGGCGCTGGAGACGTTCCGGGCGATCGGCGACCTCTACGGGCAGGCCGAGTCGCTGGACAACCTCGGGCTGGCGCTGGACGGCCTCGGTGATCGCCGTGGCGCGGAGAAGTGCTGGCTGGAGTCCGTGACGTTGTTCGAGGAGCTGGGCGAGCCCAAGGCCGACGAGGTCCGTTCACGTCTGTGACCGGCCGATCAAGCAAAGTGCGATCCGTGCCGTATCGCGTTTCTCCAGCCTGGTCCGAACAGCCCTCGGGCGAGTTCGCCACAACTGAAGACGTGAGGACACGGCATGAAGGATCTCTCTTTCGACCCTGACGACCTGGAGCTCGGCGACCTCGCGGTCACCTCCCTGCGCGACTCGGTCGCGTTGCCGGAGTCCGGTGCGTCCGGTGGCGCGTCGTCGTGCTCGTGCGGCAGTTCGTCGTGCAGCAGCTGTACCCAGCCTCCCGTACAGAACGCATGAGCGATCGCGTGCAGGGAGAAACAGCGCCATACGCACTCGTGCGCCTGGCGGCCCTGCCGCACCCGGACGGCGCTGCGGCGGCAGCGCCGTTCCGGCGGGCGGTGGAGGCCCTGGCGGCGGTGGAGGCCTCGCTGGTGTCGCTGGCCGGCCCGGTGTCGGACCTGTTGCACGACAGCGCCGGCACGCACCCCGACGCCTACCACCGCGCCGTCGTGCTGCCGTTGCGCCGCGACGTCCACAACGGACGGTCACCCCGCCCTTCGCTGCGCGCCGAGGCCGACTCGCTGGTGTCGCGCTTTCCGCGGCTCGGCGAGTGGCTGGCCGCGACGGACCGGCGGGCCGCGCTGACCGAGGAGGTCGAGCGGCTGCTGCCGGACGCGCTCGCCGCCGAACGCGAGGTGCTCGCGACGTTGTGCGGCAACGAGTCCCTGCGGAAGGCGGCCGTCTTCAGCGGCCGCGACCTGTGGCAGGGACTCGCGCGGGCGGGCGCCGGTGACAAGCGTTCCCGCAAGGCCGAACCGGCGGTGCTGCGCTACGCCCTGCGCGCGACGGCGAAGACCAGTCCCCTGTCCTGGTACGCGTCGGTCGGCTGGGCCACCTGGTCCCCCGACGCGCCCACGCCCGACTGGGGCACACCGGTCGCCGTCACGCGGGTCAACCAGGTGCTGCTGTCGCGGTTGACCGCCGCCCTGCTCGCCGACCGCGAGCACCTCTTCGACCACCCGCACCGCCTCGCCCCCGACGTGCACCTCGACGGCGGCCAGGTGAAGTTCCGCCGCGACGTTCCCGCTCGGGGCCCGTTGCGCGCGTACGTCGGCATCCAGGAGGACGTGGAACTGGCGTCGAGCGCGCCGCTGCAGTTCCTCGTCGGCCTCACGGGCGCGAACCCCAAGGGCATCAGCCCCGCCGAGCTCGCCAGCGCGCTCGCGACCCGGCTGCCCGACGGCGAGTCCCATCGCGCGCAGCACTACGTGGCGTTGCTGCTCGACATCAAGCTCCTCGTGCCGGTGCTGCCGATGGACCCGCAGGACCCCGCCGCCTGTCCCGCGCTGGCCTCGTGGCTGCGCGACACCGGACGCCCCGAGCTCGCCGACCGGGTCGTGTCGATCCACCGCGACACCCTGGCGTTCGCCGAGATCGGCGCCGCGCAACGGCCTGCCGCGCTCGCCGCCCTGTTCGCGGCCTGGGAGGAACTGGGCTCGGTCGCCGGGGTGGACCTGAGCGGCGTGACGCCGTTGAGCGAGGACGTCGTGCTGCCCCAGTCGAACCGGCTCGGCCGTGCGCACGGTTACGACGGCATGCGGTCGCTGGCCGGCCTGACCCCGTTGCTGATGCTGTTCGACCGGCACCTCGCGATCCGGCGGCACTCACGCGACCTGTTCGTCACGAACTTCGGCCGCGGCGGATCCGCCCGCCTCGCCGAGTGCGCGCCGCTGATGCACGAGGCCATGTCCGGCGCGCCGACCGGCGGGCTCGGGGCGAGCCGCGCGCAGGTCGCCGATCTGGTGCGGGACGGCGTGATCACCGACGAGGTCGTCACCGCCGCCGCCGACCTGCTGCCCTCGTGGATGAAGACCAGGCCGGTCTCGTACTCGTTCTTCGCCCAGCCTTCGCCGGACGGCCTGGTGGTCAACCACGTCTACGACGGGTTCGGCCGTTTCCCCGGCCGGTTCCTCGACCTGCTGCCGCCCGAGGCCTACGCGACCGTCCGGGCCACTTTGGACGGTGTGTTCCCGCGCGGGTTCGCCGAGTACCGGCCGGTGCAGGGCTTCAACCCGAACCTGCACCCGCTGCTCGGGCGCGCCGAGATCGGCGAGGACCCGCACTGGGCCGACCACACACCGGACGCGCTGGAGATCTTCCACGACCAGGAGAACGACGAGCTGCGGCTGCGGCGCCGGGACAACGGTGCCGTCCTGGACGTGCTGTACCTCGGTTACCTCATGCCGATCTCGCTGCCCGACCGCGTCGCCGCCCTGCACGCGGACCTGTCCTGCGGCGCGGCCGACCTCTCGCCGCTGCAGCCCGTCGAGGTCCGCGGTGACGTGCGGGTCGCTGATCGGCTGCGTTACCGCGACGTCGTGCTCGGCCGGCGTTACTGGGACTTCCCCTCCGCTGCCCTGGAAGAGGCGTTCTCGTCCGTCGCCGGTGCGACCGCGTTGCGCGCCCGGTACGGCATGCCCGCGCAGCTGTTCGCGGGCATGGGCGGCGTCATCACCTCCCGCGAGGACTTCGAGGCGCGCGTGAACGGCCCGAAACCGCAGTACGCCGACCTCACCAACGCACTGCACCTGCGTTGCCTGCCGCGCCTGACTCCCCGCTACGGCGACCACGTCCGGCTGACCGAGGCGCTCCCGGTGCCGTCCGGGCAGGTGCTGGAGGTCGTCGCGGAGACCTACCGGAGGGCCGGATGACCGACGTCGTCTGCTACTACCACGACCCGATCAAGGCACCGCTGCTGCGCGACGGCGTCCTGCCCGCTCTCGCCGCCACCGAAGCCGCCTTCTCCGACGTCACGGGTCACGTGGAACGCCACTGGCTGCACGGCCCGCACGTGCGGGTCGTGCTGTCCGGCCCGTCCGCGCCGACGGCTGCGTTGCTGCTGGCCACCCTGCTGCGCTCCTACCTGGCCGCGCATCCGTCCACTGTGGAACTCGCCGAGGCCTCCCTGCTCGCCCACGCCGAGTCCGCGGCCGTCGCCGAACTGCTCCTGCCGCCGTTCACCCCGTTCCACCCCAACAACTCCGTGCGCATCGAGCAGACCGACGACACGCGTCTGCGTTCGCTCCTGTCAGAGGAGCACATCGCCGTGCGCGCCGAAGGCCTCCGGCTGGGCGTTCCGGTCTTGCGCCACTCCCTCTCCGTTCCGCGCGCAACCCTGGCGCTGACCGCCATGGCCGTCCACGCCAGCCGCTACCCGGCCGGCCTGCGGTACGGCTACCACTCGTTCGTCTCGCACGTCGAGGACTTCCTGCTGGCCAACGACCCCGACGGCACCATCCGGTCCAAACTGGACTCGATCTGGACCGCGAACGCCTCTGCGGCGTGCGCCCTGGTCGAACAGGTGGCACTGGGCCACCCGACGACCCACCTGGAAGCGGCCTGGCAGACCTGGACCATCGCCCTGCGCCTGACCGCCCAGGAACGCTACGACGCGGGCCTGCTCACCGCGGATCCCAACCCACGCCACGGCGAACGCGCCTACGAGATCGGCGACGAGGACGCGATCCGGCGTTACAACTACGGCGAGCGGACGAAGTTCAGCGACTACCACACGGCGATGTGGACCGTGGACCTCTCCGACCCGGCGATCGCGCGCTCGATGGCCGTCTACCGCGTCGGCACCAACGTCCTCTACCAGTTGCTGGCCATCTGCGACGTCACCCCGATGGAGCGCTACGCCGCGGCCCACCTCCTCGCCAACGCCGCACAGCAGGTCCTCGGCACCACCTGGGCCGAACAGTTCGACGCACTGCCGAAGGTCGGGTGACGCGCGTGCTCGTGCGACTGCGCCCGGTCGTCCAGGCCACGCAGACCTCCGACGGCCTGCACCTGCGCGGCTGGGCCTCGAGCTGCACTCTCTCCGGCGGCTCCGGCCTGTGGAAGGTGTGGCAGCGCCTGGCCCCGCAGCTGGAGTCGGGACTTCCGCGCGCCTCCCTGGAGGTACCGGAAGGCACTGCCCCGGCCGTTCGGGCCGCGGTCACGCTGATCCTGGAACAGTTGTGGGAGCACGACATGCTGGTCGAGATGCCTTCGTGGGGTGCGGACGTGCCTGCTCCGGAGGTGGCGGCCTGGCTGGAGTCGGCAGCCGCGGAACCGGTGGAGGCCTGGCGCCGGCTTCGCGGGGCCGTGGTGGTCGTGGCGGGCCACGGGGCGCTGGAGGACGCGGCCGTCCGGGCGGCGGAGGCGGTGGGACTGGCGGTGGAGCGGTCGAAGGCCGGTGACCGCGAACTCGTCGTGTCCGCAGGAGATCTCGTTGTCGTGGCGGGTTGTGGAACCGATGTCGGCTACGTGCTGCCACCGACGGCAGAGGGCTTTCTTTCGGTCAACACTGAAGTCACTATGCGTACCGCTGCACGGCTTGGCGTGACAGGCGAACCACCCGAGGTCCTGGCCGCTCTCATCGGATCCTCCGCCGTGCACCGCGTCGTCTGCGCTCTCGCCGGCCTGCCGGACCCGGCCTCCGAACTCGCCACGGGCACCTACCCGATGGCCCTGGTCGCCCACGCAGACCCCCTCAGCGCCACCTACCACCCGCTCCTGCAAGGCGCTCCCCCGTCAGACCCGTGGCGAGCCCTCGAAGCCCTCACCGACCACGAGCTCGGCCCGGTCGACACCCCTGTGTTCGGACCCCTCCCCCAGGTCCCGGCGAACCTCGCCACCTCGGGAGACGCACTGGGCATCGGCACCACGGCCGACAGCGCCCGCCTCAACGCCGCCCTCAACGCCCTCAAGTCCGACGGCGTGATCGGCATCGACGAGACCCACGCCCGAGGCGCCGCCCTCCGCCTGGCCGCACGCCACCACCGGGGCGAACCGGCCGACGCCCACGAGTGGACCAGCGACCCGACCGCGCACAGGTGGTGGAAGGCGTTGACCTCGAGGTTCGGCATTCCCGCCGTGGTCCGGACCGAGCGCCTCGCACCCGGCATCCACAAGGCGGAGATCAGCAACGGGCAGCGCGTTCTCGCGTGGGCGGTCGAAGCGACGGCCGCGGACGCGGTGGCCTTCGCCGCCCTCGCCGCCACCGGGTACGCCCAGGCGGGGCGCACCGGCACCGCCCACCTCAACGGCGCCGCCCCGCTCAAGCCCGCTGACCACCCCGACTGGGTCACCCGGCAATGGCACTGGCCCGCCGACGTGCGGGACCGCGAAGAACGGCTCCAGCAGGCGATCGCGATGCTGCCCGGCGTCAGGATCCGGGCGCTCCGGCTCGACCCGGAACTCCGTGCCGCCGGCCTCAGGGCGTACCGATGAGCCGCGTGGACGGCGGCCTCGCCCTCATCGGCCCGACCGCCGGCGTCTGCGTCGACTGCGCGGAGACCGCACGGCTCGCAACGGCCAAAGCACCCCGCGACGTGCGGCTGAAGGGCTTGGTCGCACCGGCGTTCCACCCCCTGGTGGCCGCACTCGAAAACCAGCAGCACGACACCGTGATCGCGATCCGCACCGACCTGGGACTGGTGTCCACCCACCGGATCACGCCCGGCGACTGCTGTTCCCCGGCACCCGAGGCCAACGAGGACACCAGGACCCCCAACGGCGAACTCCGCACCCCTAACAGGAGCACCGGGTTGAAGGACGCCGTGGTCGACTTCCGGCACGGTCCGGTCACCGCGCTGTTCCGCACGGGAGACCTGCCGCTCGCCACGGTCACCGCGGAGCTCGACTCCCACACCGCCGGCTACGGCCGCACCACGTCGTTCGAAGAGGCCGAACGCGTGGCCGTCTTCGAGGCGATCGAACGCCGCAACGGCATGCGACCGCGCCACCCGGACCCGAGAGAAGCCTCGTTCGCCGAGCTGGGACCGGACCGGGCACTCGACCCGGAACGCCTGGGGCTCACCGACTTCGGCAACACCTACCATCCGGACCTGAAGATGCGCTGGGCGAAAGGCTGGTCCTACACCCGGCGCGCGCCCGTCCTGATCCCGGAGCAGGTCGCGTACTGGGCCGCGCACACACCGGCGGAGCAGCGGTTCGTGCACGAGACGTCCAACGGCTGCGGGCTCGGCAACAGCCTGACCGAGGCGGTGCTGCACGGCCTGTTCGAGGTGGCCGAACGCGACGCGTTCCTGATGGCCTGGTACGCCCAGACGCCGCTGACCAGGATCACACTCCCACCGGACCCGTTGCTGCACCACCTCACCGACCGGCTCGAAGAGCTCGGCTACGAGCTGCTGTTCCTCAACGCCACCAACGACCTGGGCATCCCGGCCGTGCTGACCCTGGCCAGGACCACGAGAGACGGCCTGCCCCAGGCGTTCTTCGCCGCCGGCGCCGGCCCAGACCCGGTGAAGGCCCTGCGGTCGGCCGCCGTGGAGGTCGCCGTGGACGTCGAGGCGTTCGCCGATCGCGCAAGAGCGAATCCCGAGAACTATCGAAGGGAACGCCTGTTGCGCCTCCTGCACGACCCGGCCCAGGTCCTGAGCATGGACGACCACGTCGCCGTCAACACCCTGCCGGAGGCGAGGGAGCGGTACGCGAACCTGGTCAGCGACGACCCGCCCGAGGTCCTCCCCGATCGGCGAAACCACACCGATCTGCGCGAGTTGCTCGACCGCTACACCGAAGAGCTCCAGGACATGGGCTTGGAGCTGATCGCGGTAGACCAGTCCGACCCGCACACCACGAACACCCTCGGGCTGCACTGCGCCAAGGTGATCGTGCCGGGCGCGCTGCCCATGACGTTCGGGCACCTGCACCGCCGGACGACAGGCCTGTCCCGCCTCGGCGGCACCGCCGGCCATCCCCACCCGTTCCCCTGAACCACCGTTGGAGCAGCTGTGACCTGGACCGGCCTGCACTGCAGGGTGAACTGGAACCGAGCGGACCTCGACGCCTTCATCGCCGACGCGCTGGCCCCCGTGATGGCCGGCCAGGAGTGGTACTTCCTGCGCTACTGGGAGACCGGCCCGCACCTCCGAGTCAGGATCAAGAACGCGCAGAACGCCGACAAACTCGAAGTACAACTGCGGGAACTCATCGCAGCACAAGACTTCCGGCAGGAACCGGGCGAGCCGAACTGGCTACCGCACGGTGACGTCCGCGAGGTCGAGTACGTCCCGGAGACCGAACGGTACGGGGGCCCGGGAGCACTGCCGATCGCCGAAGAGGTCTTCTGCCACAGCACGGACGTGGCGGTCGCCGTGCTCAAGGCGACCCGCACGGACAGCGCCCGCCTCACCGCCGCCATCGACCTCACGATCGCCACGGCGAAGGCGCTCGACCTGAACCTGCCCCAGGCCGCGAGCTGGTTGCGCAGCCTCGGTTCCGGCTGGCGCAACGTCCGGGAACAGGCGCCCGTGCCCACCATCGGCTCCCAGCACGCCGCGAACCAGCTCCTGGCCAAGCGAGGCCGTGACCTGGCCGCGCGCTGGCACCGCGAACCACGAGGCGCGGTGGCCCACTGGCGGACCACGATCAACGAGGCCAAGCAACAGCTCGACGGCTGGCTGCCGTACGTCTGGGCCTCACAGCTGCACATGCTGCTCAACCGCATGGGCATCACGCCCAACGAAGAGCGCATGATCTGCTGGACCACCGCGGCCGCCGCCATGTCCCCCAACGGCCTGACGGACTTCCACGACGACGGCGAGACCGCGCCGGACCGCCGTTACCTGGAGGCGAGCAAGTTCCTGCCGGGCTTCAGCGATCAGCTCCCCCGCAAGAACGCGGCTCCCCGCCAGTCGTGGCCGTCCACCACCTCACTTCCATCCACAGTGGACACGGACACGCTCAGAGCCCGCCGGACCAGCCGCGACCTCACCGGCGACCTGAACGCCGAACAGCTCGGCACCCTGCTGTGGAACGCCATGTCCCCCAAGGACGGCAGGTGGCCCTACCCGAGCGCCGGAGCCCAGTACTGCGCCAGGGTCCGGCTCATCGCGCTGAACGTCGACGGCCTGGCCCGCGGCCGCTACGAGGTCAACGAGGTCGAGCGCGCCCTGACGTGGTTCGGCGAGGCGCCGTCGATCGACGACCTCGAAGCGACCTCGATGTGGTTCGGTCCCGGCACCACCGAACTGGCCGGAACCCCAGCCGTTCTCGCTCTCTACATCAGGCTCGGCGCGCTGCGGCAGACGTACGGCCTGCGAGCGCTCAGGTTCGCGTTCACCGAGGCCGGGCACCTCGCCCAGAACCTCACCGTCACGGCGGCGAACCTGGGCATCCGCACGGGACTGGTCGGCGGGTTCTACGACGACATCGCGCACGACGTCATCGGGCTCGACGGCGTGAACGACGCTCTGGTCTACTTCCTGCCGCTGGCCTCAAATCTCGACTGAGTCCAGCAGGTCGTCCACCGCCGGCTCGATCGCGGCCGCCGCCCGAGCGTCCCGGAACCGCCGCTCGATGCCGAGATCACGGCGGAAAGCCGCGTCCCCGCACACCTTCATCGCCAGGTCCGTCACCGCGACGGCGGCCTCGGTCGCGGTGACCGCCAGCAGCCGGACGCGGTCGGCCGACCGTTCCGGATGCCACGTCACCGCGGACAGCGTGTCGTTGTACAGCACCCGGAGCGCGTCGGTGCGCAACCGCATCCGGGCCAGGTCGGACCGGGTGCGCGGATCACCGCCGCCGAGGTGCCCGACGGCCGCCGCCAGCGAGCCCTCCATCAGTCCCAGCGACACCGCGGCCCCCAGCACCATGAACCACGGGAACGCCAGCTCCTCCGACCACAGCCGGTTGGACGCGGGCACTCGCACGGGATCCGCCTCCACGCAGGTGGCGACGGTGCCCCGCAAGCCCATCCCGGCGTGATCGGCCGGAACCAGCAGCCCCGGCGCTTCCGCGGGGACGAGCCACAACGCCGTGCCGCACGACCAGACGTAGCTGTCCGCCTCGCCAGCCGCGATCACCCAGCTCTTGCGGGCCCGCACCTGCACCACATCGCCGTGCGTCGACATCTCGCCGGACGGACCGAAAGCCGCCAGCGTCGACAGGTGCCGGCCCGCCGCGATCTCGGCCCGCGACCAGTGCGGGCCCGAGCGGTCGAGCACGGCGGCCGCGGAGTAGTGCGAGCGCAGCACGGAAGCCGTTGCGCCGCAGACCTTGGCGACCTCCTCGACCACCCTGCCGGCCGACCGGACGTCCTGGCCTCCCCCGCCGACCGTGCGGGAGATCGTCATGCCCAGCAGGCCCCGCGCGCCCAGGGCGTTCACGGCGGCGCGCGGGAACCTGGAGTGCTGGTCGACGTCCGCGGCGTTCGGCGCCACCACGGTCTGCACGATGCGGAGCAGGTCCGCCCGGTACGTCACGTGGGCGGGTAGAGCGAGTAGGAGGGGAAGTTGCCGTACGGCCGTTCGTCAGGCGGGCCCTCGGTGACGGCGTGGACCAGCAGCGAGCCGCCGACGAACGCACCGCGCCAGGAGGCGCCGCGACCGCCGAACACCTCGTCCCGGTCACCCCGCGACCGGGGCTTGTTGATGCCGACCTTGAACGCCTGCACGTCCTCGCTCAGCCGCCGCGCGGTGGCCTCGTCGTCACAGGCCAGCGACGCGACCAGAGCGCCGTTCGAGGCGTTCATGGCGGCCAGCAGCTCCGCCTCGGTGTCGACCAGCACGATCGTGTCGACCGGTCCGAACGGCTCGGCGTGGTGCAGCACCGACGAGCGCGGCGGGTCGAGGATCGCGACCGGCGCCAGGTAGGCGGCGGTCTGCTGGCCCGGCAGGAACCGGCCGGAGTCCGCCGATCCCCGGTACAGCGGCACGCCGCCTGCCCGGATCGCCTCGTCCACGACGTCGCCGAGCTCCTTGGCCTTCGCGTCGTTGATCAACGGCCCGAAGTCCAGCTCCGGCAGCTCGTCATCGGGTGCGGCGACCGCGAGCGGGTGCCCGAACCTCACGTCCCGCACCGCGGGCAGGTAGACGTTGAGGAACTTGTCGAACAGCGACCGCTGCACGACGTACCGCGGGTAGGCGGTGCAGCGCTGCTTGCCGTAGTCGAACGCCTTGCGGATCTGCGTGCCGAGCACGTCCCAGGAGTCGGTCTCCCAGACTCCCCAGCAGTTCAGGCCCTCCTGCTCCAGCACGTGCCGCCGGTTCGAGTCGACCAGTCGCGTCGCGATGGAGCTGCCGGCGTCACGACCGCCCACAAAGGACACACAGCCCAGGAACGACGACCCGACCAGAACCGGTGCGAGCTCGCTCCCGCTGCCGGACACGAGCGTCAGCGGCAGCCCCGACCGGACGGCCAGCGCGGTCGCCAGCGTCAGGCAGCTGACGCCGCCGTCCGTCGGCGCCTTGGCGATGACGGCGTTGCCCGCGAGCGCCTGCACCAGCATCGCGTGCATCAGCACGCTCATCGGGTAGTTCCACGAGGCGATGTTGCTGACCGGGCCGTTCAGCGGCGCACGGCCGGCCAGCATCGAGTCGATCTCCTCGACGTACCAGCGCACGCCCTCGATGCAGCGGTCGACGTCGGCCGTGGCGAGACGCCACGGCTTGCCGATCTCCCACACCAGCAGCAACGACAGCAGGTCGCGGTGCTCGGTGAGCGAGTCCAACGCCTCCGACACGCGGGCTTTGCGTTCCGCGAGCGGCACGTTGCACCACTCGACGTGCTGGTCGACGGCCGCGACGACCGCCCGTCCCGCGACGTCGAAGTCGAGGAACGGCGGGCCCGCGATGGTGGAACCGTCGACCGGACTGGTGGCGGGCACCGGTTCGCCGGAACGACTCCACTCGCCGCCGAAGTGGTTGAGCAGCCGGTCGTCGTGGAACGCTTCGGGTGCGACTTCGACGCACTGTGCATACACGTCGTGCCACGAGGTTCCTGGTTTGAGGATCAACGACATCGGAGCGCCCTCCCGGATGCTTGATCAGCGATTCTGCACGTGCTGCCAGCCGAAACGGCCCTTGATGCACAGGTTTCCGTGCGTGACCGTGCTTTCGTGCGGCGACGTGACCTTCACGATCTCGTTGTCCTGCACGTGCAGGGTGAGGTTGCACCCGACCCCGCAGAACGTGCAGATGGTCGTGGTCTGCGTCTGGGCCTCTTCGTCCCAGGTGCCGTCCTCGCGCTTGTCGTGCTCGCGCTTGAAGCTCAGCGCACCCGTGGGACAGACCTCGATGCAGTTCCCGCAGTAGACGCAAGCGCTTTCGGGCAGCGGCGTGGAGAACTCCGTGGAGATCCGCGAGTCGAAGCCTCGACCGGCCACCGAGATCGCGAAGGTGTTCTGCCACTGGTCGCCGCACGCGTCGACGCACTTGTAACACAGGATGCACTTGCCCAGGTCGCGGACGTACAGCGGATTGTCCACTTTGATCGGTTGCCGCACGGTGGCAGCGGTCTGGCCGTCGGGTTCGTCGTGCTCACCCGCCCGGCGGTCGTCCCGGTCGTCCGACGGCGGTGCCGGCGGGCCGAAGCGGGAAGGGTCGGCACCGCACGCGGACATCCACTCGTCCACGTGCGGCGTGGTGGAGAGGTCCGTCGCGGACCCGAGAAGTTCCAGCACCAGCTTGCGGCTGTGCTTCGTGCGCTCGGACTCCGTGTGCACGACCATGCCCGGCTCGACCTTGCGCGAGCACGACGGCACGAGCGTGCGGGCGCCCTCGACCTCGACCATGCAGACGCGGCAAGCGTTTGCCGGCTTCAGGGTGTCGCCGTAGCAGAGCGTCGGGATCGACTTCCCCTTGGCGGTGCAGGCGTCCAGGATCGTGGCGCCTTCCGGCACGCGCACGGACTCGCCGTCCAGGGTCAGCTCGACCAAGCGCTTCGGAAGGCCGATCTCGACGATCGTCATGATGCTGCCTCCTCGGCGTAACCCAGGCGGTCGAGGGCTGATTCGATGGCGTTCCAGGCTGTCTGGCCCAGCCCGCAGATGGACGAGTCGCGCATGACCTGCCCCACTTCACGCAGCAACTGGAGATCGGCGGCGGACGTGCTCAGCGGGCGCTTGCCCAGCAGGCGGTGCATCGCCTCCTCCTGGCGCACGGTGCCGATCCGGCACGGCACGCACTGCCCGCACGACTCGTCGCGGAAGAACGCGGCGATGCGCAACAGGAAGCTGCCCAGGTCGGCCGTGTCGTCGAGCACCAGCACGACTCCCGAGCCGAGCGTGGTGTTCGCCGCCCGCGCGTCCTCCATGGTGAGCGGCAGGTCGAGCTCGTCCGGGCGGACGAACCCGCCTGCCGCCCCGCCGAGCAGTACCGCTCGCAGCTCCCGGCCTGGCGGCACGCCACCCGCCAGGTCGAGGAGTTCCCCGAGCGTGGTGCCGAACGGCACCTCGTACACGCCCGGACGACTGACGTTGCCCGACAGGCAGAAGAGCTTCGGGCCCGCCGAGCCGGAGGTGCCGATGCGGGTGTAGGCCTCGCACCCCTCCGTGAGGATCACCGGCACGTTGACCAGCGTCTCCACGTTGTTGACCACCGTCGGTTTGCCGAAGAGCCCCGACTCCACCGGGAACGGCGGCTTCGAGCGCGGCTCACCGCGGAAGCCCTCGATGGAGTTGAGGATCGCCGTTTCCTCGCCGCAGATGTACGCACCCGCGCCACGCCGGATCTCGATGTCGAACGAGAAACCCTCGTGGCCCATGATGTTCTCGCCGAGGTAGTTGCGCTCACGAGCCCGTGCGATGGCGTTGCGCAGCAGGTGCAGCGCCCGCGGGTACTCGCCGCGCAGGTAGAGGTAGCCGCGCGAGCAGCCGGCGGCGAACCCGGCGATCGTCATCGACTCGATCACCGCGTACGGGTCGCCCTCCATCAGCAGGCGGTCCTTGAACGTACCGGGCTCGCTCTCGTCCGCGTTGCACACCAGGTAGTGCGGGCGCACGGGTTGACGGGCGGTCGCGTCCCACTTGCGTCCCGTCGGGAACGCCGCACCGCCGCGGCCCATCAGCTTGGCGTCGGTGACCTCGCGGATCACCCCGGACGGCCCCAGGAGGAGTGCCGTCCGCAACGCCGAGTAGCCGCCCGTCGCCCGGTAGTCGTCGAGCGACTCCGGGTCGACGACGCCGACCCGCTCGAGCAGCCGCAGGCCGGGGGATCCGGCCTGCGGCACCTCCGCGCGCTCACCGTCCACATGAGAGGGACCGGCGGCCGCCACCGCGATCACCTCTTCGGCGGTGGTGGGCGCCAGGAGCTGCTCCGCCGCCACCTCCCCCGCCTCGAACGCGAGCGCGACCGGAGCCTTCTCGCACACCCCGAGACACGGGCTGCGCAACCAGCCGCTCTTCGCCCCCGCCGGACCGAGCTCGCCGGTCAGCCTGTCGCACAGCGACTTCGCGCCGTTGACCTGGCAGGCCAGGTCGACGCAGACGTGCACGACCTTCGCCGGCCGTTCGGACAGCGAGAACAGCGAGTAGAAACTCGCCACCCCGTACGCCTCGGCCGGCGGGACGTGCAGGACGCGGCAGATGTGGTTCAGCGCGCCCTGGCTGATCCAGCCGACCCTGTCGTTGACCGCGTGCAAAGCGGGCAACAGCTGGTCCCGACCCATGCCGACGAACAGGTCCACGACGACGCGTTCGGCCTCGGACGGCTCGACGTCGAGCAGTTTGAGATCCACTCAACCCACCTTCACCGGAAGCTTCTCGATGCGGATTGCCGCGGCCTTGTACTCGGCCGTTCCCGCGATCGGGCAGGTCGCCTCGATCGTGAGCACGTTGACGTCGATCTCGTCCGGGAAGTGGAACGTCATGAACACCAGGCCCGGCGTCAGTCCGTCGTCGATCCGCACCGGCGCCTGGATCTGCCCGCGCCTGCTGGTGATCCGCACTTCCTCCCCCGCGGCGACCCCGAGCGCCTCGGCGTCCTGCGGGCACAGGTCCAGCGTCTCGC
The DNA here is from genome assembly GCF_003350445.1 of Lentzea flaviverrucosa. Classification (NCBI taxonomy): domain Bacteria; kingdom Bacillati; phylum Actinomycetota; class Actinomycetes; order Pseudonocardiales; family Pseudonocardiaceae; genus Lentzea; species Lentzea flaviverrucosa. The sequence continues at coordinate 162,250 of NZ_QQAU01000007.1, forward strand.
CCATGCGCAGCGGTGACTCGAACCCGGCCGACTGCACACCGGTGTTGTAGGAGTCGAGCCGCCGCCCGGTGGTGAGCCGGAACGGGAACTCGTCGGTCAGCTCGTCGACGGGCGGGCTGTGCGGCACCGGCGAGAACGTCGCGGGCATGCCGCGCTTGACCGGGTCCTCCTCCCACAACCGGCCGTGCAGGAAGCTGGGTTCGAGGGAGTCCTCGTCCGGGCACGGCCACTGGATGCCGCCGAGCGCCTCGAGCCGGTCGTAGGTCATGCCGGTGTGGATCGGCGACAGGCTGCGCAGCTCGTCCCACACGTCCTGGCCGGTCTTGTGCTGCCAGCCCGCGCCGAGCCGCGTCGCGATCTCACCCATGATCTCGATGTCGTCGCGCGCACCTTCGGGCGGGGTGAGTGCTTTCCTGACCCGCTGAACCCGGCGCTCGCTGTTGGTGAACGTGCCGTCCGTCTCGCACCAGGCCGCGGCTGCGGGCAGCACGACGTGCGCGAGCTGCGCGGTCTTGGTGAGGAAGATGTCCTGCACCACGACGTGGTCCAGGTTGGACAGTCGTTTGATCGTGTGCTCGCAGTCCGCCTCGGACTGCACCGGGTTCTCGCCGATGATGTACACGGTGGTCATGTCACCGCGTTCCATCGCCTCCAGCATCTGGGTGAGGTTCCATCCCTTGGAGGCCTTGAAGTTCGAACCCCACGCGTCGTTGAACTTCTTCGCGACGCCGGGATCGGTGATGTCCTGGAAGCCGGGCAGCCGGTCTGGGATGGCGCCCATGTCGCCGCCGCCCTGCACGTTGTTCTGCCCGCGCAACGGGTTCAGCCCCGCGCCGTACCGCCCGACCTGCCCGGTCAGCAGCGCCAGGTTGATGAGGCTCAGCACGTTGTTCGTGCCGTTGTGGTGCTCGGTGATGCCGAGCGTCCAGCTGAGCTGACCGCGATCCGCCTTGGCGTAGGCGTGCGCGAGCTCGCGGATGAGCGCGGCCGGCACGCCGGTCTCCAGTTCGGCGACCGGCAGCGTCCACGGCTCGACGGCCTTCACGAACTCTTGGAAACCCTCGGTGGCCCGCTCGACGAACGACATGTTGGTGAGGTTCGACGCGATGATCTCCCGCGCGATGGCGTGCGCCAGCGGGATGTCCGTGCCGACCTTGAGCTGCAACCACCCATGCGCCCACTTGCCGGTGCTGGTCAGCCGCGGGTCGACCACGTACAGCCGCGCGCCCTTGTTGACCGCCTTCAGCACGTGCTGGAAGAAGATCGGGTGCGCCTCCCGTGCGTTCGACCCCCAGAGCACGATCAGGTCGGCGTCCTCGATCTCCTGGTAGGAGGAGGTACCGCCACCGCTGCCGAACACCTTGGCCAGCCCGGCCACGCTCGGGGCGTGACAGGTGCGGTTGCAGCTGTCGACGTTGTTGGTCCCGATCACGGCCCTGGTGAACTTCTGGGCCATGTAGTTCATCTCGTTGGTGGCTCTCGCACAGGAGAACATGCCGAACGCGTCCGGGCCGCCGCTGGCCACGTTCCTGCGGAAGCCCTCTGCTGCCTTGTCCAGCGCCTCGTCCCAGGTGGCCGGCCGCAGGACTCCCGCGTCGCGCACCAGTGGCTGGGTCAGCCGCACGTAGGGCTCGGTCTTCTTCCGCCTGCTCATCGTCTGCACCTCCTGCTCCCATACTGTATGCAATCTTCGGTATGCGCTAGTCCCTGGAGCGGGATTTCGAGGGCACGGTGAAACGCTTCGGGCCCGAACCGCGATCGTCACCCTGATCAGGCAGCGGCGACGACAAGGGCGGGACATGACCGGACCAGAAGGCACGCAGTTCGACAACGAGGCACGCGTGCGCGGCTCCGGAACGGCCTACCAGGTGGGCCAGATCCACGGCGACGCCAGCATGGGCAACATCGACAACTCGCGTCGCACCACGGTCAGCCTGGGTACGTTCGGCGTGGTCGTCGGCGTGGTGATGACCCTGGTCGTCGGCTTCGCCGTGTGGAAGTTCGTCGTGACGGACGAGCGACCGGACGGATCACCGGCCGCGGAGGCGACGACGTCGAGCGAGACGAGGACCCCGCCGGACGGCGTGCGGACGAAGGAGGTCCGGCTGACCCGCGGCACCGGTGCGGACGTCGACGGGAACGATGTCGCGGCCACGCCCGGTCCCGGTGCGGTCGGGGAGATCGACCTCCACCTGGGCGAGTTCAACCTCCTGCGCGCCAACGGAGGCGGCTTCCACGACGACCGAGGACCCGAGCAGCAGGCACAGCAACGGTGCGCCGCGGCCGTCGCGGGCGGGAAGTACACCGCCGAGGCGATCCTCCCCGCCGCGCCGGGAACACAGCACTGCTTCGCCACCTCCGACGGCCAGGTCGGCTGGTTGCGCGTCAAGAGCGCGGAACTGGCGTCGGTCAACTCCGACGCCTTCACCGTCCTGGCCGTCCGGGTGTGGCGGCCTTAGGTCAGCGTGGCCTGGAGAACGCGTCCAGGCTCCAGCAACAGCGTCACGCCTTGACGAACGACTGCGCGAAGATCGGCGCCACCGAGGTCAGCTGGGCCTCGGCCGCCGCCTTGGTCTGGCCGGACGCCACCACGACGGTGATGAGCGTGCCGCGGCCCATCAGCGCGTGACACGACCACGGGACCAGTTCCGGATCCGGGTTCGCCTCGCAGTGCGCGTAGAAGTCGTCCACGCCCTCCGGCTTGGCGACCGCCTTGGTCTCCGCGGCGCCGCGGTTCTTGGCGCACCCGGCGAGCCTGGTCTGCACGGCGCCCACCAGCGCGGCCGCCGTGCGATCGGACATGGCGTGCACGCGCTGGAACAGGTTCACCCGTCCCGTCCAGACACGGGCCCTGGCGACCGAGGTGCCGTCGACGCTCATCTCGCTGGTCTCGCAGAGGGTGGTGACGACCTCGCCGTCCGCGCCGGGCTCGTCGTCGGTGGCCGGCGTGCTCTGCTTGACCTGGCCGCCGAGCGCGTCGAACGCGCCGGGTGGGGCGATCGCCGCCTTGGCGCGCTGGTCCAGTTCCGCCGGAGCAGGCGGCACAACGGTTGTCGTGGTGGTCGTGGCCGGCGGTGCGGCCACCGGCTCACCACCGCAGGCCGTGGTCAGGGCGACCACCGCCGCGATGGCAGCACAAATACGCATGTTCATGTTGCTCCCCCAGGTTTCGCGTGTTCGGGGAGGAGCCCAACCGGACCCGTCACAGGTCCCGGCGGTCCAGGTGCAACAACTCATGCGGGCCAGGGCGACCAGGTACCCATCTGTCGCAGCGGTAACTCAGGACACCAGCGACGTGCGCGACAACAGGTCGATCGCCGCGTAGACGTGCCGCAGCGTCGGCGCCGGCACACGGGTGAGCTCGGCGATCTCCACCACCGCGGCGATGATCGCGTCGATCTCCAGCCGCTTCCCGGCTTCCAGGTCCTGCAGCATCGACGTCTTGTGGTGCCCGACGCGGCGGGCGCCGTCGATGCGCTTGTCGATGGAGATCTGCGGGTCGCAGCCCGCGGCCCGCGCGATGGTCAGGGTCTCCGCCATCATCTGGGCCACCAGGTCGCGGCTGTCGGAGTGGTCGCAGATCTCCACCATCGTCGCGCGGGTCAGCGCGCTCAGAGGGTTGAACGCCACGTTGCCCATGAGCTTGATCCAGATGTCCTCGCGGACGTCCTTCTCCACCGGGCACTTCAGCCCGCCCGCGATCATCGCCTCGCTCAGCGCGACGCATCGCGGGGAGATGCTGCGGTCCGGCTCGCCGATCGAGAACCGCGTGCCCTCCAGGTGCCGGATCACACCGGGCGACTCGATCTCGGTCGAGCAGTAGACGACGCAGCCGATCGCCCGTTCCATGGGCAGCACGGCGGTGACCGACCCACCGGGGTCCACGGCCTCGATCCGTTGTCCCTCCAGGGGATGTCCGGTCATGCCGTGGAAGTACCACCACGGGATCCCGTTCTGCGCCGCGATCACGGCCGTGTCCGGGCCCATCAGCGGCGCCAGCAGATCGCCTGACGACGCGTACGAGTACGCCTTCAGACCGAGGAAAACGTAGTCGACCTCGCCCACCTCCGCGGGATCCGAGGTCGCATGTGGACGTGCGGTGAAATCACCGCGCGGGCTCAGCACCCGCACGCCGTGCTCACGCATTGCGGCGAGATGGGCTCCACGCGCGATCAAGTGGACTTCCACGCCCGCACGATGCAAAGCCGCACCGACGTAGGCACCGATCGCTCCGGCTCCGAGAACAGCGATCTTCATAGCACGCCCCGCTCGCTAATATTGCATACAGTATACGGACAACACGCCCACATCACCAGAAGTGCTTTTTGTATGCTAAAAGCTGTATCCTGCCCGGCATGACCTCTTTGCCCAGTGGCCGCCGGGCGCCCCGCGGCTCACTCAGCGCCGCGGCGACCCGCCGGGTCGAACGCCCCGCACCGCTGCGACAGGCCGTCTACGACGCCTTGCTCGAGCTGATCGTCAACCGCACCCTCGAGCCCGGCCAGCACCTGGTCGAGGCCGAGCTGGCCGAGTACCTCGGCGTGAGCAGGCAGCCCGTGCGCGAGGCCCTGCAGCGGCTCCAGACCGACGGCTGGGTCGACCTGCGCCCCGCCCAGGGCGCCTTCGTGCACACGCCGACCGAGGAGGAGGCCGACCAGCTGCTCGCCGTGCGCAGCGTGCTGGAGACCTACTCGGCCAAGCTCGCCGCCGAGCACGCCACCGCTGCCGACGTGAAGCTCCTCAGGAAGCTGCAGAAGGCCGGCGAGGAGGCCCTGGGCACCGAGAACGTCGAGCGCCTGGTCAAGGCGAACGCCGACCTGCACGCGGCCGTCGCGGCGATCGGCCGCAACAAGGTCCTGTCCGAGATGATCGGTCTGGTCGACCGCCGGGTGCGCTGGTACTACACCCCGATCGCCCGCCCGCGCAGCCGCGACTCCTGGAACGAGCACGCCGAGCTGGTCACGGCCATCGCCGACGGTGACGCGGAACGGGCCGGCGAGGTCATGCACCGCCACGCGGAGCAGACCCGCCAGACCTACCACGACCGCAAGGCACCCGAAGGCTCCACCGACAGCGACTGACTCGTCGCTCCCGGATCACCCGAAACGGTCATTTGGTACCGCACGGGTGATCCCCGACACGATGGCGGACGATTGCATACAAAACGCAGTATGCTGAATTGCGACAGGGACGGGGTCGACGACGACCCGCGAGAGGTTTCCCACCGGGTACCCGCACGACGGACATCCGGCGGAACAGATTCCGGACGCAGCCCTGTTCCTCCCGTGCCGCAGCACCTGTCAGGTCCCTGCGCGCCCTGGGAGCCACCATCGACAGGAGGAAGATCATGTCCCGCTTGAAGAACTTCGCTCGTTCCCTCACCGAGCCGCGCAACGGCGCCTCCGCCGACGGCCGTGCGCTGGGCCTCGGGCTTTCCACCGCGCTGGCGGAACAGCGCAAGGACGCCGAGGCCCAGGCGGCCGTGGCCAAGACGCTCCGCCCCGGTTTCGAGGGCAAGGACAGCGAAGGCCACACGATTCACGGCTGAGAGTCCCTGACCGGAGCGTCTTCTTCGCTCCTGCGCGCACTCTCGGCGTCCTCCACGGCGCAGCGGGCAGCCCGTCGTGAGGTGTGCAGGCTCCACACCGTCGTGACGGCGAGCGTCGCCACGATGACCCCGAGGGACACCACGATCGGGATCTCCGGAGCCCACGAGACACCGTGGCGGTGCATCGCTTCGAAGATGAGCTTGAACCCGATGAACGCGAGCACCACCGCGAGGCCCTTGCTCAGGTGCACCAGGCGGTCCAGGAGACCGCCCACCAGGAAGAAGAGCTGGCGCAGGCCCATCAACGCGAACGCGTTGGCGGTCAGCACCAGGTACGGCTCCTTGGTGAGCCCGAAGATCGCCGGGATCGAGTCCACCGCGAACAACAGGTCCGTGGTGCCCACGGCGACCATGACGATCAGCATCGGCGTCACGACGCGCTTGCCGTCGATGCGCGTCGTCAGCGCGGCGCCGTGGTACACTGTGGTCGCCGGCAGGAACTTCTTCACCGCGCGCAGGGCGGCGTTCTCCGGGACGTCGGCCTCGTCGGCCTCGTCGGTCTCGTCCTGCTTCAGCAGCTTCCACGCGGTGAAGATCAGGAAGGCGCCGAAGAAGTAGAACAGCCAGTCGAACCGCGAGATCGCCTGAGCTCCCAGGGCGATGAACACGGTGCGCAGCAACAGGGCCAGGACGATGCCGACGACGAGCACCTTCTGCCGGTACTCCCGCGGCACCGCGAACCGGGCCATGATGATCACGAACACGAACAGGTTGTCGACGCTCAGCGAGTACTCGGTGATCCAGCCGGCGAAGAACTCACCGCCGTGGCCGGGCCCGGCGAACACCGTGACGCCGAGTCCGAACAGGACGGCCAGGCCGACGTAGAAGAGCACCCAGTACAACGACTCGCGGAACGACGGTTCGTGCGGTTTGCGTGCCACCAGGTAGAAGTCGAACGCGATGACGGCGGCGATGCCGCCCATCGTCGCGATCCAGACCCAGACGGGAAGATCCAACATCCTTGGCTCCTTCGGCGGAAGGTCAGCGGGAGGCGGTGGCTGCCAAGCGATGTCGCAGACGCATCGCGATGCGCTCGTGCAGCCACAGGAAACCGATGGCCCAGCCGAGGCTCACGATGCCTTGGTAGGCGAGGAAACCGGCCAGATCCGTGGGCAGCCGGACCTGACCGGCGAGCACGAGGCTCACAGTGATCTCGTGCACCAGCCGAGCCACGGGAAACGCGACCAGCCAGTACAGAGCCACCGGAGCGAACCGGCCGGCCGGGAGCCGGCCCGCCGCCACCAGCAGGCTGAAGCCTCCGCCGAACGCGCCCAGCGGCAGGCCGAGCGCGACCGTGGTGACGAGCGCCCACCCGAGCGGCTGGCCGACGAGCGTGGCCAGCCCTCCCGCGATGAGCCCCGCGGCGAGACCGACGAACGCGCCGGGCACCGCTTCTGTGAGAAAGCCTTCGCGGATCGCCATCTCAGCCGACCACCACTCCGAACTTGACGAGACTGAAGAACAGCATGCCCAGGTAGAACACCGCGCCGAAGCCGATGATGATGTTGGTGATCAGCTTGGGGCGGATGGGTTTCGGCAGCATCCGGTTGTTCACCAGCAGGAGCACCACGCAGTAGGCGCCCATGGCGAACGTCGACAGGAACGCGAGCACGTCGAGGATCGCGCCCGGCCCGTCGGCCGGTCCGAACAGCAGGATCAGGATGCCGAAGGTGATGACACCCCACAGGAATCCCGCGTAGAGGTGCGACATCCGGAACCTCTTCGCGCCCTTGACGAAGTGGTACGTCATGTCCGCCTGGCCGCGCGAGAACGAGTCGAACAGACCGAGTGTGGCGTTCAGGCCGATCAGCGCGATGAACCCTAGGAACACCGCGCCGAGCACCGGTCCGCCCGCGGACGCGAAGGCGTCCGACATGGCGTTCAAAGCGGCTTCACGCTCACCGTTCTCGATGAGGTTCTTGACGTCCGGCGAGGTCCGTGAAGCCGACTGCGCGAGGACCGTGAAAGAAACCGTGACGAGCATCGTGATGCCCCAGAAGAGCAACAGCGCGTCGAACGTGACCCAGCGCCGCCAGCCCTTCCACTTCGCGAGCTCCGCCTTGTCCTCGGTGTCGAACATGAAGCCGCGGGCGGGCATCTTCTCCTCCTCGCCCGCGTGCCGCAGCCCCCGGACCTTCGGGATGTGCGCGCCCATGCCGGCACCGCTGTCGCGCAGGTGCAGCGTGTACCACATCTGCTGCATACCGGACGGGCCGGCGAACGCGATCGAGCCGACGATGATCGGGAACCACTCCGGTGACATGGCCTGCGCCGGGAAGTACCCGAACTGGAACATGCCGGACACCGTGCTGGTCAGGTCTCCCCAGGTGCCGACCATCGCCGCCACCACCGCGGTGCTGACGACGAGCAGTCCGATGAGGATGGACAGCAGGTTCTCGAGCAGGTTGTAGATGACCTTGGCGAGGCTGAACAGCACCCCGACCAGGATCAGGCCGACACACGCCGACACCGTCCAGGGTATGCCGGTGATCTTCTCCAGAGCCGCCGCTCCGGCAGACAGGTGACCTGGCCAGATGTACACGAGCACGGCCACCACGAAGAAGAACCACATGATCGGTTTGAACACGCGTGCGGCACCGAAGAAGATGCTCTCCCCCGTCGCCATCGCGTACCGCGCCATCTCGAGCATGACGACGGCCTGCAGCGTCACGCCGATGAGGAAGAGCCACCTGATGTCCGGTCCGAAGACCAGCACCAGGCGTGGCCACATGTAGGACTCGCCCATGCCCACGCCAAGGGCCACCAGGAACACCGTGGGACCGAGCAGGTGGATCGACGGTGGTGCGTCGGGGAGTTTCCTGATGGGCATCGCTTCCAGCTTGCCCGCGGCCCAGACCCGTTCCGTCTCGGGCGGGGTACTGGTTTCGGTGCGAGCGGCCAGATTTGGATCATCCACGGTTAACAACCTCCAGAGGACCGGCTGTCTTCGTTGACCTCCCTGGCGGGTTCGCGACCGTGGGCGTGTTCACGGTCGCGGACGGGCCATCTCTCCTTGGTACTGCCGCAAAATGGTCGTGGCCTCTCCCAAGGCCACGACCATTCGCGACTAACTACAGCAAGCCGGCGGCACGTGCCCACCGGTACTTCGCACCCAGTACCGCGACAGGCTTCTCCGTTGTGTACGGGTACGCAACCACTCCGTGCCGGTACAGGTACTCGCTCGCTTCCTCCACCTCGACGTCACCTGCGAGGGAAGCGACGACGGGCTTGTGGATCCCGTTCGCCCGGTACTCCTCCACGACGTCGACCACGAGCTCCGCGAACACCATCGGGGGCGTGACGATGGTGTGCCAGTAGCCGAGGATCAACGAGTGGACGCGGTCGTCGGCGAGACCGAGCGCGATCGTGTTCCGGTACGTCGAGGGCGGCTCCCCGCCGGTGATGTCGACGGGGTTGCCCGCCGCGCCGAAGGGCGGGATGAACTTCCGGAACGCCGCGTCCAGGTCGTCCGGGATGCTCATCAACGACAACCCGTTGTCCACACAGGCGTCCGAGAGCAGCACGCCCGAGCCGCCCGCGCCGGTGATGATGACGACGTTCTCGCCTTTGGGTGTGGCCAGCAGGGGGATTCCGCGCGCGTACTCCAGCAGGTCGTTCAGGCCGGGAGCGCGGATCACGCCGCTCTGTTTCAGGATGTCGTCGTAGACCCGGTCGTTGCCGGCGAGTGCGCCGGTGTGCGAGCTCGCGGCCTTGGCACCCTGGTCGGTGCGTCCCGCCTTGAGCACCACGACCGGTTTCTTGACCGAGACGCGTTTCGCCGTTTCCGCGAAGGACCGGCCGTCCTTGAGGTCCTCGAGGTGCATCGCGACGAGCTGGGTGTTCGGGTCGGACTCGAAGAACGTCAGCAGGTCGTCCTCGTCGATGTCGGCCTTGTTTCCCACACCCACGATCGCCGAGACGCCCATGCCCGCGGAACGGCTGAATCCGAGGATCGCCATGCCGATTCCGCCACTTTGCGACGTGAGGGCGACGCCGCCCTTGACGTCGTACGGCGTGCAGAAGGTCGCCGAGAGGTTTTCCGGCGTGTAGTAGTAGCCGTAGATGTTCGGACCGAGGATGCGCACGCCGTACTTGCGCGCGATCGCCACGATCTCGTTCTGCAGCTCGATGTTGCCCGTCTCGCCGAAGCCGGACGGGATCATGATCGCGCCGCCGACGCCCTTCTTGCCGGCCTCTTCGAGGGCGGCGGGCACGAACTTCGCCGGGATGGCGAACACCGCGACGTCGATGTCTCCCGGCACGTCGGCGATGCTCGCGAAGGCCTTGCGGTCGACGATCTCGTCCGCCTTGGGGTTGATCGGGTGGATCTCGCCCCGGTAGCCGCCGTTGACCAGGTTCTTCATCACCGAGTTGCCGATCTTGCCCTCTTCGTTCGAGGCACCGATCACGGCGACGGCGTTCGGCCTCATGATCCGGTTCATCGAGGCGAGGATCTCGTCCTGCGTGAACCTGTGCGGCTCCTTGGCGGCGTTCTCGTCCACCAGGATGCGGACGTCGACCGCGGTGGCGCCGGAAGGCGTTGCCAGCACGGGGTTGAGGTCGACCTCCGCGAGCTGCGGGAAGTCCGTGACCAGGTCCGACACCCGGTGGATCAGGTCGGCGAGCTCGGCCGCGTCGACACCCTCCGCGCCGCGGACACCGCGCAGGACCTCCGCGGCCGCGATGCCGTCGACCATCGACAGGGCCTCTTCGGGGCTGGTGGGCGCCAGCCGGAACGTGACGTCCTTGAGCACCTCGACCAGGATGCCGCCGAGGCCGAAGGCGACGATCTTGCCGAACGTCTCGTCGGTGGTGGCGCCCACGATGACCTCGTGGACCTCTTTCCCGGTCGGCAGCTGCTGCTGGACCTGGACGCCGGTGACGTCCGCGTCCGCCTTGTGGTTCCTGGCGTTGTGGATGATCGTGCGGTAGCCCTCGGCGACCTCACCGGCGTTGCGCAGGCCCACCAGCACACCGCCGGCCTCAGTTTTGTGCAGGATGTCCGGTGAGACGATCTTGAGCACGACCGGGTAGCCGATCTCCTCGGCGAACGCGACGGCGCCCTCCGACGACTTCGCCAGCGCCTCGGCCGGGGTCGCGATCCCGTAGGCGTCGCAGACCCGCTTGCCCTCCGGGGCGGTGAGCGACGACCGCCCCTCCGCCCGCACCTTCGCGAGCACGTTCTCGACCGCGGCGCGGTCGTAGCCGTTGTCCGGCATGAGACTCCGTCCCCTCGAGGTTAGATGACGCCGGCGGCACGCAGTCCGGCCAGCCGGTCCGCGCTGTAGCCCAGTGCTCCGAGGACCTCGTCGTTGTGCTCACCGAGCAGCGGCGGGCGCTGGATCTCGACGACCGAGTCGGAGAGCTTGAGCGGGTTGCCGACCGTCTTGAACGAGCCGCGCTCGGGGTGCTCGACCTCGACCACGGTGCCCAGCTCGGCCAGCGTCTCGTCCTCGATGATCTCCTTGGTGGACAGGATGGGTCCGCACGGGATGTTGTGGGCGTTGAGCTTGTCCATCACCTCCCACTTGGTGTGCTTCTCCGTCCACTCCTCGATCAGCGCGAACGCCTTGTCCAGCTTGGAGAGCCTGACCTCGGGCGTGGACCACGCCGGGTCCTCGGCGAGTTCGGGCCTGCCGATCAGCTCGGTCAGCGGTGCCCAGCCGACGGGCTGGATGATCACGTAGATGTAGTCGTTGGGGCCGCCGGGGGCACAGCGCACCGCCCAGCCGGGCTGGCCACCACCGGATGCGTTGCCGGAGCGGGGCACCTCGTCCCCGAACTGCTCGTTCGGGTACTCCCCCAGCGGTCCGTGGGTGAGCCGCTGCTGGTCGCGCAGCTTCACCCGGCACAGGTTGAGCACGGCGTCCTGCATCGCGACCTGGACGCGCTGGCCGCGTCCGGTGTTGGTGCGCTGGTACAGCGCGGCCAGGATCGCGGCCACCAGGTGGATGCCGGTGCCCGAGTCGCCGATCTGCGCGCCGGTGGCGAGAGGCGGTCCCTCCTCGAACCCCGTGGTGCTCATAGAGCCGCCCATCGCCTGCGCGATCACCTCGTACGCCTTGAAGTCGGCGTAACGGCCGGGCCCGAAGCCCTTGATCGACGCGTAGACGAGCCTCTCGTTGAGAGCGCGCAGCTTCTCCCACGGGTAGCCGAACCGCTCGACCACGCCGGGCCCGAAGTTCTCGACGAGGACGTCGACGTCGCCGACGAGCTTCTCGAAGACCTCCTTGCCCTCGGCGGACTTCATGTTGAGGGTGATGCTCCGCTTGTTGCAGTTGAGCATCGTGAAGTAGAGACTGTCCACTTCGGGCAGATCGCGCAGCTGGCCGCGGGTGATGTCGCCCCGTCCCGGCGTCTCCAGCTTGATGACGTCGGCGCCCAGCCAGGCGAGCAGCTGGGTCGACGAGGGTCCGGACTGCACGTGCGTCATGTCGAGGACTTTGACGCCCTCCAAGGCCTTGGCCTGAGTTTTACCCATTTTGGTCAGCTCACCTACTTGTACATCGTCTGGTTCATGGTTCCGGGCGCGTACACGTCGGGGTCGATCCACACGTTGATCAGCGAGGGCTTTCCGGACTCGCGGGCACGACGCAACGCCGGCGCGATGTCCTTGGGGTCGCGCACTTCCTCGCCGTAACCGCCGAGCATCTTGGCGAACTGGTCGTACTTCACGTCGCCGAGCGTGTTGCCGACGCGTTCGCGCTCCAGCCCGTACTTGGCCGCCTGGCCGTAGCGGATCTGGTTCATCGACGAGTTGTTGCCGACGATGCCGACGAATGGCAGGTCGTAGCGGACCAGCGTCTCGAAGTCCCAGCCGGTGAGGCTGAACGCGCCGTCGCCGAAGAGCGCCACGACCTCCTTGTCCGGCCTGGCCAGTTTCGCGGCGAGCACGAACGGGATGCCGACGCCGAGCGTCCCGAGTGGACCGGGGTCCATCCAGTGGCCGGGCGAGCGGGGCTGCACGACCTGACCGGAGAACGTGACGACGTCGCCGCCGTCGCCGATGTAGATGGAGTCCTCGGTGAGGAAGTCGTTGATCTCGCTCACCAGGCGGTACGGGTGGATCGGCACGTCCTCGGAGAGCAGGTGCTCGGCCCGCTTCATCCGGGCCTTCTCCTCGACCGCCTGCAGTTCCTCCAGCCACACCTTGCGGCCCATCGCGCCGTTGTCCTCGCGCCCCGACGCGGCCTGCGCGACGCTCGACAGGACCAGGTCGGCGTCACCGACGATGCCGAGGTCGACATCGCGGTTCTTGCCGACGGTGCGGTAGTCGAGGTCGATCTGGACGACCGTCGCTTTCGCGGAAAGCCTTCGGCCGTAGCCCATCCGGAAGTCGAACGGGGTTCCGACGATCACGATGACGTCGGCGTTGTCGAAGGCGTAGCGGCGCGACAGCTGGAAGTGGTGCGGGTCGCCGGGCGGCAGGGTGCCGCGGCCAGCGCCGTTCATGTAGGCGGGGATGTTGAGGGTGCGGACGAGGTCGATCGCGGAGTCCGTGGCGCGCGTCGTCCACACTTGGCTGCCCAGCAGGATCGCGGGCTTCTTGGCGTGCACCAGCAGGTCCGCGAGCTTCTCGATGTCCGCCGGGTCACCGACGCTGCGCGTGGACGCGCGGTAGTGGCCCGCTTCGGGTACTCGGGCGGTGCTCACCGGCACCTTGGCGTCCAGGACGTCGCGCGGGATCTCCAGGAACGACGGGCCCGGCGCTCCGGCGTTGGCCTCGCGGAACGCCATCGACACCATGTCCGCGATGCGGGCGGTGTGCGGGACGTTCGCCGCGAACTTCGTGATCGGCGTCATCATGTCGACGTGCGGGAGGTCCTGCAGCGAGCCCATCTTGTGCTGGCTCAACGCACCCTGGCCGCCGATCAGCAGCATCGGGCTCTCCGCGCGGAACGCGTTCGCGACGCCCGTGACGGCGTCGGTGGTGCCCGGCCCCGCGGTCACGACGGCGCACCCGGGTTTGCCGGTGATCCGCGCGTACCCGTCGGCCGCGTGCGCCGCGACCTGTTCGTGCCGGACGTCGATGACGGCGATGCCCTCGTCCACGCAGCCGTCGTAGATGTCGATGATGTGCCCGCCGCACAGCGTGAAGATGGTGTCGACGCCCTCGGCTTTGAGGGCCTTCGCCACCAGGTGGCCACCAGAGATGGACTCAGGAATCGACTCCGGCTCCGCGGAACTCGTCATCGGCGATCAGCTCCCCTTGGCGCTTCGACTGTAGATTGCATACCGTATGAGGTAGGCATATCGTTACTCCGCTACCAACCGGATGTCCATAGATGGCCGCAAGTTTTCGGCGAGAGGACGTAGACGGTGGATCTTTTCGAACACGAGGCGCGGGACCTCTTCGAGCGGTACGGGGTGCCCGTTCCGCGTGGTTTCGTGGCGGACACTCCTGAATCCGCGCGCGAGGCGGCCGCGGAACTCGGCGGCACTGTCGTCGTGAAGGCTCAGGTGAAGACGGGCGGACGCGGCAAGGCCGGCGGCATCACACTCGCTTCGTCACCCGACGAAGCTTTCGTTGCGGCAGCGGCCATCCTGGGGATGGACATCAAGGGCCACACCGTGCGCGAGGTCCTGATCACCGAGGCGAGCGAGATCGCCGAGGAGTACTACCTGTCGTTCCTGCTCGACCGTGCCAACAGGACGTTCATCGGCATGGCGTCGGCCAGCGGCGGCATGGAGATCGAGGAGATGGCCGACTCCATCACCCGGATGCCAGCTTCGGCCTTCGACGCATCGGCGGTGTTCCCAAAGGAGATCGCCGCGGAGGTGAACGCGGTCGCTGCCGCTCTGTGGAAGGTATTCGTCTCCGAGGACGCCACCCTGGTCGAGGTGAACCCGTTGGCGCGCACCAAGGACGGCCGGATCATCGCGCTGGACGGCAAAGTGACGCTGGACGACAACGCGTCGTTCCGGCACTCTCGACCTTCGGCCGATGCCTCCGGTGACCCGCTGGAGGTGCGGGCCGCCGAGAAGAGCCTGAACTACGTCAAGCTCGACGGCACCGTCGGTGTCATCGGCAACGGCGCGGGACTCGTCATGTCCACATTGGACGTCGTGGCGCTGGCCGGCGCCGCACCGGCGAACTTCCTCGACATCGGCGGCGGCGCCTCGGCCCAGGTGATGGCCGACGGCCTCGACGTCATCCTCTCGGACCCGTCGGTCCGCAGCGTGCTCGTGAACGTGTTCGGCGGCATCACCGCGTGCGACGCCGTTGCCGGCGGAATCGTGCAGGCCCTCGGCATGCTCGGCGACCGCGCCGACAAACCCCTGGTAGTCCGCCTCGACGGCAACAACGCCGAAGCGGGCCACCGCATCCTCGACGAGGCCCGGCATCCGCTGATCACCGTGGCGCACACGATGGACGACGCGGCGGGCCGTGCCGCCGCCCTCGCCGGCAAGGAGTCCTGATGGCGATCTTCCTCGACGAGAACAGCCGCGTGGTCGTGCAGGGCATGACGGGCTCGGAGGGTGCCAAGCACACCCGCCGCATGCTCGCGGCCGGCACGAAGGTCGTCGGCGGCGTCAACGCCCGCAAGGCCGGCACGTCCGTGGACTTCGACGACGTGACGCTGCCGGTGTACGGCACGGTCGCCCAGGCGATGGCGGAGACCGGCGCGACCGTGTCGGTGCTCTTCGTCCCACCCGCCAACACCTGCGACGCGGTGATCGAGGCGATCGACGCCGGGATCGGCCTCGCCGTCGTGATCACCGAGGGCGTCCCGGTCCACGACACGGCACGGTTCTGGGCGCACGCGCAGGGCCGTTCGACGCGGATCATCGGCCCCAACTGCCCCGGCATCATCAGTCCCGGCAAGTCCAACGCGGGCATCATCCCCGCGGACATCACCAAACCGGGGTCGATCGGCCTGGTGTCGAAGTCGGGAACGCTGACGTACCAGCTGATGCACGAGCTGAAGGACTTCGGCTTCACGACGTGCGTCGGCATCGGCGGCGACCCGATCGTCGGCACCACGCACATCGACGCGATCGAGGCGTTCGAGGCGGATCCGGAGACCGAGCTGATCGTGATGATCGGCGAGATCGGCGGTGACGCGGAGGAACGGGCGGCGGAGTTCGTGCGGGACAACGTGTCCAAGCCCGTAGTCGGCTACGTCGCGGGCTTCACCGCGCCCGAGGGCAGGACGATGGGCCACGCGGGCGCCATCGTCTCGGGTTCCTCGGGCACGGCGGAGGCCAAGAAGCTGGCCATGGAGGCGGTCGGGATCAGGGTCGGCAGGACGCCGTCGGAGACCGCGGCCCTGGCCAGGGCGATCCTCACCGGCTAACCGGTGCAGATGGCCCTGTCCGCCACGTCGACGGCCGAGGGCTTGCCGGAGCCCTGCCAGTTCGTGTTGGTCACGACCGACGCGAACCGGCCGTCGTCGGTGGTCAGGGTGAACGAGTAGTGCCCGGTGGTCAGGGCACCGTTGTGACCCCATGCGACCACGCCGCACGACAGCGGCACCTTCACCAGGGCCAGGCCGTAGAGGTCGGCCTGACCGAACGTGCGCTTCATCTCGGCCAGCGCCGCGGGTGAGACGAGCCTGCCGCCGACCACCGCGCGGTAGAACCGCCGGAGGTCGTCCAAAGTGGACTCCATGGCACCGGCGGTGCTCCAGAACGACAGTTCGACGGCGGTGGTCGCCTCGGTCCAGAAGAAGAGCTGGCCGAGGCGGCCGCCCAGGTAGCCGTTCAGGAACGGTGTCTTCAGCGCACGGTCACCGGGTGCCGGGAAGCGCGTCTCGGTCAGGCCGAGGGGGTGGATGATCCGCTCGGTGATCGCGTCGCCGGCCTGCCTGCCGGTGAGGCGTTCGATCAGCAGGCCCAGCACCAGGAAACCGACGTTCGAGTAGTTCTGGGCGGCACCGGGGGCGTTCTGCGCGGGCTCGTCCATCGCCGAGCGGACCAGCTCGGCCAGCGTGTACGCACCGCCCGGGCTCGCCTTCGCGTCGCGGACGTCGCGGACGAGACCACTGGTGTGCTGCAGCAACTGGCGCACGGTGATCACATCACCGTTGTAGTTGCCGGTGAGCACGCCGGGCAGGTACCGCGAGATCGGGGCGTCCAGTTCGGCGCGGCCCTCGTCGACGAGCTGCAGCACCACGACGGCGGTGAACGTCTTGGTCTGACTGCCGATCCGGAAGTGGTCGGCCGCGGTGATCGGACGCTGCTCGTGGAGCTTCCCGGTGCCGGTCGACCGCGTACCGGACCCGGTGTGCACGGCGGCACCCGGTCCCGCCTGCATCAGGTACCGGTCGAGCATCGTCTGCACGGCGTCGTCGGCCTTCGCCGGTGTGACGCCGAGGAGCAGGAGCGCGCAGACGAGCACGGCGAGGCGCTTCACGCGGTCACCTCCTTGGCGGTCGGCAGCTCGGCCGAGCCGGAGGCCTTGTCGCCGATCACGGACATCGCCTGCTTCACGATCTTCAGCACCGCCTGCGCGCCCTCGACCAGCTTGATCAGGTTCTCCCCGCTGGTCAGCAGTTCCCCGAGCTTGGCCGCGATCCGCCCACCGCACTCGACCGCGATCTGCACGCACTGCGGGATCGCCACGGCGATGCTCTGCCCGAACGTGACGGCCGCCGAGGCGATCGCCTGGGTCATGATCGGCACGATCTTGCCGACCGCCTCGGTGATCAGCCTCGTCACCTCGACGACCACCTGCGCGACCACCTCACCCGCCTTGATCAGCGCGGTCGCGTTGGTCAGTGCCGTCTCGGCCACGGACAGCACGCCGTCGACGAGTTCCTTGCCCGTCCTGGCGTACTCGGCCGCGCTGTCGCCGGTCCAGCCGTCGGTCTCACTGCTCGCCTTGGCGCCGTACTCGCCGGCGAGGCTGGTCGCGGTCTTGCTCGCGTTCTGGAACTCGCCCGCGCCCTGCCGCACGCCGTCCGGGTCGCCGCGCAGCTCGTTCAGCGGCTCCTCCAGGAACGAGATCATCGGCGTGAGGAAGCCGGCGCCCGCGCTGTCCAAGGCCTGCAACGGTTTCCCGTTCGAGCCCAGTTCGCTCATCGGGGCCCTGGGGGTCTGAGCCAGATCGGACGACAGCCACTCGTCGCCCGCGATGGCGTTCGTGGTGGTGCGGAGCTCGTTCAGCAGCGCGGCGATCGTGCCCGCGTCCGTCGCGGTGGCGGTCATCGGCCCGCTCCCGTGATGTCCGCGGCGTTGCGCTCGTCGGTGCGCTGGTAGTTCTCGGCGGTCCGCCGCATTCCCTCGCCCACCTTGTCCATCGTGGACGCGAGGTGCGCGAACGCACCCGTCGTCTCCCCCATCGGCCCGCTCAGGCCGGTGCTGAGGAACTGGGCGAACGAGCCGAGCGAGGACTGACCGACCTGGCCGGGCAACCGGGTGCCGGTGCCGGACAGCTGGTCGGCGTACCCGGTCAGGGTCCTGGCGTGGCGGCGCAACTGCTCGTGGTCGGCGGTGAAGCTCATCGCACGGCCTCCGGCAGGTGCCTGGTGATCTGGTGCAGCGCGTCGCTTTCGCCGAGGTAGTCCGCCATGACCTCGGTCATGCGCGTGCTCGCCAGCCGTTGTGCCTCCCGTGCGGTGCTGACGATCAGCATCGCGAGCGTGTCGACGTCGAGCTTGCGCGCCGCCGGCGTCAGCGCGACGTCGCCGAGCACCCCGCCCGCGTTCACCGTCACGGTGACCTCGCCGCGTGGCGAGGTCGCCTTCGCCCCCACCTCGGCCAGGCTCGCGCTCGCCGACCGTGCGCTGTACGCGACTCGTTCCAGGCGTTCCTGGTAGTCCGCCAGCCACTGCGCTGGATCCACTTCTCCCCCTCCGTCAGGCTCGCGCGATCGCGGCGAGCTCACCGATCAGGCGAACCAGGTCGTGGTGCCGCACCGGGTTGACGCTCACCCAGCCGTCGTCACCGGCGTCGACCCTGACCCGTCCGCTCGCACTGTCCAACCAGGACACCTCTTGCCGCTGCCCGCCCCTGACCACGCCCGCCTGGCCCTGCCCGGTGACCTCGAGGTCGAGCCCGGCACCGGGCGGCAGGGTGATCGGCATGAGCTGCGCGGGCCGGGCGTGCGGAACCAGCGCCACGAGCTCGTCGCCGAGCGTCTCCGCCTCGACGTGCACCACTCGGACCGTGCTCTCGGACTGCGTGCACACCACTGCTTCGTCCCCGTGGACCATCGCCACCGCACCCGTGCCGGGCACGACGAGATCCACCACGGCGGTGTGCTCGTGCAGCGCGGTGACCAGAGACGCGGCCATGCCGACAGGTCCGTGCGCTGCAGCGAGTCCGCGCGCCTGCAACCCGTGGCCCGCCTCGGCGAGGAGCCGCGCGCGTTCGTCCGCGAGCCTGCCGAACGACGGCACCCGCAGCGGGAACGGCCAGCGCACCCCGGCGTGCGTGGCGAGCAGGTCCATCTCCACCAGGTCGAAGGCGATCACCGGGACGCCTTCCGCGCCTGGTCGGCGTCGGTCTCGGTGTAGGTGGACCTGATGTCGGCGAGCATCTGCCGGAACTCGCGCACCTCGCGTTCGGCGGCACCCACCTCGCCCGCGAGTCCCGACCCTGCGTCCTTGAGCCGGCGCGACAGGTCCTGGGCGGGCGGCGCGGTGCCGAGCAACGGCTGCCGCTCGGCCAGCCTGCTCGACGTCGCCACGAGGTCGGCGGTCAGCTCGGCCAGCCTGCCCAGGGTCCTCACCCGGTCCTGCAACTGGTCGGGCGCGACTTCGAAGCCGGTCACTGTTCTTCCCCGATCACGGCCGGAGACACCCGTTCGGTCACCGCGAACAGGTCGTGGTCGAGTGTCGGCATCTGGTTCTCGTGCTCCTGGTCCTCGTCCTTGCGCGCCGCTCCCGCCGGAGGTGCGCCCATCGCGTTGTTCTGACTGGCTGTGCGCGCGTCGGCGGTGAGGGTGCCGGTCGCGGCGATTCCGCCGTGCTGGCCGAACACCACGCCGGCCCGCATGCCCGGTGTGAGCTGCTGGCTGACCGGCGCGGTGCCACCGATCACCGGGCCCCGCGTGGCCGTCGCCGCCGAACCGCCCACCAGCCGCTGCCACGGCACGCCACCTGAACTGGGCGTCTTCACCTGGGCCACGGCCGCGGCACGAGGTGTGGCGGCGGCCTGCGGGACGTTGCTCCTGGCGTCCTCGATCAGCCGGCCGCTGCCGTTGAGGCTGGACTCGTAGGTCTGCATCGCCCGAACCGCCTGGGCCTTCTGCTGGTCGGCGGAGGCGGCACCGAAGTAGAAGTAGAAGCCCGAGGTCCCCGCCGGCATCGTGGGAGCGCTCGGCAACGCGAACGGTGCGGGAGCGCTCGGCAACGCGAACGGCGCGGGCGCGGTGGGCAGCCCGAACGGCGCACCGGGCAACGCCAACGGCGCCGGGGCGCCGGGCAACGCGAAAGGCGCACTGGGCAGACCGGCGAACGCGGGCATCGTCGTCCCCGGCCCCGGTGGCGGCGGCATCGCGGCCCGAGCCGCGGCCAGCGCGTCGGCCGAGTCCTGCGCGGCCTTCTGCCCCGCCGCGGCCAGTTCGCTGATCTTCCCGATCCGCTCGGCCAGCGCACCGAGCCGCGTGGCGGCCTCCTCCGCCGCGGCCCCGGTCCACCCGTCGAGCAACGCCGTCCGCTGCTCCCGGAGCACCTCGGCGTGAGCGTCCAGCGCGGCACGATGACGCGTCCACTCGTCGGCGACCGTGCTCACGTCCGCGACGTCGGCGTCCTGCCACAGCATCCGGTGCAACTCTTCGTGGCTGTACGCCTCCCAGTTGATCTCACCAGGCGACACCCCTCGACCCCCTTCGTCCGTCCCGGCAGAACGATCACAGCGGGGCCGGACGAAGGACAGGCCAGACGACCGGCCACTCGTGGCCGGTCTGCCTGATCAGCGCAAACGCGCGAAATGATCCTGCAGGCGCGCGTGCCGGAACTGGTAGACCGCACCCGCCCGGCGCAGCACGCCACGTCGGTAGGCGTCGTCGAGGAACGCCGGCAAACCCCACGGCAGCTTGCCGGTCAGCGGCAGCCAGACGCGCGCGAACACCACCCACTGCCCCCACGCGGTCAGGCTCAGCACGTACGCCAGCCCGCCGCCGATCCCGCCGACGAGCCCGAGCGACAGGGCCGTCACCGGGCTCCACACCACCTCGAACCGCAACGCCGTCAGCCCGCTCGCGACGGCCCCGGTGGCCCCCGCGACGAACACCGCGAACACCGGCACCATCATCGCGACGAGCCCGAGCACCGCACGCCGGTTCGCCGCCAGCAAGCCGTCCGGACTGCCCGCCGACCGCACGTCGAGCGGCGCCTCCGTCGCGGCGACCACGGCGAACACCATCCCGGCGCCGAACCCGAACACCAGGCCGAACACGCCGACGTCGACGAGCACCCCGGTCGTCATCTCGAAACCAGGTGTGACCAGCCAGTACGCCATCGCGCGCACCAGCCCGTAGGCGGCACCGACCGCGCCGCCGAACGCCAGCCCGAGCAGTCCGCGCGACCACACCCGCCTGCCGGCACGGCCACGCCACCGCAGCCGGGTCCGCACGGGTTCGATCGGCGTCCTGCTCACCACGAACCGGTGCGCCACCCCGAACAGCACGCCGGTGACCAGCCCGATCATCACCGCGAACGCCACGCCCCTGGCGGCCAGCCCGCCGAGCAGCGCGGCCTCCAGCGCCAAGTCCGCGATCCCGACCGCCACGCCGACGGTCATGCCGGTCACCACCGACGACGTGCCGAACCGCCACCAGGCCACGTCGTGCGTGCCGAGCCTGGTCAGGTGGTCGGCGAGGTATCCGAGCCAAGGCTGCACACGTTCGGCGTGCACGCCGTACACAGCCGGTATGAAGCTGCTGAGCAGGTGGCGTTCGACCTGGTCCGGCTCGTGGAAGTCCAGCAGCGCGATCGGGTCGTGGTCCGGGGTGTCGCTGTAGATCCGGCGGGCCAGCGCCACCATCAACGGCGTCGTCAGCACCTCCGCCAGGGGACCGCCGTTGCGCACCTCGTCCAGCACGGGCTTCCAGGCGTTGCCGCCCGGCCCGGTCTTGCGGGTGGTGCGCGGCAGGTAGTCCGCGAGGTCGTCGCACGTCAGGTCCGCCAGCACGACCGTGGCGGCCGACGTCAGCACGTCCGTGCCCTCCACGGCGTCGCGGTACTCGTCCACCCGGCTGGTCAGCAGCAACGGCAGAGTGGTGGTGTTCAACGCGTTGAGCGCCTGCCGGTGCAGTCCGGTCGCGATCTCGTCGAAGCCGTCCAGCACGGGCAGCACCCGTTGCGCGTCGACCAGCGCCGCCGCCAGCGTGCCTCCGCCGGGTCCCGGCGCCGCGAGGAACGGGTGGTCGCGCGTCAGCTGGCCGGCGAGCCAGTCGCGCAGTCCCAGACGTCCGGGGTGCCACGCCCCGAGGTGGAAGATCACCGGCACCGGGTCGGCCGGGTTGCGCGCGCCGAGCAGGTCCAGCACGAACCGCGTGGTCAGCACCGTCTTGCCGGCCCCGGCCCGTCCCAGCACGACCAGCCGCCGCGACCCCACCCGGCGGTAGACCTCGACGACCTGGTCGAGCCGTCCGCCGAGCGCGCCCTCGGCGCCGATGTTGAGCCGGCTGTCCATCCACGTCGCGGGCGCCTCGTCCCACCGCACCGGCAACGGCACCGGGTCGTGGACCTGCCGCTGCTCCTCCTCGCGCCGCCACCGGGCCTCGATCGCGACCTTCAACGTCTCGGCGGCCTCGTGCAGCGGGTCGAACCGGACCGGCTCCACGACCAGCGGCTCGTCCCGCCCGGCAGCGGAGAACAGCTCGACCCGTTCGGCGCCGGTGAGCTCCAGAGCGTCCGCCAACGCGCGCACGGTGCCCATGCGGGGATCGGTCCGTTCACCGGTCTCCAGCCCACGCACCGTGCGGATGCCCACGGCAGCGCGACCGGCGAGCGCTTCCTGGCTCAATCCCGCCCGCTGCCGCCATTGACGCAGCAGTAAGCCGAACTGGCTCGCCACAACCGCCCCCTCGTCCAGATGATCAGCAGACTACCGAGACGGCCGCGTCTCGTGGCCGATCCCATCCGGTTGGAGGAAGATCGCGATGTGCTGACCGAGTGGCTCCACGCCGTTCCACCGTTGCTGGTCTACGTCGTCGTGGGCCTGGTCGTCGGGGTCGAGAGCATGGGGATCCCGCTGCCGGGCGAGGTCGTGCTCGTCGCGGCGGCGCTCATGGCCTCGCACCACGACGGCGTCTCGCCGCTGTGGGTCGGCGTCGCCGCGTCGGCCGGCGCCATCATCGGCGACAGCATCGGGTACGCGCTGGGCAAGCGGTTCGGTCCGCGGATCTTCGGCTGGGCGGGTGAGAAGTTCCCCGGCCACTTCAGTCCCGAGAAGGTCGGACGCGCCCAGGCGCTGTTCGAACGGTTCGGCGCCTGGGCGGTCTTCTTCGGCCGGTTCGTGGCGTTGCTGCGGATCCTGTCCGGGCCGCTCGCCGCCACGATGGGCATGCACTACGGGAAGTTCCTGCTGGCCAACGCGGCTGGCGGCATCGCGTGGGCCGGCGGCACGACAGCGGCCGTCTACCTCGTGGGAGAGGCCGCCGAGCACTACCTCGCCGAGTTCTCGTGGATCGCGCTCGTCGTCGTGCTGCTCGCGGTCATCGGGTTCAGCGTCCGAGCCCGGCTCCGCCGTTCACCCCGATGACCTGGGCGGTGATGTGCCCGGCCTCCGGCGAGGTCAGGAACGTGATCGCCGCGGCGACGTCGGCCGGGGTGCCCGCGCGGCCGTTCGCCGGGGTGCCGACGAGCTTCTTGCGCCGCTCCTCGCTCAACGTGCCACCGAAGAACTCGGTGTCCTCGACGACACCCGGCGACACGACGTTGACCGTGATCCCCCTCGCCCCCAGGGCGAACGCGAGGTCCGCCGTCCACGCCTCGACCGCGGACTTGGCCGCGCCGTAGGCACCCGAACCACGCCGGCCCGCGATCGAGCCGAGCGTCACCACCCGTGCGTTGGCGGCCAGGCGCGGTTCCAGGGCCGTCGTCACCAGGACGGCGCTGATCACGTTGGACTCGTAGTTGGCGAGCCACAGGTTCCGCACGTCGGTCAGGTTCTCCGGCGCGGGCAGGCGGCGCGTCATGTTGCCGCCCGCGTTGTTGACGAGAACGTCCACAGAGGACGGCAGGTCGCTCAGCGCCGCCTCCACCGACTCCGGGTCGGCCGCGTCGAACACCACGGGCCGTGCGCCGATCTCCTCGGCCGCCGCCTTGAGCACGTCCTCCCGGCGTCCCGTGATCACCACGTCCAGGCCCTGCTCGGCGAGCCGGGCCGCCACCGCCTTGCCGATGCCGGTACCGCCGCCGGTCACCACTGCTGTGCGTGTCATGCGGACCTTGATAACAGTCGAATACATGCAGGTCGATCGGCCTGTTAGCCCATCGGGGTTCACGTGTGTGACTACGCTGTTCAGACCCGACTCCACTGGGGAGACAGCATGGAAACTCACGTTCTGGAAACCGATGGCGCCGCCATCACCTACGACGTCAGCGGCTCCGGTGGCCGTCCGCTGATGATGATCGGCCAGCCGATGGACGCCAGCGGCTTCGTCGCGTTGCGCGCGCAGTTCCCCGACCGCACGGTGATCACCTACGACCCGCGCGGGCTCGGCCGCAGCACCCGTTCGGACGGTCGCACCGACAACACCCCCGAGATCCAGGCGGCGGACGTGCACGCGGTGATCGAGGCCGTCGGCGGTCCGGTCGACCTGTTCGCGTCGAGCGGTGGCGCGGTCACGGCTCTCGAACTCGTCGCCGCGTACCCGGACGACGTCGTCACGCTCGTCGCGCACGAGCCGCCGATCATCGGCGTGCTGCCCGACGCGGACGCCGCCCGCCGGGCGCGGGACGCGTTCATGGACGCCTACCAGGCCAAGGGCGGCGGCGCTGGCATGGCCGCGTTCATCCAGATGAGCTCGTGGCAGGGCGAGTACACCGACGAGTACTTCGCGTTGCCCCTGCCGGATCCCGCGCAGTTCGGGATGCCGGCCGAGGACGACGGCAAGCGCGACGACCCGTTGCTCGGGACCTCCTCGCTCGCCATCACCGACTACGCCCCGCGGGTGCAGGCGCTGGCCGCCGCGCCCACGCGAGTCGTGATCGCCGTGGGCGAGGAGACCGGTGACGCGTTCACCGGGCGCACGGCCGTCCACACGGCACGCCTGCTCGGTCAGGAGCCTGTGGTGTTCCCCAGCCACCACGGTGGCTTCATCGGCGGCGAGTTCGGTTACGCGGGCAAGCCCGAGGAGTTCGGCGTCAAGCTCCGCGAAGTCCTCGGCTGAGGATGACCTCGGCCGCGCGGTGAGCTCCGCCCGCACCGGCGATGGCGGCACGCATCCGGTCGAGGTTCCGCCGGATCGTGCCGTCGGCGGCCACCCGTTCGACGGCCGCCCTGAGGTCCGCGTGGTCGCCGACCCGTTCGCCGAGGCCCAGTTCGGCGACGCGGTCGGCGTTCGCGGCCTGTTCCGGCGTCTGCGGGACGACGACCAGCGGCACGCCCTGGTGCAGCGCCTCCATCGTGGAGTTCATCCCGCCGTGGCTGATGAACACCTCGGCGTGCTTGAGGACCGCGGGCTGCGGGAACCACGGCCGGACGTCGACGAGGTCCGTGCCCTCCACGCCTTCCGCGGTCATCGCGACCTGCCAGGCGCCGTCGCCGAACTGGTCCACGCACGCCCGGTAGAACGCCGCGTCGCTCAGGACAGAGCCGAGCGAGACGAACAGCAGCGGCAGGTCGTCGCGCCGCGGTGACCACTCCTCGTCGAGGCGGCTGCCCAGCACCGGGCCGACGAAGTGGAACGTCTCGTCGAAGGTCTCCGCACGAGGCTGGAACTCGCGCGGCACGAACACGATGCTGCATGCCTCCGGCGCCTCGATCGTGGCCGGGATGTCGAGTTCCACCCCGTGGCGGGCGGTGAACTCCGCCAGGTCGCCTGCGATGTGGCGCGCCAGGCTCGCGTCCATGAGGTTGTGATGCGTATTGGACGCGGTGTGCGGCACGGTGCGCACGGCCGGTGCACCGAGTGCGTGCGCGACGAGCCTGGCGGGCCAGTTCGTCGAGTCGTAGCAGATCAGGTCGGGTTCGGTGGCCCGGCAGTGGTCGAGCAGGACCGGGTAGGTCGCGGCCATCGCCCTGAAGTAGTGCGGAAACCACTCGTCGATCGGGTTGGCGGTGACGGGCCGGAAGGCGGGCAGCGCGGGGAGTTCCACCCATCGCGCGCCCGCTCCGGTCACCGCCTCGGCGTGCTCGGCGCCGGTCGCGTACTCGACCTCGGCACCGCGTCCGGTCAGTTCCTCGACGACCGCGAGGGTCGGCGTGACGTGGCCCTGTCCTGCGAGCGTGACGAACAAGATCCCCATTGCTCCGATCCTGCCGAACGCGCGCAAACGATTAACGCAGGAAGGCCTCGACCACCTCGGCCACCCGCTGCCCGCTGGCGAAGTCCGCCAGGTCACGCGGGTGCTCGCCCCGCACGGCCTGGGCGAACAGCGTGAGCCGCGAGTAGTCGGAGCCGGTCTGCTCCAGCGCCACCGGTTCCCACGCACCTCCGTCCGAAGTGGACAGCAGGGCCCACTGGTCCAGGCGCAGCGATCGTTCGGTGCCCCAGGCGGTCCACTCGTAGACCTCGGGCCCGGCGAGGCCGGAGAACGCGGACACGTGCACCGGCACGCCGCTGCCCCGCAGCACACCACGGGCCGCGACCTCGGCCGCGCCGGGCTCCGGGAAGTCCGACGACACGGACTCGACCGTGAGCGGCCCGAGCACCCGGTCGGTCAGGTAGACGAAGTGCGACAGCACCTCGCGGACGAACCCGCCCTGCTCGGAGCGCGACAGCCAGGCCGCCTCCGCCTGGAACGCCCTGGGCCAGCGCGGGAACTGCAGCCGGATCTCGACGCCCCGCAGCGTGCCGAGTTCGGGCAGCCGCCGTTCGATCTCGATCGTCGCGACCATGTCCGACAGCGCGAAGTTGACGGCGTTCGGCCGTCCGGCCGCGGCTTCGGCCATCGCGCGGGCCTCGGCGAGGTCGACGGCCAGCGGCTTCTCGCAGAACACCGCCTTGCCCGCCTCGAAGGCCTTCAGCACGAGCTCGGCGTGCGAGGCGGGCGGCGTCGAGATGTACACGGCGTCCACATCGGACAACACGGCGTCCAGCGTCGTGACGACCGGGACGTCGAGCGTGCGGGGTACGACGTCGACGCCGGCGACCACGGTGAAGCCGGGATGCTGCCGCGCCGCCGTCAGCATCCGGGTGCCCATGGCTCCCAGGCCGACGACGGCGAGGCGAATCGGATCAGCGATCATGGCCCTATTCTGCAGGTGCCCAGGCCTTGGACAGCTTCACCCGTGCGCCGGTCTGCAACAACGAGTTGGTGTAGAGCCTGGACGCGACGAGCAGGATCGTCACCACGGTCACCGCGAGGATGCCGAGGGACAGGAGCGCCTCCCACGGCTTCGCCTGTTCGGCGAACAACCGCACCGGCATCGCGACGCCGGCCGTGAAGGGCACGAACGACATCCACTTCAGCGCCACGGGGTTCTCGAAGAAGAACTGCACGCCGAAGTACGGTCCCATCACCGCGATCATGACCAGGCCCATGGTCGAGCCGAGGTCCTCCTGGCGGCTGACCAGCGCGCCGGCGACCGCCCACATGGACGAGATCAGCACGAACCCGAGCATCAGGAACGGGATGAACCAGCCCAGCGCGGGCGCCACCACCCCCAGCAGCTCACCGAGTCCCGCGACCCGCAGCGCTATCGGTGCCGCGAGCGCCAGCACCACGACCTGTCCCAGTGTGAGGATCGTGTGCCCGAGGATCTTGCCGGCGAGCAGGGCCCGCACCGGCACCGTCGACACCAGGATCTCGACGATCCGGGTCTGCTTCTCGGTCACGGTGCTCTGCGCGATGGCCGCGCCGCCCATGCCGAACATCAGGAACACCAGCCCGAACACGATGACCGTGACCGCACGCTGACCGGAGGTCACCGCCGAGGCGTCCAGCAGCTCCACCGGGGGTGCCTGGACGAGCTGGGCGACCACGTCGTCCGGCGCGTCGTTGAGCGCGAGGACCTTGATGCCGGCGCCGTCCGGCACGATCGCGGCCTCGACGTCGTCGGCCCTGACCAGGTCGGCGGCCTCCTGGACGCTGCCGACCTCCCGCACGTCGAGTTGCTTGCCCTGCACCACCTGCACTGCCGAGCCGACCGCGGCGACCTTGGGGTCGTCGCCGCCGAACACCGTCGGCAGCACGGTGAGCGCGAACAACCCGACGATCGTGAAGGCGAAACCGATCCAGAAGCCCTTGGTGGTGACCAAGGTCTTCATCTCACGTTCGGCGACGAGCCACGTCGCCTGGCTGAACGAGGCGCGAGCCATGTCAGATCACTTCCCTGAAGATCTCGTCCAGCGTGGGCACGACGGGCGTGAACGAACGGACCTCGCCGCGTTCGAGTGCTGCCCTGAGCACCTGCTGGGGTTCCGCCTCGAACACCGCGCGCGGCCCGTCGAGCTCGAGGATCCTGGCGCCGGGCACGTCGCGGACCCAGCCCGCGTCCTGCGAGACGACGATCTCGTAGCGGCTGCCCGCGTGCCTGGCACGCAGTTCCTCGCGTGACCCGTTGGCCACGACCCGGCCCTTGGAGATGATCACGACGTCGTCGCAGAGCCGTTCCACGATCGCCAGCTGGTGGCTCGAGAACAACACCGGCACGCCACTGGCGGCCCGCTTGCGCAGCACGTCCAGCACGGTCTCGACGGCGATCGGGTCGAGGCCGGAGAACGGCTCGTCCAGGATCAGCACGGCCGGTTCGTGCACCAGCGCGGCGGCGATCTGCACGCGCTGCTGGTTGCCGAGCGACAGCTCCTCCAACCGGTCCCCCGCCCGGCCGGTGAGCTCCAGCTCCTCCAGCAGCTGGTCGGTGTTGCGCTGCGCGGTCTCGCGGTCGACGCCGTGCAGCCGCGCCAGCCACGTGATCTGGTCGCGCACCTTCATCTTGGGGTAGAGCCCGCGTTCCTCCGGCATGTACCCGAAGTCCGGCCGCGTCTGCGGCGTGACCTCCTGCCCCTGCCAGCTCACCGTTCCCGCGTGGGCGGCGAGCACCCCCAGCACGATGCGCATCGTGGTCGTCTTGCCCGACCCGTTGGCGCCCAGGAAGCCCGTCATCCGGCCGGGCCGGACGTCGAAGCTCACCTCGTCGAGCACCTTGTGATCGCCGAAGCTCCGGCTGATCCCCCTGACAGTCAACATGGGGAGAACGGTAGGTCGTGGCGTTCAAGATCGCGTCCGCCGCGCGGCATCATCCTCGCGGAGGACCCCTTACGGGCTAACGTGCCTGCATGACCTTCCGTTTGGCCGCGTACGCCGTCAGCATCGAGAACGACCACGTGCTGCTGGTGCGGGACGATGACCACTGGTCGTTGCCGGGTGGCGGGGTCGAGCCCCTGGAGGATCCGTTCGACGCGGTGGTCCGCGAGGTCGCCGAGGAGACCGGCTGCGAGGCTGTGGTCGAACGCCTGCTGGGCGTGGACTCCCGGGTCATCTCGCCGGCCGACCGCTACGACCCGAGCAGGGGCTCGCACCAGAACGTCGGCGTCTTCTACCTGGTCAGGATCACCGGCGAACCGCGGCCGGAGCCGAACGGGGCGACCGCGGATCCTCAGTGGACACCGATCTCCGCCGTCGCCGGCCTGCGCCGTTCGTCGTTGCTCGACGTCGGTCTGGCTCTCGCGCTGACGCGGCCGCCGACCGGGCACGTCGGTCCCGTCGAGGTCGGCGGACTGGTGCAGCACTAGGGCGTGTCCCGTAAGTCCGTTCGATGAGAGTCACGGTCGAGAGACCCGGAGGCGGTGCCGCCGCAATGCCCTCATACCGGGCGTATTCGGGTGTTGCGGCGGTGCCGCCTCCGGGGCCCTCGACCGCGACCATCGCGGACGAGACTTACGGGACACGCCCTAGCGAGCGGCGGCCGTGACTCCCAGCCGGTGTCCGCCCGTGTAGACGTTCATGGACGTCCCGCGCAGGAACCCGACCAGCGTCACACCCATCTCCTCCGCCAGGTCGGCGGCGAGCGACGACGGCGCGGACACGGCGGTGAGCACAGGGATCCCTGCCATGACCGCCTTCTGCACCAGTTCGAACGACGCCCGCCCGCTCACCATCAGCACGGTGCTCGTCAGCGGCAGCCGTCCGGCGCGCGTCGCCCAGCCGACGACCTTGTCGACCGCGTTGTGCCGGCCGACGTCCTCGCGCAGGCACAGCAGGTTGCCCCCGGCGTCGAACAGCCCGGCCGCGTGCAGGCCGCCGGTGCGGTCGAAGACCCGTTGCGCGGCACGGAGTTTCGTCGGGAACTCCGTGATCGTCTTCGGGTCGAGGCGGATCGGGTCGGCCGCCACCTGCCAGGTCGCCACGGTGCGCACGGCGTCCAGGCTCGCCTTGCCACACAGGCCGCAGGACGAGGTGGTGTAGAAGTTGCGCTCGATCGACGGGTCAGGTGACGCGACGCCTTCTCCCAGGCCCACGTCGAGCACGTTGTAGGTGTTGCCGCCGTCGGCCGTGGCGCCCGCGCAGTAGCGGATCGACACGATGTCGGACGGCGCGCGCACCACGCCCTCGCTGACCAGGAAGCCCGCGGCCAGGTCGAAGTCGTCACCCGGCGTGCGCATGGTCACGGCGAGGGACTTGCCCCGCACCCGGATCTCCAGCGGTTCCTCGACCGCCAGCGTGTCCGGTCGCACGGTGACCGCGTCGTCCACCAGCCGCACCACGCGCCGCCTGCTCGTCACTCGTCCCATGCCTTACCTCCCAGCAGATCGCGACGCACTCGTCGAGCAGCCGCCGCAGCACCTCGTCCCCGGACATCGCCCTGACGGCCCTGGCCACGACCCAGTCGCGCGGCCACCACTTCGGCGCGACGATCCCGGCTCTCCTCGCGCAGTGCGCGAGGAGCCGTTCGGCGGGCGCCTGCTCCGTGCCGATCACCCTGGTGGCGAACGGCAGCAGCCTCCTCCGTCCATCCTCTGTGGACTGATCGTTGACGCACCGCGCCACGCACGCGAGCACCGGGTGCACGCAGGTAGGCCGGTCCGACCACACCTCGCCCGCGAGCACGGACGTCAGTTCCATCAGGCAACAGCCGTCCGCGGGCGTCCGGTGCCAGCCCTTCGAGAGCCGCGGCACGCGGCTCACAGGCGCGGCCTTCCCGGTTGCGACAGGTGTGCGGTGAGCACCGCGCCCGCCAGCCCGAGCACGCCCGCCGCGATGAACGCGAACGCGGGCCCTTGCGAGGCAAGGACAACGGCGGCCAGCAACGCGCCCGCGGCCTTGGCGGTGTAGAGGACGCCGAAGTTCTGCGCGCCGTTCGTCTCGCCGAAGTACTCCCTCGTCACGCCGACCAGCAGCGAGTAGCAGCAGCCGGTGCCGAGGCCCGCGAGCGTGGCGCCGATGAGCAGCCCCGCGACGTTCTGGGAGTACAGCAGCACGAACTGCGCCAGCCCGCCGGTCGCGAGCGTCCAGACCAGCGCCTTCCTGCGTCCGGCCCGGTCCGAGATCCACCCGACCAGCACGCGCCCGGTGCCCGTCGCCGCCGCCAGCGTGGCCAGCGCGACACCACCGAGCACCTCGTCGCCGACGAACAACGGCAGGTACACCAGGTCGTAGAGCGACACCGCCGCCGCGAACGCGACACCGCCGTACAGCCACCAGAACGTGGCGCACCGCATGGCCTCGTGCGTCCGGAACTCCTTGAGCGCGGACCGGTTCGGCACGCGCGCACGGTCGAGCGCCCACTCGCGCGGCGGGATGTGCGGCGGCCACCAGTGCTCGGGCGGTTCCTTCATCATCGCGCCCGCCACCGCCACGACGACGGCGATCGCGATCCCGGCCTGCAGGAGGAAACCGCCTCCGAAGAACAGCCCGGCGGCCAGCACGAACGGCACCGACCCGTACGCGAACGCCCCGCTGACGAACGCGACCTTCCGCGTGACGCGTTCCGGGTACCACCGCACGACGACGCCGAGACAAGTCGCGTAGACCAGCCCCGCGCCGACGCCGCCGAGGATCGCGTAGCCGACCAGCCGGCCCTGCCCCAGCGTCAGCAGCCCGGCGCCGCACAGGACCGCCCCGATCCACATCGCACCCGTGGACGTGAGCCTCTTCCGCTCTCTCAACCACGCCGCCGGGAACGCCGTGCCCGCCTGGCACACGGTCCACAGCGCCAGTGCCCAGAACAACTCCGGCACACTCCACCGGTCCTGCAACTGAGGGATCAGCGCCCCGAACCCGTACTGCCCGATGCCGGCCGCGAGCATCGCCGCCCAAGCGGCCCACAGCACCGTGCGACGCGAACGCCCCGACGCCTCGACGTCGGTCTCCCCCACCCGGTAGAGCCTGCCGGCGTGGTCACGGACGTAAGTCGCGACTGGCATGCCCTTCACCCCGTCCCGAGGATTGCATACAGTATCCGGTAGGCTATACCACGGGAGCAACGATGACCATGCCCTGGACTCTCGCCCGCCAGACGGCCCGCGACGCCGCGAAGCCGTTGGACGCGACCGAACTCGCCCTTCCCGACACCCTCGGCCTAGCGCTCGCGTCAGGCGTGCGGGCCCTCACCGACCAACCGACCTGCGCCACCTCGGCCATGGACGGCTACGCGGTGACGGGCCCCGGCCCGTGGCGCGTCGTCGGCCGGGTGGCGGCCGGAGACCCGGTGCCCGGGATGTTCCTGCGGTCAGGCGAGGCGTTCGGGGTGGCCACGGGAGCGCCGGTACCGGACGGCTCGGACGCGGTCGTGCCGGTCGAACTCTGTTCGGCCGACGGCGCCCTCCTTGTCGCCGACGCCTTGCCCGGCAAGCACATCCGCCGCCGGGCCGAGGACTGGTCGGCAGGCGACGAACTGGTCCCGGCCGGCTCCCCCGTCACCCCGGCCGTGCTCGGTCTAGCCGCCGGAGCGGGCCACGACACCCTCCTGGTCCACCGCCGCCCGAGGGTCGCCGTGATCGTCACCGGCGACGAGCTCCTCCACGCGGGTCTCCCCCGCCCTGGCCGGGTCCGCGACGCCATCGGCCCGATGCTCCCCGGCCTGCTCACCAGGGCCTGCCTCGTCGGCACCACCCACCTGCGCGACGACCCCTCCGCGCTGACCGACGCCCTCGCGTCCGGCCAGGCCGACGTCCTCGTCACGTGCGGCGCCACCTCGGCCGGCCCGGCCGACCACCTGCGCCGGGTGCTCGCCGGCCTGGGCGCCGAGGTCCTGGTCAGCGGCGTCGCCTGCCGCCCCGGCCACCCGATGCTGCTCGCCGTCCTCCCCGACGGCCGCTGCGTCGCAGGCCTGCCCGGCAACCCGTTCGCCGCCCTGGCCGCCGTGCTGACCCTGCTGCACCCGCTGCTCGACGCCCTGGGCGGCCACGCCGTCCGCCCACCGGTCACGGCCTGGCTTCCCGATGGCGGCGCCCACCGCATCGACACCCGTCTGGTCCCGGTCATCCGGTCCGGCGGGCTGGTCGTCCCCGTCGGCCACGACCGGCCCGGTTCACTGCGGGGCGCGGCGCTCGCCGACGCGTTCGCGGTCGTTCCGCCCGGTCACCGGGGCGGCGAGGTGGAGGTGCTCGCGCTCTGACTCAGCCGAGTCCGAGTGCGGCTCGGTGCTGCCAGGCGAGGCGGAGACACGCTTCCGTGTTCGGAGAAACGTTGTGCGCGCGGCAGTAGCGTTCGACGGTGGCCTCGTCGAACGGAAGGCCGGTCCTGCGATCACCGGCGATGATGACGCCTTCGTCGTTGCGCGCCGGAACGGGTGCGAACACCTCGTCGAACACCTCCGCGTCGATCACGCAGACGGTGAGGAGCTCGGTTTTCCACGGGAGTGGGTCAACTCCCAGACCCAGAATCTTGACCTGCAACTTTCCCGTCGCGCGCGCCATCTCCAGTTCCCGGTACGGCGACTCCGAGGCGTAGTCGATCCACCGGCCGCCCTGTCCCTGCGCGTCCGACACGCCGAGCATCTCCTCGGCGTACTCGCGCATGATGTTCCGCCACAGGTTCAGGTCGCGGGACACCGCTTCGCTCGACACGTCGGACGGCGTGAACTCACCCGCCGGTATCAACCCGATCATGGAGGCGTTGTTCACGACGTTCTTCGGATCCCGTTGATGCAGGAAGAATCCCGCCTGATCACCGTCGCGCCGAATGGTCAGCGTGTCGATTCCGAGGCCCGCCACCCGCTTGCGGAAGTCGAACGGGTCGCGCAGCTGGCGCCGATACGGCCGCCGGCGAGATGTCTGAGCTTCGAAAGCGAGCACCTCGCTCGTGTCGAGATCGGCGAAGTAGCTCGCCTTGGCGAAGACCATCCGTTTCGTGTCCTCGGTGAGCTCCACCTCGACGAGCCGGTAGATCACGCCGTCGAAAAGCCTGTTCAGCCCCATGATCTCGATCAGCGCGGCGCTGTAGCGGGTGATGGGTGCGATGTGCACCTTCGCCAGCACCTTGGACGACCGGCGCCGGAACTTCGCGATGTCGTCGAGTTGCTCGTCCGACCATTCGATCTTCACATCGGCCAGGTCGAACGGGATGAGCCGTGCCCATTCCGGTTTGGTCAGCACAGGCAGGCCCGGCTGCTTCAGGTGTTCGGGACTCTCAGCCAGCATCCGACGGGTCAGGGATCGCTGGTTGTCGCGCAACGACTGCAGCTGATCGCGAAACCGGTCCTTACCGCCGGACCGCTTCGACGTGCGCCACATGGACCAACCGGCCCACGTCGCCGGTACGGCCACGAGGATCGCGCCGATCGCCAGGTAGTCCGTCAGAGTCATGTCGCCTCCCGCTCGACACGTTGTCGTCGCGGGTGGCCGGTCCTGTTACTTGCGGGAGCGCCAGCTGACCTTCGACGAACCGGCCTCGGGCGCGTCCTTCACGACGGTCCGCACCGGCAGACCGAGGAAGTCGCCGAACCGCGCGGTGTGCTCGGCGAGCCGGTCGACGTCAAAACCCGGCAGCGGCCGCAGTTCCACGTCCACCGAGGTCTTCTTCATGACCCGCCGCCACAGTCCCGCGATCTGGCCGTCCTCGATGATCGTCGCGTAGAACATGCCGTTGTAGGTGGAGATCGGGATCTCGTCGTACCGGGTGAAGAACGCTCCGCGGTCCTTGTAGCCGATCAGCAGCTCGTCGTAGGCGGGCAGCACGAACGCGCCCGAGCCCGGTGTGAGGTCCGGCGGCAGCCAGTACTCCTTGCCGTCGAACTCCTCGCGCACCAGCGAGTGCTTGACCGCCTCCAGCCCGCGGGAGGCCTCGCGCACGCCGATGCCGCACCAGTTCGCGAAGTCCGCCAGGGTCGCCGGGCCGTGGCTGCCGAAGAACCGCGAGGCGAGCACGGCCATCGCCTCGTCGCCCTCCAGCGAACGCTGCTTCGGCGCCCATTCGTCGAGCAGCACGAACGTCTGCTCCTTGCCGCGCGGCGGTCCCGGCACCACCAGGCCCTCCTGGGCGAGGTGGATGAACGTGAAGTAGCTCTGCTGCCGGTCGTCCGGGATGCCGACGCCCGCCATCAGGTCGATCATCTCGCGCCGGGTGAGGCAGCCGCCGCCGGTGAGCGCCTCGACAAAAGTCTTGCGCGCCAGCGACATCAGCTCGGGCGTCATGTGGTGGTACTGCCACGCCTTGGGCGTGAGCCGGGCGAGGTCGCGGGCGCCGAACAGGCCGAGCATCCACCGGACGTCCTCGGCCAGGACGTAGTGGATCGTGCCGCGCATCAGCCACGTGCGGACGACGCGTCCGGTCTGCAGCGCCTCCTCGACGTCGGCGATGCGGGCCGCGGCGGTGCGCAGCCCGATCGCCCACAGCGACTGGCCGTAGTCCTGGCCCTGCACGGCTCCCAGCGAGCGGACGACGTCCTCCGCCGACCGGAGCCGCCCGATGTTGCCGAGGCGCAGTGCCGCGATGTCCATCAGGACAGTCTCGGCGACGGCGCTCCAGCCTCGCTCAAGCGGGCCAGCAGCCGGTGTACCCCTCGGCCAGGTACCTCGAGCCGGCCTCCGACCCGACGACCGAGGCCAGCTCGCCGAGCTGCCTGCGCACGTCGAAGTCCGTCGCGGCGGGCAGGGCGTGCAGCATCGTGGTCATCCAGTAGGAGAAGTGCTGCGCCTTCCACACCCGCTCCAGCGCGCGCGGTCCGTACTCGTCCAGCGCGTCCGGGTCGTTCTTGAGCAGCGCGCGCTCGATGACCTCGCTGAGCACGCTCACATCGGCCAGAGCCAGGTTCAGGCCCTTGGCGCCGGTCGGCGGCACGGTGTGGGCGGCGTCGCCGGCGAGCAGCAGGTTGCCGTGGCGCATGGGTTCCGCGACGAACGACCGGAAGCGCAGCACCGTCTTCTCGGTGATCGGGCCTTCGTTGAGCGTGAACCCGTCCGGGCCGGCGACCCGTTCCTGCAGCTCCTCCCAGATCCGGTCGTCGGACCACGTCCCGGCCTTGGTCTCCGGGGCGCACTGGAAGTACATGCGCTGGTGGGTCTCGGTGCGCTGGCTGATCAACGCGAACCCGCGCGGCGAGTGCGCGTAGACGAGCTCGGGGGCGCTGCGCGGCGCCTCGGTGATGATGCCGAACCAGGCGAACGGGTATTCGCGGGAACTGTGCCTGCGCAACGCTTCCGGCACCTCGGCGCGGCAGATCGAGCGGGAGCCGTCCGCGCCGACGAGCAGGTCGCAGCGCACCTCCTGCGCCACGCCGTCGCTGTCGGTGAACCGGATCGCGGGCCGGCTGATGTCGACCGACGTGTCGCTGACGCCGAACCGCACGTCGCCGCCGTCGCGTTCACGCGCGTTCGCGAGGTCCACGAACACGTCGGTCTGCGGGTAGAGCCAGACCGACTCGCCCACCAGGGCGCGGAAGTCGACGCGGTGGCTCTCGCCGCCGAACCGCAGGTCGATGCCCTCGTGCGGATGCCCTTCGCGCAGCACGCGGTCCGACACCCCGGTGCCGGCCAGCAGTCGCGCGCTGTCGGCTTCGAGGATGCCCGCGCGGACCGTGTTCTCGATCTCGGCTCGTGTTCTGTTGTCGATCACAACGCTGTCGATCCCGTTGAGGGACAACAGGTGCGAGAGCATCAGCCCCGCCGGTCCCGCACCGACGATGCCGACCTGGGTGCGCGTCATCGAAACTCCTCCGTGAGCGGGACTGGAGGTGGCGAGGTCCACGGCGCCACCGGATGAACGTTCACACGCCCTCTTTCAGGACCTGACGTGCCACCGAGAACGCGTGGTTCGCCGCGGGCACCCCGCAGTAGATCGCGCTCTGCAGGATCACCTCGCCGATCTCCGCCTCGCTCAGCCCGTTCCGCACCGCCGCGGCGACGTGCAGCTTCAGCTCGTCCCAGTGCCCGTGCGCGATCAACGCCGTGAGCGTGATCGCGCTGCGCATCCGCCGGTCGAGACCGGGTCGCGTCCAAATCTCACCCCAGGCGTACTTGGTGATGAACTCCTGGAAGTCGCGAGTGAACTCGTCCGGCGCCGCCCTGTCCACATGCGCGTCCCCGAGCACCTCACGCCGAACCTTCATGCCGTCGTCGTAGGACACCGCATCTCCCTGAGCAGCTCGACCAACGTCCGCGCCACCGCCACCGGGTCCTCCGCGGGCGGCAGGTGCCCACATCCCGCGAGCACCACGTCCGCCCCGTCCGGCGACACCACGACGTCGTGTTCCCCGACCAGCACCCGCAGGGGCCTGACCGCCTCACCGGCCTCGAACACCGCGAGCGCCTCACACGCCAGCGC
Source organism: Lentzea flaviverrucosa (assembly GCF_003350445.1). NCBI lineage: Bacteria > Bacillati > Actinomycetota > Actinomycetes > Pseudonocardiales > Pseudonocardiaceae > Lentzea > Lentzea flaviverrucosa. Next base: position 199,624 of record NZ_QQAU01000007.1, read on the forward strand.
ATACGACTCCTTGTCGGTCTCCGCCAGCGCCGTGAGCAATCCCCCGGCTACCCGCGGCGCCCGCTCGACGAACCCCGGCGCGAACCAGCGCCGCGCGGACCCGTCCACCATCACCGGTGTCCCGGCCCGCCGCACGAGCGCGGCCCGCTCACGCCACATCTCCGGTTCACCGATCCGCGGCGCCGCCCCGATGCTCACGACGGCCTCGAACGGCCCTTCGCCTCGCGTCGCCAGCTCGAACCCGACGGCCCCGCCGAACGACACCCCGGCATACGCGCACGGCCGCCCGCCGGCCAAGGCCTCGGCGCGTTCCGCCAGCTCGTCCGCGATGCCCGGCACGGTGAAGGCTTCCTCAGCCGGCGCACCGTTGCCGTGCCCGGGCAGGTCCCACCCGATCACCTCGAAGCCGTCACCGAGGGCCTTCGCGCAGTCCCGCCACAGCAGGCTCACCGACGTGCCCAGCGAGGGCCCGGCCACCAGCACCTGCCCGGCACCCTCGACCCCCGCCAGCCGCGTCAGGCTCAGCTCGGTCGTCATTTTCTGTCGGACCTCTCTGAGACGATGGGAGTGGGGGCCTCCGCGTCCCCCCGGAGGGGGTCCAGTCGGGATCGATTCCGACTCAGCGCCTCGTCCACGAACGCCTCGGCCGCCCCGAGGTAGGAGGCCGGATCGGTGCCGCCGCCCCGCTCCGCCAGCAGTTCCGGGGCAGCCTCGGCGGCCCGGCGCGCCATCACGTCCGCGTGCACCTCAAGGCCCTCGGCCAGTTCCGCGGCCTGCGACGCCGCCACCACCGCCAGCTCCAGCAACGCCCGCAACGCCGGCCACTCCGCGTGCCAGGCCCCGTCCGGCCGCTCGTCCACCGCCCGCGCCGCGCACAGGTGCAGTTGCGCACCGAGTCCGGGTGCCCGCAGGGCCGCGCTGTTCACGAGCACCGACAGCACCGGGTTCCGCTTGTGCGGCATGGTCGACGACCCGCCCCGCCCGGCCACCGCACCCTCGCGGACCTCGCCGATCTCCGGCCGTCCCAGCGTCAGCAGGTCTGCCGCCATCACGCCGAGCGCGTCACAACAACGCACCACCGCGTCGCCCAGCCGCGTGACCGGCGCGCGGTAGGTGTGCCAGGGCATCCCCGGCCACACCAGCCCCAGGTGGCCGGCGAACGCCGATGCCGCCGCGACCGGGTCCGGCACCCGCGACAACGTCCCCGCCGCACCCCCGCACTGCACGGGCAGGGTGCGCGCCACGGCCTCCAGTTCGTCCACGGCGTCGAGCACGCCCACCAGCCACCGCGCGGCCTTGAGCCCGAACGTGATCGGCACGGCGTGCTGCGTCAACGTCCGGCCCGCCATCACGCTGGACCGGTGCTCGTCCGCCAGCCCGGCCAGCGCACCGGCGACCCGGCCCAGGTCCGCCGACATCCGCTCCAGAGCCCCGCGCGCCAGCAGCATCAACGCGGAGTCAAGCACGTCCTGACTGGTGAGTCCGGTGTGGACGGTGCAGGAGACGTGCGCCCGCAGGGCGTTGACCAGTGGCAGCACCGGGTTGCCGGCGGCCTCCACCTCGACCGGGTCCAGCGACGGGACCCAGTCGCCGAGCGAGAGCGACGTCCCGAGCACGCGTGCCCAGGCGACCTCCACCTCCAGCATCGCCCGCACGAGCGCGGTGTCGTCGACGAGGCCGGCGGCACGATGGGAACCAGGCAGCACGATCACGTCCGCGGGAACTTGAAGAACACCGTCTCGGACGGCCCCTGCAGGTGGATGTCGAACCGGAGGCGCCCGTCGGCCTCCCGCGACGCGACCAGCCCGTCGACCGCGTCCTCGGCACCGGGCAGGTAGATGCGGGTGAACAGCCGGTCGAGCAGCCCGCGGGCGAACACCGTCACCGCGAAGAACGGCAGCCCCGGCTCGACGGTGCTGAACCAGTAGTGCCCGGCGCCGTCGGTGCAGGACCTGCCCCAGCCCGTGAAGCCGGCACCGCGCCGCCGCAGCGACCCGCCGACCCGCGGCACGGCACCGGAGGCGTCGGCCTGGCGGATCTCGATCATCGCGTCCGGCACGGGATCACCCGCGCCGTCGTGGACGTAGCCGTGCAGCACAACGGATCCGGCCGAGCCGAAGGGCACCAGTTCGGAGTCGCCGGGGAACGCGAGCGCGTGGTGGAAGAACGGGCCGACGGTCTGGCCGGGAGTCGCTTCAGTCATCGGACGGCTCCAGGTAGGTCGCGTGGCTGCCGGTCAGCACTATGTCCCAGCGGTAGCCGAGCAGCCACTCGTGCTCGGACCGCGAGTGGTCGTACGACGCGATCAGCCGCGCCAGGGCGGCGGGGTCGGTGATCGACTGCGCGATCGGGTCCAGCGCCAGCAGCTGGTCGCCGGGGAAGTACATCTGCGTGATCAGCCGCTGCGTGAAGTCGGTGCCGAACAACGAGAAGTGGATGTGCGCGGGCCGCCAGGCGTTGTGGTGGTTGCGCCACGGGTAGGGGCCCGGCTTGATCGAGGTGAACGAGTACCAGCCGTCGTCGTCGGTGAGGCAGCGGCCGACGCCGGTGAAGTTCGGGTCCAGCGGCGCCGGGTGCTGGTCACCCTGGTGCGAGTAGCGGCCGGCGGCGTTGGCCTGCCAGACCTCGACGAGCTGGCGGCGCACCGGACGGCCGTCACCGTCGAGCACGCGGCCCTGCACGCGGATGCGTTCGCCGATCGGCTCGCCGCCGCCCTGCACGGTCAGGTCGGCCTCGATCGCGGCGACGTCGGAGTGACCGAAGACGGGCGCGAGCAGCTCGGCGCCCTCGGGGTCGACGGGCCGCGGGTCCTTGGTCGGGTGGCGCAACGTCGTGCTGCGGTACGGCGCGAAGTCCAGCAGCGGCGCACCTCCCGGTGAGTCGGCCTGGATCTTCGCGATCTCGTCGCTGATCGTCTGCTGGCTGGTCGTCACGCGAACGAACGCTAGGCAACCGCCGCATCGGAGTCGACCGAACCTTTCCGCTGAACGGAAACGTTCGCGTTAACTTGACGCCTGCGAGACGACCGCTCATATTGGTGGTGTGCCCAGGGCAAGTGTGCGAGAGCAGATCGTCGACGCCGCGTTCGAGCAGTTCCACAAGCACGGCTACAACGCCTGCGGCGTCAAGCTGATCACGGACAGCGCCAAGGTGCCCAAGGGGTCGTTCTACAACCATTTCGAGAGCAAGGAAGCACTCGCTCTCGTCGTGATGGACCGCTACGGCCAGACGCGGCACCTCGACGAGCTCCAGACCCCGAAGACCGCGCCGCTGGCCCGGCTGCGTCACCACTTCGAGGCCCTCGCGCAGGACATCGTGGACCTCGGCTACGAACGCGGCTGCGTCTACGGCAACTTCAGCACCGAGGCCGCCGACCACATCCCCGCGATCCGCGCCGGCGTCGAAGCCGCCTTCGGCCACTGGGCGAACGCGATCGCCGCCACGATCCGCGAGGCCCAGGACGACAGGTCCGTGACGACCACCCAGAGCCCCGAGACCCTGGCCAGGTTCCTGCTCAACTCCTGGGAGGGCGCCATCGTCGGCGAACGCGCCGCCAAGGACGGGACGTCGTTCGCCGCCTTCTTCACGGTCGTCTTCGAGGTCGTCCTGCGCTGAGACCGGTCAGACAAAACCCGTCCGCCGATCCCCTTGACGGATTCTAAGACGACCGGTCATATTGGATTCATGAGCGACATCCAACCCCGGTTCCGCACCATCGACGGTCTGTCGATCCGTTACGCCGTGAGCGCCGGCAGCAAGCCGTCGGCTCTGCTGCTCAGCCCGTGGCCCGAGAGCATCTACGCCTTCGACCAGACCTGGGCGAAGCTCGCGGAGCACGCGAACCTGATCGCGGTCGACCTGCCCGGCTTCGGACACTCCGAGCTGCGCGAAGACCTGTTGTCCCCCAGCCGGATGGGCGAGTTCGTCGTGCGCGTCGCCGACGCGTTCGAACTCGACCGGCCCCACGTCGTCGGCCCCGACATCGGCACCAGCGCGGCCCTGTTCGCCGCCGCCCAGGCGCCGGACCGGTTCCGCAGCATCGTGATCGGCAGCGGCGGCTCGATCTCGCCGACCGACCTGGGCTCGCCACTGCACGAGTGGGTCCACGACGAGAACCTCGCGCCGTACCGGGCGATGGGCCCCAAGGACGTGGTGAACGTCGCCATGGACTTCATCGAGGGCTACGAGCTGCCCGACGTGGTGCGGCAGGACTACCTCGCCGCCTACCAGGGCCAGCGGTTCGCCGAGCAGATGGCGTACGTGCGCGCCTACCCGGCAGAGCTGCTCACGCTGAGCGAACTGCTGCCGGGCATCACCACACCCGTCCAGTTGATCAACGGCAAGCGTGACACGGTCGTGCCGGTCTCCAACATGGAGTACCTGCTCGAGCGGCTGCCGAACAGCAGGCTGGACGTCGTGGACGCCGCGCACTTCGTGTGGGAGGAGAACGCGGACGAGTACGCCCGCATCGTGACCGAGTGGTGGCAGCAGCACTAACCGGTCGTGCAAGCCGTCCCGTTGACGCTGAACGAGCTCGGCGCCGAGATCGGCCCGGTGGCGGCACCGTTGAAGCCGAACGTCACCGAGCCGTCCCGGACGATCAGCGCGTTGTAGCCGGCGTTGGTCACGCTCACATCGGCGCCGGACTGGGACACCGTGCCGTTCCACAGCTGCGTCACGGTCTCTCCGTCGGCGAACCGCCAGCGGACCGTCCAGGCCTCCACCAGCGCGCCGCTGACGTTGCGGATGGTCACGTCGGCCTGGAAAGCACCGGGCCACTGGTTGTTGATCCGGTAGACCACGATGCACGGCGCCGCGGGCGGCGGAGCCGGGGCGCTGGTCGACGAGGGCGGCGGCGCGGGACATCCGCCCTGGGCCCACAGGCCGAGTTTCGCCTTCTCCGCCTTGCTTTCCGCCTCGACCAGCGGGCCACCGTCCACGCCGGAGGTGCGCAGGAAGCCGTATTGGACGGCCAGCAACGCGTAGTCGGTGCCGTCCGGCAGCGCCAGCGAGATCTCGCCCGGGGTGATGCTGCTCACCCGGACTTCTTTGTCCAGCAACGCCTTCGTGGCGAAGTCGAGAGCAGCGGGGGCGGCGCACGGCGCCGGTTCGGCCAGCAGAGAGATGCGGGCGCGGGTGCCGTCGGCCAGTTCGACGGTACGGCCGTCCACAACGGTGCGCACCTTTGTGGACGGCTCTTTCGCTGCTGTGTCAGGGGAAGAGGCTCGGGGTGCGGGGAAGGGCCTGCCGTCCTGCGGGGCCGTGCACCCGGCCACGAGCAAGGTCAACAGCACCAACAAGTGCTTTCGTGCTGCCATTGGACAAATCTATCGCCGGAGGCCGCGTCCGCAATCGGCTGTTCGGAGTTGATCAACTCGGGCGTTCAGAGTCGTGAACGGTTCGAGCCGTGCGCGGGGTCGCGGGATGTGCGAGCTTGGGGTGGCCACAGTTGCGCGGATGGTTCCCTGCCGTTCATCAGCTCGTGGTGATCAACAGCAAGGATCACGACGTACCTCGTTCCCTGCCGATGGAGGTCTGAAGTGCACACCCTGCAACCGCACCGGACACGTCGCCTGTTCGCCGCCCTCGCCGTCGTCGCGTCCGTCCTCGGCGTGACCACGGCCGTGGCACCCGCGGCCGATGCCGCCGTCTACAACTCCTGCACGCAGTCGCGCTGTTCCGCGGCCCGCACCGCCAACTCGACCTGGTCGAGCAAGGGCTACCCCAGCACGCGTGGCTGGGTCAGCAACTGGTCGGGCAGCCAGTGCAACTACGCCGGTGGCGTTCACCAGAACCGCGAGGGCCAGCTGCCCGCGGGCCACAGCTACCTGGAGTTCGACGTCTACCCGCGTGCGTGCGGCGCGTCCCGGGACGCGTACCGGATCATCGTCGACCGCACCGCCGGCACCGTCTACTTCTCCCCCGACCACTACGCCAACTTCTACCGCCTCCGAGGGCTTCACCCGGCGCTGCGGTCGATCCACGACCGCAGCGCCCACCAGGTGTGCAGCGTGGTCAGCACGTGTGAACGTCCCGCATCCGGGTTCTCACCGAGGTCGGCGCCGGTCAGCTCCACCAGCCGGTCCAACCGGTACCGCACGGTGTTCGCGTGGATGTGCAGCGCGGTGGCCGTCGCGCTGAGCCGGCCGCCGTTGTCCAGGTAGCACAAGGCCGTCACCACCATCTCGTGGTGGAACGTGCTCTTCGGGTCCAGCTGGCCGAGCAACGCGTCGGCGAGCGTGTCCGCCAGCCCGGGGAACGCCGCGAGAGCGGTCTCACCAGCGAGATCGGTCAGCAGCCGCACGCCCAGCGAGGCGCCTGCGGCCGCCAACGCCCGCGTGCACATCGAGTAGGTGCCCCGCAACGACTTCAGCGCCGTCGCGGGCGACACCACCAGAAGATCGTCCGACCACGACGGCGCCACGTGCGTGAGCCCCGCCAGCCGCCCCTCGACCAGCCCGTACACGCCGCCGAACGCGTGCAGCCGCTGTTCCAGCGTCCGGGCGTGGCTCGGGTCGGTCACCCCGGAGACCACGCAGTGGTAACGCCCGTCGGGACGCAGGCCGGCGCGGGCGAGTTCGGAGACGTCCGGGAACTCACCGGACACCAGCAACCGCCGCAGCACCTGGGCGTTCAGGTCGCGGGCCGTGCGCGACAGCTGCAGCTCGGCGGTGTGGTAGCCGCTGATGATGTGCCGCTCGACCGCGCCGACGTAGTGGTCCAGGTCGATCATGAAGTCGAGGATCGTGCCGTCGTCGACCCCCAGCGACCGCGCGAGCTCGACGCTCGCCCTGATCAACTCGGTGCGCCCGGCGTGCACCCCGCGCAGCAGTCCCGCCATCGACACGCCCTGGGCAGCGCGGTCCGACCCCAGCGACAACGCGGCGGAGAAGTCGCCGTCGTCGGGCGAGCCGCCACGTTCGAGGTGCGCGATCCCCTCGGACAGCAGGAACGCGATGTGCCGGCGGTTCTCCTCCGCGGGCAGCCGGGCGACCTCCGGGGAGTGGCCGCGGGCCGCGTCGACGACCCGTTCGACGACCTTGTCGTCGGCGGCGACCGCGTCGAGCACCCGCCGGACCATCGCGGACATACCCGGCACGTCGTCTCCCAAACACCACGTTGTGTGACGGCCACAACACAGCCGTCGCCGTTTGGCGGCGGGACCCTATCCCCCGCTCTCCGGTTACTGGTTAGTTGCTTTACGCGAGAGTAATTCGCGTTGGCACCACCCTTCAACGAGGAAGGCCCTGGGATGTCAGACCGGAACATCAGCCGCCGCAACCTGCTGGCCGCGAGCGGCGCGATAGGCGCGATCGCCGCGAGCGGGACCCTGGGGCAGGCAGTCGCCGGAGCGGCGCCGCGAGTCGACGCGGACGTCATCGTCATCGGACACGGCCTGGCGGGCCTCGTGGCGACCTCGGAACTGGCCGCGGCGGGCCGCAAGGTGCTGCTGCTGGACCAGGAACCCGAGGCCAGCCTGGGCGGACAGGCCTTCTGGTCACTGGGCGGCCTCTTCTTCGTGAACTCGCAGGAACAGCGGACCGCGGGCATCAAGGACTCCCTGGAACTGGCCCGCGCCGACTGGTTCAACACCGCCGGGTTCGACCGCGGCGTGAACGACCCCCTGGGCGAGGACTACTGGGCCGCGAAGTGGGCCGAGGCGTACCTGAACTTCGCCGCCGGCGAGAAGCGCGACTGGCTCTACGGCCTCGGCGTGCGCTGGGTGCCGATCGTCGGCTGGGCGGAACGCGGCGGACAGCTCGCGGACGGCCCGGGCAACTCGGTGCCGCGCTTCCACATGACGCTGGGCACCGGCCCGGGCGTGATGGAACCGTTCGAGAAGAAGACGCGCGAAGCGGTCCGCGACGGCAAGGTCACCTTCAAGTTCCGCCACCAGGTAGACGGCCTGATCACGAGCAACGGCGCCGTCACCGGCGTGCGCGGCAGCGTCCTGGAGGCCAGCAGCGCCGCGCGCGGCACCCCCAGCTCCCGCAAGAAGATCGGCGACTTCGAGCTGTACGCACCGATGGTCGTGGTCACCTCCGGCGGCATCGGCGCCAACAAGGACCTGGTGCGCCGCAACTGGCCCGCCCGCCTGGGCCCGGCACCACAGCGCCTGGTCACCGGCGTCCCGGCACACGTGGACGGCCGAATGCTGGCGATCACCGAACTGGCGGGCGGCCGCCTGGTCAACCGCGACCGCATGTGGCACTACACCGAAGGCATGATCAACCACACGCCGATCTGGCCGGACCACGGCATCCGCGTGCTGGCGGCACCGTCGTCCCTGTGGCTGGACGCCCGAGGCAAGCGCTTCCCCAACCCGGGCATCCCGTCACTGGACACGCTCGGCACCCTGGAACTGATCGGCAAGTCCGGCTACGACTACTCGTGGTTCGTCCTGAACAAGAAGATCATCGACAAGGAGTTCGTGCTCTCCGGCTCAGAGCAGAACCCGGAGATCACCGCCAAGAACCTGATCGCCTACCTGGCAATGCGCCTGCTGAACAGCACGCCACCGCCGGTGAAGGCGTTCATGGACAAGGGCGTGGACTTCGTGATCAAGAACAACCTGCCGGACCTGGTGGCGGGCATGAACGCCCTGACCGGCCAGAACCTGATCGACCTGGACGACCTGCGCCGCCAGATCACCATCCGGGACCAGCAAACGGACAACCCGTTCTCCAAGGACGTCCAGGTGATGGGCATCCGCAACTCCCTGGCCTACAGCGGCGACAGCCTCGCCCGCACGGCGGGCTTGCACAAACTCCTGGACGCAGGCTCCGGCCCACTGATCGCGATCAGGATGAACATCCTGACCCGCAAAACCCTGGGCGGTCTGCAAACCGACCTGCAGGGCCGCGTACTGGGCGCGAACGCCCAGCCAATCCGCGGCCTCTACGCAGCAGGCGAGGTAGCAGGCTTCGGCGGCGGAGGCGTACACGGCTACCGAGCCCTGGAAGGCACGTTCCTGGGCGGCTGCCTGTTCTCCGGCCGAGCAGCGGGCCGGGCAGCCGCAGCAGAAAGCGCCTAACGCCCCACGATCCCGGGGTCTGCGGTCTCCCCTGTTGACCGCAGACCCCGCACCAACTCCACCACGAGCGACACCGACAGCTCCGAGCTCCCCACAGCCGAGTCGACCACCAGGTGGTCCTCCTCCCACGGCTCCCAAAGCCCACGCATCCGCTCAACATGCGACCACGGAACCGTTGCGTGCCAACCAGGAATCCCCCGGTCACGCCCCTCGACCCGCTGCCGGTGCACCACAGCGTCAGAACAAACACACTCGACGCCAACGAACACCCCACCAAGCCGCTCGGCAAGCGCACGCCACCGCCCCCGCTCCTCACGAGTGTGCCCAGTGGCATCCACAACGACGTCGATCCCCAACGCGACATGCCGCGCAACCGCAGCAGTCATCTGGAGATCGACCACCTCAGCAGCGTTCTCGTCAGTGACCGCACGCGCGAGCACCAGCGACCCCAACATCCAGTCCATCGAGAAGATCGGCATGCGAAGCCGCCTGGCCACCCCCTCGGCCAGCGTGCTCTTACCTGCACCAGGAACACCAGCCACCAGCACAACCACCGGACGCTCGGCACCGGGCGCCAGCCCCAGGTAGAGATCAGTCATACCCCACCTAAACACCAACGCAGACACAGACGATCACTGTTCGCTACAAGGGCAACGCAAGCACACAGCCCACCCGCGATGCCGAAGGCGAGCCGTCCTTCCACACGGGCTGGGCGGTGGGTCCCATCACGAGTCGCGCCATAGCTCTCGCTGCATGCAGGTAGGGGTGTCAAGCGGACACGCTTTTCGTCCGCTTGACACCCCTACCTGCATGTGGCCCGCTCTTGGCTCGGCTCGTGATGGGACCCACCGCCAACGCACTCTCTAACCAACCGGCGGCCGCCCAACGCAACAGGCGTGCCATCAACCCGCCCGTGGCGTGGCCCCCTGATCAGATTGCCGGGGTCTGGGGCAGAGCCCCAGGGAAAGCACGCAACGCACCCAGGCCGCCCGCAAGGTGACCACCCACCCGGTCGCGACAGGCAAAGGCGACCTTTGACATACCCATACCCCCCTAGGGTATAAATGGCACCAAGCCCACCGCACCCCCGGGATGACCACCCGGCCGAGCGATGGCAGGAAACGGAGCGAGACATGCACGGCTACGCCAACACGAAAGACGCCCACCTGCGCCGCCTACGCAGAATCGAAGGCCAGGTCCGCGGCTTGCAGCGGATGATCGACCAGGACGAGTACTGCATAGACGTGCTCACCCAGATCTCCGCGGCCACCAGGGCGTTGCAGGCGGTCTCACTGGGGTTGCTCGACGAGCACCTCAAGCACTGCGTGAGCCAGGCCATGACCGAGGGCGGCACAGAAGCCGACGCGAAAATCGCGGAGGCAAGCGACGCCATCGCCCGCCTGGTCCGCTCCTGACCCGCGACCTGCGAGGAGTACGACCATGACCGACTCGGCCCACACCGCCACCGGCTGCGAACTGGCGGGCTGACCAGTGAAGACCGGATACAAGGTCGCGCTCTACACCGCGACGCTGGCAGTGGTGTTCGGCGCGACCTGGGCGGCAGGAGCCGCAGCAGGACCACCGGAACCACCCGCGGCCCACAGCGAAAAAACCACGCACGCAGAGGAACCCACACACGGCGGCCACGAGACAACCCAGGCCGAAATCCCACCAGGACTGTCCGTTTCGGACAACGGCTACACCCTGCGCCTGACCGAGAACAAGTCGCTGGCCTTCCACGTCGAAGGCCCGGACGGCCAGCCGGTGACGAAGTTCGAGGTGGAACACGAGAAGCGCCTGCACCTGGTCGTAGTCCGCCGCGACGGCTCGAACTTCCAGCACGTCCACCCAGAAATGGCATCGGACGGCACGTGGTCGATCCCGTTGAGCCTCCCCGAGGCAGGCAGCTACCGGGTGTTCGCCGACTTCACACCGGAGGGCGGCCCTAAGACCACTCTCGGCGCAGACGTCCACACACCAGGCGACTACCGCCCGAAGACCTACGCCGACAGCCGCACGTTCACCGCAGATGGCTACGAGGTATCCCTCGCGGGTGAGCTCACCCCAGGCAAGGCGTCGACCGTCACCCTGGAGATCAGCAAGAACGGCGAGCCGGTGACGGATCTGCAGAACTACCTGGGCGCCAAGGGACACCTGGTCGCGCTGCGCGCGTCCGACCTGGCGTACCTGCACGTCCACCCGGAAGACAGCGACCAGGTGAAGTTCGCGGTCGAGGTCCCGACGGCCGGCAGGTACCGGCTGTTCCTGGACTTCCAGCACGAGGACCAGGTCCGCACCGCGGAGTTCACGCTCACGACGCACGAGGAGGGCGGTCATGGCCACTGACACCATCGAGATCTCGATCGGCGGCATGACCTGCGCTTCCTGCGCGGCCCGGATCGAGCGCAAGCTCAACAAGCTGGACGGCGTCGAGGCGTCGGTGAACTACGCGACCGAGAAGGCCCGGATCAGCTACGCGGGCGAACTCACGCCCGCCGACCTGGTGAAGGTGGTCGAGGACACCGGCTACACCGCCGAACTCCCCGCCACCCAGGCCGAGAACCCGGCCGCGGAACCGGCCGACCCGGTGAGGACGTTGCGCGAGCGGCTGATCACGTCGGCCGTGCTGTCGGTGCCGGTGATCGTGCTCGCCATGGTCCCGGCCCTGCAGTTCACGTACTGGCAGTGGCTGTCGCTGGCCCTCGCCGCGCCGGTCGTCACGTATGCCGCGTGGCCGTTCCACAAGGCGGCGTGGACGAACCTCAGGCACGGCGCCGCCACGATGGACACGCTGATCTCGATCGGCGTGGGGTCGGCGTTCCTGTGGTCGCTCTACGCGCTGTTCCTCGGCACGGCGGGCACGCCCGGCATGACGCACGGGTTCACGTTCACCATCGAGCGGATGGCCGGGACCGGCAACATCTACCTCGAGGTCGCGGCGGGCGTCACGACGTTCATCCTGGCCGGGCGCTACTTCGAGGCGCGGTCGAAGCGCCGGGCCGGGGCGGCGTTGCAGGCGCTGCTCGAACTCGGCGCCAAGGAGGTCGCGGTCCTGAAGGACGGCCGCGAGGTCCGCGTCCCGACGGACGAGCTCGAGGCCGGCCACCGGTTCGTCGTCCGGCCCGGCGAGAAGATCGCCACGGACGGCGTCGTCGAGGAAGGCACCTCGGCGGTCGACGCGAGCATGCTCACAGGTGAGTCGGTGCCGGTGGAGGTGCGGCCCGGCGACGCGGTGGCCGGCGCGACGGTCAACGCCGGCGGGCGGCTCGTCGTGCGCGCCACGCGGATCGGGTCGGACACGCAGCTCGCGCAGATGGCCCGGCTGGTCGAGGAGGCGCAGAACGGCAAGGCCGAGGTGCAGCGCCTCGCGGACCGGATCTCGGCCGTGTTCGTGCCGATCGTCATCGCACTCGCCGTGGGCACGCTCGGGTTCTGGCTCGGCACCGGCGGCGGCGTGGGAGCGGCGTTCACGGCCGCGGTCGCGGTGCTGATCATCGCCTGCCCGTGCGCGCTGGGCCTGGCGACGCCGACGGCACTGCTCGTCGGCACCGGCCGGGGTGCGCAGCTCGGCATCCTGATCAAGGGGCCGGAGGTGCTGGAGTCCACCCGCCGCGTCGACACCGTGGTGCTCGACAAGACCGGCACGGTGACGACGGGCCGGATGAGCCTGGTGAGCGTTCACACCGCCGAGGGTGAGGACGAGGCCGAGGTACTGAAACTCGCCGGGGCATTGGAGAACGGATCCGAGCACCCGATCGCCAGGGCGATCGTCCAAGCCGCGGGCGACGTGCCCGCCGTCGAGGACTTCCAGAACGTCGAGGGTCTCGGCGTTCAGGGCGTGGTGAACGCCCACGCGGTGCTCGTCGGCCGGGAACGCCTGCTCAGCGACTGGAGCGTCGAGCTCGACCCCCGTCTCACCGAGGCCCGGGAGGCGGCGGAACGGCAGGGGCGCACGGCGGTGCTGGTCGCGTGGGACGGCAAGGCCCGGGGCGTGCTGGTCGTCGCGGACACGGTGAAGCCCACGTCGAAGGAGGCCATCGCGGGCCTCCGGAAGCTCGGGCTGCGTCCGGTGCTGCTGACCGGCGACAACAGGGCCGCGGCGGAGGCGGTGGCGGCCGAGGTCGGCATCGACGAGGTCATCGCCGAGGTGCTGCCGGCCGACAAGGTCGACGTCGTGAAGCGCCTGCAGGACGAGGGACGCGTCGTGGCGATGGTCGGCGACGGCGTGAACGACGCCGCCGCGCTCGCCCAAGCCGATCTGGGTCTGGCCATGGGCACCGGTACGGACGTCGCGATCGAGGCCAGCGACCTCACGCTGGTGCGCGGTGACCTGCGGGCCGCCGTCGACGCGATCAGGCTGGCGCGGCGCACGCTCAGCACGATCAAGGGCAACCTGTTCTGGGCGTTCGCCTACAACGTCGCCGCACTGCCGCTGGCGGCGCTGGGCCTGCTCAACCCGATGATCGCGGGCGCGGCCATGGCGTTCTCGTCGGTGTTCGTGGTGAGCAACAGCCTGCGGTTGCGCGCCTTCCGCTGACAGGACCCTCACGGGCGGTTTCGTAGCCTCGGCACATCAGTTCCGGACAGGAGGAGCGGTTGTGCCGAGGTTTGCGCTGGTCTTGACGCTACTGGTGGCGTTGGGCGCGTGCTCCTCACCGCCACCCGCGCCCGTCCCGGCGCCCACGTCCGGCAGCGCGCAGCCGCCGGACGAGCAGCAGGTCCACGTGTCGATCGGCGACTCCTACGCGACGGGTTTCGGGCCGGGCGGTACCGGCGAGAGCTTCGCGCAGATCGTCTCCAGGCAGTCGGGCCTCGAGCTGATCAACCTGGCCTGCAACGGCGCCACGTCCGCCGACCTCGCATCCAAGCCGGCCTGCGGGCCCGACGCCGGCGGCAGGACCCAGCTCGACGCCGCGGTGGACGCGTTGCGCGGCCGCAAGACCGGCCTGGTCACGGTGGTGATCGGCGGCAACGACCTGGCACCGTGCGCGCTGTCGCAGGAACCGCTGGAGTGCGCGACCAGAACCGTCGCCGACATCCAGACCAACGTCGCCGGCACGCTCACCGAACTGAGGGAGGCCGCGCCGGACGTGAAGATCGTCGGGCTGACCTACCCGGACGTGTTCCTCGGCGCGTGGGTGAACCCGTCGTTTCCGAACGGCAAGAACCTCGCCCGGCAGTCGGTCACGATGTTCCAGGACTTCAACACGAAGATCGCGGCCCAGTACGGCAGGTTCGGCGCGAAGTTCGCCGACGTCACGAGCTCGACCGGCGGCTACGGCGCGCTGACCGAGCTGACCCAGGACCCGAAGTACGGCCAGATCCCGGCCTCGGTCGCCAAGGTGTGCGCGCTCACCTACTTCTGCGACCGCACCGACGTGCACCCGACGCCCGCCGGTCATCAGGCGATCGCGGAGGCCGTCACCGCGGCGAGTCGCTGACGTCACGCGACCGGGTGTTCTCCAGCGAACCGGGATGGGGTTTTCCCCGTATTACCCGAAAGACTCTGTTGATCAGCCGCTCGGCCTGACAGTCTCTGGAACCGTTGCCGCATCGAGGAAGTGGTTGATGACCGTGCTCCCGCACAGCACTGACGTCCTGCACCGGCTGAACGACGCCGTCGACGGCTTCCTGCGCAGTGAGAGGGAGTTCGACCTCGCGGACCCGTCGGCGCACATGCTGGTCGGTGGCCGTCTGCGCACGCTCAGCACGCAGATCGGCGCCGGCGTGCTCGCGGGCGTGCCGGACGAGGACATCGCCGCGATCGTCCAGCCCGCGCGCTCGAAGTGTTCACGCTCGCCCTTCACCCGTGACGAGAACGAGTGGGCGCGCGGCTATCCGAGTGACTTCCAGCTGGTCGAACACGTGATGGCGCAGGCGAACAACTCCCAGGCGGGCACGCTCGGCTGGCACGTCGAGGCGCACCTGCAGGGCTCCGCGATCACCCAGCAGCAGCGCAACCGGGTGATGCACCAGGCCCGGCTGATCAGCGACTGCCTGACGGCGCCCCGCAACGGCCCGCGTTCGGTGCTGCTGATCGCGTCCGGCGCTGCCCCCGACCTGCGGCTCGTCCCGCCGGGAATCCTGCGGCCCGGCGACCGGTTCGTGCTCACCGACGTCGACCCGGACGCGCTGGAACTGGCCCAGAAGCGGCTCGGGCCGCTGGGCGAGGTCACGACCGCGGTCCCCGGCAACGTGTTCCGCGCGCTCCCGAAGCTCGCCGAGCTGGGCCCGTTCGACCTGGTGCTGGTCAACGGCCTGTACGACTACCTCAACGACAAGGCGGCCGTGAGGCTGACCGAGGCCGTGCTGACCAGGCTCTGCCGGCCCGGCGGCACGTTCTACTTCTCCAGCAGCACGCCCGGCAACCCGTTCCGGTGGTCGCTCGAGTACCTGATGGACTGGTCGGTGGTCGAACGCGACGAGCGCGCCGTGCGCGCGTTGCTGCCGGGCTGCGACGTGTCGGCGGGTGTCGACCCGACCGGGCTGGCGCTGCTCACGCACGTCCGCACCAGGCGGTGACGACCGTCCCGGATCGCGCTCAGCGCAGGCCGTGCGCGATCCGGGTCACGAACGCCGCCAGCCGGTCCGGCGTGAACTTCTCCGGGTCGGTGAGCACGAGGCGGCCGGACATCTCGGCGAGGGCGAGCATCGCGTGGCCCAGCAGGGCCGAGTCGAGGTCGTCGAGGCGGCCGAGCTCCTTCAGGCCCAGTGCGGCGAGGTCCTCGATCTGGGCCAGCACGCCGGCGCGGACCAGCTCGACCTGGTCGCGGAACTCGTGCGGGGTGCCCTCCGGCGGGAGCAGCACGAGGCGCCAGCGGTCGGGGGCCTGCACCACGGCGTTCACGAAGACCCGGACGGCGTCGGCGAAGGCGTCGTCCGGGGAACGGGTGGCGAAGTCCGTGGGCAGAGCGGCCAGGACCTGTTCGGTGGCGCGGCCCGCCTCGCGTTCGAGCAGGGCGCTGATGAGCTCGCCCCGGTTGGCGAACAGGTCGTAGAGCACGGGCTTGGTGACTTCGGCGTGTTTCGCGACCGACTCCATCGTCACGGTGTCGAAGCCGGCCGGGATGAGGCTCAGCGCGGCGTCGAGCAGCTGCTCGCGGCGCTGCTCCGGTGGCAGGCGGCGGGCGTACTTGCGACGCGTTGTGTTCACCCCACCATATTGCTACGGTGGCGTAGCTTTCACAAAGCTACGCAGGCGTAGTAATTGGCGGAGGTACTGCGATGGAGCCGGACAACCTCGTTCTGCAGCCGCGTGACGTGCAGTTCGACTGGTCGACCCTGCCGATGCACTGGGTGCCGGACGAGCCGGTGACCACGCACGTCATGAACGTCCTGCACCTGCTGCTGCCCGAGGGCGAGCGGTGGTTCGTGCGGACGTTCCAGCAGGCGGTGCCGCTGATCTCCGACGACACGGTGCGCGAGGACGTGCTCGGGTTCATCGGGCAGGAGGCGATGCACGCCGAGGCGCACAGCGAGGTCCTGGACCATTTGCTCGCCAACGGGCTGGACCCGCGGCCGTTCACCCGGCAGATGGAGCACGTCTTCCAGCGGATCCTCGGCCCCAAGGCCGGGCTGACCGAGGAGCAGGCGCGCGAGCAGCTGATCGAACGGGTCGCGATCGTCGCCGCCGTCGAGCACTTCACGGCGTACCTGGGCGACTGGATGCTGAACGCCGGCGCGCTCGACCGGGCGGGCATCCACCCGGTGATGCTGGACCTGCTGCGCTGGCACGCCGCCGAGGAGGTCGAGCACCGCAGCGTCGCGTACGACCTGATGTGCCACCTCGACCGCCGGTACGTGCGGCGGGCGCGGGCGATGCTGCTGGTCGCGCCGGTGCTGTTCTGGCTGTGGGTGCGCGGAGCGCGGTTCATGGTGCGCGCGGACAGGACCACGAGGGTGCGGCTCACCTGGCGGGAGTTCATGCGAGCTTCCAGGCGCGGCTTGCTGCCGAAGCTGTCGGAGGTCTTCCGCGCGTTCCTGCGGTACTTCCACCCCGCCTACCACCCCAAGCAGGAGGGGTCGACGTCGCAGGCGATCGCGTACCTCGCCTCCTCCCCCGCCGCCCGCGAGGCGCACTGATGCTCAACGGCCTGACCCGGTTCGGGAACCTCTACGACGCCGCGGTCACCCGGTTCGGTGGCCGGGCGCGACCAGGTACCGCGCGCGGTGCGTTGTGGCTCGACGTCGTCGAACGCTCACAGGTCGCGGACGGCGTGGTGGCCCTCCGCTTCGGCGGACCGGCACTGCCCGCCTGGCAACCCGGCTGCCACCTCGACCTGCACCTGCCGTCCGGGTTGCGCCGCCAGTACTCGCTGTGCGGTGATCCCGGCGAGGACACCTACCGGATCGCGGTCCGCGAGGTCGGCGCCGGTTCGCGCGAGGTGCAGGCCCTGCGGGTCGGCGACCGCATCCAGGTGCGGGGACCGCGCAACGCCTTCCCGTTCGCCGGGATCGGGCCCGTCGTGTTCGTGGCGGGCGGCATCGGGATCACCGCGATCCTGCCGATGGTGCACGCGGCCGCGCGGGCGGGCCTCGACTGGCGGCTCGTGTACTGCGGGCGGTCGGCGGCGGCGATGCCGTTCCTGGACGAGCTCCCGGACGGCCGCGTCGACGTGCGGATCGGACGCGGCCCGGCACTGCTCGGGGACGCGACGCCGCGGGGCGCGGTGTACTGCTGCGGGCCGGCGTCGATGCTCGACCAGGTGCGGGCCGAGTTCTCGTCGCGCTGGCTGCACTTCGAACGCTTCAGCCCCCCGCCGATCGTCGGCGGGCAGCCGTTCGCGGTCGAACTGCGGCGCAGCGGGGTAACCCTCGACGTGCCGGGCGACCGGTCGGCGCTCGACGTGATCAGGGACTTCCGGCCGTCGGTCGCCTACTCCTGCCGGCAGGGGTTCTGCGGCACGTGCGATGTCGGCGGCGTGCGGATCTGCGTGGACCGGCCCACCGGTGACCGACTCGTCTTGGAGGACATGTGAAGGTGCGTTCCGGGGAAGTCGAACTCGCCGTGCAGGTGCGCGGCACGTCCGGCCCGACGGTGGTCCTGGTACACGGGTATCCGGACACGCACGAGGTCTGGGACCGCGTGGCCGCCCTGCTGGAGGAGGACTTCCGCGTCGTCACGTACGACGTGCGGGGTGCCGGCGAGTCGACTCCGCCGTCCTCTGAGGACGGTTACCGGCTCGAACGGCTGGCGGCGGACCTGTTCGCGGTGATCGACGCGGTCAGCCCGGACGAGCCGGTGCACCTGGTCGGACACGACTGGGGGTCGATCCAGTCCTGGGAGGCGGTGACCACGCCCGGCGCGCGGATCGCCACGTTCACCTCCCTCTCCGGACCGTGCCTCGACCACATGGGGCACTGGTCGCGCAAGGGGTTGTCGATCGCCCACCTCCGGCAGTTCCTGCGGTCCTGGTACATCGGCGCGTTCCACCTGCCGGTGCTCGCGCCCCTGTTCTGGCGGCTCTACCTCGGCCCGCGCTGGGGCGGCGTGCTGCGGCGGCTGGAGGGCGTGAAGGTCAAGCCCGCGCGCACGATCACCTCCGACGCGGTGCGCGGGATCTCGCTGTACCGGGCCAACATCCGGCAGGTCATGCGGTCACCGCGGCAGCGTTTCGCACCCATGCCGGTGCAGGTGGTCCAGCCGGTCCACGACCGCTACATCCGCACCGAACCGCTCGACCTCGAACGCTGGGTGCCGTCGCTGACGCGCAGGAAGATCGCGGCCGGGCACTGGGCGCCGCTGAGCCACCCGGAGCCGCTCGCCCGGATGATCAGCGAGTTCGTCTCGGACTCCGCGCCGAAGCGCGAGCTCGTCGTGATCACGGGTGGTGGCAGCGGCATCGGGCGGGCGACCGCGGTGGCGTTCGCCAAGGCGGGTGCCCGGGTCGTGGTGTCCGATGTGGACTTCGCCGCGGCCAAGGAGACCGCGGGCATGGTCGACGGCCACGCCTACGAGGTCGACGTGCGCTCCGAGGAGGCGGTACGGGCCTGGGCGCGGCAGGTCGCGGACGAGCACGGCGTGCCCGATGTGGTCGTGAACAACGCCGGCATCGGCCACTCCGGGTCGTTCCTGTCGACCTCGACCGAGCAGTGGCAACGGGTGCTGGACGTCAACCTGTGGGGTGTCGTGCACGGCTGCCGGGTGTTCGGCGAGCTGATGGTCGAACGCGGGGAGGGCGGCCACATCGTGAACCTGTCCTCGGCGGCGGCCTACCTGCCGTCGAAGATCCTCTCCGCGTACGCCACCAGCAAGGCGGCGGTGTTCATGCTGTCGGACTGCCTGCGGGCCGAGCTGGCGCCGCACGCCATCGGCGTCAGCGCCATCTGCCCGGGAGTGGTGAACACGAACATCACCGCGACCACGACGTTCTCCGGCGTCAGCTCCGAGGAGGAACGCCGCAAGCAGGACCGCGCGTCCCGGATCTACGCCCGGCGCGGCTTCGGTCCCGAAGGCGTGGCGCGCGAGATCGTGCGCGCGGTGCGCCGCAACAAGCCCGTGGTGCCGGTGACGGTGGAGGCCAGGGCGGCCCGGCTGACCAGCCGGGTCGCGCCGGGCCTCCTGCGCACGTTCGCCAAGCTCGACCTCGGCTAGTGGCGTGGCTCGGAAGGTCGGCTGGGTGATTCACGCTCAGCAGGGCGCCTCGCGGCACCCTTCCGAGCCACGCCGCTAGTTCGCCGAGCTAGACCTCGGCCAGTTCCCCACCGAACGCGGCGGCGAGGCGGAGCCAGGGCGCGGCCTCGTCCGGCCGGCCCTGCCGCTCCAGCGTGCGGCCGAGCAGCAGGTGGGCGTAGTGCTCGACGGGGGCGCGGTCCACGATCACGCGGAGCCGCGCCTCGGCCTTGCCCAGCTGCGCCGAGTGGTAGTAGGCGCGGGCCAGCAGCAGGTGGAGGTCCGTCTGGAACGGCACCTCGCCGGCGACGGCCGCCAGCAGTTCCGCGGCCTTGACGTAGTCGCGGGACTCGAACAGCAGCCGCGCGCGCTCCCACTTCTCGGCGGGCGTCTCGACGTGGCCGGCGTCGAACAGGCGCATCGCCGTCACCCAGCGATCCGCCGCCACCTCACCGTTCGGCTGGTAGGCGTTGAACATCGTGCTGTCGTGCACCGAGAGTTCGTTGTTCATCGAACCTCCCTTCCGGCGCGTACAACGCCTTGCAGTGGCAGGTATTCCCACGTGTGGTCCTGCCAGATCAGCCGCGACCGCTCCTCCGGGTACGCGGTGACCTCGTCCTGGACGTCGAAGACCCGCGTGGTGCGGCCGGCGGAGTAGGCGGGCCAGCCGGGATCACCGTTCACGGCGAACCCCGTCCACGCCGCCCGCATCCGGGCCGACACCGCCTGCACCTCCGGTGTGATCTCGCCGAGCACCGCGGCCGCCTGACCCCGGTCGAGGTTGCCGAACACCAGCGGCACGTCCACCCCGTGGCACGCGCGGAACACCTCGGTCGGCTCGAAGGCCACCACGTAGACGTGCGCCCGGCCGCCCGCCGCCACCTGCGCCTCCGCGAGGTGCAGCGACGGCATCCGGAACAGCCAGTCCGAGCAGACCACCTCGAACAGCTCCTCCGGCTCCATCTCCGGATACGCGAGACCGGGCGCGAACACCTCCAGCGCCTCCGACGCCTGCTCCGGCGTCACGCTGCCGACCAGACCCTCCAGCATCGACAGAAGCCGTTGCTCGTGACGCGTGTGCCCGGCGATCAGCTCGACATCGCGGCCGGAGCCCGACCTCAGCGCCTCCCACGGCGTCGTCGGCAGGACGTCGCCGTCGACCACGGGCGCGAACGGGATCATCTTGTGCGCGGCCTGGCCCCATCGCGTGAACTGCCGCATCTTGGCCATGACCTCGTCGCCCGCGGAGGGCAGCAGTTCCGGCTCCACTGTGGACAGATCCGCGACGGTCGGGCGCAACCCGAGTTCGGCGGCGCACGCGGCAGCGATGTCCGCGGCCAGTTCCGGTGAGAAGAACGTGCCCGGCACGCTGCTCGCGATCGCGCGGTGGAACAGCCCCGCAGCGCGTGGCATCGCCAGCAACGCCGCCACCGAACCACCGCCCGCCGACTGGCCGAAGACCGTCACGCGGGCCGGGTCACCGCCGAGCGCACGAATGTTGTCGCGCACCCACTCCAGCGCCGCGACCTGGTCCAGCAGGCCGCGGTTCGCGGGGGCGCCCTCGATCAGCGCGAACCCCTCGATGCCGACGCGGTGGTTGAACGTCACCACGACGACACCGCCGGACGCGAGCCGCGCGCCGTCGTACTCGGGCAGGCCGGACATGCCGACCGTGTAGGCGCCGCCCTGGATCCACACCATCACCGGCAGGTCGCCGGCGACGTCGGGCGACCAGACGTTCACCGTCAGCCACTCGTCACCGGCCGCGCCCACGCCGTCCATGCCGAACACCGCGGCCTGCGGTGGCGGCGGTCCGAACGCCAGCGCCTCCCGCACGCCGTCCCACGCCGCGACCGGCTGCGGTGCGGCGAAGCGGAACTCCCCGACCGGCGGCGCCGCGAACGGGATGCCGCGGAACACCGCCAACTCCTGCTCGGCGGTGCCGCGAACCGTGCCGCCGGTGACTCGAACCTCGACCATGGCCGAATGGTCGGCGCACGGCCCGCGAAAAAGCCAGGGATTTACCGTTGAGCGGTCCGGCCGGGCGCTCAGGCCGTGACGACGACCTTCGCTCGCGCGTGCTCCGACTCGACGTGCCGGATGGCGTCGGCCACGTCGGTCAGCGGGTAGGTCCGCTCGATCACCGGCACGAGCCGGCCCGACTGCGCGAGTTCCGCCAGCGCGGCCAGGTTCTCCTTGCTGGGCTTCGCCTCCAGCACCACGAGCCGCTGCCGCGAGAACGACGCGAGCAGCTTGCCCTGGATGATCAGCCGGTACGGCCCGAACAGCACTCCCCCGGTGAAGCTGCCGCCCCCGGACAGCACCAGGGTGCCGTCGTCGGCGAGCAGCGCCCGCAACTCGCCCATCGACCTGTTGCCCACCAGGTCGAAGACGAGGTCGTAGCGCTGCCCGGAGCGCGTGAAGTCCGTGGTCCTGTAGTCGACGACGTGGTCGGCGCCGACCGAACGGACCTGCTCGACGTTGCGCGTGCTGCACACCCCGGTCACGACCGCCTTGCGCGCCTTGGCGATCTGCACCGCCAGCAGCCCCACCCCGCCGGACGCGCCGTTGATCAGCACTTTCTGCCCGGCTCGCAGTTCCTCCAGGCCCATCCACGCCGTGTTGCCCGCCAAAGGCAGCGCCGCCGCCTGCTCGAACGTGAGGTTGGACGGCTTGTGCTGGACCAGGTTCGCGGGCACCCGGACGTACTCGGCGAAGGACCCCTCGACCTCGCCGAACACCTCGTCCCCGACCTGCACCATGCCGCCGACGCCAGGCCCGGTCTCCTCGACCACGCCCGCGAAGTCCATTCCGCGGATCCGCGTCTTCGGCCCCTTCAAGCCCAGGAACAGCCGCGCGAAGTACGGGTCACCGCGCATGATGTGCCAGTCGGCGGCGTTCACCGACGACGCCCGCACGCGCACCAGCACCTCGCCGGCGGCGGGCACGGGGCGTTCGACCTCCTGCAGTTCCAACACGTCCGCAGAGCCATATCTGTCCTGGACGATCGCCTTCATCGCGGCCTCCCTCGCTTGTGCAGGAAGGTAGGCGGCGGCGACACCCCGGCACATCAGGGACGCCCCCTAGGGTCCCGTCACTGCAGCACGAAGAGCGCGGAACGCCAAGGTGTCCGGCGTTCCGCGCAGCGCTCTTGCGACTTCCTCGTTCATCCGGCCTACAGCGGAAGCTGCTGGCCCGTCTGCTCCTTGACCATGTACTCGGCGTACCAGTCGGGCCAGTTCTCGTCGTACTCGCCGCCGTTGCGCTTCTCGTGCTCGCCGTGGGCCACCGCGGCCCTGCGCAACGCCGCGGCGAGGTCGGTGATCGAGCCGTAGGACGTGTCGTCGGCGTCGACGCGGCCGGGCAGGCGGGTCGTGACCTCCTGCAGGATCCACGTGTTGCCGTCCGGGTCGGCGAACTCGGCGCGGGTGAAGTAGCTGCGCCGCTCGGGGTCCGCGCCTTCGACGGGGCCGTCCGGGCCGCCGTGGAACAGCGGGCCGACCTCGATCCCCGCCGCCAGCAGGGCCTCGTGCGTCTCGACGATGTCGGCGACGATCAGGAAGTGCCTGCCGGAGCCGGGTTCCGCGGTGGTGACGCCCTCGCCGAAGTGGATGGACGCACTGGAACCGTAGGGGGTGAACTGCACGACCCGCGGAGGGGTGACGTCCTGGCGCCAGCCGAGGCCGCGGTAGAACTCCTTGGCGCGCTCCACGTCCGTGACGGGGATGACGGTGACTTCGAGCTTCATGTCGATCTCTTCGAGCTTCTTCACTTCGCTACTTCCTTCGCGAGGTCGCGGAGTGCGTTGAGGAACGCCTCCGAGAAGGTGGGGAACGGCTGGATGACGTCGAGCAGCACGGACAGCGGGACCTTCGCGCGGATCGCGACGGTGGCCTGCTGCAACCACTCGCCCGCCTCAGGGCCGACGGCGTAGGCGCCGGTGAGGACTTCGCCGTCGGACACGAGGGTCAGGAATCCGGGCTTCGTGGCGTACTCACGGGTGTAGGTCGCCGTGCGCGCCACACCGGACAGGTGGGCGGTCGCGGTGTACTTCCCTTCTGCCGCACCGACCGCGGCGACCTCCGGGGAGGTGAACACGACGCGGGGAACGGCGCTGTAGTCGACCTCGGCCGGCGTGCCGAGGATGTTCGCGGCGGCGACGCGGCCCTGGTACTTGCCGACGTGGGTCAGGTTCCACTGGCCCGTGACGTCGCCGACCGCCCAGATGCCGTCCGTCACGTTCATCCGCCCGTCGGTGGCGATGCCGTGCGGGTTCGGTTCGACACCAATGGTTTCGAGTCCGATGCCGTCGACCCGCGGGCGGCGGCCGGTGGCGACGAGGATCTTGTCGCCGCGCAGCCGGGTGCCGTCCGGGAGGTCGAGCACGTACTCGTCGTCCTCGAACCGGGCCGCGGTGGCGCGCACGCCGAGGTGCAGTTCGACGCCGTCCGCGGCCAACGCCTCGGTGAGCGCCCGGCCGGCGGCCTCCGGTTCGCGGGGCAGCAGCCGGTCGGCGCCCTCGACCAGGGCGACCTCGGAGCCGAGGCTCAGGAACGCCTGTGCCATCTCGACTCCCACGGGTCCGCCGCCCAGGACCAGCAGCCGGCGCGGGATCTCGCGAACGCCGGTGGCCTCGCGGTTCGTCCACACGTCCAGGTCGCTCAGGCCCGGGATCGGCGGGAGGAAGGCCGACGAGCCGGTGGCGATCACGATGTGGTCGGCGGTGTAGGTCTGGTCGCCGACCGCGACGGTCCGAGGCCCGGCAATCTCGCCGTGGCCGCGCAGCACGTCGATTCCGGCGCTCTCGGCCCACTTCTCGCCGCCCGTGTCGTCGTAGGACGACACCATGAAGTCGCGCCAGTCGAGCACGGCCTTCACGTCGATCTCGCCGGTGACCGCCTCACGGGCGCCGGGCACCTGCTTCGCGGCCGCCACGGCCTCACCGGCACGCAGCAGGGTCTTGGACGGGATGCACGCCCAGAAGGAGCACTCGCCGCCGAGCAACTCGCGTTCGACCAGCGCCACCCACAGCCCGCCCTCGGCGACGGCGGCGGCGAAGTGCTCGCCGGGAGATCCGCCGCCGATGACGATCACGTCGTAGTGCGAGGTCATCACACACGTCCCGGAAGGCGCGTCGTGACCTCCTGGAGCACCCAGCCGTTGCCGTCCGGGTCGCTGAACGAGGCGAACGAGCCGTAGCTGGTGCGGGCGGGGTCCGGACCGGCGACCCGGCCGGTGGTGCCGGCGTGGTGGAAGACGCCGGTCTTGTCGTGGAACACCTCGCTGACCTGCACTCCGCGGCCGATCAGGTCCTCGCGGGCCGCCTCGACGTCCTCGACGATCAGGTGCAGGCCCTCGACGCTGCCGGGAACGGCGTGGGAGACGCCGGTGCCGAAGATGATCGACGCGGGTGAGCCGGTCGGCGTGAACTGGACCAGGCGGTAGCCCTCGTCGTCGGCGAACTCGGCGTCGAAGCGCCAGCCCAGCGCCTTGTAGAAGTGGACGGCCCGGTCGATGTCGCTGACCGGGATGACGGTCACCTCGAGCTTGTAGTCCATCGGGGTTCATCTCCTTCGTTTCGTCGATGACATGAGCCTGCTCCCGCAAGGGGGTCGCTCGAACCCGTGGAACACCCTGGTCACCCCCTGGCCCGTAGGCTCGGACCCGTGTCGGACGAAGGTCTGCTCGGCAGACGCGCTGAGGGCGAAACGCTGGACCGGCTGCTCACGCGGGCGCGGTCCGGTGCCGGTCAGGTGCTGGTCCTGCGGGGTGAGGCCGGGATCGGCAAGACCGCGCTGCTCGACCGGGTGTCGGCGCGGGCCTCGGGTTTCCGCGTGACGCGGGCCGCCGGGGTCGAGTCCGAGAGCGCGTTCCCGTACGCGGGGCTGCACCAGCTGTGCGTGCCGTTCCTCGACCGGCTGGACCGGCTGCCGGCACCCCAGCGCGAGGCGCTCGGCACGGCGTTCGGGATGGCCGCCGGGCCGCGGCCGACGCGGTTCATGGTGGGGCTGGCGGTGCTGACGCTGCTCGCCGAGGTCGCCGACGAGCAGCCGCTGGTGTGCCTGGTGGACGACGCGCAGTGGCTCGACTCGATGTCGTCGGCGGTGCTCGGGTTCGTCGCGCGCAGGCTGCTCGCCGAACGGATCGCGCTGGTCTTCGTGCTGCGCGAGGGCAACGACTACCTCGACGGGCTGCCCGAGCTGTTCGTGCGCGGCCTGGACGACGCCGACGCCCGCGCTTTGCTGGAGTCGGTGATCAAGGGACCGGTGGACGGCCGGGTGCGCGACCGGATCGTCGCCGAGGCCCGCGGCAACCCGCTGGCGTTGCTCGAACTGCCGCGCGAGGCGGCGGACGGGCTGGACCCGGGGCCGCTGACCAGCCGCATCGAGCAGAGCTTCGTCCGCCAGATCGCGCCGCTGCCCGCCGACACCCGGCTGCTGATGCTGACCGCCGCGGCCGAGCCGCTCGGGGACGCGACTCTCCTGTGGCAGGCGGCGGGCCTGCTCGGCCTGGGCGCCG
This sequence comes from Lentzea flaviverrucosa, assembly GCF_003350445.1. NCBI lineage: Bacteria > Bacillati > Actinomycetota > Actinomycetes > Pseudonocardiales > Pseudonocardiaceae > Lentzea > Lentzea flaviverrucosa. The sequence goes on from NZ_QQAU01000007.1 coordinate 225,789, forward strand.
ACCCCGCGGCCGCCGCACTGGGCACCGGGCTGATCGAGTTCGGCGCCCGCGTCCAGTTCCGGCACCCGCTGGTGCGCTCCGCCGTCTACCGCTCGGCGTCCGCCGTGGACCGGCTCCGCGTGCACCGGGCGCTCGCCGACGTGACGGATCCGGCCATCGACCCGGACCGGCGCGCGTGGCACCGGGCGCAGGGCACTGCCGCACCGGACGAAGAAGTCGCCGCCGACCTGGAGAACTCGGCGGGCCGGGCCCAGGCCCGTGGCGGGCTGCTGGCCGCCGCCGCGTTCCTCGAACAGGCCGCCGTGCTGACGCCGGAACCCGGCCGCCGGGCTTCCCGCGAGCTCGCCGCCGCGCGGGCCAAGCGTGACGCGGGCGCGCTGGACGCCTCGTTGCGACTGCTGTCCGCCGTCGACGCGGGACCGCCGGACGAGCACCGCAGCGCCCAGGTCGAGCACCTGCGCGGGCACATCGCGTTCGACCAGCGCCGGGTCGCCGACGCCGCGCCGCTGCTGTTCAGCGCGGCCAGCAGACTCGCGCCGTTCGACGCCGACCTGGCCCGCGAGACGCACCTGGAGGCCCTCTCGGCCGCGATCTGGGCAGGCGCGCCACTGGCCGACGCCGCCCGCACCGCTCCCCCGGCCCGCACCCCGCCCTGCGCCATGGACCTGGTGCTCGACGCGCTGACGACCCGCATCACCTCCGGCTACGCGGCGGCCGTCGCGCCCATGACCCGTGCGCTGGACGACCTGCGCGCGTTGAAGGTCGGCGCCGACGACATCAGCCGCGTGCCGTGGTTGTTCGGCAACCGCGCGGGCGGGATCGTCGCGACCGAGCTGTGGGACTTCGACACGCGCCGGGCGTTCGCCCAGCAGCAGGTCCGGCTGTCCCGCGACGCCGGCGCGCTCGTGCAGCTGCAGTTCGCGCTGAACTTCCTGGCGGACAACGAACTCCTCGCCGGCGAACCCGCGGCAGCGCAGGCGTTGATCGAGGAGGACCAGCGCATCTCGGAGGTCACCGGCACCCCTCCGGTCGGTTACGCGGTGCTGCTGCAGGCCGCCTACCGCGGTGAGGACATGGCTTCCGCCCGAGCGGAAGCATCGGCGGCGGGCCAGGGACGGCTCGCCGTGGTCGCCGACTGGACCGCCGCGATCCTCCACAACGGACTGGGCCGTCACGACCTCGCCCGTGCCGCCGCGCTGCGGGTGTGGACGACTGACACCCTGGTCTACAGCTGTCTGGTCGCATCCGAACTGGCCGAGGCCGCCTCCCGCACCGGCGACACGGCCCTGGTCGCCGAGGCTCTGGAGCGTTCGGCGCCGTGGGTCGACACGCAGTGGTCGTTGGGCGTCAAGGCTCGCCTGCGGGCGCTGAACGGGGATTCGTCGGCGTTCGCCGAGTCGATCGCCTGCTTCGAGCGGACGGCCCTGCGCGGCGAACTGGGCCGCGCGCACCTGCTGTACGGCGAGTGGTTGCGGCGTGAGGGGCAACGGGTCGAGGCCCGCGAACACCTCCGCACCGCGCACGAAACGCTGACGGCGTGCGGGATGCCGATGTTCGCCGACCGCGCGATGCGGGAGCTGCAGGCGACCGGCGAGACGGCGCGCAAGCGGACCGCCGACCCCACCGACGAGCTGACCGCGCAGGAGTACCAGATCGCGCGGCTGGCGCGGGAGGGCTACTCGAACCCGGAGATCGGCACGCGGTTGTTCATCAGCCCGCGCACCGTGGAATGGCACCTGCGCAAGGTGTTCGGCAAGGTCGGGGTGACTTCGCGCCGCCAGTTGCGCGACGCGAAGTTCTGAGACGCACGGGGCGGGTGGGCCCGTTCCCCACCCGCCGCGAACGTCAGTTCCCCGCGGCGAGCCAGTCCTGCAGGCTGGTCGGCTGCAGCTGCGCGCCCGCGTTCGGCACGAGCTGCTTGCCGGTCAGCAACGTGCCGAAGTACTGGGCCTGCGGGTCGCCGATGACCTCTCGGGGGTCCTTGCGCTGCGTCAGCACCGTGCGGACCCAACCGTCCATAGTGAACTCTTCCGGGCCGCCGATCTCCAGCACACCGTTGACCGGCTCGGTCGCGGCGGTCCGCGCGACCACCGCGGCGACGTCGGACGCGGCGATCGGCTGGACGCCACCGTGCGGGAGGTGCACGGCGCCGTCCCGCTCGGCGGAGTTCGCGATGGCACCCGCGAACTCGAAGAACTGGGTGGCGCGGATGATCGAGTACGTCAGGCCCGACTCCTCGATGAGCTTCTCCTGCGCCACCTTCGCCCGCAGGTAGCCGGACTCGGGCAGCTCGTCCGTGCCGACGATCGACAGCGCGACGTAGTGGCCGACGCCCGCCTCGGCTGCCGCCTTGGTCAGGTTCGTCGTGGCGGTGGTGAAGAAGTTCATGACGTCGTCGTCGGCGAACGACGGCGAGTTCGACACGTCGACCAGCACGTCGGCGCCCTTCAGCACCTCCTCTACGCCCTCTCCGGTCAGCGTGTTCACGCCGCTGTTCGGGGACGCGGGCACGGCGTCGTGGCCGTGCTCACCGAGCCGCTTCACGACCTGGCTGCCGATCAAACCGGTGCCGCCGATGACAACGATCCTCATGGGTTCCATCCCTCTCGTGTTCCCTGTGCGGGTGTTCACGAGCTAAGACAGGACAGGCCCCGAAGTTGTGACAGGCCTACTGGAACGCCGCCAGCTTCTCGGGGTTGACCAGCCACAACACCTGGTCGATGCCTTCCGCTGACGCCGTCACGGTGATCACCGCGTACGTGCCGTCGTCCTTGCGCAGCCGCACGGCGGTGAGCCCGTTCGCCTCGACGAACGACGCTTCCGCGCCGGCCCAGAACGACGGCGCCCAACCTGAGATGATCTTCGCCAGGGAGGCCGCCCCGAACAGCGGGCGACCGGCCGCCCGGATCGCGCCGTTGCTGTCGGAGTAGCTCACGACGTCCTGCGCGAACAGCTCCTCGAGCGCCGCCAGGTCACCGGCCTGCGCCGCCGCCACGAACGCCTCCAGCAGCTTGCGCTGGTCCGCGCGCTCGACGGGCACCCGGCGTTCGTCCGCGAGGTGCTTGCGCGCCCTGCTGACCAGCTGCCGCGTCGCGACCTCGCTGGTCTGCACGATCTCGGCGATCTCCCGGTACGGGTAGTCGAACGCCTCGCGCAGCACGTACGCGGCACGTTCGGTCGGGGTCAGCTTCTCCAGCAGCATCAGCACCGCGAGTTCGAGCACCGCGCCCCGCTCCGCCCCGACCTGCGGGTCCGCGGAGGTGTCGACGGGTTCGGGCAGCCACGGCCCGACGTAGGTCTCGCGGCGGGCCCGTGCGGTCCGCGACTCGTTGATCGCGAGCCGGGTGACCGCGGTGGCCAGGTACGCCTCGGGGTTGAGCACGGCGGCGCGGTCCGCGAGCTGCCAGCGCACCCACACCTCCTGCACCAGGTCCTCGGCGTCGGCCACGCTGCCGGTCATGCGGTACGCGATGCCGAACAGCCTCGGCCGGGCCGCCGCGAACACCGACTCGGCCTCGTCGAGCTGCTGCGTCATCAGCCACCCCTCTCCTCACGGCAACGTTAGCGCCGATCGGAGGGGGCGGTGATGTGGCGCCTCACACGGGTCTAAGCGCACGTCCAGCGCAGTGGCCCGTAGTAACCCGCGTCGCCGAAGAGGTTGTTGTCGTCACCCACCACGACCAGCTCGGAGACGTACGGGATGTCGGCGATGTGAGGCAGTTCGCCCAGGAAGGCCGTGTCCCGCCAGACCGACACCCGTCCGACCATTGTGGACCGTTCACCCGTGATCAGCCCGTTCGCGTTGATGGCGAACGCGGTGCCACCGTCTTCGATGTGCCGGACGGCGCCGTCGCGGTCCCACAGCAGGGCCTGCGACTCCGGCCACGTCCCGTCGACCTGGTAGCCGATCGCCTTGCCACCCCGGATCGCCTGCACGTAGGCGGGCTTGCCCTCGTCTGCCAGCAACGTCACCTTTCCGGACCGCCACAGGGCTCCCGGCTTGCCTTCGCGGCCGCGCAGCAGCACGGTGCCGTCGTCGTCCAGGTCCTGGGGCGTGCCGGCGGACGTGTCGACGATCTGCGGCGCGACCGCGATCGTGGACCACACGATCCCGACCTCCTGACCGTCCGAGATCCGCTCGCCGGACGCGAGCACGTCACCACGTTCGTTGATGGCGGTCGCGGCGGATAGGCGGTAACCCTCCGGAGCCGCGTACTCGGTGACCACGCCCGAAGGCGAGTAGGACGCGACCGCCCACCGCTCCTCGGCGACGATCCGGCCGCTGACCAGCACGGTGCCCGACGAGTTCTGGCCGGCCATCGACAACCACAGCAGGTGCCGCAGCTCGTGGACCACCCGCGGCACGCCGCCGGTCCAGATGATCAGGTCGTCGGTGTTCGCCGACATCCGCAACGAGGTGCCGGCGTAGCCGCCGTGGCTGTCCGTGCCCTTCACCCTGGTGAAAGTCGGTTCGTACCCGTCGGGTACCGCCACCTTGGACACGACCCAGGTGCAGGGCGCCGGGTCCGCCGCGGCCACCCCCGGCGCCGCCAGGACCGTGCCGGCCAAGCCGATCGCCGCGATGAAAGCGCGTCCGCGCATGATGATCCCCCCGAATCAGCTGAAGACGTCACGACCACGCGGGACCGCTGCCGCCGGTTGCCCGCGTCACCCGAACGGACCAGGGCAGACTGATCACGTGACCACCGAACGCCCCAGCCCTCCGATGCGCGGCGGCGAACGCGAGACCCTGCGCGCGTTCCTCGACTTCCACCGCGCCACCCTCGCGATGAAGTGCGACGGCCTGTCCGACGACGACCTGCGCCGCCGCTCGATGCCGCCGTCCACGCTCACGCTGCTCGGCCTCGTCCGGCACATGGCCGAGGTGGAGCGCACGTGGTTCCGCAAGGTCATCAACGGCGAGGACATCCCGCTCGTCTGGTCGGACGAGGGCGACTACCAGGTCGCCTACGACGCCTCGAGCTCGACGAGGTCCGAGGCGTTCGAAGCGTGGCAGGCGGAGGTCGGGCACTCGCGCCGGATCGAGCGCGAGGCCGAGTCGCTGGACGTCACGGGCTACCAGCCGCGCTGGGGCGAGCAGGTGTCGTTGCGGCTGGTGATGAACCACCTCTGCCACGAGTACGCGCGGCACAACGGCCACGCTGACTTCCTGCGCGAGGGCATCGATGGCGTCACCGGGGCCTGAGCCGTCGCTTCGATCGCGGCCGCTGCGGGTATTCCCCGTCACGGCGGCGCGAGGAGCCGCCGGCCACGCCGCTGCGCCACGGCGGCTACCTGCACCCGCCGGTCGGCCAGGGGCTCGAACTGGACCCCGCGGCCGTCGCGGCCTTCACCAGGAGGTGACCGTGCTCTTCCACGTGCGGATGGACGTTTCCCTGCCCCACGACATGGACCCCAACGACCGCGCCGAGTTGGTGCGCGCCCAGAAGGACCGCGAGCTGGAGCTGCAGAAACTGGGCGTCTGGCCCCACCTGTGGCGCGTCGTCGGACAGCACAGCGACATCAGCGTCTTCGACGTGCCGTCCAACGACGAGCTGCACGCGTTCCTGTCGTCGTTACCGCTGTGGGAGCACATGCGGGTGCAGGTGACGCCGCTGGCGACGCATCCCTCCGACCTCGCGGCCCAGCCATGACGATTTACCGCCGGCTAACCGGCCCGCGCCACCGTGGGGCATGCGCAAAGTGATGTTGTTCCTTCCCGCGGTGGCGCTGTCGGCACTGGCCTGCGTGGGCACGGCCCAGGCCGAGTCCGCGCCGGGATGCGCGAGCACCGAGCAGATCGGCTCCACGGGGTACGTGAAGAAGAACGGCACGATCATCGCCTCGGTCAAGCAGTTCAAGGGGTGCGGCAAGAACTGGGCCTACACCTACGTGTGGGACTCCTACGCCGCGCAGCCCGGTGGCTTCAGCTCCAGCGCCGCGATGGTCGTGAACGGCGACCGCGACTACGGCAGCAACGTCAACGGGCGCAACAAGCAGAACGTCTGGTCCAAGGGCACCAACACGCTCACCAAGTGCACTCGCGCGTACGGCGAGGTGTGGGGCGACGGCAACGTCTACTGGGGACAGACCGACGAGCGCTGCTAGGGCGTGTCCCGTAAGTCTCGTTCGCGATAGTCGCGGCCGAGGGCCCCGGAGGCGGCACCGCCGCAAAGCCCGAATACGCCCGGTATGAGGGCATTGCGGCGGCACCGCCTCCGGGTCTCTCGACCGTGACTCTCATCGAACGGACCTACGGGACACGCCCTAGTCCCCAGGCGTGGGAGACATGGGCCTGCGCTTGTCGGTGCTGGACACGTCTCCGATCGTGCGGGGTTCGACGCCGCGCGAGGCGTTGCGCAACACCACCGATCTCGCGGAGCTGGCGGAAGAGCTGGGGTTCCACCGGTACCGGGTACCGGAGCACCACGGCATTCGAGGGGTCGCCAGCTCCGCACCAGCCGTCCTCGTCGCCCATCTCGCGGCCGTCACCGAACGCCTGCGCGTCGGCGCGGGCGGCGTGTCGGGCACCTCGGCGCTGGCCGCCGAGCTGGGCGTGCGGTGCGCGTTCGCCCGGCACCTCCCGCCCACAACCGTGTCACCGGCCCCGATGAACTTCGTGGGCGTGATCGCCGCGGTCGCCCCGCCTATGAGTCTGCCCACTGCGCGGCCACCTCCGCCCGAGCGGTGCGGCCCTCCGCCCGGTTCAGCTCCTGCGGCGTTCAGCCGGGTCGTTCGCGAGCAGGAACTCCCGCAATCCTGCGAGGTCGTCGGTGTTGATGTGGTCGACGCCGGCCGCGAGCAGCTCACGCCACACCGCGTTCCGCGCCTCACCCGCCACGTCCGGGGTGGCCCAGAACCGCACCCGGTAGCCGGCGGCGTGTGCCTGCGACACGATGCGGCGCAGCTTCTCCCGCTCGGCCACGGGCATGGCACCGACTCCCTGCCACGTGAAGTTCTTCGTCCAGTTGTCGCTGACGAGCGGCATGAACGTGGCGGGGACACCACTGCCCAGATCGCTCAGCCGTCCGTCGTACCCGGCCCGCCGGATCCGCTGGGCGAGCATGTCCTCACGCGGCCGGTTCCCGCTGATGACCACCTCGACCGCGCCACGTCGTTCGTGACCGTTGACCCACTGGGTGAGCATGGGACGGAACTCGCGCAGCGCCTCGTCCACGGCCTGGTAGGTCGCCGGACCATCGCTCTTGATGTCGACGAGCAGCTGGAAGGAACCGCGCCAGTGCGGGTAGACGCGACCCCCGTTCGCACGCACGACCTGCGCGAGCGGTTGGAGGTAGAGGCTGCTCAGCGTGCGGCCCGGCCGCGCGTCGACCAGGTCGTGCGCCACCCGGAGTTCGCCGTCCACCAGCCACACGTCGGCCTCCACCGACGTGAACCCGCGGTCGCGGGCGTCGGCCAGCGGGCGGTCGTGCTCGTAGTCGTTGTGCGCGTGCGCACGTTCGAGCGGCTGCACCCGGCCTGGCGCGGCAACGGCACCCGGCAGCGGGCTCGCCACGACGGTCACGAGCAATGCCAGCACAACGGACAACGTCGGTCGCTTCATCGGATCCCCTTCTCTGCGCTCACACGCGAACCCACGCCGGCGCGAGCGGTGGGCATGCACAGTGTCTAGCCGCTGCCGGTGGAAACAGTGCTTCTTCCGGGCGAACACCGCTCGACGCGGCGGCAACCAGCTCGCACACGTGTCAGAGGTGAGAACCGGGACCAGTCAGACGACCTCACCCCAGAACGGCACGCTGACGTCGGCCGGGGCCGCCTTCACGAGGAAGGCGGCCCCGGCTCTGCCGTCATGACGCCAGGGGTTTGTCCCCCTGCACGCCCCACGCGACGGTGAACTGGTTGCGCACGAACCACTGCCCGGTCGACGGACGCCAGACCGCCAGGTCACCCACCCCGTCGCCGTTGTAGTCGCCGGGCACCGGGATGTCGCCCTGCTGACCCCACTGCGTCGAGCTGACGCCGCGCACGTGCCACTCACCGGTCGACGGACGCCACACCGTCAGGTCGAACCCGCCGTTCCCGTTGTAGTCACCTACCACGGGAACGTCACCGCTCTGTCCCCATTGGACGGAGACGACGACGCCGAACGCGCCGATGTAGTGCCAGGTCCCGGTGGACGGACGCCACACGGCGGCCTGTGCCGCACCGTCACCGTCGTAGTCGGCGGGCACCGGGATGTCGCCCTGCTGGCCCCATTGCCGGGTGAACTGGTCGTGCACGAACCACTGGCCCGTCGACGGGCGCCACACCGCGACGTCGGTGATCTGGTCGCCGTTGTAGTCGCCCGGCACCGGGACGTCACCCTGCTGACCCCACGCGACGGTGAACTGGCCGTTCACGAACCACTGACCGGTGGACGGACGCCACACCGCCACGTCGGACACGCCGTCGCCGTTGTAGTCGCCCGGCACCGGGACATCGCCCTGCTGACCCCACGCGACGGTGAACTGGTTGCGCACGAACCACTGGCCCGTCGACGGACGCCACACAGTGGTGTCCGTGCGCTGGTCGTCGTTGTAGTCGCCGTCCGGCCCGCCGAAGGTGTAGCGGGAGTTGAGCAGCAGGTTCGGCGAGCCCGCGCCCGGGTTCACCACGACGTCCCTGGTGGCTTCGACGAACACCATCTCGAACCAGACGGTGGTCGGCGAGGCGTTCGCGTTGCGCTGCAGGTACAGCGCGGCGACACCGGCGACGTGCGGCGCGGCCATCGACGTTCCGCTGAGCGACCTGGTGGCGGTGTCGCTGGTGTTCGACAGCGAGGTGATGTCGTCGCCGGGGGCGAAGAGGTCCACGCAGCTGCCGAAGTTGCTGCCGCCGCTGCTCCAGTTCGTCGGTCGCACGTCGTTGCGGTCGGTGGCACCGACGGTGATCGCGTTCGGCGCGCGGGCCGGCGAGGTCTGGCAGGCGTCGCGGTTCGCGTTGCCCGCGGCGACCGCGTACGTGATGCCCGCGGCGATCGAGGCTTCGACAGCCGCGTCCAGCGTCGCGCTGGCGCCGCCACCGAGGCTCATGTTCGCCACGGCCGGGCGCACGGCGTTCTGGGTCACCCAGTTGACACCGCTGATGACACCGGCGGTGGTGCCCGAACCCGAGCAGTCGAGAACCTTCACCGCCACCAGCCGCACCGACTTCGCGACGCCGTGCGCGGTGCCGCCGATGGTGCCCGCCACGTGGGTGCCGTGGCCGTTGCAGTCGGTGTTGTTGTTGTCCCCGGTGGTGTTCGTACCCCAACTCGCGCGGCCGCCGAAGTCGGTGTGCGTCGTGCGAATGCCGGTGTCGATCACGTACGCGCGCACGTCGCGAGCACCGGAACCGGCGGAGACGTACTGGCCGTTGGACCGCCCGGTGATCTGGTCGAGCCGGTCGAGGCCCCACAACGCCGACGGCGTCGGCTGGTTGGCGTCCGCGGTGATCTCGGCGTCCTGTTCGACGTAGGCGACGCGTGGGTCCGCCGCGATCCGCCTGGCCGTGACCTCGTCGGCCCCGAGCGCGAAACCCTTGAGCGCGTGCCGCCAGGTCTCCCGCACCTCACCGCCACCGTTCTTGGTGACGATGTCGGCCGCGTCCGCGTTCTCCTTGAGCACCACGATGTATCGGCCCGCGATGGTCTTCGCCCCCGTGCCCACGCGGATCTCACCCTGTGCCGCCGTCGCGGGTGTGGCCAGCCCCGCGGAAGCGAGCGCCGCTACGGCGAGGGTGAGCACCACCCGTCTTGATGAGTACGACAATTCCGTCCTCCCCAACGAAATCCTGGACATGTCCCCCGACGTCCGGCACCGACGATGACTGCCAGGTCCGGGCGGAGGCCAGTTAATCCGCCGGAGTTTCCGGTGAACTTCCGCTACGGTCGGCCCGGTGTCCGCGTTCGCCGAACTGCTGTGCCGTCACCGGGCCGCCGCCGCGCTGAGCCAGGCGGAGCTCGCGCGGCTCAGCGGGATCAGCGACCGCGCGTTGCGGGACCTGGAGCGGGGCAGAAGGGTTCCGCGATCGCAGTCGGCGCGGCTGATGGCAACGGCGCTGAAGCTGACCGGTGACGATCTGACCGCGTTCCTCGCCGCGGCACGTCCTTCGACGCCGTCGGCCTCCTCGGTCCCTGCCGGCACGGACGGCCTGGTCGGGCGGAACGACGAGCTGCGGTCGTTGCTGGACCTGGTGCTGCGGGCACGGCACCGACTCGTCTCGATCACCGGCCCGGCGGGCGGCGGCAAGTCGCGCCTCGCCGCCGAACTGGCCGAGTTGCTCGGCGGGCGCACCGATCTGGTGGTGTGCACGCTCGACCTGTCCGCCGTCAGCGACGTGGCGCTGGTCGGTGATCTGCTGGCAGACGCGCTGGGCTGTGGTCCGTCCCGGCTGGCGCCGCCGGACCGGGTGGCCGCGCACCTGCGCGACCGGCGGGTGGTGCTGGTGGTCGACCGGTTCGAGCAACTGGTGGATGCCGCAGCGGAACTCGCCGCCCTGCCGCGCCGCTGCCCCGGCCTGACCGTCGTGGTCACGAGCCAACAGCCGCTGCGGGTGCGCGACGAACACGTGCTCGCGTTGAGCGGCTTGTCCCGTGAGGCGGCGGCAGCACTGTTCGTGCGACGAGCCGGGCTGCAGTTCGCCGACGACGCGGTGCACGCCATCTGCCAGAAGGTCGAACACCTGCCGCTGGCGATCGAACTGGCGGCGGGCTGGGTGCGGCTGATGAGCCCGGCGGACCTGGCCACGCGCCTCACGCACCGGCTGCGCTACCTCACCGACGGGCCGCGTGACCTGCCCGCCCGGCACCGTTCGCTGCGCGCGGCGATCGAGGCCACGCTGGACCTGGTGACCGCCGAAGCGCGCACCACGTTCCGCTTCCTGGGCGCTTTCCACGGCGGCGTCCGCCTGGAAGACCTCGAAACGCTGCTCGGACAACCGTTGCCGGAGCTGACCGAGCTGGTCGACCTCAACCTGGTCCGGCTCACCCCGGACGGCGACACCTCGCGCTACACGCTGCCGGACACCGTCGCCGAACTGGCCGCCGAGCAGCTCGACTCCCCCGACGCCCGCGCCCGGATCGCCACGCACTACCTCGACAGGTTGCGCGCCGGTTCGACGTTCGGTGCCCTCGACGCGGCCAACGTCCGTGCCGCGTTGCACTGGGCGGCGGCCGAGGACCCCGCACGGCTCGACGCGGCCGCGGCGATGGCGCTGACCCGGTTCTACGAGGCCACCGGACGGCTCGGCGAAGGCGCGGAGTTGCTCAGCCAGGTGGGCACGGGCGGGATCCCGCCGTTGCTGATCAGATCGGGTCAGCCGGGGGCGTTGCGCGGCGACCTGGACGCGGCGAGCGAGTCGGCGGAACCTGCGCCGGCCGTGGCGGCGGACGACGATCACAGCACGCGAACCGCCGGTCTGAGCCTGCTCGGCATGGCCGCGGCGGAGCGGGGCAACCCGGCGCCGCCCTGGCACACCTGCGCCAGGCGCCGGCCGTCGCCCGCCTCTCCGGCGACGACGCGACGCTCGGCCGCGTGCTGAACAACCTCTCATCGGTGCTGGCCGAGATCGGACGCCCGCGGCAGGCGATCCGTCAACTGGAGGCGTCACAGACGGGCCCATCGACGATCCGGCGCCACACCCCGTCCGCGGTACCGCTTCACCACCAAGCGCCAAAGCCACCGACCGGCCAGAATTCTCTCCAGGACACCGACCGGGTGACCGGTGCGGTTGAGGAGCGAGAATGGTGCGACCGGGCGAGCTGCGACGAGAACCGCTGATCACCGCAGCGGTGCTGTGGATGTCGGGAAGTGCCTGGTACCTGATCTCGGAGGCCGTCGCAGCGTCCGCATTCCCGAACTACAGCTATGCGCACAACTACATCAGCGATCTCGGCGCCGTACGAGAGGACGCTCTCGACGAGCGGCGGATCGACTCACCCTTGGCGGAGGTCATGAACCTCGGCTTCCTGCACCAGGGCCTGTTCTTCCTGCTCGGCGCGGTGTTCCTGGCCCGGGCCCTCCCCGCCGGCCGGGGGCGTTCGGCCTTTCTGGTCCTGGCAGTCGTGCACGCAGTCGGCAACGGCCTGGTCGGCACCTTCCACAGCGGACACGCCGACGACGTTGCCGCAGCCCTGCATCCCGTCGGAGCGGTGATGGCCATCCTCGGCGGCAACCTCGCGACCATCGCCGCGGCTCTCCTGCTCCGCGGCCACGCCGCAGCCCGCTTCGCCCGGATCGCGGGCTTCGCGTTGAGCGGCATCGGCCTCACCTCGCTGCTAGCACTCGGCTTCGCCACCGCCACCGGGACATCCCTGCTGCTCGACAACGGCACATGGGAACGCGGCTCCGTCTACGCCATCACCACCTGGCAGCTCGTCGCCGCGACGGTGATCCTCACCGCCAGGTGCTCCCGGACCGACGAGGTTCTCGCTCCCGCGAGATAGGCGGTCAGACCGTCTGCACCGACGGCCCGAACTCATGAGCGCACAGATCCAGTGAAGCGGAATCCGTACCGCAGGTTCCGGCCACACCCACCTCGGTCCCGAGTAGCGCCAGAGTCGCATGGGCCGGTCGTTGCCCCGGCCTACGAGTAGCAGTGTCACCGCGATCACATTCCGCCCTCATCGGTGACCGTCCAAGCATTTCCACTGAGCACGTCGGCCGCATCGCCCACTGCGCGGACGACCAGGGCACCCCGTTCGGCCTGCACGAACCGCAGGCCTGACCCCCGCCCGGCAAGGCGTGCCGAGTTCGTCCGTCCTCTTCGGACTCGGCCGCCGCCGGGTTAACATCGTCGCCATGCCAGACGTCGGCGTCCTTTCCGCGCACCTGCTCTCCGGGTTCCAGAAGGAACTCTTCACCCGCCTCGCCGAGGCGGGCCACGAGCACCTGCGTCCCCGCCACGGCGCCGTCATGGCCTACATCGCCCAGGACGGCACGCGCGCGAGCGAGCTGTCCGAACGCTCCGGCCAGCACAAGCAGGTCGTCGGCACGCTCATCGACGAGCTCGAACGCCTCGGCTACGTCGCCCGCCGGCCTGATCCCGCGGACCGCAGGGCGAAGCTGGTCGTGCCCACCGAACGCGGGCTCGACCAGATGGTCCAGGCCAGGAGGATCATCTCCGAGATCGAGGCCGGGCTCGCGGAACGCGTGGGCCAGGAACGGTTCGCCGAGTTCAAGAAGGTCTTCGCCGAGGTCTCGCGCGGCTACTAGCCGATCACGATGTCCTCGCGGTGCGCGGCGAGGAACTCCTTGAGCGTCAGCCACGCCGGCACGAGCTCACGGGTCTGCCCGGTGTCGCGGCGCGGCAGGATGTGCGTGTCGAACTCCGTGTAGTACTGGAGCATGTTCCCGATCTCCACCGCCTCGCGGAAGCCGAGCGCGCGGAAGTCGTTGTGCGACAGCGGCTCGTACCTGACGTCCTCACCGAGCACGTCGCTGAACGCCTGCGCGACCTCCTGGCCGGTCAGGTGCTCGACGCCGAGCCCGATCGTCTGCCCGATCGTCTTCTCCGGGTGCTTGAGCACGCTCACGATCGCCTTGCCGATGTCCTCGGCGGCGATTCCGGAGATCCGGCTCTCCCCCATCGGCAACGAGAGCACGAGCGACCCGTCGGCCGCCCGGTACGGGGCCATGCCACTCAGCAGGTTGTTCCAGTAGAACGACATCCGCACGTACGTCGTCGGAAGCCCCGCCTGCTCGAACAACGGGTCCGCCTCGCCGCCCTTCACGTCGAAGTGCGGCACCTTGTACTTCTCGTCGAGCGTGGGCATCCGGTCGTCGTCGAGCGAGATCACCTCGCGGGTGTCCTCCAGCGTCGACCACACGACGTGCTGCAGCCCCTTCGCGGCGGCTACGAGGTTCTTGACCTCTTCGAGTTCCTTGGCAGCCGACATGTGCGTGAAGAACGGCGTCACCAGGTAGGCGCCGTACGCCCCGTCGAACGCCTTCCGCAGGCTTTCGACGTCGTACAGGTCCGCCTGGACGACCTCGGCCCCCAGCGCGGCGACCTTCTGGGCCGCGGCCGACTCGGGGGTGCGAGCCAGGGCCCGCACCGCGAACTCGCCGTCGGCCAGCAACGCCCTGGCCACCGCGCCGCCCTGCTCGCCGGTCGCTCCCACCACAGCAATGATCTTCTTCTCGGTCATGCCCACACCATATAGTCACTTCTCAGTGACTATCAAGAAGAGTGACCAAAGCGACTGCGTGCCTCCTCGATCTCGCTCAGATACCGCGTCGTCCAGGCGCACATGGCGTCCACGGTCGCCCGCAACGCCTGCCCCGGCTCGGTGAGCGTGTAGTCGACCCGCGGCGGCACGGTCGGGTGCACGACGCGCGACACGAGGCCGTTGCGCTCCAGGAGCCGCAGGTTCTGGGTCAGCATCTTGTGGCTGATGCCGTCGACCTCCGTCTTCAGCTCGGTGAAGCGCTTCGTGGTGTCGCCGATGGTCTCGACTATCAGCAGCGCCCACTTGTTGGCGATGTCGGAGAAGATCTCGCGTGCCAGGGAATCCGCGCGGGCCAGATCGCCGCTGAGCTGCTTGCTCACCTCGTGGTGCCCCACTCTCGAAAAAGTGCGTTCTTCCAGGTTGGCTATCACTCTCCTACGGTGAGTGAGTAACCACAAGAGAGCCAACAGGAGAACCGCAATGGCCGTCACGCTCATCAACTCCGAAGAGCTGCCGCAGATCGACGTCTACCACCACGTGGCCGTCGCGAGCGGCGCGAAGACGATCTACCTGGCCGGGCAGGTCGCCTGGGACGCCGCGCCGGACCTCGCCACCCAGACCGAGCAGGCCTATGTGAACGTGCACACCGCACTGAAGGCCGCGGGGGCGTCGTTCGCGGACCTGGCCAGGGTCCGGGTGTACGTCGTGGACTGGACGCCCGACAAGATGCCGGCGCTCCTCGAGGGCCTCGAGAACGCCATGAAGGAGGTCGGTGAGACCGCGAAGCCGCCCGCCACGCTGATCGGCGTGGCCGCGCTGGACGTGCCCGAGCACCTGGTCGAGATCGAGGCCACGGCCGTGATCGACTGATCTGCCCACGGCTGCCGTCAGAACCGCTCGTTGGTGTCCGGCGCGATGAAGAACCCGTGTCCGGAGACGTCCTGCCTGCAACGGATGCCGGTCCGCTCAGCGCCGCAGGTGTAGCCGAGCGCGGTGAACGACGTGCCCGGCCGCAGGACGTCGCGTTCGTCCGGCGCACGGTCCGTCGGCGCGTACATGATGCCGCCGGCGCAGACGAAGTCGACCTTTCCTGTCGCATCGACGAACAGTCCGTTCCCCCAGCTCGGTCCGCCCTCCCGCGCACAGGTGGGCGGCGCGGGCGGCACCGGGTTCGTGCGTCCCTGGCACACGGCCTGGTCGCTGACGATCGCGCAGAGGTAGGTGCTGTCCGCCGAGGTGAAGAAGTAGAAGGGCGTGCCGCTGTACAGCTCGTGCCGGTACCGGTCCGCGGGCACGGCCGAGACGGTCGGGCTGGGCGGTGCGGTGACGCGTTCCGATCCCGGGTCGATCGTGGTGACCAGGCCCCAGTGGTCGGACTCGTGGCTCTTGATCTTCGCGGTGTCCCTGGTCTTCAGCCCGCGCGCGAGGATGTAGTCGATCCGGGCCGCGAACAGCTTCTTGAGCTCGTTGTTCGGCTGGCGGTTGCTCGTGGTTCCCAGGTCCTTGGCGACGTCGGTGTACCCGTACTTCTTCATGAACTCGGTCAGCGCGAAGACGGTGTCCGGCGACCGGCTCGGGACCGGGTACAGCTCGCCGGGGCTCTCCGGTTCGATCGACATCGAGTCGATCACCTGGTTGAAGTCGCCGGTGATGACCGCCGGGTTGGTGCGGGACTCGGTGAACCGCTGGAGGGCCTCGACGTCCTTCGCGCGGTCGGCGTCGCTGAAGTCCCGTTCCAGCGCCAGGTGGGTGTTGTAGACGTCGATCTTCCCGTGCTCGGTGGTGATCTCCGCGCCCTGGAACGACCGGCGGCCCTTGTCCGGCTTCGTCGTGGGCAACAGGATTCCCTGGTCCGGCTCCCCGTTGGGCAGCCCCTCGCCGTCGAGGGTGATCGGCCGTTGCGACCGGATCCCGGCACCGATGCGGATGAGCTGGGCGTTGCCGGCGGAGACGTCCCTCCAGATCGGTTCCTCGTTCTCCGCCTTGCCCTCGTAGTAGCTCGCCACGGTCGAGTGCGCCCAGTTCAGCTGCCACTCGGCCCCGGTCCGCTCGCTCAGCAGCGCGCGCAGGTCCCTGGCCGCGTTGACCGCCATCTCCTGCAGGTGCACCACGTCGGCGGGGTGCTTGAGGACGTCGTCCGCGAGCAGGCCGATGTCCTCGGGCGTGGCGTCCGTGCCGTCGGCGTTGCCCGGCTTCAGCTCGAACCCCATGGCGGCGTTCAGGTTCAGCACGGTCACGGACGTTTCGGCCGGTGGTGGCGCGGGTGGCGTGACCTCGTCCTTGCACCCGGCGACCAGTGCGACCGCGACGGCGAACGCCGCGTACTTCCTCGACCCCATGGCGGAACCCCCTCTGCGGGGCATGGTGCCATTCGGCGGAGGCCTCCCGCAGCCGATTGGAGGCCGGTCACTCATCTGCGCAGGCTGATCAACAACGCCAGCGCGGCCGACAACGCGATGAGCGTGCCGACGACCAGTTGGTTGAGCCAGACAGCCGCGCTGCCACCGTCCGTGCGCACCAACGCGACGACGATGAGGCACAACGCCAGCGTGATCGTCACGGGCCGGATGAGCGGCACGTCCAACGGGGCCATCGCGCGCACCATGCCGAGCAGCATGATCACGACGGCGATGCCCATGGACACCCAGTACGGGCGAAAGGCGTGCAGCGACGCGCCGAAGTGCAGGACCGGCGGTGCGGCGATCAGCCACACCCCCGCCAGGAAGGCGGTGACACCGGCCCTGCTCTCGACGGTTCGTCCGTGAAGGTCCCCCACGCGAGCAATTCTCACCTCTCGACGCGGTTCTGGGAACACCCACTATTCGTTCCGGTACGCCTTCATGTTGCGCAGCAACAGATAGGTGTCCTGCAGTTGCGCGGAGTCGTTGACGCTCCGGTAGATGCCCCACTTCGGATGCGCCTGGTCACCGCCCAGCCACGTGTCGAAACCGGAGCGCGAGGCGTTGACGATGGTCGTGCCGCCGTCCTTCAGCGAGTATCGCAGGCTGCCGGAGTCGGCGACCTTGATCTCGATCTCGACGTCGATCCACCGGTTGCGCAACGGCGCCAGCGGCGTGCTGCCGAGTTTCGCCTGGCCCGCGCCGAACAGTCTCATCTCGACGGTCTCCAGCGACCCCGAGCGGAACAACGACATGGTGACCACGGGTGAGTCCACGCCGGTGTGCTTGACCTGGAAGATGTGCGAGAAGCTGGTGGTGCCCTTCAACGAGGTCGGGATGTACATCTGGTAGTTGAAGCGCCAGGTCTCGCCCTTCTTCATGTCGTGCCGGGTGCCGCCGGTCTGGATCGCGCGCACCTCGTTGCGCTGCCGGTCGGCACCGTCCCGATCGGACTTGTGCATCACGAACCGGTACTGGTTGCTCTCGGCGAAGATGTGCGTGGCGGAGGGGTGCGAGTTCGAGCGGTCGTCCTCGATGCCGGCGAACGCGCCGAGGCCCGCCGAACCGGGGTTCGGGGCCCACTTCTGCACGAACGCCATCGCACCCACATCGGCTGATGCCACACCCGCGGCCAGTGGCGTGGCCGCGATGGCGAGCATCGCGGTGCGGCGGTTGAACAACTCCATCGGTGTTCCTCCTCGAACCAGGGCGGCGATTCGAGGCAGCGGTAGGCACACGATCTGCGACGGGCCTCCGGCGTGTCAAGGGCTCACGTCTGTGGAGAAATGGTGCAGATCCGGTGAAGGTGTTGCCGGGAAACGGGAGATGCCTCGGCGATCGGATCTAGCGTCGGCTGCATGGACACCGTGGACGTGCTCGTCGTCGGCGCCGGGCTGGCCGGCCTCAACACCGCGCGCCTGCTCGCCGAAGCAGGCCTCGACGTGGCCGTTTGTGAACGCAGGACCAGTCTGGAGACCGGCATCCGCACGACCGGGATCTTCGTCCGGCGCACCCTGGACGACTACGAGCTCCCGCACCTGGGCCCGGCGGTCCGGCGCGTGCTGCTCTACCCGCCGTCCGGCGAAAATCCGGTGGAGCTCCTGAGCCCGCGCGACGAGTTCCGCGTCGGTGACATGGAAGGCATCTACGCCACCGCGGTCGAGGAAGCCGAACGGGCGGGCGCGCGCGTCAGCCTGAACGCGAGCTACCCCGCGAAGTCCACGAAGGCCCGCTTCACGATCGGCGCGGACGGCGCCCGGTCCACCGTCGCCAAGAGCCTCGGCCTCGACGTCAACCGGCAGCTGATCACGGGCATCGAGGAGGTCTACCCGGTCCGCACCGGTGCGACGCCGACGTTCCACTGCGTGGTCGACCCGCGGCTCGCACCCGGTTACATCGCCTGGGTCATCGACGACGGCGAGCACGCGCACGTCGGGCTGGCGGGCCGCCCCGACCGGTTCACCGCGCCGCTCCCCCAGCTGCTGCGGCGGTTCCGCGACAGCTTCCCGACACCGGAGCCCACCGGCCCGGTGAAGCGCAGGGGCGGGCCGATCCCGGTCGGCGGGCTGCTGCGCCGGATCGTGTCACCACAGGGGTTGCTGGTCGGCGACGCGGCGGGTGCGGTCTCGCCGCTCACGGCGGGCGGGCTCGACCCGTGCATGCGGATGTCCGAGCTCGCGGCCTCGGTCACGTCCGACTACCTGCGCAGCGGCAACAGGTACGTGCTGGAGCACTACGACGGCGCGGCGATGCGGCGCCGTTACCTGCTGAGGTCCCAGCTGCGGCGCGGTCTGTCGCTCGTCCGCGGTCCGGGCCTCGCCGAGTTCGCGTTCACACTGCTGCGCACGCCGCCCGGGAAGGCCGTCGCCAAGAAGATCATGTTCAACTAGGAGATCCACCGGGACGCGCGTCGAGTGCGCGTCCCGGTGGACCGATCAGGCGGTCAGCAGAGTCAGCCCGTACGTGCGCAGGATCTCGTTGACGGGCTGGAACCAGGTGCGGCCACCACTTCCGCAGTTGCCGTAACCGCCGGACGTCACGCCCTGCGCCTGGTCACCGGTGATGAACGAGCCGCCGGAGTCGCCGCCCTCGGCGCACACGCTCGTCCCGACCATCTCGTAGACCGCGCCCTGCTGGTAGTTCACGGTCTCGTTGCGGCCCTGGATCACGCCGCAGTGCCAGTGCGTGGTCGAGCCCGAACGGCACACCGAGGTGCCGGGCGGGGCCTCCCACGAACCGCGCACCAGCGCGTCGCTCGTCTGGCCCCAGCCGAGCACGACCGGCACGTTCCACCAGCCGCCGCCGGTGCGCACCCAGCCGTAGTCGTTGGCGGGGAACGAAGAGCCGACGAACTCGCCCTGCCACGAACGGTCCCAGCCGTAGACGTTCCAGGCACCGACGTTGCAGTGGCCGGCGGTGACGTAGCCGCCGTGCACCGAGAAACCGATCGAGCAGCGGACGTTGCCCGTGTAGAACGGGTCACCGCCCACGGTGCCGGCCGCGAAGGTCTGCGGCCGCTGGACACCGGTCGTGTTGACGACGACGTCCTCGGGCAGCGCCGAGACGTCGGCACCCGGCAGGGCGTCGACGACCACGGCACCGCGCTGGACGTCGACCCGCCAGCCGGCGATGTCCTTCGACACCGCACCGGCCTTGGACAGTCCGTCGATGCCGGTCTTCACCGCGTTCAGGGACGCGAGGGACTTCGTCCGCAACACCGGCTTGGCACCGGTGGCGCGGACCGCATCGGCACGGGCCGGATCGGTGACGGCCACCTGGAGCTCGCCGTCGGCGTACCAGCTGCCGCCGTACGCCTCGGCGGCGGCCTGCTCGGCCGCCGGCGCGATCTTCAGCGCGACCTTCTCCTGGCGGATCCTGGTCAGCGCCTGCGCCTGGGTGATCCCGAGGTCGCGGCTCATGGCGTCGACGACGTCCGCCGACGCCGTCACAGCAGGGATGGTGATCGTGCTCAGCACGATCGCGGACACGGAAACCATGCGTAGCAGCATGTTCACTCCTACGGTGCCCAAGGTGAGCTCACGGCCCAGCTCACGTCTTGGTTGTACGAGGCAGGGTTGTCGTACACGTGCGCGCCGCCGTTCGAGGCGACCCAGACCTCCTCCTGGTAGTGCCGGATGTTGGTGCCGAGCTCGTTGACCGACTCCAGCCGCACACCGCCACTCCCCTGCTGCGCGCAGAAGGTCGCGTCGCGGCGGAACAGGTCGGTGTTGTCGTTGGCGCCGAGCCGCACGCGGAAGTCCGCGTGCCGCAGGAACTGCCCGGAGATGTTCCTGGCCTCGAACGAGTAGCAGGTCGGGTCGGCGAGACCACGGCGGACGACGAACGTCGCGTCCGACTTCAGCAGTGCGGCGCTGGAGGCGTTGACGACGTCCGTGCGCGCCAGGCCTTCACGGTGCCGCAGGTAGCGATCCGTGAAGCCGGGCGAGGTCACGCGGAACGAGCGGGCCTGGTCCAGCGGCAGGTCCGCACCGCTGCGCCACAACCCGGTGCCGATCGCCCAGGTGGAGTCCGCCGCGAAGGAACTCGCCGTGTCCCAGGGGTTCGGGCCGCCCGAGCGCGCCAGGTAGACGCCCTCGTTGAAGTGCCGCACGAAGGAACCGCGCACGTTGAACGACTCCAGCGCGGTGCCGCCCGAGCCTTCCCGCGCGCAGAACGTGGCATCGGCCGCGATCGTGCCGTTGTTCACGTCCGTGCGGATGCGTCCGTTGCTGTGCCTGAGGAACTGGCCGGGGAAGTTCCGCGACTCGAACGAGAGGCAGGCCGCGTCGGCGAGTCCGGGACGCGGGTGGAACGTGGCGTCCAGCCTGGCCAGGTCCGTGCTGATGACGTCGGTGCGGGCCAGTGAGTCCTGGTGGCGCAGGTAGCGGTTGGTGTAGCCGGTCGTGGTGACGCGCAACGACACCACGTCGTCCGGGCTGACCGCCGTGCCGCGGGCGACCGCGAGCACCCTCTGGTTGACGTCCCGCACCCGCGACTCGGTCATCTTCAGCACGCGCCGGTCGTAGGTGTAGAAGCCGTTGACCTCGTTCTCCACGTCGTAGGGCTCGGTGTAGACCATCGCGGACAACCCGCGTGTGTGGACGAGCCGCTGTACCTGCTTGATGACCTCCTCGTACCGCTTGGTGAGCGACTGCTCGTCCGGGTACAGGGCTCCGTAGGCGAATCCGGCGCCCGGCTGGTACTCGTGGCCGGCGACCCTGCGGCCGAGGCCGCCGAACTCGCCGAGCATCGCGACCCGGTTGCTGTCGGGCAGGCGGGTGTTGGCCGAGATCTGGTAGTGGTGGTCGTCGATCACGTCGCCGTTGCCGGGGTCGGGATCCGAGACGCAGCAGTTGGAACCCGAGTTGTGGTTGATGAGCCGGGTGTTGTCGATCGAGCGGACCAGGTTCACGATCCGGCCCGCGTCGTACTCGCCCCAGCCCTCGTTGAACGGCACCCACTGCACGATCGACGTGATGCCCTTGAGCTGGTCGATCATCCGGCGCAGCTCGGACTCGAAGTTCGCGTGCGAGTTCGGCGCCTCGTCGATCGAGTCGACGGACGGCATGTCCTGCCAGACCATCAGGCCGAGCCGGTCGGCGTGGTAGAACCAGCGTGCCGGTTCGACCTTGATGTGCTTGCGGACCATGTTGAACCCCAGCGCCTTCTGGCGTTCGAGGTCGAAGCGCAGCGCCTCGTCGGTCGGCGCGGTGTAGATGCCGTCCGGCCAGTAGCCCTGGTCCAGCGTGCCGCTCTGGAAGACGAACTTCCCGTTCAGCAACGGCCGCATGACGCCGCCGACCATCGCCTTGCCGAGCGAGCGCATGCCGAAGTAGCCCGTCACGGCGTCCCCGCCGGCCAGCGTCACGCGCAGGTCGTAGAGGAACGGGTCGTCGGGCGACCACAGCCGGGCGTTCGGCACCGGCACCCGCAGCGAGCTACCGGTCGTGCCGGTCTGCCTGCCGACCACCTGACCGCCGCTGAGCACCTCGGCGGTGACCGGCTGGCCCGCGGTGCCCTGCACGACCAGGTCGAGCGCGCCCGCACCGACGTTCGGGGTGGTGTCGAGACGCGTGATGTTCGCGGCCCGCACCGGTTCCAGCCAGACCGTCTGCCAGATGCCGGACGCCGCGGTGTAGAAGATCCCGCTCGGGTCGCGACGCTGCTTGCCGATCGGGTAGCGGCTGCCGTCGACCGTCGAGGTGACGCCGACGACGATCTCGTTCGTGCCGGCCGCCAGCGCCGAGGTGATGTCGAACGAGAACGCGTCGAAGCCGCCGGTGTGCGTGCCGACCTGCCTGCCGTTGACCCAGACCCGCGTCTCCCAGGTCACCGCACCGAAGTTGAGCTTCACCTGACGACCGTTCCAAGAGGACGGAACGGTGAAGGTGCGGCGGTAGAACATGTTGTCCTCGTGCCGCTTGATCCCCGACAGCGCGGACTCGATCGGGTACGGCACGAGCACGCCCTCGGCCAGTGGCCGGCCGATGGGCGGGTTGCTCAGGTTCGGTGCCCCGGCGAACTCCCAGACACCGTTGAGGTTCTGCCACTCCGGGCGCTGGAGCTGCGGTCGCGGGTACTCGGGCAGGGCGTTGGCCGGCGACACCTGGGAGGTCCAGGGTGTCGAGAGCGGAGGGACTTTCGGTACCCACTCCGCGGCGTGCGCTGTGGGTGTCAGGAAGGTTGCTGTGATCAGGATCGAGACCATCACGCCCAGGACGCGTCTGGTCATGGCTCTCCTATCTTCGCAATATTCGCTGCAGGACGACGACGATGAGCAAGAACACGCCGCTGACCACCGACTGGTAGTTGCTGTCGAGCGTGCCGATCTGGTTGATGACGTTCTGGATGACCTTGATCAGGCCGACGCCGATCACGGTGCCGAGGATCGTGCCCATGCCACCGGTCAGCAGGGTTCCGCCGATGACGACGACCGCGATGGCGTCCAGTTCGAGGCCGACGCCGATGACCGTGACGCCCGACTGCAGATAAGCGGCGGTCAAGGCGCCGGCGAGACCCGCCAGCGTGCCGCTCATCGTGTAGACGAGGACCTTGGTCTTCGCGACGGGCACGCCCAGCAGGACCGCCGACTGCTCGGCGCCGCCGGTCGCGAACACGTTCTGGCCGAAGTTGGTGCGGTTGAGGACCATGCCGCCCAGGACGGCGAGCACGGCCGCGACGAAGATCGGGTAGCCGAAGCCGAAGACCGTGCCGCGGCCCAGTTCGACGAACGCGCTGTCCGCCGGGATCTGGTAGGTGTTGGCGCCCTCGTCGGTGATCGCCAGCAGGAGGCCGCGGGCGAACAGCAGCGACGCCAGCGTGACGATGAACGGCGCCATGTTCGTTCGGGCGATCAGCAGGCCGTTGATCAGGCCGATCAACCCGCACACCACCAGTGGCAGTGCCAGCGCGGCCAGGAACCCGTACTGAGAGCCCCAGGCCGCGAGCACGCCGCCGAGGGCGTAGAGCGAGCCGACGGACAGGTCGATGCCGCCCGTGATGATCACGAACGTCATCCCGATCGCGATCACCACGAGGAACGAGCCCTGCAGGGCGAGGTCGCGCAGGTTGTCGAGGCTGCCGAAGCGCGGGAAGACCAGCCAGGACACCGCGACCATCAGCACGAGGGCCACGGCGGCGCCCTGGCGTTGCAGGACCTTCGTCCTGGTCGCCTTGGGCAACACCGCCCCGTGCTGCCTACTCGTTTCAGACACAGTCATCGGCGCTCCCGTGCCACGTACACGGCGGCGATGATGATCGCGGCCTGGATCATCTGCGCGATCGAGTCCGGCAGGTTGTGCTTGATCAGGGTGGCCCGGACGAGCTGCATGAGGATCACGCCGAACACCGTGCCGAGCACGCGGACCTTGCCCCCGGTGAGCGGGGTGCCGCCGACGACCACCGCGGTGATCGCGGACAGCTCCATCAGCAGCCCCATGTCCGCCGGGTCGCTGGCGGCGAGCCGGGAGGTGGCCAGCACGCCCGCGATCGCCGCGAGCACGCCGGTGATCGCGTAGACGCCGATCAGCACCCGGTTGACCGGCAGTCCCGCGAGCGTGGCCGCCTTGCGGTTGCCGCCGATCGCGACGAGCTGGCGCCCGAACGTGGTGCGGTTCGTGAGGCCCGCGACGACGAGTGCGAGCAGACCCGCGATCAGCACGCTGATCGGGATGCCGGCCACGTCACCGGTGCCGAGCTCCAGGAACGTCTCGTCGTGCAGCTGCACGAGCTGCCCGTCCGCGATGACCAGCGCCAGGCCCCGTCCGCCGACCAGCAACGCCAGTGTGGCGACGATCGGCTGGATGCCGACCCTGGCGACGAGGAACCCGTTGAACGCTCCCGCCAGCACGCCGACGACGAGCGCCATCACGATGGCCACGAGCGGCCCGGCGCCGAGGTAGAGCGGGATGACCGCGGCGGCCAGCGCCATCACCGCGCCGACGCTCAGGTCGACGCCCTCGGTGCCGATCACCAGCGCCATGCCGAGCGCGACGATCAGCACGGGCGCGG
Organism: Lentzea flaviverrucosa; assembly: GCF_003350445.1. Lineage (NCBI taxonomy): Bacteria > Bacillati > Actinomycetota > Actinomycetes > Pseudonocardiales > Pseudonocardiaceae > Lentzea > Lentzea flaviverrucosa. The sequence continues at coordinate 250,347 of NZ_QQAU01000007.1, forward strand.
CCTGCACGAGCTGGGTCGTGAAGTTGCCCAGCGTCAGGAAGTTGGCCGTGAAAAGGGCGTTGAACAGCAGCAGCACGGCGACGGCGACGTAGACACCGTTGTCCTGCAACCAGCGCGTCCGCGCCGCGGTGGTGCTAGCGGCTGTCCTGGTGGCTGCCTGCGTGGTCTCCTGAGTCATCCATCACCTCCGCCGCGATGGCCGCGAGCACGTGTTCACGGGTGAGCTGGTCTCCTTCGAGTTCGCCCGCGACGGAGCCGTCGCGCAGCACGACGAGCCGGTCGGCGCCGTCGAGCAGTTCGTCCAGTTCGGAGCTGATCAGCAGCACCGCCAGGCCTTCCCCAGCGAGTTCGTCGATCAGCTCCTGCACCTCGGCCTTGGCGCCGACGTCGATGCCGCGCGTCGGTTCGTCGAGGAGCAGGATCTTGGGTTCAGTGCACAACCACCTGGCGAGCAGCACCTTCTGCTGGTTGCCGCCGGACAGTTCCGCGACCTTCTGCTCCGGGCTCGACACCTTGATGCGCAGGCGCTTGATGAAGGTGTCGACGATCCGGTCCTGCCTGGACCTGCTGGTCACGCCGAATCGGCTGAGCCTCGGCAGTGCCGCCAGCACGATGTTCTCGCGCACGGACAGGTTCGGGATGATCCCCTCGGTCTTGCGGTCCTCCGCGAGCATGCTGATGCCCGCCCTCATCGACGCCTTCACGTTGTGCGCCACCGGCTTGCCCGCCACGAGCACGGTGCCGCGGTCGAGCGGGAGCGCGCCGATGATCGCCTTCGCGGTCTCGGTGCGGCCCGATCCGAGCAGACCGGCGAGGCCGACGACCTCACCGGGCCGGATCGACACGCCGACGCCACCGATGCGTGGCTTGCTCGTGAGGTCTCGAGCTTCCAGCACCGGCTGCGTGTCGGCCTGGTGACCTTCGCCGAACGCCGTGGTGCCGTGTTTCTCGATCTCCTTGACCGACCTGCCGAGCATCAGCGAGACCAGTTCGATGCGCGGAAGTTCTTCGAGCGGGCCGCTGTGAACGTTCACACCGTCTCGGAGGACCGTGACGGTGTCGCAGATCCGGTAGAGCTCGTCCATGCGGTGGCTGACGTAGATGATCGCGATGCCCGCCTCGTGGAGCTTCCGCACGACGCCGAGCAGCGTCTCGACCTCGCGCGGTTCCAGCGACGACGTGGGCTCGTCCATGATCACGACGTCCGCGTCCGCCGCGACCGCCCTGGCCAGCGCGACCATCTGCTGCTCACCGACCGCGAGCGTCCCGAGCGGACTGCTCACGTCCGCCGTGATGCCGTAGCCCCGCAGGAGCTCCGCGGCGTCGGCGTCGCGGCGGGCTCGGTCGATCAGCCCGAACCGGTTGCGCGGCTCGCGGCCGAGGAACAGGTTGGCGGACACGCTCATCAGCGGGACGAGGTTCACCTCCTGGTAGATCGTGGAGATGTGCCCGTTGCGGGTGACGGAGCCGGCATCCGGGGTGTGGATGCCGGTCAGCACCTTGATCAGCGTCGACTTGCCGGCTCCGTTCTCCCCTACCAGCGCGTGGATCTCGCCGCGCTGGAGCGTGAAGTCCACGTCGCCGAGTGCCCGGACGCCGGCGAACGTCTTCGTCACGCCGGCGACCTCGATCACCGGATCAGTAGGCATTGCCGAGCTTCTGCGCCGCGTTCGCCGAGTCGTACTCGTCGTCGGAGATCACGATGTTCTGCGGGATCTCGTCGCCCTTGCCGAACTTCTCCAGCGTGTCGAACGCGAGCGGGCCGAAGCGCGGGTTGGACTCGACCACGGCGGTGTAGCTGCCGTCCGCGATGAGCTGCACGGCGTTGCGCGTGCCGTCGACGGACACGATCTTGATGTCCTTGCCCGGCTGCTTGCCGGCGGCCTTGAGAGCGGTGACGGCGCCGATGCCCATCTCGTCGTTCTCGGCGTAGACGGCGGTGATGTCCGGGTTGCTCTGGATCAGCTGTTCCATCACGGCCTGGCCCTTGGACCTGTCGAACTCGCCGGTCTGCTCGGCGACGACGGTGAGGCCGGGGGTGCCGGCGATGCCGTCCTTGAAGCCCTTGGTGCGGTCGACCGTGACGTTGTTGCCCGAGGCACCGAGCAGGATCGCGACCTTGCCCGTGCCGCCGGTCGCCTTGATCATCTGCTGGGCGGCGCGCTTGCCCTGTTCGACGAAGTCGGAGCCGATGAACGTGAGGTAGTCGGTGCAGGGCTTCGACGTGACCTTGCGGTCGATCGTGATGACCGGCACCTGCTTGGCCTTGGCCGCGTCGAACGCGGGCTGCAGGCCGTCGGAGTTGAGCGGCGCGACGATCAGCAGCTTCGCCCCGCGGTCGATCATCGACTTGATGTCGCTGATCTGCTTGTTCAGGTCGCTCTGCGCGTTCGTGTAGAGCAGTTCGGCTCCCCGCTTCGCGGCCTCGTCCCTGATCGACGCGGTCTCCGCGGTGCGGAACGGGTTGGCTTCCTTCTCCGACTGGGAGAAGCCGACCACCGCGCCCTTGACGTCGACCTGCGGGTAGCCGGTCGTGCTCCGCGCACAGCCGGGGCCGGCACTCTGGTTCTGCGCGGCAGACGCGGCGGGCCCTCCACTGGTCGCGGTCGTCGGGGTTTCCCTGCTGGTGCACCCCGTCACGAGCAAGGCTGCGACGGCGATGAGCAACATGCGAGACATCGTTGGCTCCTACACGGCGGGCTATGCGTGGACGCGCTCTCAGGCGCTAGATTTGCATCGTTGTTCCAACGTTGTAAAGACTGGGGACTTCCCGGTACTTTTCCCGGTACTTCTTTGGAGGCTGTGTTGGCCACGCTCAAGGACGTCGCTCGGCTGGCGGGCGTCTCGGTGAAGACCGTGTCGAACGTGGTCAACGGCTACTCGTTCGTGAAACCGGACAACCGCCGCCGCGTCGAGGAGGCGCTGGAGGCGACCGGCTACCGCCCGAACCTGGGCGCCCGCAATCTGCGCCGCGGCCGCACCGGTTTCATCGCCCTGGTCCTGCCCGAGCTCTCGATCCCGTACTTCGCCGAGCTCGCCGGTCTCGTCATCGCCGCCGCCCAGGACCACGAGTGGAACGTGCTGATCGAGCAGACGTTCGGCACCCTGGCAGGCGAACGCTCCGCACTGGCCTCCCTGGGCCCGCACCTGGTGGACGCCGCGATCCTCAGCCCGGAGGCCCTGCAGGTGGACGACTTCCAGCTGCCCGTCCCCGCCGTCCTGCTGGGCGAGCACGCCGTCGACGTCCCGATCTCCCGCGTGGGCATCGACAACGTGGCCGCGGCCCAGGCCGCCGTCCGCCACCTGATCTCGCTGGGCCACCAGCGCATCGCCGCGATCGGCGCCCACCCCCACCGAGGCACAGCCGCCCTGCGCCTGGAGGGCTACCGCCGAGCCCTGGCCGAAGCCTCACTGCCGTTCGTCGACGAACTCGTGGTCCCCGCGCTGAACTACCACCGAGCGGACGGCGCCGCCGCGATGAGGTCGTTGCTGGACCTGCGCAACCCCCCGGACGCCGTGTTCTGCTTCAACGACCTCCTGGCCATCGGCGCCATGCGAGCGGCCGGCGAACGTTTCGTGCGCGTCCCCCAGGACCTCGCCGTCGTCGGCTTCGACAACAACGAGGAAAGCGTTTACAGCTCCCCGTCGCTCACGTCCGTCGCCCCCGACAAGGCCGCCATCGCCCAGGCCGCCGTCGACCTGCTGCACCGGCGCGTCGAGTCCGGCGACGCCCTCGAGAACGTGGAGACGCCGTTCTCCTTGCAGGTGAGGGAAAGCACCGTGGCCCGGTGAAGGTCGCCCGGGCCACGTCGTGATGGCTGCAGCAGGATCACGACAACGGGCAGGTGGCCACGTCGGCCGGCCGAGGCAAGGTCGCCGACCGAGGCGGCTCCACCCCGTCCAGCCACCGCTCCAGAGCCACGAACGCCGCCCGATGACAAGGCGCAAGGGGCCGCAACCGATCCGGATGGGCGTCGACCAGCCCATCCACGTGCGTCCCCTGCTCCACCCGGTAGTACCGGTGCAACCGGGCAGGCGTCATACCCGCGTACACGTCCGAGTCCTGACTGATTGGCAACAGCACGTCATAGGTCCCGTGCACAGTCAGCAAAGGCCGCTTAACCTTCCCGGTCAACGCAACCTTCGACACCGCAGGCCCAGCAACACGACGCCGCGCCGCGTACGAGTAGTCCGCATCGCAGGCAGGTGCACCGGGAGCGCAGAAAGGCACGCCGGCCAGCAGATCCCCGTCGAACCCGGGATCGAACTCCTCGCGGTAGATCCGCTGCGTCAGGTCCCAGTAGTAGCGGTAGTGGTAGTCCCACAGGAACTCCGTGCCGGCTGGAAAGCCCGCCGCGACCATGGCCTCGTGCGCGCCCGGTTCGCCCGCCAGGTAGGCCGGGTAGGCGCGGAGCACGGGTGGCAGGAACGTCAGCGGGTTCGGGCCCTTGACCGTCCACAGCGTCCCCTCCCAGTCGACGCCGCCGTCGTAGAGGTGCGGGCGGTTCTCCAGTTGCCAGCGGACCAGGTAGCCGCCGTTGGAGATGCCGGTGGCGATGGTTCGGCGCGGGGTTCGGCCGTAGCGTTGCGAGACAACGGACTTCGCCGCGATGGTGAGCTGGGTGAAGCGGTGGTTCCACTCCTCCATGGCGCGGCCGTCGCGGTAGAACTGGGCTCCGGTGTTGCCCTTGTCGGTGGAGGCGAAGGCGTAGCCGCGGGACAGGACCCAGTCGGAGATCGCGCGGTCGTTGGCGTACTGCTCGCGGACGCCCGGGGCGCCGGTGACGACCAGACCGCCGTTCCAGTGGTCGGGCAGTCTGACCACGAACTGGGAGTCGTGCCAGCCGTGGTTGGTGTTGGTGCGCGAGGTGTCCGGGAAGTAGCCGTCGATCTGGATGCCAGGAACCGCGGCGGGGACGGGCAGGGCGGTGCTCGTGAGGCCCGCCCAGTCCGCCGGGTCGGTGTGGCCGGTGGCCGTGAGGCCGGTCGTGGTGAGGTCGGCGAGACGGGCGAGTCGCTGGTGCTCGGCGCCGGGGACCGTCATCACGGACGTCGGCGGGGTCAGTGCGAGCACCAGTACCAGCGGGAGCAACATAGCTGGTCAAGCTAGTGGTGAGGGGGCGGCGGCGACATGGTCGTCTCCCACACAAGACCTGCTTTGAAAGTGGTGAAGCCGAACAGGTCCAGCACGCGGCGGACCTGCGGCTGGGTGTGGTGCACTGTGAACGACTTGCCGTTGTGGTGGGCCGCGCAGAGCAGGAGCAGCAACGTGCGCAGGCCGCCCGCGGACAGGAACGTCACCTCGGCCAGGTCGATCGCGACGCGGTCTGTGGTCGTGTCCGTGATGCCGGGCAGCACGGCCGCGAAGAACACGTCACAAGTTGTCATGTCCATCTCGCCCTGACAGGTGGCCACGAAGCGGGTTCCGGAGCGTTCTGTCCGCACGGTGAACGGACTGGTCTCGCAGGCGGTCATGAACCACTTCACCGCACTGCGAGCGCGGACGATAGCAGCGGAAACGAAGTCCGGAACCGGAAAACGAAGCGCCTCAACCTGACCGCAGGGTCTTCGACGGCGACACGTCGTACGCGGCACGGTAGTGCGCGGCGAAGACACTCGGACGGGCGTAACCCCATCTGGCCGCGATCTCGGTGACAGAACCGTTGCCCGCCCTCAGGTCTTCATGGGCGCACGACAGACGCACACCCCGCAGATAGGCCATCGGTGTCGTGGCGAGGTGGCGGCGGAAAGCGAGTTGCAGCGCACGGATGGACACGCGAGCCGCACGCGCTATGTCGGCGGCCGAGATGTCCGTCTCGGCGTTGTCCTCGATGAACGTGACCGCACGACGCAGGCTTCTCGGGTGCGCGTCACGCCGGTCACCAGGTGTCGGCGCGGCGTGTGCGGTGTTCGGAAACGCGGCGAGGGTGGTGCTCACCAGCAGGCGGATCGCGTTCGCCGTCACCAGTGGGTTGTCGACGAAGTGCGGCAGCACCTCGTCGCGCAGGTGCGCGCAGGTGGACCACCACAGTGCCGCGTCCTGGGCCGAGGCCGGGCGGAAACCGTCGAACCGAACACCGTCGGCCACCTCGTCGATCAGCGACTGGGTGAGCGTGACCGTCGACAGCCACGGGTTGCGGATCGCCCCGATGAAGGGACTTTCGGGTGGTGCGCACAGGAACGCGTCACCGGACATCCAGAAGCGGTCCTCGCCACCCGAACGGTAGTAGACCATCCCGGCGCCCAAGTGCCCGAAGACGAAGTTGTTCATCGGGTCGACGCTGACCTCCAGCGCGATGCGCCCGTGCAGCTCGTCGAAGCGGACGTGCCCGTGTATTCGCGACGACATCCACATGTGGGGGTTCTCGATGCCGGCGTTGAGACGCATCTGGCCGTAAGCCGCGTTCAACACCTCGTGCGCCGCGTCCAAGTCCGCCACCTCGACGACCCGTTCCACGTGCTGCACGATCCTCGCCCGTCCCCCCGGTGTCCATCGCCAAGACGGTTGCTTCCGCTCACCCGCTGGGAGGGCGGAAGCAACCGTCATCTGACTAGGCCCGGACGAGCGAGGCCAATGCGGTCTGGCCCTGCTGGTTCGGGTGGAAGACGGCCTCCGGCCCCTCCTGACCCGGTGCCAGCGCGTCGAATCCGCGCAGGAACGGCGTGCCCGACTCGCACAGCGCGTGGCCTTCGAACGTGTCCGGGCGGGAGAACGGGCTCACGAACGTGGCGTTGACGCCCTTGTGCGCCGCCTTGGCCACGGCGGTGCGCAGGGTGGCGTCGATGCCGTCGGCCACCTGGTTGCCCTCGCTGCGCTCCGCGGTGGTCATGATGCCCTCGCCGCAGATCGGGTCGAGCGTGGCGCCGGGCGGGTTGTCCGAAGCGGACACCTGGCGGCCGTAGCCCACGACGACCACTCGCGCGTACGGGCTGCGCTTGCGGATCTCGGTGAGCAGGGCGGTGACGTTGCTGCCCATCTGCGGCAACCTGGCCAGGATCGCCTCGGTCGGGGCGCCCGTGCAGTCCGCCTGGATGCAGGTGCCGCCGTACGTCGAGTAGTCGACGTCGTTGGTGCCGACGGTGAGCAGCACCAGGTCGGTGCCGCGCCGCAGGGCGTCCAGCTGGGCCGGACGGTCCTTGAACGGGCGGGAGAAGTCCGCGGTGGCGGCGCCACTGCAGCTCACGTTGGTGAACGAGCCGAGCCGGCCGGCCGCGCGCAGGCCGGCGGCCACCTGCTCGCCGTAGGAGTTGTTGCTGCGCCAGCAGTTGCCGGCGGTTCCGTCCTGGTAGGACCCCGCACCGGTGCCGGAGGCGTACGAGTCACCGAGCACCACGAGCGAGGTGGAGCGGGCCGCGTTGGCCGTGGGAGCGATCCCAAGCGCAGCCAGAACAGCTGTGAGGACGACGATCGTTCTTTTCACAGGACCCCCGAAGTCGATGTCATCGCCACTCCATGGTGCCCGAACCACCACGTCGTGCGCCGCCAAACGAGATACCGGGACGTTCAGCCGACCGACGACAGGACGTTCGCGATCTCCTTCAGCAGCGGCGTCTTGCGGTCGTTCGGCAGGAACGAGGCCAGCACGGCGTTCTCCGCCAGCCTCGCGATCTCCGCGTGTCCGAGGCCGAGCGCGGTGGCCACCGCCAGGTACTCGCCTTCCAGCGTCGCGCCGAAGAACGGCGGGTCGTCGGTGTTCAGCGTGACCACCACACCGGCGTCGAGCACCTGCCGCACGGGATGCGCCTCGATGGACACCACCTGTCGAGTGCGGACGTTGGACGTCGGGCACACCTCCAACGGAATCCCCTTCAGCGCCAGGTGTTCCAGCAACGCCGGGTCCTGGTGGCAGCTCGTGCCGTGGCCGATGCGCTCGGCCCGGAGGTCGAGCACCGCCGACCAGACGGTCTCCGGGCCGGTGGTCTCCCCCGCGTGCGGCACGCTGTGCAGACCTGCTTCCCTTGCCGCGTCGAAGAAGGGCGCGAACTGGGCACGGCCGATGCCTTCCTCCGGCCCGCCGAGACCGAAGGAGACGAGACCGTCGGGGCGTTCGGACAGCGCGAACGCCAGCGTCTCCCGGCCGGCCACCAGGCCCTTCTCGCCCGGGATGTCGAAGCACCAGGCCAGGTCGACCCCCAGCGCCGAGGCTTCCGCGCGACCGGACTCGAGTCCCGTGAGGAGTTCGTCGCCGGACATGCCGTCCGTCAGGTGGTTGTGCGGTGTCACGGTGACCTCGGCGTACCGGACTTTCTGCCGTGCCAGTTCACGGGCCAGGCCTACGACGAGGGTGTGGACGTCGGCGCGGTCCTTCAGCATCGACTGCACCGCCCAGAAGACCTTCAGGAAGTGGTCGAAGTCGCGGAACGTGTAGAAGCGCTCCAGTTCGGCGCGGTCGGTGGGCACACCCGCCTCGGGGTGGCGCCGGGCGAGTTCCAGGACGGTGCCGAGGCCGGCCGAGCCGACGAGGTGGACGTGCAGTTCGACCTTGGGCAGTGCGTGGATGAACGAACGCATGGCAAAGCTCCCCGTGCGAGGCGAAGATGAGAGAGGTGGCGGAGGAACGGGACGACTCAGGGAGCGAGGTCGCCGCGTTCGGTGTCAGCGCCGTAGAGCGGCAGCTTGAAGTCCGGCACGACCTCCAAGCTAGCAGCACCGCCACGAATGCGGTGGCGCCGTTCCCGCCTCAGTTGCACGATGTGGCGTGTGACCGGTGAGGACGTGCTCGCGATCTTGGCAGCGTTGCGGGACTTCGACATCTGCACAGGGGGTGGATGGGGTATCGATGCGCTGGCCGGTGAACAGACCCGGCCGCACGGCGACCTCGACCTCATGCACCGCGAGGAGCAGGAACCTCAGGTCGTCGCCGCGCTCGCCGCGCGCGGGTTCGCGGAAACCCTGTCGTGGCGGCCGGTCCGGTTCGTGCTCACCGGTCCAGACGGGCGCGAGATCGACCTGCACCCGTTGCGGTTCGCGGACGACGGCAGTGCCGAGCAGTCCTCGCTGACGCCGGGCGAGCCGTTCCGCTACCCGGCCGAGTGCTTCGTCACCGGCACGATCCTCGGCACGCCCGTGCGCTGCCTGTCGGTCGAACAGCAGCTGCTCTTCCACCAGGGTTACGAGCCGCGGGACGAGGACCTGCACGACCTGGCCTTGCTGCGCTCACTTCCCGCGGCCAAAACTCGGTAGCGCCGACGGCTAGCGTGGGGTGGGTGAAGGGATTCAACCCGAGTTTCAGTCCCGAAACGGCCAAGAACTACGACAACTCACCCCGCGGCGACGAGGCCGAGACCGTCCGCTTCCTCGCCGCGTTCGGCGGGAGTGCCCTGGAGTTCGCGATCGGCACGGGCCGCATCGCGTTGCCCCTCAAGGAGTCCGGTGTCGAGGTGGACGGCGTCGAGCTCTCCCCCGACATGGTCGCGCGCATGCGGGAGAAAGCCGGTGGCGCCGACGTCGAAGTGGTCATGGGCGACATGTCCAGAGCCGGCACCGGCCGCACGTATCCGTTGGTGTACCTGGTCTACAACACGATCACGAACCTGCTCACCCAGGACGACCAGGTGCGGTGCTTCGAGAACGCCGCACGCCACCTCACCCCGGACGGCGTGTTCGTGGTCGAGTGCGGGGTGCCGAGCTGGGCGGCGCGGCAACGCAACCAGTTCATCGACGTGGAGGCCGTCGAGGTCGACCACGTCGAGCTCGATGTCAACCGCTACGACCCGGTCACCCAGATGCTCGACGAGAACCACGTGCACATCGGCGCGGACGGCATCCGGTTCGGCGCGATCCGGCAGCGGCTGTCCTACCCGTCCGAGTTCGACCTCATGGCGCGCATCGCGGGTCTGCGGCTGCGCGAGCGGCACGCCGGCTGGAACGGCGAGCCGTTCGTCGCGGACAGCAAGCGGCACGTGAGCGTGTACGAAAGAGCCGCCTGACGGTCTGCGTCAGGAGTTGAACGCTTCCAGCGCCTCGGCCTTGATCTGCTCGAACTGGGCGGCCATCGCCTCGGACAGGGCCTGGGCGCCGGACAGCGGGCGCACCATGACGGTGAACTCGTCGATCAGCCCGTCGGCGTTGAGGTGCAGGAAGTCGCAGCCCTGGATCTCCTTGCCGCCCACCTCGGTGCGGAACACCAGCGCGTGGTTCGGGCCGTCGATGATCTCGCGTTCGTAGCGGAAGTTCTCGAACACCCGCATCACGCCGCGCAGGATCGCCGCGGTGATCGGCTTGCCGGGGTAGGGCGTGAACGCGACGGGACTGGTGAACACGACGTCGTCGGCCAGGCACGCCGCCATCGCCTCGGTGTCCCGTGCTTCGACCGCTTTGCGGAATGCGTTCACAGCGACGCCCTCACATACTCAACTTGTTGACTAGGTCGATGCACCGTAACCTGCTGCTATGTCGCTGCGCAACGCCGTGATGGCGGCCCTGCTCGACGGGGAGTCGTCCGGCTACGACCTGGCCAAGGCGTTCGACGCGTCGGTGGCGAACTTCTGGATCTGCACGCCGCAGCAGCTCTACCGGGAGCTGGACCGCATGGAGGCGGACGGGCTGATCGTCGCCAGGACGGTCGAGCAGGAACGCCGGCCGAACAAGCGCCTGTTCTCGCTCACCGAACTGGGCCGCGAGGAGCTGACGTCGTTCACGGCCGGGCCGCACAAGCCCACCGCGATCCGGGACGAGCTGCTGGTGGCGGTGCTGGCGGCGGACTCCGGCGACACCGAGGGAGTGCTGGCCTCGGTCCGCGAACGCAAGCAGTGGGCCGAGGCGAAGGTCGCGCGCTACGAACGACTCAGGGCCAAGCTGCTCGACGGCCGTTCGGAGGAGGACTTCCTGGCCACCGCAGAACGGGTCGGGCCGTACCTGACGTTGTTGCGCGGCTTGTCGTTCGAGCGGGACAACGTGCGGTGGTGTGCCAGGAGCCTCACCGTGCTGGAGCGGCGTGGTGCCCGGCTCGACGCGCCGGGGTGAGGTTGAATCGGGTCCATGAACGGCATTTCGCTCTTGCAGGAGGCACTCAGCGCGCCCGCGGCAGAGGCGCGCAACCGGTTCGCGGGGCGGCTCAACGGCTACCTCGACGGGTCCGACGTCGTGCACGCCGTGCGGTTGCAGGGCTGGCTGGGCCTGGAGGTGCCGGGCCCCGGCTGCCACGTCGGCACCGGCAGCTGGGACTTCACCCGCTTCAAGGCGACCACGTCCCCGGTGACGTGCGGGCGCTGCCGCTCCGCCGGGCTGCTCACCAGCTCGTTCACCGGGGGCCCGCACCAGCAGACCCTGGACCTCGAGGGCATCTAGATGGCGGAGCGGTTGCGCAGCCCCATTCCGGTCAGCGCGGTCATGCCCAGGCGCTCGTAGTACGGACGCAACGCGTCGTCGCACGTGAGGTCCACGGAGTACAGGTGCGCGGCCTCGGCCACGATGCGGCGCATCAGCTCCGTGCCGATGCCCTGGCCCTGGAACTCCGGCCGCACCTCCAGCCACGGGACGAACGCGGTCAGCACGCCGTCGCTGATCATGTTCACGAAGCCGACGACGTCGTCCCCTGAACGCGCGATCACCACGCGATAGCTCCCGCGCAGCACGGCGAGGTGCTGGGCGGGTGACGGCGGCTTGGGCCAGCCCACGAAGAACCCGGCGAGTTCGGACTCGGTCAGGCCGTGGAGATCGGTGCGGTAAGAGATCACCGCCGCATTGAACCGTTCTCGCCGGACATCCGTAGGGTGGTTTCTCCCAATTCTGCCGCTAAGCTGCTGGTCGTGCCCCTGCCGACTGTTCCGCTGCGCCGTGCGCGCTGTGCTGCCGTCGGCATCGTCAACGGGACGCTCGCGGTTCTCGCGCACTCCAGCGCGGACGGGCAGTTGCCCGACGCCGGGCTGGTCTTCTCGCTCGTCGCACTGCTCACGTGGGCGACGTCCGGGTTCGCCCGGCACGAGCTGACCTGGCGCAAGCTGCTCCTGCTGATCGGCGGCGGGCAGCTCGCGATGCACGTCCTGGTGTCCCTCGCGGCGTTCCGGCACGCACACGAAGCCGAACCGGCGCGCATGATCGCCTCCCACGTCGTGGCCACGGCACTGACGGTCGTCGTGCTCGCCGCCGCGGAACGGTCCGTGCTCGCGCTCGCCCGCGCGGTCACGGCCGCGCTGCCCCGCAGGCTCGCCGTCCTGCCCGCCACCGCACCCCTGGTCGTCGCCACGCCTTCGCTCGCGCCGACCGCGATCGTCTTCCTGGACGTGCTGTCGTGGCGCGGTCCTCCGGCTGAACAGGTCTGAATCCCCTTCACAGGGCCGCTCACCGAGCGGTCCTGCCCCTGTTCACGCCCATTGGGAGCACCATGACCACCACAGCCGCTCCGTCACGCACGTCGTTCGCGTGGCGGGGACTCTTCCTGCGCCTGCACTTCTACGCCGGCGTGCTCGTCGGCCCGTTCATCCTCATCGCCGCGCTGACCGGCGTGCTGTACGCCCTGACGCCGCAACTGGAGTCCTGGGTCTACTCCGATCAGCTCCGCGTTCCCGCGACCGCGCAACAACTCCCGCTGTCCAAGCAGGTCGACGCCGCGCTCGCGACGTCACCCCAGGGCGAGCTCGTCGCGGTCCGGCCCGCACCCGAACCCGGTGACACGACCCGCGTCCTGTTCTCCGAGAAGGGCTTGGGCGAGTCCGAACGCCGCGCGGTCTTCGTCGACCCCGGCACCGGACGAGTCACCGGTGATCTCGTGGTCTACGGGTCGAGCGGCGTGCTGCCGCTGCGCACGACGCTGGACCAGTTGCACCGCAACCTGATGCTCGGTGAACCCGGTCGCCTCTACAGCGAGCTCGCCGCCTCCTGGCTGTGGGTCGTCGCGCTGGGCGGCCTGGTCCTGTGGGTCTCCCGGGCACGCAACAGCAAGCGCATCCGGACGCACGGGCTGATCGGCGTGTGGGTGCTGGCCGGTGCGTTGTTCCTGTCCGCCACCGGTCTCACGTGGTCGGCCTACGCGGGCGAGAACGTCGCCATGCTCCGCACCGCGGTCGGCTGGTCCACGCCGGCACTGGAGATGCCCGGTGCCGGGGAGAGCCACGGCGACCACGGTTCGAGCACCTCGTCCGCCGGTGGGCACGGCGAGATCGACACCGTGTCCAGCGCCGCGAAGCTGTCCGGCATCGACGCGAAGGCGGTCGAGATCAGCCTGCCCACCACCCCCGACGGCGCCTGGAAGGTGGCCGAGATCGAGAAGGGCCTGCCGTCCCAGGGAGACGCCGTCGCGGTGCACGGCGGCGAGGTGGTCAGTTCGCTCAAGTTCGACGAGTTCCCGCTGGGCGCGAAGCTGACGCGGTGGGGCATCGACGCGCACATGGGTGTGCTGTTCGGCTGGCCCAACCAGTTGCTGCTGTTGCTCATCGGCGGCGGACTGGTCGCTTCGGTCGTGCTCGGGTACCGCATGTGGTGGAAGCGCAGGCCCACGAACGGTTTCGGCCGCCCGACCCCGCGTGGTCAGTGGCGCAAGGCCCCGCGCGGAGCGTTGATCGCGCTCGGCCTCGGCACACTGCTCGCAGGGTGGTTCGTGCCGCTGCTCGGCGTCACCCTGGTGGTCTTCCTGGCCGTCGACGTGCTGCTCGGGAGGCGGGCGAAAACGGCGGCGTCCTGATCGTCCACAGTGGACGAGGCTTGCCTGATCTGGACATTTACGGCATATTAACGGGAAGGTGAGCCGGGAAGTCTGGTCGGCCCGCTCGTCACACCCAGGTGGCGGCGGAGAGCTGACGAGGGGCGCCCACATGACGCTGATCCCCCACGCCATCCCTTTGATCAACGATCCCCAGGTCGTCCACGCGCTCGCTGCCCGGTGGCGTCGTACCAGGACGCTGCTGCTGCTCTCGGTCGGTGTCCTGCCCGTCGCCATCGGCATCGTGTGCATCGTGCTCGCCGGCATGACGTCGGCCGGGCAGCGCATCATGCCGTGGTGGTCGGCGATTCCGGCGGTCGCCGCGGCGGCGTGCGCGTGGGCGTTGCTGTCCTGGTTGCGGCGCAACGGTTTGAGTGATCCGCACTCGTGGCTGCCCGCCACCACCCTGATGACGGGCGCGCAGCTCGTGCTCGGCGTGCTGCCGGGCTCGGGCATCGCGTTGCGGCTCAGCCCCGGCGCGGCGATCGCGGTGAAGGCGTTGTGCGCGGCCGGAGTGCTCGGTGCCGGATCCGCCAGCGCACTCGCCCGGCTGGCCCACCGTTCGCTGCTCTCGGCTCCGATCCTCGAACTCGGGTCGACCGCGTTCCCGCTCGTGCTCGACAGCAGCGGCGCCCGCGTGGTGATCGGCACGGACCGCGTCGACTGGACCACGCGGCACGGTTCGCGGGTCGACGCCGGGGTCTCGTTCGCCCGCATCCTCCGCGTGACGGCGCATTCGCACGCGATCATGCTGCACACCGCGTCCGGTTCGTGGACGGTTCCCGTGGCGGATCCGGCGACCGCGCAGGCGTTGCTGCGCCGCCGGATCATGTGGTGGGAGGAGCGCCGTGACGCGGCCGCCGAACGCGAGCAGCGCCGTTACCTCGACCTGGTCACGTTGCTCGCGGCCGTCAGCGGTGAGGCCACGCGCGGCGGCATCAGCGTGACGGTCGACTCGAACGGCCTCACGACGGGCATCGCGCTGAGCCCCGAGGTGCGCGAGCTCGAACCGGACCTGCTCGCGGCGCAGCTGATGGCGTGCGTGCAGAAGGCGAGGGTGGACGCGCGCAAGCAGGTTCAGGACCTGGTGCTCGACCACGCCGGCGACCAGATGGCGAAAGCCAGCCACTAAGGCCTGTATCGAAGTCCAGTCCGCGATAGCCGGGCCCGAGGCGGCCCCTGGCGGCACGGCTGAATGGCCCACATACAACACCGGTATGCGGGCCATTCGGCCGCACCACCAGGAACCACCTCAAGCGCGACTCTCATCGAACCAAACTTCGATACATGCCTTCGTCGCTTGTCCCGCGCCCGCCGTCCTGCCTACGTTCGCCCGGAGAACTTCGGGAGATTGGGGGACGACTTGCGCAGACGTGACTTCTTCGCGGCGGCGGCCGGGGTGGCCGCCGTCGTGGCCAACCCCGCGAGCGCGCTCGCGGCCGGCGAGCAGCGGCCGGGCGCCTCGCACCTGCCGGACCTCGACCTCGGCGACTTCCCCGTCGTGGCAAGGGTCCGCGCGCGCAACGCGCTCGAACACCTCAAGGTCCTGAGCGACCGGATCGGGCCGCGCATCGGCGGCACCGCGTCGGAGCACCGGGCGCGCGACTTCCTCGTCCGCGAACTCAAGGCGTTGCGGTACCAGGTGACGACGCAGCCGTTCACCGTGCCGGACAAGTACCTCGCCGACGTCAACGGCGGCTGGCAGGCCGGCGCCTCGCGCTCCGGCTCGCTCGGCGTCACCGTCAAGGCCCCGTTCGTCGAGGTCACCGACGGCGTGTTGCCCGATCTCACCGGCAAGATCGCGTTCTACGTCAACGCCCCCGCCGGCTCCGCGCCGACGCACGCGGCGATCGAACGCGGTGCGGTGGCGGTGGTCCTCGGCCGGATCTCCGCGACGGCGAACAAGTCCAGCGCCTTCTCCCCCACGCTCGACCGCGACGTCACCGTGCCGGTCATCGGCCTCGCCCAGGTGCACACCGAGAAGCTGCGCGCGCAGGGCTCCGGCGAGCTGACGATCAGCACGGTCCACCACCCGAACCTCACGTCCTACAACGTGATCGCGGACCGGCCGGCGACGTTCCCGTGGCGGGACAACGGGGTCGTCATGGTCACCGCGCACTACGACACGGTGCCGGGCTCACCGGGCGCAAACGACGACGGCAGCGGCACGGTCCTCTGCCTCGAACTGGCCCGCGTCCTGCGGTACCTGCCCACGCACAAGGCGCTGCGGTTCGCGTTGTGGGGCTCGGAGGAACAGGGACTGCTCGGGTCGCGGCATTACGTCTCGCAGCTCCCGCCCGAGGAGATCGCGCGGATCAAGGGCGTGTTCCAGAACGACATGGTCGCCACCAGCCACGACCCGGCCACGGCGTACTGGCTGCTGTCCGTGGACGGCGCCGACAACGCCACGACGGCCGGGGTCCGCGCCGCCGCGCAGAGGCTCGGCTACGACCCGAGGGTGCACGGACCGGTGGCGCGCGGGTCGAGCGACCACGTGCCGTTCCACGAGAAGGGAATGGCGTCGGCGAACTTCAGCTGGCGCGGCGAGGGCGGGCCGGCGCAACTGGAGCCGATCTACCACACCCCGGAGGACACGATCCGCGACAACATCAGCCTGGAACGGCTGCAGGTGTCGCTGGAGCTGATCGGCTCGGCGGCGTACCGGCTCGCCGGCCAGAAGTAGTGCGGCTCACGAGCTGACGTCGAGCACCGCCTTGGTGAACGCCCGCGGGTCCTCCTGCGGGACGTTGTGGCCGATGCCGTCGAGGACGCGGTGCTCGTAACGGCCGCTGAACTGCCCGCGGTAGGCCATGCCGTCCTTGTTGGGGCCGTCGAAGTCGCTCGCGATCGTGATCGTGGGCACGCTGATCACCGGCTTGGCCTGCAGCTCGCGCTCGAGCCCGTCGTAGCGGTGCTCGCCCTGCGCGAGCTGCAGGCGCCAGCGGTAGTTGTGGATGACGATCGCGACGTGGTCGGGGTTCTTCCACGCCACCGCGCTCCGGGCGTAGGTGGCCTCGTCGAAGTTCCACTGGGGCGAGGCGAGCTTCCAGATGAGCTTGTTGAACTCGTAGGAGTTCTGCTCGTAGCCCTTCACTCCACGGTCCGTCGCGAAGTAGTACTGGTACCACCAGCCGAGTTCGGCCTGCGGTGACAGCGGTTCCTGGTTCTGCCGCAGGTTCACGACCAGGTAGCCGCTGACCGAGATGAGCGCCCGGACGCGTTCCGGCCAGAGCGCCGCGGTGATGCAGGCCGTCCGCGCGCCCCAGTCGAACCCGGCGACGGTCGCCTTGCGGATCTTCAGGGCGTCCAGGAACGCGATGACGTCACTGGCCAGCGCGGACTGCTGGCCGTTGCGCTTCGTGTGCGCGTGCAGGAACCGCGTGGGCCCGTAGCCGCGGAGGTACGGGATGAGGACGCGCTGTCCTTGCGCCGCCAGTGCCGGTGCCACGTCGGCGAAGCTGTGGATGTCGTACGGCCAGCCGTGCAGCAGGACGGTGACCGGGCCGTCCGCCGGGCCCATCTCCGCGTAACCGATGTCGAGCAGGCCGGCCCTGACCTGCTTGATCGGGCCCCAGGACGGCGGGGAGGCGTGGGCGGTCGCGGTGACGAGGGGTGCCGCGAGGCCGGCCACGGCCACTGCCTGGGAGAACTGTCGCCTGCTGATCATGGGATCGACGGTAGGACGCGCGCGTGGCGGGTCGCGAGCGTCAGGTGACGGTGGCGCGGTACGTCATCCGGAGTCCGCCAGCGCCTGCCGCAGCTCCGCCCTCGCCGTGACGCCGAGCTTGGGGAAGATCCGGTGCAGGTGGGTGCTGACCGTCCGGTGCGACAGGTGCAGCCGCTCCCCGATCTCCTTGTTGGTCAGGCCGTCCGCCGCCAGCCGGGCGATGGTCAGTTCGTGTTCGGTCAGCTCGCCGTTGCCGCCCCGCGACTCGCCCGACGCCCGCAGTTCCTCGCGGGCCCGTTCCGCCCAGTCCGCGGTGCCGAACGCCTCGAACGCCTCCGCGGCCGCCTTGAGGTGCGGGCGGGCGTGGGCCGCGCGGCGCTGCCTGCGCAGCCACCCGCCGAACGCCAGCTGCACGCGGGCCCGGTCCCAGGGCGAGCTGTCCGCGTCGAGCGCCGCCTCGAACAACGCCTCGGCCTCGTCGTCCGCCGCCAGGAGGGCGTGCGCGTACCTCAGGCCGGACGCCAGCGCGGGCGACCGGGTGGTGGTGTCGAGCTCCTCCACGAGCTTGCGGGCCTCGTCGGCGTTGCCGCTGCGGGCCGCGGACTCGACCAGCTCGGGCAGCACGTAGCGGCGCAGGGCCAGCTGGTGTGCGGGATCGGCCGGGTCGTGGACGCGGCGGACGGCGGCGAACGCGTCGGCGTAACGGCCCTCGCCCAGTGCGGCGAGGCTCCTGGCCAGCTGGACGGTGGCCAAGACCGGGCGTGCGCCCGCCGCCAGGCCGGCGCGTTCGGCTTCGGCGGACCGTTCGGCGGACCGTTCGTACTCTCCGCGCAGGGCGGCGATCTCGGCCTGGACGGCGGCGGCCAGGCCACGCATGTAGGGCTGGCCGGTCTCCTCGGCGAGGCGGGCGGCTTCCCGGGCCACCGGTTCGGCGGCGGCGATGTCCCCCAGGCGGGTACGGCTCCACGCCTCCACGGCCAGAGCCCTGGCGAGGAGTCCGAACTGGCCCTGCGCCCGGAAACCCGGTTGGGCGGCGACGGAGAAGCGCACGGAGTCGGCGAACGCGCCGACCTGGAGCGCGGCGCTGCCGAGCAGGCGGAGGGTGGCGGGGTCGTCGGTCACCGCACGGCCGCGCAGCCCGGCCACCACCGCGTCACCCTGCTGCACCGGACACACGTAGGCGGTCATCGCGAGCATGCGCGGATCGTGCGGGTCGATCGGCAGCCGGCGCGCGACAGCGGCGATCCGCTCCCTGACGGCGGCCCCCGGTTCGACCCAGAAACACCGCATCGCGACGCTCCAGAAGATCCGCAGGCCCAGCTCGACGTCGCCGTCGGACACCACCGACTCGGCCAGCCCGACCAGTTCGCCGGGCCCCGCCACGCCCTCGCCCACACCATCGTCGAACGCCGTGGGCAGCCACGTCACGAGCGCGCGCTCCCGTGCCGTGAGGTCCAAGCCGCGCACGTCCAGCAGGATGCGCTCGACGTCGTCGCGCCGTCCCGCCTCCGCAGCCAGTTCGGCCGCCCGCAACAACCGCCGGGCCCGTTCGCCGTCGTCACCCAGCTCCGCGGCCCGCTCCAGCGCGCTCACCGCGGCCGCCGCGCCACCGCGCCGCAGCGCCCGGTCCGCCGTCTTCTCCAGCAGGCAGGCCACGTTCTCGTCGGCACCGGTCGTGGCACCGGCCAGGTGCCACGCGCGCCGGTCCGGTTCCTCGGTCGCGAAGGCGAGGCGGCGGTGGGTGTCGCGGAGTTCTGAGGCACCGGCCGCGCGGACGACCGCCGCCCTGATCAACGGGTGCCGGAACGCGCCGGCGGAGTCGACCAGCCTCGCCTCGACGGCAGGCGTCAGGTCCGTGCCGCACGCACCGCCGAGGGCCAGCACGAGCAACGCCGACCGCACCTCCGCGGGCAACGCCGAGGCACGCGCGGCGAACGTCTCCTCCAGGGAGTCGCCACCGAACGGGAGTTCGGTGAGCGCCAGCGGGTTCCCGGCCGCCTGCGCGAGCACCCACGAGCGGCGTCCGGCGTCCAGGCCGGGCGCCACGGCGTCGACGACCGCGGCAGCCTCCGGGGCGGCCAGCGGTTCCAGGACCAGCGTGGGCACGCCCGCGAACACCGGCGTCCGGGCGGCCACGACCAGGGCGGCGCCGGACAGCCGGCGGGCCACGAACCCGAGGACGTCCTGGCTCGCCCGGTCCAGCCAGTGCGCGTCGTCGACCAGCACGACGGACCGCGCCGCGCTCAGCACGTCCAGCGCGGCGAGCCCGACGAGGTGCACGGGCGGCGGCGCGCCCTCGGACAGTCCGAAGACGACTTCCAGCGCCGCACGCCGCGCGCCGGGCAAAGAGGGCAGGTCGAGGAACGGGTGCAGGACCTGGTGCAGTCCGGCGTAGGGCAGGTCCTGTTCGGCCTCGACCCCGACTACCAGGTGACCGTCGAGCGAGGCGAGCAGCGCCGACTTGCCTGCGCCGGGCTCACCGGTGACCAGCAACGACCCGCCGGAGGCCGTCAGCGCGGCCAGCCGCTCCCGTTCCCGATCCCGCCCGACCAGCGACACCCGCCGACACCCCGTTCGTTGATCCGTGTGGACCAGGGTGTCAGAAAGTCCAGACCGCCCGCTTGCCCGGACCCACCACCAGCGTGGACGTGCCGAGCTCCTCGACGTGCCTCGCGACCGGGCGGTTGAGCGCGAACTCGACGCGCTTGAGCCCGATCCGCGTCGGCGGCGCCTCGTCGAACCGCATCGTGGTGCCGCCGCGCGTGGCCACGACCGAGCCTGGCTCGGTCCGCAGCGAGAAGCCGCCGGCGCGCAGCAACGGCACGGTGTCCGCCAGGTCCGAGGCGGTGACGGCGAGACGGACGAGCGTGACGTCGCGCATCATCTTGTCCTCGTACACGTCCGGGAGGTAGCGCTGACGCGTCACGTCGCCCGGGAACCGCGCGGGCCCGACCTTGCTGCGCGGGTCGTCCATGTACTCGTCGCGGTACTCCATGGCCCAGGCGCCGAACCTCTCGTACTCCTCGATCAGGAACAGCGAGTCGAACCACGGCACCGGCTTGCCGTCGCCGAAGTCGCGGGTCTGCAGGAAGTCGATCGGCTTCTCGCCCGCGGCGAGCAGCCTGGCCTTGAGCTTCTCGATGTCACCGTCGTGCTCGGTGGAGAGCCCCAGACCGGCGGACCCCGGTTCACCGTCCTTGCCCGGCACGTCACCCGGCCCGAAGATCTCCATGTAGGTCTCGCGGCCGCGCAGGTAACGCCCCGTCCAGACCTTGCCGTCCGCTCCGGTCGTCGTGCGCACCTCGAGATCCGCGAAGTCCTTGAGGTAGCGCGAGTGCTCGACCGCGTCCGCGGTGGCTCGGTCGAGCGTTCCCCATGCGTGGTTGTAGTACAACAACTGCCGCGCTCCCGCCTGTGCCGGTCCCGCACCCGACACGACCAGAACAACGGCCAAGATAATGCAAGACATTCGTCGGATCCCCATGCATTCGATCGTAAAACGGACACGCTCAAGCCAGACTCAAGCCAGACGAGGGGAACCCTGTGTTCGACACCGCCCGGTGGACGGTTCTAGCCCCGTTGCTGCAGGCCGCCACGGCCGGACGCGACCTGCTGGACGACACGATCCGCAGGCTCACGCCCGAGGCCGTCACCGCCGAGGTCCTGCGGGAGACCGGCGAGCACGCCGTCCGCCTGGACCTGAACTTCGACGGCCGCACCACCGCCCACCTGTGCCCGGACGCCGAAGTGGTGATCACGCTCGACCTGGCCGACGCCGTCAGGGGCCTCTACGGCACCGGCGCCCGGCCCTGGCCGAGCCTCGCCGTCACCACCCCGGACCCCGATCTCGACGAACGCGGCATCGCCGGGTGGTTCCAGGACCGCAAGGGCGTCGCGCGGTCCGTCCAGGAGCTCCTGTCCGCGCTCAAGCCGGGCGACCGGGACCTGGGCGAGCTGGCCGTGGAGCACGGTTCGGACAAGTGGGGCGACCTGCACTGGTACACGCAGCACTACGAACGCCACTTCGCCCGTCTGCGCGACGAGCCCGTGCGGGTGCTGGAGATCGGTATCGGCGGCTACGACGACCCGGACCGCGGCGGCGGCTCGCTGCGGATGTGGCAGCGGTACTTCCGGCGCGGCCTCGTGCACGGCCTCGACATCGCGCGCAAGAACGTCAGCGGCCCGCGGATCATGACCGTGCTGGGCGACCAGTCCGATGCCGCGTTCCTCGACCGCCTGGGCCGCGAACTCGGACCGTTCGACGTGGTCATCGACGACGGCAGCCACCTCAACGAGCACGTGCGGACCTCGTTCCATGCGCTGTTCCCGCACGTCCGCGCGGGCGGCCTCTACGTCGTGGAGGACCTGCAGACCGCGTACTGGCCGAGCTGGGGCGGCCACCCCGAGGCGACCGCCGGCACGTCGATGGGGATGCTCAAGTCCTTTGTAGATGGACTGAACCGGGCCGAGGTGCGTGATCCGCGTGGCGAGGGCTCCTACCTGGAACGCAACATCAGCGGGATCTCGTTCCACCACAACATCGCGTTCGTCGAGAAAGGGCTGAACGCCGAGGAGGGCGGGCCGGCCTTCCTGCGCACGCTGTTCTAGGCACGTCCTGAAGCCGGTCAGAGTGTCCGGCTCAGCGCGGCCATCCGGTCCCAGGCCGGTGACGAGGCACCGGCCGCCGCCATGGCCAGCGCGCTGACCTCCGGATCCGCCGCCGGCATCGCGGGCCGCCGCTCCAGCCAGACGGCGGCCCGCCGTGCCAGCGCGGGCAGCCGCGGATCTTCCGCCGGGAAGCCGAAGGCCTCGTCGTAGGCCAGGTAGATCCGCTGGAACTCGGGGTCGGCGAGCGACTCGGTCTTGTCCGCGAGCCAGACCGCCGCCTCGTCCGGGGCGACGGCCTGCATGAGCACCCAGACCTCGCGTTCCATCCGGACGCCCCGCTCGCTGACTCCCAGCTCCCGCAACAGGTCCAGCATCGCGGCGGCTTCCGTGCTCACGAACAGCGCGTCGCCCGCCCGAAGCCGCGCCACCCGTTCGCGGGCCTGCCGGACCTCCTCCTCACGGCGGTGCAGCGCCTCGTCGATCTCGGTGATCGACGAGGCGAACTCCTCCTCCCCCGCCGCGAGCAGTTCCTTCACACGGGCGAGCGGCACGCCGGCCTCGGCGAGCGTGCGGATCTTGACCAGGCCGACCGCGTCCCTGGCGGTGTAGCGCCGGTAGCCGGAGTGGTCGCGCTCGGGTTCCGGCAGCAGCCCGACCTTGTGGTAGTGCCGCACCGCCTTGATCGTCACGCCCGCGTACCGGGCGAGCTGACCGATCGTGATCATGGCGCCATCATCGCACCCGGCCGAACGTCCGACCGGCGAGATCGACGCCGGTGACCTCACCGGAAGCGTTGCGGCTGAAGAACCCCCGCTGCCCGGCGAACGCGCCGTCCGTGATCACGTACTCGTCGCGCGGCAGCAGCCCCATCGGGAACGGCGCGTGGTCGGCCGGCAGTTCCACTTCGGCGGACGCCCGGATCTCCGGCCGGATCAGCACCTCCAGCACCAGCCCGGACCCGGTGTCGTCGATGGTCATCACCATCGAGTCGTTGCCGTAGCCACCTGCAACTTCGGCGGCCTTCGAAGCGTTGTACGGCAACGGTTCCGGGTCGCGGTCCACGACGCCGAGGTGGTCCTCCAGCGCCCGCCGCACCACCGCCTGGTTGAACGGGATGCCGTCCGGCCCCTGGTTCGCGACCGACACCACCGCGAAGCCGCGCTCGGGAACGATCAGCAGCTCGGCGAACTGCCCGTTGGACGAGCCACCGTGCCCGATCGTCCGCACGCCGTCGATCTCGCGCAGGAACCAGCCGACCCCGATGGCGTCACCCAGGTTGCTGCCGCGCAACGACGCCGTGGGCTTCCGCATCTCCGTGAAGTCGATTCCGTCACCGTCGCTGAGGTGGAAACGGGCCCACGCGAGGAGATCCGCCACAGAGGCCGCGATCCCGCCGCCGGGGTTGCCGGCCCGCCAGTGCCGCCACGGCCGCGCGATCTCACCCTTCTCGTGACCGACGGCGAACCGGCGGGTCATCACCGCGTCCCGGTCGAAGTGCGTGTTGCCGAGCCCGAGCGGCTCCAGCAGCAACGACGTGACCGCCTGCTCGTACGTCTGCCCGGTGACGTTCTCGATGATGCGCCCGGCCAGGTTGAACCCGGACTGGCTGTACGACGGCCGCTCCCCCGCCGCCCCGACCAGCTTCAGGGTCGCGAGCTCACCGACGTGGCGGGCCAGAGCGTCGTCGCCCTCGCCGGTGTCCACCAGCGTGCCCCAGTCGAGCCCGGACGTGTGGTTCAGCAGCTGCCGGACGGTGAACGACCGGCCGTCCACCAGACGCAGCTCCGGCACGTACTCGTGCACCGGCGCGTCCAGGGACACCCGCTCCTGGGCCACCAGCCGCATGATCGCGGTGGCCGTGTAGGTCTTGGTGACCGAGCCGAGGAGGAAGAGCGTGTCCTCGTTGACCGGCAACGGGTTCTCGACGCTGGTCACGCCGTGGCTGAGGTAGTGCTCCCGCCCCTCGTGGAAGACGGCGACGGCGGCGCCGGGGATGGCGAAGCGGGCGGCGGTCCGGGCGATGAAGTCGTTGTCCATGCCCCTACCCTCGAACCTTGACCCCGGGTCAAGGTCAACCCCTTTCGGGGAAACCGCCCTGCCGCCGCGTTCAGCGCGGCGGCAGGGCGGAGGGGTCACGGGATCCAGTGGTTGCCGGACACCGTGATCATCACCTGGAGCTGGATGCTCGCGCCGAAGTACGTGTTCGTGTCGACCGGCGTGTTCAGCATCTTGTTCCACAACGCGTCCAGCCACGCCTGGCTGCCCGCGTCCGTCGTGGCCGCGACCGCGAACGGCGCGAAGAACGCCGCGTCGCTGCCGCTCTCGATCTGGGTGCCGCCGAGGGAGTAGCCGACCGCGATCTTGTTGGGGTCACCGCCGGTCTTGCCCTTGATCCACGAGTTCATCTTGCGGGCCGCCGCCAGCGACTTGGTGTCACCGGTCAGTGCGGCGTCCGCGCCGATGCGCCACGGGTCGCGGCACGCGTTGTACCAGTACTTGCCGTCGGTGTCGGCCCGTTCGAGCATCTCGCCGACCGCGGGCTTCACCGTGGAGTTGGTGTCCTGCACGAAGTCCGGCAGCAGTCCGGTGCTCGGCGCGTACTTCGACTGCAGCGTGGCGATCACGTCCTGGTGCTTGGTGCGGATCGTGTCCCACGCCGAGTCGCCGGTCGCCTTCCGGAACGCCCGGAAGTGGTCGGACATCCAGTCGGAGGAGCGGGAGCCGTAGTACTGCCTGCTGCTGCCCGAGGTGGACCAGTCGCCCATCAGCAGCAGGTTCGTGTTCGGGTTGACCAGGCTCTTCTTGATCGCGTTGACGTTCCTGACGGCGAGCTGCCGGTAGTTGTACGTGCCGCTGCTGCCCCACTGCCGGTCGGCCAGCAGCAGGCCGTAGGCGGTGTCCATGTCGCCGTCGGTCGCGCTGTCGCTGCCGCTGACGCTCTTGCAGGAGCTGTCCTGCTCGGCGGCCAGCAGGTCGGGGTTGTTGACCGACGGGTGGGCGAGCTTGTACTTCAGCAGACCGTCGAAGATCTTCTTCGCGTCCGGGTCGGCGCCGGCCATCTGCGCGGTGATCACCATGCCGTAACCCTGCGCCTCGGCGACGTACGGGTGGTCGGCGTCCGGCGAGATGATCTCGTACCAGCCGTTGCCGCAGTTCTGCTTGACGAACGCGGCCTTCCACCTCTTGTAGTACTCGACGATCTGGGCGTCCAAAGTGGACGTGCTGCCCGACGGGCGCAGGATGCCGGCCGCGTACGGGGTCTGCCTGCTGCCGAACGGGTAGCCGAGGCCGTTCGAAGGCGGCGTCGTCGTGGTCGTCGGCGGCGTCGTGGTCGTCGGCGGGGTGCCACCGCCCACGCCGTAGACCTCGAACTCCCACAAGGAGTAGCCGTACGCCGTGCCGCGAGCAGTGCCGTAAATGCGCACGTACCGGCCGGAACCGGACAGCGTCAAGTCGTCGGTGCCGCCGTCACCGGTGCTGGTCGAGTACACGTCGGTCCAGGCGGAGCCGTCAGGAGAGGTCTGCACGCGGTACGACCTGGCGTACGCGGCCTCCCAGTTCAGCTTCACCCTGCTGATCGTGTGCGCCGAGCCGAGGTCGACCCGGAGCCATTCGGGGTCGTGCCCCTCCACGGAGGCCCAGCGGGTCGCGGTGCTGCCGTCGACCGCCTTGCCCGCCTCGAACCCCGGCCCCTCGACGGAGGAGGCCGTCACCGCCTTGTCGCGGGAGACCAGTGGGTCCGCCGCCGATGCGATGGTCGTTCCCGCGACGAGGAGGCCGAGCACGAGCCCGGCCGCCCCGAACGCCGTCGTTCTGCCGCCCACGACCGCCTCCAGCAATTAGTTAATAAAGCTGTCAATGCGAGTGGTTGGCGACGGTATGCAGGTCAGAGCACCTCGACAAGAGGTACCGACCAGTTGTTGCGCGATCGGACAGTGCAGGTCAGGGCACCCAGTGGTTGCCCGTGACCGTGATCATCACCTGCAACTGGATGCTCGCGGAGAAGTAGCTGCCGCCGTCGATCGGCGTCTGCAGCATCCTGTTCCACAACGCGTCCAGCCACGCCTGGCTACCCGGATCGGTCGCCGCCGCCACCGCGAACGGCGCGAAGAACGCCGCCGCGCTGCCACCGGAGAGCTGCGTGCCGTTGAGCTGGTAGCCGATCGCGATGTTCGCCGGGTTGCCGCCCGCCTTGGACTTCACCCACGTGTTGAGCTTGCGCGACGCCGCGAGCGACTGGGAGTCACCGCTGGTCACCGCGTCCGCGCCGATGCGCCACGGCACGCGGCAGGCGTTCCAGTAGTACTTGCCGTCGTTCACGCTCTCCAGCACCTGCCCGGCGGGCGGGCGCGGGGAGGAGTTCGTGTTCTCCACGAAGTCCGGCAGCAGACCGGTGCTCGGCGCGTAGTTCTGCTGCAGCTGCCCGATCAGGTTCTGGTGCGCGGCGCGGATCGTGTCCCACGCCCCGTCCCCCGTCGCCTTCCGGAACGCCCGGAAGTGGTCGGTCATCCAGTCCGACGACCGTGAGAGGTAGTAGTACTGGTCGCCCGCGCTGGACCAGTCGCCCAGCTTGAGCAGGTTCGTCGACGGGTTGACCTCGCTGGCCTTGATCGCGTTGACGTGCCTGATCGCCAGCTGCTTGTAGTCGTACGTGCCGGTGCTGCCCCACTGCCGGTCGGCGAGCAGCAGCCCGTAGGCCACGTCCATGTCGCCGTCCGTGGCGCCGTCACCGCCGTTAACGCTGCGGCAGTTCACGTCCTGCTCGGCCGCGAGGAGATCGCGGTTGATGGAGGACGGGTGGTCGATCTTCCACTTCACCAGGCCGTCGAAGATCTTCCGCGCGTCCGGGTCGGCCCCGGCCATCTGCGCGGTGATCACCATGCCGTAGCCCTGCGCCTCGGCGACGTACGGGTGGTCGGCATCGGGCGAGATCACCTGGTACCAGCCGTTGCCGCAGTTCTGCCGCACGAACGCGGACTTCCAGCGCTGGTAGTAGTCCACCACCGCGGCGTCCAGAGTGGACGTCGCGCCGGAGGGCCGCAGGATGCCCGCCGCGTAGGGCGTCTTCCTGCTGCCGAACGCGTAGCCGAGTCCGTTCGAGGGCGGGGTCGTCGTCGTCGTGGTGGTCGTCGGCGGGGTGCCGCCGGCCACGCCGTAGACCTCGAGCTCCCACAGCGAGTAACCCCACTGCGTGCCACGAGCCGTGCCGAGGACGCGCAAATACCGCCCGGTGCCGGACACCGTCAAGTCGTCGACGCCACCGTCACCGGTGCCAGTCGAGAACACGTCCGTCCACGCCGAGTCGTCCGGAGAGGTCTGCACGCGGTAGCCCCTGGCGTACGCGGCCTCCCAGTTCAGCCGCACACGGCTGACCGCGTGCGCCGAGCCGAGGTCGACCCGCAGCCACTCGGAGTCACTGCCCTCCGCCGAGGCCCACCGGGTCGTCGTGCTGCCGTCCACGGCCTTCGCCGCCTCCAGCCCGGCACCCTCGACAGAGGACGCCGTGACCGCCTTGCCCTGCGACACCAGCGGGTCCGCGGCCGTCGCACTGGTCGTCCCCGCCACCAGGAGACCAATCACGAGCCCGGCCGCGCTCACCGCCGCCAACGCCGATCGTCTGTCCACAACCACCTCCAACCAATGGTTAACAAACCTGCCTAAAAGGGCGATCGCGGCGACCATAGGCGGGCCGGTCAACTTCGGACAAGAGGTGCGGACCAGTCATCTGAGCCGGAACCGGTTGCGGAGCTACTCCCAGACCTCGCGCACGGCCTGCGCGATCGAGACGGCCTGGGCGTACCCCGCCTCCGCGGCGGGCTTGCGCCGGGCCGGGTCCAGCAGGTTCGTGCCGATCGCGGCCAGCGCGGCACGGTCCGGGCTGATCACGATCGACGGCACCCCGAGCTTCGCCGCCTGCGCGCCCGGCGTCGCGGCAGGACTCGCCGACCGCGTCAACGGCGCGACGACCACCACCCGCGAGTACCCGGCGGCGAGGTCGACGTTCGCCACGGAGCGCATGCCGCCGTCCATGTACCGGCTGCCGTTGATGCTGACCGGTGGCCACACCAGCGGCACCGCGCAGCTCGACGCGACCGCCTTCACCAGCGGCACCCCGCTGTCCCGGTCGAACGCCACGAACTTCCCGCTCGCGGCGTCCACGGCGGTGACCTTGAGCGGGCGCTCCGGCCAGTCCTTCGTGGACAGCCGGGAGTCGAACACCGCCAGCCTGGACTCCTCGGACGGCGTGCGGGCCTTGAGCGCGGCACGTCCGAGGCGGGCCCGCTTGCGCGCCGGCGTTCCCGGCATCACGTAGGAAAGCGCGTACCTGACGATCATCCACGAAGTGAGACGGGCCGGGATCTCGCCGTCGGGCGGCACCAACTGGCCCGCGTAGAGGTCCGCGAGCAGGGCACCTCCCGCCAGTTCCGCCGCCACCACGGACCCGGCGGACGTCCCGACGAACAGGTCGGCACCCGTCAGGTCGACGCCCTGCTCCGCCAGTCCGTGCAGAACCCCTGTCTCCCAGGCGATTCCGGTGACGCCACCGCCGCCCAGCACCAACGCTCGTTCTCCAGTCACAGCGGCCATCCTATGGAGTGGGACGGGTTCCTGGTCCATGGTCGTGGTTGGTAACCTTGACGGCGAAGCCGAGAAGCGCTGCAACGGGCCTCGCGCCTGCCACGCTCGGCCTCGTACCACCACGTGACAAGGGCGCTTCCGACTACTCGGGAGCGCGCGTGGCTGGTCTCAGGTCTCTGTTGAACTCTCGCATCGCCGTGCTCGACGGCGCGTGGGGCACGATGTTCCAGCAGGCCAAGCTCTCGCCAGCCGACTACTACGGCACCGAGTTCGGCGACCACCGCCTCGACGTCGCGGGCGACCCGGACCTGCTCAACCTCACCCGTCCCGACCTGGTGCTCGACGTGCACCGGCAGTACCTCGCGGCGGGCGCGGACATCACGACCACCAACACGTTCACCGCCACCTCGATCGGCCAGGCCGACTACGGGCTCGAGGACCGGGTCCGCGAGATGAACATCGCCGGCGCGCGGCTCGCCCGGCAGGCCGCGGACGAGTTCGGCGGCCGGTTCGTCGCCGGATCGGTCGGCCCGCTCAACGTCACCCTGTCCCTGTCGCCCAAGGTCGAGGACCCGGCGTACCGCGCCGTCACGTTCGAGCAGGTCAAGGCCTCCTACGCGGAGCAGATCTCGGCACTGCGCGAGGGCGGCGTCGACCTGCTGCTGATCGAGACCATCTTCGACACGCTGAACTGCAAGGCCGCCATCGCCGCGGCCCGCGAGGTGGCGCCCGACCTGCCGCTGTGGATCTCGGTGACGATCGTCGACCTGTCCGGCCGCACGCTGTCCGGCCAGACCGTCGAGGCGTTCTGGGACTCGATCGCGCACGCCGAACCGCTGGTCGTCGGCGTGAACTGCTCGCTGGGCGCCGAGGAGATGCGCCCGCACGTCGCCGACCTGGCGCGGCTCGCGAACACCTACGTCGCCTGCCACCCGAACGCGGGCCTGCCCAACGCGTTCGGCGGCTACGACGAGACCCCCGACGAGACCGCGGCCCTGCTGAGGGACTTCGCGGGCAACGGCATCGTCAACGTCGTCGGCGGCTGCTGCGGCACCACCCCCGAGCACATCAAGGCCATCGCCGACGCCGTGCGCGGCATCGACGCTCGCGAGGTCGTCAAGCCCCGGCACACCACCCGCTACAGCGGCCTGGAGACGTTCGAGATCGGCCCCGACACCGGGTTCGTGATGATCGGCGAGCGCACCAACGTCACCGGCTCCGCCAAGTTCCGCAGGCTGATCGAGGCCGACGACCACAACGCCGCGCTCACCGTGGCGCTGGACCAGGTCCGCGGCGGCGCGAACCTGCTGGACGTCAACATGGACGCCGACCTGCTCGACGGCGAGCAGGCGATGACGACGTTCCTGAACCTCATCGCGACCGAACCGGAGATCGCCCGCATCCCGGTGATGATCGACAGCTCCCGCTGGACCGTGCTGGAGGCCGGGCTGCGGTGCGTGCAGGGCAAGGGCGTGGTCAACTCGATCAGCCTCAAGGAGGGCGAGGAGCCGTTCCTGCGGCAGGCCCGCACGATCCGCGACTACGGCGCCGGTGTCGTCGTGATGGCATTCGACGAACAGGGCCAGGCCGACACGACCGACCGCAAGGTCGAGATCTGCGGCCGCGCCTACGACCTGCTCACGCAGAAGGCCGGGTTCCCGGCCGAGGACATCATCTTCGACCCGAACGTGCTCGCGGTCGCGACCGGCATCGAGGAGCACAACGGCTACGCCAAGGCGTTCATCGACGCCCTGCCGCGGATCAAGGAACGCTGTCCCGGCGTCCGCATCAGCGGCGGCATCTCGAACCTGTCGTTCTCGTTCCGCGGCAACGACGTCGTCCGCGAGGCCATGCACTCGGCGTTCCTGTTCCACGCCGTCAAGGCCGGGCTCGACATGGGCATCGTCAACGCAGGCCAGCTCGTCGTCTACCAGGACATCAAGGCCGACCTGCTGGAACTGGTCGAGGACGTCATCTTCGACCGCCGCGAGGACGCGACCGACCGCCTCGTCACGCACGCCGAGACCGTCAAGGGTCCCGGCCAGAAGCGCGTCGTCGACCTGTCGTGGCGCGAGGCCCCGGTCGGCAAGCGCCTGGAGCACGCCATCCTGCACGGCGTCGTCGATTTCATCGAGGAGGACACCGAGGAGGCCCGCCAGGCCCTGCCGCGTCCGCTCGATGTCATCGAGGGCCCGCTGATGGACGGCATGAAGGTCGTCGGCGACCTGTTCGGGGCGGGCAAGATGTTCCTGCCCCAGGTCGTGAAGAGCGCCCGCGTGATGAAGCGCGCGGTCGCCTACCTCGAGCCGTTCATGGACGCCGAGCCGAAGGCCACGGCGGGCGGCAACGGCAAGGTGGTGCTGGCCACCGTCAAGGGCGACGTCCACGACATCGGCAAGAACATCGTCGGCGTCGTGCTGGGCTGCAACAACTACGAGGTGATCGACCTCGGCGTGATGGTGCCGGCCGCGAAGATCCTCGACACCGCGATCAAGGAGCACGCCGACGTCATCGGCCTGTCCGGGCTGATCACCCCGTCGCTGGACGAGATGGTCTCGGTCGCCGAGGAGATGCAGCGGCGCGGCATGAAGCTGCCGTTGCTCATCGGCGGCGCCACGACGTCGAAGCAGCACAACGCCGTGAAGATCGCCCCCGTCTACGACGAGCCGGTCGTGCACGTGCTCGACGCCTCACGGGTCGTCGGCGTCGTCTCCGACCTTCTGGACGGCCAGCGCGCCCACGAGCTGAACATCACCAACCGCGCTGAGCAGGCCCGGTTGCGCGAGCAGCACGCGAACCGCAAGTCGGTGCCGTTGCTCAAGCTCGAAGAGGCGCGCGCGAATCGGGAAGAAGTCGATTTCTCCGAATTGCCGACCCCGGAATTCACCGGTACCCGCGTGCTGAGCCCCTCTCTGGGTGAACTGCGCGAGTTCATCGACTGGACGTTCCTGTTCCTCGCCTGGGAGCTCAAAGGCAAGTTCCCCGCGATCCTCGACCAGCCGGTGGCCCGCGAACTCTACGAGGACGCGACCACGTTGCTGGACGAAATCGTCGCCGGCGAATTGTTCGAGGCGAAGGGTGTGTACGGCTACTGGCCCGCGCATTCCGAAGGCGACGACATCCTGCTCGACAACGGCGTGCGAATCCCGATGCTGCGCCAGCAGACCAAGAAGCCGTTGTCACGCCCGAATCGCTGCCTCTCCGACTACGTGGCACCCGAAGGCGACCACATCGGCGGATTCGCGGTGACGATCCTCGGCGCCGGAAAGCTGGCCGCGAAGTACGAGGCCCAGAACGACGACTACCGCGCCATCATGGTGAAGGCGCTGGCGGACAGGCTCGCCGAGGCGTTCGCCGAATGGATCCACCTGCGGGCGCGACGCGACTGGTTCGAGCCGGACGCCCAGCCGGAACTCGCCGACCTGCACGCCGAGAAGTTCCGCGGCATCCGGCCCGCACTGGGTTACCCGGCCTGCCCCGACCACACCGTGAAGCGCGAACTGTTCGACCTGCTCGCTGCCGAAGAGGAAATCGGGATCTCGCTCACCGAATCGTTCGCGATGAACCCCGCCGCGAGCGTGAGCGGCCTGATCTTCCAGCACCCTGAGGCGAAGTACTTCACCGTCGGCAGGCTCGGCCGCGACCAGGTGCAGGACTACGCGACGCGGTACGGCAAGCCGCTCGCGGAGGTCGAGCAGTGGCTGCGCCCCAACCTCGGTTACGAGCCCGCCTGACCGGTTTCGGGACGTGAAAGCGCTTGCCGGTAACGGCAGGCGTTGTCCCGGTTTGGCACCATCCGATGTAGCATCGGCCGCTCTGGAGATCAATCACCCCGTAGGTCGAGCGAGCCCGAGGTCATCCATGCGAGCTGCGGCGCTGGTGCTGGGTCTGGTGCTGTTATCGGGCTGCGGCGGCGCCGCGGAGTCGCAGGCGTTGCCGCACGTGGGTTTCGTGGTGAAGCGCACCGGTGGTTCCTTCGCACAGGAGATGACCAGCGGCTTTCACGAGGGTGTCGGCCGCATCGGCGGGGTCAGCGCGACGGTGACCGGTCCTCCCGGACAGGACGGGCACAAGGAAGTCGAGTTGTTCCGGGATTTGGCGATGGCCGCGAAGGGCGGAATAGCCGTGGCGACGTCGGAGCCTTCGCTGATGGCGCCGTCGATCGGTGAGGCATTGGCCCAGCACGTCGCGGTGGTCGGCGTGGACATGCGGCTCACAGCGAGTTCGGGTGTGAAACTCCACGTCGGTAACGACAACTACGAACTCGGCGAAAAGCTGGCTGACGAGTTGATGCGCCGAATGCCCCCGGACGCGACGGGGACGGTGGTGCTGGGAAACACCGCACCGGGCCTTGCCGGGTTCGACGACCGGGCAGAGGGAATCCGGGGGCGGTTCGCCGAAAAGCTACCGGGGGTAGTGGTGCTGGGCCCGTTCGACACGCAACGTGACGACGCCGCGAATCGCGACGCGTGGAAACGTCTCGTGGCGGCGAACCCGAACGCCCTCGCGTTCGTTGGTACGGGCGACTGCGACGGCGTCAACCTCGCCGCGTTGAAGACCGAGAAGTCGGCGAGGTGGCTGGTGGGCGGGTTCGGGGTCGACCCGAGAACGTTGCAGGCGGTGCGGGACGGCGCGATGGTGGCGTCGATCTCTCCCGAGCACTACCTCAAGGGCGCTGTGGCAGGCTGGCTGCTCGCAAGGCATGCGAAGGGCGGCGCGGCGCTGCCGGAGGGCTGGATCGAGACGCCGGGACTCACGGTGACGACGACGAACCTGGACCAGGTCCTGCACCGGCAGGAGTCCGAGAAGGCTCGCAGGGAGTTCTTCCAGCCTCAGATCGACAGCTTCGTCGAGGATCCGGCGAGCTGGGTGCGACCGTTGGAGCAGGCACGGTGAGCTTTTGGGAGGGCCGCGCCACCGCGAGGGTGGCGACGGTCGGGCTGACGTTCGGGCTGCTGGTCCTGGCGGGGCTGGCGCTGTGGAGCAGCATCAGCGCGCAGGCCACGACAGCGCACGTGCGCGAGCTCAACGAGACCAGCGAGCGGTGGGCCCGCGTGCTGGAGCACATCAACGTCGCCGACAACGCGTTGCGCGACCTGCAGGTCGCGCGGACCGAGCAGACCGTGGAGCCGCTGCGGAACTCCGT
This sequence comes from Lentzea flaviverrucosa, assembly GCF_003350445.1. NCBI lineage: Bacteria > Bacillati > Actinomycetota > Actinomycetes > Pseudonocardiales > Pseudonocardiaceae > Lentzea > Lentzea flaviverrucosa. The sequence continues at coordinate 283,987 of NZ_QQAU01000007.1, forward strand.
CGGTTCCGCGCGCGCCGAACTGGAGTGGCTGCGCGCCAACGGCATGCCGTCCGACGCGGCGGAGGCCGGCAAGGTGCTGGCCCTGTACGACCAGAGCACGGACATGCTGCGCGCGGTCGTCGCCGGCACCGACCCGTTGCAGGCGGACCAGGCGGATCTCGCGCATTCCTCGTTGCGACGCCAGATCTCCTCGACGATCGGGGTCAAGCGCCTCGACACCACCGAGTACCTGCGGTCGGCCGACGAGAAGAACGCGCGGCTGCGGATCGCGCAGATCGTGGTGTTCGTGCTGGACGCGGCCCTGGTCGCGTTGTTCGGCATGGTGCTGCTCGGGCAGCGCCGCATGATCCTGCGCCAGGCCGCGAAGAACGAGCACGAGGCCCACCACGACGCCCTGACCGGCCTCGCGAACCGGACGCTGCTCGCGCGGCGGATGGAACAGGCCGTCGACAAGGCGCGCAAGAAGGACGAGCCGCTGGCGTTGCTGATCGTGGACCTCGACAGGTTCAAGGAGGTCAACGACTCGCTCGGGCACCACACTGGTGACCTGCTGCTGCGCCAGGTGGCGAACCGCCTGTCGTGGGCGGTGCGCGACACGGACCTGGTGGCGCGGCTGGGCGGCGACGAGTTCGCCGTGCTGCTGCCCGGCGTCGGCTCGGCGGAGAACGCGAGCATGGTCGGCGACAAGATCCTCCAGGCCCTGGCCATGCCGGTCACGCTGGAGGGCCTGGAGCTGGAGATAGCGGCCAGCGTCGGTGTGGCGCTGTGCCCGTCGGACTCGGGCGACGGCCACGAACTGCTGCGGCACGCCGACATCGCGATGTACGCGGCGAAGCGCGAGAAGTCCGGTGTCGCCGTCTACGACGCCCGCCTGCACGAACGCGGCGCCGCGCACCTGACGGCCGTGACGGAGCTCCGGCACGCGATCGACCGCGGCGAGCTGTTCCTGCACTACCAGCCGAAGGCGCTGGCCGACACGGGTGCGGTGTGCGGGGTCGAGGCCCTGGCGCGCTGGCAGCACCCGACGCGCGGCCTGGTGCGCCCGGACGAGTTCATCCCGATCGCCGAGGAGAACGGGCTCATCGAGCCGCTGACCCGGTACGTGATCGACGCGGCCCTGCGCCAATGCCGTTCGTGGTCGGACGCGGGCTGGGAGGTGCCGGTCTCGGTGAACGTGGGCGCGGCCTGCCTGCACCACACCGAGTTCCCCGGCGACGTGGCCGATCTGATCAAACGGCACGGGCTGCCCGCCCGGCTGCTGACGCTGGAGATCACCGAGTCCGCGATCATCTCGGACCCGGACCGCGCGGTGGAGGTGTTGCGCGGCCTGACCGAACTGGGCGTGCGGCTGTCCATCGACGACTTCGGCACCGGCTACTCGTCGATCTCGTACCTGCGCAGCATGCGGGTGCACGAGATGAAGCTCGACCGGTCGTTCGTGACGCACATGTGCACGGACGCCGGCGACAGCGCGATCGTGCACGCCCTGGTGGCGCTGGCCCGGAACTTCGGGCTGCAGGCCGTCGCGGAGGGCGTGGAGGACCAGGACACGTGGACGGCTCTGGCCGAGGCCGGGTGCGACGTGGTGCAGGGGTATTTCCTCAGCGAGCCGCTGCCCGCTGAGGAAATCGTTGCCTGGCTTGGCGATCGGGCCGCCGCTCACGCGTAAGCGCGGTGACCACTGACCTTTGCCGCGTCTTTCGCCCCTCAGACGGGTGCATCGCCCTGCTGAGCGGTGAAAGACGTGGTGAAGATCGTGGTCACCGCGCGTAGGAGTCGGTGTCCCGCCACTGGTTGATGAACGGCTGCATGAAGTCGACCATGGCGGGGAGCTGGTCCGCGCACGACAGGTAGGCGATGACCCGGATCGCGCCGACCGCGTTGACGAACCGGAGCACCTCCTCGTCGAGCTCGCGCAGGCCGTTCTTGCGCGCGCCGCGGTTGTAGGCGGCCTCGTACTCCAGGCCGAGCCCGGCCAGGTCCCATTCGACCGGACCGTAGGTGATCAGCTCGAAGTCGGAGAACAGCGGGCCGGTCGTGCTCGCGAAGATGTTCGCGGGCGGTGAGTCGCCGTGGATGGGCTGCAGTCCGATGCCGGGGAACTTCGCCTCGAACGCGGCCTGGGAGCTGACGAGCGGCTCCAGGACCTCCCATTCGGCTCGTGCCCGCTGGAGGTCTTCCGCGGTGACGATGTCCAGGCCTTCGAGCTTTTCGAGGCCCTCGCGGACGAACCGCGGTTCCGCCGACGACAGGAACTCGAGCTCGCCGGGGTAGTTCCGCAGTGCCTCGTGCAGGTCGGCGGAGAGCTCGGAGTTCTTGACGTAGTCCGGTTCCGCGGACTTGTCCTCGTCGGTGAAGGGCCAGAAGGTGATCGAGAAACCGTCGCGCTGCACGGGTTCGCGCGGTACGAGCGTGCTCGGCGGGATGACCGGGGTGCCCTGGTCGTGCAGCCACTGCGCGACGTCGAGTTCCTGTTGCTGGCGCCGGGCCAGTGACTCGAGGGTCGTGGTGTGCGGCAGGACGGTCGGGATCCGGGCCACGACGGGCGACGGTGCGAGGTGCACGACGACGGAGAACAGTTCGTAGAGCACCTTGCCCTCGGTGATCTCCAGGCCGAGTTCGCGACCTGCCGCCACCGCGGCGTCTCGTGCGGCAGTGGTGCGGGCGGCGATGTTCTCAGGGGTCGCGAAGGCTGTCATGGCAAGATCGTGTCACGGCCCCGCGGCTCGACGCAGATCATTTACGGTGGGCCCATGGCCGACCGCCACCTGATCGACGTCCACGTCCTGCTCGTGCGCGACGGCGAGGTGCTCCTCTCCCGGCGGCGTGACGCCGACCCCCGGTTCGACGGCCTGTGGCACCTGCCCTCGGGCAAGCTCGACGCGAGCGAGTCCGTGCTCGACGGCGCCGTGCGCGAGGCCTCGGAGGAGGTCGGGGTGGTGATCGAGCCCGGCGACCTGCGGCACGTGCACACCCTGCACGCCAACGGATCCGGTGTGGAACCGAGGCTCGGGCTGTTCTTCGAGGTCCGGCGGTGGAGCGGGGAGCCGGTCAACCGCGAGCCGGAGAAGTGCTCGGAGCTGCGGTGGTTCGAGCTGGACGCGCTGCCGGAGGACTTCCTCTCCTACTCCGCCGCCGGGATCATCGGCTACCTGGCCGGGGAGTCGTTCGGGCTGCTCGGCTGGGCCCGCTGAACCAGCCCGTCCAGCACCAGGGTGATGACGCCGTCGGCCTCCGCCCGCCACTCCGGGCGCTCGTGGGCCGCTCCGATGCCGTGCAGCGCCATCATGACGGCGCCGGCCCCCACGTCGCCCCGGACGGTCCCCTCCTCGGCAGCGGCGGTCACCAGGCCGGTGACGGCCTCTTCCAGTGCCCTGCTGCCCTCGGCGAGCGTCTCCGAGCCGGTGGCCATGAGCGTGGTCAGCGTCCGGGCCAGGCCGTGGTGCTCGTGCACGTAGCCGACGAACTCGCGGAGGAACGTCGACAAGGCCTCCAGGGCGGGCGACGTTTCCCGCAGCCGGTGGGCCCGGTCGCACAGCGCGACGACCTCCTCGTGGTAGACCGCCTCGGCCAGCGCCTCCCTGGTCGGGAAGTGGCGGTACAGCGTGCCCGTGCCGACGCCGGCGAGCCGGGCGAAGTCGTCGAAGCGCAGGTCGAAGAACTCGCCGGACTCGAAGATCTCCCTGGCCTTGGCCAGCAGCGCCTGGCGGTTGCGCTGGGCGTCCGCTCGCAGCGGCCTGTCACTGCCTCGCGTTGACAAACGGCACCTGCCTCCCTAGCTTCGAAAGTGGAGATTGTCTCCACTTACATCGTAACCCACGAGGTGGACCGTGAAGATCCTGATGTTCGGCCGCGGCGTGATCGCCACCGTGTACGGCTGGGCGCTGGAACAGGCCGGGCACGACGTCGAGTTCTACGTCCGGCCCGGCCGCGCGGCGGAGTACGGGGACACGACCAGTCTCGACCTGCTCGACATGCGGCGGAGCTTGCGGGGGCAGCGCGTCGTGCGGGAGTGGCCGGTGCGCCTGCGCGAGGAACTGGGGCCGGACCACGACTTCGACCTGATCGTGCTGAGCGTGGGGCACCACCGGTTGACCGAGGCGGCGGACTTCCTGGCACCCCGCGTCGGCAGGGCCACGGTGCTGGTCTTCGGCAACATCTGGGCCGAGCCGCTGGACGCGATCGGCGCGCTGCCCGCCGAGCAGGTCGCGTGGGGCTTTCCCCTGGCGGGCGGCGGTTTCGGCGAGAACGGTGTGCTGCGTGGCGCCATTCTGCCGTCCGTCCTCTTCGGAACCGTCGGCCCGCAGGCGGAACGGGGACGGGTCGTGCGGCGGGTGTTCCGCGAGGCGGGGTTCCGGATCAGGGAGGAACCGGACTTCCGCGGCTGGCTGCTGATCCACTTCGTGTCGGACGCCGGGCTGTTCTCGCAGGGGCTGAGGCTGGGCGCGCTGGCCGATCTCGCGGGACGCAGGCGCGATCTGCGCGAGGCGTTGCTGGCCGGGCGCGAACTGCTGCCGCTGGTCGAGGCACGGGGTGTCGTCGTGGGACGCCGCGCACTGCTGTTCCGCGCGCCGACCTGGCTGGCGGCTCCCCTGTTCGCCTGGCTGACCGCTCACTTCGGGCCGGTGCGCGACAACTTCGCGACGCACTCCGACCCCACGGCCGAGGAGCCGCGGGCGATCTGCCGGGACGTGCTGGCGGAGGCACGCCGGCTGGGCGTGGCCGCACCGCGGCTGGCAGCGGCGGAACCGAGCTTCGCGGCACCCGTTCAGTGATCGCAGCAGACGCGCTCGGCCCACTCCGGCTCGTGCCACCAGTGCTTGTTCTCCGCGGACGGGAACGGGTCGAGCGCGGCCGACATCGTGAGGGCCTGCGGCTGCTGCCGGTAGGGCGCGAGCAGGTCGGGCACCCGGTGGAGCACTCCTCCGACCATGACCTGCTCGACGTTCGCCGCCGCCTTGACGTCGGCCAGCGGGTTGCCCCGGACGAACGCGATGTCCGCGGGCGCACCGGGCCTGATCGCGCCGAGCGGCAGGCCCAGCCACCTCGCCGGGTTGCGGGTCGCGGTGATGAGCGCTTCCCTCGGCGTGAAGCCGTATTCGACCAGCGCGCGCAGGTTCTGGTGCGTGGCGGTGGCGGGGCTGTCGAGCGGCGCGTCGGTGCCGGTGATGACGAACCCGCCGCCCCGGTGGACGTTCAGCGCGAACTCGACCCAGCCCTTCAACACCGCGCGGGACGCGGTGGCCGCCGGGGTGCCTTGGGCGTTGGCGTCGGCCAGGTACCGCTCGTACTCCCACGACGGGTAGAGCACGCGGGTGCGTTCGTCGGTGACCAACGACTTGTCGTCGTCGTACAGGGCACGTGACTGGAACAGCGTGGGCGTCATCGACATGCCGGACCTGGTGAACAGCGCCACCACGTCCTGGTAGGCCTTGCCCTGCCTGCTGATGGTGTGGGAGTAGCCGAGCCTGTTGGTGGCGCCGACGTGTTCCATGCCGTCCATGCCGATGTTGGCGGCCGGGTACAGGTAGTGGGACGACAGCGGGACCCGGGACCGTTGCACGGCGGCGCGTTGCAGCTCTACGGGCAGGCGGACGTAGGTCTTGATCATGTCGTAGCCGAGCTCGTGGGCGCGGCGCAGTTCGAGGTCGAGCTGGGCCTTGCTGAGCGTCGGACGCATGAAGTTGTAGTAGACGCGTGAACCGTCGACGGCCTCGCCGGTGGCGTAGAACCGCGGCCCCGTCAAGGTTCCCGCCGCCAGCGCCTCCCTGGTCTCGACCATCTGGTAGACCGGGTCACCCGGTGAGCGGACGGTCGTGACGCCGTACGCGAGCCAGACGTTGCCCTGCCGGGCGCCCCACTGGCGGCCGCGCAGGTGCCAGTGGTTGTGGGCGTCGATCAGGCCGGGGATGGCGGTGAGGCCCGACGCGTCGACGTCCGCCTTGCCGCGGTGCGGACGGATCTCCTCGACGGTGCCGTTTTCGACGACGATGTCGACGTTGCGCTTGAGCCCGTGTGCCTCGCCGTCCCAGTAAGCGCCGACGCGAACCACCTTGCGTTCGGGCGCCTTCGGCTTGCGCCAGGTCAGGCCGTGCCGGATGGTCGTGACCTTGCCGTCCAGAGTGGACTTCCGGATCCGGCCGTTGTTCAGGTACACCAACGCGTCGTCGCCGTGCCACGCCAGCGAGTCCGTGACCTCGCGGGTGATCTGGCGCGGCTCGCCCTGGAAGGTGCCCTTGCCGTCGACCGGGACGACCCACGCGACGCTCTCGACGACGAACGCGAGGTGCCTGCCGTCCGGCGACCACACCGGGCCGTCGTCGCCGCGGGTGGCGATCGAGCGGAACGGCATCGGCTCGGTGTACTTCAGCTCGCCGCTCACGAGGTCGATGCTCAGGACCTGGCTGGTGCCTTCGCGGAACCGCCGGGAGAACGGCTTCACCGCGGCGAGGGCGACCGTGCCGCCGTCCTTCGACCAGGTCGGGCGGCCGGGCTGGAACAGCGTCGGCGTGACCTGCCTGCGCGCCTGCCGGTCGGTGATCCACACCTGGCCGTCCTGGTCCAGGTAGGCGACCTTGGTACCGTCCGGCGAGAACCGCGGCGTGATCTGCGCGTGCGGCGCCGGCGCGTACAGCCCCTCCTCCCCGGAAGTGAGATCGCGCAACCACAGCTGCGCGACACCGGTGCGGTCACTGGCGTAGACGATCTTCCCGCCGTCGGGCGAGAAGTCCGGGTCGGAGTCGAAGTACCTGCCGTCCGTGAGCTTCGTGGCCTTGCCGCCGCTCAGCACGTACAGCGCGTTCAACGCGCGGAAGGCGATCTTCCCGTCACTCGACACGACCGGACCGGCGATGCCCTTGACCGCGCCGCCGGTGAGGTTCCTGGCGCGGTGCGGCCTGCGGTTCGCGCGCACCGGAACCGTGGCCTCGAACGGAATGTCCTCAGTGGACCCGTTGGCACGGCTGCGAATCCTGCCGTCGGCAGTGTAGAGAACGCTGTCGCCGGCCCAGACCGGCGCGAACCCGAAGACGTCCTCGCCCGCGACCACCGCGGTCGTCCCGAGCACCAGCTCGGCCTGCCCGGGCCGCATCCGCGTGTAGCTGGGCTGGCCGCCGGGCCCGAACGCCGCCCCGAACACCTGCGTGCCCGCCGGCGCCGTGACGAGCCGTTCGCGGACGCCGTCCAGCGTGACGGTGTCGACCGCCGCGTTGCCGACGGTGAAGATGATCCGCCTGCCGTCCCCCGACCACTGCGGCGCCGCGGCCTCGTCCGGCACGCCGGTCAGCTGCGTGATGGCGCCGGTGGCCAGTTCGAGCAGGTGTACGCCGTAGCTGCCGGCCCGGTCGCTGACGAACGCGAGGTGCCGGCCGTCCGGCGAGAACGCGGGCTCCCGGTGGTCGTACTTACCCCGCGTGAGTTGCTTGAGCCCCTTGCCGTCGAGCCCGATCACGCAGAGGTGGTAGTTGCCGTTCCGATAGGACTGGAACGCGATCTGGCCGCCCGGTCCGAACGACGGCAGCGTGGCGTCCTGCAGCTCGTCGGTGAGCTTGCGCGCCTCCCCACCGGTGTGAGGCAGAACCCAGATGGCGGTGACGAGGTCGATGGCGAGCCACTTGCCGTCCCGCGACCGCGCCACCGAGATGTTGGTGCCCTGCGTCAGCCTCACCCGCTCGCCGGGCTCCGCCTGAGCGGCGGTGCCGATCGTGAGCGCGGACGCGGCGGTGGCGACGGCGGCGGCCTGACCGGTGCGGCTCAGCAGTTCGCGGCGCGACAGTTCCACAGCGGCACTCCCCCGAATGGTGTTCCCCTAGGAACCCCACCCTGGCACCGCGGAAGCGTTGCGCCATCGACCGTTCGGACCAGCGCCCAGCATGCGGGACACTGGTCCCCGCGAACGGACTACAGGGCGAGCGCACCCTCGATGCGGGCCACCATCGCGTCCTCGGCCTCGACGACGACACCGTCGGCCTCGGCCACCTCGCGGCAGATCGCCAGCACCGCGCGCGGGAAGTCCTTGGCGTCCTCCGGCGACTTGGCCGTGAGGGTCTTCATCGAGGAGCGCAGCGCCTCCAGGACGACTGGCTCGATCTCCTCGTCGGTGCCGGCGGGCACGGACGGGCGGGCGCTGCCCAGGACGACGCGCAGGTCGGGTGACAGGTTCGCGAGAGCGCGCAGGCCGGCGAAGCGTTCCTCCAGCACGGGGCCGGGGTCGGCGTGGGAAACCAGCAGCATGGCGCCGTACACGGCGGTGCGCAGCGTGCGGCTCTCCTCGTCGGTGTAGAAGATCATGTCGCCCACTCTATGTTGTCGGGTCAGGCGGTGGTTCTGGCGTTGATAAGAGGACTCTCCAGCCCGCTTCCGGTTGCTCCTCAGCTGCGAGAACACCTGTGATGGACGTCTATCGCGGGCGAAGCGAACAAACTGACCGGTCTGTGCGTTGAGATGGGTTGAGACCGTCCAGCCCAGGAGGATGCACTCATGACGACCACCGCTACCCGGCCCCGCATCACGGTTCGGCGGGTGGTGTTCACGCTCGTCCTCTTCAGCGTGACGACGTTGCTGTTCTGGGTGCCGTTCGAAGGGCTGTTCGCGGCCAGCGCGGAGTGGCCTGACCCGGTCCGGCCGATCGCCGCCGTCGTGTTCGTCGCGGCCGCCATCACGATGATCGCGCTGTTCACCCAGCGCGGCAGCGACCGCGCCGCGCGGATCTCCCAGTTCCTGCTGGGCTTCGTGTGGATCGCGTTCGTGTGGACGCTGCTCACCGACGTCGTGCGGCTCGGACTCGCGCTGGGCGGCGTCGAGAACCCGTTCCGCTCCCGTTTCATCGCCGTGCTGCTCGCCGTCCTCATCGTCACCGTGACGGTCTACGGGGTGTACGAGGCGATGCGCGTGCCTCGGATCAAGCGCCAAGACGTGACGATTCCCCGGCTCGACCCCGCGTTCGACGGCCTGACCGTCGCCGTCATCACCGACACGCACTACGGCGCCATCAACCGCGCGAAGTGGTCGAAGGGCATGGTCGACGCGGTCAACGAGCTCGGCGCCGACGTCGCCGTGCACGTCGGTGACATCGCGGACGGCACCGCCGAGCAGCGCCTGGAGCAGGCCACCCCGCTCGGTGCCGTGAACACCGAGCACCGCTTCTACATCACCGGCAACCACGAGTACTACTCGAACGCGCAGGGCTGGATCGACCTGATGACCCGGCTGGGCTGGAAGGCGTTGCGCAACGAGCACGTGGCCCTGGAGCGCGGTGGCGCCAAGCTCGTGTTCGCGGGCGTCGACGACGTCACGGCCAGCCACTCCGGCGAGCCCGGCCACGCCGCCGACCTCGCGCTCGCGTTGCGCGGCGCCGACTCCGGCGCGCCGGTCGTGCTGCTGGCGCACCAGCCGTCCGAGATCAGGAAGGCCGTCGACGCCGGGGTGGACCTGCAGCTCTCCGGGCACACGCACGGCGGGCAGATCTGGCCGTTCCACTACCTGGTCCGGCTGCAGCAGCCGGTGGTCGCCGGCCTGAGCAGGCACAGCGACCGCACCCAGCTCTACACCAGCCGCGGCGCCGGCTTCTGGGGCCCGCCGATGCGCGTCTTCGCACCCAGCGAGATCACGCTGCTGACGCTCAAAGCTGCCTGAGGTGCACCCCAGGAAGATGACCACTGTCGTTGAACCTGACCAGCCGGGGTGACTCGCCGGTCGTGTAGCGGATGACCGTGAGCGCCGCGTGGTCGTGGTTCAGCGTCAGCCACCGCTCGGGCGGGGCGTCCAGCGCGTCCCGCACGAGCCAGCTGATCAGGAACGAGTGCGTCACGACCAGCACCGGGCCGTCACCGGGCCGGGCGAACCGCGTCTCGGCCTCGTGGGCCAGCGCGGGACCGCGAGTGCGTTCCGACTCCGGGAACCGGTCGAAGAACTCGTCGTGGTCGGGGACGAAGTGCGGCACGTAGTCGCCCGCCGCCGCCTCGGCCCGGCAGGGCACGCGCAGCACGCCGGCGATGATCGACGCGGTCTCGGCGGTCCGGGGCGACGGACCGTGGTGCACGGCCGCGAAACCCGTGCCCCGCAACCGTTCCGCCAGTGCCTCCGCCTGCTTGCGGCCACGCGCCGTCAGCCGGGACTCGTCCTTCGTCGCCTCGCCGTGCCGGACCAGGTGCAGATCTCTCGTCACACCGTGCAGTCTGCCTTGACGGCACTCGCGGCGTGATGGGCGTAGGTCGGTCCGGAGCTGTTCCAGTCCTGACCTCGGGTGACGAGCTGCACGGTCAGGTTTCCGCTGGCCCTGAACTTCCCGGCGGCCACCCACTGCCCCCGCTTGTCGACCTGCTTGATCGCGAACGACGCCATCGGGGTGCCGCCGACACCGTTGCGGTCGAAGACGTAGTACACGGTCGGGTTACCCCCGACCTGCTGCAGATCGCCCTGCGGGATGTGCACGGAGACGTCGCACGTGCCGGTCACCGCGAACGTCCACATGCCGTAGGCCGAGGTGTCGTCGCGGCGGGTGTCGCCGGACATCGGGATCGACACGAACGTCGAGCCGCACTTGCCGTCGCCGTGGTCGACCCAGCCCTTGCGGCCGTCGCGGTACGAGCCGACGCTGGTGTAGCCGCCGCAGCCGGGGCCCGTCGTGAACGACTTGGCGCCGCCGGGAGCCCTGCCGGTGTCCCCGGCGGGCGGCGGAACGGCGTTCTGCGTCGTCGTCGGCATCAGCCCCAGGGCGGACGAGGCGAGTGACGGGTCCATGCCGTTCGCCGACGTCGCCTCCGACGGCAGCTCCTCCGGCGGGGTGATCAGGCCGGGGATGTAGCTGTGCGAGGGCTGCGCGACGTCCGTGCCGCTGCCGGAACCGCCGTTGAACGTCACGATGGCGATCCCGCCGAGGACGAGGAGCGCGGCGATGGCTGCGATCGCGGCGGTACGGGGCTTGAGCGGACCGGGCGGCGGCTTCTCCTGCTGCTCCGGGACGTCACCGGCCGAGGCCCAGCGGGCGGCACCCCTGGCGCGGGCAGCCTCCATCAGCGCTGGGTCGGGCGCCAGGTGGCGCTCGGTCGGTTCGTCGGGGAACTGGGTGGACACGGAGCGCAGTGTGCCAGGGACATAGGGCCACCCAAACGCGTGGTTCTTTCACTAACGGGTTGTTTGAACTCAATGGACCGCACGCTGTGCAGGCGGCTGGGCTGTTTCGTCTACGTAACGTGACGGCAACCGGCGGAGCAGATCCTGATTCCTGACTCGTGAGTCAAGCTAAGCACCGTCCCGCACCTGCGCACACGCGGCAGACCGGACCCGAAAAACCGGATCTTGTCCCGGTTGCCGTGTCACAGAACGAAAACGCCTGCAGAACGCCTTGATCTCGTTGCCTTCCGGGGCGGCAGAACCGGTTCAGCGTCTCGATCTTCCCGCGAGAACGGCGGTAGCCAAGCTCTCCCGGCCCGCTTAAGGTGCCCGCCATGCCCTCAGGTAGACAGGCCGTCGTGCTGCTTGCCGCCCTCGTGGCGGGTTGCGGCACGGCGATCCCCGGTACCCCCGTCGCCGGACCACAGTTACCTCAGACCTCGGCGTCCCAGACCGTCACCGTCGTGACGACGACGCCGCAGCCGAGCACCAGCAGCAGCGCCGTCACGCCGCCTGCTCCTCCGCCCCCGCCTCCTCCCGTCGCGAAGTTCGGCAACCCGAACGGCACCACCGCCGTGCCACCGGAGGCCGCCGCCGAGGACACCTCGAAGCCCACCCGCGTGATCGGCACCGGCACGCCCGCGAGCTGCACGTCGCAGGCCGTGGTCGACGCGGTCGCCGCCGGCGGGGTCGTCACCTTCAGCTGCGGGCCGCAGCCGCTCACCATCCCGCTGGCCGCGACCGCGAAGGTCCGCGTGAGGACCGTTCTCGACGGCGGTGGGCGCATCACGCTGAGCGGCCAGGGTCAGCGCCGGGTGCTCGACCACAACGCGCCGAGGCTCGTCGTCCAGAACATCACCCTCGCCGAGGGCAACTCGACCGGCGACACGGCCGACGGCGGGGGCGGCGGCGCGATCATGGTGCGCGGCGGTCAGCTCAAGGTCGTGAACTCCCGCTTCGCGAACAACAGGTGCGACACCAACGGCCCCGACCTCGGCGGTGCCGCGATCCGCGTGACCGACTGGGCCGAGAAGGCGCCGGTCTACGTCACGGGCAGCACGTTCGAGGGCGGCGTGTGCTCCAACGGCGGCGCGCTGAGCAGCATCGGCGCCTCCTGGGTCGTGCTCAACAGCCTGATGAAGAACAACAAGGCCATCGGCCGTGGCGCCAACCCGGCCCGCGGTGGCACGCCGGGTGGCGGCAGCGGTGGCGCGATCTACAACGACGGCAACACGTTCACGCTGCGCGTCGCCGGTTCGCTGATCGAGGACAACCAGGCCAACGAGGGCGGTGGCGCGGTGTTCTTCGTCAGCAACGACAACTCGGGCTCGATGTCGGTCGAGGGCTCCACGTTGCGCCGCAACCCGAGCCTGGGTTTCGAGACCGTCAAGGGGATCTTCTACCTAGGCGCGGGCGGCAAGCCGAAGGTCACCGCTTCGACGATCCAGTGAGCCCGCGACCAGCAGGAGTGCGAGGCCGGCGACGGACATCGCCAGGCTGAAGCCGTAGACCCAGCGGAACCCCAGCTGCTGGGAGACACCGAGCAACGCGCCCGCGACCATGCCGCCGACGATCTGGGTGTTGCTGAACATCGTCGTGGCGTGGCCGGGGCGGCCGGGGTCGAGGCTCTGGAAGTACGTGATGCCGACGCCCATGATCAGCGAGATCACGGTGGCGTGCAGCAACTGCGCGGCCATCACCTGCCAGATGGAGTCGGTGAACACCATCAGCCCGTGGTAGCCCAACGCGATCGTCGCGCCGATGAGCACGAGTCTGTGCTGCGACATCCTGTTCGCCAGCGAGCCGAACCACAGCATCATCGGGATCTCCAGCGCCGCGCACAGGCCCATCGCGATCCCTGCGTCACCGGCCGTGCCGTGCAGTTCGGTGGTGATGAACAACGGCAGGCCGCTCACCGCGAGGCCCACGGCCCCCTGCAAAAACAGGAAAGCGGCCGAGACGACGACCATGGTGCCGCCCGCGGAGCCGGCGGCTTCCTCGGCCTTCTCCTCCTCCGCCCGCGCGGGTGGCACCGGGAGCGTCAGTGCGAGGACCGCGACGCCGAGTTGCAGCACGGCGGTGGACGCGAAGAGACCGATCCAGCCGGTCTTCGCGACGAGCAGCGCGGCCACCGGCGGTCCGGCGACCCACGCGACCGAGAGCAACGTCCGCAGCACGCTGACGACCATCGACGGCCCCTGGGAGACCTGCCGGCCGTACGCGAAGAGCTGCGGCAGCAGGGCACCCGTGATCGCGATGAACACGACGGACGTGCCGAGCAGGAACCAGTAGTCGCGCAGCACGGCGAACAGGCCGTAACCGATCGCCCCGGCGGCACCGCCCGCGGCGAGCAGGTACCGGCGCTGCACCCGGCCGTCCGAGAGCCTGCCCATGATCGTGCTCGCCACGACCTGCGCGACCGGGCTCACGATCAGGAAGAAGCCGAGCTGGAACGGCGTGACCTTGATTTCGCTGGTGAGGAACAGCGAGCCGAACGGCAGGGCGAACGCCATCGACACGCCCGACACGACGCTGATGCCGGAGAGTTGGAGGAAAGTACGGGACAAGAACGGCGAGGATGTTCTCTCGCGGAGTGCCGTCACCCGCCAATCGTGCTCTTTGAGCAGGCGATCAGGAAACTAGATATCCCATGATGCGGTCAAAGTCTCACACCACGAGGACCGCACCGTCGCGACGGTGATCTGCACCACCCCTGAGCAGGCCTGATTCGGTCATTTCGACCACCTGGCAACCACCGAAGAACATGTTCGGGGCGCGGAATCGGGTAACCGGGAGTTCACTTTCCGGTCGAATTCCCGGTTCGACGTGGAGGTGGTCTCCACTGAGGTGCATTCGCGGCGCGTCGACGGCGTCCTGGGCGGGCATGCCGCGGTCGAGCACGTTCACGAGCACCTGCAGGATCGCGCCGCAGATCCGGCTCGAACCCGCGCTGCCGAGCACGAGCTCGGCCTGGCCGTGCCTCGTCACCACGGTCGGCGCCATCATCGACGGCAGCCGGTCGCCGGGAGCGTGGCTGAAGAACCCGTCCGGCGACAGGTCCTCCTCCCCCATCATGTTGTTCAGGTGCACGCCGGCGATCGAGATCCCGGAGCCCGCGCCGTTCGTCGTGGTGACGCTGCACGCCGTGCCGTCGGCGTCGAGCACGGAGATGTGCGTGGTGGAGCCGAGGCGGTTCAGGTGCGCCTTGGGGGTGGCGAGCGCGCGGATGAGGTCCTGCTGCGACGGGTTGTCCGGCAACGCTTCCAGCATCTGCGTGAGCAACGCGCCGCCCGCGGCGGGTGGCGGGTTCGTGTGGATGTCACGGCCGCGATGCCGCACGTGCAACGGCTCGCGCCGCACGGCTTCGTAGGCTTCCAGGTCCTGGCGGGTGAGGTCGCCGCCCCTCGAGGTGATCCAGTCGGTGATCGCGCCCGCGATGTCGCCGGTGTAGAACGGCGCCGCGCCGTCGCTGCCGAGCCGGTCGAGGGCCTCGGCGAGCGCGGGCTGCACGAGGAGTTCGCCTTCTTCGAACGCGGTGAGGCCCGCGCTGTGGGCGAGCGGCAGCAGCAGCGACGTGACGTACGCCTGGTACCTGTTGACCCGATGGCCTTCACGGGCGTGCATCGCCGCCGTGGCCACCAGTTCGTGCAGCGGCGCACGGCCGTAGGTGGCGGCTTTCGCGGCACCGGCGGGCATGCCGTACGCGGCGACCGAGGACGGTCCCACGTGGAACTCCTGCTGCGCGTCACCGAAGTGGACGGTGATGGGGTCCAGCGGAGCGCGGTCCCCCGTCGTCCCGCGTCCCGGTGCGACGGCCGAGAAGTCCAGCAGCACCGGGGTCTCCCCGGCCGGGGCGATCATCATGTACCCGGCGGAGCCGAGCCCGGTCAGCAACGGCTCGGTGACGCAGGACGTCAGCATCGCCGCCACCGCCGCGTCCACGGCGTTCCCACCGGCGCGCAGCATCGCCGCGCCCGCCTGTGCGGTGAGCGGGTGGCCCGCCGCGATCGCGCCTCGCACCGTCGACCTCCAGAAGAGAAGGCGGTCAACGGTAGACCTGGGCACGGCACGCCGACCACTCGGCCCGCCGAGGTTGGAACCCCGGGCAAAACGGGTAATTCGACGACCATGGAGTGGATCACTCGCCTGATGGAGGCGCTGGGCTCGCCCGGCGCGGGCCTCGCGGTCGCGCTGGAGAACGTGTTCCCCCCGGTGCCGAGCGAGGTGATCCTGCCGCTGGCGGGGTTCACAGCCGGCCAGGGCAAGATCTCGCTGGTCGCCGCGATCCTGTGGACGACGGCGGGGTCGGTCGTGGGCGCCCTGGTGCTGTACGGCCTGGGCGCGTGGCTCGGGGTGGAGCGGCTGCGCAAGGTCGCGGACAAGATCCCGTTCGTCACCGCGTCCGATGTGGACAAGGCCGACGAGTGGTTCGACAAGCACGGCACCAAGGCCGTGTTCATCGGGCGCATGGTGCCGGTCGTGCGGAGCCTGATCTCCATCCCGGCGGGCGTGTCCGGGATGCCGATCCTCAAGTTCACGCTCTACACGGCGGCGGGCAGCCTCGTCTGGAACAGCGCGCTGATCCTCGCCGGCTACGCGCTCGGCGACAACTACGAGCTGGTCGACCGCTACCTGGGGTGGGTGTCGACGGTCGTGCTGGCCGCGCTGGCCATCGCCCTCGTCTGGTTCGTGGTCTCGCGGGTCAAGGCGCGCCGGTCGTAGAGCACCGAGGCGACCGCGATGGCCAGGCCGGCGACCGACAGCGCCACGCCGACCCACGCCGTCGAGGTGTAGCCCCACCCGGCCGCGATGGCCAGGCCGCCGAGCCACGCGCCGGCGCCGTTCGCGACGTTGAGCGACGAGTGGTTGGACGAGGCCGCGAGCGACGGGGCGTCCGGCGAGGCGTCCATCAGCCTGATCTGCAGGGCCGCCGCGAGGATCTGGATGGTGAAGCCCAGCAGGAACAGGAAGAGGAACAGGAAGGCCGGGATGGTCGCGGTGAGCCCGAAGAGCACCAGGATCACGCAGACCGCGACCAGCCCGCCGAACACCGAGCCCGTCGGCGAGCGGTCCACGAACCGGCCGCCGAACGTCGCGCCGAGCGTCATGCCGAGCCCGAACACCGCGAGGACCCACGGCACGACCCCGCCGGGCAGTCCGGCGACCTCGGTCGTCAGCGGGGCGACGTAGGAGTAGACGGCGAACATGCCGCCGAAGCCGATCATGCCGGTGAAGATCGCGAACCACACCGTCGGACGTCCGAACGCGCGGACCTCGGCCTGCATGGACGCGCCCTCGACCTTGGGCACCAGCGGCACCCAGGCCGCGATCGCCGCGGCAGTGAGGAGCGCGATCACCGCGACCGCGAGGTAGGCCGTGCGCCAGCCGATCTGCTGCCCCGCCGCTGTCGCGAGAGGCACACCCACGAGGTTCGCCACGGTCAGACCGACCATCACGCGGGCAACGGCCGTGCCGCGCCGTTCGGGAGCGACGAGCGTGGCGGCGACAACGGCCGCGATGCCGAAGAACGCGCCGTGCGGCAGTCCGGCGACGAACCGCGCGATGAGCAGCAGCGACTTGTCCTGCGCAGCAGCCGACAACCCGTTGCCCAGGGCGACCGCCAGCATGAGGCCGATCAGCATGCCCTTGCGCGGGAGCTTGGCCCCGAGCACCGCGATCAACGGCGCGCCGACGACGACCCCGGCGGCGTAGAGGCTGATCGCGTGGCCCGCTTCGTAGTCGGGGATGCCGAACGTCTCCGCGATCTGCGGCAGCAGGCCCATCGTCGCGAACTCGGTCGTACCGATGCCGAACCCGCCGAGCGCGAGAGCGGTCATGGCGCGGGTGGTGTTCAAGGGTTCCCCAATGGGTGTCAGCAGCAGAGACTAGTTAGCTACTGGAACGATTTTACGGTCTTTCTGACGCGCTTCAGAAGACTCCGGGGCGGTGCCGCTGCTCACACGCCGTTCGAGCAGTACGGACACCCCGGCGATCGCCAGGCCACCGAGCGCGAGCAGGGCTCCGATCCAGCTCGGCGCGGTGTAGCCGAGGCCGTGCCCGATCGCGATCCCGCCCAGCCACGCGCCACCGGCGTTGCCCAGGTTGAACGCCGCGATGTTCGCCGCCGACGCCAGCGCCGGCGCGCCCGCCGCGGTCTGCATGACCCGCATCTGCAGCGGCGGCACCGTGGCGAACCCGGCCGCGCCGAACAGCACGATGGTGATCGCGGCCGGCACCGGCGAGTGCGCGGTGAACACGAACGCCGTCAGCACGGCGGCCAGCGAGGTCAAGATGACGATCACGCTCTTCATGACCGACCGGTCCGCGGCCTTGCCGCCCAGCAGGTTGCCGGCGAACAGGCCGACGCCGAACAGCACCAGCAGCCACGTCACGGCACCTGACGAGAAGCCCGCGACCTCGGTCATCATCGGTGCGATGTAGGTGAACGACGCGAAGACGCCCGCGAACCCGAACGCCGTCATCAGCAGTGCGAGCCACACCTGCGGATTGCGGAAGACGGCGAGTTCACTGCGCAGGTCACCGCCCTGGGCCTTCTGCCGCGGCACGAGGAACACGATGCCGAGCAGCCCGATCACGCCGAGCACGGTCACCGCCCAGAACGTCGAGCGCCACCCGAGTTCCTGACCGAGCGCCGTGCCCATCGGCACGCCCAGAACGTTCGCCACGGTCAGACCGGTGAACATCAACGCGATGGCGCTCGCCCTGCGTTGCGGTGCGACGAGGTCAGCGGCGACGACCGAGCCGACGCCGAAGAACGCGCCGTGCGCGAGTGCCGCGACCACGCGACCGCTCATCAGCACGCCGTAGGTGTCCGCGAGCGCGGAGACCAGGTTGCCCGCGATGAACAGCACCATCAGCCCGAGCAGCATCTTCTTGCGCGGCAGGCGCCCGCCGAGAACGGTCAGCAACGGCGCGCCGATCACGACGCCCAGCGCGTAACCGGAGATCAGCAACCCCGCGCCCGGAATGGAAACGCCGAGGTCAGCAGCCACCTCGGGAAGCAGTCCCATGATCACGAACTCGGTCGTGCCGATGGCGAAGGCGCTGATCGCGAGGGCGAGCAGAGCGACAGGCATGTCACACAGTCCTTGAAGTCGTAGGTTATCGGCGTGAGCAATAGTTGCACACGCGGGCAATTGCCTGCGACTCCTGAATCGGTGAAGCGCGTCACGCGCAAGAGGCCGGTTCCGCGAGGAACCGGCCTCTTTTGTTGTTCCGCTCAGATGCGCGGGACGTCCACGAACGTACGGCCGTTGAGCGGCTGCGTCGCGCGGGCGTTGCCCGCGGTGAACAGCCCCTTGAAACGCGCGATGGTCGCGGCCGACACGTGCTGCTCGCCGGTCAGGTACCACTCGACGCCCTCGGTGAACGGCGCCGTGGTGAGCGAGCCGGTGTAGTGCAGCGTGTGGTGCCCCGAGGGCAGCAACCGGTTGAGGTCGATGGGCTCGACGTCGACCGGGGCGCCGCACTCGGGCGAGAGCTTCGCCAGCACGTCGTCCACGACGGAGTGCGAGCCGACGACCAGCGGAACGCCGACCACCAGCAGCTTGCCCTCGGCACTGCGGTGCACGAGGTGCATCTCGAGCGGGGTGTTGCGGCCGCCGAACTTGTGCTCGGACGGCGTGTGGAAGTGGAACTGGACCAGGTCGTATCTGGTGCCCGCCACCGTGACGTGGCCGGCTCCGGGCTCGACCTCCGCCTCCTCGGTCTCCTCGTGGTCGCGGGTCGTGCAGCCGCCGGCCTGGTCCGCGTCCTTGCGGATGTACTTCAACTCCAGAGCGGAGTGCCCGTAGGTCACGTCGAGCTTGGGCGCGTGCGGGTCGAACCGGATCGCGTTGGACGTGACGTTCACGGGGCTTTGCTTCGGCGTCGCCGACTCGGCCGCACCACTCGCGAAGAAAGTCGCGGTGAGCACCAGTGGAAGAAGCGCCGGAAGGGACCGCTTGATGTTCATGTCGCTACTTTTCACCCGATCGGGTGAAATGGGGAAGAGAGTGTGGTCGCGCTCTCAAAGGCCGGAAGCATTCCCGCCGCCCCAATCAGGACAAAACTGAACTGCTTCAGCCTCCGGACATGCGAACATGCAGGTCAGAATGCCGCAAATTACTTGCAACAACGACTCCGGAGACCAGTTGGTTGACGACACAAATTCGAATTGAGACGGCATGGGTCAGGGGTTCGGAATTGAAGAACGAGAACGTTCTTGATCACTATTGTCCGATTCAAGCTGATTTGCCGAATTTGCCTGAAGTGACTCCGCTGACGCAGCGCGTACGCCAAGATGAACCCATGGTGACCGTCGCCGACATCCGCGCAGTGGCGCTCACACTGCCGCGCACCACCGAACACCTCATCCGCGACCGGGTGAAGTTCCGCGTGGGCCAGATCGTCTACGCGGCCCTCTCCCGCGACGAGACCGTGCTGGGCTTCGGCTACCCGCGCGAGGAACGGGAAGCGCTCGTCGCGAGCGACCCGGTCAAGTTCGCGTTCCCCAGCCAGTCCGACATGCGCTTCCAGTGGGTGCACGCCTCGATGGCCGAGCTCGACGTCGAGGAGATGACCGAGCTCGTCATCGGGGCCTGGACCTTGTGCGTGCCCAAGAAGGTCATCCGCGCACACCTCGGTGAGGACTTTGTTTAGTCAACACTGAAGCTATCGAGCACGCCGTCGTTGAGGGAGACGAACGTGCCGCCGCGGTGCGCGGTCGGCCGGAAGCCCGGCACCAGGCCGATGCGCGTACCGGACAAGGGATCCCAGACCTCCAGCCCATCGGCGCCACACACGTACAGCAGTCCTTTGTGGCCCCACATCGGGCCGGCCGGCCCCGCGAACACGCCCTGCCGCCGCCCACCAGGAAGTTCGAACAGTTGGACGCCGTCGAGCATCGCCTCGTCGTCCTCGCCGATGCGCTGGACGGCCACCAGGTCGTCCGACACCCACGCGACCGGCTGGTCCCAGGCGTACGCGCGCTGCGCCAGACACGTCCCGATCGGCTCGCCGCCATCGGCGTGCCAGGTTTCCAGGTCGATGGCGCGCACCTGCCCCTCAGGACTCCACACCCAGCGATCGTCGAGCAGCCACCGGCCGCCGGGACTCGGGGTGAGGCGTCCGTGGAAAGCACCCGTCCCTTTCGCCTCCCGTTCCGTCAACCGCTCACCGGAGGGCAGGGCGAAGACGTCGAGCACGCTCCACGCCGTCGCCGCGACCACCCGATCTCCGGGCAGGAACGCGAGCGGATACGGCGTCCACTCGGAGCGGTAGGTGCCGCGGTCGACCTCCAGCACCACGGCCTTGGTGCTCAGATCGAGGACAACGGCCCGAGACCCGTTATCGACGCACACGGCGGCATAGCGGCCGTCCGCCGACGTGTGAAGTGCGAGCAGTGGCTTCCGGCGCTGATGCGGTTCGGCCTGGTCGACCTCCAACTCCGCCTCGCAGACGAACCCGGCCTGATCCACCAGACCCGACTCGGTCAGAGCGAGCCAGCCGTGCGGCAACGGGGCCAGGCAGCGCTCGTTGAGGGGCCGGACGTCCCAGGACTCCGCCCGCACGGTCCCCGCCACGAAGCGGTCCTCGTGCCGGATCTCGGGAGTTCCCTTCCAGCCGAGGTTCTCGCCCCCGTCCCCCGCCCTGTCCGCACACCCCTCGCAGACGGTGAGCAGCGGCTTCCCGACGCACTCCTCGCACACCACGTCGTACCGCACGCCCGAGCCGGTCAGCACGCGGTAGAAGTCCGGTGACTCCTCCGCCAGGAGGTGTTCGCACGTGCGGAGGGAACCGGCGACGGCCACGTGACCGCACTCCAGCAGCTTCACAAGATCGAGATTACTCGGCGCAGAGGCAGCCCACCCCAGGCTCGATCCACTCCCGACCGGCCCACTCGGGATGCCGCTCGACCAGCACCTCCGTCACCTCGGCCACGATCTCGTCGAGCCCCGTGGCGGAGTCGCGCCGCCGCCACGTCTCGTCCCGCAACTCCCCGAGGTAGTCCCGAACCCCTTGCAGCACCGCGACATCCCCGACGGTCCCGTGCCCAGGCACGACCACGCGGGGCTCTCCGGAAATCAGCCCGTCCAGCACGTCGATCCACGCGAGCCCGGAGACGTCGGTGTCGTGCGGCGGGAACCACGGGAAGATCGCGAACTGCCCGGTCTCGGCCAGGTCGCCGGTGAAGAGCACGCCCGCGTCCGGCACCTCGACCACCTGGTCGCCGAGCGTGTGCCCGCGGCCGGTCGGACGGAGCAGCACCGTGCGGCCACCCAGGTCGAGTGCGCGGACGCCGTCGAACACCTCGTCCGGCACCGGGACCTCGACGTCCGCCAGCCGTTCGGCGATCGTGCCGCCGAAGCCGCGGAACTGCTGCAGGTAGCCGGATCCCTTGCGCCGCAGGTCATCCGCCTGCGCGCGGTTCACCAGGTAGGAGTTCTCGAACACGGACGCTCCGAACGCGTGCTCGGGGTGGAAGTGCGTCGTCGTCAGGTGGATCCGTCGGCCGCGCGCCACCTCTTCGGCGAAGTCCCGCACCAGTGACGCGTTGGTGAGGCCGAGTCCGGTGTCCACCACGAGGATCGCCTCGGTGCCGCTGATGACGCCGATGTTGGGCACCAGGCTGACGTGCTCGTTGGGGATCACCAGCACGCCGTCGGCCACCTCGGTGGCACCGGGGACGTGGACGGCGGGATCAGAGAGGTTCATGCTCTCCACTCCACCCGCGAGGGCGGGGTGGCGTCCAAGACCATCTGCGCAGTCCCGATACCGCACGAGTATCGTGCCTGATCATGGAGTTGCGGACCCTGCGGTACTTCGTCGCCGTCGCCGAGGAGCTGCACTTCGGACGCGCCGCGCGGCGACTGCACCTGAGCCAGCCGCCGCTGAGCCGGGCGATCAAGCACCTGGAGAGCGACCTCGGCGCCACGCTGCTGCACCGCTCCCCCGCCGGCGTCACGCTGACCGACGCGGGCCACGTCCTGCTCGCCGAGGCGAGGGCGCTGCTCGACCACGCGGACCGCATCCGCGCCAAGCTCGCCAGGACGACGATCACCGTCGGCATGCTCGGTGACCACGGCGCCGCCAGGCTGGCGGCGGCGTTCCGGCGCAAGCACCCGCAGGTCGAGATCCGCGTGCGCGAGACCGACCTGACCGACCCGACCTGCGGTCTGCGCACCGGCCAGGTCGACGTCGCGCTGACGCGCGGGCCGTTCGACGAGAGCGGCCTGAAGACCCTGGTGCTGCGGCAGGACCCGGTCGGTGCGGTGCTCCGGCGCGACGATCCGCTCGCGGGCAGGGAACAGATCACCACGGACGATCTCGCCGGTCGCGACTGGTTCCAGTTCCCCGACGGCACCGACGAGATCTGGCGGAACTACTGGAACGGCGGGAGACCACGCACCGGCCCGACCGTCCGCGCGGTGCAGGAGTGCGTGCAGTCCGTGCTGTGGAACGGTTCCGTGGGCCTGGCGCCGCTCGGCCACGACCTGGGCGAGCTGGTCGTGGTGCCGCTGGCCGACATGCCACCGAGCCCGGTCGTGATCGCGTGGACCTCCGACGAACCGCTCACGCTCGACTTCGTCGAAGCCGCGACGAGGGCGTACCGCTGACCACGGTCCGCGGTCAGGGCCTGTCGAGACGGCTCACGGTCACCGCGTAGTCGCCGCCCTCGAAGGGCTTCCGGTCCCAGGTGGCGAACCGTTCGACCAGCGTGAGACCGGCCTGGGCGCAGTGGTCGTCGTAGTCCTCGGCGGTGTAGCCGCGGTCCAGGCTGAACCCGGCGACGAGCACGTTCCCGACGTGCCGCGCCACTCCCGCGACGAGCGCGGCCTGCGTGCCGGGCGGGGTGAACAGCGGCACGTTGCCCGCCATGACGACCACGTCGAACGTCCGGCCCAGGTCGAGTTCGGCCAGGTCGGACCGCACCCACGTGATGTCCGGCGCCTGCTCGCGCGCGTAGGCGAGCATCGAGGCGTCGACGTCCGCCCCGACCACCTCGACGCCGTGCCTGGCCAGCTCGATGCCGACCCGTCCGGTGCCGCAGCCGGCGTCCAGGACGGAGACCGGCCCGAACGCGCGCACGAACGTCGCTTCGCCGTGCACGTCCATCCCGGACTCGGCGAGCGAGTCGAACCTGCGCTGGTACTCCGCCCCGTTCCACACGAGTCGCATCATAGATCCGAAGATCGGCGGATGGCGGACGCGCAGGGGCGCTGCCAAGGTCGAGGTATGACGCGCTTTCTGCTGGCAGTGGCGTTGCTCGTGGCCGCGGCCTCGCCCGCACAGGCCGCACCTCCGCGGTGGGTGGGCACATGGGCGACCGCGCCGTCCTCGGCGGTCCCCGGTACCGAGAACGGCTATCCGAACTTCTCGGTGCGCAACATCGTGCACGTCAGCGCCGGCGGCAAGGAGATCCGCGTCCGGCTCTCCAACGCCTACGGCCGCACGCCGATCCTGTTCGGCCAGGTCACGGTCGCGCGCGCAGCCGGTCCGGACACTCCCCTCGCGCTGCCCGGCACCATGCGCACGCTGACGTTCGGCGGCGCTCAGTCGATCATCGCCCCACCCGGCGCCGACGTGGTCAGCGACGGCGTGGCGCTCACCGTGCCCGCCGACTCCGACCTGCTGGTGAGCGTCTACACGCCGGAGCCCGGCGGCCCCGTCACGCACCACCAGCTCACGATGCAGAACTCGTACTTCACCCGCGACGGCAACCACACGGCCGACGAGTCCGCCGCCGCCTACCGCGAACGCACCACGAACTGGCACTACGTCTCGGGCGTGGACGTCAGGTCGTCCAGCCTGCGGGGCAGCGTCGTGGCGCTCGGCGACTCGATCACCGACGGCGCGAACTCGACGTGGGGCGCGAACCTGCGCTGGCCCGACCAGCTCGCCGACCGCGTGAACACCCGCCTGGGCGTGCTGAACGCGGGCATCAGCGGCAACCGCCTGCTGCTCGACGGCGACTGGGCCGGCCCGAACGCGCTGGCCAGGCTGAACCGCGACGTGCTCACCCAGTCCGGCGTCCGCTCGGTGATCGTGTTCGAGGGCATCAACGACATCCAGCAGACCCCGCACCAGACCGACCCGGCCAAGATCATCGCCGCGCTGAAGCAGATCGCGTCCCGGTCGCACGACCGCGGCCTGCGGGTGATCGGCGCGACGATCACACCGTTCAAGGGCTGGAACAGCTACACCGAGGAGCTCGAGGCGGTGCGCCAGGCCGTGAACGCCTTCATCCGGACGAGTCCCGACTTCGACGCCGTCGTCGACTTCGACGAGGTGATCCGCGACCCGGCCGATCCGCAGCGGATCAGGCCCGACTACGACCAGGGCGACCACCTGCACCCCGGTGACAAGGGCTTCGAGGCGATGGCGAAGGCGGTGCGGGTCGCCACGCTCTGACACCCGATCGAGCGGTGCGGGTGTGCGAGCCCCCCTGGCCCGGTTGTTCGATGGAGATCAACACGAACCACCGGGTCAGGGGTCCACGCATGCGTCTCACGATTCTCGCCGCCGCTCTCGCGCTCGGCGCCACGGCCTGCGGCTCACCGAGCCCGGCACCCCAGGGTGAGGCGGCCGGCGCGAACACGCTGGCGAGCGCCACGAGCGACAAGCAGCAGCCCGCGGTGAAGGCCGAGCTGACCATGCAGGGCAAACCCGGTCTCGGCCTGCTGGTCGCGACGAACCAGGGTGGCGCGGCCGGACTGCCCGCATACCGGTGTTGTACGTGGGCAGTCCGGCCGCGCCGCCGGGGGCCGCCTCGGGCCCGGCTATCGCGGATCAGACTTCGATACAGGCCCTAATTCTTCATCCAGCGGTACTGCAGGCGCACTTCCCACGGGCGGGCGGCCCGGTCGAGGAACATCAGGCTGTCCATCCGGCAGTTGCAGGCGTTGCCCTCGCGGGTGTTCTGCGGGTAGCTGCCCCCGATCTTGTACCCGCGCGGGTCTGTAGCGGACGCCAGGTCCGGTTCCGGTTCGCCTTCGAGCTTCCACGGGTCACCGGCGGCGACATACCGGCCCGCCAGCGGATTCCCGTTGCGGTACAGGGCCATCGTGCCGGTGTCGAAGTCGAACGTCGCCGCGAGGAACACCCATTCGTTCTGCGGCAACAGCTTCTGCCACGGGTCGGTGGCCGCGAACGTCTGCGAGTCGCCGCCGTCTATCCGACGTGCCAGGGCGACCAGTTTCAGCTCGCCGTCAACCTGGATCAGTTCCAGCAGAGCGCGCACCGCGTGGCCGTTCGAGTCCCCCGTCAGGACGCCGGCCAGGCCGATTGCGCCGTAGAGGTCGGAAGGGTCGACGGAGTTCGAGTTCGGGGCCGGGTTCTGGCCCGTCATCTTCACCCAGCCCATGATCGACGCCTGGCGCGCTCCGTTGAACGCCTTCAGCGTGGGCACGCCGGTGTCGCTGTACAGGCCCGCCTTCCAGTCGTCGTTGCCGGCGGCCGCCGGGGTGATCTGCTGGAGCTGAAGCGAGTCGCGGCTGTGCCGGAACGCTCCATCGCGCACGCGCATGCCGGCTCCGCCGTTGATCAGCTGCAACGTCGTCCCCGAACGGCCGCTGTCCTGTTCCAGGGCCTTGTCGCCGCGCACCGGGTGTTCGAAGTCGTAGTAGGACACCAGGTTGTGTTGCAGAGTCGGCAGCACGGTGCCGAACGTGGCTTGCGCGGGTGCGGCCAAGCCGGTGCAGAACACCGCGGTGAACCCGAGAACGACCAGCCGCCTCATCGGATCCCCTTGCCCTGCACGCGCAGGTCGCGGACCCTGCCGACGTTGTCGAACGAGCCGAAGCCGACGCGGCCCGAGGCGAACGTCTTGTCCACGGCGGTCATCAGCGGGTACGGCGAACCGTCCAGGTACACGGCGATCTCGCCCGAGTCGGTGCACTGCTTGACCCGCACGCGATGCCAGGCCGTGTCGGTGACGGCGGGGGCCGCGCCGACCGAGCGGACCGCGTCCCACTGGTGGTCCAGGCGCAGCCGGTCGGCGTTGTTCACGACGAAGATGCCGTTGTGGGGGTAGATCTTGTTGTCCGACGAGAGGTGCGCGTAGTAGAACTCGGTGTCCGACCGGTGGCCGAACACGATGATCACGTCCCGGTTGGACTCCCCGACCGGGGTGTCCAGCCGCACCGAGGCGTCGACCTGCACCGAACCGAACTCGGGGCCCTTCCGCAGCACCGCGTACTCGAACGGGCGGCGCGGGCCCGGTCGTGCGGCGCCGGGCTGGGCCAGTACGACCTCACGGCCGGGGAACTGCCAGAGCGCAGGGGTCACCGGCTGCCACGACCGCGCCGAGCCGGTCCCGGCGACGACGTCGTGGCCGGGAGCGCAGGAGGCGAAGGTGCGGGCGCCCGTCACCTTCCAGACCTTGCCGTTCGCCTTCGCCAGCACGTAGAGCTCACCGGCCGCGTCCTGACCGAAGCGCAGGTCGACGCGGTTCGGGTCGTTCACCAGAGCCTTCATGGTGGTCAGCTGGCCGTTGACGTAGACCATCAGTTCGCGCGACGCGGCCATGGGCCCGCCCGCTCGCATCTCTCGTTCCTCGGCGTAGTAGAGCAGGCCCTTCACGCCCTCGCCGTAGACGTACTTGCCGCGCAACGCCGGGATCTTCGAGCCGCGGTAGACGAAGCCGCCCATCAACGCGTTGCCGCTGTCGGCGCACGGCCGCTGGGACGACAGCCGGTTGTGGTCGAAGCCGGTGACCGGGTAGGTGTAGCCGTACTTCGCGTCGTCGGCGGGCAGCGGGAACACACCGCACGACGGGTCGCCGCGCCGGTACTCCCAGATGCCCTCGCGCTCGCTCCAGCCCAGGTTGGCGCCCTTGCGGACCTCGTAGACCGCGTCGACGGCCTTCTCGCCGATGTGGCCCATGTACATCCGGCGGGTGACGCGGTCCCAGCTGAAGCGGTACGGGTCGCGCATGCCGTACGCGTAGATCTCGCCCAGCGCGCCTGCCTTGCGCACGAACGGGTTCGCGCGCGGGATGCCGTACTGCCCGTTCACGCCGTCGCGACCGGCCGGGTCGATGCGCAGGATCTTGCCCTGCGGCAGTGCCAGGTCCTGCGGCACCGTGGTCGAGACGCCGATGCCGCCGTCGCCGGACGCGATGTAGAGCAGGTGGTGGTCCTCGTCCCACCAGCGCGCCGCCGGGTTGAAGCCGATCTCCTGGAAGCCGTGGATGTACGAGGCGAAGCCGACCCGCAGCAGTTCGCGGTGCGTGCCGGCGAAGACGTCCGCGCGCGGGTCTGAGGCCGTCCACTCGGTGATCACGCCGTGCACCTGCGTGTCCACGGGTGAGGGCAGGTCGGGCTTCTTCGTGGTGAGCGCGGAGCCGGTCTCGGTGTGCACGGTGTAGAACTTGCCGTTGCTCCTGAAGTCCGGGTGGAACGCGGCGAACCCGAAGCCGCTGCCCAGGCCGCGGTGGGTGTGGAAGTCGGGGCCGATGGCCGCCCCCAGGTCGAGGAACGCGTGCTGGATTCCCCCGTCCAGCAGGTAGAGCTCGCCGTTCATGTCCGGCACGAACATCCGGCCGGAGCCGTCCGGCACCTCGCCGAGGTAGTTGACCCTGTTGTAGCGCACCAGTCTGGTGTCGGTCGGCGGTGGCACGGGCTGCGACTTCGGCAGCTGTGCGACCTCGGTCAGCTCCAGGCCGATGCCGGAGGCACCCGGCGTCGGCAGCGGGTCGGCGATCGGCACGTCCGGCTGCGCCGAGGCGATGGGCACGAGCAACGTCGAGAGCACGAATGTTGTCACCGTCAAAAGGGATAAGCGTCGGAACATCCCCACCACCCTGTGGGCCAGGCCGTGCAGCACGGCGACGGAAAGCGCTTTCCAACGCGGCGGAACCCGAACGCTACCCAGCTGATGAAGTGGTTACAACCTTCGCCGCACGATCAGTCCTGTCCTGTCACGGCTCCCAGCAGATCGCGGATGTGCGCGGTCGCCGACGCGAACTCCGGACGCGCCATCGTCGCGGAGTAGTCCCGTTCGGTGGGCAGGTCGACCTCGATGACCTCCTTGACCACCGCGGGCCGTTGCGTCAGCACGATCACCCGGTTCGCCAAGTACACCGACTCCGCGATCGAGTGCGTCACGAGCAAGACCGTCGTGCCGGTCTCCCGCCACACCCGGTGCAGCTCGACGTTCATCTGCTCGCGAGTCAACGCGTCCAGCGCGCCGAACGGTTCGTCCATGAGCAGCACGCGCGGCTGGTGCAGCAACGCACGGCACAACGCCACGCGCTGCTGCATGCCACCGGACAGCTCGTGCGGCAGCGCGTTCTCGAACCCGGAAAGCCCTGTCATCTCGATGAGCTCGTCGGCTCGCCTGCCCGCCTCGGCCGAGTTCATCCCGCGCATCTCGGCCTGCAGCAGGATGTTCCTGCGCGCCGAACGCCACTCCAGCAACGCGGCGCGCTGGAAGACGAAGCCGATGTCGTGACGTGGTCCGCGCACCTGCTCGCCGAGCAACGTCACCGTGCCCGACGACGGCTTCAGCAGACCGGACACCAGCTTCAGCAACGTCGACTTGCCGCAGCCGGACGGCCCGACGATGGACACGAACTCGCCCGGCGCGACGTCGACGGAGACCTGCTGGATCGCGGTCACCTCCGTGCGCTTCGACTGGAAGCGCACGGAGACATCGTCGATGGCGACAGCGGAGGCGGTTCCCAGAGTTGTGCTCATCCCTGTTGCGCTCATCCCTTCGGGGCAACGCTTTCTTCCCAGTAGGCCGACGGCTCGGAAGCCTCCTTGATGATGCCGGTCTTCTGGAAGGTCTCGATCGTCTTCTTCCAGTCCTCGACCGTGTTGACGCCCGGCGCCTTGCCCTTCGTCGCGTCGGTGTGCAGCAGCGTCAGGGTCGTCTTGAACTGCTCCAGCACCACGGTCGGCGACGGCAGCTGCTCGGCGGCGCCCTTCATCGACTCGGCCGCGGCCTCCGGCGCCTTCTCGGCCTCCGTCCACGCCTCCTGCGTGGCCGTGACCATCTTCTTCACCAGCTCGGGGTCCTTCTGCAGCATCGACTTCGACGTCAGCAGCCCGTTGCTGAAGTAGTTCAGCCCGAACTCCGAGAAGCGCAGGTAGCCCACGTCCTTGCCGGACTTCTCCTCGATGGTCGGCCCCTGGTCGGACGCGAACCCCAGCAGCACGTCGGTCCGGTTCGAGATGACCGCGGCCATCTTGCCCGCGGGGTCGATGTTCTGGATGGAGACGTCGGACTCCTGCATGCCGTTCTGCTTCAGGAAAGCCGGGAACGTCTTCGTCAGCGCGTCCCCCGCCGTGGTGGCGACGGACTTGCCCTTCAGGTCCTCCGGCTTCTTGATGTTCTTGTCGGTGAAGAACTGCACGGACGCCGGGGTCGTCTGCAGGAACACCCCGATGCTCCTGGCCGGCACGCCCTGCTCGACCGCGGTGGCCAGCGCGGACGTGTCGGCCCAGCCGAAGTCGGTCTGGCCTGCGCCGGTGGCCGTGACGGTCTTGCCGGAGCCCTGGCCCGCCTGGATCTTCAGCTTGATGCCGTGCTTCTCGTAGATGCCCTGCTTGAGGCCGTAGTAGAACGGCGCGTGCTCGCCGTACGGGTACCAGTTGAGGGTGAGCGTGACCTCCTTGGCCTCACCAGCGGCCCCGGACGTCGTGTCGCCGCCGTCACCGCAGGCGGCGACCACCAGCAACGCGGGAAGAAGACCTGCGAGCAGTTTCTTCATGCCGTGCCTTTCGCGAGAAGGGTTGTGACGGCGGCGCCGCGCCGGCTGGCGTGCCACGGCAGCATCAGCTTCTCGGCGAGGTCGAGCAGGAGGAAGAGCAGGACGCCGACCAGCGAGATGACGATCAGGCCCGCGAACAGCATCGGGGTGTCCATGTTGCCGTTGGCCTGCAGGATCACATAGCCGAGGCCTTCGTTGGAGCCGACGAACTCGCCGACCACGGCACCGGTCACGGCGAGCGTGACCGCGACCTTCAGACCCGCGAAGAGGTGCGGGAGCGCGGCCGGGAAGCGGATCTTGATGAACGTCTTGACCGGACCGCCGCCCATCGTCGCGGCGAGCTCGAGCATCTCGGTGTCGACGGATTTGAGACCGGTGACGGTCGAGATGACCACGGGGAAGAACGCCATCAGCACGGCCACGACCACCTTGGGCTCGAAGCCGAAACCGAGCCACACCACGAACAGCGGCGCGATCGCGATCTTCGGGATGACCTGGGCGAACAGCAGGATCGGGTAGGCGGTGCTCTCGATCGTCCTCGAGTAGACCATCGCGACGGCCATGAGCACGCCGAGGACACCCGCGATGACGAAGCCGAGGACGGTCTCGTAGGTCGTCACCCAGGTGTGACCCCAGAGGTACGACCACTTGTCCACCAGCAGGCCGAAGGTCTTGGCCGGTGAAGGCACGAGGTAGGCCTCGACCATGCCGGTGGCGGTGATGAGGTGCCAGATGGCGAGGCAGGCGGCGAGCAGCGCGACCGGACGCCACGTCCGCTCCACGACACCGCGCCAGCGGTCCGTCCGATTCGTGTCCACGAAACTCCCCGGGGTCTCGGAAAGCGCTTTCCAAATACGCTATGTCCGGTCCACTGAACGGTCAAGACGGGGGATCGCCGAAGCTGGACCTCACGGACAGTCGCATCGAGGGATTCCTCCCACGCCGCGCTCGTTCACCGTGTCGGGCGGAAGCGTCGCCGTCGCAGGTCATCCGAGCACCAGCACCCTCGCCAAGATCACCGCGGCCGAGGTCCGCGGATGGGGCGCGCCCGCCCCGATCCCGGTCTGACGCGTGAGACGACTGAATCGATTTTCTAGACTATTAGCCATTATCCGGTCGAGCTGTAGGTGTTGCCGGCGTGGTCGCGTCCGCGCGCGAGGTAGATGCCACGGCCGCCGGGCTCGAGGTACCGGACCGTCGTCGGCATGTACCGCATCGTGTAGCCGCAACGGCGCGAGGTGCTGCGGTTCGGCGGGCTGCCGTGCACCAGCATGGCCGAGTGCACGCTGCACGCCCCGCGCTCCAGTTCCACGTCGACAGCGCGTGACTCGTCGACGGCCGTCTCCTGGTTGAAGAACGAGTCGGCGGTGCCGGTGTGCTCGGCGGCCGCGAGGTGACTGCCCGGGATCACCCGCAGGCAGCCGTTCTCGACGGTGGACGGGTCGATCGCCAGCCACACCGTGATCGCGTCGCTCGCGGGCGAGATGCTGTCACGCCAGAAGTGCGCGTCCTGGTGCCACGGCACGGGTTTGCCGTCGCCGGCGGGCTTGCAGATGAAGTGCGACGAGAACAGCGCGATGTCCGGGCCGATCAGCGACTCGACGAGGTCCAGGACGTCCGGGTCCAGCAGCCACTCGAACAGGGCGGGGTCGGTCAGGTGCGGCACGTCCATGTGCTCGGGACGCCGCCCCTCGGGCAGGGCCGCCAGCCTGGCCTCGAAGTGCGCGGCCAGCGCCTCGAACTTCGCCGGCGCGAGCACGCCGGCGTGCGTCTCGTAGCCATCGGTCTGGAACATCGTCACCTCACGAGTAGGCCGGTCTCCTTGTCATAGCGCAGAACGCGTGCGGGCGAAGCGCCCACGGTCACCTTCGAGCCGATCTCGGGCTCGTCGTCCTCGGGTACGACGTAGCCGATCTGGTCCTCGCCGCAGTCCAGCGTCACCAGCGACGTCACGCCGAGATTCTCCACAATGGACACTTCGCCGGTGAACAGTCCCCCGGCGGCGGGCGACAGGTACTCGGGTCGCACGCCGATGATCTCCGAGCCGCGCGGCACCAGGTTCATGGGCGTCGAGCCGATGAAGTTCGCGACGAACGTGTCCGCGGGCCGCTGGAACACCTCCCGCGGGGTGCCGAGCTGCCGGATCCGGCCCGCGTCCATGACCGCGATCCGGTCGGCCAGCGCCAGTGCCTCGGCCTGGTCGTGCGTCACGAACACCGTCGTCAGCGCCAGCTCGCGCTGCAGCTTCTTGAGGAACGTCCGCGCCTCCAGCCGCAGCCGGGCGTCCAGGTTGGACAGCGGCTCGTCCAGCAGCAGCACCTCGGCCGACGCCGCGACCGCGCGGGCGAGCGCCGCCCGTTGCTGCTGGCCGCCGGAGAGCTGGCCGGGCCGCCGGTCCAGCAGGGCGCCCAGGCTCAGCCCCTCGGCGGTGCGCACGGCCGTCTCCTGCTGCACCGACTTCGCGACGCCCCGCACCCGCAGCGGGTAGGCGATGTTCTCCGACACCGTCATGTGCGGGAACAACGCGTAGTCCTGGAAGACCATCGCGATCCGCCGCTCGCCGGGCTGCAGCCGCGTGACGTCGCGGTCGCCGATCGCCACGGCTCCGTCGGTGGCGCCCTCCAGGCCCGCGATCGTGCGCAGCAACGTGGTCTTGCCGCAGCCGGACGGGCCGAGCAGGGCGAACAGCTCGCCGTCGGCGATCTCCAGGTCCAGCCCGTCCACCGCCCGCACCCCGTTGGGGTACACGGTGGACAGGTCCTCGACAGTGATGCCCGCCATCAGCTCTTGATGCCTCCGTGGAATCGGAACCCGTACCGCTTGCTCACGAACAGGTACAGCACGACCACCGGGATCGAGTACAGCAGCGAGAACACCGGGATCACCGTCAGGTTGGCGCTGCCGCCCTCGTCGTAGAGGGTGCGCAGCAGCACGGCCGCCGGCTGCTGGCCGACGTCGCGCAGCAGCAGGAACGGCAGCAGGAAGTTGCCCCATGCGTTGACGAACGCCCACACGAAGATCGTCGCGACACCGGGCCGCGCGACCGGCAGCACGACGTGGGCGAGCACCTGCCGGGGCGAGGCGCCGAACACCCGCGCCGACTCCTCGTACGACCGCGGCACGGCGTCCATGAAGTCCTTGAGGATGAAGATGGCCGCGGGCAGCATGCCGCCCGCGATGACCAGCGCCGTGCCGAACTGCGAGTTGATCAGGCCGAGCTGCAGCATCATCACGAAGATCGGCACCATCGCGGCCGTGCCCGTGACGACGCTCGACAACAGCAGGAGCAGGTACAGCAGCAGGTCCCGGCCGGGGATCCGCACCCGCGACAGCGCGTAGGCCGCCAGCGCCGC
Source organism: Lentzea flaviverrucosa (assembly GCF_003350445.1). Classification (NCBI taxonomy): domain Bacteria; kingdom Bacillati; phylum Actinomycetota; class Actinomycetes; order Pseudonocardiales; family Pseudonocardiaceae; genus Lentzea; species Lentzea flaviverrucosa. The sequence goes on from NZ_QQAU01000007.1 coordinate 317,170, forward strand.
GAGCACCGTCGTCACCACGGTCGCGACCACGCACAGCACCAGCGAGTTCACCAGTGACGTCAGCGTGTACGGGTGTTCGAAGGTCGCCACGACGTTGCGCAACGTCCAGTCCGGCCAGCGCAGCCCCAGGCCGGGCTTCGCGTCGAACGGCGCCGAGGCCAGCCACAGCATCGGCACCGCGAAGAACGCCAGCACCACCGTGATCAGCACGTAGAAGCCGATCCGCCGGACGATCCACAGAGGACTCATGGCCGCCTCCGCAGAAGCCGCAGGTACACCAGGGCGATCGCCAGGTTGCCCACCAGCAACAGCATCGACATCGCGGAGGCGTACCCGAGCTGACCGCCTTCCAGCGCCTGCCGGTAGATCAGCACCGGCAGCACCTCGGACTGGTGGTTCGGACCGCCGGACGTCAGCAGGAACGGCGTGAAGTCGTTGGCCGTCCACAGGCTGATCAGCAGCGTGTTCGTCAGCACGTGCCCGCGGATGTGCGGGAACACCACGTCCCGCACGGTCTGCCAGCCCGACGCGCCCACGAGCCGTGCGGTCTCCAACTGCGAGGGCGGCACCGCGGCCAGCGACGAGGTGTAGAGCAGCATCGAGAACGCCGTGCCGCGCCAGATGTTGAAGACGATCAGGCTGGTCATCGGGTACTGCACCAGCCACGACGTCTCCGGCTGCCCGAGCAGCAGCCCCAGGGTGCCCGTGTCGCGGCTCAGCACGGCGAACCACAGGAACGCCACGACCGTGCTCGGCAGGATCCAGGAGAGCAGCACCAGGCCCTCGGTGGTGCGCCGCAGCCACGGGCTGACCGAGCGCAGCAGCCACGCGAGCAGGAAGCCGAGCACGTTCTGCCCGATGACGGCCGAGAACAGCACGAACATCGCCGTGAGCCACACCGAGTTGGTGAACAGCGGGTCGCGGACGGCCTCGACCAGGTTGTCCAGCCCGACCACCTGCGGGTTCGCCGCCGCGGCCCCGGTGAGCTGGTAGTTCGTGATGCCGATGTACAGCGTCCACAGCGCCGGGAAGACCAGGAAGATCCCGATCAGCACCAGCGCCGGCGCGACGAACCCGACGGCGCGCCGGACGCCCAGGCCGGAGCTATCCAACGTTCTGCTCGCCGACCGCCTTCACCAACGCCTCTCTGTAGGCCCGCGCGACGTCGTCGGGACTCTTGCCGGACACCACGTCCGCGGTCGCCTGCTGCAGCGCGGCCGACACCTTGGGGTAGTCGGCGAGACCGGGCCGGTACCGGGTGATCGGCAGGACCTTCTCCGCGATGAACGACAACATCGGGTCGCCGCCGAGCACCTGGTCGTTGACGTCCTGGCGCTGGGTGAGCTGCGCGGTGCCGGCGAGCGACTCCTTGACGGCCTCGGCGGAGTTGAGGAACTGCATGAACTCCCAGGCCTGCCTGGGGTACTGGGTGTTCGGGTTGATCACGCGCACGCCCCCGCCGGACATGCTCACGAAGTCCTGCCCGCCGACGCCCGCCTTGGGCTCCTTGGCCGGGACGAGCGCCCAGCCGACGGCGACGTCGCGGTCCGCCATCGCGGCCACGCCGTTCTTCGGCTCCACGACGGAACGCCAGAAGTAGTCGCTCTCCAGCAGGACGCCGATCTTGTTCTCGCTGAACAGCGTGAACGAGCGCTGCCGGCCGTTGGCCTCCTGCTGCAGCACGGGATCACCGAGCCCGCCGCCGTAGATCTTCCGGTAGAGCGAGAGGACGTCCTTGACCTGCGCCGAATCCCCTTGCCACTTCCCGTTCTCGTAGACGGGCCTGCCGGTGCCCACGAGTGCGGGCAGCACGCCCTGCATGGTCGTGGCCTCGCCCATCGCGCTGCCGGCATTGAGCTGGATCGGCGTCACGCCCTGGAGGGACTTGAGCTTCGTCCCCGCGTCGAGCACGTCCTGCCACGACCTCGGTTGCCAGTCCACGGGCAAACCCGCCTGCGCGAACAGCTTCTTGTTGAAGAACAGCACGCGCCCGTCCGTGCCCATCGGCACGCCGTACCGCTTGCCGTCGAACTCGCCGAGCCCCTGCACGGCCTCGGGGATCTGGTCCCAGCCGTCCCAGCCGGTGTCGCCGACGACCTCGTCGAGGGGCTTGATCTGCCCGGCCTGCGCGAACTCGCCGAGCCAGATGCCGTCGATCTCGATGATGTCGCCACCACCACCGGTCTTCAGGTCGAGTGCGACCTTGGTCTTGAAGTCCTCGTCGCCGGTACCGTTCTGCTCGAACTTGATCGTCGCCGTGACGCCCTTGGCCTTCTGCATCTCGGTGAACCTGGGGATCACCCAGTTCTGGATCCAGTTCGCCCCGCGCGCGTTCTTCCCGCCCACCGCCGCGTTGGCGACGATCGTCAGCGTGATCTCCTTGGCGTCGGCGTTGCGCGCCTGATCACCGCTCCGCGTCTGCCCCAGACATCCCGCCAGCAGCCCGCACGCCACCAGCAGCCCGAACACCTTTGTTCGCCCCATCGGTCCAACATGGCACTGGATCACGGCGGCCACAAGCTCTCCGCGCGCGGAAGGCGTCCGTCCGGTGCGGTGATCGGCGGTATGGTCCAGACCGATGTCTGTCGAGTTCGCGGTACTCGGTCCCCTGCAGGTCCGCGTGAACGGCAGGGAGCACCGGGTCGGCGGGTTCACCCGCCGGGCGACGCTGGGTCTCCTGCTGCTCAACGCGGGCCGCGTGGTGTCGATCAGCGAGCTCACGGCGGCGTTGTGGCCCGGCGGGCACCCGCCCACGGCGCGCGGGATCCTGCTCAACGTCGTGTCGGCGCTGCGCAAGGCCGGGCTCGACATCGTCACCCGCAAGCCCGGCTACCTGCTGCGCGCGGAACCGGATCGCGTTGACCTGCACCGGTTCCGTGCCGCCCTGCACCGCGCCGCGAGCGCACCGGGGCCAGAGCAGACCGCCGCGGTCCTGCGGGACGCGCTGGCGTTGTGGCGCGGGCCCGTGCTCGCGGACCTGGTGGCGGACGGCGTCACGTGGCCGGCGCTGGTGGAGATCACGCACCTGCGCGACGTGGCGGTCGAGGACAGGTTCGACGCCGAACTGGCGTGCGGGCGCCACCGCGAGGTGATCGCGGAGCTGGAGGCGCTGGTGAGCGATCACCCGTTGCGCGAACGCCTGCGCGGCCAGCTGATGCTCGCGCTCTACCGGTCCGGCAGGCAGGCCGACGCGCTCGCGGTCTTCCGCGCGGCGCGGGAACGCTTCGCCGCCGAGCTCGGCATCGACCCCGGGCCCGAACTGGCCGGGCTGGAGCGGGCGATCCTCACCCAGGACCCGGCCCTCGCGGCCACCCCTGGCCCGGCGCGGACCATGCTGGAACGCAAGAAGGTCAGCGTCCTCGTCGTCCGGCTGGAGCTGCCGGGAGCGGACGAGGCCGCCGACGAACGGCTGGAGACCGCGGTCGCCCAGGTGCTCAGGCACGTCGAGGCCTTCGGCGGCACCACCGTCACGACGCTCGGTTCGACCGTCTGCGCGGCGTTCGGCGCGCCGGTCAACCGCGAGGACGACGCCGCACGGGCCGTGCGTGCCGCGTTCGAGATCACCGGAGCGCATCCGGCGGCTGCCGCCGTGTCCACCGGGCCCGCGCTGGTCACGTCCGGCGATCGCGTCGAGGTCGGCGGCACGGTGCTCGACTCCGGTCTGCGGTTGCTCGCCCAGACCGGCAAAAGCGAGGTCAGGACGTGTCCGGTGACCGAAAGGGCGCTCACCCCGGCCCGGGACGACGCGCCGTTCGTGGGCCGCTCGCGCGAGATGGCCGCGCTCGTCGAGAAGTACGAGCAGGTCAGGGCGACGGGCCGGCCGAGGACGATCACGGTGGTCGGCGAGCCGGGCGTGGGCAAGAGCAGGCTCGTCCGGGAGTTCGCCACGGGCCGCCGGACGCTCACCGGCCGCACGCCCCCGTTCGCGCGTGACGACGTGTTCGCCCCGCTGGCGGAGATCGTGCGGAGCCACGCGCAGATCTTCGACACCGACGACGCCGCCGCGGTCACCGCCAAGATCCAGGCGATCAGCGACGACCCGTGGCTCGTCACCCAGCTCTGCGCGCTGGCCGGTGCCGGGCCGCAGGGCAGCGACGTGCTGATGGCGTGGCGCAGGCTGGTCGAACACCTCGCGGAGGAGCCGCTGGTGGTGGTCGTCGAGGACGTGCACTGGGCCGACGAGCTGCTGCTCGGTTTCCTGCACGGACTGGCCGACACCGCGGACGACGTGCCGTTGCTGGTGCTCCTCACCGCCCGTCCGGGGCCGCCGGTCCGAGGTGAGTCGATCACGCTGGACGCACTGTCCGAAGAGGACACCGCGCGGCTGCTCGAAACCCTGATGGCCCGCCATGACGTCGTGGCCGACGTGCGGACGTTGTTGCGCCGGGCGGCGGGCAACCCGCTCTTCGCCGCCGAGTACGTCCGCATGCTCCGCGACGGCGCCCCGGACGCCCTGCCGGAGACGGTGCAGACCGTCATCGGCGCGCGGCTCGACTCGTTGCCCCAGTTGGAGAGGTCCGTGCTGCAGGACGCCGCGGTCCTCGGTCCGGCGGTCTGGCCGGGCGCGGTCGCGGTCGTCGCGGAACGGGACGCCGCCGAGATCGCGCGCAGCCTGGAGGTGCTGGCACAGCGGGACTTCCTCAAGCGCCAGCCCAGCAAGGTCTTCGGCGAGGCCGAGTACGCCTTCAGCCACGTGCTGGTGCGCGACGTCGCGTACGACCGGGTCCCGCGTGGCACCAAGGCGATGAAGCACTACCACGCGGCCGAGTGGGTGCAGGCGCTGCCGCTGGAGCACGTTCCCCTGCTGGCGTACCACTTCCAGGAGGCGGTGTGGATCGCCGAGGCCTCCGGGAAACCGTGCGACATCATGGGCCGCAAGGCGCGGACGGCCCTGACCGACGCGGGCCGCAGGGCCACCGCACTGGCCGCCAGGGACACCGCGATCCGGTGCTACCGCGCCGCCTTGGCCGTCTGCCCGCCCGGTCACCCGGACAAGGCCGGCCTGCTCACGTTGCTGGGATCGTGCCTGGCGTGGAACGGCGAAGGGCTCGAGGAGCTGGCCGAAGCCGTCGAACTGCACCGTGGCGCCCAGAACTTCGCGGGCGCCGCGGAGGCCTCCCGGTCGTCCTGGCGCGCCGCGTGGCACCGGGGCGACCACGCGGCGGCCGAACGGCACCTCGACCGCACGATCGAGTTCCTCGCGCTGGCCGGCCCGGACGAGCGGGTGTTCGGCGTGCAGGCGTACCTCGCGCACTCCCTGACCCTCGTGGACAGGCTGGACGACGCGGTCAGCGCCGCGCGGGAGGCGTTGCGAGGTGCCACCGGCGTCGAACGGGCCATCGCGCTGGAAGCCCTGGGACTGGCCAGGGTCAAGCAGGGCGACCCGGACGGCATCGGCGACATGATCCAGGCCGTGGCCGAGCGCAGGACGGCCGGCGTCTCGCCCAGCCTGTGCCTGTTCAACACCGGCACCGCCTACGCCGTGCTCGGCGACGTCGACGCACGGCTCGCGGTGAGAGCCGAAGCACGAGTGGCCGCCCGGAGGCACGGCGACGACGACACGATCACCTGGCTCGACTCGTCGAGGTACCTGGACCTGTTCTGGGACGGCCGGTACGCGGAAGCCCTCCAGCACGTCGGCGAGTCCATCGCCCGCTCCCCCGGCCAGTCCCACCTGCACGCCGCCCGCGGCCGCGCCCGGTTGCTGACCGGCGACCTCCCCGGCGCCGCCGAGGACGCGGACCGGGCGCTGGAACTCGCGAGGAGCAAAGGCCATCCCGGCGAGTTGCAGCACCCGCTGACGTTGAAGGCCCGCATCGCGCTCCAGCAAGGCGAGCCGGCCGAGGTAGGCGAGCTGCTGACCCTGTTGCCCGGCCGCCAGATCACCGGTCCGATCGGTGTCGACCTGCCGATCGTGCTCGCCGCCGCCGGCCACGGCCCGGACTGCCTCGCCGAGGTGTCCTGGTCACGCTGGAAGGACGCCGCGCTCGCCTGCCTGAGCGGTGACCGGCACGAGGCCGCCCGGATCTACCGGGAGATCGGCTCCGTGCCGGACGCCGACGATGAGTCGCTGGTTATCGGCCGGAAATAGCGTCCGGGTGTGCCCGCGATCCCGCGCTACTTCCAGGCCAAGACCAGGTTGCTCGACCTGGTGAACGAACTGCCCGACAACACCCCGTTCCCGCCGGAGCGCGAGCTCTCGGACGTGTTCGGCATGTCCCGCACCACCATCCGCAAGGCGATGGACGAGCTCGTGCTGGAGGGCAGGCTCGTGCGCGGGGCCGGCCGTCAGGGCACCGCCGTCGCGCCTCGCAAGCAGGTCCACCGGATCAGCCTCGACGCGCTCGTGCAGGACCTCGCCGACCGCGAACAGGTCGTGGTCAGGGCCATCGGCGCGCAGGACGTCGTCAACGTCGAGTCGGTCCTCGTGCGCGGGGACGAACCGGTCGGCGTGCGGTCGACCTGCCTGCACGCGTCCCGGTTCCCCGGCTTCGCCGAGCGCTACGACGGCACGACCCCGCTGCGGAGGTTCCTCTCCGACGCCTACGGGGTCCGGTTCGGCGAGCCGTGTCCCTGGTGCACCACCGCGCTCGCCACGCCCCGCGTCGCCGGGCTGCTCGACGTCCGCCCCGCCACACCGGTGCTGTCGGTCGCGTGGCTCGGCCACGACCTCCGGGGTGCACCGGTCGAACGGTCGTGGGTCGTCCTGCGCGGCGACCGCGCGCACCTGACGATGCAGGGCCTTCGGCTCAGCGCACCTGCTCGGCCTTGAACTGCATCCGCGGCGCCGCGTAGAACTCCTGGGCCTGCACCAGCCGCAGCTCGCGCTCACCGGAGCGGTAGGTCAGGTCGATCAGGTCGAAGACGCTGGACGCGGTGCGCTCCAGTGCCAGCGCCGCGTCCTTCGTCTGCACGTAGTGGGCGGTGAACAGCGCGGCCGTGACGTCGCCGGACCCGTTCGCCTTGAACGGCAGGTGCGGGGTGCTCACCAGCCACGCCCCCGCGTCGTCCACGACGAGCATCTCGATCGTGCCCTCCTGCCGGTCGGGCCGCTCGACGCTCGTGACCAGCACGGTCGACGGGCCCATCGCGCGGGCGAGGTCGGCCGACGCGAGCGTCTCCTCGACGCTCGCCGGCTCGGTGCCGGTGAGGAAGCCCAGCTCGAACTGGTTCGGGGTGATGATGTCGGCCACCGGCACGACCCGGTCGCGCAGCAGCACGGGGATCTCGGGGGCCACGAAACAGCCGGACTTGGCGTTGCCCATGACCGGGTCGCACGCGTAGAGCGCCGCCGGGTTCGCGGCCTTCACCCTGCGCACCGCGTCGATGATCACATCGGCGATGCCCGTGCCGCCCTGGTAGCCGGACAGCACGGCGTCGACCTGGGGGAAGATCCCGCGTTCCTCCACGCCGAGCAGGATCTCGGCCACGTCCGACGGCGGCAGGAGCGGACCGCGCCACGCGCCGTACCCGGTGTGGTTGGAGAAGTTCACCGTGGGGATCGGGACGACCTCGACCCCGATGCGCTGCAGCGGGAACACGGCGGCGGAGTTGCCGACGTGGCCGTGGGCGACGACCGACTGGATGGACAGAACCTTCATTTCCCCAGCCTAGATCGCTACTCGCCGCCCCGATCGTTGACCGTAGGGTGAACGGGTGGCCGGCCGACGCACCGTACTGAAAACTTTCGCCCTGCTCCCGCTCGCCGGGTGCGCCACCCCACCTCCGAAGGACCCGATCAGCTCGTCACCACCGGCCACGACGACCAGCGCGGCGCCCGTGCGCCACGACGCCTTGTTCGAGCTGGAGAAGAAGTTCGACGCACGGCTGGGCGTCTACGCGATGAGCGACAACGGCAGCACCATCGAGCACCGGGCGGACGAGCGGTTCGCGTTCTGCTCGACGTTCAAGGGGCTTGCCGCGGCGGCGGTGCTGCACCGCAACCCGATGTCGCACCTGGACACCGTCGTCACGTACACCGAGGCCGACCTGATGAAGAGCTCGGTCATCACGAAGCTGAACGTCCGAACGGGGATGAAGCTGCGGGACGTGTGCGACGCCGCGGTCCGCCACAGCGACGGCACGGCGGGCAACCTGCTGCTGCGCGACCTCGGCGGTCCGGCGGAGCTCACGAAGTACCTGCGAGAACTGGGCGACACCGAGACGCGCATGGACCGCGTCGAGCCCGGCATCACCTCGGCCACGCCCGGCGACCCTCGCGACACCGCCACCCCGCGCTCGCTCGGCACGGACTACCAGCGGATCGTGCTCGGGGACGCCCTCGAACCGGCGAAGCGCGACTTCTTGACCGGCCTGCTGGAACGCACGGTGACCGGGGCGAAGCGCATCCGGGCCGGAGTGCCCGCGGGCAGCAGGGTCGCCGGCAAGACCGGTACCGGGGCGCACGGCACGGTCAACGACATCGCGGTCGTGTGGCCGCCGGGCCGGGAGCCGGTCCTGATCGCGATCATGTCCAGCAAGTCCGCCGAGAACGCCGAATACGACGAGGCCCTCGTCGCCGAGGCCGCCGCCTACGTCGTCAAGAACCTCACCTGACGGTCGACACGTCCGCCCACACGGTCTTGGAGTCCGGGAACCGGTTGTGCCCCCACACCTGGGCCAGGCCGTTGACCAGCAGCAAACCCCGCTGCCGGCGTCCGAGGAACCCCATCCGGCCGAGTTGCGGGAACCGGCCGGGCGTTCCGTCGTCGACCTCGACCCGCACCACCTCGCGTTCCGGCAGGCACAGCACGCGCGCGCTCCGGTTCGGGGCGGCGTGGTGGTAGGCGTTGCTCACGAGTTCCGTGGCCACCACCATCACGTCGACCACGACGTTCTCGTGCATCCCTCTCAGGAGACGACGAACCTCCGCACGCACGTTCGCGAGCGGCAGAACACCCTCCGGTAGGACGAGGTCCAGTCGTTCGGTGGACCGTCCTGCAACACCCATCAGCATCTCCAAGCGCCCTGCTGGTTCAAGGCACGAGCCTCGGTACCCCGGAACGCACAGGTCGAAACCTGCCGGCCTGTCATCACGTCTCCCTGGGAAGGACGGCCCACACGACGGTGCCACCGTGAGCCCTGTCGACACCCCAGCGATCCGACAGCCGGGCCACCAGGACCAGGCCGTAGCCGCGCTGCGGCCGGGACACCTTGCGCAGCGGCGGATGAGCACGGGCGTCGTGCGCGATCTCGATGCGGATCTTGTGGGCTTCCACGACGACGCGCAGGAACGACGGTTCCGACGTGTACCGGTAGGCGTTGCTGACCAGCTCGTTCACCACCAGCAACACATCGGCGACGGCGTCGGTGTCCTCGCCCATCAACTCCAGCCGCACCCAGCGGCGGACGGCAGCGAGTGACGGTCGTTGCCTGCCCAGGGGCAGATCCGCCGCCTCACCCGTGCTGGCTGCCTGGTCGCGAGCCAAACCGCTCCTCGGTCAGTTGATCAGTTCGGCCGCGGGTTACCCGGGTGCATCCGCCGCCAAACCAATCGTTCATCAACTTGAACTACCCTCACGGCTCGCCGCGACTCCAGGGGGAACAGCATGCCCAGGTCCTTGACGCCGTTACTGGCCGCATTGCTGGTCATGTACTCCGTGTTCCAGATGCTCATCGGTGTCGTCGCACCGCTCGCCGGCGAACTGGCCCTCACCCCGTTCCAGCTGAGCCTGGTCTTCACGGTCACCTCCGTGACGATCACCGTGGCGAGCCTGCTCTGGGGACTGCTGTTCGACGCCGCGGGCCCGCGTCCCGTGCTGTTCGCCGGACTCCTGCTGTGCGTGGCCGGCCCCGCCGGTTACGCCGCGGCGGTGGCGTTCAGCCTCGACGAGACGCTGACGCCCGACGTGGCGTTCGCGTTGGTGCTGCTGTTCCGCTCCGTGCTGTTCGGCGCGGGCCTCGCCGCGGTGCTCGTCACCGCGCTCGCCGTCGCGGGTCTCTCCACCCACGGCGAGACGGCGCGCACCCGAGCCATCGGCTTCGTCGGTGCCGCTCAGAGCCTCGGCACCGTGATCGGCCCGGTCGTCGGCGGCGCGCTCGCGGTGGCGTCCGTGTGGCTGCCGCTGTACGTCGCGCCCGTGGTCGCCCTGCTGCTCGCGCTTCTGGTCCTCGTCACCATCAAGCCTCTCGCTGCGCAGGAAGGGGAACCGGTGCAGGCCCAGCCGCTGCAGCTGGTGCCCGCTTTCGGCACGGGCTTCTTCCTGCACGTGTCGCTGGGGATGGCGCAGGTCGTCGTCGTGTACCTCTCGTCGGAGAGGCTGCGGGAGAGCACGGGCAGTGCCGAGGGCGTGCTGTTCGCCTCCGCCATCGGCCTGGTCCTGACGCAAGGGCTGCTCGTGCCGCTGCTGAAGTGGTCCCCGGTCCGGCTGATGCGGATCGGCTCCCCCGTCTCGGTGGTCGGCTACGCACTGCTCGCGGTGGCTCCGTCGTCCGCGCTGATGGCGCTGGCGTTCCTGGTGGTGGCGGTCGGCGTCGGTCTCGCGCTCACCGGGTTCGCCGCGGCGGCCTCGCTCGGCGTCGGCCCGCGGCACCAGGGCCTGGTCGCCGGGCTGGTCACCACCACGAGCGGGCTGACGTTCATCGTCGCACCGATGCTGAGCGCGCTGCTGTACGAGGTGGGGCCGCTCGCGCCCGTGCTCGCCGCCGCGCTGGCCGCCCTGGTCGCGACCGGGTTGTCGTTCGTCCCGGTGACGCCGCAGGTCTCCCGGCCGGTGGGGTGAAGCAGGCTGCTGCCGCGGTGCGAACTGAGGCTGCCGGACTGATCGACGAAGCCACTACGCTGCGCACGTGACGCGTTACCTAAGCGTGCTCGTGCTGGCACTGCTCACCGCGACGGCCGTGGCCGTCCCCGCGCAGGCCCACGCCGAGCTCAAGAGCAGCAATCCGGCGTCCGGCGCGGCCCTGGCGGCTCCGCCCGAGCAGATCGAGCTGGTGTTCAGCGCGCCCGTGCAACTGCCCGACGGGGACGCGATCACCGTCACGGGGGCCGACGGCACCAAGGTGCCGGTCACCCAGGTGCAGGCCGTGGACAGGACGATCACGGCGAAGATCGACGCGACCGCGGCCAAGTCCGGCGCGCACACGATCGCCTGGTCGGCCAAGTCCGACGACGGCGACACCGTCAACGGCACGTTCAGCTTCACGATGGCCGTCGTGGCGCAGTCCACGTCCGCCAGCGCCCCGCCGTCGTCGGTGACGCCGAGCACGCCGGTGTCGAACGCTCCCCCGTCGACCACGCCCTCGGAGTCCGGTGGCGTGCCGGTCTGGGTGTGGATCCTGATCGGGCTAGCGGTCGTCGTCGGCGCGATCCTCCTGGTCCGCCGCCGCAAGCCGGAGAACCCGTAGCCGTTCGGCCAGGAGCTCGCGTTCGGCCGGGTGTTCCGCCCGGTCGAGCGCGGCCTCCAGTGCCGCAGTCGGATCTCTCCCGAGCCGTTGCAACAGGTCCGCGCGCACGGCGTGGAACAGGTGGTAGCGGTCGAGGTCGAGCGCGTCGACCTCCAGCAGTGCCCGCTCCGGGCCTTCGGTCTCGGCCAGCGCGACGGCGCGGTGCAGGGCCACGACGGGGTTCGGCGTGAACGCCATCAGCTGGTCGTAGAGGGTGACGACCTGGTGCCAGTCGGTCGGCGGGTCGCTGTGCACGGCGTTGATCGCGGCCTGGACCTGGTACGGACCCGGCCGGTTCCAGCGCAGGCAGCGGCGCACGAGGTCCTGGCCCTCCCGCACGAGATCCGCGTTCCACAGCGCCCTGTCCTGGTCCTGGAGCAGGACGATCCCGCCGTCGCGCAGCCGTGCCTCCCGGCGGGACGCGACGAGCAGCATCAACGCGAGCAGCCCCCACACCTCGGGCTCGTCCGGCATGAGCCCCGCGAGCGCCCGGCCGAGCCGGATCGCCTCCTGCGCGAGCTCCGCCCGGTCGAGGTAGCCCTCGTTGAAGATCAGGTAGACGACGGCGAGCACGGCCCTCAGCCGTTCGGGCAGGTCGGCGTCGCGCGGCACCCGGTACGGGATGCGGGCCGCGCGGATCTTGCCCTTCGCGCGCACGATCCGTTGCGCCATCGTGGGTTCCGGCACCAGGAACGCCTTGGCGATCTCCGCCGTCGTCAGGCCGCCGAGCAGTTTCAGCGTCAGCGCGACCTGGGCGGGCAGCGCCAGCGACGGGTGGCAGCAGGTGAAGATCAGCCGCAGGCGGTCGTCGGGCACGTCTCCTGCCTCCTGCTCTTCCGGTTCGTGGCTCAGCAGTGCCGCCTGCGCCTGCTTCTCGCGGCCCTTGGCCTCCCGGCGCAACCGGTCGACGGCGCGGTTGCGGGCGGTCGTGATGATCCACCCGGCCGGAGCGGGCGGGACGCCGTCGACCGGCCACCGCAGCACGGCCGTCGCGAAGGCGTCCTGCACCGCCTCCTCGGCGAGGTCGATGTCGCCGAGCAAGCGGGTCAGGACGGACACCGCACGGCCGTACTCGGCGCGGAAGACGTCCTCGACCATCAGAACGCTGCGGGCCTGACCTCGATCGACAGCGGACTGAGCACGCCCGCCAGCCGGCGGCCCCACTCGAGCGCCTCGTCGAGGTCGGCGGCCTGGATGACCGTGAAGCCGCCGATGTGCTCCTTGCCCTCGGCGAACGGCCCGTCCGTCATCAGCACGTCGTCGTCCTTCACCCTGAGCACGGTCGCGGTCGACGGCGGGTGCAGGCCGGCGGCGAACACCCAGACGCCCTTGGCCTGCATCTCCTCGTTGAGCGCGGTGAGGTTCGCCATGATCGGTTCGAGCACCTCGGGCGGCGGGGCATCGCCGTCGGGCTGGTAGATGCTGAGCAGGTACTTCTGCGTCATGGTGGGCTCCCTTCGCCCTCTGTACGAACGGGGCGGGCCCGCTTCGACGACCATGGCGACATGATCCCGTTGATCCTCCCCCTCGACGACCCGCGAGCCGTGCCGGCCGTGGCCGGCGGCAAGGGCGAGTCGCTGGCGAGGCTCGTCCGCGCGGGCCTGCCGGGTTCCACCTCACGACCCACGCCTACCGCGAACGGAGCAGAGGGGACATCGGGTCCCACGACGAGTTCGAGATCCACGAGCCTCGTTCCGCCGAGGCCCGGCGTGGATGACGGCGCAGCTGGACGCGCTGACGGGTCCCGCGGCGTTGCTGGAGCGGCAGGCTGCGGCCCGCGGCCGTCGTGACCGATGTCGGCGCGCCCTTGTCGCACGCGGCGATCGTGGCGCGGGAGCTGGGCATCCCGGCGGTGGCGGGCTGCGGCAACGCGACGACCCGCATCGCCACGGGGGAGGTCGTCCGGGTGGACGGTGCTCGGGGCACCGTGCGGAAGGTGCGCTGAGCCCGGGTCAGTTGTGGGCGAGCACGTTCTGCATCGAGACGAGCTGACGGCGCATGCGTTCCCGCACCAGGTCGATCACCTCGGTGACCGTGTCACCCTCCGCGTAGGCCTGCACCTCGACCCACTTCAGGTCGAGCCGGGCGTGCGCGTGGATCACGGACTTGTCCGAGGTCAGGTTGACCCACGCGAAGTCGACGCGGTCCGGCGCGTAGCGGTCCAGCGAGCCGATCCGGTCGGACGCGTAGTCCCTGGCCTGCTCGGGAATGGCCTCCGCGAGCGAGACCTGGATGTAGTCCATCGCCACCTGCCTCCTCAAGGCCGTGCGGCACCGCAACGTGGCCGGTTCGACGATACGAATCCGGACGCGACGCCGAACCAGGCGTTGGTCCCGACAGGGCAGGGACTTTCTACCGAGAAGAGGGTGCGAGCACGGGACCTCGCGATGTCACCGGGATCAAGTCTTCGGTACCAAAGCGGAAACTCGCTGGTCCAGTTGCTCCTCGGTGGGCGAGCCGGTGAGCAGTTCCACGGACCCGTCGGTGCCCACGAACGCGAACGTCGGCTGCGCGGTGACGCCGAACCGCTTCCACACCGCGCCGTCCAGGTCCGCCAGGTGCGGGAAGCCGGACATCCTGTGGTCGCTCACGAACTTCTTCATCGCGTCGAGCTGGTCCTCCGCCGCGACCCCGACGAACTGGACGTCGCCGTGCCGCTTGGCCAGCGCCTCGACCGTCTCGGCCTCGGCGTTGCACGACGGGCACCACGGCGTCCAGAACCAGAGCACGACGGGCTGGCCGGCGAGCTTGTCGCCGCGGAACTCCTCGCCGTCCAGCGTCTTGGCGGTGAACTGGAACTTCTCCGGCGTCGGCGCCTTCTCCGCGCAGCCGGTGAGCAGCAGGATCCCTAGCAGCAGTCCGAGGATGCGCATACGGCTCCTCACCTCCTGCCTGGACCTACGGCCTTGCGCCGCCTCCGGTTCAGCCACCAGGCACCCGCGATCGCCAGCGCCACCACGAACGGCCACGGCCCCAGCGCCCCGACGAGCTGCACGAGCACGTTCTGAAACCGTCCGGCTCCGCGCACGACCGGGTCGATCGCGCTGCCCCCGGCCAGGAACAACCGCAGCTCGTAGACGCCGTAGTAGGTCACGTACGCACCGACCGCGATGAGGACCACGCCACCGATGCGGCCGACGTGGGGCAGCACCTTCCTGATGTGCGGTGCGAGCGCCGAACCCGCTACGGCGAGCACGGTGACGATGAGCCCCATGCCGAGCGCGTAGGCGAAGAACGCCATCACGCCCGTCTGCAGCGATGCACCCACCACGGCGAGGAAGGGGCCGATGGCGCACGAGAGAGAGGCGATGGCGAACGCGATGCCGTAGCCGTACATGGACCAGAGGCTCTTCGGCGCCGCCTGCAGTTTCGGCAGCCGGAGGTAGAGGTCCTTGCCCAGCACCAGGAGCACGCCGACGACGACCATCACGAGCCCGATCAAGACCGTCACGAACGGCAGATAGCGCTTGAGGGTCGCGGCCACCGGGCTCACGAGAATTCCGAATGCGCCGAAGAAAGTGACGAATCCGGCCGCCATCACCAAACCGGACATAAAGGCTCTTGCTGGACTGTCCCGGGCCACCAACGCCAAATAGGCGGGCAGCATCGCGAATCCACACGGGTTGACCGTGGCCACCATTCCCGCGACGACCGCGAGTGCGAACTCGTGCACGACGCTGAGGCTAGAGTTGCGCGGTGCCGGTCGAACAGTGGCTCGAAGCCATTCCCCCCTTGCTCGTGTACGCGATCGTCGGCCTGGTGATCGGCTTCGAATCGCTCGGCATCCCGCTACCAGGCGAGATCGTGCTGGTCACGGCCGCGTTGATGGCCTCGCAGCACGACGACCTGAGCCCGTTGTGGATCGGCGTGTGGGCGAGCGCGGGTGCCATCATCGGCGACAACTTCGGCTACCTCATCGGCCGGCGCGGCGGACCGCGGTTGTTCGCGTGGATGGGCCGGAAATTCCCCAAGCACTTCGGGGAAACGCAGCTCGGACACGCGCGCCGCGTGTTCCAGAAACGCGGCGCCTGGGCGGTGTTCTTCGGCCGGTTCGTGGCACTGCTGCGCATTCTCGCCGGGCCGCTGGCCGGGTCGATGCACATGAGCTACGGCAAGTTCCTGGTGGCGAACGCGACGGGCGGCATCGTGTGGGCGGGCGGCACGACCGCGGCCGTCTACTACCTCGGGGTGGTGGCCGAGAAGTGGCTGAAGGGCTTCTCCTACGCGGGCCTCGCGATCGCCGTGGTGTTCGGCGTCGCCGGGATCTTCATCGTGAAGAAGCGGCTCGCCAAGGCCGCCGAGAAGGAAGCCGAAGTCACTCCTGTGTAGTCCAGGCGGCGATCTGTGCGCGCGACCGCACGCCCAGCACGGACTTGAGGTCGCGCACGTCCGCCTCCACGGTCCTCAGCGACACGTGCAGCCCGTCGGCGATCTGCTTGTTCGTCAGCCCTTCCGCGACCATCGCGGCGACGCGCAGCAGCCGTTCGTCGCGCCACGAGAGCGCGCCCTCCTCCGGTTCGGCCTGCGGACGCGGCGTCGTGACCGAGACCCCCGGCAACGCGAACTGCCGGACCGACTCGAGCATCGTGAAGTCGGGTTCGAGCAGCGACCGCGCCCGCAGCCGTTCCGCCATCTCCTGCCCGACGGTCCCCGGCATCAACGCGAACTTGTGCAGCGCGACCTTCTCAGCCTCAGTCAGCAACGCGTAACACCGGTCGAACGCGGCGTGCAGCGACCGGTGGTGCGCCGGCGCGTCCCGAGGCCCTGACGTGAGCACGGCGAACCGGTCGTCCAGCCGCGCCACGAGCTCCTCCAGCGTCAGCACGCGCACCAGCCGTGCCGCGAGTTCGAGCGCCAGCGGCAACCGGTCCAGCCGCGCGCACACGACGTCCAGCAGCGCGGCGTTCTCGTCGAACTCGCTGTCGAGCGCCACCGCCCGGTCGACGAACAACCGCTTCGCGTCACGCGCACCGAGCGGCTTGAGCCGGTACACCTGCTCCCCCGGCACGTTCAGCGGCTCATGGCTGGTCGCAAGAACGCGGAACGAGGGATGCGCGGCGATGAGCTCCGCGCACCCGGCCAGCACGCGCTCGCAACCGTCCAGCACCAGCAGACCGGGCCGCGGGGCGCCGGCGAGGAGGTCCGGAACCCCGGTCACGTCCGCCAGCTCCACCAGCAGGACGTGCTGCCGGTTCGCGACCAGCTCGTGCACGAGTCGCGACTTGCCGACCCCCGGCGGCCCGGTGACGGTGACGATCCTGTTGCGCGCCAGCAATGTGGTGAGCTCGGCCAGCTCGGTGCTGCGGCCGGCGAACGTGTCGAGGCGCGGCGAGGCGGGCACGACACCGCGGGCACGCCTCCGGTACGCGCGCTGACGGCACGCGCCGGAGCAGTACTTGGCGGTGGTCAGCTTGGTACCGCACTCCTCACACGTCATCCGGCACCGCCTGGGCGCCGCGGGGCAGGCTCGCGCAGGGGTCCCCTCAGGCTTCGGGTCCCCCGCGTCCCACGGTGGTCAGCAGCTCTGACACTCCGGCTCGTCGCGCCGCCAGCGCTGCGGGCACGCCGGCTCACCGTGCCCTCGCCGTCCGCGCCGCCAGCTGGGTCCGCGAGCTCAACCCCAGCCGCGACAGCATCTGCGTCACGTGCGACCGCACGGTCGCGACCGAGATCCCCAGCCGCACCGCGATCTCGGTGTTGGTCAGCCCGTCCGCGACGAGGGCCGCGATCTCCTGTTGCCGCGCGGTCAGCGGTCCGTCCTGTCGCGGCGCGTTCACGTACGCGAGCAACCCCGCGTGGTCGAGCCGCTCCCCCATCGCCCAGGCCCGTGATGCCCGCCGTGGGCCGGCGGAGGTCAGTGCCAGGTCGCGTGCGTCCGCCACCATGCGGTTCCAGGGTTCCTCCTGGCGAGAGCCCCGTTTCCGGCGGGTGGCGGCCGCGGCGGCCATCAGGACCACGGCGCGGTCGGCGTCGCCGCGGTGTGCCGCCACTACGCCCAGGCCTTCGAGCAGGCACGCCTCCGAGATGGCCGCGGGGGCTCCTGCTCGCAGGGCGATGGTGAAGTGGTGCTCGGCCTGGTCCACGTCGTTCGCCGCCAGCGCGATCACGCCCGCGGTGTGCCGGCAGGCCATCAGGCGGAAGCCGTCCAGGACGCCGAGCGACAGCGATTCCAGCGCGGCCGCTAGTGCTGCGGTCAGGTCGTCCAGGCGCATCAAGAGCCAGGCATGGTTGTTCAAGAACGTCATCAACAGTTCCGGGTCGCCCAGAGAACGCGCTGCGGCCACGGACCGTTCGTTGGCGGTGTGCGCTCCGGTGAGGTCGGAGTTGATCCCTCGCGCGTAGCCCAACGTGTTCCACCCGCGGGCCTCCCAGGCCGGCTGGCTCATGGCCGGGTGTGCGACGAGGGCCTCCGCGTACCGCAGTGCGGCGGTCTTGTCGCCGGTGGCGCCGGCCAGCCAGGCCGCGCGGAAGAGCAGCAACTCCGCGTGCGACGTCAGCGGGCCGTGCGCCAAGGCGGTGGCAGCCATGCGCATCGCCTCGTTGTAGGAGCGGTGCAGGTGCCAAACGTGCACCACTCCCGCGACGAGCCACGTGTGGCGCGGGTCGGTGCGCGGTGTGCGGCCGACGGCCTGCAGCAGCTGGTGTTCCTGGCTCTCCAGCCAGGTGTCCATCCCGGCCGTGACCACCGGGGCCGACGAGATGGACTGGATCGTCGCGGTCAGCGAGTCGGCCAGCAGGTCGAACGCCGCGTCCGCCTCGCCGCTCTCCTCCAGGCGTGCCAGGCCGAACAGGCGGATCGACTCGAGCATCCGGAACCGCGCGTTCGACGACGACGGCGAGCGCACCACCAAAGACTTGGCGCGCAACGAGGCCATCAGCCGCACGACGTCCGCCCGGTCGCCGCACACCGCGCCTGCCAGGTTCAGGTCGAAGTCACCGATCAGCGCGGAGAGCCTGCGCAGCGCGGACTGTTCCGCCTGCGACAGCAGGTCGTAGCTCCACCCGATCACGGCGTCGAGCGTGCGGTGGCGCGCGGGCACGTCGGTGCGGGCCGCGGCCAGTTCGATCGCCAGCGGCAGGTGGTCCCGCACCGAGTCGGCCAGTTCCGGGGCACCACCGCATTCGACGAACAACTGCCGCGCGTCGGCCGGCGACAGCGGGCCGACCTCGACGCACATCTCCCCTGCCAGGTCGAGAGGTTCGCGGCTGGTCACCAGGACGCGCAGGCGCGGGCACGCGGCGAGCAGCTCCGCCACCGCCGAGGCGGCCTCGTGGATCAGGTGCTCGCAGTTGTCCAGCACCAGGACGCGATGATCGGCCAGTGCGCGCTGCACGGTCTCGTGCAGTGGCGCACCTGGCTGCTCCCACACGTTCAGCGAGAACGCGATCACGTGCCACAGCAGGTCGGGCCGGCGCACGGGCTCCAGTTCGACGACGGCGTCACCGAGGCGCAGTTCGGCCGCCAGCCTGGACTTCCCCGCGCCGCCGGGACCGACGAGCGTCACCAGCCGGTGCCGCCGCAGCAGCCGTCGCACGGTGGTCAGTTCCCGCTCGCGTCCCACCAGACGAGAGCGCGAGTCCACCGACCACCACATGCGCGCGATTCTAGGAGCGGGGGCGATGCGAACAATCGTCGCCCGAGAAATGCAATACCGGTCACAAACCGGTTTGAACTGCGCGAACGCCGATCCCCGGAGGCGGGGACCGGCCGCCTGCTGAGACGGCGGTCCCTCACCCTCCGTCAGCACGCCGCCGTGCGCGGAACCACCGGAACGCCAGGCTGATGTCTCGTCCAGCTGAAGTTTGCGGTGGTGCAGATCTGTGAGCTGCGGTCCGCAAGGTAGCGCGGACGGCTGTTGTCCAGGGCTGGTTTGCGGATTCCCGGCCCCGGGTCGTCGATGTTGGCCAAGGGCCAGGGCGGGAACGAACCGTCTGTCGTGGTCGTGGAGGCCGGGGAATCGGCTCGATCGCGGTGTCCAGAACGGTGAGGACACTGGCTGTGGGCGTTCGAACTGCTCGCCTGCGAGCGCGAGGGTGTCTCCTTCGATGCCGGGGAGCGTGGCGTTGCCGGCGCTGGTCGGTGGGTGTGCGTGGAGCTTGGCGGCCCGTGTCTCGCGTTGGGAGCGCGCTACCCAAGCGGGCGATCGGCGAGGAGATGATCTCCTGGCACCCTGATTGATCACTGGGCAGTATGGGAAACATGCCTGCCATTCCCGAGAGCTCCGCCGTCATCGCCGATGTGGCCGTGGAGAACGACTACGACGGCTTCGCCGAGGCGTACACGGCCGAGAACGAGACCAGCCTCCTCAACGCCTACTACGTCCGGCCCGCGATCGTGGACCTGGCCGGCGACGTGGCCGGTCGACGAATTCTCGACGCCGGCTGCGGTGCTGGTCCTGTGTCCGCGGCGCTACGTGATCGGGGAGCCGTCGTGAGCGGCTTCGACCGCAGCGCCAAGATGGTGGAGCTGGCCCGGCAGCGGCTCGGCGACGACGTGGACCTGCGGGTCGCCGACATAACGGGCCCGCTGCCGTACCCCGACGGCGCGTTCGACGACGCCGTCGCCGCTTTGGTGCTGCACTACCTGGAGGACTGGACCGCACCTCTGGCTGAGCTGCGGCGGGTGCTGAAGCCCGGTGGCCGGCTGATCGTGGTCGTCAACCACCCCATCCTCCTCAAGATGGTGCATCGCGAGACTGACTACTTCGCGACCACCAAGTGGTCCGACGAGTACGACTTCAACGGCCAGAAGGCCGTGCTCACCTACTGGCACCGGCCGCTGCACGCGATGACCGATGCCTTCACCGCAGCAGGCTTCCGCACCGCCGTCATCAGCGAGCCGCCTGCGGCGCCGGAAGCCCACGAACTCTTTCCCGACGAGATGGCGAGGTTCCCCTCCGGGGCCTTCCTGAGCTTCATCTTCTTCGTCCTGGAGGCCGCCTGACCACGGCGTGGCACATGGGTGGCCTCAAGGTCGCGGCACGCTTGCCCTGACCTTGAGGCTGCGTACAGGCGCCACAGGCCGTTGGCAAGGAACCAACGCGGTTGTTGAGAATGCGCCAAGTTCAGGCAGAACGTGTGGCGGCCCGCAAACCAGCTCGGACGCCGTGGCAAGCACCGCGAACTTGCCCTGGACACCGCAATGTTCGGCTGGACAGGACAGCTGACCTGACTGATCTGGCAGACACGTCTTGTGGCACCGCGATTACGCGCGGTATGGTCTAGACCTTCAATCGCCGCCGCGATGTAACGGGAGTACGCACACATCAAGGCAAAGGAAGACACATGAAGATTGGACGCAAGGTTACGGCCGCCATGGCCGGCGTTCTCGCTGCACCGTTGATCGTCGTGGCACTCCCCTCCGGCACGGCGTTCGCGCACGGCTACATCAACTCGCCTGCGAGCCGTCAGGCGCAGTGCGCCAGCGGCGCCGTCAAGGACTGCGGTGCCATCCAGTGGGAGCCGCAGTCGGTCGAGGGTCCGAAGGGCCTGCAGAGCTGCCACGCCAACCTGTCGCAGTTCTCGGTGCTCAGCAACGACAACAAGGGCTGGAAGGTCACCAACACCGGCCGTTCGGTGACGTTCAACTGGACGTTCACCGCGCGCCACCGCACGCGTGACTACGACTACTTCGTCGACGGCCGCAAGGTCGCGACGTTCAGCGGCAACAACCAGCAGCCCCCGTCCAGCGTGTCGCACACCGTCAACGTGGGCTCGGCGGGCCGGCACAAGGTCCTCGCCGTGTGGAACATCGGTGACACGCCGATGGCGTTCTACTCCTGCATCGACATCAACGCGAGCTGATCACTGACCGCGTGAGGTCCCCTTCCTCTCACGCAGCAGCTCACCGACGTCGAACGGCATCAGGTTCAACGGCGGACCGGACAACGGTTTCCGCAGCGCGTCGAGGATCTCCGCGTTCATCCGCTCGATGATCGAGCGCGCCTCCTCGTCGGTCGCGGCCGCCAGGGCACGGGCCCTGGCGGTCTCGGCCTGCTTGCGCAGCACCAGGGAAGGGGGCAACCCTGTCGTGCCCTCTTCCTCCCGGACCTTCCTCCTGATCCACCAGTCCTCTTCGAGCGCCTCACCCGCGCCGGGCAACGGTTTTCCCGCGCTCGGCAGGTCGTCGAACTCACCTCGCTCCTGGGCCTCGCGGATCTGCCTGTCGATCCACGACTCGAAGCCCATTCCGGGCGGTTTCCGTTGTGTCATGGGGAGAACCTCCTGACCGCCGCTCCGATCGCCTCGCCGAAGGCGGGGCTGCCCTTGTGGCCACTGTCGTCCACGAGGGTCAGCTCGGCGTCCGGCCACGCCTGCGCGAGCGCGTAGGCCGTGTCCGCCGGGCAGCTCATGTCGCGCCTGCCGTGGATCAACGCGGCCGGGATGCCGGCGAGCCTGCCGGCGCCTCCCAGCAGGTCGTCGACGAAACCGCCGCGCGCGTAGTAGTGCGCGATGATCCGCGCGAGCGCGATCAACTCGTCCGACGCACGATCGGCGAACACGTCCGGTTTGCCGAAGTTCTCCAGCGACAGCACCGTGTCCTCCCACCGGCACCACTCCAGCGCCGCCTGCTCCCGGACGGCGCGATCCGGGCTCCCCAGCAGCTCCGCGTACGCGCGGACGACGTCGGGCGCGCCACCGGCGTGCGCGCTGAACCTCGCCCAGGCCTCCGGGAAGAACCGGGAAACGCCCTTGTAGAGCCAATCCAGCTCGCGCTGCGACGACAGCGTGACCGCGATCAGGATCATCTCCGAGACGCGCCCGGGATGCCGTTGCGCGTAGGCGACCGCGAGCGTCGTGCCCCAGGAACCGCCGTACAGCAACCACTTCTCGATGCCGAGGTGCTCGCGGAGCTTCTCCATGTCCGCGATCAGGTGCTCGGTGGTGTTGACGCCCATGTCCGCGGCCGGGTCGCTCGCGTGGGGCGTGCTCAGGCCGCACCCGCGCTGGTGGAAGATCACGATGCGGAACTTCTCCGCGTCGAGCGACTTCCGCGCGCCCTTCGCCGGGCCGCCGGGGCCGCCGTGGAGGAACACGGCGGGCTTGCCGCCGGGGTCGCCGACGGTCTCCCAGTAGACCTGGTTGCCGTCGCCGACGTCGAGCATGCCGTGGTCGTAGGGCTCCATGGGACGAGCGTACCGAGCTACACCGACAAGATCTTCCAGGTCAGTCCGGCGTCGTCGGACCGGTGGACCTCGGCGAACTCCTGGCCGGGCCCGCCGCGCACCAGCGTGGCGTGGCGCGGGTCCGAGAACGCCAGGTCCTCGAACGGTGGTCCGCCCAGCGTGAGCGGCGTGTCCCACTTCGCGCCATCACCGCGGTGCACGAACGACCAGTCGCGCCCGGTCGCGGCCACGAGCGCCGCTTCCGGCGACACCGCGAAACCGGTCGTGATGCCCTCACGCGGCGGCACGCCGACGGTCTTGAACGGACCGCCGCCCGTGGCCTGGCGCAGTTCCTTCGTCATGTTCCCGAAACCGGGGTCGAAGCTGCACAACGCATAACGGTCGGTGCCGGCCGTGCCGAGCCGGGTGGCCGAGAACTCCGTGCACGGCGCCGGTTCCTCCAGCCAGCCCGCCGGTGACCGCGTCCAGTACCGGCTCTCCACGCCGATCGTGGACAGCGACACCTGACCGGGAGCGATCTCACCGCGCGACTGGCCCTTCACCTCGACCCCCGGCACCGGCTGCCACGAGCTGAACCACAGCTCGCGGTGGAACAGCCGCGACGACGTGCCGTCGTAGATCACCGCGAGGAACCCGGAGTCGTCGAAACCAAGCGCGCCAACGGTTCCCTTGATGCCGGACGGTTCCCAGCGCGTGCCGCCGTCGGCGGTGGCGAACAGCTGCTCGCCGTCGGTCACCACGCCCGCCGAGTCGTTCGCGAACAGCACCCGCAGCCGGTCGGTCTCCGGCACGGACAGCGCAGGGGTCCTCACCCGCGTCCACGACGCGCCGCCGTCGAGCGTGCGGACGAGCTGTGGGCAGTTCGCGGTCTGGCACAGGGTGTCGAGCCCGAGGACGAACCCCCGGTCAGCGGACGTCCACGACGTCGACGCGGGCACGACCCCGGTGCCCGCGTGCGCGACGGAGGCGGTCAACCCGGTCAACAGCAACGAAACAGCAAGGACAGCAATGCGTTTCCCCCACATCGCCTTCTCCCCTCAAGAGGCTGGTTCCCACTCAACACCTCTCGCCCGCGCGGCGGCAACCACCCACAACGACACCAAAACCCCCGCACCGCCCGCGATGACGAGGATCAGCTGCGGCCCCAGCACGTCGATGAGCAGACCACCGGCGATGTACGACACCGCGGCCGCCACACCGATCCCGCCGTAGAAGTTGCCGAACACCCTGCCCGTCCGATCACCGGGCACGAGCCGCTGGATCAGCGTGCTGTGCGCGACGTCCATCGCCGCGATCCCCAGACCCCGCACCGCTTGCAGCGCGAACGCGGACGCCACGCCCCACGCGAGGCCGGTGAACAGGTTGCCGGCGCTGCTGATCAGGAACCCGGTGACGAGCAACGTGACCATGCTCCACCGTGCGGAACCCCTGGCCAGCAACGCATAGCCGAGCAGCAGACCAATGCCCACCGCGCCGAGCACGACACCGGCCACGCTCTCCGACTCGCCGAACACCCCCATCGTCAGCTGCAGCACCGCGACGTCGTCGATGGCGGTGCACGCGACGACCCCGCAGAAGCCGAGGAACACGATCCGCAGCGGCCGGTTGCGCCAGATCTCGCTCACCCCGGCCTTCACGTCGGTGAACACCGTCTCCCCCGGCTCGGCCGGCACGACGAGCTTCGGCAGGCGCAGCAACAACAACGCCGACAGGCCGAACGAGACCGCGTCCACGAGCAGCACGCCGCGGGTGTCCATGAACTGCAGCAGCACGGCGGCGAGGAAAGGCCCGATGACGTCGGCGCTGTTGGATCCGAGGCCCAGCGCCGTGTTGGCCTGTGCGAGGTCCTTCGAGGCGACCAGGCTCGGCACCGCCGCCCGCGAGGCGGGGATGAAGACCTGCCCGATCACGGCCCGCACACCCACCAGCGCGAGCAGGACCGGCAACGGCGGCAGCGTGAGCGCGATGACCGCCAGCAGCACGCCCTGCGCGACCTCGCAGACGATCATGACGGTGCGCCGGTCGAACCTGTCGCTGATGACGCCCGTCAGCGGGCTGAGCAACGACGGCGCGAAGTCGCCCACGAGCAGCAGCGCCGCCACCGCGATCGCTTTCCCCAGCACGGACTGCACGTGCACCATCAGCGTGACGAGACTGAGCGCGTCCCCCACGACAGAAACGACCCGTGCGGTGCTGAGCACGCGCAACGGGCCGTTTCCCTTCAGAAGCGTCAGCACATGGCTACTTTGCCAACACCTGGTCCAGCTGGTCAGCCAATTTGTTCATGATGCCGGCGTAGGAGGAGTAGCTCAGCGGCGCGACCGCGTTCCACTCGACGAACCGGCCGGCCTGCACGGCGGGCAGGCCCTGGAAGACCGGGTGGCCCTCCTTCATCTGCTCCGGGGTGAGCACGTGCTGGCGGGTGTCCCACATGATCACGTGCTCTTTGTACGTGCCGGAGTTCTCCCACGACAGCGACTGGAAGTAGCCGCCGCCCTCGGTGTCGGGCTTCTCCGGCGTGAGCAGCGGCAGCCCGAGCTCCTCGACGTACCAGTCGAGGTCGGGGTTGCGGGCGGGCACGGCGACGTAGAAGAGCTTCGGGTCCGCGCCGATCACCTGGATCTTCTGCTTCGCGTCCGTCATCTTCTTGCCGATGGCCTTGAGCCTGTCGGCGGCCTTGGTGAACGCCTCCTCGTCGGCCTTCACCTTCGCGGACTCGACGTCGGCGCCGAGCGACTTCGCGAGCTCCTTGAAGCGCTTGATCCCGTCCGGCAGCTGGATCTTCGACTGGCCGATGCCGACGGTCGGGGCGACCTTGAGGACCTTCTCCTCGAACTCGGCGGTGAGGTGCCAGAGCCCGGAGACCTCGGGGTAGTAGCCGGCGACGACCAGGTCGGCGTTCAGCGCGGCGAACTTCTCGAAGTCGATCTCGCCGTAGCCGGGGCCCGTGACGTCGGTGACCTTGCTCGGGTCGATGCTGCCGGCCTCCGGGTCGGTCGTGCCGTCCGCGCGCTTGAGCGGGCCGAACGTGCCGACGACGTTGATGCCGTAGTCCTTGAGGGCGCCCGCGGCGGACACCTGCGCGACGACGCGCTCCGGCCGTTTCGGCGCGGTGACCTCCTTACCGCGATCGTCCTTGAAGGACCACTGGCCACTTCCCTGCTCCGTGGGAGCGTTTCCACCGCACCCGGCCACTAGGCCGAGCAGCAGAACCGCGGCGACTGTCCTGCGCACCTGTCCACCTCCTGATTTAGGCTTGCCTAACCTATCAAGAGGTCGGCTAGCCGAAAATTCGCGGTAGGCGCGTCACCGTGCGGAATCGTCCGGCCACCGGGCGTTCGCACGCAGGTCGAAAAGGACCGCTCGTCCACCTCGACTGAACCCCGGCACCCGTTCGGCCGTAGGCCTCCTGAGAAGCCGATTCCGACTCCTGAGGAGGCCGCGTGCCCGGCCGTGCTGCAAGGACTACCGCTTTGGCCGCCGTGATCGCCGCGACGGTGGTGTCGATGCCTTCGGCGCACGCGCAACCCGCCGACGACGCGCTGAAGGTCTACAACGACCTGACGCGGGAGGCGGAGAAGCTCAGCCAGGACCACCTCAAGGCGCAGGGCGACCTGTCCAGGGCGAACGGGATCGTGGTCGCCGCCACCGAGGCCGAGAAGAAGGCGCTGGCCGAGTCGGAGCAGTTCCGCGGCCAGGTCGACACGCTGACCGAGGCGACGTTCGAGGGTGCCCGGCTCAACGACCTCTCGGCGTTCCTGACCTCGACGTCCCAGCAGGACTTCCTGGAGCGCATGCAGGCGATGAACATCATCGCCGCCGACCAGAACGCGGCGGTGTCGCGCATGAGCGCCACGCTGGCCGAGGCCACGAAGGCCCGCACCGACGCGACCAACGCCGCGGCCGCCGCGGAGAAGCTCGCCGCGGACGTCTCCACCCGCAAGGTCGCCATGGAACAGCAGGTGTCGACCGCGCGGACGAAGTACCAGTCGTTGTCCGCGCCGCAGAAGCAGACCCTGGCCGCTCCCGGCCCCAAGGTCACCGTGAACGCACCCGCGGGTGCGGCCGGCGTCGCGCTCACCTTCGCACTGGGCGAGCAGGGCAAGCCGTACGTGTTCGGCTCGAACGGACCGAACTCGTGGGACTGCTCGTCGCTGATGCAGGCCGCCTACCGGGCCGCCGGGGTGTCCATCCCGCGCGTCACCTACGACCAGGCGAAGGTCGGCCGTGGCGTGGGCCGCGGCGAGGTCGCGCCGGGCGACCTGATCATCTACTACTCGGGTCAGTCGCACGTGGCGATGGCCGTGGACGGCACCCGAGCGGTGCACGCCTCCACCGAGGGCACGCCGGTGAAGATCGCGAACATCGACTCGATCGGGCCTATTTCGGTGATTCGCCGGGTTGTCGGGTGACGCGTCTCTCCTACCCCGCGATAAACCCACGTGGAGGACTGTGAGAGCGTGCTGGCCGGTGAACTGATGGGGCCCGGTGGTGGACGAGAGCAAGGTCATTCCGTAACCTTGCCGAGACCTTCGGCCCAGCAGTTAACCCACTCGGGGCACCCGCCAAGGTTGTCGCCTCACGCGGAGTAGTTCTCGCGGGGGCGACTGCCAGGAAAAAGGAGGAACCGCGACGTGGTGTCGCAACCCTCACGCCGCATCGTGCGTGGAGCTCTCGTAGCGACGGCAGCAGTCGTCGCGGCGGCACTCCCCACGGCGCCGGCCACCGCACAGCCCAATGCCGCGGACGCGCTCAAGAAGTTCAACGAGCTGTCCGAGCAGGCCTCGAAGCTCAACCAGGACCACCTCAAGGCCCAGGAAGACCTGAAGGCCAAGCAGGGCGAGCTGGACAAGGCCAAGGGCGACCTGGCCAACGCTCAGAAGGCCGAGGAGTCCCTCCGCGGTCAGGTCGACCTCCTCACCGAGGCCACCAACTCCGGTGCGAACTTCAGCCAGATCTCCGCGCTGCTGGTGAGCGACTCGCAGCAGGACTTCCTCAACCGCATGTCGGCCATCAACATCCTCGCGGCCGACAACGCGGACGCGCTGCAGAAGCTGACCGACGCCGTCAACGCGGCCGACGCGGCGACGAAGTCGGCCAACGAGGCGACCGAGACGTCGAAGAAGCTCCTCGCCGAGATGGACCAGAAGAAGGCCGATCTCGACAAGCAGCTCGCGGAGGCGACCACCCAGTACCGGTCGCTCAGCAACACGGTGAAGAACCAGCTGGCCGCGTCCGGCGACATGTCGAACATCTCGGTGCCGGCCGGCACCGCGGGCCGGGCTCTTCAGTTCGCGCTCGGCGAGCGCGGCAAGCCCTACGTCTACGGCTCGAACGGTCCGAACTCCTGGGACTGCTCGTCGCTGATCCAGGCCGCGTACCGCGCTGCGGGCGTGAGCATCGGCCGCACCAGTTACGCGCAGGCGGCCGCCGGTCGCCCGGTGAGTCGTGGCGAGGTCAAGGCCGGCGACATCCTGGTCTACTACTCGAGCCAGTCCCACGTGGCGATGGCCGTGGACGGCATTCGCGCCGTGCACGCGTCGACCGAGGGTCAGCCGGTGAAGATCGCCGACATCGACTCGATCGGACCGATCTCGGGCATCCGCCGCATCGAGGGCTGATCTCCTTCTGGTGCTGAACGCCCTCTGCCTCCGGGCAGGGGGCGTTTTTCACTCCCTCGGGTGCACGTGCGCCGCTGATCCGGCGGCGCGGTGGCGGCCTGACTAGGTTCCGCTTCGGGCGCCGCCGGTTCGGGCGGTCGTCATCGTCCGAAGTGGAGTTTGTTGTGGACACCTTGCAAGCCGGGCAGGAACTCACCCGCGGTCAGCAGCTGACCAGCGCCAACGGGTACATGCTGACCCTGCAGTCCGACGGCAACCTGGTCCTGTCCGAGAACACCGGCACGGTGTGGGCCAGCGGCACCGACGGCAAGGGCGCGGTGCGTGCCGCGCTGCAGGCCGACGGCAACTTCGTGCTCTACACGAGCGACGACAACGCCGTGTGGTCCACCGGAACGCAGGGCAACGAGGGCGCGCGCCTGGTCCTGCAGGACGACAGGAACCTGGTCGTGTTCGGTGGTGACGGCGGCGCGAAGTGGGCCTCCAACACCAACACCGACTCGCCGCAGGCCTCCCCCGAGGCGGCTGCTCCGGCGCCGGTCGAGGAGGCGCCGGCCGCGCCCGCCGCTCCGGCCGTGCAGACCTACACCGTCGCGGGCGGTGACACGCTCTGGGCGATCGCCGAGCGCTTCTACGGCGACGGCAACCGCTACGGCGAGGTCGCGTCCGCCAACGGCATCGCGAACCCGGACCTCATCCACCCCGGTCAGGTGCTGACCATTCCCTGAGCCCGGGGCTGTCACGAATCGGGCCGGCCACTTCTCGTGAAGGGGTCCGGCCCGATTCGCATGCCGGGGAATCATCGTTGATCCCACCTGACCAAGAATCTCAGTCGGACGTCTCCTGGCGCGCGATCGCGAAGGCGGGGTTGCCCTCGTCGTCCTGGCGCACGTCGAGGACCTTGTCCTCCAGGAACTGTGCGGCCGCCGGCTCCAGGATGACCTTGGCGCCCGCGGGGGCCGCCACCACCTCGTCGCCGTCGACGGCCTCGCTGAGCGACAGTTCCAGCGCCGCCTGGCTGTCCTGCTCGGTGGCCAGGGCGAAACGCAGGCCGATGTCGTCGGTGGCGCCCTCTGACTGTGTCGTCAGCTCGTTGATGACCTCGGCGGCCATCGGCGTGACTTCGAGCATGTCGGCCCCTTACATCGGAAACAAGAAACTCGTTCCGTGTTCCCGGGCTGGGCCGACTTCAACCGCCGTTCGGCGAAGTCGCAGGTAGAAGGCCCTTTTCTCGCGGTAGGGCCGATGTTCTTGATCGACGGGGACACGATCCCGCGGTCGGGAACGCGAAGCCGGGAACGCTGCCGGATCTGGTTCGCCGGCCCGCCGGCCCGCCGGCCCCAGGCGACATCTCGCCACTCCTGCCGGCCAGCCCGAACTGCACCGCGCTGCTCAGACCAGCCGCCCAGGCGGCCCCTCGCCGCTCCTACCGGCCGACCCCAGGCGGCACCACGCCACTCCTGCCAGCCAGTCCAGGCGGCACCACACCACTCCCGCCAGCCAGTCCAGGCGGCACCACACCACTCCCGCCAGCCAGCCCAGGCGGCCCCTCGCCGCTCCTACCGGCCGACCCCAGGCGGCACCACACCACTCCCGCCAGCCCAGGCGGCACCACACCACTCCCGCCAGCCAGCCCAGGCGGCCCCTCGCCGCCCCTACCGGCCGACCCCAAGCAGCACCACGCCACTCCTGCCAACTGACCCAGGAGGCACCTCGCTGCTCCTGCCAGCCGACCGAGCGGCACTCACCGCCCTCAGGCGACGCGGTGCGCCTGCCGCGACACCTCGTTCCGCACGTGCCCGCAGGCCGAGCACACCCGCTGCACCGGGATCAGGTCGGCGACCAGCCGCCACGAGTCGGCGAACGACGGCACCTCCTGCCCCGGCACGAGCAGGCTGTCGAGCACCTCCTGCCGGCGGCGGCCCTTCTCACGGCTGCGCTCCACCGGGTCGCGCCGGTGGGCGAGGGCACGCGTCTCCGCCTGCGCCTGGCGGCCCTGCGAGCTGAGGGGTCCGCCCCGGCGAGGGGCGTTCAGGGCGGCGTTGCGGCGGTTCACGCGGTACCACTCGCCGAGGGAGATGCCCGCCAGCGGTGGCTTGGCGAGGCCCGCGCCGTCCGCCGTCCAGGTGCGCAGGCGGGCTCGCAGGAACTCGTGCGCGACCTGGGCGCGGGAACGGGGGCGGCCCTGGCTGGTGCCGTCCGGCTTCTTGTCGATGGCGACGAGCAGGGCGTCGACGCTCCAGCCCGCCCGGAACCACGGCTCGAGCAGGCGCCGCACCCAGCGGCGGTCGGCATCGGCCCACGAGGCGCGCACGCACAGGGACTCCACGGCGACGTCCACGTCGGAACCGGTGGACGGCACCACGCGGCCTGGCCAGCGGTTGGGTTCGATCTGCATCGGGAACTGACCTCCTCTAGCACGCACACGAACACCTGTTCGACATGCTGCCACGGGGGTCTGACAAAAAATGAACCTCCAGGCTCTGACCAGGGAGAACTCACCCGTTCAGCAGAGCCCGAACGGTGTGCGGCGTGGCCGTCGCACAACCCCCGGGACCGGCGCTAACCTGCGGAAATGACCCACCACGAGCCTCACGACGAGGTCACCGGCGATCGGATGAACTGGCTGCGCGCGGGCGTCCTCGGCGCCAACGACGGCATCGTGTCGACCGCCAGCCTCGTGGTGGGCGTCGCGGGCGCCACCACGGACCGCTCCCAGATCCTCGTCGCGGGCCTCGCGGGCCTCTTCGCGGGCGCCATGTCCATGGCCAGCGGCGAGTACGTGTCCGTGAGCAGCCAGCGCGACGCCGAACGAGCCCTGCTCGCCCAGGAGCGCCGAGAGCTCAGAGACACGCCCGAGCAGGAGCTCGAGGAGCTCAAGAAGATCTACGAGGACAAGGGCCTCGACGAGCAGACCGCGGAGGAGGTCGCCAGGCAGCTCACCGAACACGACGCGCTGGCCGCCCACGCCGACGCCGAACTGCACATCGACCCGGACGAGCTGACGAACCCGTGGGGTGCCGCCATCGCGAGCTTCGTCGCGTTCACGATCGGCGCGCTCCTCCCCCTCGCCGCGATCGCCCTCACCCCGACCGGCCTGCGTGTGCCGGTCACGGTCGCCGCCGCCGTCCTCACCCTCGCCCTGACGGGGTTCATCAGCGCCAGGCTCAGCGGTGCCGGCAAACGCCGCGCGGTCGTCCGCAACATCGCGGGCGGGCTGATCGCGATGGGCGTCACGTACGCCATCGGCTCGCTGGTCGGCCAAAGCATCGGATAGCGCCGTTTTGGGTACTGGGAGCCCATGAGCGAAGAACGCGGCGCCTACGTCCAGGAGAACAGCGAGGACTTCGAGGGCTTGGACGAGGACAACCTCGGACACGACCCGCTGGAGACCGAGCCGGAGGAGGGCTGGGCGGAGTCCACCAAGTACGGGATGACGGAGTACGAGCAGGCTCACCCGCGACCGCTGGACGAACGGCTCGCGGAAGAACGCAGCGATGTCGGTGAGACGGGTGCATGATCGAAACATGAGCCTCGGCATCCCGGAGAAGATCACCGCGTTGCTCTTCGACCTCGACGGCGTGCTCACGAGCACGGCCGTGCTGCACCGGCAGGCCTGGCGGCAGACGTTCGAGGCCATGGGGCAGCCGTTCAGCGAACAGGACTACCTGGCCTACGTGGACGGAAAACCGCGCTACGACGGCGTGCGCAGCTTCCTGACCTCACGCGGCCTCACGCCGTCGGAGGACGAGGTGCGCCGCATCGGCGACCAGAAGAACGACGTCGTCAACTCGATCATCGACGAGCAGGGCATCACGCCGTACCCGGCCTCGGTCGACTACCTGAAGGCGGCGAGGGCGGCGGGCATGCCCATCGGCGTCGTCACGTCGTCCGCGAACGCCATGCGCGTCCTGCGGGCGGGCAACCTGCTGGACTACGTCGACGCGCTGGTGGACGGCAACGTCATCATCGCGTCGAACCTGCGCGGCAAACCGGCGCCGGACTCGTTCGTCGAGGGCGCCAGAAGACTCAAGACCGCACCCGAGAACGCCGCTGTCTTCGAGGACGCGCTCGCGGGCGTGAAGGCAGGGCACGACGGCGGGTTCGGGTTCGTCGTCGGCGTCGACCGCGGCGACCAGGCGGAGGCGCTCAAGGCGGGCGGCGCCGACGTGGTCGTCGACGAGCTCGACGAGCTGCTGTCATGAGCTACGCCGTCGAACCGTGGCAGCTGCGCTGGCAGGGCCTGTCCGTGGGCCACCTGCACCAGACCGAGTCGACGTTCGCGCTGTCCAACGGCCACATCGGCATGCGCGGCAGTCTGGACGAGGGCGAGCCTAGGGGCCTGCCCGGCACGTACCTCAACGGCTTCTACGAAGAGCACCAGCTGCCCTACGGGGAGGGTGGCTACGGCTACCCGGAGGCCGGCCAGACCGTCGTCAACGTGACCGACGGCAAGAT
This sequence comes from Lentzea flaviverrucosa, assembly GCF_003350445.1. Classification (NCBI taxonomy): domain Bacteria; kingdom Bacillati; phylum Actinomycetota; class Actinomycetes; order Pseudonocardiales; family Pseudonocardiaceae; genus Lentzea; species Lentzea flaviverrucosa. Next base: position 349,757 of record NZ_QQAU01000007.1, read on the forward strand.
CATCCGGTTGCTGGTCGAGGACGAGCCGCTGGACATGCGCTACGGCAACGCCATCGAGCACGAACGCACGCTCGACTTCCGCTCCGGCACGTTGCGCCGCCGCACGGTCTGGGAGTCACCGACGGGCAGGCGTGTGACGGTGCGCAGCGAACGGCTCGTGTCGTTCACGCAGCGCGCGGTCGCGGCCATCAGGTACGAAGTCGAGCCGATGGACGACCTGCAGCTCGTCGTTCAGTCCGACCTGCTCGCCAACGAGCCGAACAAGAGCCGCAGCAGCGACCCGCGTGTCGCCGCCGCCCTGGACTCCCCGCTGGTCAACGACTTCACGATGGCCGAGAAGACGCGGGCCGTGCTGTGCCACCACACCAAGGTGTCCGGCCTGCGCATGGCCGCCGCGATGGACCACGAGATCGAAGTCGACGGCGTCGACACCCGCACGGAGATCCGCGCGGAGGACGACCTGGCCCGGTTCACCGCGGCCGTCGACGTGCCCGCGGGCGGCTGCCTGAAGCTCACGAAGTACATCGCCTACGGCTGGTCCGGCCAGCGCTCGACGCCCGCGCTCCGGGCGCAGGTGGAGGCCGCGCTCGCCGGCGCCTGTCAGACGGGCTGGGAAGGGCTCCTGCAGGAGCAGAAGGAGTTCCTGGACGACTTCTGGGAAGTCGCGGACATCGAGATCGAGGGCGACGACCAGCTGCAGCAGGCGATCCGGTTCGCGCTGTTCCACATTTTACAGGCCGGGGCGCGCGGCGAGTCCCGTGCCATCCCCGGAAAGGGCCTCACCGGGCCGGGCTACGACGGCCACGCGTTCTGGGACACCGAGATGTTCGTGCTGCCGGTGCTCACCTACACGGTTCCGGACGCGGCCCGCGACGCCCTGCGCTGGCGTCACTCCACATTGGACAAGGCCCGTGAGCGGGCGAAGGTGCTGGGGCTCGAGGGCGCCGCGTTCCCGTGGCGTTCGATCAACGGCGCCGAGTGCAGCGCGTACTGGCCGGCGGGCACGGCGGCGTTCCACGTCTCCGGCGACGTCGCGTACGCCACCCAGCAGTACCTGAACGCCACCGGTGACGAGGACTTCGATCGCGACGAAGCCACCGAGATCCTCGTGCAGACCGCACGGCTGTGGTTGTCACTGGGTCACCACGACCCGCACAACGGGTTCCGCATCGACGGTGTGACAGGCCCGGATGAGTACTCGGCCATCGTCGACAACAACGTCTACACCAACCTGATCGCCCAGCAGAACCTGTGGGCCGCCGCCGATGCCGCCGAACGGAACCCGTGCGACGCCACGGAAGAGGAGATCGCGGCCTGGCGCAGGGCCGCGGACGCGATGGCGGTCCCGTACGACGAGATGCTGCAGGTGCACCCGCAGGCGGACAACTTCACCAAGCACGCGGAGTGGGACTTCGAGAACACGCCGCAGGACAAGTACCCGCTGCTGCTGCACTACCCGTACTTCGACCTGTACCGGCGTCAGGTGATCAAGCAGGCGGACCTCGTGCTCGCCATGCACGTGCGCGGCGACGCGTTCACCGACGAGGAGAAGGCGCGCAACTTCGCCTACTACGAGGCCAGGACGGTGCGGGACTCGTCGTTGTCGGCGGGCACGCAGGCGGTGCTGGCCGCCGAGGTCGGGCACCTCGGACTCGCCTACGACTACCTGGTCGAGGCCGCGTTCACCGATCTCCACGACCTGCACGAGAACGTCACCAACGGCCTGCACATGGCCTCGCTGGCGGGGGCGTGGACGGCGCTGGTGGCCGGGTTCGGCGGCATGCGGGACCACGGCGGCGAGCTCACGTTCGCGCCGCGGCTGCCGGAGGAGCTGACACGCTTCTCGTTCCGGATGTCCTTCCAGGGCACGAGAATCTCGGTGGACGTCTCCGAATCCGGGGCCACCTACCGGATCGTGGACGGCACCGAGCTCACCACTCGGCACCACGGCGAGCAGATCACGATCACCGCGGACGCGCCGGTGACCATGCCGCTCCCGGAAGCTCCCGACCTCGAGCGACCGAAGTCGCCGTTCGGCCGGGAGCCTCGCAGGCATTAACCGAGTTGGGAGACCTGGTAGTGCGCGATCAGGTCTCCCTTCACGAGCACGCTGAGGTGGACGTTGAGCGTCGGCCGGTCGACGAACGAGAAATCGACGTTCAGATAGCCGAGAACGAGATCTTCGGCCAGCCGGCGCGTTTCCAGAATCTTGTACTCGGCTCTCAGCCCGATGGGCTGAGAATCGTAGTACTGGGCGACAGCGGCCCTGCCCACACCATAAGGGCGAAGGCCCTGGAAAATGGCGTCCTCGGTGAAGTTCGCGGCCACGCCCTCGGGGTCGTGCGCGTCCACGGCGGCCTTCCACCGGTCCATCACGTTCTCGATGATCATGTCAGTGCCCCGCGCTCTGGCCGCCGTCGACGTGCAGGACCTCGCCCGTGACGAACCCGGCCTGTTCCAGGAAGGTGATCGCGTCGACCACCTCGGAGATCTCACCGATCCGGCCGGCGGGGTGCAACCCGGCGAGCGCCTCGTGGGTCTCCGGGGCGTGCATCGGCGTCTTGATGATGCCGAGCGCGACCGTGTTGAAGCGGATGTCGCGCGCCGCGTACTCGACCGCCAGCGACTTCGTGACGGCGTTAAGACCGCCCTTGGTCAGCGACGCGAGGGCCGACGGCACGGCCGACAGGGCGTGGTCGACGAGGCTCGTGGACACGTTCACGACGTGGCCGCCGCTCGCCTCCATCGCCTTGACGGCGCTGCGGGTGATGTCGAAGAACCCGACGAGGTTGGTGCCGGTGACGGTGGCGAAGTCCTCGTCGGTGTACTCGGTGAACGGCTTGGCGACGAAGATGCCGGCGTTGTTCACGAGCGAGTCGACCCGGCCGAACCGCGCCTGCGTCTCCTGCACGACCCGCGCGCCCTCACCGGTCTTCGAGAGGTCGGCGCGGATGGCGAGCACCTCGGGGTCGTCCGAGTCCTCGATGGAACGCGAGACCGCGACAACCGAATAGCCGAGCTTGCGATAAGCGGGAACGAGTGCCGCGCCAATTCCCTGCGACGCTCCCGTGACGATTGCCACCTTGCTGGTCATTTTCCTGCTCGCTTTCGAAGGAGGAGTAGTGGATCTGACAGCCACAACCACCCGCGAACCGGCTTCATTTCACGGAATTGTGACGCCTTTCCTCCAACGTGTGAGGCTCAGCCTCCCAGTGCGCGGTAGGGGTCGTCGGAGGGCAGCCAGGCGCGGTCCAGATCGAGGTCGCCCACGTTCCGCACGATCGCTTCGGCCGCGGCGACGACGTCCGCGCGCTCCTCGTCCTCCCGGCGCACCAGCGACCAGGTCCACAGCGCCTCGGGGTCGACGACGGGCCGTGCCACCAGGTCCGGCGGCAACGGCGTGGTCTGCCCCTTCGGCGAGTTCAGCACCGGCGTCGTGCACACCCGCACGTGGTCGAAGAACGCCGGGCCGGTGATCGCGCCGTTGTGGATGCGCCGGACGCGGCAGCCGGTGTCCCTGGCGAACTCCTCGGCGTAGTCGTTCCAGGACTGCCACGACGTCACGTCGTCGTCCACCAGCACCGCGATGTCCTTCGCCCGGACCGGGCTCGTGTCCGTGCCCACCGCCACCGCGTAGAGCCGGTCGGCGCCGAGCAGCTGCGCCTTCAGTCCGAGCTGCTCGGCATCGGCCTTGCGGATCCAGCACACGGCCAGGTCGAGGCTGCCGTCCGCCACCCGCGCCGCCTGCTGGTGCGACGGCACGACCCACGCGTCCACGTAGAGCTGCGCGACCCCGGCCGTACGGGCGGTCAGGTCCGGCGGCAGCCAGTTGACGTACCCGATGCGCACCGGCCGCGACCCGGACAGCTGCCGCGCGTGGCGTTGCAGCTCGTCGGCCCGTTCCAGCAGCGCCCGCACCTCCGGGACGAGCGCGGCACCGGCGGACGTCAGCGCCACGGTGCGGCGGTCGCGGGCGAACAGCGGCACGCCGAGGTCCCGTTCCAGCGCCTTGATCTGCTGCGACAACGACGGCCCCGCGATCAGCAGCCGGGCCGCCGCCCGCCCGAAGTGCAGCTCCTCGGCGACCGCGAGGAAGTACCGGAGTTGACGCAGTTCCACGGCCGTCATCTTAGGAGGCTCAGGCTCCCACGCAGGAGAAAGCCGGTCGTGGCATCCGTCGCGCCCCGGTCGCACGATGAGGTCATGAGAGAGTTCATCGTCGAGATCACCACCACGATCCCGGACGGCACACCCCAGTCCGAAGTGGACTCGCGTCGCGCGGCCGAAGCGGTGCGGGCCAAGGAACTCACCGCGAGCGGCAACCTCGTCCGCCTGTGGCGCCCGATAGGCGAACTGCGCAGCATCGGCCTGTGGCGCGCGGAGGACGAGGCCGACCTCCACTCCCACGTGCTCGGCACCCTTCCGTTGAGCCCGTGGATGAAGTTCGACGTCACGGCCGTGCAGTCCCACCCGAACGATCCTGGCCGGCTGTGAGCGTCCGGGCCGCGGCGGCGCTGGCGGCGGCCATGGGCATCGGACGGTTCGTCTACACGCCGATCCTGCCGCTGATGACCGCGCAGGCGGGTCTGAGTGCCGCGTCGGCCGCCTCACTGGCCACCGCCAACTACCTCGGCTACTTCGCCGGCGCGTTGGTCACGATCGTCCGTGCACCAAGCAGGACCACGAACCGCGTCGCGCTCGTGCTGCTCGTGGCCACGCTCGCCGGGATGCCGCTGACGCACGGCATGGCGGCGTGGTTCGTGCTGCGGCTGGTGGCCGGCGTGGCGAGCGCGCTGGTGTTCGTCGCCGCGGTCAACGCTCAACCGGGCTGGGGCATGAGCGGGGTGGGCGCCGGCATCGCGTTGTCCGGCCTGATCGTGCTGGTCCACGCGCAGTGGGAGTTCGCGTGGTGGGTGGCGGCGGCCTTGTGCGCGGTGCTCTCGCTCGGGGCGTGGAACCTCCGGCCCGAACCCCCGCGGCCGCCGGTCACCGGCGCCAGGCAACGAGGCTTCGGCGCGCTGTTCACCAGTTACACCCTCGAGGGCGTCGGCTACATCATCGCCGGAACGTTCCTGGTCGCCGCCATCAGCGGGCCTCTCGGCAGCAGCGCGTGGATCCTGGCCGGCCTCTCCGCGATCCTCTCCCCCGTGCTGATCAAGCCGCGCCGGTACGCCCTCCCGATCGCGCTCGCCGTCCAGGCCGCAGGCATCGCGCTGCCGGTGCTCGTCGACGGCACCGCCCTGATCGCCGTGGTCCTGTTCGGCGGCACGTTCATCGGCATCGCCGCCACCTCGCTCAGACTCGGCACGGAACTCGGCTTCCCCCAAGCCGCCGCCATCCTCACGGCCGGCTACTCGGCGGGCCAGATCATCGGCCCGCTCGTCGCCACCCCGTTGCTGCACAACGGCTACGACCAGGCGTTGCTCCTGGCGGCCGCGATCGTCCTGCTTGCCGCGATCACAGCTCCAGCACCACCTTCACGTCACCGGGCCGCTGCTCGAACGCCTCGGCGAAGGACTCCAGCGGCACCCGCCGAGTGATCATCGCCGACAGCCAGGCGTCGTCCGCCCGGTCCAGCACGGCGGAGGCCTCCCGGTAGTGGCGCGGGTTCGCGTTGACCGTCCCGAACACGATCCCGTTGCGCAGCACCAGGTCCCGGTTGATCTGCCCGATGTCGGCGGGCACCACCTCGGTGGACGGCACGCCGGTCAGGCACACCAGGTCCCGCCCGAGCAGGCGCGCGACCAGTGACGGCGCACCGGTCGCCTCGATCACCACCGGGCAGTCGGGCAACGTCCGGTGGTAGGTGGCTCCCAGCGACTCGACCAGGTCCGGCTTCGGGCCGTCCACCGCCAGGTCGAACACGTGCACGTCGAGCCCGCGCTGCACTCCGATCAACGCCGCCAGCAGCCCGATCGGCCCGGCGCCGGTCACCAGCACGCTCTCGAACGGGTACAGCGCCAGCCGGTCCAGCCGCTCCCACGCCTTGACCACGACGGAGGCGGGCTCGACCAGGACACCCGTCGAAGAGCTGACACCGACGGCATAGGCGGCGGGCACCGTCCACAACGTGGAGCCGTAGCCGTCGAGGCCGGTGATGCCGCGCTCGGTGTACTGCCCGTTCCGGCACATGTCGAACTCGCCGTGCGCACACGCCACGCACGGCACCGGGTCGGGCCTGCGGACCACCCCGGCCACCAGCGAGCCCGGTTCGAACCCCGGGCCGCTCACGACACGCCCCAGGGACTCGTGTCCGATCACGAGAGTTCCGCCGACGCCGAACTCGCCGCGCACGATCTCGCGGTCCGTTCCGCAGATGCCGATCGCCAGCCCCTCGACCAGCAGGTCCTCCGGCCCGGGCACCGGATCGGGCAGTTCGGTCAAGGCCAGCGACCCGGCTCGTGCAAGATCCACCGTGAGTGCGCGCATGAGAACCATTCTTGACATATGAACCGCGACGCGCTGGTATGAGAGCGCTCTCACGCAACCCTGTCTCAGTGAGGAGATAGTCGATGCGCAAGCTCCTGCTGCTCGCGACATCGGCCCTAGTCGGGCTGACAACGATGTCTGCGCCTGTTCAGGCGGCTCCACCGAACCTGCTCCCGCTCACCGTCACGAACAACTCGGGCCGCGGCGACGCGACCCACCTGTACGTGTTCGGCGAGATGGGCGGCCGGCTCGGGTACGTGAACGCGAACGGCCAGTTCACCGCCTGGTCCGGAGGCGGTAACCCCCCGACCCCCGCACCGGACGTCTCGATCCCCGGCCCCGGGAACGGCGCCAGCCGGACCGTGCAGATCCCGCTCAACCTCGCCGGTGGCCGGATCTACATGTCCTTCCGGGACAAGCTGAAGTTCTCCCTGGTGCCGAACGGCCTGGTGCAACCGGCGCCGTGGGCCGCGGGTGACCCGAACCGCGACATCCTGTTCGACTGGAGCGAGTTCACCTACAACGGCGGCGGTTTGTGGCTGAACAGCTCGCAGGTGGACATGTTCTCGGTTCCCCACGCGGTCGAGGCGACGTCCCAGGCGGGCGCGACCAAGCGCACCGGCCAGGTCGTCTCCAACGGCCGCAACCGCATCTTCGACCAGCACCAGCAGCTGGGCGGAGACTGGGCGCGGCTCGTCCACACCCGCTCCGACGGCACGCGGCTGCGCGTGCTGAACCCGAGCAAGGGCCTCGACGCGGGCCTGTTCTCCAGCTCGTACTTCGCGAACTACGTCAGCAGCGCCTGGTCGACGTACCAGAACACGCCGCTGACCGTCGTGCCGTACCAGAACGAGCCGAACCGCAAGTTCACCGGCCGTGTCAGCGGCGGGGTCCTCAACTTCACCAACACCGCGGGCCAGCAGGTCGCGTCGTTCCAGCAGCCGTCCACCCGTGACATCCTGAACTGCGACGGCCGGCTCGCGGCACCGAACAACGACGTCGGCGCGATCTCGCGCTCGCTGTGCGCCGGGCTCAACCGCTCGACGTTCGGCTTCGTCCACACCCAGCCGACGTACGACGCGAGCCAGTTCTACACCCGCGCGACCACGAACCACTTCTCGAAGATCGTGCACCAGAACATGGTGGACGGGAAGGCCTACGGGTTCGCGTTCGACGACGTCGGCGCGTTCGAGTCACTTGTTCACGAACCGAACCCGCGTTCGGCGAAAATCACGCTGACCGGATTTTAGACCGAAGTATTCTTGCGTTTGATCGACTTTCACTCCACTGTGTGAGACGCCGTCGCCGCGGCTCTCACACAGTGGAGTCGTTGTGTGCGTACGGGTCCTGCTGGTCGAAGACGACGAGCGAATCCAGCAGGCTTTGGGCCTCGCCTTGTCCGATGAGGGTTTCTCAGTGGACGAGACGGGTTCGGGCGAAGAGGCGTTACACCGTTTGGAGACCGAATCGTTCGACGTGGTGCTGGTCGACCTCACCCTGCCGGGCGTGGACGGCCTGGAGGTCGTGCGAACCCTCCGCACACGCGGTGACCTGCCGATCATCGTGGTGACGGCGCGCACCGACGCCCGTGACGTGATCGCCGGGCTGGAGGCGGGAGCGGACGACTACGTCACGAAACCGTTGATGGCGAGCGTTCTCGCCGCACGCGTCCGCGCGTTGTTGCGCCGGCGCGGACCGGGCCGCGAATTCGTTCGGATAGGGGCACTGGAAATCCGTCCGCAGGAAGGCCTGGTGCACCGGGCGGGTGAACGCGTTCACCTCACCAGGACGGAATTCCGGCTGTTGCTGGAACTCGCTGGTGCGGGCGGCCGAATCGTCACCAGGGAACAGTTGCTGCAAAAGGTCTGGGGATACGACTACTTCGGCGACACCCGGTTGCTCGACGTGCACATAAGGCGACTTCGCCGCAAGATCGAGGCGAACCCGGACGATCCGGAGCTGCTTCTCACCGTGCGCGGCAGCGGCTATCGGATCCGCTCGTGAAACTGACGCTGCGCTGCCGGGTCACCCTCTCGTTCGGCTTCGGCCTGCTGGTCGTCACGAGCGTGCTGGCGTTCGCCACCTGGAACCTCGCCTCCGGCTACATGCTGCGGCAGCGGGAGGCGAGCGCCACGCGGCAGGCCGAGGTCAACGTGCGACTGGTCGAGAGGTCGCTGGCCTCGCCCGGTCTCGGCGAACTGCTGACCGGCCTCACGACCGGGCCCGACTCGTCGATCCTGGTGCTGAGGCACGACGGCCTGGTGCGAGCGGGCCGGGTGGTCGAGCCGTCCCAGCTGCCGGCCGGGCTGGTGGAGCACCCGCCGGGCACGCAGCGGATCACCGTGGACGGCCTGCCGATGCTCGCCGTCGCGCGGCCGGTGGCGGGCGACGCGGTCTACGTCGAGCTGTTCGGGTTGCAGCAGCTGAACCGGACGTTCGCGTTCCTGAGCGCGGTGCTGATCGCCGGCACGGTCGCCTCGGCGCTGCTCGGCGCGGCACTGGGCTCGTGGGCGTCGAAACGGGCCCTGAAACCGCTGGCGGAGCTGAACTCCGCAGCGGGCCGGATCGCCGGCGGCGACCTGCACGCCCGGCTGCCCGACCAGGACGACCCGGACCTCGCGGCACTGGCGGCGAAGTTCAACTCGACGGCGCACGCGCTGGAGCAGAGGGCGTTGCGGGACGCCCGGTTCGCCTCGGACGTCTCGCACGAGCTGCGGTCGCCGCTGACGACGATGGTGAACGCGGGCGCGGTGCTCCGCCGGCGTCGTGAGCACCTGCCGGGCACCGCCGGGACCGCGCTGGAACTGCTGACCTCGGAGGTCGACAGGTTCGCGCGGATGGTCGTGGACCTGCTGGAGATCTCTCGCGCCGACCAGACCGACGACTACGAGCCGGAGGAGCTCGACCTGAGCGCGTTGGTGCGCAACGTGATCGCGACCCGCTGGAACGCGGTGCCGGTCGAGGCGGGCCCGGTGCGGGTGCTCGGTGACCGGCGGCGGCTGGACCGGGTGCTGGCCAACCTCGTGGAGAACGCCGAACGGCACGCGGGCGGCGCGATCTTCGTGGCGGTGAGCAGGACGGGCGACAGGGCCCGCGTCGAGGTCGAGGACGACGGGCCGGGTGTGCCGGAAGCGTTGCGGGAGCAGATCTTCGAGCGGTTCGCGCGGGGCAGGCCCGGCAGCCGGGGCGACGACACCGGCAGCGGGCTCGGGCTCGCTCTGGTTCGTGAGCACGTGCAGCGCCACCACGGCCGCGTGTGGGTCGAGGACCGCTTCCCGCGTGGTGCGCGGTTCGTGGTGGAGCTGCCAGCTCTTACGAAGTCATGACGTGATGGGGTCGGGCGGCGCGCTACCCGGCGATCCGGTCCTACGGTCGGTCCATGCGAGTACTGATCACTGGCGGGGCCGGGTTCATCGGGTCGCACGTCGCGGACGAGCTGACCGCCCAGGGCCATGAATGCGTGGTGCTCGACGCGTTGCTGCCCCAAGCTCACGGCACTGTTCCTTCGCTGGAGCACGAACTGGTCGTCGGCGACGTGACCGACGCCGCCGCGCTGGGGCCGTTGCTGTCCACAGTGGACGCTGTGTGCCACCAGGCGGCGATGGTCGGGCACGGCGTGGATCCGTTCGACGCGCCTTCCTACGCGCGTCACAACGACCTGGGCACGGCGGTGCTGCTGGCCGAGATGCACAGGGCCGGGGTGTCGCGGCTGGTGCTGGCGTCGTCGATGGTCGTTTACGGCGAGGGGCGCTACCGGTGCCTCTCGCACGGGATCGTGCGGGCAGAACGGACCGCCGGGGACGTGGCCGCCGGCATGTACGAGCCGCGCTGCTTCTGCGGTGACTTCGTGGTGTCCGAACTGGTGCCCGAGGACGCTCCGCTGGAGCCGCGCAGCACCTACGCGGCGACCAAGCTGGCGCAGGAGCACCTCGCGCTGGCGTGGGCACGGCAGACCGGCGGCAGCGTGTGGGCCTTGCGCTACCACAACGTCTACGGCCCGCGGATGCCGCGCGACACCCCGTACGCCGGGGTGGCGTCGATCTTCCGGTCCGCACTGCAGAACGGCGTCGCACCGCGGGTGATGGAGGACGGGCGGCAGCGGCGCGACTTCGTGCACGTCACCGACGTGGCCAGGGCCAACGCGCTGGCGCTGGCGTCCCCGCGCCCCGGTTTCGAAGCCGTGAACGTCTGCTCCGGCACCCCGCACACGATCGGTGACCTGGCGTTCGCGCTGGCCGACGCGTGCGACGGACCGACTCCGGAGATCGTCGGCGGGGCGCGGGCGGGCGACGTCCGGCACGTCGTGGCGTCGCCCGCGAAGGCGTTGGACGTGCTGGGTTTCGAGGCGCGGGTCGGGTTCGAGGAAGGCGTGCGGGAGTTCGCCTTCGCCTCGCAGCGGGAACCGGTCACCAGTTCGTGAGCACCAGGTGGTTCACCGCCAGGGCCGTGACGGCCTGGGCGGTGAGCCACCGCTTGTCCAGCTTCGCCGTACCGGCGAGCAGCCAGACCGCGAACGGCAGCCAGATCCGCTCGGTCTCGGCCTTGCTCAGGCCGGACAGGTCCGCCGCCAGGATCGCGATGCCGGCCGCGACGACCCACTTGTCCCGGCGCAGTCCCTTGATCCCGGCCGGGCCGATCACCAGCGCGAGTGCCGCGAGGTTCGCCCAGGCCCAGTACCAGTACGGCCTGGTGTCGCCGATCCCCTGGTAGTAGCGGAGTTTCACGAGCTCGTAGCCGTCGAGCCACCAGAACCCGCTGAGCGCGAACGCCGCCACGACCGCGAGCGCACCCGCGACGGCCCAGCCGATCCTCCTGCCGACCGCGACGATCGCGAGCGGGGCCAGCAACACCAGCCCGTAGGACAGGAACAGGCACCAGCCGAGCACGACGCCGCCCAGCAACGGCCACCGGGTGAGCAGGTAGATGCCGACGGCCGCCACCCCCATGAACATGCCGTCCGCGGACGCCCCGACCCACACCGCGCCGGGGAACAGGACGAGGAACGGCAGCACCGCGTTGGTGCCGATGGCCTTGGGAATCGCCACCGCGGCGAGCGAACCGACGAGGACGCAGAAGATCGAGGCCGCCGCTCCCCCGCCGAGACCGATGCGGTCGAGCGCGACGAACGTGAGCAGCGCGCCCGGCGGGTGCCCGGAGACGTGCGTGGTCCACGAGTCGGGCTGGAAGTCCGGGATGCGCGCGGCGAACCCGCGCAGCATCGCCGGGACGTCGGTGACGCCGGGAACCTCGTGCAGGTACTCGTCGTCCGTCGTCAGCCTGGTGGCGAACCGGTTCCAGCCGTCGATCATCGCCAGCGAGAAGGTGAACGCCACCGAGGCCGCGTAGGCGATCGGCAGTGCGAACCTGTGCTCGGTGAGCTCGGGACCTTTGGCGACCACGAGGAACGCGATCAGGACCGCCACGGGCGTGCCGGGGCCCAGGTGGGGCTGCCAGTCGCCGAAGAGCGGTGCCGCGGCGGCGAACAGGACGCCGGGATCGTTGACGTTGACGACGACCCCGGTGATGATGGCGGCAGCGACGAGCAGCCCTGCGATGACTAGACGCACCGCGCCCAACCTAGGGGTTCGGCCGGGTGCTCGCGGACCTCGCAAGACAATCGTAAGAACTCTTCCGGGCGTCACAATTCCGTAAGCACCACAACACTTTTCGATGGTCCAGGGTGGACACATGGATGTCGTGTTGCCCTGCCTGGACGAGGCCGCCGCACTACCCGCGGTCCTCGCCTCCCTGCCTCCCGGACACCGCGCGATCGTCGTGGACAACGGGTCGTCCGACGGCTCGCCCGAGGTGGCCGCCGCGTGCGGCGCCCTGGTCGTGCACGAGTCGAAGCGCGGCTATGGCGCCGCCGTGCACACCGGTCTGCTCGCGGCCACCTCTGAGCTGGTGGCGTTCGCCGACGCGGACGGGTCGCTGGACCTGGCCGAACTGCCCGCGATGGCCACGCTCCTGGCCGATGCCGACCTCGTGGTCGGCCGGCGAAGGCCCGTGCACGCCGGCGTGTGGCCGTGGCACGCACGCGCCGGCAACGCCGTGATCGCGTCCCTGTTGCGGCGCAGGGGTTTGGACGTCCACGACATCGCACCGCTGCGCGTGTGCCGGCGAGAGGCGTTGCTGGCACTGGACCTCCAGGACCGCGCCTTCGGCTACCCGCTGGAACTGCTGGTGCGCGCGGCCGAAGCGGGCTGGCGGGTGCGCGAGGTCGACGTTTCCTACGGGCCTCGTGCGGCCGGCACGCGGTCGAAGGTGTCGGGCTCGGTGCGCGGCACGCTGCGGGCGGCACGGGACATGGCGGGAGTGCTGCGATGAGGTTCTGCCTGCTGATCATGGCCAAGTCGCCGGTGCCGGGCCAGGTCAAGACGCGGCTGTGCCCGCCGCTGTCGGCCGGGGAGGCGGCGGACGTGGCGGCGGCCTCGTTGCTGGACACGATCTCGGCGGCGCTGGACACCTCCGGCGCTGTGCCCGTGGTGGCGCTGGCGGGGGTGGTGCAGCGTGAGGACGTCCGCGACGCTCTCGCCGAGTGCGTGGTGGTCCCGCAGCGCGGTGCCTCGTTCGCCGAGCGGCTCGTGCACGCGCACGCCGACATCACGCGGTTCCGGATGCCGGTGCTGCAGATCGGGATGGACACGCCGCAGGTCACGCCGTCGTTGCTGGAGTCGTGCGCCGAGTTCGGGGAGGCGGCGCTCGGGCTCGCGGAGGACGGCGGCTGGTGGGCGCTCGGGCTGCGGGACCCGCTGCGGGCCGCGGCATTGCGGGACGTGCCGATGTCGCGTGCGGACACGGGAGCGCTGACGCTGGAGGCGTTGCACGGAATGGAGGTGCGGACGCTGCCGGTGCTGTCCGATGTGGACACGATGGCGGACGCCCGCGCGGTGGCACTGCAGGTGCCGGGCAGCCGGTTCGCGGCGGCACTGGCCCAGGCCGCGGCGGTGGCCCGATGATGTTCGACCAGGCCCTGAAGGGTCATCCCGGCTGGCTCGACCTCTCCGGCACGACTCCGCGCGAACTCAGCGTCGCCCGCTGGCACGCCGACGCGGACGGCGGCGACTGCGTCCTCCTCGACGCCTGCACCGGCCCCACCCTCGACGTCGGCTGCGGCCCCGGCCGTCTCGTCGCCGCGCTGCTGGACCGCCGGGTCCGCGCGCTCGGCGTCGACGTGTCCCCGGAGGCGATCCGGCGCACCACCGAACGCGGCGGCATCGCGATCCGCCGCGACGTGTTCGACCTGCTGCCGGGCGAGGGCCACTGGCAGCACGTCCTGCTCGCCGACGGCAACATCGGCATCGGCGGCGACCCGGCCGTCCTCCTGAGCCGCGTCCGGAACCTGCTGCGGCCCAGCGGAACCGTCGTCGTCGAGGTCGAACCGCCGGGTGCGGGCCTGACGACCGGCCAGGCACGGGTGCGCACCGAGGACACCCGCGGCCAGTGGTTCCCGTGGGCCTGGAGCGACGCGGAGTCCCTGACCGCCGACGGTTTCTTCCTGCTGTGGCAGACCGAACGCGCCGGGCGCTGGTTCGCGTGCTGGGAGCGGCTGTGAAACTCCCCGTCTTCAAAGCGCCCGTCTTCAAGGCGCCCGCCCACCACACGGGCGTGACCAGCCGAGTCGGCACGTGGCTCGGCATCACCTTCGGGCTGTGCTTCGTCACCGGCCTGATCAGCCACGGCGTGCAGCACGACTGGGTGTGGCCGACCCGGCCGGTCGACCTCTACCGCGTCACCCAGGGCGTGCACGTGATCTCCGGGGTCGCCTCGATCCCGTTGCTGCTGGCCAAGTTGTGGAGCGTCTACCCGAAGCTGTTCGAACGGCCGCTGGTGAAGTCCGTGCCGCACGCCCTGGAGCGCGGCTCGATCTTCGTGCTGATCGCGGCGTCGTTCTTCGAACTGGTCACCGGCCTGTTCAACGCGGCGCAGAACTACCCGTGGTCGTTCTACTTCCCCACCGCCCACTACGCGGTGGCGTGGATCGTGATCGGCGCCCTGCTCGTGCACATCGCGGTGAAGATCCCGCTGATCCGGCGCACCCTCGAACCGGCGTCCGAGGAGCGGACCATCCTGTCCCGCAGGGCTTTCCTGCGCGCCACCGCGCTCACGACCGGTGTAGCCGTGGTGGCGACGGCCGGTGTCACGGTGCCGTGGCTGCGCAAGATCTCCGTGCTGGCATGGCGATCCGACGGCGACCTGCCGGTCAACCGGACCGCGAAGGCCGCGAACGTGGTGGTGCCGCAGGACTGGCGGCTGAAGGCGGGCGCGAAGAGCTACTCGCTGGCCGAACTGCGGGCGATGCCGCAGACCACCGTCGACCTGCCGATCGCGTGCGTCGAAGGCTGGAGCCAGAACGCGACCTGGACCGGTGTCCGCGTCTCCGAGCTCGTGCGCGGAGGTGACGTGCGCGTCGAGTCGCTCGAGGAGGACGGGCTGTACCGGGCGACCACACTGCCCTCGGAGTTCGCCGAGGATCCGCTCACGCTGCTGGCACTGAGGCTCAACGGCGAGGAGCTCAGCCCCGACCACGGGTTCCCCTGCCGGCTGATCGCGCCGAACCGGCCGGGTGTGCTGCAGACGAAGTGGGTCACGTCGCTGGAGGTCCTGTGAGAGTCGTCCTCGGCGTCATCGGTGCGGGGCTGGGAGCCTGGGGCGCCTGGCTGCTCCTGCCCCAGATCACCGTCGAACTGCTGCTCTGGCTCGGCGGCGGCGTGGTCCTGCACGACTTCCTGATCGCCCCGCTCGTCGGCGCCGCCGGGCTCGTGGTGAAACGGCCGTCCATCGGCATCGGCCTGACCGTCTCCGGCGTCGTCGCCCTCCTCGCGGTGCCGCTGCTCTGGCGCGAGCACAGCGGGCCGGTCAACCCCGGCCTGCACGACCGCGACTACCCCACCGGAGTCGCGGTCGTGCTCGGCCTGACCTGGGCCGCCGTGGCCCTATACGAGATCGCGGCGCACTTTCAGAAGCGTCGCCGCGCCGACGAAGAACACGACGTACCCGACGAGGAACAACGCCGCGGTGGTGCCGCTCAGGTTCGTCAGCACGCCGGGGGCACCGGATCCGCCGACGGCGCCGGCGAGGTTGCCGGCCGATCCGCCCGGCAGGACCTCGGTCAGCGACTCGACCGGCCCGAGGAGGGTTCCCACGCCCCGCAACAGGTTCTCGGTCACGATCGCCCACATCAGGCCGAGGCCGACGGCCAGCGCGGGCCCCTTGGTGACGACGCCGAGGAACACGCCGAACCCCGTCCACATGGCGGCGATCAGCAGTGACGCGCCCAGAGCCTCGAAGACGCCGAGACCCGGCAGGCTCCAGTCCCAGCCCTCCAGCGACGCCACGGTCACCGCCGCGCCGAGGTTCACGACGAACGTGAGGGCCACCAGCAGCACCACGACGATCCCCAGCGCCCCGAGCGTGCCGGCCATCGCCGAGACCCGGCGCGGGCCGGCCGTCAGGGTCGTCTTCCAGGTGCCCCAGCCATATCCGCTGCCGACGGCGAGCGCCGCCAGCACGAGGACGATCGCGCCGCCGAACATGGGCAGGCCGCGTACGACGGCCGCGCCGACGTTCTCCGGCTGCATCGCGCTGATCAGCTGCTGCTGGGACATCGACCGAGTGTTGGTGCCGCCGTTCAGGGCGAGGTAGTTGAACACGTAGCCGAACGTCAGCGTCATCACCAGCCAGACGCCGATCAGCACCCAGGTCGCCGGCCACTTCCACAGCCTCAGCAGCTCCGCCCTCACGCTGCCCATCACGCCGCTCCCGTCATCTCGAAGAAGACCTCTTCCAGCGTCCGGCGCAGTGGCCGGACCTCCTGCACGTCGACGTCGGCGTGCACCAGCGTGCGCACCAACGCCGCTGCGTCCGTCTCCGGCACGTGCAGCACGTCGCCGTGCAACGAGCTGCCCTGGATCAACACGTGCGCCTTCTCGATCGGGTCGGCCTTGACCAGCAGGACCGTCTCGCCGCGCAGTTGCTCGACCGTGCTCTCGGCGACGAGCCTGCCGTTCGAGATCACGCCGACGCGGTCGCAGATCTCCTCGACCTCGCCGAGCAGGTGGCTCGACAGCAGCACCGTCTGGCCCTGCGCGGCCAGCGCCCGCACCAGGTCGCGCATGTCGGCCATGCCCGCCGGGTCGAGACCGTTGGTCGGCTCGTCGAGGATCAGCAGCTCCGGCCGGCCGAGCAGGGCCGCGGCGACGCCGAGCCGTTGCTTCATGCCGAGCGAGTACCGGCGGAACTTCTCGGCGGCGGCGCCCACCAGGTCGACCTGTTCCAGCGCGGCCTCGACGTGCGTCCTGTCCACGCCCCGGCGGGCGGCGTGCACGCGCAGGTTGTCGCGGCCGGACAGGTAGGGGTAGAAGCCGGGTCCCTCGATCAGCGACCCGACCTCGAGCAACACCCCGGGGGTGCCCGGCTTCTCACCGAGGACCCTGGCGGATCCGCTGGTCGGCCTCACGAGCCCGAGCAGCATGCGGATCGTGGTCGTCTTGCCCGCGCCGTTGGGACCGAGGAACCCGTAGACCTCGCCCCGCCGCACGGACAGACTGACCTCGTCCACCACGGCGCGGTCGCCGTAGCGCTTCGTCAGCTTCTCCGTCGTCACGATCATGGGCTCCACTGTGGTCCCGCGCACGACCTGGGTCGTCCGCTCCGGAGCGTCATGAAGATACGCACATCTGCGTACGTCCCCGGTCGTATGGTCGGCGGCATGCGGATCACATGGCAGGACGGCGCGCTCACGGCGGCGCTGCTGTTCTTCGGCCTCGCGGGCACGCGGTTCGCCGCGCGTCTTCAAGGCGGCGAACCCCTCGACGCCCTCGCGTACGCGCTCATCGTCGTGGCGGCCTGCGGCCTGCTGTTCCGCACAGTTCGTCCGATGTGGACGGTGACGGTCACGATCGCGTCGATCGTGGTCTACCTGGCGCTGGGCTACCCGTTCGGCCCGATCCTGGTGAGCGGTGTCGCCGCGATCTACGCGGTGGCCCTGTACGCGCGCATCGAACTCGCCGCCGTCAGTGCCCTGCTGTATGCCCTGGCTCTCCTGCCGTGGTGGAACGACACGCTGACGTCGTGGGTCACCTGGTCGGCCGGCTGGATCCTGCTGCCGGGCGCGGCGGGTGTGCTGGTGAAGCTGTGGCGCCGGTCCGCTGTGGACGTTCGCGAGCGCACCGCGATCTCCGAACGCCTCCGGCTCGCCCAGGAGGTCCACGACGTCGTCGGCCACGGCCTCTCGGTGATCGCCATGCAGGCGGGCGTCGCGCTCTACGTGCTGGACAAGGACCCGGCGAAGGCGCGCGCGTCACTCGAAGCCATCCGCGACACGTCGAAGGAGGCTCTGGACGGTCTGCGGTCCGAACTGGACACGCTGCGCGGCTCGGCTCCCCTGGCACCGGTGATCACGCTCGACGACGTGCCGGCACTGGCGGCGCGGATGCGCGAGGCGGGGCTGGAGGTGTCGGTCGAGGTCGCCCGGATCGAGCTGCCGGACACCTACCAGCTGGCCGTGTACCGGATCGTGCAGGAGTCGCTGACCAACGTCCTGCGCCACTCCTCCCCCGGCGTCACCGCGTCCGTCAGGGTCTTCACCGTGCGCGACGAACTGGTCGTCCACGTGACCGACACCGGCACGCCGGCCGAGTTCACCGAGGGCCACGGCATCACGGGCATGCGCTCGCGGGCCGAAGCGCTCGGCGGCACGCTCGAAGCCGACGCATCGCAGGGCTTCTCGGTGATCGCCCGGATACCGTTGCCCGCATGATTCGCGTGGTGGTGGCCGACGACCAGCCGCTGGTCCGGATGGGGCTGCGGACGTTGATCGAGACCGAGGACGGCGTCCAGCTCGCCGGCGAGGCCGCCGACGGGCGGGAGGCCCTGGCGCTGATCCAGGCGACGAAGCCGGACGTGGTGTTCCTCGACATCCGCATGCCGCTGGTGGACGGCCTGGAGGTGTTGCGCCGCGTCAGCGCCGACCCCGCGTGCGCCCAGGTCAGGATCATCATGCTCACGACGTTCGACCTCGACGAGTACGTGTTCGAGGCGCTGCGCACGGGCGCGTCCGGGTTCCTGGTGAAAGACTCCGACCCGACGGACCTGCTGCGCGCGGTGCACGTGGTGGCCGACGGCGGTTCGCTGCTCTCGCCGTCCGTCACGCGCCGGGTGATCGACCGGTTCGCGTCCGGGGCGTCGGCACGGCCCGTGCCGCACCTCGACAGGCTGACCGAACGCGAGCGGGAGATCATGCGGCACGTGGCGTCCGGCGCGTCCAACGACGAGATCGCCGCGGTGCTGGTGATCTCGCCCGCGACGGTGCGCACGCACGTGTCGCGGGCGATGGTGAAGCTGGGCGCACGCGATCGCGCCCAGCTCGTCGTGTTCGCCGTGCAGTCAGGCCTGACTTGATTCGAACGCGGCCTTGAGGCCCCGCGCGATCTCGGGCGGGATCGAGTCGTAGGCGCGCGGCGGCTGCGGGTCGTACTCGATGCCGACCTGCACGGCCTGCGCGACCATCTCGCCGAACTCGGCCTCGACCAGCCGCAACGCCATGTCGATGCCCGCCGACACGCCCGCGCCGCTGACGACCTTGCCGTCGAACACGACCCGGTCGGTGCTCACCTCGACGCCCCGCACCTCCAGGTCCTCCCGCGCGGCCCAGTGCGTCGTGGCCCTCGAGACCAGCCCTGCCTCGGCGAGCAGCGTCGACCCGGTGCACACCGACGTCGTCCACTTCGTCGTCGGGTGCACCTCCCGCAGCCACTCGACGACGCCGCCGGAGTCCTTCAGCAGCGCCTTCCAGTGCCCGGAACCCGGCACCACCACGATGTCGGTCGACTTGAGCGAGTCGAACGTGTCGGTCGGCGTCACGACCAGCCCGTTGTCGGACTTCACGGGGTCGAGCGTCGCGGCGACGAACCGCGCGGAGACCACCGGCACGCTGGCCAGCACCTCGAACGGGCCGACGAAGTCGAGCGCGGTCATGTTCGGGTAGAGCACGAAAGTGGCATCCATCAGGCAACCCCAGTGGTCCGGAAACGGGCGCGGTAGCTGCCCGGCGACACGCCGAGCACGCGCAGGAAGGCCCGCCGCAGGGTCTCGGACGAGCCGAACCCCGACTGACGGGCGACGAGGTCGAGCGAGTCGCCGCTGCTGGCCAGCCGGTCGGCGGCGGCCTCGACGCGGGCTCGTTCGACGTACTGCGCGGGCGAGACGCCCACGCTGCGGGAGAAGACCCTGGCGAAGTGCCGCACGCTCATCATCGCCTTGCGGGCCATGACCGGCACCGTCCACTCCCGCGTCGGATCGGCGTGGATGTCGTCGAGCAACGCGCGCAGCGAGCCGTCCGACACCGGCTTCGCGCGGGTGTGCACGCTGAACTGCGACTGGCCGCCCGAGCGTTGCAGGAAGACGACCAGGTACTGCGCGATCCTGCGGGCCAGCGCGGGCCCGTGGTCCTGCTCGACCATGGCCAGCGCCAGGTCGATGCCCGCCGTCACCCCTGCCGACGTGGCCACCTGGCCGTCGCACACGAAGATCGCGTCCGGCTCCACCTCGACGCCGCGGTTCTCCAGCTCGCCCGTGAACGCCCAGTGCGTCGTCGCCTTCTTGCCCTCGAGCAGCCCGGCCCCGGCCAGCACCACGGCCCCCGTGCAGACCCCCGCGACGCGACGGGACCGCAGCGCCAGCCGCCGCAGGTTCGTCGTGAGCACCGCGTCGGACGCGGCCTCGCCGTACCCCCAGCCGCCGACGACGAGCAGCGTGTCGATCGGACGGTCCAGCGTGAGCAGATCGGCGCCCGCCTCGACGCGCACACCGGCGGTGGCGGTGAACGGTCCTCCCCCGAGCGTGGCGACGGTGATCTGGTAGCGCTGCTCGCCGTAGTTCGCCGCCTGGAACACCTCGATCGGCCCCGCCAGGTCCAGCAACGCGGTGTGGTCGTAGCCGACCACGACTATCTCCCTCAGATTCCCCACACCTCCACTTTCCTCATCCCCGACTGAGGCGGCAACGACATATCCCCCTCGCATTCGGCCACCCACGTAAACTGGCACGCGATGCGCAAAGTGCTCTTCTTCGCGGCGATCGGCCTGCTCACGATGGTGCTGGTCGTGAGCGACCACGTGTTCCCGCCGCCCTCCGACGCGGACAGGGAGACCAGGACCGCGGTCGTCGCGCTGGGTGACAGCACGATGTCCGGCGAGGGCGCCGGCTCCTACGAGGCGGGGACCGACGGCGAGGACGGCGGCAACTGGTGCCACCGCTCGCGCGACGCCGAGATCATGAAGACCTCGTTCGAGGCCGACCAGAAGATCAACCTGGCCTGCTCGGGCGCGAACTCCGACAAGCTGCGCAACGAGCAGTTGCCCCGCCTGCGCACGATCGCCGGCTCGAACCAGGTCGTCGCCATCGTCGTGGCCGTGGGCGCGAACGACGACCCGCGCTTCTCCGAGATCCTCAACAAGTGCTTCGAGGCGTGGGGCAAGCGCAGCGACTGCACGTCGTCCGTGGCACCGGAGTGGACCAAGCGCGTGCGGCGGATGGTCCCGAAGGTCGAGAACACGCTGAAGGCCATCCGCCAGACCATGCGCGACTCCGGCTACCTCGACTCCTCCTACCAGCTGGTCGTGCAGTCTTACGCGGCACCGGTCTCACCGAAGATGCCCCAGTCGCTGCAGAACCTGTCCGGCTGCCCGCTGCGCACCGCCGACCTGCAGTGGGTCGTCGAGGAGGCCGTGCCGGAGCTGTCGAACGGCCTGCGCGCCGCCGCGGGCAAGGTCAACGCGCGGTTCCTCGACCTGGCGCGGGCCGGCGAGGGCCGTGAGGCGTGCGTGGGCGGGGACGAGCCGGAGACCGAGTGGTTCACGCGGCTGACGGTCGACTTCGACGGTCTGAAGGATCAGAGGCGCGCATCGCACGCGTTGCAGGAGTCGTTCCACCCCAACGCGCGGGGGCATGAGCAGATCGGGCGGTGCCTGACCGAGTTCCTGGCCTCGGACAAGCGGGACGGGGCGTGCGTGCCCCGGTTGGACGGGTCGCTCGGCCTCACCACGGAAAGCTAGACCCAGCGCTTCAGTTCGTGCTGGTGCCAGCCGGGATCGCCTGTCCGGGCGAACCTCGCCCAAGCCGCCGCGATGTCACCCCGGAACATGTCCGGCACGTCCGCACCGTGGTGCGCCGGCGTACGGGCGTAGATCGACCGGAACGCGCGCCCGTGCTCGTCCGCCAGCCGCATCGTCGGGCGCTGGAACAGTTGCGCGTCCTCATCAGCGGTGTGGCACACCAGGAGGTCCACGTCGTACGGGCCTTCCAGCGGACTGCGCGGCAGCGTGTCACCGTCGATGATCGGTTGGTACAGCACGACTTCCGGGTCGGCTCGCCGTTGCACCTCGACGGCTTCGAGCGGCGTGAAGAACCGCCCGGCGAGGCTGTGCGCGATCGCCCGGTGGAACAGACCGGCGGCGGACGGCATGACCATCAGGCTCGCGACGGTCTGCGCACCGGACGACTGACCGGCCACGGTGACGTTCGACGGATCGCCGCCGTAACGGGCGATGTTGCGCTGGATCCACCGCAATGCGGAGACGACGTCGAGCAGGCCGCGGTTGTGCGGAAACCCTTCAAGCGCACCGTATCCGTCAACGGCGAGTCGGTAGTCGCAGCTGACGAACACGATCCCGTGCGAGGCGATGACGTCACCCGCGTACTCGGGTTGAGCCGACGAGCCGACGGTGTTCGCGCCGCCGTGGACCCAGAGGAGCACCGGCGCTCCGGCGTCCACTGTGGACCAGACGTTCAGCGTGTGCCGGTCGCCGAACGCGCCGGTCGGCTCGCCGTCGCAGTCCACCGGTGGGTGGAGGCGCAGCGGGCCGACCGGCGGTTCCGCGTAACGGATGCCGAGGTTCAGGCCGTCACCTGGTGCGAGACCGGCAGCACGCGCAGGTTCGCCGCCGCCCGTTCCAGCTGGGAGAGCACGCTCGGCCGCATCCCCGCGATCTCCAGGTCCGCGGCCGGTCCGGCGATCTCCTGCAGCAGCACCTGCTGCGGGTGGTCACCCTCGGCTTCGGCCACCGCGAGCACGCGGAACGGCGTGCCGGGCGGGAAGACCACGCGTTCCTCGGTGGCCACGGCGACGCGGTCGGTCACCTCGACCACGCGGCCGGTGACCGACCAGATCAGGTACTCGGTGACGCCGTCGACGCGCTGGGACGGGTTCGCGACGGCGTCCAGCAGGCCGTGCTCCACCAGGACCTCGCCGTGGCGGTAGCGCCGCGGACCCGTGGGACCGCTCACGCCCCACACGGCCGCGATGCCGTTGTGCACGGGCAGGCGGTTCAGGCCCGAGACGATGCACGCGACGTACGGGCGCAGGCGGCCCAGGCGTCCCATGCGGAGCGTCTCGACGACCATCTCCTCGTCCTGCGACACGCACGCCAGCAACGCCGTGAGGTCGGTGACCATGGCCTCGAACGCGGCCGGGTCCTCCTCCGCGTCCGGGCGCTGGGAGAGCAGGCGGAC
Organism: Lentzea flaviverrucosa; assembly: GCF_003350445.1. Taxonomy (NCBI): domain Bacteria; kingdom Bacillati; phylum Actinomycetota; class Actinomycetes; order Pseudonocardiales; family Pseudonocardiaceae; genus Lentzea; species Lentzea flaviverrucosa. Next base: position 372,698 of record NZ_QQAU01000007.1, read on the forward strand.
GACCGTCGCCGCGTGCACGCCGTAGCGCTCGCCGAGGGCACGGCGGACCGTGTCGCGTTCGGCGTCGGAGCTGCTGTGATCCGGCGCGATCGTCTCGCGGTCGCCGTTGTCCTCCGGCGGGGCCTCCCACTGGGCCAGCGGCTGCAGCGGGAGCGGGCCGTCGACGCGGAAGCGCACCGGGGCGTGGTCCGGGTCGTCCGACGGGAACGCGGCCTCGTCCGGGTCGTCCGCCAGCGCGTGCGACGTCACGGTCGCGATCGCCGGACCCGCGCCCATGCTCACGTACGCGGGTCTGTCCTGTTCGGGTTCGGCCGGCGTGACGGCGGTGAAGAAGCCGGTGCCGTTGTCCGAGGGCTCCCGCGTCGACAGCGCGTGTGCCGCCGTGCTCAGAGCCGCTACCGGACTGCTGACCGGAGGCGGGGGTGGCGGCGCCGGCGCGATGACCTTGGAGTCGCAGAACACCAGGCGCAGCAGCTTGCGCACCTCGGGCTCCAGGCGTTCCACGAGAGCAGCGCCGTGCACCGCGACCGCACCGGGCGTGGTGCGCCCTGGCGTGCCCACGGTCAGACGAGCCCATTCCGGGTCCAACGGCAGCGTGCGCACCTCGGCGGCGTTGTACGGCTCGTCCTGCTCACGCACCCACAGACCTGAGGGCACGACTTCGAGCACAACGCCGTCGCCGAGCGCGAACACCCCGGGCGAGACCTCGGTCAGGCCCTGCACGGGCGCCCGGTAGCCGGAGACCACGGGCACGGCCTCGTCCGGCACGCACAGCACCTCGGTGACGAACGGGCGCCACGTCTGCTGCCCGCGCGGGTCGACCGCGACCACCGCGGGCCCTCCGCCGCGCAGGTTGCCCACCGGCAGGCCGGTGAACATCGCGATCGGCTCGCCGATCTGGTCGGCGACGAGGCTGCCGATGGCGGCGTCGATGCCGTACGGCACGAGCCGCACGCGGGACCGGGCCGCCTGGGGCAGCGCCGTGAGCAGGCGGCACACCTCGTCGATCGGGATCGACGACTGGCCGGGCCCGCCGACGACGACCGTCAGCACGTTGTCGCGGCACGGCAGCGCCACGATCGGACGCGAGTCCTGGGCGGCAGGGTCGAACGGCGGCTGCTGCGCGCGCAGCCAGAGGCCGCTCGGGATCGGCTCGGAGATGCCGATCTCGCCCGTCGGCCACGGCGAGTTCGGGTCCATCGCCTCCCACTGCGGCACCGGGAAGCGGCGGCCGTACGGCATCGGGGACGCGTTCGGCTGGAACTTCACCCAGCTGCCGTAGCCCTGCGTGCCGACGACGAACGCGGCACCGGGCACCGTGGTCAGCACGCCGTCCGGCGCCACGACCTCGGCCTGCAGCTGCTCGGCGAGCCACTGCGCGGGAGCGGTCGGCCGCATCGTGCCGGCGTGCGAGACCGCGAGCCGGATGGGCCCGCGGCCGTGCAGCGCCGTCACGACGTGCGGCCAGAAAGTGCTTTGGTCCCCGCCCGGGAAGTCGACCACGACGACGGTGCGGCCGTTGTCGGCCGGAAGCGCGCGGGCGAGACCCGCGGCGCCCTGGCTCGGGCCCTCGGGAGCGGAGACGACGAGCGTCGACCCCACGGAGCTCGCCGCGAACGGCGTCCTCTGGGGTACCGGCTCCGGCTGCGGCGCTGCTGCCGGGGGCTGCTCGACGGGATACAGATCCAGGTCCTGGTCGGTGCTCGTAATGGTCTGAACTCCGAAACTGCTCTGGCCAGAACTCTGCTGGGGCTGTGGTTGCTGGTCGCCATGGGCGGCGGCACGTCGGCCCATCAAGCGCCTGATCACCTCCGTGCCATCCCGGTCACTCGCCCTTTCGGCTTAATCGGGCAACGGTCGTGCACGCTATCAAGACGCGCCGCACTTCTGTCACCCAGTCGGGTTATTTGATCTCATCCGATCGATACCCACACAGCCCGTGCTCGTCCGCACACTCCGTCAGGTCCGATGATGGCGGACGCCGAGTAGGCCTTGCGCCCGTCCTTTCCAAGCTCCCACGCCAGGAGCACGTGGTCCACGCCCAGTTCGACCGGCCGTTCCACCCGGGCGACGAAGGTGCCGAGCACGAAGGCCGGGCCACCGTCCGGTGCGACGGGCTGCGCGGACGGACAGTCGAGCGCGGCCCAGACGATCTCCGGGAGCACGGTGGCCCCGTCGTTCGGCAGGACGTCCGTCGGCGTCCACACGCCGGCCCACTCGCTGCGGCCGTCGAGCGGGCCGAGCAGCGCGGCGATGCCGTCCTCGCGGCCGGGACCGCAGCCGAAGCACGTCGGGAACGGGTGGTTGTCGCGCCACGGGACCTTCGCGGACGCCTTCAGCGCCTCGGCGAGCGTCGGTGCGGCCGGAACCTCCAGGTCGAGCTCGGCGGGCTCGGCCGAGGCGACCACGACGTCACCGTCGAGCAACTGCCCGTCGCTGACCTGCATCTCCCGGTCCAGCGGCACCGGCTTGCGCAACCGGACGCTCACGGCCCGGGCGTCGACGTGCGCGGCGAGCAGACCGGCCGAGTAGCCGCCGTTGCCCATGCCGGGAGGCCCGTTGAACCTGCTCGCGACCGTCACCGTGCTCATTCCAGGCCCTCCGCGTACACCCACTGGCCGTTCTCCCTGATGAACCTGCTCCGCTCGTGCACGACACCGCCGACGTAGTGCGCCCGGAACTCCACCACACCCTCGGCCTGGAGCAGACCGCCGTTCTCGGTCGACAGGATTTCGAGCTTCAGCCAGCGGTCGGTCGAGTCGATCCCGGCGCTCGAAGGGCGGTGCCTCGCGGCCCACGTGCGCAGCAGGTAGTCCTCATCGGACACGGCGAAAGCGCTGTAGCGAGAACGCATCAGCTGCTCGGCGGTGGCCGCTTTTCGGGCCCCGGAGTGCAGCGCACCGCAACAGTCCACATAGGACTGACCGGTACCGCAGGGGCACAGTTTGTTGGTCACGTCCACATTGTGCCTGGTGAACCCGTTAGAACCGATGTCGCGCCCTGTACGTACCCCTTGTCAAGACTGACTCGCGGGAGGCAGAGGAGACGGCAGTGAGTGTCGACAGCAGGACTGAGCTCGTACCGCTGCGCACGTGGTTCGGGCTCCGATGGCGCGGTTACGACCGCGACGAGGTGGACGACTACGTCGCCGAGCTGGAAGCCGAACTTCGCCTGGTCACAGCCGACCGCGACGCCTCGGGAGCTCGCGCGGAGGCCTTGGCCGCAAGACTGGTCACGGTCCAGGAGGAGAACGCAGCCCTGCAGGACGGCCTGCACCGCATCTGCCTGACCCCGATCGACCTGAAGGGCCTGCCCGAACGGCTCGCCCGGATGGTCGCCCTGGCCGAGGAGGAACGCCGTGACGTCATCAGGGATGCCCAGCTCAAAGCGTTGATGATCGTGGGCGAGGCCGAACAACGGGCCCGCCGGCTCGACGAGGAGGCCGCCGAGAAGCGCGAGGGCGTCCGCGAGGACTTCCGGCTCGCGATGTCGGCCCGCCGCGCCGAGGCGATGCGGGCCCTGGCCGAACTGCGCAACGTCGCCCGTGACGAGGCGGACCGCATCGTCGCGGAGGCGAAGATCCAGAGCCTCCACATCGAGTAGCCGGCCGAAGCAGTCCTGGCGGGGCCCGGAGGACCCCGCCACAACCGCCGACGACCACCTGGCGGAGCGCCCCGAAACGGTGCCGGGTCACACCACTAGAAGGCCTTGGACACGGACACCGGCGCGATCTCAGGCACAGGAATCGGCACGTGCACCACCTCGGGCACCCCGCAGGGCTGGGAGGCGCCGATCTCGAACGGGCCCACCGCGAACGTCATCTCGAACGCGTAGGCCAGCAGGGTCACGACAACCAGGAGGACGGAGACCCTCAGCACCGCGAACCAGGTGCCGAGCACCGCCTGCCACACCCCGGCCGGCGGGGCCGTCCCCCCGGCCGCGGCCGGGGTCGTGCGGCGAGTTCCACTCACTCGCCGACGGGATTCGCTCTTGTTGCGGGTTCGCTGCCTGAACAACCGTCGTATGTTCATGGTGCTTCCTTGGCGAGATGCTCCGCTGGAAATGTGGCTGTCTTGCTCGGGAGGTCCGGCGGGCTCCTGTGCGACCAGGGGCTCGCCTCCCGTCCGGGGGCCGTGAGCTTTCGCGGTCCCCGGACCACGTGACGCCGGCGCCGAGCGCCTGCGATCAGCTCGACGCGGCAGGCCTGTGACGGAGGTCACTCGATTCGGCCTTCGTGAGGTGAAACATTTCAAGCGCCTCCTCGTACAAACAACTTGACTCGGGACCGACACATTCATCCGCAGGGCTGCGATCCAGCGGATGACGACCGTTCACCAAGTATCCATCAAGTCCCACCATGCCGACTTGGATATAAGACCTGGCCGATCCCAGGTCACGAAACGACCGCTACGCGGCGACGAGCACAGTGATTGTCCGAAATTTCGAACAATCCCCTCCGGGCAGCCCACGACCAGCCTGGAGAACGTCCGCGGAATGGGAGAGGCACTGACGCCGAGAACCACGTTCAGGCCGCTCAGGGCATCCAGCAGGCCCGTCCTGATCCGAACGAGTGACGGCACTTGCGCCTCACACGTCAGGCATTGGAATGTACACATCGCTGGAAATTCTCCGATGCCTCGACTCCTCACGACTCAGGACCGACCTCGGATGCCCTGCGAAAGCGGAGCCCCGGCTGCGAACCTCAGGCTCCGCTTTCGGGTGAATTTGCAGCGCGCCATCGGCGCCTCCGTCGACAACCGCGCAAAATATTCGCACGTCAGGGCCGTGAACAAGCCTTCGTCACGCCGCATCCCACGCCTCCGAACGCCCGCGTGGTCTTCATCACCCGAATGGCGGGGCAGCGGACAGCAGAGGCCCTGCACCAGCTTCGTCGGGGAGCTAAGGAACCAAGAACCACCCATGGCCAAGTCGCACGAGGCGGACGGGTCGAAGAGACCCGGAACTCCTGGGCCTTCGCTGCCGGACAAGCTCGAGGACTTCAAGGACGAGTGCACGCTCGCGCCCGACGAGAAGGAGTTCGTCATCAGGGTGTGCAAGGTCCTCCGCAGGCACCCCACGCGCAACAACGTCCGCCAGTTCGTGAGGTGGACCGAGGAGCAGCCCGATCGCCCCGAGTGGGCGAGGTGCACGACCCGCAAGCTCAAGGACTCGCTGTACGAGTCGCTCAACTGCTCGGCCAAGCACATCCCGCCCTGGCCGATGGTCGCGTGGATCATCGAGGGCACCATGTCGCTCGATCCCGGCCGCGACGACGTCGAGCAGCAGCTGGCGACGGAGTACAAGCGGCTCACCGGCGTGCATCCTCCCGGCTACACCACCCGGGCCCTGATCGGCGAACCGCCGTTGACAGCGGGCGACGCGCCCGACACCGCGACCGAGATGTCCCTGCTTCGCAAGGAGGTCTCGACCAGGAACGCCGAGCTCGCCGAGGCCCGGCACCGGCTGGCGAGGCTGAGCACGACCGCCGCCGAGCTCGACGCCGCGCGGGACGAGATCAGCCGGCTGCGGACCACGATCACCGAACAGCGCGACTCGCTGCGGCGTGACCGGGAGGGGTGGCGCCGCCGCACCACCTCGGTGGCGCTGGCCGGCACCCGCAGCGCCAATCACGTGGCCGTCACCGCGGCGTGGCTCGACGCACACGGCATCATGCACGCCGACTTCGACTACTGCGTCCGGTTGCTCAACGTCCGGCGCCATCCCGAGGCACGGGTGCCCCGGATCCTCTCCGCGCCGCGGCAGCACGGGTACCGAGCGGTGACCAGGTGGATCACCGTCCACCTCAGGGCGTTCGTCCTCAGCCGCTATGGCGACGACATCGAGGCCGCCTTCATCGACGACTCCACCGGGCAGCTCTCGGCGCTGGTGCAGCACGGCACGCTGCCGTCCGCGGCCGCCGTGAAACCGCTTCTGGCCCCGCACCAGCTCCTCAACAGGTTCGTGCCCAGGCTGCTGGAAGAGGCCGAGGCGGAATGCCTGCGACGAGCGGACGAACGCTCCGGACTGGGCGAAACGACCGTGCTCGACGCCATTCCCGCGCAGAGCACGAACGACGAGCACGGGCGTCAGCTCGTGACCCCCTCCCCCGCGCGCGCCGCCGCACTGGTCCTGTCACCGGCGATGCCACCACCGGACGAGTTGAGCGCGCGCCGCGACGAGAAGCGGATGAACGGTGAGACCGTCTTCCTGCAGATCTCCGCGCTCACGCAGCAGGACATGACCGACCCGAACGCCGCGGAACGGGTGATCGCGCGCCTTCGCGCACTGGAGGGTCACACCGCCTGACCGCTGGCCTTCAGGAGGATCAGGCAAGAATGCGAGAGCTTCGATCTCTCGCACACGCTGGCACCGCTGGTCTCATTGGTTCCACAAGACCAATCAGGCCAGACAGGTGGTAGGAAAATGTCAGTCGCACTCGTGACCGGTGGCAGCTCGGGCATCGGCTGGAGCACGGCCGTCGAACTCGCCCGGCGAGGCTCGGCCGTGATCCTCACCTACAGCGCCAACGAGGCGGGCGCCAAGCAGGCGGTGGCGGCCATCGAGCAGAACGGCGGCAAGGCCACCGCGCTGCACCTGGACGTCGGCCGCAGCGACACCTTCGCGGCGTTCCGCGACCGGGTCGGCGAAGTGCTGCGCGGCTGGGGCCGGGACGACTTCGACGTGCTCGTCAACAACGCGGGCTTCTCCCACACCGCCCTGTTCCCCGACACGACGGAAGAGCTCTTCGACAGGCTCTACCGGGTCCTGCTCAAGGGCCCGTTCTTCCTCACCCAGACCCTGCTCCCGCTCCTCGCGGACGGCGGCGCGGTGATCAACACGACCAGCAGCTCCACCGACCAGCCCGAGCCCGGCTACTCCGGCTACGCCAGCATGAAGGGCGCCCTGGTCGTGCTGACGCGCTACCTGGCCAAGGAGCTCAGCCCGCGCCGCATCCGCGTCAACTCCGTCTCCCCCGGCGCCACCCGGACCAGGCTCGGCGGCGACGCCTTCGAGAAGTTCCCGGAGTTCATCCCCTTGCTGGCCGAGAAGACCGCGCTGGGCCGCGTCGGTGAGCCCGGCGACGTGGCGGTGGCCATCGCGGCGCTCGCCGGTGAGGACGGCCGGTGGATCACCGCGCAGAACGTCGAGGTGTCCGGCGGCTTCGGGCTCTAACCGTTCCGGGAACCGCCTCCGCCGCCGCGCTGGGCGCCGAGACACGAGGTCCTTGCCGTCGCGTCGGCCTCCAGTAGGTAGCGGTAGGTCATTCCCTAATGCCCAGGCGTTCAACGAACCCGACCTACGAGCACGCTGCAGCTCGATGAAACCTTTCGAATGGCAAAGCTGCCAGGCACGATGTCACGTCATGCTTGGACATGTAGCGATCTTCAGCCAGGGCGCCGCGCGGCCGCCTCTGCGAGAGCGGCAACGACCATAGGAGAATCCTCGCTCAAGGTGTGCTGAACCAGCCCTCTCCGTCGGCGAGATCCGCCAAGCTCGAGTGCCGAATTTTACCTGAATACAACTGTTCTGAAACCGAAACCCAATCTGACGACAATTCCGCAGGCTTCACGAGAACATCACGCACGACGCCACCCGGCAGACCATTCTGAGGATCGCAATTCAGATACCATTGAGGACCAGCAGCGCGAAGCAACTCAAGGCACTCCAAGGATGGCTCGGACAGCATCCGGAAGTTGATTGCTTGCGCCGCTGGCCATGAATAGATCTCGAAATTGATCATCGCGCCCAGAAATTCAGAGGAGAAGCCAGACAGCGAGTTGGATTCGTCTACCGCAACTGTGTGATGTAGCACAAGAAGCGCCGTGGCGCTCGCACACCGGTCGAGCCGCTCCAGAACAGACCGATCAAGGCGCCGCGCATGTCCGGCTGAGCCCAGCCTGCTGGATGCAAACCGAACCGCGCGCAAGTCGGATTCAGGCAAGGTTCTGGTGACCTCGTCGACGAGGTCTAGGCACTCTACGATCACAGCGGTGTCCGCGACCGCCAGCAAGCTCAGCACCCAGGTGGCACGCGAGAGATCGTCGAAATACCGCTCGAACATGGAAGTCCACCACAGGTGATCACTCCTGTTGCGCCGAACTTCCCTGAGCAACTGGCCGTAGTCGACTTCTGCGCCGAAAGGCTCTGAATCTTCCGTCAGGTCTCCGTCGGTCTTTGCCAGCTCAAGTGGAAGCGCGGCGCCTATTATCGTGATCTCGGCAGCCAGCAGGGATGGGCCGTGGATTGCAGTCAATTCCCGCGCGGCGTCACTCCACACGGATGTGGTTTTCTTCTCCTTTCCATCGAGCTTCGCGGCGCCATCAACGCGCGCGTATCGAACATCCCGGGCGATCAGCCGCTTCGCGATCTGCCTCCGAAGACCTGCAGACATCTCGCCGTAGCTGTGAAGCCTGCCAGAACCCGACCGATTTGGCGCCACGGCTCGCGCTTCACGGTAGAAGTTGTACGGCGCCCACATCAAGATCAGCTCAGCTGCCTCACCCATGGCATCGAAGGGAGACGCGTCACTGCAATGTCCTTTGAGGACGAACTCAAGCAGTCGTCTAGCCTGAACAGAGCCATTTGGCACAGACACCGAGCCGACCAATGCCGCATCGGCGGCACCAGGTGTATCAAGCTCCAGTGTCCTGACGGCCGCAGCCGAAATACGATTACCGCTTCTCATCGGCGCGCCGAGTGTCAGCCACGTGGCTTCCTCGGCGCTACCGGCAGCCGCGATGAGTCGTGATTGCCACCACGTACTCCAACTCTCTTCGCCCTCGCCCACCATGTACGCCGCGAGCTGGGCCCGGCTGTGGCTGATTGACTGTCGAGGGTCTGCGGCGATGGCCTCCTGCAGCGCCTTCATGAGGACCAAACCGCCTCGGTCTGGAGCTATCAGGGGAAGTTCATATCGTCTAGAAAGCAGTCTGATGCTCAGGTCATCGGTGAGCAGTAGCGCGACACGGGCCTGGGTCCTGGGACGCGCGGCGAACACGCCATCCGCCAACAACGTCCACACGACCAATCGTGTGTGCTCGATGAGAACGTCCGGCGACGCGAGGTCGAACGGAGCCGAGGACCGCTCGATCTCCTCCTCCAGGACCTCCGCGAGCGCTGCCAGGTCGTTGACTGAGGCGAACCCGGCGTAGAAGCGGCACGTGTTGAACCAGTAGGGGCGCCGCACCAGGGCGCGGAAGACGTCGGATCCATTAAATCCCCGTTGTTCCGCCCCCGCCACATGGAAGAGGTAACTGGCGGCGAAGTACTCCTGCACCGGCTGGACGTCGAAACGGAAGCTGTCCTGCTCCTTGCTGGTGAGCGCCCAGACCCGGTCGGTCACCGCCGTGAACAGCTCGTCGACCAGGTGCGTGCTCTTCTGAGCCTCATACAGGTAGCCCAGGACAGCCTTCTTGATCTCTTTCACCGAGAGTTGGCTGTCGGCTCCGTCCAACTCGGCAAGGGCCTGAAAATGCCAGCCGAGAAAAGCCGTGACTTCCTCCAGGTCGTCGCGGTGTTTCTGCACCGCCGAGGTCTTGGCAGCTTCCCGATCCAGGAATGTTTCCATGTAGGACCGATACAATTCGGTTCGCGTTTGGGGAATCGACTCTCCGCGCTTCTGGATCAGGTAGAGCAAGATGGTCAGCTGCATCGGATTCTGAGCCAGTTGGGCTATGTGCGGTTCACCCGAACGCTCCTCGAAAATCCGCTCTAGCGTCGCCCGATCACCCGGCGGCAACCGGCGCGCTTCAGCCCACTTCTCGAGGAACTCAGACCGCAGCTGAGTACTGAGCGGGCTCAACGTGATCGTGTCGAAACGATCCGCAGACGGTTCGGCCAGACCAGAAGAGTTCGGCCGGGCTGTCACTATCACCTGCGGACTGCATTCGGCGGCGGTCAGACGTGCGGTCAGTTGGTCGATATGGGTCACGACGTCCTTGCGAACTTCCGCCAACGCCACCTCGTCGAGCCCGTCCAACACGAGCAATGGGGGAAACCGTGTGATGAGGTCGTGCGCGTCCCGGACGCTCACGGGCATGTCGCCGCTCTTCACCTGCAGTAGATGCGCGAGAAACGATTCCAGCGACCGCGCGTTTCCGTCCGACTTCTTTGGAACGGCCTTAAGTGGCGAGTGGTCGAACGGATCGTGCCCCTGCAACCAGCTCGCGTAGTCGCGCAGATCCACCCGTAGAGGAAAACGGGGATGCTCGACCGTGAATTCGCCAGCGGCTTTGTCGGCGGACGACAGGAAGGCCGCGCGATGCAGCTGGCACAGGTACTGGGTGAGAGTCGACTTTCCCTGACCCGGTGCACCGAGGACCAGGGTGAACGGCCGAATGGTCGTCAGCAGGTGCCGAGCAGCGCCTCCCAGCTCATCGGCGCCTGGGAGCGGCAGATTCACACGGTCAGCGGCACGTGGCGAGACGACGCGTTCGGCCTCCACGTCGACGAACAGATCCACGAGTGCGCAGGAGTCCAGATCGACCTGCTTGAACTTGACCTTCGAGTCCTCTACCCATTGTGTGGCGACGACTTTCGTCACCACGTCGCGAAGCCATGCCTCGCGTTCGCGCAGCTCCGAGGATTCCCTGAGATAGCGAATCAACTGCCACCCGGCGAGCATGTCCGCGTAGGACCACAACAACTCTTGCGGCGCCGTATCCAGGCGGGCATCGAGGTCTGCACGCCACAAGCACCGCATCGAAATGCCGTACTCGGCCGAGCGCTCGCGCAGAAACGCAGCAACGCGATCCATGGTGCCCCGGCCGGGAACGCTCGTCCCCGCCACAGAGGTGATCAGGAAGTACTCAGTGGCGCCCTCCGCGGCCAGTCGCCGGATATTGTCGGCTTCGCCGTCCAGCGCGGCCTTCAACCAGGCGACGATGCGCCGCTCCGTCTTCGACGACCACTTGACCTGGTACACGATGAAGCCGCCGCCAGGAGCCGGGCGCACAATGTCGCGCCCGCCGTCGGACTGGCCCACCGGCATGCAGGTAACGTCAGGGAAGTCGCGCGCCAGCAGTGCACCACACAACTGCTGGAAGGGCTTTTCCCCCAGTCGCTCGTAGAGGTAGCGACCCTGAACGACTTCGAACCCTGATTCCCTTGGCACCTCGGCACCGTATCGCGCCACCCCGACAGTCTCGACCGGTCCGCGCGACTCAATCGGCCATGGCGAAGCTGTAGGAACCCGCTCCTGTGCACCCATCGCCCGGTTCGACGTCCGCGTCGAACCGGTAAGCGCCAGCCGACATCGCCTTCTTGATGCCCAGCCGGATCCCGGAGGGGTAGTAGTTGCAGGACACGGATCCCTGCTCGACGGGCGTCTGTGCTTCGCTGGCGTACAGCCGCCAGGTCATCGTGCAGCCCGACTTGATCCGCCCGGACTCGTTCGAGACCAAGCCCGTCAGGATGATGCACCAGACCTGGGTCGTTCTGGTGCAGGCTCGCGCATTGTCTTGCCTACTGCTAGTCCGTCCACGAAGACGAAGCTGACGAGGAGCGGGCGGCGGGTTTTCGGAGTGTTCAGTGAAGTTGCGAGTGCCGACGCCTACACCGTTGGCACCTTGGTAGCGGCAACCGCCGCAGTCATGGTGATGATCGCGTTCTGTGGTGTGAAGCTCGTGATCACAGCTGGGTTCTTCGGCGACACCGCCGTCGTCGGAGAATCACTTCCGCTGAACAGCTCTCTGCCAACGGACAAGCTCCTCGAACATCTGTGAATACGCCACGACCGCGAGCGTGGCCGCAAGAACCAGATAGCGCGCTTACGGCCGGCGGGGTCCACCACGATCACATCGATTCTCTGCCTGCGTACGAGCGACTACAGGTGACCACCGTTTACACACGGCAGAGGGGTTACTGTCTGCAGTTCTGAAGCGCCCCGGCATGGGAGCCATGGCCTGTCACGCGAAATGAGCACCAGGCCATGTCCCTGCCGGTAGTCAGCGCTGACTAGTCCCGTTCGATCAGGTGCCCGATGATGTCCGGACCGGGGTGTGCGTGGCCGGAGCCGTCGCGGCGCGGGTCGATGGCCGGCAACTCCACCGGTGTGCCCTTGTCGTCCGCACCCGCCGGGCGCGCGCCGATCCACGCGAGCACCAGGTGCGTCTCGCCCTTGAGGAAGCGCTGCGACCGCACGCCGCCCGTCGCGCGGCCCTTGGCCGGGTATTCGCTGAACGGCGTGACCTTCACGCTCTGGCCGGACGAGGTGACGACCATCGGCTCGCCGTGCTCGTCGTCGTCCGTGCGGATCGCGCCGAAGAACACCACGTACGCGTCGCCACTCAGGTTGATGCCCGCCATGCCGCCGCCCTTGAGGCCCTGGGGCCGCACGAGTTTCGCGTCGTAGCGCAGGAGCGACGAGTCGGAGCTGACGAACGCGAGGGTCTCGCTGCCGTCGGTGAGCCAGGTGCAACCGACGATCTCGTCGCCGTCCTTGAGCGAGATGACCTCGAACTCGTCCGAGCGGACCGGCCACTCCGGCACGCAGATCTTCACGGTGCCCTGCTTCGTGCCCAGTGCGATGCCCGGTGAGTCCTTCGGGTCGAGCGGCGCGATGCCGACGACCTTCTCGCCCTTGTTCAGCGGCACCAGCTCGGAGGCCGCCATACCGCCGCGCATCGAGACCGTGCCGCTTTGTTCTGGCAGCACCGGTAGTGGGAGCACGTCCGTCTTGAACGCGCGGCCCAGGTTCGTGATGAGAACGACCTGGCCTCGCGCCGTGGAGTGCACCACGGCCAGCACCGCGTCGTGCTTCACGCGGCCCGCCCGGCGCTTGCCCTCGGAAGCCTCCTCCGACTCGGCCGCGGTGCGCGCGACGAGACCGGCGGCGCTCAGGATCACCTGGCACGGGTCGTCCGCGACCTCCAGCGGACCGGCGGGCTTGGACGCCGCCAGCACCTCCTTGAGGTCGCCGTCGATGAGGCTGGTGCGGCGCTCGCCGCCCAGGTCCTTCGCCACGGCCGCGAGCTCGGTCGAGACGAGCTTCCTGAGCACGCCCTCGTCCTCCAGGATCGCGGTGAGCTCCGCGATCTCCTTGCGCAGCTTGTCCTGCTCGGTCTCGAGCTCGAGCTTGTCGAACTTGGTCAGGCGGCGCAGCGGCGTGTCGAGGATGTAGGAGGCCTGGATCTCCGACAGCTTGAACTGCTTCATCAGGCCGTCCTTGGCGGCAGCCGCGTTCTCGCTGCCCCGGATCAGCTTGATGACCTTGTCGATGTCGAGCAGGGCCAGCAACAGGCCCTCGACCAGGTGCAGGCGCTCCTCGCGCTTGCGGCGGCGGAACTTCGTGCGCCGCGTGACGACCTCGTAGCGGTGCTGGAGGAAGACCTCCAGCAGCTGCTTGAGGCCCAGCGTCTGCGGCTGGCCGTCGACCAGCACCAGGTTGTTGATGCCGAACGACTGCTCCATCGGCGTCAGCCGGTACAGGTCCGCGAGCAGGGCCTGCGGGTTCACGCCGACCTTGCACTCGATGACGAGCCGGATGCCGTTCTCGCGGTCGGTGAGGTCCTTGACGTCCGCGATGCCCGTGAGGCGCTTGGACTTGTTGACCTCGTCGGTGATCTTCTCGACGATCCGCTCCGAGCCCACGCCGTACGGGAGCTGCGTGACGGTGATCGCCTGCCGGCCCCTGCTGCCCTCGAGCAGGCCGATCTCGACCTTCGCGCGCATCCGGACCACACCGCGGCCCGTCTCGTAGGCCTTCCTGACCTCGTCGAGGCCCAGCAGGATGCCGCCGGTCGGCAGGTCGGGCCCCGGCACGAACTCCATGAGCTTGTCGAGGCTCGCGTCCGGGTGCGTGATCAGCCACCGCGCCGCCCCGATCACCTCGCGGAGGTTGTGCGGGATCATGTTCGTGGCCATGCCGACCGCGATGCCGGACGTGCCGTTGACCAGCAGGTTCGGGAACGCCGCCGGGAGCACGCTCGGCTCTTCCAGCGAACCGTCGTAGTTCGGCCGGAAGTCGACCGTGTCCTCGTTGAGCTCGCCGATGAGCTGCATCGCGACCGGCGACATGCGGCACTCGGTATAGCGCGCGGCAGCCGGTCCGTCGTCCGGGGATCCGAAGTTGCCGTGGCCGTCGATCAGCGGCTCGTTGAGGCTGAAGTCCTGCGCCAGGCGGACCAGCGCGTCGTAGATCGCCGTGTCACCGTGAGGGTGGTACTTGCCCATGCAGTCCCCCGTCACACGGGCCGACTTCACGTAAGCGTGCGAGGGCCGGTACCCCTGCTCGTGCATCGAGTAGAGGATGCGGCGGTGCACCGGTTTGAGGCCGTCCCGCGCGTCCGGCAGGGCCCGCGAGTGGATGACCGAGTACGCGTACTCCAGGTACGAGTCCTCGATCTCCGTCTTCAGCGGGTTGTCGAGCACCCTGGCGCCGGCCCGGTCGAACGCGGCTGGGTCGACCTTGGTCGTGGGTCCCTTGCGGCGTGCCATGACTTCGTGACTCCGTCTGTCTCTTGAAGGCTTAGAGGTCGATGGCCGACTGGTCGACCCGTGCGGCCGACTCGACGAGCCAGTTGCGGCGGGGTTCGACCTTCTCGCCCATCAGCAGTTCGAGGGCTTGCTCGGCGGCGTCGACGTCGTCCATGGTGATGCGCCGGACCGAGCGGGTGGAGGGGTTCATCGTGGTGTCCCACAACTCGTCCGCGTCCATCTCGCCCAAGCCCTTGAACCGCGGCACCGGTGTGACGACCTGCTTGCCCGCCTTCTCCAGCGACGCGACCTTCTGCTCCATCTGGCGCTGGGTGAAGGTGAAGTGCGTCTCGGCGTTGCGGCCGCGCGTCACGACCTTGTGCAACGGGGGCATGGCCGCGTAGAGGCGGCCGTCCTCGATCACCGGGCGCATGTACTTGGCGAACAACGTGATCAGCAACGTGCGGATGTGGCTGCCGTCGACGTCCGCGTCCGCCATCAGGATGACGCGGCCGTACCGCATCTGCGAGATCTCGAACGTGCGGCCGGTGCCGGCGCCCAGGACCTGGACGATGGACGCGATCTCGGCGTTGCGCAGCGTGTCGGCCAGCGAGGCCTTCTGCACGTTGAGGATCTTGCCGCGCAACGGAAGCAGCGCCTGGTACTCGGAGACGCGCGCCATTCTGGCCGAGCCGAGGGCGCTGTCACCTTCCACGAGAAAAAGTTCGCTACGCGAAACACCTGTGGTGCGGCAGTCGACCAGCTTGGCCGGCATCGCCGCGCCTTCCAGCGCGGTCTTGCGGCGTGCCGCGTCCTTCTGCTGCTTCTGCGTGAGCCGGACGCGCGAGGCGTCGACGACCTTCTGCAGCACGGTCTTGGCTTCGAGCTTGGTCTTGCGGTCCTCGGTCCACGCGCGGATCTGCTGGTCGACGATGCCCTGCAGCACCTTGGTGATGCCGGCGGTGGAGAGCTCGTCCTTGGTCTGCGAGGTGAACTGCGGTTCGGGGATGCGGACGTGGATGACGGCGGTCATGCCTTCGAGCACGTCGTCCAGGGTCGGCATCTCCTCCTTCGGCTTCAGCAGGCCGCGGGTCTTGGAGATGGCGTCCTGCACCGACTTCACCACGGCGCGGTCGAAGCCGCGGCGGTGCGTGCCGCCGTGCACGTTGCGGATCGTGTTGGTGAAGCATTCGACGGTGCGTTCGTAGCCGGTGCCCCAGCGCAGTGCCACCTCGATCTCGGCCTGACGCTCCACTTTGGACCGCATCACGCCGTTCTCGTCGGCGGCGTTCTCGAAGTAGGTGCCGGTGCCGGTGATCACCAGCGTGCCGGAGACCGCCCGGTCGCCCGCGGGGGCGAGGAAGTCGACCATGTCGGTGAGGCCGTTGGGGTACTGGAAGACCTCTTCGGAGATCGAGTCTTCCAGGGCGGTCCGCATGACGTAGGTGACGCCGGGGACGAGGAACGCCGTGTTGCGCAGCTTCTGGCGGACGGTCTCCACGTCGAGCGCGGCGCCGTTCTCGAAGTAGCGCGCGTCGTACCAGTAGCGGGTCGAGGTGCCGGTCGACTCGTTGCGCTTCATCTTGCCGACGATGTTCAGCCCGTTCTGGCGGGTGAACTTGGCCTTGGGGCCGGGGCCGTCGAAGACGCCGGGGACGCCGTGGGCGAACGACATCTCGTGGACCTTGCCGCCGCGCCGCACGGTGACGTCGTAGCGGTGGGAGAGGGCGTTGACGGCGGAGGCGCCGACGCCGTGCAGGCCGCCGGAGGTCTTGTAGCCGGAGCCGCCGAACTTGCCGCCGGCGTGCAGCTTGGTGAGCACCAGTTCCACACCGGACAGACCGGACTTCGCGTGCACGTCGGTCGGGATGCCGCGGCCGTCGTCGTCGACCTGGACGCTGCCGTCGGCGTGCAGGGTCACCACGATCTTCGTCGCGTGCCCGGCGACGCCCTCGTCGGTGGAGTTGTCGACGATCTCGCTGAAGAGGTGGTTGATGCCCCGGCTGTCGGTGGACCCGATGTACATGCCTGGCCGTTTGCGTACGGCCTCCAGACCTTCCAGGTGGGTGAGGTCGTCGGCCCCGTACAGGGTCTCTGCGGTCACGGGTATTGCTCCCTGATTGTGTGCGGACTGCCAGCAGGGTATCCGCACCCACCGACAATATTTCGCAAGACGCCCGTCACGGTCGCGGAAACCGTCCTGGGTGGTGCGTCACGAAGCCCGGCGCCACGGTCTCCTCGCGGGGTGGAGTCGTGGTCCGGTCCTGGAGTACCCGCATCTCAGGGCCGTGCTGACCTGCCATGTCGTGCACGTCGGCGTGCTGCCGGCGGCCGGTCGAGATGCGGTCTTCGAGGACACGCAGAGCGACGAGTTCTTCTGCCGCCGTGTGCTTGCAGTGCCCGGCGCGGTTGACGGGGAGTTGTCGTACGTCACGTCCGCGGTAGGCGCCGGAGTGCCCGACCGGGGTGGGGTCGCCGGGCGCGTGCAGCGTCACGACGGGTGAGCGGGGCCGGCCGGGGGGATCGCCGGACGATCGGAGCCGGCGGTCGGCAGGGCCGCTGCCCCACGATGGCGACGTGGCGAACGTTCGGTCGTGAACGGCTGCCTGCGCCACCGCCTCCGCCACTTCCACCGGACGGGGTTCGTGCACCCGAGACCAGGCCGGGATACCCGCTACGGCGTCGGCCGGCGCCGGCCGGGCGCGTCCGGCCGCCGAACTCGGCGCCGAGTCGACGGCCGCGAACGCCCGTGCCTCGTTCGAAGCCACGTCCGAGATCCGCACGACCTCCGGGGACGGTTCCAGCAGGGTCCGGATGACGAACCCCAGGTCGAGCAGCTGGTCGGACCGCCCGGCGGCGTGTACCCGGCGGGACAGGTGCCGTGGATGTGGAGCAGAAGCGTTCCGTTCCAACGAGTTGGAACCTCGACCCGGCACTCGGCACCGTCGATCCGTCCGGTGTGGACAGTCAACGAACCGGGCTCCACCGACATCGGCAACGGCACCTCGGGCAGCGACTTCCCCAGCGTCCCGACCCCCTCCGACGAGCACGTGGTTCCCACCCTCCCGAAAGCCGGATCGACCGGCGTCCGCCGACGCGAGGATCGGGAGTGCGCGAGGTTGCGCACGAGACCGTTCCGAGACCTTCCCGAAACGGACCCGTGAACCGGGATGAACATCGGCACGTATGCCCCGGTGTCGGAAACGGATCGAAGGACGGAGTGATCGCGTGCGGCATGGTGTGGACTCGGGTCTCTTCCAGCAGACCGCGCACAGCCCGTCCTACTTCGAGCTGTCGCGGACGGGTGCGGGTGAGCTCGTCGACTTCTGCATCCCGTGCAATCCGTACTTTCCGACGCCGGAGATGTTCGAGGAGCTGTCGAAGAACCTGGAGTCCGTGCTCAAGTTCTACCCGAGCGACTCCAGCAAGATCGCGGACCAGCTCTCCAAGGTGCTGGGGCTGAACCCGGCGACGCTCGCGATGTCGAACGGCTCGACCGAGCTGATCACGTGGATGGACCACCTGTGGATCCACGAGAGCGTCGCGATCCCGATCCCGACCTTCGGGCGCTGGACCGACCAGCCGATGGAGAGCAACAAGCGCGTCGACATGTTCCTGCTCCAGGAGAGCAACAACTTCGAGCTGGACATCGACGAGTACATCAAGTTCATCCGCACGCGTGGCAGCAGGGTCGCGGTCATCTGCAACCCGAACAACCCCGACGGCGGCTACCTGCCGCGCCGGGAGATCATCCGGTTCATGGACGAGTTGTCCGACCTCGACCTGATCGTGATCGACGAGTCGTTCATCGACTTCGTGGAGGTCGAGCGCAACCCGTCGGTCGCCGCCGAGGCGTCCATCCGGCCCAACGTGGTCGTGCTGAAGAGCCTCGGCAAGAACTTCGGCCTGCACGGCATCCGGTTCGGCTACCTGGTCGCGAACCCGGGACTCGCCGGGAAGATGCGCAAGACGCTGCCGAAGTGGAACCTCAACTCCCTCGCGGAGACCGTCGTGTTCATGCTGGCCGACCACGAGGCCGAGTACGCCGAGAGCCTGCGGCTGCTCAGCCGTGACCGCTACCGCATGGGCATGGAGCTGTCGCGCATTCCCGACCTGACCGTGTACTCGTCCCAGGCGAACTTCCTGTTCGTGAAGCTCGGCGGAGGCATGGACGGCCGCGAACTGCGCGACCACCTGCTGGCCAGGCACCAGGTCTTCATCCGCGAATGCGGCAACAAGCTCGGCATGACCAGCAAGTTCGCCCGGCTCGTCGTGCGGCCCGAACAGGACGTGGAACGACTCGTCGAGGGCATTCGCGACTTCACCCAGGCGCGGTGGACGAGCCACGCCGTGCACGCAAGCCATTCCAGCGAACCGTCGCTGCTCATGCACAGCGCCTGAACGCACAAACCTGAACCATCTCCGAAAGGTTGCCCACGAATGTCATCACCGCACGCCCTCAGCGGTCGGCGCGGCCAGGTGGCTGCGGCCGCGCTGGTGGCCGCCACACTGCTGAACGCGGCCATGTTCGGCGGTACCAACGCCACGGCGTCGTCCCACCGCGAGGCTCCGCTCATCGCGGGTGACCCGGCCGTGGACAACACGGACCTGTACGCGTTCGTGAGTCCCGACCACAAGGACACCGTGACGCTGGTCGGCAACTGGTCCGGGTTCCAGGAACCCAACGGTGGACCCAACTTCTTCCCGTGGGCCGAGGACGCGCAGTACGACTTCAACGTCGACAGCGACGGCGACGCCAAGCCCGACGTCACCCTGCGGTTCACCTTCCAGGACGACGACCGGCGCAAGAACAACACGTTCCTGTACGCCAACGGTGTCGTGGACTCGCTCGACGACGAGAACCTGCTGTTCCGGCAGCGCTACAACCTCGAGGCGATCTACCAGAACGGCCAGAAGGTCAAGCTGGTCAGCAACGCCCCGGTCGCGCCGTCCCCGAACGGCCCGGCGTCGATGCCGGACTTCAAGAAGCTGCGCGACCAGGCGGTCACGCAGATCGCCGGTGGCGGCAAGGTCTACGTGGGCCCGTCCGAGGACGCGTTCTTCGCCGACCTGCGCGTGTTCGACCTGCTCTACGGCGGCAACCTGAGCGAGGTCGGCCAGGACACGCTGCGCGGCTACAACGTCAACACCATCGCGATCCAGCTGCCCAAGCAGGCGCTGGCGTTGCGCAACGACGCCCACCGCAACCCGAACATCGGCATCTGGAGCACCACGCAGCGCCGCACCATGAAGCTCTCGCCCGGCAAGGCGGAGGCGGTCGGCGACTTCGTGCAGGTCTCCCGCCTGGGCAACCCGCTGGTGAACGAGGTCGTGGCCCCCGCGGGCCTCAAGGACGCGTTCAACGGCCTGCGCCCCGACCAGGACGCCGGCGTGAAGGAGCTCGTCGACCGGGTCGTGAACCCGGAGCTGCCCAAGCTGATCGAGGCGATCTACAAGATCCCGGCGCCGCAGGGCCAGCGCGACGACCTGGCCGAGATCTTCCTGACCGGCATCACGCGCAAGCTCGGCGCGCAGATCAACGCCGACCTGAACTCGCAGGTCAACAACCAGGACGTGGACGCGAGGCGGTTCCGCCCCTCGGAGATGCTGCGGCTGAACATGATGATCGAGCCGAACGCCAACCCGAACCGCCTGGGCCTGCTCGCGGGTGACACGCAGGGCTTCCCGAACGGCCGTCGCCTGACCGACGACGTGGTGGACATCGCCGTCCAGGCGATGGAGGGTGCCGCGGCGTCCGGCAAGCTCGTCGACGCACTGGCCACGGGGGACAAGGTCGACGCGAACGACCAGCCCTTCGAGGCTGCCTTCCCGTACGTGGGCCTGCCCCGCAACGGCACCGCCGTCAACGCCTCCGGCAACACCGCCGAGGTCGCGGTCAACCCGGTCGGCAAGATCGGGAACATCGACCCGATGGCCATGACCACCGCGGTCGGTTCGGCGGCCGTGTTCGGCGCTGGTTTCCTCCTGTGGCGCAAGCGTCAGCAGCACATCCGCAAGTACGGATCGCACTCGAAGTGAAGTACCAGCAACGGCAGGCCGTCGCGGTGGTTCTCCTGGTCACCGCGGCGCTTGCCTACCTCGCCGCCTCCGGTCCTGCCGACAGCAGGGCCGGGGGCGCGCCCCTTGAGCCCGTGGTCCCCGCCGTGGCGCAGCAGAACCAGATGCACAAGGTGGTGCACCGGCTGCAGCAGCGGCTGCACGAGCTGCCGCAGGACAAGGACGCCTGGGCGCGGCTCGGTTCGTCCTATGTGGAACTGGCAAGGGTGACGGCCGACCCGGCGTACTACGCCAAGGCCGAAGGCGCGTTGAAGAACGCGGGCGACACGGGCCTTGCCGCCATCGGCATGGGCACGCTGGCCAACGCCCGCCACGACTTCCACAAGGCCCGCGACTGGGGCCTGAAAGCCGTTGCCGCACTGCCCGCCTCCGCGGAGGCGCACGGCGTGCTGGCGGACGCGTTGACGCAGCTCGGCGACGACGCGGGCGCGCAGGACGCGGTGCAGAAGATGCTGGACCTCAAACCGAACACGGCGTCCTTCGCCCGTGCTTCCTTCCACTTCGAACTCCACGGCGACGTCGACGGTGCCCACGACGCGATGCAGCGCGCGCTGAAGGCCTCCACGACGCCCGAGGAGATCGCGTTCTGCCGTTACCGGCTGGGCGAACTCGCGTTCGACCACAACCGGCTAGACGTTGCCGCTGAGCACTACGAGCAGGGACTGGCGGCGAGAGGAGACGACATGACTCTCACTCAAGGCATGGCCAAGGTCGCGGCGGCACGGGGCGAGATCCCGGTGGCGCTGGAGTCGTACCGCAGGCTCGTGGCGCGAGCTCCCCTGCCCCAGTACCTGCAGGAGTACGC
Organism: Lentzea flaviverrucosa; assembly: GCF_003350445.1. NCBI lineage: Bacteria > Bacillati > Actinomycetota > Actinomycetes > Pseudonocardiales > Pseudonocardiaceae > Lentzea > Lentzea flaviverrucosa. Next base: position 393,996 of record NZ_QQAU01000007.1, read on the forward strand.
GGAGCTGCTCGAAGCCGGCGGGAGGACCGAAGAGGCCGCCCAGCAGTACGCCGTGCTCACCGAACAGCAACGACTGATGGAGTCGCAGGGTGCTTCCGACGATCTGGCCGCGGCTCTCGTCGCCGCAGACCGGGGTGATGGCATGCAGGCGCTGCGCCGTGCGGAAAGCGAGTGGGGCCGCCGGCAGAGCGTCTTCGTGGCCGACGCCATGGCGTGGGCACTGCACGTCAACGGAAGGGACGCGGAGGCGTTGAGCTACTCCGACCGCGCGGTGGCGCGGGGGTGGCAGAACGCCACCTTCTCCTACCACCGCGGCATGATCCTGGCCGCGCTCGGCCGCGTCGCCGAAGCCCAGGAGGCACTGGTGCAGGCACTCAGGCTGAACGCGAACTTCTCCCCGCTGCAGGCCCTGAAGGCGGGTCGCAAGCTCGCGGAGCTTCGAGGCGGCCGGTGAGCCTGTCCAGCTGGGTGGTGCGGCCCGTCCTGGTGGCGGCGTTGCTGCTCGCCGGCATCTTCTTCATCAACGGCGAGGCGTCCGCCCACCCGCTGGGCAACTTCAGCGTCAACCACTACCACGGGCTGCACCTGCACCCGGACCGGATCGACCTGCGGTCCGTGGTCGACGTGGCGGAGATCCCGACGCTGCAGGAGAACCTGAAGACCCGCGACGCGCGGCAGTGGTGCGACGAGGTCTCCCGCACCGACCGCTCCACCGTGGACGGGCGCCGGATCACCTGGACGCTGTCCAGTTCCGCCAAGGAGCACCCGGTCGGTCAGGCCGACCTCCTCACCACCCGGCTGGTCTGCGAGTTCACCGCCAAGGTGGACCTGGACCGGCCGGCCAGGCTCGAGTTCCGCGACGAGTCGAACACCGACCGGGTCGGCTGGCGTGAGATCACCGCCGCCGGCAGCGGCATCCGGCTCACCGACTCGAAGGTGCCGACCGAGAGCATCAGCGACGAGCTGCGGACGTATCCCGAGGACCTGCTCAGCAGCCCGATGGACGTCCGCAGCGTCGCGTTCAGCGCGGAACCGGGCAGCGGGTCGGAGCCGAAGATCGCCACCGGCTCCCCCGTCCAGTCGTTCAGCGTCACGGCGGCCAAGCTCAACGACATCCTGGGCAGCGACGACCTCACGCCGTGGCTCGGGTTCCTGGCGTTGTTGCTGTCGTTGGTGCTCGGCGCCTCGCACGCCGCGTTGCCCGGTCACGGCAAGACGCTCATCGCCGCCTACCTGGCCGGACGACAGGGCACGCCGAAGGACGCGTTCATCGTCGGTGCGTCGGTCACGGCCACGCACACCGGTGGCGTGCTGGTCCTCGGCCTGGTCATCAGCGCCTCGAGCGCGCTGGCCGGTGAACAGGTGCTGCGCTGGCTCGGGCTGGTCAGCGGCGTGCTGATCGCGATGATCGGCGTGATGCTGCTGCGCTCGGCCCTGTCGACGACCCGCGAACCCGCACTCGCCGGCGTTGCGACGGGGCATGGACACGGGCACGGACATGGTCACGGGCACGGTCATGGCCACGGACATGGGCACGGCCACGGCTACAGCCGCGCGAGCCTCGTCGGCATGGGCGCGGCCAACGGCCTGGTCCCCTCCCCGTCCGCACTGGTGGTCCTGCTCGGCGCGATGGCGCTGGGCCGCACGTGGTTCGGCGTCCTGCTGGTCCTCGGCTACGGCATCGGCATGGCCGGCACGCTCACCGCGGTCGGGCTGCTGCTCGTGAAGGCTCGGGACCGCGTCGAAAGAATCCTGGACGGCCGTGCCACTCGCCTGCTGTCGCATTACGCACCTGTCGGCACGGCCGCGACGGTCATCGTCGTAGGCATCTGGTTGACATTGCAAGCCGTGTAATTACACCAATGCAAGGCGAAGGGCCCGGATTCTTCCGAATCCGGGCCCTTCGCCTGTTTCCGTCCTTACAGGTTCGCCACCACGAACTGCTTGCCCTCGGTGTTCTCGACCGCGATCGACTGCACCTGGTCCGACGGGACGCTCACCACGCCGCGCACCGTCGCGCCCTCGACCCTGGCCTTCTCGGACGAGGTCCACGCGAACGCCTCGGACCTCGTGCCGTCCTTGGCGATCACGACCAGCTTGCACTTCTGCAGGGCGGGCAGGCCGTTGATCTTGGCCGTGACCATGTACCGGTCCTGTGACGACGGTTCGATGCCCGCCACCAGCTTGATCCCACCGGTCGCCGTGGCCTCGCCCGTGCGAGGTCCGGCGATCGACGTCTGCGGAGCCTGGTTCTGCATGAGCACCGCGGCACCCCCGAACGCGACCACCGCGGCTACTGCCGCGGCGGCGAGATAACCCGGCCAGCGCCGGGGCTTGGCGTGCAGCGGTTCGGGGAGGTCCTCCACCGGCTGCGGACTGGCTCTCGGGCGTGGAGCGGCCTCCCGCTGCTGCGGGATGACCGACTCCTGCCTGATCTGCCGCAGCGTGCGCTGCAGCAGCAGGTCCGAAGGCATGGGCAGGTCGTCCTCGAGCTCGTGCAGAAATGCCTCACGAGGCACGTCGTCAAGTGCTGTTCGGATCCGATGGAAGTCGGCGACCTGCGCACGGCAGGACGGACAGCCCCGAAGGTGCTGCTCAACGCCAAGACTCTCGTGCGCGTCCAGAACGCCGAGCGCGTAGCAGCCAAGGGTGACCGCGTCGTGCGCGCCAGCTGTCATACGACCTCCTCGTCGTCCCGATTCGACCCCCGCGGCGAAACGGTGTCACGAAGGAAAACGGGCAGATAGGAGTGGTCGGTTCAGCGTTCGAACGAGTTCATTCTGATTGCGCATAACAATGGCATTACGTAACCGCCCAACTACCCTTCTGCCCTGCGCTGAGCTGCCCTTTTCACTCGATCGGACGACTCAAGGTGGGATGATTGACTACAAGCACGTCTGTGTACGAACCAGCGGTCGTTCGTCGGACTCGATGAACACCGCGAGCCCGTCGAGGACCCGCGCGAGGCCGAACTCGAACTCGTCGAGGAGGCGTTCGAAGCCGCCCGAGTTCCAGATCCGGGTCGTCATCGGCAGCCGGTCCGGCGTGAAGTGCTCCCAGAGCGCGTCACGGCCGTCCCACCAGTCCTCCTCGGACACGCCGGTCTCCCGTTCGGCCTGGACGCGGTCCGCCATCGTGCGGCCGACGCCGTCGACGAAGTGGGCCACCGTCGTCACCACGGCCACGATCTCCTCGGTCGCCAGCCCCAGCTCCGAGACGGCGGCGTAGGCCGCGTCCTGGCGCGTCATGGCGTGCGGGCCGGGCATCCGGCGCGAGGTCGTCAGCTGCAGCATCCACGGGTGCGCGCGGTACATCGCCCACACCTGCCGGGCGAAGAACTCCAGACCGGCGCGCCAGGGGCCCTCGGGCGTGGGTTCGGTCTCTCCCCACACCGCGTCGACCATCAGGTCCAGCAGCTCGGACTTGCCCGGCACGTGCCGGTAGAGCGACATCGCGGTGTTGCCCAGCGTCTCGGCGACCCGGCGCATCGTGAGCGCGTCGATGCCGTCGGCGTCGGCCACCTTGATGGCCGCCTCGACGACCCGCGACTGGCTCAGCGCGGCCTTCGGTCCCCTGGTCGGCTCGGCGGGCGGCTCCCACAACAGGCGCACGCTCCGGTCCCGATCGCTCTTCACCCAGCCCCCTTCACAACTCTGCTTGCTGTGAATCCTAGAACCGTGTACAACGTACACCCTGTGTACAAAGTAAGCAGTTAAGCCACGGGGGTGAAGTCGTGGGACACGCGGTGCTCGCGGAAGGCCTGCGCAAGAGATTCGGCAAGAACTGGGCGCTCGACGGGTTCGACCTGGCGGTGCCCACCGGAACGGTGTGCGGGCTGCTCGGCCCGAACGGCGCCGGGAAGACCACGGCGGTGCGCATCCTGGCCACGTTGCTGCGCCTGGACGGCGGCCGTGCCGAGGTAGCGGGCCACGACGTGGTGCGCGAGGCGCCGGCCGTGCGCCGCCAGGTGGCGTTGAACGGCCAGCAGTCCACGGTCGACGACGTGCTGACCGGCAAGGAGAACCTGGTCATGTGGGGGCGGCTATACCACCTCTCCCAGCGCCAGGCCGAGGTGCGGGCGGACGAGCTGCTGGAGCAGTTCGGGCTCACCGACGCGGCGGGCAAACGGGCCAAGCAGTACTCGGGCGGCATGCGGCGGCGCCTGGACCTGGCGTCGAGCTTCGTCATGAGGCCGTCGGTGCTGTTCCTGGACGAACCGACGACCGGCCTCGACCCGCGCAACCGCGGCGAGGTGTGGCGGGAGGTGAAGCGGGTCGTCGCGGAGGGGACGACGGTGCTGCTGACCACGCAGTACCTGGACGAGGCGGACCAGCTCGCCGACCAGATCGTCGTGATGGACACCGGCCGCGTCGCCGCGCAGGGCACGCCGGACCAGCTCAAGTCCAAGCTCGGCGGCGACCGGATCGAGGTCGTGGTCCGCAACGCCGACGAACTGCCGCTCGTGGCGGACGTGCTCGGCCCCGACGCCGAGGTGGACCCCGACACGTTCCGGGTGAGCGCGGCGGTGGCCGACCGGGTGGCGGCGCTGACGCGGGTGACGTCGGCACTGGCGGCACGCGGTGTCGAGGCCGAGGACATCGCACTGCGCCGGCCGACGCTGGACGACGTCTTCCTCGCCATCACCGGGCACAAGGCCGTCGCGGAGGTGCAGGCATGAGGTACGCGGTCGTCGACTCGTGGATCGTCGCCAAGCGGGACCTGATCCACTGGGTGCGCGAACCGGTGAGGGTGTTCGCGAACCTCGCCTACCCGGTCATCTCGGTGCTGATCTTCGGCCTGGTGTTCGGCAGCGCGATGAACGTCTTCGGCGGCGGTGACTACATCGAGTTCCTGCTGCCGGGCATGTTCGGCCAGACCATCGCGTTCGGTGTCGGCTCCACGCTGATGATGGTGTCGATGGACGCCGACCGGGGCGTCACGGACCGGTTCCGCGCCTCACCGATGTCGCAGACCGGCGTCGTGGCCGGGCGCAGCATCGCGGATCTGGTGAACTCGTCGCTGGAACTGCTGGTGCTCGCGCTGTGCGGGCTGGCGATCGGCTGGTCGTTCCGCGACGGGCCGCTCAACGCCCTGCTGGCGTTCGCGCTGTTCCTGTGGCTGCGGTTCGCGCTGGTCTGGGTCGGCATCTACATCGGCCTGCTGGTCAAGCCGGAGGCGGCGCAGGCGTCGTGGATGTTCCTGTTCCCGCTGACGATGTTCGCGAACACGTTCGTCTCGCCGGAGCTGATGCCGGGCTGGCTGCGGGTGGTCGCGGAGTGGAACCCGCTGTCGTCGACCGTGGCGGCGGCACGCGAGCTGTTCGGCAACCCCGGGGTCGGCGGTGACTCGTGGGCCGCGCAGAACTCGTTGCTACTGGCGGTGCTGTGGCCCGCGCTGTTCGTGGCGATCTTCTGGCCGCTCTCCGTGCTGAAGTACCGCAACCTCAGCCGCTAGACCGTCACTTCCCAGCAAGGCGGTCCGGAACTGGCCGGCGAGCCAGCCTGCGAGCAGGCGCCGCCAGTTCCGGACCCTGGCCAGGTGCTCCGGTTTCAGCGTCCGGTCGGCCTCCCACTGCCGCCAGTCCGAGCTCGCGAGCCAGGCGATGCACCCGGCGATCCGGTGCACCCGCAGCAGGTTCGGGTCGGGCCGGGAGCCGTAACCGATCCAGAACGCCTGGGGCAGCACGGTTCCGTGCAGGTAGAGGTGCTCCTCGAACGCCGCCAGCTCGTCGAGCGGGTTGCCCAGGCCCGGGTTGTCCCAGTCGATCAGCGTGGCGGCTCCCTCTCTGACGATGATGTTGTAGAGATTCACGTCGTTGTGCAGCAGCCCGACCGCGTGGACCTTCGCGAAGGCCTCGCCGATGCGCCGCCAGACCTCTTCGGACACCGGTAGCGCGTCCGCCAGCGTCCGGCCCTCGACGTACTCGACCAGCACGTCGCCGCGGCCGTTGTGCGCGAGGACCTCCGGTGCGCCGGGGATGACGAACTTCGGCAGGTCGCGCGCCACCTTGGGTTGCCGCAGCACGGCTTTGCGCCCGTCGGCCAGCGTCACGAGGTGCAGGACGTTGGTGAGCCCCTCCCCCTCCAGCGGCTCGACGCGGACGGCGGTCTCCAGCAAACGGAACAAACACCCACCTCCAGTAGCGCTCGGTGTAACACAAGACACATCGGACAGATAAGGAACCTCGGGGGTGCATTCGGCGGCGAAGACGCATGGAGGCATACCGATGGTTCGACGTCCTCGGCGCTTGGCGCTGTTCGCGGTCCTGACACTGGTTCTACCACTGGCCGTGACCGGACAGGCACTCGCTGATCCCAGCAACAACTCCCCTGCGAAGCTCACCCAGGCCGTCACGCTGAACGGCGTCCTGCGGCATCTCGACGCGTTCCAGTCCATCGCGGACACCCACGGCGACCGCGCGGCCGGACGTCCTGGATACCAGGCCTCGGTGAACTACGTGGTCTCCCAGCTGACCTCGGCCGGCTACTCGCCGAACGTGCAGGAGTTCGACTTCCCGTACGTGGAGGACAACTCACGGCTCGACCGCGTCGCGCCGGTCCCGCGGATCTTCCAGCGGGACACCGAGTTCACCCGCAACGGGTTCACCCCGACGTTCGAGGGTGACGTCACCGGCGTCGTCCAGCCGGTCGACGTGATCGTCCCGCCCGCGCCGGTGCCGAACACGAGCAGCAGCGGCTGCGAGCCGGCGGACTTCGCCGGGTTCGTCCCCGGCCGCGTCGCGATGATCCAGCGCGGCACGTGCGGGTTCAACGTCAAGGCGCTGAACGCGCAGGCCGCGGGCGCGTCCGCGGTCATCCTGTTCAACGAGGGCCAGCCCGGACGCACCGGCCTGAGCACCCCGGTCGGTGACACCCCCGGTCTCGCGGTTCCCGTGGTGTTCGCGACGTACGCCGCCGCGGAGGACCTCATCCTGAACACACCCGGCGCCACGGTGCGGGTGAAGGTCGACTTCACCGAGGAGACGCGCAAGACGTGGAACGTGTTCGCCGAGTCCCGTGACGGCGACGCGAACAACGTCGTCATGGCCGGCGCCCACCTCGACAGCGTGCAGGACGGGCCCGGCATCAACGACAACGGCAGCGGCTCGGCGGCGCTGCTCGAGACCGCGGTCCACATGAAGAAGGTCAAGCCCAACGCGAAGGTCCGCTTCGCCTGGTGGGGTGCCGAGGAGGAGGGCCTGCTCGGGTCCGAGCACTACGTCGCCACGCTGCCGCAGGCCGGACAGGACAGGATCGCGCTGTACCTGAACTTCGACATGGTCGGCTCGCCGAACCACTTCTTCGGCATCTACGACGGTGACGACTCGAGCGGCACGGCACCCGTGCCGATCCCGCCGGGGTCGGCGCAGATCGAGGACGTGTTCGAGAAGTTCTACGCCGACCGCGGCCTGCCGTCGGAGGACACGGACTTCTCCGGGAGGTCGGACTACGGCCCGTTCATCGCGGTCAACATCCCGGCCGGTGGCCTGTTCACCGGAGCCGAGGACGTGAAGTCGGCCGCGCAGGCGGCACGGTACGGCGGCACGGCGGGCATCGCGTTCGACCCGTGCTACCACCAGCCGTGCGACACCAGGTCGAACCTGAACCTGACCGCCCTGGACGTCAACGCCGACGCGATCGCCACCGCGGTGATCACGTTCGCGTTCGACACCTCGACGGTGAACGGCGTGCGCGCGCCCGGCAAGTCGCACGGACGCGCGCAGCGGGGTTCAACTAGCTAGACCAGAGTTCGCACCGGTGATCCGCCGGTGCGGCCTGTTCGGTCGCGAAGATCCGGACGTCCTGGCGTGACCAGCCAGGATGTCCGGTCCTCGCGAACCGGGTCCACGCCCGCACCATCTCGCCGGAGAGCTCCTGCTGCTTCCCGGCGAGCTCGACACCGGCGTACCGCATCAGGAACGGCAACTCGGAGCCGTGGTAGGCGCCGTACGGGAAGTCCGGCATGCCAGGGAAGATCATCGGCGGCTCGGGTTCGGCGAACTCGTAGCCGAACGCACGCGTCTGCGCACGCAGCTCGGCGGTGGGACAGGCCGAGGTCATGTCCGAGAGCGCCGCGGAGAGCGGCACTCGTTCGTCACCACCGCGCGGCGGGTAGGCGGCCAGGATCCGCTGCGCCTTGGCCGCGCCGAAGCCGTCGGCCAACGCCTGTTCGTATCCGGCGGCGTCCAGCGGTGGGTAGAACATCGCGGCGAACACCGAGAACTCGTCGCGCGCCGTGCCCGCGAGCACCGGGATCTTGTGGAAGCGGCCTTCGCGGAGTGCCGTGATCGGGTTCTCCGGCAGTGCTTCCGTGCCGTAAGCGGGCGAGGAGAACTGCGGTGTCAGCGCGGTGACCTGCTCGGCCGTGAGCCGGCGCAGGCACACGACGTCCGCACAGCCCGATGCCTGGGCACCGGCTCGTTCGACGTCTTCGCGCTTGACCCAGGTGTGCTGGACGTTGTTCTCGCCCGCCGGGACGCCGAACTGGCACGGTCCACTTTGGATGATCGCCCGGTGGAACAGGCCGCGAGCCTTGGGAGAGGTCAGCTGCGCGCACGCCGACAGCCCGCCCGCGGACGCCCCGAAGAGCGTGACGTTGTGCGGGTCACCGCCGAACTGGCGGACGTTGCGCTGGACCCAGCCGAGCGCGGCCTGCTGGTCGCTCAGCCCGAACGCGCCGGAGCCGGCGAGTCCGGGAAAGCCGAAGTACCCGAAGGCGCCGAGGCGGTAGTTGATCGTGACGACGATGGAACCATTGCGCGCCAACTTGTCTGCGCCGTAGTCGGATCCGGCGCCGCTGGTGAAGCTGCCGCCGTGGATCCAGACCAGGACCGGGCGGTTCGCGGCTTTCACCGGCGCGGTGACGTTGAGGTACAGGCAGTCTTCGCCGGTCTCGCAACGAGGACCGGGCCTGTCCGCCTTGAGTACGCCCTGCCAGGGCTTCGCGGGCTGCGGGTCGCGCCAGCGGTTCTCCCCGGTCGGCGGGGCGGCGAACGGGATGCCCTGGAACGTTAGCAGGGCTTCGACGGTGGTTCCTGACACGAATCCGGTGTCAGTGCGGACGGTTCCCGCGGCGTGGGCGGGAACGGTGGTTGCGGCAACGAGAACGGCCGCCATCAATACAGTTGAGGTTGAACGCATGTCACGATCAACCTAGCGACCACCGCAACCGCTTTAGACGACAGCCTTGGTGCGGGACAACAACCGTGCCGCCACCGCCGCCGGCAGGTACATGAGCACGCCGTACACGGCGGGCGGGATCGCCATCGTCTCGTCGTTGAGCACGGTCAGCGCCAGCGTGATCGCGATCGTGGCGTTGTGGATGCCGATCTCCATCGCGCTCGCGATGGCCTGCTTGCGTTCGACGTTGAACGCCTTGGGCACGTAGTAGCCGATCAGCAGGCTGAAGATGCTCAGCAGCAACGCCACCGGGCCGAGCGTGCCGATGTTGTCGATCAGCTGCTGGTAGGCCTGCGCGATCGCGGCGATGATGACGAGCACCAGCACCACGACGGACGCGATGCGCACCGGGTCGTTCATCTTCAGCGCCCAGGCCTCGAACCTGCGGCGCACCAGCATGCCGATCACCACCGGCACCAGGACGATCGCGAACACCTGCACGAACTTCGCCGGCTGCAGCCCGACCTCGGCGTTGTCCGCCATGAAGTGCGCCATGCTCAGGCCGACGACCAACGGCAACGTGAACACGGCGAGCACCGAGTTGATCGCGGTGAGCGTGATGTTGAGGGCCACGTCCCCGCCGGCGAGGTGGCTGAAGAGGTTCGCCGACGTGCCGCCCGGCGACGCGACGAGCAGCATCATGCCGACCGCGAGCACGCCTTCGAGCCCGAACGCGAGCACGAGCCCGAGGCAGATCGCGGGCAGGACGACCACCTGGCAGACCAAAGCGATGACCGCGGCCTTGGGGTACTTGGCGACCCTGGCGAAGTCGTCGGTGGTGAGCGTGAGTCCGAGTCCGAACATCACCAGGCCCAGCGCCAGCGGCAGGAAGATCTGTACGACTAGCACGGTGGCCTCCGCGGGTGTCCAGCTTGTGCAGTGTGATCTGTTCGGAAGATCCTGGCGTTACGCCCGGGCTGATGGAATCGGCCAGGTGGCGGCACCGTCTCACGGATCATGCCGAGAGCGCACACTGAGCGTGTGCAGATCGGCGTGTTCACGGCAGGTGACCTCGAACCGGCCGGAATCGTCGTGCTGGCGGTCGCGGCCGACGAAGCCGGTTTCGACGTCTTCGCGGTCGGCGAGCACCACAACCCGCCCTACAACTCGTCCTCGCCCGCCACGCTCCTCGCCCACATCGCGGCGAGGACGACGCTGCGGCTCTCCACCGCCACCACGCTGATCACCACGAACGACCCCGCCCGGCTCGCCGCCGAGTACGCGACACTCGCCCTCCTCGCCCCCGGCAGGACCGATCTGGTGCTCGGGCGCGGCAACACCGCGAAGGTGTTCGGATGGTTCGGCAAGGAGATCGAGTACAGCCTGCCGCTGACGATCGAGCACTACGCCGCGTTCAGATCCTCGTGGCCGGGCAGGCCCTGCGTCTGGCACGCCTGCACGCGTTCGCCCGAGATCGCCGATCTGGCGGCGGAGCACGACGACGGGCTGTTCGTGTTCGCAGGCCAGACCGAGCACGTCGGCCGGTACCGCGACCAGGCGGCACATCCCAGGATCGGCGTGCTCGCCGACGACCTCGACGAGGGCCTGGCCTGCGCGCCCGATCGCCTGCTGGTGAAAGTCAGCGGCCCCGCGGACGTCGAAAAGCTATGGTCGGCGGTGTGTTCAGCCTTGCCACACCGCCGCTCTTCGCCAGACTCCACCACGCACGGAACGTCCTGATCGCCGGGGCGGGCGGCGGCTTCGACGTGTTCGCGGGCATCCCGCTCGGCGTCGCGCTGCGCGAGCAGGGCAAGCGGGTGCACTACGCCAGCCTCAGCTTCAGCGACCTGGAGCGCCTCGACCTCGACGCGTGGCTCGAGCCCGGGCTCGCCGCCGTCGCACCGGAGACCTCCGGCGAGGACGCGTACTTCCCCGAACGCGAGCTCGCCCGGTTCCTCGGCGACACCGTCTACGCGTTCCCGCGCACGGGCGTGCGGCCGTTGCGCAGCGCGTACCGCACGATCATCGAGAAGCACTCCGTCGACGCGGTCGTGCTCGTCGACGGCGGCACGGACATCCTGCTGCGCGGCGACGAACAGCACCTCGGCACACCGACAGAGGACATGACGAGCCTCGCCGCGGTCGCGGGCATCGACGGCGTGGTGAAGATCGTGACCAGCCTGGGGTTCGGCATCGACGCGCACCACGGCGTGTGCCACGCGCACGTGCTGGAGAACCTGGCGGCGCTGGACAGGCAGGGCGCGTACCTCGGCGCGCTGTCGATCCCGTCGGACAGCTTCGAGGCCCGCGCCTACACGACCGCCGTCCAGCAGGCGCAGGACGCGACACCGTTGTCACCGAGCATCGTGAACGGCCAGATCGCGGCCTCGCTGCGGGGCGAGTTCGGGAACGTGCAGTTCACCAGGCGCACCGAGGGCAGCGAGCTGTTCGTGAACCCGTTGATGGGCGTGTACTTCAGCGCCGACCTCGACGCGCTGGCCCGCGGAGTGCACTACCTGCCCGCGCTGGAGAAGACGCGGACGGCGTTCGACGTGGCGCTCGCGATCGAGCACTACCGCGAGACCAACGACGAACGCCGCCCGATGCGCGCGCTTCCTCACTGAAATCGTCTTATCGGCGCCAGATCACCAGCGCCACCACCAGAACCATCACGCCGATGGCGACGGCCGAGCCCAGCACCCACAGTCCGTAGATCGCGAACGCCACGAACTCCGAGCCGATCGCGGCCACGGACGTGACCGTGGCACGGGCATCGGACTCGATCCGGTGCTGCAGCTCGGTCTCCACGTGCACCAGCACGAACCGGTACAGGCCGTAGAACAGTCCCAAGAGGATGATCGCGAGCGGCACGGCCAGCAGTGCCGCCGCGATCAGCGTCGCACCCGAGGCGAACAGCACCCAGCCGCGGAACGGCAACCGGCCGGCGAGCGAGGCTCCGGCGGCACCCATCAACGGCACGCCTATGGTCGCCATCGGCACCCACACCGTCGGCACGCTCCAGTCCTGCGCCAGCAGCGTGAAGTACTCCTCGAACGCGTCGATCGAGTACACCAGAGCCACCGCGAGCACAGCACGTTTGATCGGCACGGACGCGCGCAGGCCGGTCTTCAGCGTCGCGAGGTACCCGAGTTCGTCGTCGTCCTCGTCGTCGCGTTCAGGTTCCGGGAAACGCAGCGCGATCACCGACGACGCGAGGCACATCGCGACCGACGCCCAACCGGCGAGTTCGTAGCCGCCGAAGGAGAACAACGCCGTGGCGATGACCGCGACGGGAACCTGGGCGATCAGCTCGATGGTGTCGACACGGGCGTTGAGCCGTCCGTACCGGTCCTCGTCACCGTTGGCCGCCAGCCCGTCGTAGAGCAGGGCTTCGAAGGCACCGGACTGCAGCGTGCCGCCCAGGCCCCACAGCACGAAGCCGGCCGCGAATCCCCAGAACGACGGGAACAGCACCCAGGCCGCGTACCCGAAGGCCTGCAGCACACCGGAGGCGACCAGGCAGCCTCGCCGTGAGAAGCGGTCCGCGAGCGCGCCCGACGGCACCTCGAACACGACCGAGGTCAGCGACCAGATCGCGAGCAGCACCGAGATGGAGGCGTCCGACAGCCCGCTGTCGGCGAAGAGCAACGCGTACAGCGCGTAGATCGGGATGAGGTGCGAACACCACGCCCACGCCGTCGCGGTTCGGGATAGATCAGTTGAAGATCAATGTCGTCGTCGCATGACACAAGACTAGGCCGCCAGCGCCAGCGATTAAATGGCGCTGACGGCCTGTAGTCGTCTAGTGACGTGTCGCGGCTAGAAGCCGGCGGTGATCTTCGTGAACTCCAGCTCGGACTGCGCGATGCCGGAGCAGTGCGCGGCCACCTGGCCGTCGCAGCCGCCGCGGTCGCGGTTGACCGACCAGAAGGCCAGTCGCCCGAGGCCGTTGGCCTTCGACCAGTCGCGGATCGCGGTCCAGTCGTCGGCCGTGGTCAGCTCGCGCTGGTCCGACAGGCCGTTCATGCCCGAGATGCCGACGTGCTTGAACGCCTCGGCGTCGCTCCAGCCGAAGGTCGACTTGAGCTTGTTCTTCAGCCCTGTGGCCGCGTTGATCGTGTCCTGGCGGACGTTGGAGCTGCCGAAGTCGAACGGCATGATCGTGAACACGTCGATGTTCGCGTTCAGCGCCTTGGCCTGGTCGATCAGCCGGGCGCCGTAGAAGTTCGGGCCGGTGGTCGAGGTGCCGAAGGTGACGATCGTCTGGATGCCCGGGTTGTTCTGCTTGACGATCCGCAGGGCGGTGATGATCCGGTCGGCCACGACGGTGTTCTCGAACTCGTCGGTGTTCTCGATGTCGATGTCGATGGCCTTGAGCCCGTAGGCGTTGATGACCTGCTGGTACGCGCCGGCCAGCGCCTCGGGGGTCGAGCAGTTCGGGCCCAGCTTGTTGCCGCTCCAGCCACCGAACGACGGCACGATGTCACCGCCGGCCGCGCGGATGGCGTTGATCGCCTGCTGGTCGGCGCCGCCGGTCAGCGGGCGCTGGCCGTCCCACGACGGAGTGCAGCCGCCGCTGGACAGGATGAACGCCAGGGTGAACCACTTGACGCCGGTCTGGCTCATGACCTGCGTGGCGCTCTGCGGGTTGCCCCAGCCCAGGTACAGGTAGGGCGCGCCGCGGCCGGTGCCGGGCAACGGCGGGTTCGACGTCGTCGTCGTGGTCGTCGTCGTCGGGTTGCCGGTGCCGTCACACGAACCGCCGTTGACCTTGCAACCGGACGGGGTTCCGCCGGAGCCCTTGACGGTGAAGCCGAAGCTCACCGAGCCGCCGACGGGCACGCTGCCGTTCCAGGTGTTGCGGACGGTGATGTTCTGACCGTTCGCCCCGTAGCTGCCGTCCCACAGCGACGCGATCGACTGCCCGCCCGGCAGCGTGAACTCGACGGTCCACGACGTGAGCGCGGACCCGCCGCTGTTGGAGATCGTGTACTTGGCCTCGTAGCCGCTGCCCCAGTCCGAGGTCTTGGTGAACGCCGCCGTCACGCCCGACGCGCCACTCGCGGGCGCGGCGACAACGCCTCCGACCACGGTGGCCAGCGCCAGACCGAGGGTCAGGATCTGCCAGCGAAATTTCTTCATGGTGCTCCGTTCACGTGCAGGGGGTACGTGATGGCAGGCACGTTAACTGGTCTAAACCAATGGTTCAAGGGTGTCAACACCGCTAATCAGATGCGGTGATGAGAACGCTCTCTTGCTCTGCGACGCGATGAACGCTCAAGAGATCGCCTCGCTCATGGCCGCTTCGGCACACGATTCGGACATCCAGGTCACGCAGACCGGATTCCGTCTCGAACTGGCCGAGACCTGACAGATCCCCGAGGGCGCCAGGGTGCTGGAGTTCGGGTGCGGCCAAGGCGACATGACCGCTGTGCTCGCGGACCGCGCAGGTCCGAACGGGACGGTGGTCGGGACTGATGTCGCGCCACGAGACTACGGCGCACCGGTCACCGAGGGCCAGTCCGCGCGGCACCGGTGGGCGGCGCCCTCAGCAGCCACTCCAGCATGAGACGACGTGCTGACCGGTGACGCGTCGCAACCGGTTACGACCTTGCGAAGCTCACCCACCCGCCCACCCTGGTGGTTCGCAAGGCTTCGAGGGCTCGAGACGGCGCTGAAGACAAGCCCCGCCCTCCTCGGGGGACTGACCACCACTCAGTGGCCGAACCAAACCTAGCGGTGCCGAAACCCTGTCAAGCCACCGCTCGGCGATCTGTGGACAACTCGGCTGCAGCGGCGGGTTGTCCACAGATCGCCACCGAGGGCATTTGACAAGCCCTGCTCGCCGCTAGATTTGGTGCGTCGGGTCGGGTGGTCAGTCCCCCGTGGAGGGTGGGGCCCGTCGTCGGTCGCGATGTCGATCAAGCCCTCACGCAGCCGAGCACCAGAGGGCTGGCCGAGGAACTGTTGCGGCAGACCTCGCGCAAGAGCGGCACCGTGCCGCTGCCCGCCTAAGCCCTCACGGCACGCTAGTGCGGTCGCGCTCCTCCAGCAGCTGCAGCAGGGCGTAGGTCGTCTGCCGCTGTTCCTCCACGAGCTTCGTCAGCCACGACCCGAAGTACAGGAACCCGCCGACGCCGATCAGCCCGACGCCGAGGATGCCGCCCGACACGACGTACGGGATCTGCTCGAACGTGTACCCGGTGTGCGCGACGCCCCACCAGGCGAACAGGATCGCCGCGATGCCCGCGGTCATCAGCATCGTGCCGGCAAGCCCTAGCCCGCTGCGCATCCGTGCTCGGCGCCGGTCCTGGATCGTCATCGCTCACCCGTTGCGGAGGTCGGGGACACCGGTCGGGTGCCCGGAGGGACAGGGGGCGCCGCCCAGCAGGAAGGTGCCGAACGACTTCATGCCGAACGCTCCGGCCGCCGCGACCCCGAGGCCGGTGAGCACCAGCAGTGCCGGTACGCCCGGGAAGTCGAGCAGAGAGCGCGGCCTGGTGCGGGCGGAGGCGACCGGCGTGACCGGCTTCGACGGTGGGGTCACGCCCGCGACCGGAGGCGAACCCAGCGCCGGTGGCGGGGTGTCGGCGGCGGGTGGCAGCACCGGCACGACCGGCGCCGGTGCGTCCGGCGGTGTCGACGACGTTGACGCGGAAGCGTTTGCGACGGCCTCGGTGTCGCCGACGACCACCACCATCTTGCGCAGCGGGTTGAGCAGCGGCACGAGTTCCTTGGGCAGCAACGGGGCCAGAACGCCGTCCAGGATGCCGCCGAGTCCGAGCTTGGTGCGCAACGCCAGCACGTCGACGGTCAGGGTGAGGCCGCGGCTGGTGGACGTCGCCGCCGTGCCTTCGAGCTTCGTCGCGGCCGTGGGCCAGGTGAGGGTGATCCCCAGCGGTTCCAACGCCTTCAGCAGCCCGTCCGGTGGCGCGTCCGGGGCCTTGACCGGGAACTTCTGGCCCAGCACGGTGAACTCGGCGATCGAGAACGTGCTCGTGCCGCTCCCCTTGCTGCCGTCGCTCACGGCGACGGACTCGAACTTCACGCCCGACAGCACGACCAGGCCCGCCAGCAGTGAGATCGTCTGCGCGGACGTGACGGCGGTCGAGCGGGCCTCGGACGCGCCCGCCGAACTGACGCTGCTCGACGACAGCCCGTCCGCGGTGAGCAGGAACGGCACCTCCTGCTTCGCCCCCGCGTAGGACTCGGCCTTCGCGGCTCCCGCGGTGGCCTTCATGCCCGGCTTCGACTCGTCCGCCGGACCACCGGGGTGCGCCGCGTTGGCCTGCACCGGGTAGGCGAACCCGAGCAGCTGCGGCAGGCCGGTGCCGACGGCCGCGCCCGGCCACAGCGAGCTGGCGACCGACCGGCCGATCGGGCCGGAGCCCAGTTCCGTCTGGGTGTAGGAGAGGTGCACCTCGCCCTGTGGTTCGGCCGGCACCGGGATCAGGTCGGTGTGCAGCAGCACGGACACCGGCGCGGCGTGGGCGGTCAGCGTGAACCCGCCGATGTCCGCCTTCGCGGGTGCCGGGGACAGCAGGAGGAGCAGCAGGACGAGCGCGTACCTCATGACGTCCCTCCGAAGTAGACGGTGGCCAGGTCGTCGTCCGCGGAGATCTCGCCGTGCGTCATCACGACGACCTGGTCGGCGACGGCGGAGGCGGTCTCGGCGAACTGCTCGACGACCAGCATCGTGACGCCGGACCGCGCCAACTCCCCGACGACCTCGTACAGCTCAGCGACGATCACCGGGGCGAGGCCCATCGAGAGCTCGTCGATCACGAGCACGGCAGGGTCGGTGATCAACGCTCGGGAGAACGCGAGCATCTGCTGCTCGCCGCCGGACATCGAGCCCGCGAGCTGCCCGTGCCGCGCCTTGAGCTTCGGGAACCGCCGGTAGACCAGCTCGGCGTCGCCGCGCATCAGCCTCAGGTTCTCCGCCACGGTCAGGTTCGGGAAGATCGCGCGGCCCTCCGGGACCGTGCACAGCCCGGCGCGGGCGAGCTCGTCAGGCGCGGCGTCGTTGACGTGCACCCCGCCCAGGTGGACGTGGCCGGAGGTGGCCCTGATCTGTCCACTGAGGACCTTGACCAGGGTGGACTTGCCGGCGCCGTTCGGGCCGAGCAACGCGGTGACGGTGCCGCGCGGCACGGTCAGCGACACCCCGCGCAGCACCTCGATCCGGCCGTAGCCGGCGTGGACGTCCTTCAGGTCGATCATCCGAGGTACGCCTCCCGGACACCTTCGTGCGCACGGACGACGTCCGGCGTGCCGGAGACCAGCAACCGTCCCAGGTTCAGCACGTGCACGTGGTCGCAGTAGCCCATCACGAGGTCCATGTCGTGCTCGACCAGCACGACCGAGCGGCCCTCCGCGCTCAGTTGCCGCAGCAGCTCGCCGAACTCGTCGGTCTCGGCCCGGTCGAGACCGGAGGACGGTTCGTCGAGCAGCAGGAGACGTGGATCGGTGGCGAGCGCGCGAGCCAGTTCCAGCAGGCGCGCGGCGCCGGTCGGGACGGTGTCGGCCTGGTTGCCCGCGAACTCCGCGATCCCGACCCGTTCCAGCAGTTCCCGGGCCAGCTTCGCGGGCCTGCGACGGCTTTCCAGCGCCACCACGACGTTCTCCCAGACCGTCAGCGACCCGAAGACCTCCAGCCGCTGGAACGTCCGCGCGACACCCAGTCTCGACCGCTGGTGCGGCCCCTTGGTGGTGATGTCCTCGTCGCCGAGCAGCACCCGTCCGGCCGTCGGCTTGCGCAGTCCGCTGATCACGTCGAACAACGTCGTCTTGCCGGCGCCGTTGGGCCCGATCAGCCCGGTGACGCCGGGTTCGACGGTCAGGGACACGTCGTCGACCGCGGTCACCTCGCCGAAGCGGACCGTCACGCCCTCCACCCGCAACGTGCTCATGCGCGCCGCCAGGACCAGGCCCGGAAACCCCAGCCGACCAGTCCGTTGGGCTCACGCGCGAGCCCCGCCGCCGCCACCCCGAGCAGCACGACCGCCACTCCCGCGAACGCCGGGAAACCGCTCTGCAGCACGGGGAGCAGCATCAGCAGCACCCCGCCGAGCAGCGCGCCCGACACCGACGTCACGCCCGCGATCACCGCGAACAGCAGCAGCGGCAGGTTGTTGAACAGCTGGAAGTCGCTCGCCGCGACGGTCTCCCGCAGCTGCGCGAACAACCCGCCCGCGAGCCCCGCGATCGCCGCCGACAGGGAGAACACCCAGACCCGGATCCAGCGCACGTTCAGCCCGAGCGTCGCGCACGCCGCCGAGCTGTCCTTGACCGCGATCATCCGCCGCCCGAACCGGCCACGCCGGACGGCCAGCACTCCGACGCCGACCAGGACGAAGACGGCCGCGGCCAGCAGCAGCTGGGCGGACGCCGACTCGACGAGCTTCGGCACCTGCAGACTGCCCCGCACGCCGAACGCGATCGGCGACTGCAGCACGAGCTTGTCCATGAGCTGCGCGAACCCCAGCGTCGCCAGCGCCAGGTACAGCCCGCTGACCCGCAGCGCCGTCAACGCGATCACCGCCCCGACGGCCGCCGCGACGCCGGCCCCGATCAGCAACGTCACCGGCGACGGACTGCCGAGCCGCGCCACCGTCACCGCACCCACGCCGACGAACGTGAACTGCCCCAGCGACACCACACCGCCGTACCCGGTGAGCAGGACCATCGACAGCAGCACGATGCCGAACACCAGTGCCAGCGCGAGCTGCCCGGCCACCACCGAGTCGACCAGCAACGCCAGCGCGACGACCACCCCCGCGAACAGCCCGGCGCCCACCCCGGTCGTCAGCGCGTTCGGCACGGCCACCCCGCGCGATCCCCGGACACCGCCGATCCGCAGCGGCGACTGCGGCATCGCCAGCAACACCACGAACAGCAGCAACGCCGGGATCGCCGCCCGGAAGGAGATCCAGAACGGCGACGACGGCAGGTACGCCACCGCGTACGACTGCACCAGCCCGAGCCCGAGCGCGCCGGCGAACGTCCACGGCAGACTCCGCAACCGCCCCACCAGCGCGGCCGTGTACGCGGTGATCACGAGCAACGTCATCGTCACGTAGTCGAGCTGCACGACCGGCGTCAGCAGGATCCCGCCCAGCGCCGCCAGAGCCGACCCGATCGCCCAGCTCAGCGCCGACAACCTGGCCGGCCGCGTCCCGTAGAGCGCGGCCAGTTCCGGCGCGTCGACGCAGGCCCGCATCGCGAGCCCGGTCCGCGTCCGGTTCAGCAGCACGTACAGCCCGCCCGCGACGAGCACCGCGCAGGCCAGCGTCACCAGGTCGTGCCCGCTGACGAACGACTGTCCGACGTGGACGCCGAGCTGGTCGAGGAACGGCCGCACCGGCCGCGCCTGCGGCGGCCACACCACCTGCGCCACCCCGATCAGCCCGACCAGCAACCCGACCCCGGCCACCAGCGTGATCCCGACCGGCGCACCCGCGAGCCTGCGCATGACGAACCGCTCGACCACCAGCCCGAACAGCGGTGCGCACACGCCTACCACGAGCAGCAGCGCGAGCCACTGCGGCAGGCCGCGGTTCTCGGCGAGCTCCCAGTAGAGGAACGCCATGACCATGCCGATCGCGCCGTGGCCGACGTTGAAGACCTTGGAGGTGCTGTAGGTCAGCACGAGACCGCCGGCGACGACGGCGTAGGCACCACCGGTGACGAGGCCGAAGATGGTGTAGGCGAGGAGTGCGGTCATCCGCCCACCCCCGTGTCGATCAACGACCCGCACGAGTACCCCGACGCGGGCGCCAACCGGCTCCACGTCCCGCCCTTCAACCGCACCAGCGTCATGCAGGCCGAAGTCCGCTTCCCGCCGACGTCCTGCGGCGCGACCATCCCCTCGGCGGTGAAGTCGTGCACCCCGCGCACCGCCTCGACCATCGCCTTGCGGGTGAGCTGCGGCCCGACCTTCGCTGCCGTGGTCACGAACAACCGGGCGGCGGCCCAGGCGAACATCCCGAAGTACGAGGGCGCGGCACCGGGCGCCACCCGCCCCAGCCACTGCTTGTACAGCGCCACCTGGGCGTTGGCCTCCTCGAACAACGCGCCGTTCGTGTAGACCACGGTCCCGTCGACCGCCGCCCCGCCCTGCTTGACGTACTGCGGGTCGTACGCGGACGGGTCGGTGATGAACGCCTCCGGCGTGTACCCCTGCTGCCGCATGGCCTGCTGCAGACGCACCGCGTACTGGGCCGAGCCGATCCAGTACACGATCTTGGTGCCGGTCTCCTTCAGCTTCGCCACGTACGGCGCGTAGTTGACGTCGGTGATGTCGATGGCCTGCGAGTAGACGAACTTGATCCCGCGCGCCTCGGCCGCCTTCTGCATGCTGCGGGCGTTCTGCGCGCTCGCGTCGGCGTTGAGGTACAGGTAGGCCGCGGCACCGATGCCGCCGGGGAAGCTCGACTTGACCAGGTCCGGACCGGCCGACGACACGAGGTTCACGACGTTCGACGCCACACCGAAGCTCACGGGCGTGCGCTGGCGTTGCGCGGTGACGGTCGAGGCCCGCAGGTCGGGGATTCCGCAGCCGGCGGCCGCGGGTCCGCCGCCCTGGTCGAACGCCGACATCGAGCCGACCAGCGCGAAGGCCTGCTCGCAGGCCTGAGAGGTGGCCTGCTGGTCGCCGCCGCTGTCGGTGCGGGAGTCGAACGAGACGAGCTTGAGCTTGCGCCCGCACACCGCGCCCTGGGTGGCGTTGAAATACTCGACGAACGCCTTGGTGGCCTGCTGGGCCGACTGGAAGATGCCGGGCACCGGGCCGCTGATGTCGGAGATGTTGGCGATCGTGATCTCGCCGGCCGTGACGCCCTTGTCCGTGGCGCCGCCGGTGCCCTGACAGCCGCCCGCGATGCTGCCGGGCGGGTTCGGCTTCTTGTCGGCCTCCTGCGGGTTCGCGGCGCCCGGCTGCTGCGCGGTGCCTTCGGGCACCGCGCCGTCCTCGCCGGTCACCGCACCGTCCTGGGTGCCGGCCGACCCTCCCTGCGGCACGACGAGCGCCGCGCGTTGCTCGTCGGTGAGCCTGCTCCCGCACCCGGCGACCAACGCGCAGATCGTCAGTGCGATCAGTGCGGTCCTGCGACGCATGCCCACTGACGCTAGGGCTCTGCATCAATCCAGGTCCACACAACTTCTAGAACGCGTTCTACATGCAAACAATCGTCGCGAGATCCGTCACCAAAGCGCGGTCGCCTCGTTATGAGCAACCACGTCAAGGAACACGTTCTACCTTACGAGGGCGGCAGCGGTTCCGGTCGGCGCGGCCGGATCACGTCACCGGACGACTCGCCGCGCACCCGTCGCATCACCCACGGCACGACGTGCTCGCGCGCCCACCTCCAGTCCTCCGCGCGCCGGACCCGGCGGTCGACCAGCGGGGCCACGCCCAGCACGGTCCGCTGCAGCGGGTGCGGGACACCGAGAGCGTCCAGGACGGCGATCGCGACCTCGGCGTGCCCGGCCGAGTTGAGGTGCAGCCGGTCCGGCGACCACATGCGGCGGTCGCGCAGCTGGCGCATGTTCCACATGTCGCCCAGCACGCACGAGTGCTCGGCGGCGATCGCGCGCACGTGCTCGTTGTAGATGGCCACGCGACCACGCATCTTGCGGAACACCGGGTCGTCACCACCGTCGACGCCGGTGAAGAGGATCACGCGCGCGCCCGCGTGGGACAGGCGCGCGACAGCCGCGCGGTAACGGCGCATCAGCGCGTCGATGTCCACCTTGGGCCGCATGAGGTCGTTGCCGCCCGCGTAGAGCGAGACGAGGTCCGGCTTCATCTCCAGAGCGCGCTCGAGCTGCTCGCCCAGCACCTGGGGCAGCAGCCGGCCGCGCACGGCCAGGTTGGCGTAGGTGAACTCGGGGTCCGCGGCCCCCAGCACGTCGGCGACGCGGTCGGCCCAGCCCCGCACGCCGTTCGGCCGACCAGCGTCTTCGTCGCCCACACCCTCGGTGAACGAGTCCCCCAACGCCACAAAACGCTTGCTCATGCTCACGACCCTATGACGCGCATTCGGAGCAGAGCCCTGCGGGGGTTGCGGCCGCCTCGATAACGTTTCGGTAACGGCGACGTCTCGAACTGAGGCGGCTTCCCATTCCTGGCCGTATTCCCGTTCGTGCGACTCCCCATGGATCTGGCGAAGCCGACGCGACTGATGGTCGCGCTGGCAGGCTGTGCGCTGGCGGTGCTCCTGAACACCGGGACCGCTGCGGGGCAGCCCTCCACGCCGTCCACGCCCATCTCCACGCCGCCGCCCGACAGCGGCGGCAAGGGCGACGAGGTCGTCCAGACGCAGTGGGGGCCCCTCGGACCGGCTGACCGCGATTTCATGAACCGCGTCAAGCAGGCCGGCCTGTGGGAGAAGCCCGCGGGCGAGAAGGGCAAGGCCAAGCGGGCCGACCAGCCCAAGATCCAAGAGGCCTGCAAGCACCTCATCGAGGGGCACACACTCCTGGACAACGTGGTGAACCGGGCGGGCGTCCTGCTCGGCCACACGTTGCCCACCGAGGCCTCGGACGAGCAGAAGGGCTGGCTCGCCGAGATGGACGCGGCGGCCGGTGACGAGTTCGACGCGGTCTTCGCCAACCGGCTCCGTGCGGCGCACGGCAAGGTCTACGCCTACGCCGCGCAGATCCGGGCCGGCACCAAGAACGAGCTCATCCGCATCCTGTCCACGCAAGCGATGATCACCGTCTTCGACCACATCAAGGTGCTCGAGGAGACCGGTCGCGTCGACTTCGCCGGACTGGAATCGCCGCAACCGCTCGCACCGCCCCCGCCCGCGAACGACTCCGGGACCCCGGAGACGACGGGCGACCCGGCGGCCGAGCAGTCGGCCAACCCGACCGACGGCGTGATCCCGACCGTGCCCGAGGGCACCAGGTTCACCCGCACCGCCGAGCAAGGTGTGTTCGGGGACAACAACGGTGTCTTCTTCGGCGCCATCGGAGTGCTCGCGCTCGCGCTGGTGGGGATGCGAATGATATCCCGATCGAAGAAATCGCGGCGGAGATCTCGTTCGTACTGACCTAAAACAGCACACCCAGGTTCATCCCGAAGATAGCGGCCCCTAACCGCCGTCAGCTTCACCATGCCGATTTATCGGACTACCACGAGGTGGCAAATGGCTATTCACCGGAGGAAATCCACGATCTGGCTCACCGCCGCCGCTGCGGCGATGGCCGTGGTCGCGGGCGGTGCCGCGGTGGTGGCCATCAGTTCTTCTGATGGCGCCGCGCTCGCCGACGGTCCGGACAAGAGCTTGTTCGTCGACATCACCAAGGTGAAGCCGAACGTCAAGAAACCGAAGCCGGAGAACGACGCCACCACAGGCACGTTCACCGTCGACTGCGGCCGGAACGAGAACGCGCACTTCAACCCGGACAACTTCATCGCGCAGCCTGGCGTCCGCAACGGCGCACAGCACCTGCACGACTACGTCGGCAACCTCTCGACGAACGCGGACTCCAACAACAAGTCGCTGCAGGCGGCGGGCACGACCTGCAAGAACGGCGACAAGTCCGCCTACTTCTGGCCGGTCGTCCGCATCACCGACGAGGAGCCGGCTGAGGCCGCACCGCCCGCGGAGCAGGCCCCGCCGAAGAAGGACGACAAGGCCCAGCAGGACAAGGACAAGGCGGCCAAGGAAGCTGCCCAGCTCGAGTGCCCCGACGTCGCGTCGCTGCTGCCCGAGGACGTGCCGGACGCGGCCCAGGCGGAGATCGACCGCGAGCTCGAGAACATCGAGAAGGTGACCGCCGAGGCCGAGAAGAGGCTCGAGTCCACCAAGGCGCAGGACCGCGACAACATCATCGTCGGCCCGACGCGCGAGAAGCGCGCCGCGATCCTGAACCGGATGATGCTGGCGTTCAGCCGCCAGGGCCAGCAGGCACCCGACCTGAACCCGGCCGCCGCCTGTGCCGTGAAGGACAAGGCCGCGGGTGAAGAGGGCCTCGACAACGGTGGCGAGAACGCCGACGCCGCGCAGGCCGAGGGCACCGAGGACAAGAAGAACCAGAACAACCCCGAGGAGAACGCGAACAACGAGCTCGAGGGCAACGAGGGCGAGATCCAGCGCCCCGCCGTCGTCGACCTCCAGTTCCGCGGCAGCCCGACCGGCAAGGTCGTCGCGATGCCGAAGTTCCTCCGTGTTCTCTACGGTGACGCCAAGGCCGGCCAGAACGGCCCGAAGAACGCCAAGGCGTCCTGGACCTGCACGGGCTTCGAGGACAAGGTCCTGATGGACAAGTACCCGATCTGCCCGCAGGGCGCGAAGGTCAAGCGCGTGCACGACTTCCCGAGTTGCTGGGACGGCAAGAACATCGACTCCGCGAACCACCGCGACCACATCGTGTTCCCCGACCAGAACGGCAAGTGCAAGCAGGGCTTCAAGGCCGTTCCGCAGCTGCGCATCTCGCTGACCTACAACATCCCGCTCGACGTCCAGAAGGAAGGTCGCTACCTGGTCGACTCCTTCCCGGAGGAGGAGCACAACCCGCTCACCGACCACGACGACTTCGCGAACGTGATGTCGCAGAAGATCATGAACCGCCTCGTCAACTGCGTCAACACCGGCAAGAAGTGCCGCGAGTGACGTTCTGACCTCGTAGTTCAGATAGGCGAAATACCCCGGTGCACCTCCCGCGCACCGGGGTATTTCCGTTGTGCGGCTTGGGTTCGTTCACCACCGTGAACCTTGTTCCGGAATGATTGACCAAAAAGGTATAGACCACTAACACTGACCTCATGGTCACCCGTTCCTGCGCGGTCTTGATCGCCCTGATGGCATCCCTCCTGGTCCCGGTCACCGCCCAGGCGGCACCGGCGACGTTCGTCCACCCGGGAGTCGTGGTCTCCCGGCCACAGCTGGACTTCATGCGCACCAAGGTCCTGGCCGGCGCCCAGCCGTGGAAGACCGCCTACGACCGCATGATGGCGTCGAAGTACGCCGACCTGAACCGCACGCCGAAACCGCGGGCGGTCGTGGAGTGCGGCCCGGTCAGCAACCCCAACAACGGCTGCACCGACGAACGCGAGGACGCGCTCGCCGCCTACACGCTGTCGCTGGCCTGGTACGTCACCCGCGACGCCAGGTACGCGACCAAGGCCATCCAGATCATGGACGCCTGGTCCGCCACCATCCGCGACCACACCAACTCCAACGCCCCGCTGCAGACGGCGTGGTCGGCCAGCAGCTGGCCCAAGGCCGCCGAGATCATGAAGCACGTCTACGGCACCTGGCCGGGCAGCGCGCGGTTCGGCACGATGCTGCGCACCGTCTACCTGCCCGAGATCCAGAACGGCCGCGCGAACACCAACGGCAACTGGGAGCTCAGCATGATGGAGGCGTCGATCGGCATCGCCGTCTTCCTGGAGGACCGCGCGGCCTACGACAAGGCCATCAGCATCTTCCGGACGCGCATCCAGGCGTTCATCTACCTGACCACCGACGGGGCACTGCCGAAGACGCCGCCGGGCAGTGGCATCGACACCAGGGCGGAGATCATCTCCTACTGGCACGACCAGTCCACGTTCGTCGACGGCGTCACCCAGGAGACCTGCCGGGACTTCGCCCACACGGCCTACGGGCTCTCCGCCGCCTCGCACCTCGCGGAGACGGCGCGGCACCAGGGCCAGGACATCTGGGGCGAGATCAAGGACCGCATGCGGCACGCGTGGGGCCTGCACTCCAAGTACCAGAACGGCGAGCCCGTGCCGTCGTGGCTGTGCGGCGGTTCCTACAGCCGTGAGCTCGGGCCGACGCCGGAGGTCAGCTACAACGCGTTGAACACCCGGCTGGGCATCGCGATGGCGAACACCAAGATCTACACCGAGTCGAAGCGTCCACACGGGACCGACAACCTGTTCATCGCCTGGGAGACGCTGACTCACGCAGCCAACCCCTCGTAAGAGCGACTAGCGTGCGCTCATGACCGATACACCGGACGTGAAGCCACGCAGCCGCGACGTGACCGACGGCCTGGAGCGCACCGCCGCGCGCGGCATGCTCCGGGCCGTCGGCATGGGCGACGAGGACTGGGAGAAGCCGCAGATCGGCGTGGCCTCGTCGTGGAACGAGATCACACCGTGCAACCTGTCGCTGGACCGGCTCGCGAAGGCGTCGAAGGACGGCGTGCACGCGGCCGGCGGATACCCGCTGGAGTTCGGCACGATCTCCGTGTCGGACGGCATCTCGATGGGCCACGAGGGCATGCACTTCTCGCTGGTCTCCCGCGAGGTGATCGCCGACAGCGTCGAGACCGTCATGATGGCCGAGCGCCTCGACGGCTCGGTGCTGCTCGCGGGGTGTGACAAGTCGTTGCCCGGCATGCTGATGGCGGCGGCACGGCTCGACCTGGCCAGCGTGTTCCTCTACGCGGGGTCGATCCTGCCGGGCCGGGTCACGCTGACCGACGGCACCGAGAAGGAAGTCACGATCATCGACGCGTTCGAGGCCGTCGGGGCCTGCGCGCGCGGCCTGATGAGCCGTGAGGACGTCGACCTGATCGAACGCGCGATCTGCCCCGGCGAGGGCGCGTGCGGTGGCATGTACACGGCGAACACCATGGCGAGCGCGGCCGAGGCGCTGGGCATGTCGCTGCCCGGCAGTGCCGCTCCCCCGGCCACCGACCGGCGCCGGGACGGGTTCGCGCGCCGCTCCGGCCAGGCCGTGGTCGAGATGCTCCGCAAGGGCATCACGGCGCGGCAGATCATGACGCGCGAGGCGTTCGAGAACGCGATCGCCGTCGTGATGGCGTTCGGCGGCTCCACCAACGCGGTGCTGCACCTGCTCGCCATCGCGCACGAGGCCGGCGTCGAACTGTCGCTGGACGACTTCAGCCGCATCGGCGCGCGCGTGCCGCACCTGGCCGACGTGAAGCCGTTCGGGCGGCACGTCATGACGGACGTCGACCGCATCGGCGGCGTGCCCGTGGTGATGAAGGCGCTGCTCGACGCCGGTCTGCTGCACGGCGACTGCCTCACCGTCACCGGCCGCACGGTCGCCGAGAACCTCGCCGACATCAACCCGCCCGACCCGGACGGCCTCGTGCTGCGCGCGCTCGACAAGCCCATCCACCACACCGGCGGCATCACGATCCTGAAGGGCTCGCTCGCCCCGGAGGGCGCCGTGGTCAAGTCGGCGGGCTTCGACTCGGACGTCTTCACCGGCACCGCCCGCGTGTTCGACCGCGAGCGCGCCGCCATGGACGCCCTGGAGGACGGCACCATCACCGCGGGCGACGTCGTCGTCATCCGCTACGAGGGTCCCAAGGGCGGGCCGGGCATGCGCGAGATGCTCGCGATCACCGCGGCGATCAAGGGCGCGGGCCTCGGCAAGGACGTCCTGCTGCTCACCGACGGCCGGTTCTCCGGCGGCACGACGGGCCTGTGCGTCGGGCACGTGGCACCGGAGGCCGTCGACGGCGGCCCCATCGCGTTCGTGCGCGACGGCGACCAGATCACGCTGAACGTCGCCTCCGGGACGCTCGACGTGGACGCGGACCTCGACAGCCGCCGTGAGGGCTGGGCCCCGCTGCCTCCGCGCTACCAGCGCGGCGTGCTCGCCAAGTACGCCAAGCTGGTCGGCTCGGCCTCGCGCGGCGCCGTCTGCGATTAGGTCGTGTCCTAGGTCCCCCACTCGGCTGAACTGCCAGGCGGGAGCGGGTCACCCGGTCGGTGGGTGACCCGCGATCCGCCCGCGGAGGTGGGTACTTCGCCTGCAGGCAACCAGACCCAAGGCGGAGGGACGGCACGATGATCGATCAGACGCACGTTGAGGCTCTGTACGACTGCGACGTGATCGACAACAGGGGCGAGAAGATCGGCTCGGTCAAGCAGATCTGGCTGGAGGACGGCACCGGCGAGCCCATGTGGGCCGAGGTCCACACCGGACTGTTCGGTCTGCGGCAGAGCTTCGTCCCGATCCAGCAGGGCGAGGTGAGCGGCGGCGGCATCACCGTCCCCGTGTCCAAGGAGCAGGTGAAGGACGCGCCGAGCGTGCACACCGACGACAACCGCATGTCGGACGAGGAGCAGGAGGCGCTCTACCGGCACTACGGGATGATCCCGCACGCCAAGACCGGTGACCACGACCGGATCGACGGCGGGCAGGACCGCAAGCGGGCCGCGATGGAGAACCGCGAGCAGCCGGCGAGGCACGGCAGGCGGGACGAGGGCGCCGAGGTGACGCTCGCCGAGGAGAAGCTGGACGTCGGCACCCGCAAGGTCGAGGCGGGCCGGGTGCGGCTGGTCAAGCACACGGTGACCGAGCAGCGCAACATCACCGTCCCCGTGACGCACGAGGAGGTCCGGGTCGTCCGCGAGCCCGCCACCGGTCAGCCGGGCAGGGCGTTCGCCGACGAGCAGGCCGAGGTCACGCTGCACCGCGAGGAACCGGTGGTGCAGAAGCGCACCGAGGCAACGGAACGGGTCCGGCTGGAGAAGAACGCCGTCACCGAGCAGAGGGACGTCAAGGGCGAGGTCCGCAAGGAACGCGTCGAGGTCGAGCGCGACGGCGAACCGCGCGACCGCCGCTGACCGAACGCCTGGACGAACCGCCCGCCACTTCCGTCGGTGGGCGGTTCGTCCTTTCCTGGCCTAGTACAGGCTGTCGAGCACGTCCGCGTAGCGCCTCTCGATCTCACGGCGGCGCGGCTTGAGCGACGCGGTCAGCAACCCGTCCTCGACGCTGAAGTCGTGCTCCAGCACCGCGAAGCGCTTGATCGTCTCGTGCCGCGCGAGCTGCGCGTTGACGGTCTTGATCGCGTCGCCGACCTCGGACTCCGCGTCGGTGAGCCCGCCGGCGGTGTCCGGATCGAGCGTCACGAGCGCCACGCAGTACTTGCGCCGGTCGCCGTGCACGATCACGTTGCTGATGTACGGCGACGCCGCGTTGATCATGCTCTCGATCCGGGTGGGCGCCACGTACTTGCCGCCCGAGGTCTTGATGAGCTCCTTCTTGCGGTCGGTGATCTTCAACCGGCCCGCGTCGTCGAGTTCACCGATGTCGCCGGTGTGCAGCCAGCCGCTGACCAACGACTCGGCGGTCGCGTCCGGCCGGTTGTGGTAGCCGCGCATGACGCCGGGGCCGCGCAGCAGCACCTCGCCGTCCTCGGCGATCTTGACCTCCATGCCGGGGATCGGCGGGCCGACCGTGCCGATCTTGATCATGCCCGGCCGGTTGAAGAACGTCGCCGCGGACGACTCGGTGAGCCCGTAGCCCTCCAGGATCGTGATGCCGGCGCGTTCGAAGAACTCGGCGATCTCCGGGGCGAGCGGCGCGGAGCCCGACACGAAGTAGCGGATCCGGCCGCCCACCCGGTCGCGCAGCTTGCGGTACACCAGGCGATCCGCGAGCCAGCGCGTCGCCGGGCCGTGGTCGCGGTCGGCCCACCGGAAGATCTTCTCGGTGACGCCGCCCTTCTCCCGCGCGCCCGCGACGATCCGGCCGTGGATCTTCTCGAAGATGCGCGGCGCGGCGGCCACGATCGACGGCCGCAGCTCGCCCAGGTTGTCCACGATCCGCTCCACGCCGCCGTCGACGGCGGTCGGCACGCCCGCGGCGATCATCGCCATCGTGAGCACCTTGCCGAACGCGTGCGACAGCGGCAGCCACAGGAAGTGCAGGTCCGTCGGCTGCAGAATGCCCAGGGACGCAATGGCCTCCGCCGTCGTCAGCCAGTTCTCGTGGGTGAGCTCGACGCCCTTGGGCGTGCCGGTCGTGCCCGAGGTGTAGATCAACGTCGCCAGGTCGTCCGGTGCCAGGTCACCGATCAACGCGTCGTAGTCACCGGAAGCTCGGGGCACCGCCCCGAACCGCAGCACCTCGACGCCGTCCGGCACCAGCGCGGCGTGCTCATCGGTCTCCACGACCACGATCCGGCTGCCGGAGTCGCCGAGGATGTGCGCGACCTCCGCGGCCGTGCTGTTCGGGTAGATCGTCGTGGTGGCGCCACCGGCGGCGAGCACAGCGAGGTCGGTGACGATCCACTCGATGCTCGTGCGGCCCATCAACGCCACGCGGTCGCCCTTGCGCAGCCCCTCCCCGGCCAGCCCGAACGCAACCGCTGCCACCCGTTCCTGCAGCTCGGACCACGTGAGCGAGGCCCAGCCCCCGTTGTCGCGGTACCGCATCGCCTCGGCGTCGGGCGTGCGTGCGACACGATCGCGCAGCAGGCCGGGAATCGACAGCGCCATTGCTTCTCCCCTTCTCTGGAGCGTCGCTCCAGAGCGGTACTCTAACCCGCATGTCCGACCGACGACAGTCTCTCCTCGACGCGGCGCTCGAGCTCGTCGGGGAAGGCGGCCTCGACGCCGTCACGATCGCCGCCCTGACCGAGCGGTCGGGCATGTCGAACGGCAGCATCTACCACCACTTCGGCAGCCGCGCGGGAGTGTTCGCGCAGCTCTACGCCGACAGCTACGGCCGGTGCGTCGCCGCGATGCTGCCCGCGCTGCGGGCCGGGTCGGCCGAGGAGGGCGTGCGCGGCCTGACGCTGAGCTACCTCGACTGGGTCATGGCGAACCCCAGCCGGGCGCGCTTCCTCTACGCCGCACCGGACCACGCCGACCCCGCGGCCAAGATGGCGGAGTTCGCGCCGGTGCTGGCCTGGTTCCTCGACCGGATGGCGTCCGGCGAGCTGCGCACGGTGCCGCCGTGGGCGCTGGAACCCGTGGCGATGGGACCGGCGCACGAGTCGGTGCGCCGGTTCCTGCTGGGGGTGTTCGACCTGGCCCAGGCGCGCGAGATCGTCGCGGACGCCGTCTGGGCCGTGCTGAAGCCCTAGCTGGCCGTAGAACACACGTTCGATTATCCTGCGGTCCATGCGCCAGGGATCGCTGTTCGACCTGGAGACGGAGCCGGAACTGGCCCCGCTCGCCCCGCGCCGCACCGAACTGGGCGACGGCGCGTGGATCGACGTCCAGCCTGGCTGGCTCGCGGGCGCCGACGCGCTGTTCGACCGGCTCGTCGACGAGGTGCCGTGGCGCGCCGAACGCCGCCAGATGTACGACACGGTGGTCGACGTGCCGCGCCTGCTCTGCTTCTACAGCGGCGCGCTGCCGTTCGACGTCCTCACCACGGCCCGCGACGCGCTCTCGCACCACTACCTGGCCGAGCTGAACGAACCGTTCACGACCGCCGGTCTCTGCTACTACCGCGACGGCCGGGACAGCGTGGCCTGGCACGGCGACACGATCGGCCGCGGCGAGACCGAGGACACGATGGTCGCGATCCTGAGCGTCGGCACGCCGCGCGCCCTGCTGCTGCGGCCACGAGGCGGCGGCGAGACGCACAAGTACGCGCTGGGGCACGGCGACCTGCTCGTGATGGGCGGCTCCTGCCAGCGCACCTGGGAGCACGCCATCCCCAAGACCTCGAAGGTCGTCGGGCCGCGGATCAGCGTCCAGTTCCGCCCGCACGGAGTCCGCTAGTGCGGTGGCCCCTGACCTCCACCTGGTATTTCGCCAGTCGGACGGGTGCATCGCGGTGCCGTCCCCGCGTCCCGGGTACTGGACGTACGGGGGCGCGGGGACGGTGCCGCGAGGCGCCCTGCTGAGCGCCGGAAGACCCGGTGGAGGTTCGTGGTCACCGCACTAGCGACCATGTCCTCGGACACCTGCCACACGCGCCGGGCCTCGTCGGCGTCGCGCAGCCGGCTGTAGAGGGCCTGCTCGGCGGGCGGTCCGCTCAGGTGACCGACGCGGCTCGGACCGTAGAAGACTCCTGCGTCGGGCGCCGTCGCGGCGAGCAGGGCCGGGAGCTGGGCGGACTCGACGGTGCCGAGGACGCCCACGGACGACAGGACCCGGATCGCGCGCACGCCGAGCGTGTCACGGGCGCGGCCGACCTCGGGACGGGCGGCGAGCAGGCTCGTGGGCGCGACGCCGGGGTGGGCGAGGTTGCTCGTGATCCCCCAGCCGCCCGCCTCGCTGCGCCGCGCGAGCTCGAGCCCGAACAGGCCGAAAGCGATCTTCGACTGGCTGTAGGCCTTGCCGCCGTTGTACGAGCGTTCCCAGTTCAGGTCGTCCCAGTTGATGGCGTTCTGGTTCGCGGCGATGCTGATCTGCGACGTCACGCGGGCCCGGCCGGCCTTCAGCAACGGCAGCAGGTGCCCGACGAGGGCGAAGTGGCCGAGGTGGTTGGTGCCGAACTGCAGCTCGAACCCGTCCGCGGTCGTCTGCCGTTCGGGCGGGGTCATGACGCCCGCGTTGTTGACGAGGACGTGGATCGGCTTGCCCTCCTCCAGCAACACCGAGCCCAGCGCGGCGACCGAGGCCAGCGACGACAGGTCGAGGGAACGCAACGACACGTCGGCGTCCGGGGTCCGCCGGCGGATCGCGGCGATCGCCGCCTCGCCCTTGCGCTGGTTGCGGACGGGCATGACGACCTCGGCCCCGGCCGCCGCGAGCCGTCCCGCGATGCCGAGCCCGACACCGTCGCTGGCGCCGGTGACCACGGCCCGCCTGCCGGACAGGTCCGGGACCTCGACGTCGAACTTCCTGCTCATCGCGCACTCCCCTGCTCGTCGTGGTGTGTTCCTCCACAGTGGCCGGACCGGCACGGGCGCATCCAGGACCTCTCGCTCCGTGGCTGCGGCGGCGCGCGCACGTTAGAAACGAGGAAGGCGAAGGGAGCCGACGTGATCGACCGAGCAGGCCTGGCCGCGTTCCTGCGCAACCGCAGGGAGGCGTTGCAGCCCGAGGACATCGGCCTCCGGCGCGGACCGCGGCGCCGGACCAACGGCCTGCGCCGCGAGGAGGTCGCCGCCCGGTGCAACATGTCCACGGACTACTACGCGCGCCTGGAACAGGAACGCGGCACGCACCCGTCCGAACAGATGATCGCGGCGATCGCCCAGGGCCTTCACCTGTCGCTGGACGAGCGCGACCACCTGTTCCGGCTAGCCGGGCACAGCCCGCCTTCGCGCGGCGCGATCAGCGAGCACGTCAGCCCCGGCCTGGCGCGGATCTTCGACCGGCTGCACGACACCCCTGCCGAAATCGTCACCGAGCTCGGCGAGACCCTGCGCCAGACCCCGCCCGGCATCGCGCTCACCGGCGACGCGAGCCGGTACACCGGTCCGGCCAGGAGCCTCGGCTTCCGGTGGTTCACCGACCCGGCGTCCCGCGCGCTGTACGAACCCGCCGACCACGGGTTCCTCAGCAGGATGTTCGCTTCGGGCCTGCGCGAAGCCGTGACCCGGCGCGGTCCCGGTTCCCGGGCCGCGCGGTACAGCGAGCTCCTGCTCGCCCGCAGCGAGGAGTTCCGGCGGGTGTGGGACGCCCAGGAGGTCGGCATCCGCCCGCACGAGGTCAAGCGCTACGTCCACCCGAGCGTCGGGGCGCTGGAACTGCACTGCCAGACGTTGCTCGATCCCGGCCAGCACCACTTCCTGCTCGTCTACACGGCCACGCCGGGCAGCGAGAGCTACGAGAAGCTGCAGCTGCTGTCCGTCATCGGAGCCGCTGCACCAACGGGCTGACCAGCAACAGCAGCAGGCCCCAGTAGCTGGTCAACGGCGACAGCACGAGCGCGAGCAGCAACACCGCGGTCGGGACCAGGGCCGTCAGCACCACCCGCCGCGAGAGTCCGCGGGCTTCCACGGCCAGATCCGGGCTGCCGTGCACGAGCAGCGTCATCGCCGTCAGCAGCACACTGCTGACGGCGATCGTGCCGATGTAGAAGAACTGCGTGAAGTGGTCCTCCCCCGGCCTGCCGACGAGCTCGGTCGGGAACGGCAGCACCACGATCGTCAGGATCCAGGCCATGTTCAGCACCACCAGCGGGGCGCTGTACCGCTTCACGTTCTCGAACAGCCGGTGGTGGGTGAACCACAGGTGCGCGATGACCACGAAGCTCAGCAGGAAGCTGAAGATCTGCGGCCAGTGGTGGGAGACCAGCTCGCTCGCGGGCTCGGAACCCGGTTCCGAGGTGATCTCCACCAGCGGCAGCACCAGCAGCGTGATCGCGATGGCGACCACGGCGTCGGTGAAGAGGACCAGGCGGTCGGGCTCGCGCGTCATGGACACCCGACCAACCTAGTCCTCAAAGGACCCCGGACCTCAGACCACGTCGACGAACACCGGGTTGGCGTAGAACCAGAGGTCGGCCCACGGGTCGGAGTTGGCGATCTCGTCGATCATCGGGTCACCGGCCGAGGTGAGCCGCTTGCCGTCACTGCCCCGCAGCCGCAGGTAGAACGACCGCTCGACGTTCTTGAAGGTGTGCGAGAACCGGATCTTGCCGGTGCGCGGCACCTCGAACGTCTTCGTGACGGTGGTCTCCGGCGCGAGGAACAGGTCGCGGTCGGCGGACGGACCGGTGACCGGACCGGAGATCAGGTCGACCTTGGCCAGCACCGGCCTGGTACCGGAGAAGTTCGGTCCGGACGCGCGGTCCACCTCGATGGTGACCTCGACGTCGCCGCCGCGTCGTACGAACGTCCGGCCGCCCAGCGTCACGCCGCGCAGGTCGTCGCGCGAGCGCACGCGCAGCTCCAGGCCGTCGATCAGGCGGCCGTGCACGGTCAGCACCTTGCCCGACTGCAGGCCGCGCATGACGTCCACATAGGACTTCGACCGCGCGCCGACCACGTTCGCGCCGTACTGGCCGGGGAAGAAGTCGCCGTAGGCGGTCTGCTTGACGCCCGAGTCGATCGGGGCGCCCTTCGAGCCGGTCGTGGCGTAGTCCTGCTTGCCCGGCGTGAGGGTGTCGTTGAAGACCTGGTGCACGTCCGAGTTCGCGGTGATCCACCACGGGCGTCCCTCGGCGAGCAGGGAGTCCCACAGGCCGCCGACCTTGGCGGTCATCCAGTCGAAACCGCCGTGGGTGCGGTAGGACTCCGGCGGGTAGCCGGGGAACGACTCCGGTCCGGGTGCGGCCGTGTCGTAGTAGCCGCGCGCACGCCCGGAGCCGCCCGCGGACTTCGGCGTGCCGGCGGCCTGGTGGCCGGGCGCGCCCTCCATGCCGACCGCGACGCCCGGAGCCGCGTCGCGCCAGCCGCGGATCTCGTGCGGGCTGTCCACGCCGCGCCGCGACGGGTGGTTCGCGAACATCAGGGCGATCTCGGTCCGTCCGGAGAGGACCTGCGCCTCCAGGTACCGCAGCGCGGCCAGGGCGAGCGACTCGGCGTTGTTCGCGATGCGGCCGTCGTAGGACAGCTCGAACGCCTTGAGGATGTCGACGGTGTGCTTGCCGGGCGGCATGAACACGGTGGCGTGCTCGGCGCCGGGGATGTTCCACTCCAGGCCCTGGTAGACCAGCACGTCGCGCTGCGAGCGGCGGACGCGTTCGATGTCCGGCGTGATCTGGTCGATCGAGAACTTCTGGTGCGCGACGCCGCCGTGGTCGGTGATGACGACCCAGTCGAGGCCGAACTCGTGCGCCTTCGCGACCTGCTGCGCGATCGTGTACTGGCCGTCGTCGGAGTACTGGGTGTGGATGTGGTGGTCGCCCGAGTACCAGCGCTCACCGCCGCCCCAGGGGTTGACCGGGACGTGCGCCTCGGCCTTGCCCGTGCCGACGGCTCCGGCGACACCGGCGGCACCCGCCGCGATGCCCAGGCCCGCGAGGAACCGGCGGCGCTCGACCGACGCCGGGCGGTCGTCCGCGGGGTCGAGCCAGCTGCCCTCGACCGGCTCGACCTCGTGGTGCGTGTGATCACCGTGCGAGTGATCGTGTGAGTGGGACATGCGCAGATCTCAACCGGTCAAGCTGTCCAGGCGAACGAACGGGAGATGAACCCTTGGACCGGGAACTTCATTCACACGGCCTGGACGGCCAGCAGGGCCAGGTCGTCGTGGTCGTCGTGGTCCAGCCACTTGAGCACGGCCCGCTCGCAGTGCCGCGCGATCTCCTCCGCCGGCAGGCCCTTGCACTCCTTCAGCACCGCCTGCAAGCGCTGCTCGCCGAACAACTCCGTGCGGTTCGTGTGCGCGCGGGCCTCGGTGAAGCCGTCGCTGTACAGCACCAGCGTGTCCCCCGGCGCCAGCGTGACCTGCTCGCCGGAGAACCGGACGTCCGCCAGGATTCCGACGATCGCACCGGTGGCGCTCACCTCGTCGACACTGCCGTCCGCCCGCAGCACCAGCGGCGCGGGGTGACCGCCGGACGCGAGCGACAACCGCACGCCCCCGTCGGCCAGCGGCACCAGCTCACCGACGACGAGCGTGGTGAAGAGCTTCGAGCCGGTGGCGCGCAACGAGGTGTTGAGCAGGTGCAGCAGCCGCACCGGGTTGGTCTCGACCAGGGAGAGCGCCTGCAGCGACTGCCGGACACGTCCACTGTGGACCGCGGCCTCCAGGCCGTGCCCGCAGACGTCGCCCAGCACGAACGTCGCCGAGCCGTCCGTGCGCGGGTGGACGTCGTAGAAGTCCCCGCCCACCAGCGCCCGCTGGTGGGCGGGGATGAACACCGAGGCCAGCGTCACACCGCGCACCTCGGGCAGCGGCAACGGCAGCAGCGCCGACCGCAGCACCTCGATCGTCCGCTGCTGCTCCGTCAGCCTCGACGACGACTCCAGCGCCACGGCGGCGTGCTTGCCGAACAGCCGGATCCGTTCCACGTCGTTCGGCGCGAAGTCGCCCTTGCGCACCACCACGAGCGCACCGCCGACGCCCAGCGGCACGGCCAGCGCACAGCCGAAGTCCTCCGGCACACCCCAGCTGCCTTCACCCAAAGAGGTGATCCTGAGCAGGGTGGACGAGCCGGTCAGGACCTCGGAGATCTCCGAGGCACGGCGAGGCGTGCGCATGACCGTGGGCTCGCCACCACCACAACGCCACCACTCCAGCCGGTCGCGCGTGGCGGGCACGACGGCGACGCAGTGCTCGCCCAGCAACTCCGCCGCGAGCTGCACGATCGTCTTCAGGGTCGCTTCGCGCGATCCTTCGCCGGCGAGCCGCAGATGTGCGTGGTCGAGCGTGGAGTCCGTGACGTACCAGGCACTCCAGCCCTCGCCGAGGTCGTGCCGGCGGCCCGCGACGTGCACGTCGAACTGCCCGCCGAGGCCGAGCCGGGGGAACCGGTCGGCGGCCGCGGCGTTGCGCACGCGCACCACTCCGGCCGCGTCCACGACGAAGACGGCTTCGCGCAGCCCGTCCACCAGGCGCTGCCAGCCGTCGAGGTCGATGCCCACGGCGCTGCTCATCCGCTCTTGTCCTGCGCAGCCGGCCGGGTCATCACGGCCTCCTGCGGGTCGTTTGCGTGCATCGCGGCATCAAGTTACCTCGCTCCCAACCTAACGTGGCAGTCTTGGCTGCGACCACCGAGGCACGGAGGCTTGGAGTGACCACGGCCAACGAAGAGACGGACGCGACCCTCGAACGGGTGCTCTCCGCCATGAGAGATCTGCGTGACGGCAACTTCCGCCGCAGGCTCGTCGTGCCGGGGAACGGGCCCGTGTCGGCCCTCGCGGACGTTTTCAACGAGATCGCGGAACGGAACCAGTGGCTCGCCGGTGAGCTGGGCCGGGTCCGCCAGGCGGTGGGCCAGGAGGGCCGGCTGACCGAACGGGTGGCGCCCGCGGGCACCGCCGGTGGCTGGTCGCTGATCGCGGACTCGGTGAACGGCCTGGTCGAGGACCTGATGCGGCCGACGACGGAGCTGAGCCGCGTGCTCGCCGCCGTCGCCGAGGGCGACCTGACCAAACGCATGTCGGACCAGACGCTGCGCGGTGAGTTCGCCACGCTCGGCTCGACGGTGAACGGCCTGGTCGACCAGCTGTCGTCGTTCGCCGACGAGGTCACCCGCGTCGCCCGCGAGGTCGGCACGGACGGCCGCCTGGGCGGCCAGGCGAAGGTGCCCGGCGTCGCCGGCACCTGGCGCGACCTGACCGACAACGTGAACTCGATGGCGAACAACCTGACCAACCAGGTCCGCAACATCGCCCAGGTCGCGACGGCGGTGGCCACCGGCGACCTGACGCAGAAGATCACGGTCGACGTCTCCGGCGAGATGCTGGAGCTGAAGAACACGCTGAACACGATGGTCGACCAGCTGTCGTCGTTCGCCGACGAGGTCACGCGTGTCGCGCGCGAGGTCGGCACGGACGGCAAGCTCGGCGGCCAGGCGAAGGTGCCCGGCGTCGCCGGCACCTGGCGCGACCTGACCGACAACGTGAACTTCATGGCGGACAACCTGACGACCCAGGTCCGCAACATCGCCCAGGTCACGACCGCGGTGGCGCTCGGCGACCTGACCCAGAAGATCACCGTCGACGCGCGCGGCGAGATCCTCGAGCTCAAGTCCACGATCAACACGATGGTCGACCAGCTCAGCTCGTTCGCCGACGAGGTCACCCGTGTCGCGCGTGAGGTCGGTTCGGACGGCCGCCTGGGCGGTCAGGCGCAGGTGCC
Organism: Lentzea flaviverrucosa; assembly: GCF_003350445.1. Classification (NCBI taxonomy): domain Bacteria; kingdom Bacillati; phylum Actinomycetota; class Actinomycetes; order Pseudonocardiales; family Pseudonocardiaceae; genus Lentzea; species Lentzea flaviverrucosa. The sequence continues at coordinate 432,501 of NZ_QQAU01000007.1, forward strand.
CGGCGTCGCCGGTACCTGGCGCGACCTGACCGAGTCGGTGAACGTCATGGCGAACAACCTGACGACCCAGGTCCGCAACATCGCCTCGGTCACCACCGCCATCGCGCGGGGCGACCTGACGCAGAAGATCACGATCGACGCCCGCGGCGAGATCCTCGAGCTCAAGACGACGATCAACACGATGGTCGACCAGCTCAGCTCGTTCGCCGACGAGGCCACCCGCGTCGCCCGCGAGGTCGGCACGGAGGGCAGGCTGGGCGGCCAGGCGACGGTGCCGGGCGTCGCGGGCACCTGGCGCGACCTGACCGACAACGTCAACTTCATGGCGAACAACCTGACCAACCAGGTCCGCAACATCGCGCACGTCGCCACCGCCGTCGCGAACGGCGACCTGTCGCAGAAGATCACCGTCGACGCGCGCGGCGAGATCCTGGAGCTCAAGTCCACGCTGAACGTGATGGTCGACCAGCTCAGCTCGTTCGCCGAGGAGGTCACCCGCGTCGCCCGCGAGGTCGGCACCGACGGCCGCCTGGGCGGTCAGGCCCGCGTGCAGGGCGTCGCCGGCACGTGGAAGGACCTGACGGACAACGTCAACCTGATGGCGGACAACCTGACCAACCAGGTCCGCAACATCGCCGCCGTCGCCACCGCCGTCGCGAACGGCGACCTCTCGAAGAAGATCACCGTCGAGGCCAAGGGCGAGGTCGCGGCCCTCGCCGAGACGCTGAACGGCATGGTCGACACGCTCCGCGCGTTCGGTGACGAGGTCACCCGTGTCGCCCGCGAGGTCGGCACCGAGGGCATCCTGGGCGGCCAGGCCCGCGTGTCCGGTGTCGCCGGCACGTGGAAGGACCTCACCGACTCGGTGAACTTCATGGCGGACAACCTGACCAACCAGGTCCGCAACATCGCCCAGGTCACCACGGCGGTGGCCCAGGGCGACCTGACGAAGAAGATCGACGTCTCGGCCCGCGGCGAGATCCTGGAGCTCAAGACCACCATCAACACGATGGTCGACCAGCTCAGCTCGTTCGCCGACGAGGTCACCCGCGTCGCCCGCGAGGTCGGCACCGAGGGCAAGCTCGGCGGCCAGGCCGAGGTCGACGGCGTGGCCGGCACGTGGTCGAAGCTGACCGACAACGTCAACCAGCTCGCCTCGAACCTGACCACCCAGGTCCGCGCCATCGCCGCCGTCGCCACCGCGGTGACCGCGGGCGACCTGACCAGGCAGATCACCGTCGACGCGTCCGGCGAGCTCGCCGAGCTCAAGGACAACGTCAACCAGATGATCGCGAACCTCAAGGAGACCACGCGCGCCAACCGCGAGCAGTACTGGCTCAAGACCAACCTCGCGCGCCTGTCCGGTCTGATGCAGGGTCACCGCGACCTGCGCGCGCTGGCGTCGTTGATCATGAGCGAGCTGACGCCGCTGGTCAGCGCCCACCACGGCGCGTTCTTCCAGATCGAGGAGGACGAGTCCAAGCACTCGCTGGAGCTGACCGCGACCTACGGCTTCCGCCTGGACACCGCCCGCACCACCCACGTGGCCATGGGCGAGTCCCTGGTGGGCCAGTCGGCGCTGGAGAAGAAGACGATCCTGGTCACCCAGGTCCCCGGCGGCTACCTGACCGTCTCCTCGGCGCTGGGCGAGTCGGCCCCGGTGAACCTGGTGATCCTGCCGGTCCTGTTCCAGGGCGAGACCCTCGGCGTGATCGAGCTCGCGTCCCTCAACGAGTTCTCCGACGTCCACCTCGACCTCCTGGACCAGCTCAAGGAGGCCATCGGCGTCAACGTGAACACGCTGCTGGCCAACTCCCGCACCGATGCCCTCCTGGTGGAGTCCCAGCGCCTCACGACGGAGCTCAGGGCCGGTTCCGAGGAACTGGAGGACCGCGCGCGTCAGCTCCAGACGGCCTCGAAGTACAAGTCCGAGTTCATGGCCAACATGTCCCACGAGCTCCGGACGCCGCTGAACTCGCTGCTGATCCTGGCCAAGCTGCTCGCCGACAACCTCGACGGCAACCTCAACCCCAAGCAGGTCGAGTTCGCCCGCACGATCCACTCGTCCGGCTCCGACCTCCTGCAGCTCATCAACGACATCCTCGACCTCACCAAGGTCGAGGCGGGCCACATGACGCTGCACGAGGACCCGGTCCGCCTGGACGAGCTCGTCCGCTACGTCGAGACGTTGTGCCTGCCGCTCACGGCCGAGAAGAACCTCGAGTTCTCCGTGCGCGTGGACCCGAACGTGCCGGAGACCCTCCACACCGACGAACACCGTCTTCAGCAGATCCTCAGGAACCTGCTCTCGAACGCGGTGAAGTTCACCCATGACGGTGGCATCCGCCTGCACGTGCGCATGGACGACCCGTCCACCGTGGCGTTCGACGTGCACGACACCGGCATCGGCATCCCGGCCGAGAAGCTGGCCGTCATCTTCGAGGCCTTCCAGCAGGCGGACGGCACCACGTCCCGCAAGTACGGCGGCACGGGCCTGGGCCTGTCCATCAGCCGTGAGCTGGCACAACTGCTCAACGGCGCGCTACGGGTCCGCTCAGAGCCGGGAATCGGCTCGACCTTCACCCTGTGCCTGCCGCTGGGCAAGGTCGTCTCGGACACGATCGTCCTGCCGGAACCGACCCCGATCGTCACCCCGGCGCCGGTGCTGGCCGCCTCGGCCTCGATCCGCTTCCACGGCGAGAAGGTCCTCGTGGTGGACGACGACCTGCGCAACGTCTTCGCGCTCACGAGCGTGCTCGAGCTGGTGGGCCTGGAGGCGATCTTCGCCGACAACGGCATCACGGGCGTGCGGGCCCTCGAGCAGTACGACGACGTGGCCATCGTCCTGATGGACATCATGATGCCCGAGCTGGACGGCAACGCCACGATCTCGGCGATCCGCGCGATGGAGCGCTACGCCGACCTCCCGGTCATCGCCGTCACGGCCAAGGCCATGAAGGGCGACCGCGAGAAGTCCCTGGCCTCGGGTGCCACCGACTACGTCACCAAACCGGTGGACACCGAGCACCTCATCCGCCTGATCGCCTACTACCTGGGCGTGTCGGCGGAGGCCTGAGGCACTCGACGGGCCCGCGCGGACGGGGCGAAGCCGGAGACCGGCCGCCCTTCCGCGCGACGCGGCCTCAGCGGGCCGAGTCCACCGCCTCCTGCACGGCCACGTCCACCGACTCGTGCAGGCTCAGCACCTCGGCCACGTCGGCCAGCTCGAACAACCGCCGGACCGGCGCCTGGGCGGCGGCGATCCTCAGCTGCCCGCCGGCCTCGGCCAGGCGGCGGTGCCAGTCCAGCACCAGTGCCAGCCCGGTCGAGTCCATGAACGCGAGTTCGGCCAGGTCGAGCACCGCGTGCGCCCCGGTCACGTCCTCGTCGAGCCTGGCCGACAACAGGGGGACGGTGTCGATGTCCAGTTCGCCGGCGACGGCGAGCACTCGCCATCCCCGCTGGACATCGCTGCCGACGTTGAGCTCCATCGTCGCCGTTCCCTTCGCCACGCCCGACTCGTGCGACCCAAATCGTGCAGCACGACGTTCGACCATGCGACCACCGGGGGGCTGAAAGATCCGAACGACGCGCCGGATGTGCGACGATGCGCTTTGTGTTGAACGACCCACTGGCAGAGGTGCGGGTGATCCTGACCGCCGAGGGCGGTTCGTGTGCTCGTGCACGTCAGGTGGTGCGCGAGGCCGCCGCGTCGTGGGGGCTGTCCGAGGATCTCGTCGACGACGCGCAGCTCGTCGTCACCGAACTGGTGTCCAACGGCATCGACCACGGTGAGGGCCCGATCACACTCGTCGTGAGCCGGAAGGCGGGCGGCATGCTCGTCGAGGTGCACGACGAGTCGCCGGCGCAGCCCCAGCTGAGACCGGTCGATCCCAGCAGCCCGCGCGGGCGCGGCATGCAGCTCGTGCAGGCGCTGAGCGTGAAGTGGGGCACGAAACCGCAGAACAGCGGGAAAGTGGTCTGGGCTCAGCTAGAAGCGTGAAAACGGGGTACCTCCACCCTTATGACCGCTCTTCCGCCCGACCCCGAACCCGACCTCACGCCTGGGAAGGAACCCGGCGGCGGGGTGAACCCAGGAGAAACCCCTCCGGACTCCGGGTCGACCACCGCGGGTCTGTCCCACCACGAACGGACTCCGCCCAAGGCGACCGCCGGACGAATAGTGATCGCGATCATCGTCCTTTTCGCGCTGCTGGTGGCCGCGATGCTCCTGACCCGCGCTTTCCTGCTCGTGTAGCCGCGGCTCCGAACGTTTCAGGTTGTGGGCGTCCGGAGGTGGCGCGTACGGTCGGTGCGGACGGGAGTCTTATGAACCAACTCAGGCAGAGAACTACCTACGTCCAGTCCATTCCGATCGTCGCTCTCACCGGCGAGATCGACATGATGTCGTCGGCACCGGTGACCAGCAGGCTCGCCGAGCTGCTCGACCGCAAGCCACCCGCGTTGGTCGTCGACCTGCGGGAAGTCCGCTTCTTCGGGTCCGAGGGCATCCGCACGCTGGTGGAGGCACAGCACCAGGCGGACGAGCTCGGCATCAAGCTCGGCGTCGTCAGCGACAGCAGGATCGTCCTGCGTCCGCTGCAGATGACCGCGGTCGACCAGCTCTTGCTGCTGTTCGCCGACCTCGAGGACGCCGTCACCGCGTTACGCGGCTGACGAGCTCCGCGCCCGGGATCGTTCCACCAGGGAGAGCAGCAGCCCTTCCTTGGTGGACCACGGCGAGATGTCCACGACGTCGTGGCCGGAGACCTTCATCAAACCCTCCGCGACCACCGCGCCCGCCAGCGACTGCTGGGCCCGGTGGCGCGAGATCCCCGGTAGAGCCGCGCGTTCGCGCACCGACAGCTTCGCGAGCCGCGGAATCCACTTCTCCAGGTCCTTGAGCCGCAACTGGCGCGGCGCGTAGGTGCCGTTGCGGGCGCCGGCGAGGCGGGCCAGCTGTTCGAACACCTTCGAGCACCCCACGGCGTGAGCGCTCTCACCCCACGGGAACGCGGACTCGAGGCGCTGCGCCACCTCCACGCGCATCTCCGTGACGGTCAGACCGGTGCGGGTCAGAGTCCTTGCCCCCAAAGGCAACGACACCGCGCGTTCCGGCTCGGCGCTGGAACCGGCGGCGAGTTCGACGGTGCCACCGCCGACGTCCAGCACGACCATGGGACCCGCGCTCCAGCCGAACCAGTGCCGGGCCGCCGCGTACGAGAGACGCGCTTCTTCCTTGCCCGACAACACCTTCAGCTCGACGCCGGTGCGTCTGGCCACCTTGCGGATGACTTCGTCGACGTTCGCCGAATCACGCACGGACGACGTGGCGAAGGGCAGGAACTGGGTGTCGCCCGCCTTCTTGCGGGCGGCGAGCACGGCGGCGCAGAGCGACTCGACGCCCTCGCGGCTGATGGCTCCGTCCGCGTCCAGTTCCCGGTCCAGCCGCAGCCGGACCTTGTGGGACACCAGCGGACGCATGAGGTCTCGTTCCACGACCACCAGGTGTGCGCTGAAGCACCCGACGTCCAGAACTCCGACCGCCATCCGCCACCTTCCTTCTACCAAGTCTTCTTTACCCCATCGGCAGTCATTGTGCGGAACTCAGGCCCCGAACGAGCAATCTTGACCCGATGAGATGCGTTACAGTCACCGAATGTCACTGGCGGAGATACCTTCCCGGCTCGAACACGCCCTCGGCAAGGCACATTCCGGCGTGATCGTGCTGGCGGTCGACGGTCTCTCGTCGGACGTGGCCAAACAGTCCTGGCTGTCGGCCTCCATCGCCACGCTGTCCTCGACGGTGCCGCCGACGTCCGCGTCGGCGTTGCTGACGGCGCTGACCGGCGTTCCCGCCGACGTCCACCGGGTGCCGGGTTCGGTGTACCGCAACGGATCCGGGCTCGTGCACGCCATGAACGGCATGCCCGCGATCCCCGCGCTGCCGACGGTGCTCGAAAGGCACGGCGCGACCGTGCTCGCCCGCGAACTCGACCTCCTCGAAGGAACCTGGGCGCAGGCACTGCTTCGAGGGTGCACCCGGATACCCGCGCCCGCCAGGCACAAACTCGTGGCGCAGTCCGAGGACCCGCCGCTGCTCGTCGCCAACGTCGTCGCGGATCTCGACAAGGCGCTCAAGGACGCCCGGTTCCTCTGGACGTACGTCAACATCGACGACCACGTGCACCGCCACGGTTACGACGAGTCGGTGCACGAGGCCATGCTCCGACTGGACGCGCACGCTTCCCGTTGGGCCGCACAGGGTTGGACCGTCGTGGCGCACTCCGACCACGGCATGGTGCCCGTCGACCCCGATCCGGAACTCGTCGAGGCCTGGGACGCGATCGTGCGCGAGGAGTGCGTCATCCCCTCCGGCGGCGCGGGGCGCATGCGCTGGCTCTACCCGAAGGCCGACCGCCTGGAGGTCGTTTTCGACCGCGTGGCAACGACTCTGGGCGACACGGCGACCATCCACCACGCCACCGATCTCGGCCTGCCGCAACCCGAGGCCGGGCCGGTCGTCGCGGTGGCCGCGTCGCCGCGGTTCCCCCTCCCGGACCCCTCGGTGCGCTACGAGCACGGTGGCCTGAGCCGCGACGAGATCGACGTCCCCTTCGCCGTCTGGCAAGCCGTACAGTGAGTGCGTGCACGTCGAATTCTCCAACAGCATAAGGGAAATCGATTCTGCCGATTGGGATTCGGTGGTGCGCCAGGCAGGTGCACCGGTGTTCTACCGGCACGCGTTCGTCAGTGCCTACGAACAGTCCCCGCTGACGACCGTCGACGCGTTCGCGTACTTCGTGGCGCGCGACGGCGGCACACCGGTGGCCGTCATGCCCGCCTACCTCCAGACGGCCGCGAACCCGTTGCGCCTCCTGCACGAGGTCTACCCGGAGGCGGTCGGTGAGCCCGCGCTGCTCAGCCACACCTGGCACTGCTACGACGCGCACGTGCCCGCCACCACGCAGGTGCTGCCGAGGTTGCTGGACTCGATGATCCGCACGGCGTCGATCCTCGGTGCGCGCTGGTGCGGGTTCATGAACGTCCAGCGCGGCGGCACCCTGTCGCAGGCACTGCGCGCGGCCGGCCTGCCCGCACGCCACCTGACGGACCGGTGGGCCACCGGCCTCACCACCTACGAGCAGTACCTCGCGGGCCTGAGCCTGCGGGCCAGGGCGAACCTGCGCCGCAACGAACGAAGATCGGCCGAGGCCGGCGTCACCGTCGAGGCCCTCCCCGTCGACCACGCCTCGCTCGACGAGATCACCCTGCTGTGCGCCAAGACCGCCAGCCGCTTCGAGGACAACGGGTACCACCCCGGCACCACCTTCGCGAGGTTCGTGGCGGCGCTGGGCGACCTGGTGCACGTGATCGAGGTGCGCCAGCGCGGCAGGCTCGTCGCGGCCGGCGTCTGCCTCACCGACGCCACCCGCTTCCACACCTGGACCTGCGGCGTCGACTACGGCGTGGAAGGCAACTACAGCCCGTACGGCGCGCTGTTCGCCGAGTCGGTCCGGCTCGCGATCCGGCTGGGTCTCTCCACGCTCGAGGGCGGCCGGGGCAACGCACCGTTCAAGCGGCGCCACGGCCTGAGCCCGCGCCACCTCGACGCCGTTCTCTTCCGCACCTGAACACCGAATTGTTCACAAGGGTGAACAATTAGTTTTACAACGTCGGAATCCAGGAAGTTCATATATCTGATCAACCTCGACATCCGCCTTTACGCTGTTCAGCGGCATCGGACAAGACGAAAGAATCAATTTTTGACGCACCTTTACATTCCTTGATCCGATCTGGCAGGGTGACGCCGGGCGCAAGACGAAGAAAGGGACTGGACGGTCTCGTGAATCTGTCTCGACGCACCCTTCTGGCGTCCGCGGCGGCCACTCCCCTGCTCTCCGGAGCAGGCATGGCCATCGGTGCGGGAGAAGCAGCCGCTTCGCCCGCCACCCTCCGTGCGGCCCTCGACTACGGCAACACGAAGCTCAAGGCGGTCGCCCCCGGCATCACCTCGTTCCCGGAGATCACCAGGGCCGAGAAGTGGACCTACGTCGCCGATGGCGGCTGGGTCGGCGGCTTCTGGCCGGGCACGCTGTGGCTCGCGCACCTCGACAGCGGCGACGCCCAGTTCCGCGCGCTCGCCGAGGCCGCCAACGACCGGCTGGCACCGCGGCGCCTGGACCCGCGCGACCACGACCTGGGGTTCCTCTTCTACCCCTCCTGGGTCACCGCGTACCGGCTCACCGGCGACACGAAGTGGCGTGACGGCGCCATCGACGCCGCCAACACGCTGATCCAGCGCTGGAACGCCACCGGCAAGTTCATCCGCGCGTGGGGCAGGCTAGGCACGCCGGGCAACGCGGGCCGCGTCATCATCGACACGATGATGAACCTGGACCTGCTCGCGTTCGCCACCGAGCAGACCGGCGACCGCAAGTTCCTGGACATCGCGATCGCCCACGCCAGGACCACCCAGACCCACTTCCTGCGCCCGGACGGCTCGACCCCGCACGTGTTCGACTTCAACCCGGACACCGGCGCGGCCATCGGCCCGAACACCGTGCAGGGCTACAGCCCGACGTCTTGCTGGGCGCGCGGCCAGGCGTGGGGCATCTACGGCTTCACGACCATGTACCGGCGCACGGGCCTGCGCGAGTTCCGCGACACCGCACGCAAGATGTCCGACTACGCGCTGTCGGTGCTCACCCCGGACGGCGTGCCGGTGTGGGACTACCGCTCGCCGCTGGGCGTCAACGACATCAAGGACTCGTCGGCGGGCGCGATCATGGCGTGCGGCCTGCTCGACCTGGCCAAGGCCACCGGCACGAGCCGCTACCGCGACCGGGCGCTGAGGATCCTCGACGGCCTGGTCGCCACCTGCCTGACGACCAGGTCGGCGCGGGCCGAGGCGATCCTGGCCCGCGGCACCCGCAACCGCCCGTCCGAGGACGGTGTGGAGATCTCGCTGCCGTACGGCGACTACTACCTGTACGAGGCGATCCTGCGGGTGCTCAAGCCCACGCAGATCGCCAAGGCCATCGGCCTCTAGCGAGCGCCGTGGCCTGAAAGGTCGGCCGCAAGATTCCGCTCTACTGCTCGATCACCTTCGCCGTCGGTCCGTTGTCCCAGGTCGCTTCCAGCCTGGACAACCGGCCGGCGGCGTTGCGGAAGTTCACCACCAGCGGCCCGCCGGGCTGTTCCACGGACACCGAGTACCCGTCCGAGGGTGTGGCCGACAGCGCCTGCACCCCCTGCGGCCGGTAGCGCACGACCACGTCACCGCCCCGCAGGTGGAACGCGTGGACGTAGGAACCGTCCGCCTGCCATTCCCCCTGCGGAGATTGAGCCGAGGGGGGACGCGCATCCGTACTACTGGGAGGAGCCGGAACAGATGACGTGGTGACGACAGGAGGCCTGGTGGACGAAGGCGTGACAGGCGGAGGCGGGGTGCCGGCGGAGGCACCGGGCTCGGGTACCGGGACGGTCAGCGAGGTGATGGTCGGCATCGGCAGCACGGCCGAACCCGTCGCAACTCCCGCGACGGCGATGGGCGCGGGTTCCATCGCCCACCGGATGCCGAACCACGACAGGCCGACGGCGACCGCGGTCACCACCGCCCAGGCGACCAGGTATCCGACGGACCGTCTCACTGCGGCAATCCTCCTGTAGCGGCTCATGGCATCAGTACTGCTGGTCGAAGACGACCCGGTGGTGCGGGCGGCGATCACCCGCGCTCTCACCGGCCAGGGCCACATCGTGCACGGTGTCGCGCTCGCGATCGAGGCCTTGCGGGAAGTCACCGCGAACGACTACGACGTCGTGGTGCTCGACCTCGGGCTCCCCGACCTCGACGGCGGTGACGCGCTGCGGATGATCCGGGGCGTCACGAACACCCCGGTGGTCATCGCGACCGCCCGCGACGACGAGGCCGGCATCGTCCGGCTGCTCAACGCGGGCGCGGACGACTACCTCGTCAAACCCTTCTCCAGCGAGCACCTCGAAGCCCGCCTGCAGGCGGTGCTGCGGCGTGCGCGCGACAACAAGCAGCTCGTGATCGGCGGCCTGGAGATCGACGTGCACCTCCGCAGGGCCACAGTGGACGGCCAGGAGCTCTCCTTGACGCACAAGGAGTTCGAGCTGCTCTCCTACCTCGCGGCACGGCAGGGGGAGGTGGTGCCGCGGGCGGAGATCCTCGCCAGCCTCTGGCCGTCCCACCGCGACGACCAGACGCTCGACGTCCACCTGTCCTGGTTGCGCCGCAAGCTCGGTGAGCGAGCCGCGCAGCCGCGTTATCTGCACACGGTGCGGGGGGTCGGCGTGCGCATGGTCGCTCCGCAATGAGGCGGTCACTGGTGCTGGTCGCTCTCGCGGCGACCAGCATGGTGGCGCTGGCGTTCCTCATCCCGCTGGCGATCGTCGTGAAGAACTCCGCGTACAACCGCGCTCTGAGCGAGGCCGAGAAGCAGGCCAACGCGATGACGCAGACGTTGCTGATCACGCGCAAGCCGCAGGAGATCCGCCAGGTGATCAGGAGCACCCGGTACGGCGCTCAGCAGCGGCTGGCCGTGCACCTCAGCGTTCCGGCCACCACCTACGGCTCCTCGCACATCACCGCCGCGGACCTGCAGAAGGCCCAGAAGCTCGCGACGGCGTCCACGGTCGAGAAGCCCGACGGCGTGGCCTACCTGCAACCGCTGGCCACCAGCGAGAGCGGCATCGCGATCGTCGAGGCGTTCGTGCCGCACGAGCAACTGACCCACGGCGTGATCGGCACCTGGTGGGTGCTGGCGGGAGTCGCGGTCGGCCTGGTCGCCGGTTCGGTGCTCGTGGCCGACCGCCTGGGCGCACGGGCCGTCAAAGCCACCAGGGCGTTGGCCGAAGGCGCGCGCCGGATGGGCCAGGGCGACCTCACGGCACGTGTGGCGGTGAAGGGGCCACCGGAGTTCGAGGAGGTCGGCAAGGCCTTCAACGCCATGTCCGAACGCGTCCGGCACCTGCTCGCCGCCGAACGCGAGGTGGTCGCCGACCTCTCGCACCGCCTCAGAACGCCTCTCACGGCCCTTCTCCTGGACGCGGACACGCTCGGGAACGGTCCGGGGGCGGACCGCGTCCGGGAGGCCGTCCAGGGCCTCGAGAGGGAGGTCGACGAGATCATCAAGATCGCCCGCTCCGGCCTGCAGCCCGACGACAGCGGCGCCGACGCGGCGGAGGTGGTGCGCGACCGGCTGGTGTTCTGGTCCGCGCTCGCGGACGACCAGGAACGGCCCTGGACCGTGCGCGGCGCCGACCGGCCCGCCCCCGTGCCGCTGTCCCGAGCCGATCTCGCGGCCGCGCTGGACGCGTTGCTGGGCAACGTCTTCCGCTACACGCGGGAGGGCACGCGGTTCGCCGTGACGCTGGTGCACCAGGCAGATCTGGTGGCGCTGGTGGTCGAGGACGCGGGTCCGGGCATCGCGGACTCCGCCCAGGCGGTGCGGCGTGGCGCCAGCGGCGGTGGTTCCACCGGGCTGGGCCTCGACATCGCCCGCCGTGCCGCGGAGGCCACGGGAGGTTCTCTCCACGTCGACCGCGGTCCGCTGGGCGGTGCACGCGTGCAATTGAGGCTCCGGAGGCTCTAGGACCCCTGTGGGGGCCGAAAGACGAACACCGCCGGCGGCGCCGGACCGTGGGACGGGTCCAGCGCCGCCGGCGGGCACCGGCCGGCTGCGCGGCACCGCTGCCGCACCACCAGGTCCCGAGCAGGAGGGAGGAACCCGATGAGCAGTGCGCGCTTGCCTTTCCCACACCGGTGTAACGAGGTGGATCAGCCGGGGCTCTCGGCGCCAGGTGTGGGGACCAGCGTATTCAGTCGGTCTGGGTCGGATCGGTTTTTGCGATCTGACATGAAGTTAGCCGACCGCCGATCGTCCCCAATCCTCCATTCAGACGATTAATCTGTTTTAAATATATTTAAGTTCGCCCGGTCGGTCGTCCACGACTTAAGTGAATTTAAGATAGCGTCACCCGCACGCCGCCATCCGTGCACAATTCGGAAGGCAACTCATGCTCAGTGCGATGGCAGCCGCGGGTTTGACACTTTCCCTCCTCGTCGCCCCGGAGGCGCCGAGCACGGCCGATGTGGTTCCGCCCGGCAAAATCACGGTCGACGTCGTCACGGTGAACGGTTCCGGCTGTCCCGCCGGAACGGCCGCGGTGGCGGCTTCCGACGACAACACGTCATTCACGGTGACTTACAGCGACTACACCGCCCAGGCCGGTTCCGGGTCGGCACCGACGCAGTTCCGCAAGAACTGCCAGCTGAACCTGCGCGTGCACTACCCGCAGGGCTTCACGTTCGGGATCGCGAAGGCAGACCACCGCGGGTTCGCGCACTTACCCAGAGGCGCGCGCGGCGTGCAGCGCGCCAGCTACTACTTCGCCGGTTCGCCGTCCACGGGAACGAGCACGCACGACATCGCGGCACCGACGAGCGACAACTGGCAGTTCACCGACGCCACCGACGTCGCGGAGATCGTGTTCGCCCCGTGCGGCGCGGTGCGGCACCTGAACGTGAACACCGAGCTGCGGGCATTCACGAACTCGGCGAACCAGCCGGCGTTCGTGTCGATGGATTCCACGGACGGGAGCGTCAAGACCCGCTATCAGTTCGCCTGGAAGCGATGCTGACCCGAGATGATCACAGAGGGGGCCCAGCGCTATACTCACAGTGAGCAACGGGCCTCCTCTTCGTGACCCACACGTGACTTTTGACGGGTGAGTCAACCGGACCATTGCTTCCCGCGTATACCCATGTAGATTCCCGCTCACCGTGACGGCCATTCGGGTGACTGTCGCGGAGTCGCGCGCCGCACGCGAATCGGAGGCAGCATGCAGGCGAACACCCAGACCGCCCAGGTCGACGACCTGACACTCATCGCGCTGCCCACCGCGGTGAACTGCGCGGATCTGTTCGTGCGCTTCACCTTGGGTGAATGGCGCCTGCGCAACATGACCGCGGAGTGCTCGGCCGTCGCCTGTGCGCTGGTCGAAGCCGCCATCGAGTCAGCTGATCCGAAGACGTCGCGGCTGATCACGCTGCGACTGCGACTGAGCGGCGACTACCTCGTCGTCGAGCTGGAGGCGGCCCGGTTCATCATGCCGCCGACGTCTCCGGACCTGCGCACCGGCGAGCTGCAGCTCGGCAACGGCACCAAGCTGATCTGGTGCGAGCTGGCCCTGCCGACGGGCGTGAACGCCAACGCGGTGCCGCTGCCCCGGCGTGAGAAGCGCCGCTCCCCCGCCGCGGAGGCGCTGGGCGACGAGCCGGACGTCGATCCCGAGCTCATCCAGCGCATCCTGTTCGGCCTCGGTGGCTCGATGGGCAACGGCCACCAGCGCTAGAACCGGTTTCACCCGAAGGCGCATCCAGCCGCGGATGCGCCTTTGTCGTGTGCGCGCTCTCATAGCGGTGGACGCTTCACCTATGGACTTCGCAACCCAGAAATAACCGCTTCGCGTCAATCCTGGGCGCCAATTCACCCGGCCCGGCGAAAACAATTCTTGGTGCTCTCGCCCACGATGTTGGGCTGCTTGGCGGACGGTTCGTCAACTACCTTTCCGATACGGTCTCGTACCACGCCGCCCGAACTGTCCTGCACATTCGGAAAGGTGTCGCAATGATCAGCATGATGGCCGCAGCCGGCTTGGCTCTGTCCACCATCGTCATTCCCCCGGTCGCCGACCCGCCCCCGCCGGGCCAGATCACCATCGACGTCGTCACGGTCATCGGCTCCGGCTGTCGCGCCGGTACGGCCGCCGTCGCCGTCTCCCCCGACAACAAGGCGTTCACGGTCACCTACAGCGACTACCTGGCGCAGGTGGGCCCCGAGTCGCGGCCGACCGATTTCCGGAAGAACTGCCAGCTGAACCTCAAGGTGAACGTTCCCGGCGGATTCACCTACGGCATCGCCCAGGCCGACTACAGAGGATTCGCCCACCTCGAAAAGGGGGCGAAGGGCACGCAGAAGGCGAGCTACTACTTCCAGGGCATGTCGGACAACGACCAGCGGTCCAAGACCTGGAGCGGCGCGCTGAGCGACAGCTGGCAGGTCACCCACAAGACCGACATCGCCTCGATCGTCTACCACCCGTGCGGCGCGAAGCGGAACTTCAACATCAACACCGAGCTGCGAGTGGACAAGGGCACGTCCGACCCGAAGAAGACCAGCTTCATGGCCATGGACTCGACGGACGGCTCGATCGAGACCGTCTACCACTTCAACTGGAAGAAGTGCCCCAAGTAGTCCGTCACGTCAGCTGAACGGCGCCCTCGCACGGCAAGGCCGGAGCCCAGGAGGCATGGGCTCCGGCCTTGCCGGTTCCTGCTGACGCAGATCAGATGTTCTGGTTCGCGAACCCCTTGGTCGCGATCTTCGACAGCATCCCCTGCCACACCGAGGTGCTGGTGTGCGGGTCGCCGGTCACGCCGAGCGCCGACTTGAGGCCGTTGAACGCGCTCGTCGTGGCAGGGCCCCAGATGCCGTCGATCGCGAGGCCCGAGCCGCGGAAGTTGTTGCAGGTGCCCTGGACGAACTTGGTGTCCGCCTCGGAGTCCTTGAGCACGCGGACCGGCATGCCGCCGAAGTCGGCGTGGATGTGGTCGCGGTGGTCGGCGTTGTACCAGCCGTCGAGCACGTAGCGGAACCGGCGGCGGGTCACGGCCTCCGTCGCGAGGTAGCGCTTGCGCAGCGCGGCGCTGCCCGACGCGTGGTGCTGGTCGAGCGGCGAGGTGACGTTGCCGCCTGACCAGCGGACGTGGTCGAGGTCCATCGCGGTGCCGGCGCCGTGCTGGCCCGCCTTGTTGACGTAGAAGCCCGCCGAGACGATGTAGCTGATCGAGCCGTAGCTCGACGAGAGCGAACGCAGGTCGCGGATCCACGCGACGAGCGCGTTGTAGAACGCGTCGGTGGCCTGCCAGTTGCGCGCGGTCGTGTTGCCGCGGCTGGAACGCCAGTAGTAGACGGGAGTGCCGTCGATCTTCTGGAACGTCATCATCGCCAGCGCGCCGGCCTCGGCGGCCTCGATCTCCGCGGGCGAGTGCTGGTCGTTGGGCATGGGGGCGGCACCGGCCAGCCCCGGCGCGATGGTGGACAGGCCGGCGAGACCGGCGACCGCGGCCGCGCCCGTGACGAAGCCGCGCCTGGTGACGTTGTTCTCGAACACCCCAGTACTCCCTCTGCGTCCAAGCCGGCGGCGGCAGGAGGAAGAGCCTGTCTCACCTACCGGCCCGAGGGAGTCTAGGGATCACGCTCGAACGGCGGAATCGGGCCTGACCTGCGTTTTTCCTTTGCCTTTACCGGTGGACCGGATCCGCCGCGACGGAGTCAGCGGACGGGCCCGAGCACGCGGATCAGGTTCTTCTCGGTGTCGTTGCCCAGCTTCTCCAGCGCGAGCTTCGCCACGGGTGCCCCGAACTTCGCGAGCCCGTTGAACTCGACGTGTGCGTGGTAGGCGATCCTGGCCGTACCCGGCGTGTCCCCCGCGGTGATCGAGATGTCGTCGGTCGACGTGGCGGTGTCGTTGCGCCCCACGAACTGCAGGCCGCTCGCGTCGTCACGGGTCAGCTCGTAGACGAGTTCGGTCTTGCGGCCGAGGAACGACGAGACGTTGCGCCAGCGCGAGCCCACCTCGACCGGGCCGTCGTCCAGGCGCGTGCACGACACGGTGCCCGGATCCCACTGCTCGGCGCGGGAGAAGTCGCGCAGGTACTCGACGACGCCCTCGGGCGTGGACGCGACGGTGAAGGTGCGCTCGACGTCCACACCGGACACGGTCGGTGAGTTGAACACCTGCGGCACCCGGTTCAGCCGGTACTGGTCGACGAGCTCGGCCTGGCTCTCCGCACGGTGCGCGAGGCGCTCCAGCCGCGTGTCGTCGAAGCTGTTCAGCTTCCGCAGCGTCCGCCACAGGGCGATCTTGCCCTCGATGCCGACGCGCAGGGTCTCCAGTTCGAGGACGTCGCTGAGCGGTGACCGGCCGAGCACCCTGCCGTTGAGCTTGAGCCTGCCCGCCTTCTCGGTGAGCCAGCCGAGCGCTTCCTTGTGCGGACGCGACTCGACACCGGCCTGGCGCATGAAGTCGAGCAGCTCCTTGCGGTCCGCCTCGATGTCGTCGGCGAGAACCCGCAGCTCGGGGTGCGTGCGGCTGATGCGGCGGGCGAGCTCGGTGCCCGCCATCGCCCCGGTCAGGTGGTCGTTGAGGTAGATGCTGAGCAGCTCCGTGTTCACGCTTTCCGGTTACCCGCCGCCAAACCTTCGCGCCGGTCGATCGCCTGCATCGGCTCCAGGATGATCGGCTGCGCGCGACGGCCCGTGAGCAGGTTCCACGCCCACTGCGCGAGCACCGCGGCCCGGTTGCGCCAGCCGACGAGGAACGCGATGTGCACGCCCGCCCACGCCGCCTTGCCGATGAGGCCCTTGAGCCGCAGCTTCTTGATGTCCGCGACGGCGTCACCGGGCGAGATCGTGGCCATGGTGCCGAGGTCGAGGTACTTGAACGGCTTGGCCCTGCGCCCGTCGAGGCGTGCCTTGATCACGCGGGCGACGTGGTGGCCCTCCTGGATCGCGGGCTCGGCGATGCCGGGCAGGTCGTTCAGGTTCACCATGTCGCCGATGGCGAAGACGTCGTCGGTGACCGAGCAGTCGACCGGGTTCACGATGATCTTGCCCTTGCGGTCGGTCTCGGCGCCGGTCGCCTCGGCGAGCTTGCCCGCCAGCGGCGAGGCCTGCACCCCGGCCGCCCAGATGATCGTGCGGGCTTCGACCCGGTCGCCGTCCTTGGTCGTCAGGCCGTCCGCGTCGATGGACGCGACCATGGCGTTCGTCATCACCGTGACGCCGAGCCGTTCCAGCTTCACCCGCGCGTGCTCGCGCAGCGGCGCCGAGAACGGCGGCAGCACGTGCGACACGGCGTCCATCAACGTGATGCGGACATCACGCGGGTCGATCTCCCGGAACTGGCCCTTCAACGCCCTGCGCGCCAGGTCGGCGAGCTGTCCGGCCAGCTCGACGCCGGTCGGTCCGGCACCGACGACCGCGAACGACAGCCACTGCTTCGGGTCCGCGGCCGACACCGCCGTCTCGAACGCCCGGAGCAGCTTCGAGCGCAGGTCGACGGCCTGTTCGAGGGTCTTCATCGGCGGCGCGTGCTCCGCCCACTCGTCGTGGCCGAAGTAGCTGTCGCGCGAGCCCGCAGCGACGACCAGGGTGTCGTACTCGACCTGGCTGGACCTGCCGTCCGGCAGGTCGACGTGCACGCGCTTGGCGGCGGTGTCGAAGCCGGTGACCTCACCGAGCAGGACGTGCGCGTTGCGTTGCCTGTGCAGGATCGCGCGGAACGAGGGCGCGATGTCGCCGGCGGGCAGCAACGCCGTCGCCAGCTGGTACAGCAGCGGCTGGAACAGGTGGTGGTTCGTGCGGTCGATCAACGTGACCTCGGCGTCCGCGCGCTTCAGGCCGCGCACCACGCCCAGCCCGCCGAACCCGCCTCCGACAACGACAACCCTGTGCTTGCTCATGGGAGTCGCATACCCGCTGAAGCCGGACGGTATCCAGCCGTCCTCGCATACCCGCCCGGAACGGGGGTATCCGGCCGCCATGACCACCACCGCTGACCAGTCGCTCTGGCTTGCCGCCCTCCCAGCGAAGACACGTCCCCCGCTGACCGGACAGCACACCTTCGACGTGGCCGTGGTCGGCGGCGGCATCACCGGCCTGACCACCGCGTTGCTGCTCAAGCGCCGCGGCCTGAACGTCGTGGTGCTGGAGGCCGAGCGCGTGGCCTCGGGCGTGTCCGGCAACAACACCGCCAAGGTGACCGCTCTGCAGTCCACTGTGTACTCGCAGATCCGGCAGACCCACGGCCTGGCCGCCGCCACCGACTACGCCGCCGCGTCCGTGGCCGCCGTCGCCCAGGTCGCCGACCTGGCGAAAGGCATCGACTGCGACCTGCGCCGCTCCCCCGCCGTCACCTTCGCCTACTCCGAGTCCGAGGTGCGCGACGTCGACCACGAGCTGATCGCGGCACGTCAGGCGGGCCTCCCGGTGCGCGACGCCAAGAACGTCGACCTGCCGTTCGAGGTGCACGCCGCGGTCTGGCTCGACGACCAGATCGGTCTGCACCCGGTGAAGTACCTGCAGGGCCTGGCCGAGGAGATCGACGGCGACGGCAGCCTGGTGTGCGAACACAGCAGGGTCGTCGACGTGAGCGGGCACCGCGTGTCGACCGACGACGGCCACGTCACCGCCGACAAGATCGTGATCGCGACGCACTACCCGACGCTGGACCGGGGCCTGTACTTCCCCCGCCTCGAACTGACCCGCGCCTACTGCATCGCGGCACGGGTCAACGCGCCGACGCAAGCGCTCGCCATCAGCACCGGCAGCCCGTCCTGGTCGATCTCGGCGCACGAGGACAAGCTGATCATCGCCGGTCAGAGCCACCAGACGGGCAAGCCCGCGGTGGAGCCGTACCGCCGGCTGGAGGACTTCGCGCGCCGGCACTGGCAGGTCGAGGAGATCACGCACCGCTGGTCGGCGCAGGACCCGACGGCCTACGACCACCTGCCGATGATCGGCAGCTACACGCCGGGCAACACCACGCTGTTCACGGCCACCGGCTACATGAAGTGGGGCCTGACCAGCGGCACGTTCGCCGCATCACTGCTCGCGGACCTGGTGACGGGCAAGCCGAACGAGCTGGCGGAGCGGTTCAGCCCGCACCGGCTGTCCCTGAAGTCGCTGCCGACGCTGGTGAGGAAGAACGCCGAGGTCGCGGTGGAGATGGTCGGCGACCGGATCATGCCCGCCGACGCCACGTCCAGCGAGAACCTGCCGCGCGGCCAGGCCCACGTCATCCGCGACGGCCTGGGCAAGACCGGCGTCTACCGCGACGAGAACGGTGAGCTGCACGGGGTGTCGATGCGCTGCACGCACCTCGGCTGCTTCGTCCGCTTCAACGCCGCGGAACGCAGCTGGGACTGCCCGTGCCACGGTTCGCGGTTCGACGTGGACGGCGCGGTGCTGGAGGGACCGGCGACCCGGCCCCTCCCCCGCAAGGAAGCGCGCTAGTGGTGGCTCGGCCCGCCAACGGGCCGAGCCACACCGCTAGCTCTTGGCCACGAGGGTGAGCACGTCGTACTTCGCGACCGACTCGCCCTTCTGGTTCGTCACGTCGGAGTCCCAGCGGACCTCGCCGTACTCCTGGTCCTCGCGCGGCGTGATCTGCTTGACCGTCAGCGTCACGGTCAGCTGGTCGCCGGGGAACGTCGGCGTGACGAACCGCAGGTTCTCCAGCCCGTAGTTCGCGAGCACCGGTCCGGGCTCCGGCGAGACGAAGAGCCCCGCCGCGAACGAGACCACGAGGTAGCCGTGGGCGACCCGGCCGCCGAAGAACGGGTTCGCGGCGGCCGCCTCCTCGTCCATGTGCGCGTAGAACGTGTCGCCGGTGAACGACGCGAAGTGCTCGATGTCCTCCAGTGTCACCTCACGCGGACCGGCGACGACCGTGTCGCCCAGGCGCAGTTCGGCCAGCGTCTTGCGGAACGGGTGCACCGCGTCCTCACGGCGAGGCGCGCCCGTGACCCAGCGGTTCGTGATGGCGCTCAATGCGCGCGGGCTGCCCTGCACGGCCGTGCGCTGCATGTGGTGCAGCACGCCGCGCATGCCACCCATCTCCTCACCGCCACCGGCTCGGCCGGGGCCGCCGTGCACGAGCATCGGCAGCGGCGAGCCGTGGCCGGTCGACTCGCCGGCGTCCTCGCGGTCGAGCACCAGCAACCGGCCGTGCCACGGTGCCGTGCCGATCACGACGTCGCGCACGAAGTCCGTGTCGGCCGAGACGATCGAGCCCACCAGCGACCCCGCACCGCGCGCGGCCAGCGCCACAGCGTCGTCCACGGAGGTGTAGGGCATCAGCGTCGAGACCGGGCCGAACGCCTCGACCTCGTGCGGCTGCACGGCGTCGGCGGCGGCGCGCAGCAGCATCGGCGACATGAACGCGCCCCGCTCGGCGTCGGCATCCACAAGGGACAGAGCGCCGTCGCCGTAGACGACCGAGGCGTTCTCCCGCAACGCCTTCAGCGACCGGCGGACCTCCTCGCGCTGCTCCAGACCGGCCAGCGCGCCCATCTTCACCGACTTGTCGGCCGGGTTGCCGATGACCACCTCGGCCAGCTTCGCCGCCGTCGCCTCGGCCACGGCGTCCATCAGCGACTCGGGCACCAGCGCGCGCCGGATCGCCGTGCACTTCTGGCCTGCCTTGGTCGTCATCTCGGCGACCAGCTGGCCCACGAACAGGTCGAACTCGGGCGTGCCGGCGACGGCGTCCGGGCCGAGGATCGAGCAGTTCAGCGAGTCGGCCTCGGCGTTGAACCGCACCGACGACCGGATCACGGCCTGGTGCGTGCGCAGGTGCTGGGCGGTGGACGCGGACCCGGTGAACCCGACCAGGTCCTGCGGGGTCAGGTGGTCGAGCAGGTCACCGGCCGAACCGCAGACCAGCTGCAGCGACCCCTCGGGCAGCAGACCGGAGGCGAGCATCAGCTCGACCATCTTCTCGGTCACGTACGCCGTCTGGGACGCGGGCTTGATCAGCGTCGGCACCCCGGCGATGAACGCGGGCGCGAACTTCTCGAGCGGCCCCCACATGGGGAAGTTGTAGGCGTTGATCTGCACCGCGACCCCGTGCAGGGGCGTGCAGATGTGCTGGCCGACGAACGTGCCGCCCCGCCCGAGCGGCTCGACGGGCCCGTCGACGTAGACCTTGTCGTTGGGCAGCTCGCGCTTGGCCTTGGACGCGTACCCGAGCAGCACGCCGAAGCCGCCGTCGATGTCGATCCACGAGTCGGACCTGGTCGCGCCGCTGCGCGCGGACAGCGCGTACAGCTCGGCCTTGTGCTCCTTGAGGTAGAGCCCGAGCGCCTTCAGCAGCTGCGCGCGCTGGTGGAACGTGAGCTCGCGCAACGCGGGCCCGCCGACCTCGCGCCCGTACCGCAGCGCCGCCCCCATGTCGACGCCCGCCGACGAGATCCGGGCGATCTCCTCGCCCGTGACGGCGTCGTGCAACGGCGCGCCCTCCACCGACGGCGTGTGCCATCCACCCGACACGTAGCTGCGCAGCAAGCTCATCGAGCCCCAACCCTTCTCGCGGGGGCGCTGGATCCTCAGCGACCCGACCACCGGGCAACGTATCAGCCGCCGGGTAGCGTCGCGGGCGTGAAGGCTCTGCTCACCGAGCTCGGCGAACTGCTCGCGCGGAAGGACCCGCGGGCACGCTCGACGTTGCTGCCGGGCGCCTCCACCGCGGCCTTCGCCCCGCTGACCGCGAGGCTGCCCGTCCCGCTGCACCCCGACCTCGTGACGTTGTGGGAGTGGCACGACGGCGCCGACCACGGTGAGCCGTCGCCGTTCGAGATCGCGTCGTCCTGCGCGTTCATGAGCGTCGGCATGGCCTCGCGGACGTGGGACCAGCAGCAGGCGATGCGGGAGGAGTACCCGTACGCGCCGTGGCGGCCGGAGTGGGTGCCGCTCGGCTCGGACGGGTGCGGCGGCCTCCTCGTGGCCGACCACACCCCCGCGTCCGCTTTCCGCGTGTTCAAGGCGTTCGCCGAGGCCGGCGAGTTCGTCCACGTCGTGGCGGAGTCACCCCGCGCCATGGTCGCCGCCCTCGTGGCGCGCGTGCGCGACGATCTGCCGGTCGATCACATGACGAGGTACGACCAGCGCTATCCGTTCTCCTGACGAAGCGCCTCAGCGCGTGCCGAAGTTCTGCGTCCAGTGGTGCCCGTACCGGGTGTTCTGCCGGTACTGGTGGCCGACACCGCTGTCCCGCAGGGCGCAGTTCAGGATGTTGGCGCGGTGCCCGGCGCTGTTCATCCACCCGCGCACGACGCCGGCGGCCGTCGAGTGGCCGGCGGCGACGTTCTCGGCGATCACGCGACCCCAGCTGATAATTCGTATTACAGCCTTGTTTCGTCGCATCCTCACCCCCTACCGTCCGGAACCTCGGAGTCCTCGACGCAAAGGAGCGTTCCCATGACACCGAACCGCCGACAACTGCTGCTCGGGACCGCGGGAGCGGCCTTGCTGGCGGCGAGCGCAGGGGCGGCACCCCAGGCCGCCGCAGCACCCGCGGGGTTCCCGGACTACCGCTACCGCAGGCTCGCCCTGGTCAAGAGCAAGCTCCGCTACAACCCCACCGGCGAACTGATCTTCCCCACGATCCGCGGCACGAAGAACCGGATTCCCGGCGCTCTCGCCGCGTACTACCTCTACTACGCGCCTCACGACGCCCCCGGCGGCATCTGCCTTGCGTACGCCAACTCGCTGGACGAGGAGTTCACCGAGTACGCCGGAAACCCGATCATCACGCGGAACTGGCCCGGCGAGTACTCCGTGTCGCACGTGTCCTCGCCGCACGCGATGTGGAACGACGACGCCAAGCGCATGTACCTGTACTTCCACGGCGAGAACACCGTGACCCGGCTGGCCAGCTCCGCCGACGGCATCCGCTTCTCCTACGAGAAGGAGGTCCTGTCCACGCGACTGATGCCCGCCGGGACCACGGAGACCTCCTACGCCAGGGTGTTCCGGCACGACCTGCCGTCGCGCAACGCCCGGTACGTGATGGTGTTCATGCTCAACAACACGACGAACCGTCGGGACATCGGCTGGGGCTGGTCGGCGAACGCCCGCGACTGGACCTTCGCGCAGACCCCGCTCGTCCGGCACCAGGACGTGGGCGCGGTCAACATCGGCGGCCCGCACCTGTTGTTCCGCAACAACAGCGTCTACGTCGTCTACAACACCGACCGCGGCAGCGGCGGCAACATCCTGATCACCGAGGTCGGCCGCGACTTCTCCCTGCGCAGGCACCTGGGCGTCTTCCACGACTCGCTGTCCGGAGCGCCGGACAACGGCAGGTCGGCCGCGCCCTCCTTCGGCACCTACCAGGGCCGGGAGTACATGATCTACGAGGCCGGGGACCGGCTGGACGGCAACATCGCCATCGCGCAAGCGATCTAGAGCGCGAACAAGGTCGCGCAGTGGTCGGCGAACGCTTGCGCGCGACGCGTGAGCGGTCCGCCGGCCGCCCAGCCGAGCACCACGGGCGTGGTCGGCACGTCGTCGCGCAGCGCCACCGTGATCACCTCCAGCCCTTCGTACGACGTGGAGAGCGCGGGCTGCTGGACGGTGATCGAGTAGCCGATGCCGCGCGCCACCAGGGATCGCGCCAGTTCGAAGCTGCGCGCCCGGTGCGTCACGACCATCTCGACGCCGGCCGCCGTGAACACCGAACGGAAGTAGCGCTCGCTCGGCGGAACGTCCAGCAGCACGAACGGATCGTCCGCGAGTTCGCGCAGAGCCACCGCGCGCCGCCGGCGCAGGCGATGTCCGGCGGGCAGCAGCACCTTGGGCGGCTGGTCGTACAACGTCCGGGTGGCGATGCCGGGCACCAGGTCCTGGTCGTAGAGGAACGCGACCTCGCACCGCCCGGTGATCAGGTCCTCGCCGATCTCCGGCAGGCTGCCCTCCACGAACCGCACGGACACCCCGGGGTGCGCGCGTTCGAACGTCGCGATCGCCGCGGGCAGGTGGAACGGCGCGATCGGCGCGTAGCAGCCGACCGTCAGCACGCCGCTGACCTGCCGGCTCAGACCACGTGCCTCGGCACCGAGGTCGCCCATGGCCCCGACGACGCGGCGGGCGTCCGCGAGCACCCGCGCGCCCGCCGCCGTCAGCGCCGCTCCCCTGCGCGGCGACCGGACGACCAGTCTCAGGTCCAGCACCCGTTCCAGTTCGCTCAGCGCCAAGGAGATCGCGCCCTGCGACACGTGACAACGCGCGGCGGCCGCGGTCAGCGAGCCCGTTTCGGCCACCGCGATCAGGTATTCGAGCTGCCGCAGCGTCACGTTGGGCAGATTCATGAGTTGAGCTTATAACTGTCCAAAGAAACTTGAACTGGTCAAAAGAGTGCGGTCCGGGCATCGTCCGGACCGTGACTCGACCGCACACCCACCCGTTCATCCCGTTCACGCCGCCCCGGCTGCCGATCGAAGAAGGACTCGACCGCGGCAGGGCCTTCCACCGGCTGCTCGACGCGCGCCGGTCGGTGCGCTGGTTCTCCCCCGATCCCGTGCCGGCCGAGGTGATCGAGCTCGCGGTCCTGGCCGCGAACACCGCCCCGAGCGGCGCGCACCAGCAGCCGTGGCGGTTCGTCGCCACCCGGAACCCGGACCTCAAGCGCCGCATCCGGGCGGCGGCCGAGGAAGAGGAACGCCGCTTCTACCACGAGCGCGAGCTACCGGAATGGCATGCGGCGCTGGCACATCTGGAGACCGACGCGACCAAGGAGTTCCTGGAGGTCGCGCCGTGGCTGGTGGTGGCGTTCGCCCAGAAGCAACAGGACGGCAGGAAGACCTACTACACCAACGAAAGCGTCGGCATCGCGTGCGGGTTCTTCATCGCGGCACTGCACTCGATGGGCCTGGCGACGCTGACGCACACGCCGAACCCGATGACGTTCCTGACCGACCTCCTCGGGCGTGAAGGCGAACGGCCGTACATCCTCTTCCCGATCGGCTACCCGGCGGACGACTGCGAGGTGCCGGACCTGCGCCGCAAACCGCTCGGCGAGGCGCTGACGTTCGCGGACGGACTTGCCTGATCGTCCCACCACCGTGGACCATCGGGGACGTGGACGAACTACGCGCGCTGATCGCCAAGCATGCCCGGCCGGACATGACCACGATCATCGACGACGTCCTGGTGTCGAGGACCACGGCGGGCGGTCCTCCCACGCCGTCGATGTCCGGCACGATCCTCGCGTTCGTCGCCCAAGGCCGCAAACGCATCGCACTGGGTGAGCGCGTCTACGACTACCGGGCCGGCCAGTACCTGGTGGCCTCGATAGACATGCCGATCACCGGCAACTACGTCGGCATCAGCCCGTCCGAACCCGCGCTCGGCCTCGGGCTGGTCCTCGAACCGGACCTGGTCGCCGAACTGCTGCTGACGGGCGACCTCCCGAAGGCCGCGGGCACCCCGGAGGGTCTGGCCGTCAGCGACGCCTCCCCTGAGCTGGTCGACGCCGTGACCCGGCTCGCGCGCCTGCTCGACCAGCCGAGGGACGCGCGGGCGCTCGCCCCGCTGATCAAGCGGGAGATCCTCTGGCGGGTCATGACCGGCGAACAGGGCGCGGTCGTCCGCCAGCTGGGCGCGCAGGACAGCAGCCTGAGCCACATCGCCAGGGCGGTCCGGTGGATCCGGGAGAACTACGCCGAGTCGTTCAAGGTCGAGAACGTCGCGCGGATCGCGGGCATGAGCGAGTCGGCGTTCTACCGCAACTTCCAGGCCGTCACGGCGATGAGCCCGATCCAGTTCCAGAAGCAGATCCGCCTGCAGGAGGCCAGGTTGCTGCTCGCGACGAACAGGGACGTGACGAGCGTCAGCCACCGGGTCGGCTACGACAGCCCGTCGCAGTTCAGCCGCGAGTACCGCCGCCAGTTCGGCGCGCCGCCCAGCAGGGACGCGAAGCTCACGCCGCAGCCCGTTCTCTGACGTCCAGGTACACCGCGCGGACCTCCAGCGTCCGCTCGACCTTCTCGAGCACCGGCGCGAAGAACTGGCGCCGGTGCTCGGCGTCGCTCATCGAGGTCACCGAGAAGTACATGCTGCCGAACGCCGCGAACAGCGTGGCGTTGCGCAGCATCGCCGACGGCACACCCGGCCACGACATCTCCGGCCGCTGCCCGATCCACAGCTCGGCGATCGCGGGCGTCACGACGATCAGGCCCAGCACCACGAAGAACGCGAACAGCGCCAGCCCGATCACCGCCGCCTGCACCAGCTGCCGGATCGCGAGCATCACCAGCAGGTTGCGCGTCTGACGGCCGTTCAACCGCTTGGGGGGCAACGGTTCGGCGACGTCCACTCCGGACAGCGGTGTGCCCTTGCAGGCGGTCTTCAACACCTCCGGCCGCAGGTCCTGCTCCACGCGGCCGATCTCGTCGCGCAACCTGGCGGCGGCCGCGAGCACGGTGATCGAGGCGAACAGCAGCA
This sequence comes from Lentzea flaviverrucosa, assembly GCF_003350445.1. Classification (NCBI taxonomy): domain Bacteria; kingdom Bacillati; phylum Actinomycetota; class Actinomycetes; order Pseudonocardiales; family Pseudonocardiaceae; genus Lentzea; species Lentzea flaviverrucosa. Next base: position 458,600 of record NZ_QQAU01000007.1, read on the forward strand.
CGACCAGGCTGACCCGCGGCCACAGCAGCTGGTTCATCGCCTGCCACAGCTCACCGGTGAAGAACAGGAACAGCGTCACGAACAGCATCGGCGGCAACGCCCGGCCGAGCAGGTGCACGCTGTTGCCCAGGTCGGCGATCACGTGCCGGATGGCGGCCTTGAGCAGCGCGCCCAGCCCGTAGGTGGTGGCCAGCATCGTCGCCACGAACGCGAACCCGAAGACCACGACGAACCACACGAGGGCGCCCCACACCGACTCGGGCTTCTCGTCACCGTCCGGTGCGATGAACTCGGTGTCGATGGCGAACTGCACCAACGGCGTGATCACCGGTATCACGGCGTACGCGACCAGCAGCAACACCGTCATGCGCGGCGAGAAGTCCGGCATCCCCCGCACGAACAGCGAAAGCAGGACCCACGTGGACACCATCACCGCGACGATCACCCCGAGCAGCACCCACCGCGACAGCCCGGCGGACTGCTGCAGCACGAGCCACGCGAGGCTGCCGACCGCCACGAACGCCAGTGCCGGCAGCATCCGCGGCAGCACGTGCGACCGGAAGCCGTAGCCCTCGATCATCGTCGGCGCGCCCTGCTGGACGAACCACTGCTCGGTCCGCCGCACGACCGTCTCCGAAGCCACGGCGAGGATCATGCCTCACCGCTCGAACAGGCGCGCCATGATGGAGTAGTAGTGGGTCGGCGTGATGCGGGCGAGGGCGTCGAACACGTAGGCGTCCGGCCCGACCAGCACGCGCGACTTGCCGCGTTCGACACCGCGGTGGATGACCTCGGCGGCCTTGTCCGGGGTGGTCAGCGCGATCTTGTCGAAGTCCGCCGCGATCTGGTCCAGCGACCGGCCCTGTTCGTCGAGCTCGGTGTGGATGCGCCCGTTGCGGATGATGTTGGTCTTGATCCCGCCGGGGTGCACGGCGACCGCCGAGACGCCGGTGCCGCGCAGTTCCTGGCGCAGCGAGTCGGTGAACCCGCGGACGGCGAACTTCGCGGCGCAGTAGGCGCTCTGGTTCGGCATGCCGCACAGCCCGAACACGCTGGAGGTGTTCACGACGACGCCGTAGTTCTGCTGGAGCAGCATCGGCAGGAACGCCCGCGTGCCGTTCACGACACCCCAGTAGTTGATGTCGAACAGCCAGGAGTCGTCCTCCGCCACGGAGTTCAGCACGCTCGTGGACGTGGCGACGCCCGCGTTGTTGAACACCGCCGCGAGCGGCAGGTCCAGCCAGTCCTGGACCTCCTTGGCGAACCGCTGCACGTCGTCGGCGTCCCGCACGTCCAGGATCCGGCTGAGCACCGGGCCCTTGAGCGACGCGGCGGTCTCCTCCAGCCCGATCTCGTCGACGTCGGCGATGACCACCGGCGAGCCGTGCCGGGAGAGCCGCCGCGCGAGGCTGCGGCCGATTCCGGAGGCCGCCCCGGTGATCACCGCTGGTCGCCCTGAGATCTTGCGGACCATGTCTGCTCCTGTCCTCGAAGACGGCGGAGCTCCACGTTAGCGGCGCAGCTCGGGGAACTGGTCGTCGCGCCACTCCCCCGTTCCGGCGACGCCCTTCTCCTCCCGTTCCCGCAGATCGACGCGCCGGATCTTGCCCGAGACGGTCTTGGGCAGTTCGTAGAACTCCAGCCGCCGGATCCGCTGGAACGGCGCCAGGTTCTCGCGGGCGTGCCGCAGGATCTGCAGCGCTGTCTCGCGGTCGGGCTCCCAGCCCGCGCTCAATGCCACGTACGCCTTGGGCACGGCGAGCCGGACCGGATCCGGCGCGGGGACGACGGCCGCCTCGGTGACCGCCGGGTGCTCGATCAGCACGCTCTCCAGTTCGAACGGCGAGATCTTGTAGTCCGAGGCCTTGAACACGTCGTCCGTGCGGCCGACGTAGAAGAGGTAGCCGTCCTCGTCCCGGCTCGCGATGTCGCCCGTGTGGTAGTAACCGCCGGCCATCGCCTCGGCGTTGCGCTCGTCGTCACCGTGGTAGCCGACCATCAGCGACATCGGCCGCCGGCTCAGGTCGATGCAGATCTCGCCCTCGCCGGCCTGCTCGCCGGTGATCGGGTCGACCAGCACGACCGGAACGCCCTGCAGCGGCCGTCCCATGGAGCCGAGTTTCACCTGCGCCCCAGGCACGTTGCCCACCGACAGCGTCGTCTCGGTCTGGCCGAAGCCGTCGCGGATCGTGAGGCCCCACCGCTGCTGGACCTGCTCGACCACCTCGGGGTTCAGCGGCTCCCCGGCGGCGACGACCTCGCGCAGCCCGCCGGGACCGCCGCTGAGGTCGGCCTTGATCAGCATCCGCCACACGGTCGGCGGCGCGCAGAACGTGGTGACGCCCTTCGCGCGGATCTGGCCGAGCAGCGCGGCCGCGTCGAACCGCGCGTAGTTGTAGACGAAGATCGTCGCCTCGGCGATCCACGGCGCGAAGAAACAGCTCCAGGCGTGCTTGGCCCAGCCCGGCGAGCTGATGTTGAGGTGCACGTCGCCGGGGCGGACGCCGATCCAGTGCATGGTCGTGAGGTGCCCCACCGGGTAGGAGACCTGGGTGTGCTCGACGAGCTTGGGACGGCTGGTCGTTCCGGACGTGAAGTAGAGCAGCAGCCGGTCGCCGGCCCTGGTCTCCGGATGTGGCAACGGGTCGTCCGGCGACTCGGCGGTCTCGGCGTAGTCCAACGGCCCCGTGCCGCCGACCGTGATCACGACCGGGCCTTCCTCGAACTTGGCAACGTCCTCGGCACGTGCGATGACGTGCCGCACCGAACCCCGCCGCAGCCGGTCAGCGAGGTCTGCGGGCCCGAGTGCGGTGGTGGTCGGCATGATCACCGCGCCGAGCTTCATCACCGCGAGCATCGACTCCCACAGCTCGGCCTGGTTGCCCAGCATGATCATCACGCTGTCGCCCCGGCCGACGCCGTGCGACGCGAGCCAGCGCGCGACGCCGTTCGACCGGCGGCGCAGCTCGTCGAACGAGTACGCGCGCTCGGAGCCGTCCTCCTCGACGATGTGCAACGCCGTGGCGGTGTTGCCCTCCGCGATGACGTCGAACCAGTCGTGCGCCCAGTTGAAGGTGCCGTCGAAGCTCGGCCAGGTGAACGCGCCGGGGTCCGCGAGCATCAGGTCTCGGGCCGCGCGGTAGATGTCATGACTGGACATGTCGCAGAAGGGTGGGAGCGCCGGCGCCGCGGGGATACCCCCGGATGGGGGTGCACCCCTTTTCGAGGGTGCCGCCGTCAGCGAGACTGCTGGGCGTGCTGCCAGACCGTTTCCAGGTGTTGCTGCCGCAGCGCCTGGACATGCTCCGCCGGGCCACCGGGCTGCCCGTCGTCTTCGGTGGTGCGGTCACGCCCGCCCGCGACCTGCTGCTGAGCAGCTTCCAGGGCACGCGCGGCACGTCGTTGCACGGACTGCGCGTCGGCACCGGCCGGGGCCTGGGCGGCACGGCGATCGCCATGGGCACCGCGGTCCGCGTCAACGACTACGCCTCGACCAGGGCGATCACCCACGAGTTCGACCAGATGGTGGTCGTGGACGAACGTCTGACGTCGGTGTTCGCCTACCCGGTCACGGTGCGCGGCACGGTGCACGGCGTCCTCTACGGGGCCGTGCGCGGGCAGGCGACAGTGGGTGACCGGGCGATCAGGATGGCCGGCGCCATCGCGCAGGGATTCGCACAGGACCTGAACATGCCTTTCCAGCAGAACCAGACGCTGCACACGCAGGCCGCACTCCGCGAGCTCGCCGAGGTCGCCAGGCTCGTCGGCGATCCCGTGCTGCGCGAACGACTCCGCAAGGTGCACCAGAACCTCGGCGGCGAGGCTCCCGTCAGCGTCCCTGCCGGACTTACCCCGCGGGAACTCGATACGCTTCGGCTGGCCGCGGTCGGTGCGTCCAACCGGGAGATCGCCGCCGAGCTCGGGTTGAGCACCGAAACCGTCAAGGCCTACCTCCGGGGCGCGATGCGCAAACTGGGGGTGCACAACAGAACCGCCGCCGTCCACGCGGCGAGGTCGACGGGAGCGCTGCCAACTTCTTGGCCCTGAAGGTTCGAGCGTGATGCTCGACCCTTCAAGCCGAGTCGCGTTCTCCGTGCGCCACTGGGTGTGGCGTGCGGGCCGCATCAACCCGTCGCCT
>NZ_QQAU01000008.1:0-315061 GCF_003350445.1 Lentzea flaviverrucosa
GCGACTTCAGCTCCACCAACCCGTTGTGGCTCGCCAGGTACGCGGCCACGGTGGGCCCGATGCCGTTCAAGTGGCCGTTCCACACGATCTGGCAGTACACCTCGTCGCCGATCGACCAGAACGTCTTCAACGGGGGCGCCGACCGGCTCGCCGCCCTGGCGTCGGGATGAGCCGTGCGCGCCCCGGTCCGCAGGTCTGAGCTCCTCCTGCTCGTCTTCCTCGGCATGGTGTTCGCGGTGTCGTCCACCGTCGTCGTGGCCTCCGTGACGCACATCGAGAAGATCGGCCTGACCGTCGTCGGTCTCGAGGACGGCGCGGTGCTGAGGGCGGCGGCCTTCCGCGACGTCCACATCAGCGCGGGTGATCCGGACACCCTGGAACGGGTGGAGGTCCTCGTGGACGACGCCGTGATCGCGACGCGCCGTGACGGGGACCGGCTGACCCTGGAGAGCTTCACGCCGACCGAGGGGGACCATGCGCTGATGGCCCGTGTCCGCAGCACCATGCCGTTGATCATGGATGTCGTCGTGGACCACGAGTTCACCGTCGACAACACCGCGCCGTCCCCGTGAGACGGTCCGATGTGGACCTCTGACGTGTCACTCGATGCGGTCGAATCCTGCGCGGCACGACGAGTCACGCGACCGCGCGGGTACCTGTCGGCTGACCGATCGGCCGATGTCCAGGAGGACGACATGAAGACCAGGACGACCGCACTGGCCGCACTGTTCGCCGCGATCCCGCTGGTGCTCGCGCCCACGGCCGCGAACGCGATCGCGTGCTACGGCGATTTCAGCGACACAGTCGGCACGCTGGCGGAGATCACGCGCGAGGAGTTCATGTCACGGGTCTGCCAGGCACAGCTCCAACCTGGGACAGACCGCCGGGACGTGCAGGAGCTCAAGGACGTCGTGCTGCCGAAAGCGGTCTCCGGACTGGGCAGCACGGAGATGATCTACCGCCACGGCAAGCCCGCGATCGACGACGTCGTCGAGAAGTGCTACTCGCCGGAGGACTACTGCAGCCCCGACGCCGTCGGGCGCGCCACCCGGTGCATGAAGGACGAGCTGCCGGGCGCCGCCATGAACGCGCTCGGCCCCGAATCACTGGCCTCCAGCTGTGAGGGGCTGAAGGCCGCGGCGGCGACCGACCCGCAGGCGTTACGGGACCGGGCCCGCGCCGCAGCCGAGTCCTACATCGCCTTCCTGCGGAGCCGGCAGAGCTGACCCGAACGACGTGTAGGCGCGCCGAAGGCATCCGGCGCGCCTACACGTCGTTGTGCTGACCGGCGACCGCCCGCGCGAGCTCGGCCGCGTGTTGCATGGCTTCGGCGCACAACGCCATGTGCCCCAACGACTCCACCTCTACCGACAGATCGTCCGCACCTGTCACTGGTGCCAGCCTCGTGTCCGCGATCGCACGCACGATCGACGCCGTCGCCGTGGCCATCCGCTGTGCGAGAGCGGCGATCGCGAGCATGACGTTCTCGGCCTGACTGGAACTGATCGGTGCGTGCTCGCCGCCAGGAGATCGGCCGAGGCCGGCGTCCCAGGTGGAGGCTGCCACACACAGCGCGTCGACGAACGGTTGCCAGGCCGCGTCCGTCTCGGTAGCGGATTCGTGCTCGTTCACGGGACACCTCCGGTCAGGTCCTCACCGGGTACCCGCGTCGATGACGGTCCGTGAGGAATTCACTAGACAGGGTGCTTCCAGGTCGGACATGTCTGGGGGAGGGGACGGCGGGTAGCCACCTACCACATGAACCACCCACGTTCAGGAAAGGGACATGAGCATGGCTATGGACGATCTCCTGAACGAGGGTTCCCGGCACTTCCGCACCCGGTGGCTCGGTTACGACCGGGCCCAGGTCGACGAGGAGTACGCCCGGCTGGAGGCGCAGCTGGAGCTGGCCTGCACCGACCGCGACGCCGCCCTCGAGACGGCCGACGACCTCGCCCGTCACCTGGAGGAAGCGCGTTCGGAGCTCGCCGAGTACCACACGCTCCACGCCGGGCACAGCAAGGACAACGCCGTCTCCGGGTGCATCCGCTACCTGCTGCACGTGGCCAGGCGCAAGGCGGACGAGATCGAGGCCGAGGCCCGCGCCCGCGCCGAGGACGCCGTGCAGCGCGCGGAGGAAGCCGCCGGACGTCAGGCCGTCCTGCTGGACGAGGCCGAGCAGGAGAGCCAGCGCAGGCTGGCCGAGGCGAACCGGCGCGCCCAGGAGATCGTCGGTGAGGCGCTGGAGCGGTCCCGGGTCATGCTCGCCGAGCTGTCCGAGCGGCAGCGGCTGCTGGACCAGTGGTACGCCGAGGTCACCACCGCGCCGAACATGCCGGTGCCGAGGAGTCCTGAGCCGGCAACGGCCGAGACGACCCTCTCCGGCCCCGAGACGGCGCTCACCGCCGACACGATGTTCTCCGCCCCCGAGAAGACGCTCGCCGCCTCCGAGGCGGCGCTCACCACCGCCGACACACCGAGCGTGACGCGATGACCGCGCTCGCGCACGAGTCGGTGCGGATCACGGCGACCTGCGTGCTGGTGGACGTCCGCGACTCGGGTGCCAAGGGCGTTCGATGGGCTGCCGCGTGTGCCGAGGCGCTCGGTGTCGGCCTGGTCGTGCACGCGGGCCCGAAGAACGACCCCGCTCACGCCACCGTCGCGGCACTGCTCGCCGAGCACCCCGAACTCACCGTCCACATCGAACACTCCGAGTGCACTCCCGGCCGCTGGGAAGGCGCCCTGGTGGTCATCTCCCGCGCTCGTGCCTTCGCCGCGCCACCTCTCGCGGGCCTCGACCTCCGTGACGTCGTGGTCGTGGGCGGTTCCGCCGCCGCGGTCGCCTGCCGCTTCGGGGTGGTCACCGCCGTCCTCGACGCGGTGGGGCGCGAAGGTGTTCTGCAGCGGGCGACGGCTTTCTGCCGTGCGCGAGGAGCCACCCGCCTGCGCGTGCTGACGCGTCCGTACCTCGACGCCGCCGACTCGCTCGACGCCGCCGCGGACCTCGTCCACGCCGCCTGTCCCGACGTCATCGTCGAGTTGGTGCGCGAGATCAGGTCGGTCCAGGAGGAGACGCGGCTGTTCCCGAGCGACCTGCTCGTGGTGTCCGGCCGGGAACGTGGTCCCGCGGAAGGCCTCCAGCCCGCCGCGAGGGCGGCGTTGCACCACGCGCCGTGCCCAGTGCTGTTCAGCTGCTCGTGATGGGGGAGTGAAGTCGTGACCGTCGGAAGAATCGTCATGTACGTCTTCGCCGCGATGCTCGCCGGAGTGACCATCGGCCTGTTCAAGAGCCTGCCGCAGGACACGCCCGCTCAGCACGTGGCGCAGCCGCAGATCCCGGTCGTGGGCACGACCATCTCGGTGAGGCCGGCACCTTCGTCGTCCGCGTCCCCGTCATCGCCGCCACCGTCTGAGCCGCCCTCGTCCGCCGCGCCGACGGCGCCGCTCGCCCTGGCCGGCCAGGGCGTGTTCCGTCCAGGACCGGAACTCCCGCCGGGAGTCCCGGTGCGCGCGCAGGGCGAGGGGTGGTGGCGCACCGTCCCAGGCACGACCGCGCAGGTCGGCACCGGCAAGGTGCGCACCTACTCCGTCGAGGTCGAACAGGGTGCCGTGGTGCCGCAGGCCCAACTGCCGTTCGCCGCGGCCGTCGACGAGGCCCTCGCCGACCCGCGGGGGTGGACCGCGTCGGGCGACGTCGCCTTCCGCCGCGTCGACGTCGCCGAGCCGGACGTGCGAATCCGGCTCACCGCAACGGAAACCGCCCGAGCCATCTGCGGGTTCGACCTCCCCTACGACACCTCCTGCTACGTCAGCGGTGTGGTGTACGTGAGTGCGCCGCGCTGGTTCCGCGGAGCCCAGTCGTTCGCGGGCGACCTGGAGGGGTACCGGAGGTACCTCGTCAACCACGAGATCGGGCACTTCCTCGGCCACGGGCACGAGTCCTGCCCCGCCGACGGCGCCCCCGCGCCCGTGATGATGCAGCAGACGTTCTCGGTGTCGAACGACAAGCTCGCCGAGATCACCGCCGCCGCGCCCCAGGGGCTGGCGGTGGCCCGGGACGGGAAGACCTGCGTGGCGAACCCGTGGCCCAACCCGGGGGTGACCAGGTGAAGATCGCGATGGTCTCGATGCGGGACAACCCGCTGACCGCCCTGCGCGACCAGGACGTGACCGGGCCGCGCCTGCACGTCGCCAAGCTCTCCGAAGCACTGCACCTGCACGGGCACGACCTGACGGTCTACACCCGCCGTACCGACGCACGCCTGCCGGAACGGGTGCGGATCGCGAGCGGGTTCGAGGTGGTGCACGTGCCCGCCGGACCCGTCCGGCAGCTCGACGACACCCCGTACGTCGGCGAGTTCGCGCTGTCGCTGCAGAAGATCTGGACCGGCGACGCCCCGGACCTGGTCCACGCCCACCACTGGACCTCCGGCTTCGCGGCGGTGCTCGGCGCACGCCACAGTGGAATCCCTGTCGTGCAGAGCTACCACGCACTCGAGGGAGGCGACTCCACCACGTACGAGCGGCTGGTCGGCCGCGAGGCGGCGTGCGTGATCGCCACGTCGGGCCACGAGGCGAACGAGCTCGCCAGGCTGGGGGTGCGCCGGTCGAAGATCTCGACCGCTCCCTGGGGCGTGGACCTGCGAGCGTTCACGCCGAACGGCCCCAGCGCACCGCGCAACGGGATGCCGCGCATCCTCACGGTCGGGGGTCTCGCGCCGCACGACGGGGTCGACGACCTGATCAACGCCCTCACCACGGTGAACTGGGCCGAGCTCGTGGTCGCCGGTGGCCCGAGCGGCTCCACGCCGGACGCGAACCTGGTGCGGCTGCGGGAGCTGGCGGGCCGGCGCGGTGTGGCGCACCGGGTCACCTTCCTCGGACGTGTGCCGCACGCGGACGTACCCGCTCTCCTGCGTTCCGCGGACGTCGTGGCGTGCCCGCAGTGGCACGAACCGTTCGGGATCGTGCCGATCGAGGCGATGGCGTGCGGTGTTCCGGTGGTGGCGTCGGCGGTGGGCGGCCTGACCGAAACCGTTGTGCACGGCGTGACCGGCGTGCACGTTCCGCCTCGGGAACCCCGCGCGCTGGCGCGGGCACTGCGATCACTGCTGTCCAACGAGGTCCAGCGCCAGGAGATGAGCTGCGCCGCGGAGGACCGCGCGCGCGTCCGCTACGACTGGCAACGCATCGCGCTCGAAGTGGGCCGCGCCTACCAGCGCGTGGGTGCTCCGGCCGGGGCGGAGGCGACCCCGGCGCTGCGGTGACGCCGTCAGGCGCCGTCGCGCAGGGAGTGGACCATGCTCCGCAGCACCCGGAACGCGGCCGCCTGCTCGGTCTCGCTCAGGCCGGCCAGCATTCTGACCTCGACGGACCGGACCGCCGCGGTCGCCTTCTCGAGACTGCGCCGCCCGCGAGGCGTCAACCGGGTGGGGAGGACCTTCCCGACGGGCGCCTCGGCGGGCCTGCTCACGTAGCCGTCCCGTTCCAGGGCCTGGAGCAGCACGTTCATCGACTGCCGCGTCACGAACGCGCCGCGCGCGAGCTCGGAGTTCGACAAGCCGGGCCGTTGAGCCAGCAACTCGAGGCAGGAGTAGTGCGTCACGCTCATCCCGAGCGGCCGCAGCACCTCCTCCATGGCGGCGCGAAGCACGCTCGACGCCTCCTTCAGCAGGTAGCCCAGCGACGTCTCCAGGTCGACACCGTCTTGACTCATGTCAGCATTCTGACATAGGTTGACCCGTGTCAGAATACTGACACGAACCGAAGGAGCGTCATGCCCGCCACCGGCCCCGACTTCATCTCGCTGCAAGCACGCGACCTCACCGTCTCCCAGGCGTTCTACGAGCGGTACCTGGGCCTCGTCCGCTCACCGGCCGGACCCCCGCACGCCGTCGTCTTCGAGACGAAGCCGATCGCGTTCGCACTCCGCGACGTCATTCCCGGCACGGACCTCGACTCGGTCGCCCAGCCCGGCATCGGCGCCGCGATCTGGCTGCACGCCACGGAAGTCCAGTCCATCCACGACACCCTCGCCGCCGACGGCCACACCATCGTCTCGGCGCCGATCGACGGCCCTTTCGGCCGCACCTTCACCTTCGTCGACCCCGACGGCTACCACGTCACCCTCCACGACCGCGCCTGACAGGCCCACTGACGCGGAGGTGCCGCTGCCGTCCTCACGCGGGTAATGGGCACGCAGCAGACCACCGGGCGTGAGCTCGTCCACGCCGTAGTTGACCACCTTGTCCCGAAGCCGGGAGACGGCGTCTCCGCCGGTCCTGGTCGACCGGGCTGGGCGCAGCGACCGGGGACATCGCGTCCTCTTCGCTAGGGTTGCCGCGATCCTGAAGATCGCGTTTCGCGGGAGGGGCTTGAGGCATGGGCGATCCGCTGACAGCGACAGTGGTTTCCGGAGTCTTCGCGCTTCTCGTCGCGTTGCTCGGGATCGCCGGGGCGATCGCGGCTCAGGTGATCGCGACTCGCCGGGCGTTCGAGTACTCGCTGGCGCTGTTCGAGCGTCAGACAGCCGAAGCGCAACAGGCGCGTGAAGAGGCGACACGAACCGAGAACCACCACAGGTTCGCCGATCAGAAACGCAGCACCTACGGCCGAGCACTCCGCCTGGCCGACGAAGTCGTCATCGCCCAGGAGAAGGAACGCGGAGCGCGCCAGTACCACAACCGCACGATGCGGACCTTGGACAAGGTCGGTGATCAGTCGGAGTCACTCGTCCAAGCCGCCAAGAACTACCGGACGGAGGCCGACGAACAAGCGGACCAGGCACGTCGTCTCGCCGTCGAACTGGCCGACGTCGTGGGCGAGATCCATCTGCTGTCGGCCCCTGCCGTCCGGGCAGCCGCTGAGGGCCTGCGAAGGTCCGCACGAGCCGCTGGGCACGTCGAAGAGTCGCAGTACGTCGAGGCACGCGAGGAGTTCGTGGACGCCGCGAGAGATGAGCTCGGCGTTGAGCCCGTGTGATGCTCCGTGACGAACCGCCCGAGGGTCCCGAACCCTGTCACTCAGCGGGCTTCCGGTAGACCAGCCGGATGTTCTGCGGGCCGGCCGAGCCGCGACGGCGTTCGAAGAGCTCGTCCAGCAGTGCGACGACAGGGCGGCGGCGACGCCGCGTGAACACGGGCCGCCAGAGGAACAGGACGAGTTCACCGCCCGGCCGAAGTACCCGGTGCGCCTCGCGAATGGCCGCCAGCGGGTCGGGCATCTCCTCGAGGCTGTAGCCGTAGAACAGGGTGTCGGCCTGGTCGTCGGCCAACGGGAGCTTGCAGCCGTCACCGGCCACAAAGGACACTCGCGCGCCCGGCACGCCGTCCAGCCGGTGCCGCAGTGATCGCATGGCCGACGGTGCCGGGTCGAGGGCGATCAGGGTGTTCTCGTTGCCCAGGTGGGTTTTGAGTGCCGTGGTGTAGAAGCCGCCTCCGCTGCCGACCTCCAGGCAGACCGTGCCGGGGCGCCGGTCGATCACGCGCAGGTCGTGGCGGGGCAGGTCCCAGCCGAGGATCATCCGCAGGACGGGGCTGCTGATCAGCCGGTACAGGCGGTCGGGTGTGCGCCAGCCGCCCCTGACACCCGGCTGGGCCGGATGTGTCGTGCTGGTCTTGAGGTCAAGCTCGGTCATCGTTGTGTGGTTCCTTCGTCTTGGGCAGGGCACGTGCCGCGGCGATCGTGGCGAGGACGAACAGGACGACGCCGACCACCATCGCGGCCCTCAGGCCGGTCACGAACGCGGCGCGGGCCAGCTCGAGCAGATGGGAGCCCGCTTCGGGCGGCAGCCCGGCGGCAGCGGCTGTCGCCTCGGTGAGGCCGTCGCGGGCCTGTGCCGCCGCGCCGGGAAGACTGACTGAGTAGATCAGGGTGGCGACGCTGCCCAGAACCGTGACGCCGAGCCCGGCGCCGAGCTCGTAGGCGGTCTCCTCCACGGCGGCCGCCGCGCCCGCCTGCTCGGCCGGTGCGGCGGCGAGCAGGGCGTCGGAGGCTGCGGTGAGCGAGATCGAGACACCGAACCCGGTCGCCGCCAGCACCGGCCCGAGCAGCCACAGGTTCTCGGTCACCGTCAGACCCGCGGCGGCGGCGGCCAGGGCCACCGCGCTGACCGCGAACCCGGCGACCGTCATCCGGCGGTTCCCGAACCGCTGCAACAACGGACCGGCGACGATGCTGCCGATGACCGCCGAGCCCATGACGAACATCAGCCGGAACGCGGCGGGCACGGGTTGCAGCGCGAGCACGAGCTGGAGGTACTGGGCCAGCAGCAGGCCCAGGCCGACCAGCGAGGTCATGACCAGCAGGACGCTGCCGACCGCGACGCTGAACGCGCGGTCGCGGAACAGCGTCACGTCGAGCAGCGGAACAGGCAGCTTTCGTTGCCGCCGGACGAACGCCACGAGCAACAGGAACCCGAGCAACCCGGCGACCGGGCCGAGCACGTACATCGTCCCGCCGTGCGGGGTCTGCTTGATCGCGAAGGCGACCCCGATGACGCCCAGCCCGGCCAGCACCGCGCTGAGCGCGTCCCACGGCCCGTCCGGCGGGTCCGCGGACTCCGGGATCAGCCAGTAGGTCAGCGGAATCGCCACGACCATCACCGGCACGTTGATCAGGAACGCGGCGTGCCAGGAGAACGTCTCCACCAGGAAGCCGCCGAGCAGCGGCCCGAGCACCGCCCCCGAACCGGCCACCCCGCTCCAGATGCCGATGGCGGTCTGACGTTCGGCACGGTCCGGGAAAGCCTGGCGCAACAGCGACAGCGTGGCCGGCATGATCATCGCGCCGCCGACGCCGAGCGCGGCCCGTGCGCCGATCAGCACCGCGACGTTGGGCGCCCACGCGCAGGCGAGTGAGGCCAGCCCGAACACGACGTAGCCGAGCACCAGGATCCGGCGCCGCCCGTACCGATCGCCCAACGTGCCGAAGGCGAGCAGCAGGGGCGCCGCGACCAGCGAGTAGACCGCGATGATCCACAACTGGCTGGTGGCGGTGGGCCGCAGGTCCTCCGCCAGCGCGGGCAAAGCCATGTGCAGCACCGTGGCGTCCACCGACACCAGCAGCAGACTGGCGCACAAGATCGCCAGCACGAGCCAGCGCCTGCTCACCAGCACCCTGGGAGGAACGGTCACAACCAGGTCGCCTTGCGCTGATGACGGTGCACGGGTCCAGTCTGGCCGATTTCGCTCGGTGACACCTCATACTTCCGGTGCTCGTGAATCATTCCGTGGTATTAGAAGCGCAGGTCCTACCCGCCCTGAGACGCGGGTCACTCGACCGGGACGGCCTTGGGTGAACGGAGACCGTGCACCGTTTCGACGAGTCCGATGAGGACTCCGGCCGGCGTGCGACGACTTGCCCGGCGCCGGCTCCGGCCCGATCAGTCGGACTCGAGCCTCACACCGCGCCGCCAGACCCCCTGGATGCCGAGCGTGTCGGAGATGGTCGACGTCGGGTCTCCCTCGACCAGGAGCAGGTCCGCGCGCAGGCCTTCGGCGATGCGCCCGCGGTCGGTGAGGCCGAAGCGACGTGCCGGGGTGCTGGTCGCCGCGCGCAGTGCCTCGACGGGCGTGAGGCCTGCCTGGACGAGGTACTGGAGTTCGTGGTGGACGCTCGCGCCGTGGGCGAGACCGCCGAGGAACGGCACCGGTACCGACGCGTCGGTGCCCACGATCAGGTCGACTCCGGCCTGGTGCAGTGCCGCGACCGATGCCATGACATCGCTGAGAGCGCCCTGGTGGTAGAGGTCGAAGCTGGAGCGCAACGTCTTCATCCACGCGTCGTCCAGCCGCGAGCTCACTCGGGGGTCCGCCGCGAGTTCGGCACCGGTGATGCCCATCAGTGAGGCGTTCAGCACCACGCACGGGACGACGAAGGCGCCGGAGCGGGCGATCAAGCCGATGATCTGGTCGTCGTGGGGCCGGTCGAGGAACAGGTGGGCGAAGCCGTCGACACCGGCTTCGAGGGACATCCAGGTGGCGTCGACGGTCAGGGCGTGCGCGATCGTGAGCATGCCGTGGCGCTTGGCTTCCGCGACTCCCGCGTCCAGCGTCGCCTGGTCGAGCGCGGGGATTCCCGGATGTCCTTCGACGCTGCCGTCGTCGACCATGAACTTGATGTAGTCCGAGCCGGTCTCGACGAGCCGGGGGATGAAGGCGACCGCCTGCTCCGGAGTGGTGGAGAACGGCATGACAGGCGGGCCGAAGTCACCGTTGGGGTACTGGATCGTGCGGTCGCCGACCGGTTCGAAGCCTTCCGGGAACAGTTCACTGGGATGTCCTCCCGGCGGGGTGATGGCGAAGCCCGCCGAGCGCACGTCGGCGACCGAGTCGTTGTCCGTGATGTGACCGCGGTTGCCACGCGTGTGGCTGCCCTGCATCTCCAGCTCCGTCGTCACCCCGAAACGCAGGGCGAGAGCGAGGGACTCCTCGCTGGTGTGGACGTGTGCGTCGATCAGGCCTGGCAGCAGGGTGCCGCCGCGTGCGTCGACGATCTCGGCATCGGCGGGGGCCTCGCCGCCGACAGCGGTGATCAGTCCGTCCTCGACGAGAACCGTTCGTGCGTCGAGGAGTTCACGGCCGTCGAAGATCCGTGCGTTGGTGATGGCGATGGTCATGGTGGTGCACCTTTTCGGGGAAGTGGGGTGTGGACGGGTCGGCGGCAGGACTACTTCCTCGCCTGGCGAACGCCTCGGCGCCAGACCTCCTTGATCGACAGCGAGTCACTGATCTTCGTCGTCGGATCGCCCGCGACCAGCAGCAGGTCCGCGCGTGCTCCCGCGGCGATGCGGCCGCGGTCGAGCAGTCCGAACCGCCGCGCGGGCGTGGACGTCGCCGCTGTCAACGCCGCGATGGGGGTGAGGCCGGCCTGGACGAGCAGTTGCATCTCGTGGTGGACGCTGGCGCCGTGGGCCATGCCACCGAGTTCGGGCCACGCGACGGACACGTCGGTGCCGACGAGGATGTCCACCCCGGCCGTGTGCAGTGCCGCGACGGTCGCGAGGACCGCGTCGAAGTCACCCTGCGGGTACTTGTCGAGGCTGCCGTTGAGCGTCGCGAGCCACTCGGGGCTCAGCTTCGGGCCCACGCGCGGGTCGGCCGCGAGTCCGGCGCCGGTCCGGCCCATGATGGAGGCGTTGAGGCACAGGCACGGAGTCACGAACGCACCGGACCGCACCACGTTCTCGATGATCTGCGGTGTGTGCGGCCGGTCGACGAACAGGTGCGCCAGGCCGTCCATACCGGCGGCGACGGCCTGCTCGGTCGCCGCCGCGGTCAGCGTGTGCGCGACGGTGAGCTTGCCCAGTCGTCGTGCCTCCAGCACCGCTGCCCTGACCGTGGCCTCGCTCATCATCGGCAGGCCGGGCGCGCCGAGGACGTGCCCGTCCTCGATCATGATCTTGATGAAGTCGGAGCCTCCCTCCGCTCGCGTGCGCACCGCGGCGATGGCCTCTTCCGGTGTGGTGACCTCCGACGCCGCCGGGTTCGCCGAGGACTCACCCTCCGGAGGCCCCTGCCCGTCGCCCGTGTCCGGCCCAGCGTCGTCGGGGACCAGTTCGCTGGGGTGTCCACCCGGTGCGGTCAGGCCGAACCCGGCTGAACGGACGTCGGCCAGGTCGTCCCGGTCCGCGATCGACCTGCGGCCGGCCGCGTCGAACCCGCCCTGCATCTCCAGTTCCGTGGTGACACCGAACAGCAAGGCGTCGCGCAGACCTTCCTCCGAGGTGTGCACGTGGGAGTCGATCAGTCCCGGCAGGAGCGTGGCACCCGCGGCGTCGACGATCTGGGCGTGCGACGGGGGAGTGCCGGTGACGGCGACGATCGAGCCGCCCTCGATCAGAACGGTGCGCTGGTCGAGCACCCGTTCACCGTCGAAGATCCGCGCGTTCGTGATGGCCGTCAGGCCCGGCGACCGCTGCGGCGTGTCACCGGCGCAGGCCCCCAGCAGCGTTGACGAGCCCACGGCGGCTGCCGTCAGCCCTGCTGTCCTCAGCAGCCCGCGACGGTTGATTGCACACATCGGGAACGACCCCCTTCTTTGACTATTGGCATGCATATGCATACCGTCTATGTATGCAAACTACATGCTTTTTGAAGGGCGCCGCG
Organism: Lentzea flaviverrucosa; assembly: GCF_003350445.1. Lineage (NCBI taxonomy): Bacteria > Bacillati > Actinomycetota > Actinomycetes > Pseudonocardiales > Pseudonocardiaceae > Lentzea > Lentzea flaviverrucosa. Next base: position 12,108 of record NZ_QQAU01000008.1, read on the forward strand.
CCGGAGCTGAGAGTTCCCTCAGCTGGCAGCACGGTTGCCGCCGCGCGGCTGGCTCTAGACTTCGGCCTGTGGTGAAGAGGGACGAGTCCGGCGCTGGTCGCGAGGCGGATCTGCTGGACGCGGTGGGTCCGGCGTTCGCCCGGTTGCGCAGGCGCACGACGCAGGTGCCCGTGGATCCGCCGGTCGAGCGCAAGGACATGAACCGCAACCTGGTGCTCAACGTCGTCGACGAGGCGCAGGGTGAGATCAGCGTCGGCGGCGTGGCCGACGCGCTCGGGATCGACCCGTCGGTGGCCAGCAGGATGGCCGGCGACTGCATCGCGCACGGCTATCTGCTGCGCGTCCCGTCGCAGGCCGACGGCCGCCGGGCGGTGCTGCAGCTCACCGAGGCCGGAATCGCACTGCGCGACCGCTTCCGGTCACAACAACGCCAAGCCTTCGAGTACATCACCCGCGACTGGCCCGACACCGAACGCCGCGAACTCGCACGCTTGATCATCAAATACGCCGACGCAGCGGCCGAGGCAACCAGCCATTGACGCTGTTCGCCCGAGTTCCCGGCCTTCAGCTCGCCGCTCCGCTGCGGGAACGACGCTTCGCGCTGTACCTCGCCGGCCAGCTGCTGTCCCAGATCGGCGACGGCATATACCTCGTCACACTGCCGTTCATCGTGCTCGACCAGGGCGGCGGCCCGACGAACCTCGGCGTGGTGCTGGCCTGCTACGGAACGGCCAGACTGGCCTTCCTCCCGGTGGGCGGAGCGCTCGCCGACCGCCTGGGCGCCCGCCCGGTGATGCTGGCCGCGGACGCGCTCCGCGGCCTCGCAGTGCTCGGTTTCGCAGTGCTCACCGCCAACGAGCACATCCCCCTGTGGGCCATGATCACGGTCGCGGTTCCGTTCGGCGCCCTGGGCGGAATCTTCATGCCGGCCTCGTTCGCCGTGCTACCGCACATCGTGCGCCCCGAGTCGCTCGCCGCGGGCAACTCCCTGATCCAGATCATGCAGAGCACGTCGAGGATCGCCGGGCCGGCGCTGGGCGGAATGCTCGTCGCGTCACTCAAGAGCGGCGTGGGCCTGCTGATCGACGCGATCACCTTCCTGGTGTCCAGCCTGACCCTGATGGCGATCCGACCACCCGAACCCGCAGCCGGAGCAGCCGACGACACGGTTGTCCAGGACGCCGACGACACCGACCGGTTGCGAACTTGGCGATCGGTGCTGCGCTACGCCGCCGCCGCGCCCCTGGTGAGGATGACCCTGCTGACCACGCTCGTGTTCAACCTCGCCGCTGTAGGCCTGATCGAGATCGCACTGCCGGTCTTCGCCCAGGACTCGCTGGGCCGGGGAGCCTTCGGGTTCGGCGTCATGATGGCCGGCCTCGGCGCCGGCTCGGTCGTGGGAGCACTGCTGGGCCCGGCACTCCTTCGCCTGCGCCGCCGAGGGCTCGTAGCGCTCTGCCTCGGCATCGCAGAGGGACTCGCACTGGCAGGTGTCCCAGTGGGTTCCTCGCTGGTGATGGCAACCGCGGCGATGTTCACCGCCGCGTCCCTGCAAGCCACGGTGAACGTCTTCTACATGACGATGCTCCAGCGGACAGTGCCCGCCCGAGCGCTGGGCAGGGTCATGAGCCTGCTGGCCACCTGCGCCGGTCTCGCCTACCCGGCCTCCGCGTTGCTCGCGGGGACCGCACTGGCCAAGGGCGCCCCGGAGGTCGTGATCGTCGTCGCCGGACTGGGCGTGTCCGCGGCCTTCTCGGTCGGTTTCTTCAGCAGGCCGTACCGGAACCTCTGAATCGCACCCGCCGCGGTCCGTCCGGCTCGTGGGTCAGTTGACGGCACGCGTGTTCGCGTCCAGGTGTACCAAGCCTGGATCGCGCGAGCCTGAGCGCTGTTCGCGCATGCTGCTGGAGAGCACCCCCGACACCGAGATCGTCGGCGAGGCCGAGAACGGCGCCGAGGCCGTTCGGCGGGCCATCGAGTTGCCTCCGGTTCTTCCAGTGAGCCGTCACTGACAGAGGTCGTCGGCCGCTTCAGTTCCGCGAATCCTGATGGTTCTTGCGGTGGTTGGAGAACAGCGTGATGCCGCTGGCGACGGCGATCAGTCCGAAAGCGGCGCTGATGTAGAGGCTCAGACCGAAGGCTTGAGTGGCGACGTTGGCCGCGACGCTCACCACCAGGATCGTCGCGAGCAGGGCTTGGCTGCGAGCGGGAGAGAAGTTCATGACGAAGAAATTAGTCGTGTTCGCCAGCGTCGCCGATACCGCAGGCTCCCAGGTACCAGGTAGAGCAGGCTGCACCTCGATCCTTTGCGACGTCGACCGTTGTCAGCCGTGAGCCCGCTGCCGGTCACGTTCGTCTGGGAGGTCAGTTGCATGAACAACGTCACCAGTGGCTTGCAGTGGAACAGTCGTGACACCGAAATGTTCTTGCCCTGAGCGCCCAGGAGCGTCCGGTACACGAACTGGACGTACGTCTTCGAAGACGTCGCCCTTGTCGGGCATCCGCCATGCCTCGTCGCGCCGCGCCGACCCGGACGATGCCCTGCTCTCCGGCCTCGGAGAACGGCGAACGCCTGTCCACTCCGGGAAATCATCGCCATGGCGATGCTCCTGCTGATGGCCGGCCACGAGCCCACCGCGGTGTTCGTCACCAACGCGTGCGAGCCCTGACCGCCCACAGCTGAGGCTGTGGACGGTCACAGGCCTGCGGTGATCGTGCCCATCGGCTGCAAAGATCATCCACAACTGGTGGCGCGGAAGTGCGTCAGGCTGTGTCGTACTGCGTGGGCCCCACGACCGCGGTGCAGCACCCGGGGTTCGCCCACCCCTGCGCCACGAGGTTCCACTTGACCCGCACGCCTTCTGTGAAGTCGTAGTTGCAGGTCTTGGAGGTGTTGTCGCCCTTGCTGTTCACGCATTCGCCGGTGACCGCCCCGGCCTGCCAGAACACGACGGCAGCCCGGCCATCGGCTTCGTCGTCCCAGACTGTGAACGAGTCGCCATGGCTTGTGAATGTCGCGTGCGCGAGCCGGTTCGGCCAGGTTCCGTAGACGTTGCTGCTGGAGTCAGCCGTCGCGGGCGTGGCCATGACGGCGGCAAGCGCCACCGCCACGACAGCGGTCACCCCGAACTTCTGTGACAGACGCAAGATCATCACTCCTGACTGGACTCCGTTTGGCTGGACAACTACGTATTCGACGAAGCCGATCATCGGACTGATAGCCTGAACGTACGTACCGCGCCGTCCATCAGGGTGAACTCGATCATGGAATGGTTCCCGGACGGGGCCGTGTGGTGAACGGTCGTCGCTGCCGCCGAACCGCGTGTCCATGCTCGAACAACTGCCGAAGCTGCTCATCGGCGTTCCAAGCCTGATCTCGCCCCGTTTCCCCGCGCAGGAACGACGCCGCTCAGGGTGCTGTGCCCGTAGGCGTCGCTGAGAGCAGGGTGGAAGGATCCGAACGATGCGGCGCTCAAACGCCGGCCCTGCTCGCAACTGTTCGATCGGCCAGGCAGACGTCACCAGAGTGCCGGTGAACGTCCGCGCCGAACCTCGAGCGAATGCGCCGGTGATCGGATGTCCCGGTGAGGCACGGACGACGGTGGCGAGGGTGTGCGGCAACACCGAGCGCGTGTGTTGGCGCCAGACGCAGCTGCGTCACCGCGGTCACGGGCGAGCGGTCCGGTGGGAACGTCGACCGCGCCCACGAGTTCGAGCCGCACGATCAGTCACGTCATCCGAGGCGGCCAGGTACGGGAGTCGCCGCCGTGGCCCGCAGGTCCTCATCGATGGTCCGTTGTGGCTGCAGGACGGACAACAGCGGTGCGGCCATGGCCGTCGTCACCAGGGCCATGATCACCATCAGGGTGTACAGCTGCTGGTTCAGCAGGCCCAGCTGGACACCGATGCTCAGTACCACCAGCTCGGTCAGCCCCCTCGTGTTCATCAGCGTGCCGAGCACGGCCGCTTGGCGCACAGGGGCGCCGCACAGGCGGGCGGCGGCGAAGGCGCCGAGGAACTTGCCGCTGATGGCGGCCGCGAGGATGAGCGCGAGGGCACCCAGCCCGCCGGCGCCCAGTGCGGAGAAGTCGATCGCGAGGCCTGCGGCGATGAAGAAGATGGGCAGCAACAGCACCGAGTTCAGCTCGGCGACGCGGTCGTGCACGAGCTGGCGGACGCCGTTGCGCGGCATCACCGTGCCGAAGAGGAACGCGCCGAAGATCAGGTGCAGGCCGATCCACTCGGTCACCGCCGCCGACAGCAGCAGACCGCCCACGACGACGGCCAGACTGCCGGGGCTCAGCGCGCGATCCGCCGGCATGATCCTGGTCAGCAGCGGCCGCACCACTCCCAGCATCACCGCCAGGTAGGGCACCGACAGCGCGAGAAGCCACGGGGGGTTGCCGCCCTGCCCGCTCAGCGCCACGGCCACGGCCAGCAGGACCCAGGCGAGCACGTCGTTGATCGCCGCCGACACGAGCGCCAGCGACCCGGTCGTCGTGTGGTGCATGCCCCTGTCGGTGAGGATGCGGGCGAGCACCGGGAACGCCGTGACCGCCATGGCCACCGCGAAGAACATCAGGAAACCGGTGCGCGCGCCGGCTGGTGCGTGCTGATCCGCGTAGACGAGGGCGACCAGCAGGCCGAAGCCGAAGGGCAGCGCGACCGACGTCACCGCTACTGATATCGCCATCCGGCCGCCGCGGCGCACGGCGCCGAGGTCGAGCTCCATGCCGACGACGAACATGAACAGCGCCACGCCGATGTTGGCCAGCACGGACAGGTCGGCCCGGATGGCGGAGGGGAACAGGGCGGCGCCGGGTGCGGTCGTGACGATCAGGGGGAGCACCAGCACGCCCGCGAGCACCTCGCCGATCACCGGAGGCTGTCCGAGCCGCCGCGCGGCCGCTCCGAGGATCCGCGCCAGCGCGATGATCAGCGCCAGGTCGACGAGCAGGATCACGATGTGCGACATCCGCACGCCCTCCACTCAATTCTGCGGGCCGGCACCGGGATTTTCCGCTCGCCGACGTTCCGCATATCGCCGAGATCGCGTCGTATTCGTCGGCAAAGACCGGCGGTGGATCTGCTTCCGCAGTATGGCCGAACGCGTTCCGCGGCCGTCAAGAACGACCGTTCGTGTCGCGACCGGGGTCGGCGGCGGCGGCGTCCCGGCCCGGTTTGAATTCATCCTGGTGCGGTCGCCTTTTGTGTTCTGCGTTCGTGTCGCACGTGGGCCGTTCGTCGTACCGTGATTACTCCGGCCGTTGTCGCGTCCTGTTGACGGGACGCGCCGGTTGCTTGAAAGTTCTGACCGCTTGTCCAATGATTTGGGTAGAAAACGCGGTGGGGGTGGTGATGAAGGTCGGCGTGGATCAGAAGCTCTGTCTTTCGTCCGGCCAGTGCGTGCTGGCCGCTGTCGACGTCTTCGACCAGCGTGATTACGACGGCGTGGTGATCTTGAGGGATCCGGCTCCGCCGGAGAGCGCCGCCGAGGGCGTGCGTGCCGCCGCAGCCGCGTGTCCGGCGCTCGCGATCAGGATCGAGGAGTAGACCGCGCATGGCGATCCGCGCCGCCGCAGTGCCCCGATCCCTGCTGCGGGAGACCGGGAATCGAACGAACGGGTCCAAAGCGGACGGTAGCCGGGTGGGAGCGTTGCGTGTACAGTCGCTCGCAGATGGGGTTTGCATTTGTCTGCCTGCGACATATCTGATGCTGCGGGCGACATGTCGCCGTGTGATTTCCTGTCGTGGGATTGGGGGGTCCCTGATGTGATAGCGCCTGTTGCTCAGTCCTGATTGTGGAGTGACGGTCACGCGGTCTGCAGGGCTTCGACTCTGTACTGATAACGGACACCTCCGCATATTTGCCGGACATTTGTTTCGCACTCACTGGTGCAGGGCTTGGGCGACCAAGGACCTGGTCGCGCGAGCGGTGTTGCCCACGCCACCCACGGGCGACGCGACGGCCTTCGTCCCCGGCCCTGCGATCTTTTCTCGGGGGCTGGTGTGGTTGACGACGGCACATTGATCGACGAACACGTCCTGGTGAGCGACTATCCGGCGAACGGCCTGCCGGCCGCGTCGGACCGGGTGCTGATGACCGGCACCGGACTGTGGATCCCGAAGGAGCTGGGGTTCGACGAGTGGGAACGCGCGGGCCGCCAGTTGGCGGGCATCGTGGACTCCTCGTCGTGGTGGCTCGGGGACTGGCTGGTGTACGGCAAGAAGCACTACGCCGACCGCTACCGCATCGCGATCCGCAGCGCCGGTCTGCGCTACCAGACACTGCGCAACTACGCCTGGGTCGCCCGGCGCTTCGACCTGAGCAGACGTCGCGCCGCGCTCACCTTCCAGCACCACGCTGAGGTTGCCTCCCGCCCGCCGCACGAGCAGGACCAGTTGCTCGACCAGGCCGAGCAGGAGAACTGGACCACCAAGCAGCTGCGCGAGGCGACCAGAGGCGCCGTCGAGCCCGTCGTGATCCCCACCGTTCCCAGCGCTCGCATCGAGCTGCCGAACAACCGGGTCGGCGTGTGGCGCCGGGCTGCCGACGAGGCCAGGGTGGACTTCGAGAAGTGGGTCATGACGATGCTCGACTGGGCGGCGGCCGAGGTGCTCGGCGACGAGACGCCGCCCAGCTCCCAGTGACATCCCGACGTCACTCCGGCCAGCGGCGGGTGCTCACCCGCCGGCGCCCAGCCGGGTCACCAGGTCGATGAACTGACCCGCCGTCGAGTTCAGGTAGAACTCGCGCACCGACACCCTCGGCATCCGCCGCGAGCGCATGGTGATCAGCACGCGCTCGACCAGCAGCGAGTTGCCGCCGAGCTCGAAGAAGTTGTCCTCCCGCTTGACCTCGGTGTTGAGCACGTCCGACCACAGGGCGAGGACGTTGCCGCCGAGGTCGTCCCCGCAGGCGGTGTCTTCCCCTCGTGCCTGGCTCGCGAGCACGGGCTCGGGCAGCGCCGCCAGATCCGCTTTGCCGTTCGGCGTCAACGGCAAAGCGGGGATGGCGGTGATCGTCGACGGCACCATGTACTCGGGCAGCAGGCCGCGCACCGCGCTCCACACCTCGCCGACGTCCCGGCCACCGGGCAGCACGACGAAGGCGTCGATGCGCGCGCTGGCCGGGTCGTCCGGCGTGCCCAGTCCGACGGTGACCACGGCGGCCGCGACACCCACGTCGTTCACCAGGACGGATCGGATCTCGTCCAGTTCGATGCGGTAGCCGCGGATCTTCACCTGGTTGTCGACGCGGCCGAGGTGGTCGAGCCGCCCGTCCGGCCGCAGCCGGCCGCGGTCGCCGCTGCGGTAGCGGCGCTCGCCGTCCACCGGGTCCGTGACGAATCGTTCCGCCGTCAGCTCAGGCCTGCCGAGGTACCCCTCGGCGACACCGGCGCCGCCGACCCAGATCTCGCCGGGCGCCCCGACGGGCAGCACTTGTCCTGCCTGGTCCCGGACCGACACCGACCACCCCGGCAATGCCCGGCCGACCGACCGGGAACCCGTGACGACCTCCGCCGGCCCGATGGTCTGCGCCGTCACGTGCACGGTGGTCTCGGTGATGCCGAACATGTTCACCACCCGGCAGCGGGTGTGCGGGTACCGGGCGAACCAGGGCGCGGTGCCGCGCAGGTCCACCGGCTCCCCGCCGAGCACCACCAGCCGGACCGCGAGACCGTCATCCGCCTCCTGGTCGGCGCGGATCAGCTGGGTGAACGCCGAGGGTGTCTGGCTCAGCACCGTGACCTTCCTCCGCGCCAGCAACGCACGGAACGCCTCCGCGTCCCGTGCGGCCCAGTACGACACCACGACCAGCGAACCGCCCGTGAGCAGACACCCCCACACCTCCCAGACGGAGAAGTCGAAGGCACTGGAGTGGAACATCGTCCACGTGTCACGCGCGCCCAGCGCGAACTCGCCGCGGGTGGCGTTCATCAGAGCCACGACGTTGCGGTGCGGGACCAGAACTCCCTTGGGACGGCCGGTCGATCCCGACGTGTAGATCACGTACGCGGTGTCCTCATCGGATCCCGCCGCCTCCGGATCCCTGCCCTCGCCGTGCGCTTCGACGTCGCGCAGCGCCACGGCGGTGATGCCCGGCAGCGGCGGCGGGGTGCCCACCACCCAGCGCACGCCGGCGTCCTCGGCGATGAACCGCAGCCGTTCAGGCGGGTTGTGCGGCTCCAGCGGCACGTAGGCGCAGCCGGCCTTGAGCACGCCGAGCAGTGCGACGACGAGGTCGGTACCGCGGTCGAGGCACACGCCGACCAGGTCACCCCGGCGGGCGCCGAGCACGCCCAGCCCGGCCGCCACGCGCGTCGCCCGCTCGTCGAGCTGCCGGTAGGTCAGCTCGGTCTTCTCGTCGCTGACCGCGACAGCGTCCGGCGCCGACCGGGCCACAGCCGCCACGACCTGGTCTATGCGCCCGGTCAGGCCCGGCCCGGTGAGGGGGGTGCGGCCGAGCGCCAGCACCGCCGTTTCGGCCTCGGCGGACAGGTGGCCGCCAGGCTCGCCCTGCGCCGACACGAGCTGGTCGGCGACGTGTTCGACGTGGCGGCTGAACGCCTCGGCGACGGCGGGTGTGACCGCTCCCTCGTCGAAGTGGCACCAGCCGGTGAACCGGCCGCCACCGAACGCGCCGTGCAGGGTCAGTGCGTTCGGCGGTGCGAGGCGGGGCAGGTACTCGCCGCCGCCGGACACGATGATCCCGACGTCGGCGCGGTCACCGCCGGGTGTGACGTCGAAGTCCGCGAGGCCCGAGCGCGAGTCCGGAACGCCGACGCGGTGCACCGCGTCGTTGAGTCCGATGTGGACTGTTGAGGACTCCGTGTAGGTGGAGAGTGTGACGGCTGCGGCGGCGAGGAGCGTCTTCTCGTCACCCGCGACGGAGACGGGGAGCCGGTGCTGCCTGCCCGCGCGCGTCCGGTCGCCCAGACCCCACTCCGGCGCGCCACCGGACGTGGTGCGCGGCGGTGAACCGGGCTCCGGTTCGGGACCGAGGGGCTCGCCGCCGGTCACCGCGGAGGCGAGCAGGCGCAGGGCACGTTCGGAGAGCGCGGACCGGCGGGCGACCAGCACCAGGCGCGCCTGCTTGGCGCTGTGCACGAGCACCACCCGCACGCCATCCCCGACCGGGCGGGACGCTTCCCTGCGCGTCCGGTCCGCCACCGCATCGTCGGGCACCTCGCACGGCCACAGCCGCACTCCTTCGAGCGCTCGCCACCGTCCGGCCGTCCGTGCCGTCCGGCCGGCCAGCTCGTCCGGCCGGACCGGGGCGGGGGTCACGAGGCTGTGGCACTCCCGCATGTCGTCGACGTCCGCGCTCGTCATCGTCACTCCGCTCTCATCGGCTGCTGAACCCGCCGTCGACCGCCACCACCGACCCGGTCACCTGCCGGGAACCGTCGCCGGCGAGCCAGAGCGCGGCATCGGCCACGTCACCCGGTTCCATCAGCGCGTTCATCGGCTGGTCGCGCACGAACACCCGCTCGTGCTCGGCGGCCGGGACGTCCAGCGACCGCGCGATCTCCGCGAGCATGCGCCCCTCGACCATCGGGTCGTCGCGCACCGAACCGGGACACAGGGCGTTGGCGCGCACCTTGAACGGCGCGTAGTCCAGCGCGGCGGCCCTGGTCAGCCCGATCAGCCCGTGCTTGGCCGCCACGTACGCGCCGAAGCGCCGGTAGCCGACCAGTCCCGCGGTCGAGGAGATGTTGATGATGCTGCCGGCGCGTCGCCCGACCATCAGCGGTGCCACCGTCCTGATCATCCGCCAGGCCCCGGTCAGGTCGATGTCGAGCATCAGCGCCCAGTCCGGTTCGGTGATCTCGTGCAGTTCGGCGCCGGACGGTGCGGCGATGCCCGCGTTGTTCACCAGCACGTCGATCGCGTGGAACCGGTCCACCGCCGACCGGACCGCGGCCTCGACCTGGCCCAGGTCGCGCACGTCCACCGCGGCGGCGAGCACCGCGCTGCCCAGCGCCCGGCACAGACCGGCGGTGTGGTCGAGCTGGTCGCGGCCGCCCATCGGGTAGCCGACGCCGTCGATGTCCGCCGCCACGTCGAGCAGGACGAGGTCCGCGCCCTCCTCGGCGAAACGGAGTGCGCACTCGCGGCCGATCCCGCGCGCGGCCCCCGTGATGATCGCGGTCTTGTTCTCCAGGCGCATGTCGCGTCAGCTTCCGCTGATCGCGTTCAGCAGCGCCTCCGGGCCGTCGACGAGGTACATGTGCCCTCCCGGCAGCTCGACGTGGGTGAACGTCTTCACCGTCGTCTCCTCCCAGCCGCGGACCTGCTCGGCCGTCACCAGGGTGTCGTCCACGCCGCGCAACGCCGTCACAGGGACGCGCAGCGGTTCCGTCGTCGACGGGCGGTAGTTCTCGTGCATCTCCACGTCGCTGCGCAGCGTGGGCAGCAGCAGCTCACGCAGGTCAGGGCTGTCCAGCGCGCTGTGCCGGTAGCCGGCGAACTCCCGCACCCGCGCCAGGAACGCCTCGTCGTCGAGCCCGGTCGCCTGGTTCTCACGGACGTGGCCGGGTCCGGGGGAGCCGCTGACGTACACGTGCTGCAACGACGTGTTGCCCGTACGTGCCAGCTCCTGCGCGATCTCGTACGCGAGCACCGCGCCGAGGCTGTGCCCGAAGAGTGCGAACCGCTGCCCGCCCACGGCCTCCAGCACGCGCGGTGTCAGCCACCGCGCCGCTCGTACCGCGTCGATGAAGGCGCTTTCCAGGTAGAGCTCCTCCCGGCCGGGCAGTTGGATCGGGACGATGTGCAGCGCGTCGGAGTCCAGGTGCCGCCAGGCGCGGTAGACCCCGGCTCCGCTGCCCGCGAAGGGCAGGCAGGCCAAGGGCAGTGCGGTCGATGCCATGCTCGTCTCCAGTGTTGCTCGCGCACAGGTGCTGTCGCCCGTGCAGACTGGGCCTCGATACCTTCGGGCGCAAGGAAGAACGGCGCTCAGGGGAGGGTTTCGACGCGCTGCCCGAGTCGGGCGACCGCTCGCAACGTATTGCAGCGCCACGCGGTCGGGCAACACCGGAGCCGGTCGTCGCGGAGACGGACAACGCCGCTGTCCCAACGGGTTTCGTCAAGCTGGTTCGGTGTCCTGTCGACGGGACAGCCCTGTCCGGCGGCGTGCCTTGTGGCGTGCGAGCGGTGTCCACGATGCTCGGTCCGTCGTGCCGCCGACGGCCGCCGGTACCGGGTTTCCGGTGCGGCACAAGGAGGTGGGCGACCTCGCCGAATCACTCAGTTTCCCGGGGGCAGGTGGTTGATGTGCACGAGCGGTCGCCGCACGGCGGACGGGGCCGGTCGGTTCCGGCGGTGTTCGCCGCGCGCACGGCGGACGCCCCGGACAAGCCCGCGGTGGTGGCCGGCGGCGTTGTGCTGACCTACCGGGAGCTCGACGAACGGTCGTCGCGCGTCGCCGCCGCGCTCGCGGGCCTCGGCGTCGGGCCGGAGACACCGGTGGGCGTGGTGCTGCCGAGGTCCGCCGACCTGGCGGTCGTGCTCCTCGGCGTGCTGAAGGCGGGCGGCACGTACCTGCCCGTCGACCTCGGGCACCCCGCCGTGCGCATCCGGCAGATGTTCGACGACGTGCGTCCCGCCGTCGTGGTGGCGGGCGGGAAGGACGACGAGCTCGCCGCCCTTCCCGGTTCGTGCCGGCGGATCACGTTGGCAGAGCTGGAGAACACGGCGAGCGGCGCCGCACCGTCCGCCCCGCGTCCCGATCAGCTCGCGTACGTCATCTACACCTCGGGGTCGACCGGGTCGCCGAAGGGAATCGGCATCAGCCATCGCGACGTCGTGTCGCTCGCGCAGGACCGGAGGTGGTGCGGCGCAACGCAGTCGCGCGTGCTGCTGCACTCACCGCTGGTGTTCGACGCGTCGGTGTACGAGCTGTGGGTTCCGCTGCTGACCGGCAACACCGTGGTCGTCTCGCCGGTGAGCGAGCTGGAGCCCGCGACGCTCGCGGACCTCGTCGCGCGGCACGGGGTCACATCCGTCTTCCTCACCACCGCGCACTTCAACCTCCTCGCCGAGGAGGACCCGCGCTGCCTGTCCGGTGTGACCGAGGTGTGGACCGGCGGTGAACGCGTCTCGCCCGCGTCGTTCCAGCGTGCACTCCTCGCCTGTCCCGCAACGGTTTTCTCGCACGTCTACGGTCCCACCGAGACCACCGTCTTCGCCACCGCCCGGCTGGTCGACCCGGCCGTGCCGGTCGAGGGCAACATCCCCATCGGCCTGCCGTTCGACGGGCTTCGCGCGCACGTGCTCGACGACGCGCTCACCCCGGTCGGAGTGGGCGTGCCCGGTGAGCTCTACCTCAGCGGCGCCCAGGTCGGCCGCGGCTACCCGGGACGTCCCGCGCTGACCGCCGAGCGGTTCGTCGCCTGTCCCGCTGAGCCCGGCGAGCGCATGTACCGCACCGGCGACGTCGTCGAGCTGACCGCGCAGCGGGAGCTGCTGTTCCGCGGCCGCGGCGACGACCAGGTGAAGATCCGGGGTTTCCGCGTGGAACCGGGTGAGGTGGAGGCGGCGCTCGTCGCCCTGCCCGGCGTGGAGCGGGCGGTCGTGGTGGTGCGCGAGACACCCGGCGGCAAACGGCTCGTCGGCTACGTCGTGCCCGCTTCCGGCCAGGCGGTGCACGACCTCTCCTCGACCGTCCGGGAACTTCTCGGCCGGAGGCTGCCGGAGTTCATGGTCCCCTCGGCCGTGGTGGTCGTGGACGGGTTCCCGATGATGCCGTCCGGCAAGGTCGACAGGACGCTGTTGCCGGAACCCCTGTGGGACACCGGTGCTGGACGCGCACCACGGTCCGGGGCGGAGTCCCTGCTCGCCGGCGTGATCGGCGAGGTGCTCGGCGTCGGGACGTTCGGCGCGGACGCGGACTTCTTCGCCGCGGGCGGCGACTCGATCCAAGCCATCCAGGTCGCCTCCCGCGCGCGGGACCTGGGTGTGGTGATCAACGCACGGGACGTCTTCCGTGCGCGGACCGTCGCGGCCATGGCGGAGGTCGCCACGACGGACGCCCTGCCGGCGGTCGTGACCGGTGACGAGGAGACCGCACGGGTTCCGCTGTCCCCGGTGACGCGGTGGCTGAGCGAGCGCGGGCCGGGGTTCACCACCTTCATGCAGGCCGCCGTTCTGGAGCTGCCGGAGGGCATCGACCACAGTGGACTGACCGGTGTGTTCGCCGCCGTGCTGGCCCGGCATCCGATGCTGCGCGCACGGCTGCTGCCCGGTGGTGAGGCGTGGGAGGTGACCGGCGCGGGTGCGCCGGCGCTGCGCCGCGTGCCGTTCGCGGACGGTTTCGGCTCTCCGCGGTGGCGCACTCTGCTCGTGTCCGAACTGGACGGACTCGCGGACGCGATCGACCCGGCGGCGGGTGTCGTGCTCAGCGCGGTGTGGTTCGACCCCCCGTCCGGCCGGGGCAGGCTGCTGCTCGGAGTGCACCACGGCGTCGTCGACGGGGTCTCGTGGCGGATCCTCACCCGCGACCTCGCGACCGCCTGGCGTGAGCTGAGGGCGGGCCGCCCGCCCGTGCTGCCGCCGGAGCCTGCGCGGTTCGGCACCTGGGTGCGCGCGCTGACCGCCGGGGTGAGGTCCGTCGACGAACCGGAACGGCCGGGTGCGCGGCGGTGGCTGGACGAGCTGGATCGCTGGCGGTCGCTGATCAGCACCCCGGATCCCGTGTTCGGTGCACGCGTTCTCGACACCGCCGTGGACGTCCGGTCGACCGTGCACCGGGTGCGCGTGGTGGTGCCACCGGAGTTGGCCCGCGCAGTGCTGACGGCCCTGCCCGCGGCGTACCGCTGCGGCGCCGCGGACGTGCTGCTGGGCGCGCTCGTGCTCGCGGTGCTGCGCAGGCGGGCCGCGCTCGGGCAACGCGTGGACGAGCCGGTGCGGGTCAGGATGGAAGGCCACGGCAGGGAGGAGGACGTGCTCGGTGAGCCGTTCGACCTCTCCGGCACGGTGGGGTGGTTCACCAGCCTGTTCCCCGTCCGGTTCGACGTCGCGGGAATCGACCCCGCCGGCGCCTGCGCCGGGACGCCGGACGCGGGCGCGTTGATCAGGCTGGTGCGCCAGGCGCTGGCGGAGACCCCGAACCGCGGTGTCGGCTTCGGGGCGCTGCGGTACCTCAGCGACCGCGGCCGCGCCGAGCTCGGCGGACTGCACCTCGGCCAGGTCGGCTTCAACCACCTCGGCCGGGTGGCCTGCGGGGACCTGCCGGGACTGGAGGGCATGGGTTTCGGGTTGTCCCGCGACATCGCCGACGTGCCGGAACTCGCGGAGTTCGATGCGGGGCACGACGCGGCGATGCCCGCCCTCTGCGAGGTCGACGTCAACTCGGTGGTGGTGGACCTCCCGTCCGGTCCGGTGCTCAGCGCTGTGTTCACCGCGCCGTCCGGAGTGCTGGGACACGAGGAGCTCACCACGTTCAGCGAGCACTGGCTCGCGGCGCTGTCCGGGCTCGCCGCCCACGTGCCGCACCCGGCGGCGGCCGGGCTGATGCCGTCCGACGTGCCCCTGGTGCCCGTGCGGCAACACGAGATCGAGACGTGGGAACGGCGCTACGGCGTCGGCGCGACCGGCCGCGGTGTCGTCGACGTCTGGCCGGTGACGGCGCTGCAGGAAGGCCTGCTGTTCCAGTCGGCCGTCGCCGGTGGTCCCGGCACCGACCCCTACGTGGTGCAGTACGCGGTCCGGCTCGAGGGCGACGTCGACGCCGGGCGGCTGCGGGACGCCGTGGCCCGCACCGTGTCCGCGCACCCCGCGCTGTGGTCGGCGTTCGTGCCCACCGAGACCGGGGAGATGGCCGCCGTGGTCGTGGCGGGCACCGCCGTTCCGTGGCGGGAGGTCGTCGCGGAGACACCGGAGCACGAGGCACCCCGTGACTGGGACGCCGCCGCGTTGCGGATGGTGGGCGAGGTACCGGTGACCGGTGCGCCGTGGTCTGGGGACGACGTGGCCGACGACGTGCTGTCCGAGCTGCTGGCGCGGGACCGGGCACTCGGGTTCGACGTCGCCGAACCACCGTTGCTGCGAGCGATGCTGGTCCGCACGGGCGAGCGCGCGTCACTGGTGCTGACCGCCCACCACGCCCTGTTCGACGGGTGGTCGCTCGCCTTGCTGCTCGAGGACGTGCTGCGGGCGTACGCGGGTGGCGTCACGCGCAGAGCACCTGCCTTCCGCGACTTCCTGGCCTGGTATCGCGGGCAGGATCGGGCCGCGGCGCTGCGCCGCTGGCGTGAGGAACTGGCCGGGTTCGCCGAGCCCGCGCTCCTCGCACCCGTGCTGTCCCGCCTGTCCGGCGACCGCGGTGCCCGGACGGGTGGCGGTGTCGTCGGTGCGGAGCTCGGCGCGGACGCGACCCGGCTGCTCACCGGCCGTGCGGCGGAGTGGGGAGTCACGGTCAACACGCTCGTGCAGGTCGCGTGGGCGTCCGTGCTGGCCACCATGACGGGGCAGCGCGACGTGGTGTTCGCCGCCGCCGTCTCCGGGCGGCCGTCCGAACTGCCCGGAGTGGACGGAGTGGTGGGATGCCTGCTGGGCAGCGTGCCCGTCCGGGTCCGCCGCTCACCCGGTGCGTCCACCCGCGACGTCGCGCGTGAGCTGCAGGACCGCCAGGCCGCGCTGCTGGACTTCCAGCACGTGCCGCTCGCGGACCTGCAGGCAGGGCGCGCAGGACCCCTGTTCGACACCTACCTCGCGTTCGAGTCCTTCCCCGTGGACCGTGCCGCCATCGCGGCGTTCGGTGCCGCCGCCGGGATGGAGTTCGCCGCCTTCCGGCCGCTGGTCGGCACCCACTACCCGGTGACGGTGCTGGCGTTCCTCGACGAGGACAGCGGACTGCGGTTCGTGGTGCGGTACCGGCGGGACGTCGTGAACCACGCGGTCGCCGCCGGTCTCGCCGCCCGCCTGTGCCAGGTGGTCGAGGGGTTCGCCAGCGGGGTCGAGCCCGACCGGTTGCTGCCGTCCGAGCGCGCGTCGCTCGCGCGGTTCACCCGGCCGCCCCGCGCGCTCGGCGACAGCACGCTCCCGCGCCTGGTCGCCGCACAGACCGCCAGGACGCCGGACGCGACCGCGCTGGTCGTGGGTGAACGCCGGCTCTCCTACCGCGAGGTCGGCGAACGCGCCGCGCGGATCGCGGCGGCGTTGCGCGCGGGAGGAACCGGACCGGGCAGCCTCGTCGCCGTCGCCCTGCCGCGCTCGGCCGACCTCGTGCCCGCACTGCTCGGCGTGCTCAAGGCCGGTGCCGCCTACCTGCCCGTGGACCCCCGCTTCCCCAGCGCGCGCTCGGAGTTCGTCCTGCGCGACGCGGCCCCGCACGCCCTGCTCACCACTCCCGAGGTGCTGCGGGCCCTGTCCTCGGACGGGGTGCCCGCCGTGTTCGTCGCGGACGCGCTCACGGCCGCCCCGCTCGCGGCCGACGTGCCCGTCCACCCCGACGAGCTCGCGTACGTGCTCTACACGTCCGGCTCGACCGGAGTGCCCAAGGGCGTGGCGATCACGCACCGCAACGTGTGCGCCTGCGTGCCGGGACTGATCGCCGGCGCCGGGATCGGCGCGGGCGTGCGCGTCCTCGCCGGCGCGTCGGTCAGCTTCGACGTGTCGGTGTTCGAGCTGCTCGTCACGCTGTGCGCGGGTGGCGTCGTCGAGGTCGTCGAGGACGTGCTCGCACTGGCGGACGGCTTCGGCGGAGACGGCGCCCCGGTGGTGCTCAGCGGGGTGCCGTCCGTGCTGGGCGCCGTGCTCTCCGGCCGGCGGCGCGACCCCGGGGTGGCCGGCGTCGTGTTCGCCGGTGAAGGCCTGCCCAGGGCGCTCGTCGAGCGGGTGCGCCGCGCCTTCCCCGGCGCGCGCGTCGTGAACGCCTACGGGCAGAGCGAGACGTTCTACGCGTCGATGGGCGCGGTGGATCCGGGCGGTTCCGGGTTCGCCCCCGTCGGCGCCCCCCTCGACGCCGTCCGCGTGCTGGTGCTCGACCCGTGGCTGGCCGAGGTGCCGCCGGGTGTCGTCGGTGAGGTGCACGTCGGCGGTCTGTCGGTGGGCCGCGGGTACCGGGGACGTCCCGGGCTGACCGCGGACCGGTTCGTCGCCGATCCCACCGGGGGCGGTGGGCGGGTGTTCCGCACCGGAGACCTCGGGCGTGTCGTCGACGGCGTGCTGGAGTGCGTCGGCAGGGCGGACGACCAGGTGAAGGTGCGCGGCGTCCGGGTCGAGCCCGGCGAGGTCGAGTCCGTGCTCTGTTCGCACCCGCTGGTGGGCGCGGCGGCCGTGCGGGTGTGGGACGGGCGGCTCGTGGCCTACGTGACGTCCGGTGTCGCGGCGGCCGAGCTGCGCGCGTTCGCCGGCGGTCGGCTGCCGGAGTACATGGTGCCGTCGGTGTTCGTCGCGGTGGACGAGCTGCCGCTGACGCCCACCGGCAAGATCGACCGCGGTGCGCTCCCCGAGCCGGTCGTCGCGCCGTCCAGCGCCTACCGCGCACCGCGCACGCACGACGAACGCGTGCTGTGCGCCCTGTTCGCCGAGGTGCTGGAGGTTGACCGGGTGGGGCTGGACGACGACTTCTTCCTGCTGGGCGGGCATTCGCTGCTCGCGACGCGGCTGGTGGGCCGGATCAGGGCCGAGCTCGGTAGCGACGTCGCCGTGAGCAAGGTCTTCGACCACCCCGCGGTCGCGGCGCTGGCCGCGCAACTGGTGCCGGCGAAGGTGGTGCGCCCGAGGCTGCGGCGCCAGGTCCCCTCAGGTGGTGGTGTGGCGTGATTCCCCTGTCGTACGCGCAGCGCAGGCTGTGGTTCCTCGACCAGGTCGAGGGTCCGTCCGCGCGGTACAACCTGCCGTTCGTGGTGGAGGCCCGCGGTCCGCTCGACGTCACCGCGCTGCGGGCCGCCGTGCACGACGTCGTGGTACGGCACCAGAGCCTGCGGACGCTGCTCGTCGCCGACGAGCACGGTGTCCCTTGGCAGCACGTGGTTCCCGTGGACGACCTCGTGCTCGACATCCCCCTGGTCGACCTGACAGGTCAGGACGCCGGGCGCACGGAGGACTCGGTCGTCGCGGAGTGGTCCGCTCGCCACTTCGCCCTCGCCGACGAGATCCCGATCCGCGCCGGAGTCCTGCGCCGGGACGAGTCGGCGTGGGTGCTGGTGCTGGTCGTGCACCACTGCGCGGCGGACGGCGAGTCGATGGGGCCGCTGGCCGCGGACCTGTCCGCGGCCTACCGGGCCAGGTCGGCTGGCGCAGCCCCGGTGTGGGGCGACCTCGCGGTGCAGTACGGGGACTTCGCCATGTGGCAGCAGGAGCTCCTGGAGGAGGTCGCCGCGCGGCAACTGGACTTCTGGCGGGACGTGGTCGCCGGTGCCCCCGGTGTGGTGTCGGTGCCGGGTGACCGCGTGCGGGGCGCGGTGGTGTCCGGCAGGGGAGCGCGGGTCGAGTTCGAGCTGGACGCCGTGCTGACCGGTGCGCTCGGCGACCTCGCCCGCGCGCACGGCATGTCGCGGGCCATGGTGGCGCAGGCGGTGCTCGTGGTGCTGCTGTCCCGGCTCGGGGGCGGGAAGGACGTGGTGCTGGGGTCCACCGTCGCGGGGCGGGTGGAACCGGAGCTGGCGGACCTGGTCGGTTTCTTCGTCAACACGTGGGTGCTGCGCGTCGACCTGGGCGACGACCCTTCGCTCGCCGAGGTGCTGCGCCGGGTCCGCGCGCACGCGCTGGCCGCCTACGACCACCAGGACCTGCCGTTCGAGCAGCTGGTGGAGACGCTGAACCCGGAACGCTCGGTGGCCGCGCACCCGCTGTTCCAGGTGATGCTCACCTGGCAGACGGCCGAGTCGGTGCCGCTGGACATGGCCGGTGCGCCTGCCGTGCTGCGCGTGGTGCCCACCGACACGGCCAAGTTCGACCTCGAGTTCAACTTCGCCCCGCACGGTGACGGGCTGCGCTGCACTCTCGAGTACTCGACCGACCTGTACGACCGGGCGACCGTCGCCGGTCTCGCCGACCGCTTCGTACGGGTCGCCGAGCAGTTCGCCGCCGGCCTGACCACCCGTGCCGGCGCGGTGAGCGTGCTGCTGCCGCGCGAACGGGCCGAGCTCGACCGCTTCAACGACACCGCCCGCCCGCACGACCCCGCCGCGCCTGTGACCGTGCCAGAGGTCTTCGGCCGCCAGGTGCGGCTGACCCCGGACGCCGTCGCGGTCGCGGACGCGGGGCTCACCCTGACCTACCGGGAGCTGGACGAGCTGAGCGCCCGCGTCGCGGCGGGGCTGCGCGCGGCGGGGGTGGGGCCGGAGTCGCTCGTCGCCGTGGCGATGCCGCGCTCGGCCGATCTGGTGGCGGCGCTGCTCGGCGTCCTGCGCTGCGGTGCCGGCTACCTGCCCGTCGACCCGCGGTTTCCCAGCGAGCGGCTGCGGTTCGCCGTCGCGGACGCCGGTGTCGTGCTGGCACTGACCGAACCGGGAGCGCTCGCCGAGCTCCCGGACCTCGGTGTGCCGCACGTCCTGTTCGACGACGTGAGGACCACCCCGGCCGGCGCGGAGCCGGCCGTCCATCCCGACAGCACCGCCTACGTCCTGCACACCTCCGGTTCGACCGGGGTGCCGAAAGGCGTGGTGATCGCCCACCGCAACATCGTGACCTGCCTGCCCGACCTGGCGGCGGTGTCCGGCATCGAGACGGGCACCAGGGTGTTCGCCGGCGCGTCGATCGGGTTCGACGTGTCGGTGTTCGAGCTGCTCGCGACGCTCTCGGCCGGCGGCCGCGTCGAGCTGGTGCGCGACGTCCTGGAGCTCGGGGAGCGGGACGACTGGCTCTCCGGCGGGCCGGTGGTGCTCAGCGGTGTGCCGTCGGTGCTGAACCTGCTGCTGTCCGGCGTCGACGCTCCGGACGCCCCGGTGACCGGGGTGGTCTTCGCCGGTGAGGGCCTGACGTGGGCCGTGGCCGACGCCGTCCGCCGTGTCTTCCCCGCCGCGCGGGTGGTGAACGCCTACGGGCAGAGCGAGACCTACTACGCGTCCCTCGGCGTGGTGGAGCGCACCGGAGGTGTCGGGCTGGCCCCCGTCGGCGCGCCGATCGGCGGTGTGCGGATCCACGTGCTGGACGAGGCGCTCGCACCGGTGCCACCGGGTGTGACCGGTGAGATCTACGTCGGCGGGGCGTCCGTCGGCCGCGGGTACCGCGATCGGCCCGGGCTCACCGCCGGCCGGTTCGTCGCCGATCCCGCCGGGAGCGGCGGGAGGATGTTCCGCACCGGCGACCTGGGACGGGTCGCCGACGGCGCGCTGGTGTTCGCCGGCCGGGCGGACGACCAGGTGAAGGTGCGCGGCATCCGGATCGAGCCGGCCGAGGTGGAGTCCGTGACCGGCGGGCACCCCGGTGTCGCCGCGGTCGCGGCACGGGTCTGGGACGGACGGCTCGTCGCGTACGTCGTGCCGGTCGAGGTGGGCGGTATCGGCACCGTCGCCGACCTGGTGGACGTGGACGTCGACCTCACGGCTGGCCTGTCGGCGGGCGAGCTGCGGGCGTTCGTCGCCGCACGCCTGCCCGAGTACATGGTGCCGTCGGTCTTCGTGGTGGTGGACGAGCTGCCGCTGACGCCGAGCGGCAAGGTCGACCGCGCCGCGTTGCCGGAGCCCCAAGCACCGGTGGGGGCCTATCGCGCCCCTGACGGCCACACCGAGCAGGTGCTCGCGGCCGTCTACGCCGAGGTGCTCGGGGTGGACGTGGTCGGCGTGGACGACGACTTCTTCGCCGTGGGCGGCGACAGCATCCGCTCCATCCAGGTCGTGTCCCGCGCCCGTGCCCGCGGTGTCGGGATCAGCCCGCGCGAGGTGTTCCGGCAGCGCACGGTCGCCGCGCTGGCCGAGCTGGTGGAAGGTCGCGCGGGAGACACGCCGGTGCTGGCCGAGTTGCCCGGCGGGGGCACCGGGTGGGCACCGCTGCTGCCGGTGGCTCGCTACCTGCTGGAACTGGGCGGTGGCCGGAACCGCTTCGCGATGTCCGTGGTCGTCGACCTGCCGGAGGGCGTCGACGAGGCGGGGCTGGTGGCGACGCTCGACGCCGTCACCGACCGGCACGACGTGCTGCGCTCCAGGCTGGTTGTCTCCGGGGCCGAGCCGGGCCTCGAGGTCGCGCCGCAGGGCTCGGTCAACGTCCGCGCGCTCGTGCACCGGGTGCCGTGGGGCGGGCGCTGGGACGCACGACTCGCCGCCGCCCTGCTCGACGAGGCCTCGGACGGGCTCGACCCCGAGTCGGGGATCGTCGCCCGCTACGTCTGGTTCGACGCGGGCCCGGCTGCCGGCCGGTTGCTGATCGTGTTGCACCACCTCGTCGTGGACGGCGTGTCCTGGCGCGTCCTGCTGCCCGACCTCGCCGCGGCGTGGGCGCGTGTCCGCACCGGCGCCCAGCCGGGGCTCGCGGTGTCCGGCACGTCCGCACGGCGCTGGGCACACGCGCTCGCCGAGGAGGCGGTGCGGCCGGGGCGCGTCGCGGAGCTGGCTTTCTGGCAGTCCGTTGTGGACGGACCGGATCCGTTGCTGGGCAGTCGTCCGCTCGACCCGGTGCTCGACGTGGCCGGCACCGTCGAGCACCACTGGGTGACCGTCGCGGCACCGGTCACCGAGGCACTGCTGACCGAGCTGCCCGCGCGGTTCCACGGCGGTGTCAACGACGGTCTGGTCGCCGCACTCGCGCTCGCCGTCGTGCGCTGGCGCCGTGACCGCGGTGCCGGCGTGCCGTCGGTGCTGCTCAAGATGGAGGGGCACGGCCGCGAGGACGCCGTCGTGCCGGGAGCCGACCTCTCCCAGACGGTCGGCTGGTTCACCGCGATGTACCCGGTGCGGCTGGACCTCACCGGGATCGGGGTGGACGACGCGCTGGCCGGAGGAGCGCAGGCCGGTGCCGCGGTGAAGGCGGTGAAGGAACAGCTGCGCGCGGTTCCCGACCGGGGCATCGGGTTCGGCCTCCTGCGCTACCTGAACCCGGAGACCGCGCGGGTGCTCGAAGGTGCGGGAATCGGTCAGATCGCCTTCAACTACCTGGGGCGCCACGCCGCCGCCGACATGCCGGAGAACCTGCGCGGCCTCGGCTGGACCCAGGCGGGGGACACCATCGAACTCGTCCCCGTGCCCGACCCCGACATGCCCGCGATGGCCGTGCTCGAGATCAACGCGATGGCGATCGAGACCGCCGAGGGACTCTCCCTGCGTGCCCGCGTGAGCCACCCGCGCGGCGTGCTCGACGCGGCGGCGGCCACCGAGCTGATCGACCTGTGGTGCTCAGCGCTACGCGGTCTCAGCGAGCACCTGGCTGATCCGGCCGCGGGCGGCCGCACCCCCTCGGACCTGCCGCTGGTGTCCTTGCGGCAGCAGGAGATCGAGGAGTGGGAGTCGCGCTACCCCGGACTCGCGGACGTCTGGCCGCTCACCGGGCTGCAGTCCGGCCTGCTCTACCACGCCCTGCTCGCCGGGACCGGCGCCGACGCCTACCACGTGCAGTTCGTCTTCCACCTGTCCGGGCAGGTGGACCCGGAACGGATGCGCAGGGCGGGCCAGGCGCTGCTGGACCGGCACGCGCCGCTGAGGGGCGCGTTCGTCGCGAGCTCGGCCGGTGACCCCGTCCAGGTGCTGCCCGCGCGGGCCGGCCTGCCGTGGCGGCACCTCGACCTCACCGGTCAGCCCGCGAGCGTGCTGGACGAGCACCTCGAGCGGGACCGGCGCACCCCGTTCGACGTCACCCGCCCCCCGCTGTTGCGCCTGACGCTCGCCACGCTCGGAGCCGGCCGCGCGGAGCTCGTGCTCACCGCGCACCACGTGCTGTTCGACGGCTGGTCCGTGCCGTTGCTGATGAGCGACCTGCTGCGGCTCTACGCCTCCGGCGGTGACGCCGCGGCGCTGCCCAGGGTGCGCGAGTACCGCGAGTTCCTCGGCTGGCTCGCGGGCCAGGACCAGGACGCCGCCGTCCGGGCGTGGACGCGGGAACTGGCGGGCGTCAACGAGCCGACGCTGCTCGCGCGGGGCGTCGCGGGCAGTGCCGAGGCGGGCGACGTCGGACAGGTGGACGTCGCGCTGCCGGGAGACCTCGCCCGCACGCTGGCCGGCTGCGCGACCCGCCTCGGCATCACCCTCAACACGCTCGTCCAGGCCGCGTGGGGCGTGCTGCTGGGCAAGCTCACCGGTCGTGACGACGTCGTGTTCGGCGCGACCGTGTCGGGCAGGCCCGCCGACGTGCCCGGTGTCGACACGATGGTCGGGCTGTTCATCAACACCGTGCCCGTGCGGGTCGCGGGCGGGCCAGGAGAGCGGTTCGCCGACGTCGCAGCCGATCTGCAGCGCAGGCAGGCCGAGCTGCTCGACCACCACCACTGCGGTCTCGCCGGGATCCAGCGCGCCGTGGGACTGCCCGAGCTGTTCGACACGGTGGTCGTGTTCGAGTCGTTCCCGGTCGACCGGGCGGAACTGGCGGAGGCCAACACGGCCTCCGGTATCACGATCACCGGGCTGAGCCCGGTCAGCGGGTCGCACTACCCGTTCGCCCTCGTCGCCGACGCGGACCCGGTGCTGCGGCTGGCGCTGCAGTTCCGGCACGACGTCGTCGGTGCGGCGGAGGCGGAGGCGACCGCGGCCCGGTTCGGGCGGCTGCTGAGCCAGGTCGCCGCCGAGCCGGAACTGGCCGTCGGAGACGTCGACCTGCTGACGCCGGGCGAGCGCGACCTGGTCGTCCGCACGTGGAACGACACAGACCACCCGGTTCTCGCGACGACGCTGCCCGCGCTGTTCTCCGCCCAGGTGGCGAGCACCCCCGAGGCGCCCGCGCTGACCTTCGAGGACCGCACCCTGACCTACGCGGAGCTGGACGCCGAGGTCGACGCACTCGCCCACACGCTGGCCGGGCTCGGCGTCCGGCCGGAAACCGTCGTCGGTGTGCTGCTGCCCCGGTCGGCCGAGCTGCTCGTGGCGTTGCTCGCCGTGCACCGCGCGGGTGCGGCCTACCTGCCGATCGACGCCGGCCACCCCGCCGCGCGCATCGAGCACGTCCTGCGCGAGGCGCGGCCGCTGGTGACCCTCACCGGTCGGGAGGAACCGCCGGTGGAGGTGCCGGGGCGGCTCGTCGTCGGCGGCCCGCTGCCGCGGCGGCGGGCAGAACCGGTGCCACCGGCTCCCGGCAACGCGGCGTACCTGCTCTACACCTCCGGTTCCACCGGTAGTCCGAAAGGTGTGCTGGTCGAGCACGCGGCGATCGTCAACCGGCTGCTGTGGATGCGCGACGAGTACGGCGTCGGCCCCGGCGACCGGGTGCTGCAGAAGACGCCGGCCGGGTTCGACGTGTCGGTGTGGGAGCTGTTCCTGCCGCTGCTCTGCGGTGCGGAGCTCGTGGTGGCACGCCCCGGCGGGCACCGCGACCCCGCGTACCTGGCCGAGACCGTCCGGCGCGCGGGCGTGACCCTCGTCCACTTCGTCCCGACGATGCTGCGAGCGTTCCTCGCCGAACCCGCGGCCGCCCTGTGCACCTCGCTGCGCGGGGTGATCTGCAGTGGTGAACCACTGCCGGACACCCTGCGCGATGAGTGCAGGAAGGTGCTCACGGCAACGCTGCACAACCTCTACGGACCGACCGAGGCGGCCGTCGACGTCACCGCCGGCGCCGTCGCGCAGGAGGGGACCGTCACCATCGGCACCCCGGTGTGGAACACCAGGGTGTACGTGCTCGACCAGCGGCTGCGGCCGGTGCCGCCGGGCACCGCGGGCGAGCTGTACCTGGCGGGCGTCCAGCTCGCCAGGGGCTACCTGGGCAGGCCCGGGCTCACCGCGGACCGGTTCGTGGCCGACCCCTTCCGCGGGCGGGGCAGCAGGTTGTACCGCACCGGCGACGTCGTGCGCTGGGACGACCGGGGCGAGCTCGTCCACCTCGGCCGCGCGGACGGCCAGATCAAGGTGCGCGGTCAGCGGGTCGAGCTCGGCGAGATCGAGTCCGTGCTCGCCGGGCACCCCGGTGTCGCCCAGGCCGTCGTCCTGCCGCACGAGACCGCGGCGGGGGAGCGGACGCTCGCCGCTTACCTCGTCCCGTCCGCCGCGACTGCGGGCCCGGTGGCCGCGCTGACCCGGCTGCGCGCGGACGGCCTCGAACCCGACGCGGAACTGCACGAACTGCCCGGCGGCATGGCGGTCTGGGCGCACAACCGGTCCGGTGTGGACTTCCTGCACCGGGAGATCTTCGACCGCGCCGAGTACGCGAACGCGGTCGCGACGCTGCCGGAGGACGCGTGCGTGCTCGACGTCGGCGCCCACGTCGGCATGTTCTCGTTGCTGCTGGGCGACCAGCGGCCCGGCTGCCGCGTCGTCGCCGTGGAACCGGTGCCCGAGCTGGCCGCGATGCTGCGGGCCAACCTCGTGCTCAACGGTGTCACCGCGACCGTGCTGGACTGCGGCCTCGGCAGCACCCCCGGCGCGGCGGTGTTCACCTACTACCCGGACATGTCGATGATGTCGGGCCGCTACGCCGACGAGGACGCCGACCGCGAGGTGCTCGCCAGGGTCGTGCGCAACCAGACCGGCGGCGAGGAGACCGGGCTCGACGAGCTGCTGACCGACCGGTTGCGGTCCGTCCGGGTCGAGGTGCCGGTGCGCACCCTCTCGCAGGTGATCCGCGAGCACGGGCTGACGTCGGTCGACCTGCTCAAGCTCGACGTGGAGAAGGCCGAGCTGGACGTGCTGCACGGCGTGGAACCTGAACACTGGCCGATCATCGGACAGGTCGTCGCCGAGGTGCACGACCTGGACGGCAGACTGGCCACGGTCGTAAAGCTGTTGTGCGACAACGGGTTCGACGTCGCCGTGGAGGAGACCGACGCGCTCGAGGGCACCGGCATGCACTCCGTGCACGCGACGCGCCCCGGTCCGGTTCCGACCCGGGTGCCGATCGCGGCACGGGTGCGGCCGCGCTGGGGCAGCGAGCGGGCTCTCGCCGCCGACGTGCGCACGCACGCCGCGCGGCTGCTGCCCGAGCACATGGTTCCCGCCGGTCTGGTGTTCCTCTCCGAGATCCCGGCCACCGCCAACGGCAAGCTCGACCGCGCCGCCCTGCCGCAGCCCCGGTTCGGCGGCGGTGAGGCCGGGTTCCGCGCTCCCCGCACCCCGCGTGAGGCGCTGCTGTGCGGGTTGTTCGCCGAGCTGCTCGGGGCGGAACGGGTCGGTGCCGATGACGACTTCTTCGCGCTGGGCGGCCATTCGGTGCTCGTCACGAAGCTGGTCAACCGGCTGCGCGCCGAGCTGGGCGCCGACGTGCCGATCCGCACCGTGTTCGACGCGCCGACCGCCGCGCTGCTGGCCGAGCGCATCACGGAGGGAGCCAGGAGCCGGCCGCCGCTGGAACGGGCCGCGGTGCGCCCGGAGCGCGTGCCGCTCTCGGCCGCGCAGCGCAGGGTGTGGTTCATCGACCGGTTCCACGGGCCTTCCGCTGCGTACAACCTGCCGTTCGCGCTGCGTCTCACCGGACCGCTCGACGCGGCCGCGCTGCGCGAGGCGCTGTCGGACGTGGTGGGCAGGCACGAAAGCCTGCGCACCCTCGTGCACACGGACGACGACGGGGTACCGCACCAGGTCGTGCTGCCGCCGTCCGTCGCTGTCGCCGAGCTGACCGTGGTGGACGCGGGCGACGAGCGGGCCGTGCTGGCCGAGGCGGCCGCGCACGTGTTCGACCTGGCCGCGGACCTGCCGGTGCGCGCGACGCTCGTCCGCCGCGGCGAACGCGAGCACGTGCTGCTGCTCCTGCTGCACCACATCGCGGGCGACGGAGAGTCGATGCCGCCGCTGGTGCGCGACCTGGCCACGGCCTACGGGGCGCGGCTGCGCGGGATGGCGCCCTGCTGGGCCGAGCCTCCTGTCCAGTACGCCGACCACACGCTCTGGCAGCAGGAGCTCCTCGGCTCCGAGGAGGACCCGGCGAGCCTCGCCGCGGCCCAGATCGGCCACTGGCGGCAGGAGCTGGCCGACCCGCCGCCGCCGTTGTCGCTGCCGGGGCGCGCGCGATCCGCCGTGCCGAGCGGCCGGGGCGACACCGTCGAATTCGGCCTGGACGCCACACTGATGACGGATGTGCGCGCGTTCGCGGCGCGGCACGGAGCCACGGCACCCATGGTGGTGCAGGCGGCGCTTGCCGTGCTGCTGCGCCGGTTCTGCGGCGACGACGTGCTCATCGGCTCGCCGATCGCCAACCGCTCCGACGCCGCGCTCGCCGACTCCGTCGGGTTCTTCCTCAACACCTGGGTGCTGCGGGTGCGGTTCGCGGGCGACCCGGCGTTCACCGACGTGGTCGCGCAGGTGCGGGCGAGGTCGCTGGACGCCTACGACAACCAGGACGTGCCGTTCGACCGGCTCGTCGAGCTGCTCAACCCGGACCGGGCGCCGGGCAGGCACCCGTTCTTCCAGGTGATGTTCGCCTGGCAGGCGGTGTCGGCGGACGCCTTCAGCCTGCCGGGCCTGCGGGTGGGGCTGGAGGCGGTGCACACGCGCACCGCGAAGTTCGACCTGTGCTTCAACCTGACCGACCTGGGCTCGGAGGTGCTCTGCCACCTCGAGTACGCCACCGACGTCGTGGATCGCGACCTGGTCGAGGACATCGCGTCCTCGCTGCGCACGGTGCTCACGACGCTGGTCACCGATCCGGGCACCCCGATCGGTGAGCTGGTGCGGGCGCCAGGGCGGGTCGCGGCGGTGAACGGTGAGCTCGTCGCGCTCGATGCCGTCGAGGCCGTGCTGGCCGGGCTCCCCGGTGTCGCCGACGCGGCGGTCGCGGCGGGAGGCGACGGTGGCTTCGTCGGTTACGTCGTACCCCGGCACACCGGCGACGGGCTGGAGCTCGTGGACCGGCTGTCGACCGCGCGGCTGCGCCAGGCAGCCGCCGAGCAGCTGCCCGCGCACGCGGTCCCGTCGTCGTTCGTCGTCGTGGGTTCCCTTCCTCGCCTCGCGGACGGGACCGCCGATCCGGCCGCGTTGCCGAAGCCGGTCACCGGGCGGGCCCCGTACCGCGCGCCGGAAGGGGACGTGGAGGTGGTGCTGGCCGAGGTGGTCGCCGAGGTGCTCGGCCTGGACCGGGTCGGCGTGGACGACGACTACTTCCTCATCGGCGGCGACAGCATCCGTTCCATCCAGGTGGTGTCGCGGGCCAGGGCACGCGGCATCGTGGTGACGCCGCGCCAGGTGTTCGAACGGCGCACGGTCGCCGGGCTCGCTCTCGCGGCTGCCGAGGCCCGCGGGGGACCCGCGCTCGCCGAGCTGCCCGGCGGCGGGACGGGCCTGGTGCCGTTGCCGTCGATGGCCCGGTTCGTCGTCGAACGCGGTGGCGGTCTGGACCGCTTCGCGATGGTGTCGGTGCTCCGCGTGCCGCCCGGCCTGGACGAGACCGTGCTGACGGCGGCGCTGGCCGCGCTGGTGAACCGGCACGACGCGTTGCGCGCCCGGCTCACCGGTGAGGGCTTGCTGATCGGCCCGGCAGGGTCGGTCGACGCCTCGGCGTTGCTGACCACGGTGCCCGGTGACGACCTGCAGGCGGCGGCCGACACCGCGGTCGCGGGCCTGCGCCCGGCCGAGGGCGCCGTGCTGCGCTGCGTCAGCGTGCCGTCGGCGAACCGGCTCGTCGTCGCGGTCCACCACCTCGTGGTGGACGCGGTGTCCTGGCAGGTGCTGCTGCCCGACCTCGCGGCCGCCTGCGCACGGGTGCTCGAGGGCCGGGCCCCCGCGCTGCCGGCCGTCGGCACGTCGTTGCGGCGCTGGATGCACGGCCTGCTCGAGTCGGCACAGGACAGGGTCGCGGAGATGGACCACTGGCGGTCCGTGCTCGCCGGCGGCGACGTGCTGCTCGGCACGCGTGACCTCGACCCCGCACTGGACGTGCGTTCCACCGTGCGCGGGTTCACCGTCGAGGTACCCGCCGAGACGACCCGGACGTTGCTGGCCGCCGTGCCCGCCGCGCTGCACTGCGGCGTGGAGGACGCGCTCCTCGCGGGACTGGCCGTCGCCGTGGCGGCCGTGCGCGCGGAACCCGCCGGCTCGGTGCTGGTGCGGGTGGAGGGGCACGGCCGCGAGGAAGACCTCGTGCCCGGTGCCGACCTCAGCCGCACGGTCGGCTGGTTCACCAGCACGTTCCCCGTCCGCGTCGACGTCTCCGCAACGGCGCTGCCCGACGTGGCAGCCGGCGGGGCGGCCGCGGGCGAGGTCGTCGCGCGGGTCCGCAGGGCGTTCACCGAGCTGCCCGGCCGCGGTGCCGGGTTCGGTGTGCTGCGCTGGCTGAACGAGGAGACCGGGGCCGAACTGGCCGGCGCGCCGCTCGGCCAAGTCGGGTTCAACTACCTCGGCAGGCACGCCGAGTCGGGCTTCCCGGAGGAGCAGCGCGCGGCAGGGTTCGCCCAGGACCTCGACGCGGCGGCATCGGTCGAGGTCGGCTTCGACGCCGACATGCCCGCACTGGCGGTGCTCGACGTCAACGCGTTCGTCACCGACGCCGCCGATGGTTCCCGTCTGACGGCCCGGTTCGACTTCGCCTCGGCGGTGGTGCCGGCTGAGCTGGCCCAGCGGGTCGCGGAAGCCTGGCTGACGGCGCTGTCCGGCATCGCCCGCCACGCCGCGGACCAGGCACACGGCCTGTCCGCCGCGAACCTGTCCCTGGTCAGGCTGAGCGGGCGCGAGGTCGACGCGATCAGCGCTCGTCATCCCGGCGCCACCGACGTGTGGCCGGTGACACCGCTGCAGTCCGGCCTGCTGTTCGAGTCGATGGTCACGAGCGGTGTGGACGTCTACCAGATGCAACTGGTGGCGCACGTGGAAGGCGAGATCGACCCGCCCCGGCTCCACGCCGCCGCCCAGGCACTGCTGGACCGGCACGACAACCTGAGGGTCGCGTTCGCCAGAGCGGTCTCCGGCGAACAGCTGCAGGTCGTGTGCGGCGCTGTCCGGCTGCCGTGGCACGAGTTCGATCTGCGCGGTCTGCCCGACGCGGACGACCGGCTCGCGGCGTTCCTGGCGGAGGACGCACGGGACAGGCTCGACCCCGCCGTCCCGCCGCTGCTGCGCGTCACCCTCGTACGGCTGGCCGACGACGCCGCCCGGCTCGTCCTCACCGTGCACCACGCCTTGCTGGACGGCTGGTCGGTGCCGGTGCTGGTGCGCGACCTCCTCGCACTGCACCGGGGCGACGCACTCGCACCCGCACCCCCGTACCGCGACTACCTCGCCTGGCTGGCCGCCCGCGACCGCCAAGCCGGAGTGGCGGCGTGGGCGGAGGCGCTGGACGGTGTCGATGAGCCGACGTTGCTGGCCGCCGGGAGGCGGACCGGTGCGGTGGCGCGGGCTGAGGCGCTCGAAGAGCCGACGCCCCTCACCGACGCCGCCGCAGGACGGGACCCGGCCGGCGCCCGCGAGCTGGAGGTGCCGCTGTCCGCGGACGTGGCCGCCGCCCTCGCCGCAAGGGCCGCGCAGCTGGGCGTCACCCTCAACACCGTCGTGCAGACCGCCTGGGGCCTGGTCCTGTCGGCGCTGACCGGTCGTGACGACGTCGTGTTCGGCACCACCGTCTCCGGCAGGGACGCGGCCGTGCCCGGGGTGGACGAGATGGTCGGGTTGTTCATCAACACCGTTCCCGTCCGGGTCCGGCACACTCCGTGGGACACGCTTGCCGGCGTGCTCGCCGCGGTCCAGCGGCAGCAGGCCGCCCTGCTCGACCACCACCACACGGGGCTGCCCGACGTGCAGCGGGCGCTCGGGCTTCCCGCGTTGTTCGACACCACCACCGTCTTCGAGTCGTTCCCCGTCGGCGGCGCACCGGAGCGGGCGCCGGATGAGGTCGTGATCACCACGATCACCGCCGACAACGGCACGCACTACGGGATGGGCGTGTCGGCGAGCGCGGATCCGTTGCTGCGCCTGGTGTTGCGTTACCAGCGCGACCTGTTCGGAGACGGCTACGCGGAGGCGGTGCTGGCGCGGCTCGGCACCGTGCTGCGGCTGGTCGCCACCGCGCCGGACACCCCGGTCGGCGCGATCGGCCTGGTCGACCCGGTGGACCACGCCGCCGTGCTGGCCAGGACCGACGGCTCGAAGCGGGCGCCCGTCGAGGAGACGGTGCCGGTGCTGTTCGGCAAGCAGGCCGCCGCGACCCCCGAGGCCGAGGCGGTGGTGTTCGGCGACCGGGTGCTCACCTACCGGGAACTGGACGAGCGGTCCGCGGCGCTGGCCCGCGACCTGGTGCGGCGCGGTGTTCGACCGGAGTCCGTGGTCGCGGCCGGGCTGCGCCGCTCGCCCGAACTCGTCGTCGCGCTGCTCGCGGTGATGCGCGCCGGGGCCGCCTACCTCCCGATCGACCACGCGCTGCCACCCGACCGGATCCGGTACATGACCGAGGACGCGGATGCCGTGCTCGTGCTCGTCGACAAGGCGACGGCGGCGGGCCTCGCGTTCCTGCCTGCTCCCGCGCTGCGGGTGGACGCCGCCGGGCGGGACGGCGGCGCCGAGGTGGTCGAACCCGCCGTGCACGTGGACAACACCGCCTACGTGATCTACACGTCGGGTTCCACCGGCAGGCCCAAGGGTGTCGCGGTGCCGCACCGGGGCATCGCCGCACTGGCGGCGGGGCACGTCGAACGGATGCGCGTCACCGGCGACAGCCGCATGCTCCAGTTCGCCTCCGCCAGTTTCGACGTCTCGTTGTGCGAGCTGTTCACCGCGCTGCTGAGCGGTGCCGCGATCGTGCTGGCCGACCGCGAGGCGCTCACCGCGGGTGAACGGCTCGCGCGCACCATCGACGCGCACCGCGTCACGCACGCGATGATCCCGCCCGCCGTGCTCGCCACGCTGCCGGCCGACGCACTGTCCACTGTGGAGTCACTGGTGGTCGGCGGCGAGGTGACGCCACCGGAGCTGGTGGCGAGGTGGGCGCCGGGGCGGCGGGTCACCAACGTCTACGGGCCGACCGAGACCACCGCCTGCGCCACCATGAGCCTGCCGCTTACCCCCGGCGCGGGCGACCTGCCGATCGGCCTCGCCGTTCCCGGTACCCGCCTGCACGTGCTCGACCACGCGCTGCGTCCGGTGCCCGCAGGGGTGGCGGGCGAGCTGTACGTGGCGGGCAGCGGTGTGGCCCGCGGCTACGTCGGCCGGCCGGGGTTGACCTCGGAGCGTTTCCTCCCCAGCCCCTTCGGAATGCCCGGCGAGCGCATGTACCGCACCGGTGACGTGGTCTCGCTCGGCGAGGACGGCCAGCTGGTGTTCCTCGGCCGCCTCGACCAGCAGGTGAAGCTGCGCGGCTTCCGGGTGGAGCTCGCCGAGATCGAGGCCGTGCTGCTGGCGCACGAGGACGTGCGGAGGGCGGCGGTGGTCGTCGACACCTCGGCGGGTGACCGGCGCCTGGTCGCGTACGTCGTCCCGTCCGGGACCCCGGCGCCGGGGCTGGCCGCCGGGCTGCGCGAGCACCTGCGCGGCAGGCTGCCCGACTACATGGTCGTGTCCGCCGTGGTGTTGCTCAAGGCGATCCCGCTGACGACGAGCTCGAAGGTGGACCGGCGCAGGCTGCCCGCGCCGGACTACACGGCGCAGAGCGCGGGACGGCCACCGCGCACCGTGCGGGAGGAGATCCTCGCGGGGTTGTTCGCCGAGGTCCTCGGCGTCGACCGGGTCGGCGTCGACGACGACTTCTTCGCGCTCGGCGGGCACTCGCTGCTCGCCACCCGGCTGGTCGACCGGATCTCCGCGGTGCTGGGCGTGGACGTGCCGATCAAGGACGTGTTCGCCGCGACGACAGCGGCGGACCTCGCGGCGGTGCTCGAACCGGGAGCCGCGCTCGCGGCCGGGACGCCTCTCGACCCCTTCGGGCCGGTGCTGGTCATCAAGCACACAGGCGACCGCGAACCGCTGTGGTGGGTCCACCCCGGCGGCGGCATCTGCTGGCCCTACCTGGGGCTCGCCGGCAGTCTGCCCGCCGACCGGCCCGCGTACGGCATCCAGGCCAAGGGATTCGACGGCATGACGCCGCTGCCCGCGTCCATCGAGGAGATGGTCGCCGACTACGCCGACGAGGTGCTCGCGGTCCAGCCCCAGGGCCCGTTCCACCTCGCGGGCCTGTCGGTGGGCGGCACGCTCGCCCACGCCCTGGCGTGCGAGCTGCGGCGGCGCGGGCACGAGGTCGGCCTGCTCGCCGTGCTGGACAGCGCCCCCGCGCGCTATCTCACGGGCGAGTCCGCGCCCACCCCGCACGAGGTTCGCGAGTGGTTCGCCGAGCATCTCACCACCGCCGGCGCGAACACCGGCACCGAGTCCTTCGTGGACAACGCCGTCACGGTGATCGGCAACCACGTCCGGCTGATGCCGGCCTTCACGTCCCCTGTCTACGACGGCGACATCGTGTTCTTCAACGCGGTGCCGAACACCCACGGTTCCTACGGCCCGCTGTGGGAGCCCTACACCACCGGAGAGATCCGCGAGCGCGACATCGCCAGTGCGCACGGCGAGATGTACCGGCCTCGGCCGGCAGCCGAGATCTGCCAGGTCCTGTGCGAGGAGCTTGGCCCGTGAGGAGGGAAGTTCCGTGACCAGCGAACCCTACGACGTGGTCGGGATCGGCTTCGGCCCATCGAACCTGAGCCTCGCGATCGCGCTCGAGGAGACGGGCGGGCTCAGCGCCGCCTTCTTCGAGAAGCAGGACTCGCTTCGCTGGCACAGCGGCATGCTCGTGCCGGGCGCCAAGATGCAGGTGTCCTTCCTCAAGGACCTCGCGACGCCGCGCAACCCCGTGTCGTCCTACAGCTTCGTGTCCTACCTGCACGACCGAGGAAGGTTCGCGAGGTTCGTCAACAACAGCGACTTCTTCCCCACCCGGCGGGAGTTCCAGGACTACCTCCGCTGGGCGGAGGCGCGGCTGTCCCCGCCGGTGCACTACCGGGCGGAGGTCGTGTCAGTGCGCCGGGCGGAAGGAGTGCTGCGGGTGCACGTGCGTGACACGGAGTCCGGGGCGACGCGCACGGTGGACACGCGCAACATCGTCATCTCCACAGGGCTGGTGCCGAGGATGCCGGTCGGGCTCGAGGCGGGTGAGTCGGTCTGGCACAGCTCGCAGTTCCTGCACCGGTTCCACGCTCTCGGTGACCGCGACGTGCGCAGGGTCGCGGTGGTCGGAGCGGGGCAGAGCGCGGCCGAGCTCGTCCGGTACCTGCACGAGAACCTCCCGTCGGCGCAGGTGTTCGCGGTGCTGCCGAGCTACGGCTACGCGATCGCGGACAGCACGCCGTTCGCCAACGAGGTGTTCGACGCCGACGCCGTCGACGTCTTCTACGACGCGTCCGACAAGGCGAAGGCGGCGATCTGGCGCTACCACCGCAACACCAACTACTCGGTGGTCGACGACGAGGTGATCCGCGACCTCTACCAGCGCGCCTACGACGACGAGGTGCGCGGCGAGCCGCGGCTGCGGTTCCTGCCGCTGACCAGGGTCGTCGGCGCGAAGCAGGACCGCGACGGGATCACCCTGCTGACCCATTCGACAGTCGATGACCAGGCTCGGGACCTCCCGCTCGACCTGGTGGTCTGCGCGACCGGGTACGACCCGATGGACCCCGGCGAGCTGCTCGCCGGCCTCGGCTGCTCCGTCGCCTACGACGAGCTCGGGCGCCACCTGGTCGGCCGCGACCACCGCCTGGTCACCGAGCCGGACCAGGACTGCGGCATCTACCTGCAGGGCGGCACCGAGCACACGCACGGCCTCACCTCGTCCCTGTTGTCCAACATCGCCGTGCGCGGCGGCGAGATCACGCAGTCGATCCTGCGTCGCCGCGCGGAGCAGAGGAATGGAGCACCCGCATGAGCACCAACCCGTTCGACGACGAGAACGGTGAGTTCTTCGTACTGGTCAACGACGAGGAACAGCACTCGCTGTGGCCGACGTTCGCACCCGTTCCCGACGGGTGGCGCGCTGTCTTCGGCGCGAGCACGCGCCAGGAGTGCGTCGACTACGTCGAAGAGCACTGGACGGACATGCGCCCGAAGAGCCTGCGCGACGCCATGGAGCGCGACGAGCAGGCCGCCAGGGCCGCGGGCTGAGCGGGGGACAGGGGATGACGACACTCGCCCAGAAGTGGGGAATCCACCCCGAGCACGGCTGGTTGCACGGCGCCCGGCCGGACGAGCCGGTCGTGCGCGACCAGGACTCCGGGGTGTGGAACGTGTACGGGTACCGGGAGGCGGTCGCCGTGCTCGGCGATCCGGCCACGTTCTCCTCCAGGACGGCGCACCTGTTCGCGGAGGACGGCGGCGACGTCATCGCGGAGGGAGACCTGCTGCAGACCGACCCGCCGCGGCACCGCCAGCAGCGCGATCTCGTCCGGTACGCCTTCACCCCGCGCCTGCTCGCCGGGATGGAACCGCGCATCAGCGAGCTGGTGGACGAGCTGCTCGGCGCGATCGCCGACCCCACCGGGTTCGACCTGGTGGACGCGTTCTGCTCGCCCCTGCCGATCCTGGTCGTCGGCGAGATGCTCGGATTGCCGCGCGCCGACGTGCCGAAGCTGGAGCGGTGGATGCGGGAGATGGCGGCCAGCTTCGGCGACCTGTCACCCGCCGCGGACCAGGCCGAGCAGGAACGGGTCTTCGCGGCCACCGCCGTGCTGATGGAACAGGTCGTGGAGTACCTGCGGGAGCACGTCCGCGCGCGGGCGGGCGCGGGCGGCGACGGGCTGCTCGACCGGCTGGTGACCGCCGAGATCGACGGTGAGCGGCTCAGCGAGGACTACGTGGTGGCCTTCGCGAAGACGATGCTGGCGGCGGGGCACACGACCACCTCGATGCTGATCGCCAACACCGTGCTGTGCCTCGACGCGGATCCCGGGCTGGACCGCCGCGTGCGCGCCGACCGGTCGCTGGTTCCGGGACTGCTGGAGGAGTCCATGCGGTTCCTCAGCCCGATCGCCGCCACCTACCGGGCGACGACCCGCCCCACCGCACTCGGAGGCCAGGAGCTCGACGCGGGCAGCATCGTGATGGTGTGGCTGGCCGCGGCCAACCGCGACCCGGCGCAGTTCCCCGATCCCGACGTGTTCGACCCGAGCCGCACGCCCAGTTCGCAGATCGGGTACGGCCACGGCATCCACTTCTGCATCGGGGCGCAACTCGCGCGGATGGAGGCGCGGATCGCGCTCAACGCCCTGTTCGACCGGTTCCCCGGCTTGAGGGTGGCCGACGGTGCCGTCCCGAAGGTCCACCCGGCGTTCGACACGACAGGTCTCGCATCACTGCCCGTCGTGGCGCAGGTGTGACGCCATCGATGCGCCATCCCGTTCCCGGTTCGGAAGAAGGCTGTCGTGGCAGTTGATCCAGTGACTTTTTCGCTGGTGGAAGCCTGGTGGTCTGGAATTTTGGCGAGGGTGGCAACCAGTTGGGTCAGGAGTGAGTCGGTAGTCGGGTGATCACCCCGGGTTGGCATGGCGCCATAGGTGTGCCAGAATGGCGCCATGGACCTGGAACACTA
Organism: Lentzea flaviverrucosa; assembly: GCF_003350445.1. Lineage (NCBI taxonomy): Bacteria > Bacillati > Actinomycetota > Actinomycetes > Pseudonocardiales > Pseudonocardiaceae > Lentzea > Lentzea flaviverrucosa. The sequence continues at coordinate 48,612 of NZ_QQAU01000008.1, forward strand.
CGCCGACCAGCTGCGGCAGCAGTTCCTGCTCGCCGCTGAGGCGCACGGCGACGAGGCGCTCGGGGTCGCCGAGCGCCTCGTCGCGCTGCTCGACTCCGCGGTCCAGGTGGCGATGCTCGGCCTGCTGTCGGAGGCCGCCGACGAGCTCACCCGCGACCTGGCTCCGGACACGGTGGAGCTGCGCCTGCGCGGCATGGCGCCGTCGTTCGCGGTGACCAGGACGGAGAGCGGCCGCGAGCAGGGAGGCGGGCCGGTATTCGGCGTGCCGGACGGCGGGCTCCCCGCGGAGGCGGTGGCCGAGGACAGCACCCCGGCGCGCATCAACTTCCGCCCGCCGGAGCACCTCAAGGTCCGCGTCGAGGAGGCCGCGCAACGCGAGGGGCTGTCCGTCAACGCCTGGCTGGTCCGCGTGACGGCCGCCGCGCTGTCGGAGCAGTCCGGCCAGTCCGAGCGCGGCGCGGTGATGAGCAACCGCCTGCGGGGATGGGTCCGCTGAACCGCCGTGCCGATCCGCGAACCCGATGCCATCCCGGAGCCCCGATGACCGCCTTCCCGACGCCAGAACCGATCTTCCTGTCGATCCAGCTCCCCGCGGGCGAGGTGCACGTCGTCGCCGGCCCGGTCGTCGAGACCACCGTCGTCGTCGAGCCCGTGGACGCCGGCAACGCCGCAGACGTCGCCGCCGTCGAGCGCACCAAGGTCGAGCACACGCCGGGCAAGGTGGTGGTGCGCGCTCCCGGATCGGCCAAGGGCAGGCGAGGCCGGACGGACGGTGCCGTCGCGGTGCGGGTGACACTGCCGGAGGACTCGCACGTGCGTGCGGGTTCGGCGTGGGCGAACTTCCGCGCCGAGGGCCGGCTCGGAGTGTGCCGCCTGGACACCGTCACCAGCGCCATCCAGCTCGACCGCACCGGGATGCTCCAGGTGCTCGCCGTGCGGGCCGAGCTCACCGTCGGCAGGGTCATCGGCCAGGTGAAGGTCGCGACCCGCTCGGGATCGCTGTGGTTCGACGAGATCGACGGTTCCGCGGTGATCAAGAACGACAACGGCGAGTGCACCATCGGGACGGTCACCGGTCCGCTGCGACTGGTCGGCGCCAACGGGGAGTTCACGGTGGACTCCGCGGGCGCCGAGGTGCGCAGCAAGACCGCGTACGGAGCCGTGCGCATCGGCGAGCTGCTGGGCGGCACGGCCATGCTCGCGTCCGCCTCCGGCGAGGTGGAGATCGGCATCCCCGAGGGCACCGCCGCGCGCCTGGACGTCAGCACCGTGCGCGGAATCATCTACAACGGGCTCACCGAGGTCGACCGGCCCAGCGGCGGGGACCGCACGGTCGACGTGCACGCCCACACCTTCGACGGCGACATCATCATCCGGCGTACGAGACCGCGATGAGTCGTCCACGCCGGGAAAAGACGACACGAACACAAGAGAGGGGGACCGCGATGACGAGGAACGACGAGCTGGCGCTGGACGTCGAGGGCCTGCGGATGCGGTACGGCAGCACCGATGTCCTGCACGACGTCACGCTGCAGGTACGACGCGGTGAGGTGGTGTGCCTGCTCGGTCCGAACGGAGCGGGCAAGACGACGACGATCGAGATCCTCGAGGGTTTCCGGATGCGGTCGGCGGGCAGGGTCTCCGTGCTGGGCGTCGATCCGGCGAGCGGCGACGAGGCCTGGCGGGCGCGGGTGGGAGTCGTCCTGCAGTCCTGGCGCGACCACGCGCGCTGGCGGATCAGGGAGTTGCTCCAGCACCAGGGTTCTTACTACGCGCCGTACTCCGACAGCGAGGTGCAGCGGCCGTGGGACGCCGACGAGCTGATCGCCGCCGTCGGACTCACCGAGCACGCGCACAAGAAGCTGCGCATGCTCTCCGGTGGTCAGCGTCGCCGGGTGGACGTCGCGATCGGCATGGTCGGCAAGCCGGAGCTGATCTTCCTGGACGAGCCGACGGCGGGCCTCGACCCCGAGGCGCGCCGGGAGTTCCACTCGCTGGTCGCCGAGGTCTCCGGGCAGGGCCACACCACGATCGTGCTCACCACGCACGACCTGGCGGAGGCGGAGAAGCTGGCCACCCGCATCATGATCCTCGACGGTGGGCGCATCGTCGCCGACGGCACCGCGGCGGAGCTGCGCGACAGCATCGCGGGCGAGGACCAGGTCAGCTGGACACTCGACGGTGAACGCCACACCGAGTCCACGACGGACGCGACCAAGTTCATCTTCGACCTGTTCAAGGAACACGGGGACGCGGTCGCCGATCTGGACATCAAGAAGGCGTCCCTGGAGGACACCTACCTGACCATCGTCAGCCGCGCGGAGGAGCGCGCGCAGACGGACACCATCGGGGGAGCGGCATGACGAGCACGAGGTCGACGGCGGTCCGCGCGGGTTTCACCCGCGGCTGGATCGAGTTCCGCCAGTCCTTCACCAACGGTGCAGACCTGTGGTCGCACTTCTTCTGGCCGCTCCTGATGCTGGTCGTCGTCTACTTCGTCAAGGACGTGTCCTTCGGCGACAGCGGGTTCTTCCTCGGGACACTGGCACTGCCGAGCATCCTGGGCATGAACGCGGCCTTCGGCATGATCTCGATGAGCCAGCAGCTCACCGTCGATCGCGAGGACGGCACCCTGCTGCGCGCCAAGGCCACGCCGAACGGCATGACCGGCTACCTCATCGGCAAGATCGTGTCCGTGTCCGGCAGCCTCGTCGTCGACCTCGCGATCTTCCTGATCCCCGGCATGTTCCTGGTGCCCGGCCTGATGGTGAACGACTCGGGGGCGTGGCTCACGCTGATCTGGGTGCTGCTGCTCGGGATGGTCGCCACCCTGCCCATCGGCGCGGTGCTGGGCTCGGCGTTCTCGAGCGCCCGCGCGCAGCAGCTGCTGATGCTGCCGATCATCGCCCTGATCGGCATCTCGGGCATCTTCTACCCGCTGGCGGCGTTCCCCGCTTGGCTGCAGTGGATCGCGCAGGTCTTCCCGGTCTACTGGATGGGTCTGGGCATGCGGTCGGCGCTGCTGCCGCAGGGCGCGGAGTCGGTCGAGATCGGTGAGTCGTGGCGCCACCTGGAAACGGTGGCCGTGCTGGGTGTCTGGGCCGTCATCGGGTTGATCCTCGCGCCGATCCTGTTGCGCCGCATGGCTCGCCGGGAGTCGGGTTCGAGCATCGCCGAACGCCGCGAGAAGGCGTTGCAACGCGTGGGCTGACGCCCTCCTGGGAGCGCCGGGCCCCGCGAACCCCCCGCGCCGGCCCGGCGCGCAACGTGCAAGTGGCCGCGAGTCCTCCGACTCGCGGCCACCGGCACATCTGGAAAGCGGTTACCGGCTGTGCAGCCGGCGCAGGTAGTCGTACGTGGTGGGCAGCGTCTCCAGCAGCCTGGCCTGGTCCTGCTTCACCTCGGCGAAGAGCTTCTCCGCCGACTCCACCGAGTCCGAGCGGAACGACAGCACCGGTGTCGGCCGGTCCGGCAGCAGCCCCAGCCCGGCGAAGATGCAGTAGTAGTTGGCGTTGCTCCAGAAGTTGCGGAACTCGGCCTCGAAGTTGCCGTAGTAGTTGCTCTCGTCGGTCACCGGCGTGTCCACCGTCAGGCCCGCCTTGTACATCGCGACCTTCTCGGCGAAGCGGTCCGAGAACCTCAGTTCCTTGCACGCACGCCAGAACTCCGTGTCGGTGCGGGGAGCGAAGGTGAAGTGCGCCTGCAGGAAGTCGCGGGTGTCGTCGAACATCGTCTCGACCTCGGCGTTGAAGCGATCGCGGAGGACGGGTTCGAAGCGCTTGTCCGGGAAGTGCTTCACCAGCTGGTAGAGCGTGGCGTAGATGAAGTAGATCCCGGTGGACTCCAGGGGTTCCACGAAGCACGACGACAGTCCGACACCGACGACGTTGCGCACCCACGCCTGGCGGTTGCGGCCCACGCGGAACTTCACGTGGTTGAGCGGCTGTCCCTCGGGGTCGAGTCCCCACATGCCGCACAGCTCCGCGGTCGCCTCGTCCTCGGAGGTGAACCGGCTCGAGTAGACGTACCCGGTGCCGAACCGGCCCAGCAGAGGGATCTTCCAGGTCCAGCCGGACGACATGGCGATCGCCGACGTGTAGGGCTCGATGCCCTGCGAGTCGTCGTGGGGCACCGCGGTGGCGACGGCCCTGTCGTTGAGGAGGTGGTCGCTCATGTCGAGGAAGGGTTCCTCCATGGCGCCGTTCATCAACAGGCTGCGGAAGCCGGAGCAGTCGATGAACAGGTCCGCCTCGAAACGCCTGCCACTCTCGGTGTTGATCGCCGTCAGGTAGCCGCGCGAGTCGAACTCCGGTCCGATGTAGACGTCCTCCACGTGCACGGCAGACTGCCGCTGCGTGGCGAACCGGCGCAGGAAGTCCGCGACCAGGTTCGCGTCGAAGTGCCAGGCGTAGCTCGCGTACGGCGTGCCGTCGGGCAGCATCGGGGCGAGTTTCGCGTCCAGCAGCGGAGGCTGGCGGTAGCAGGCGTGGTCGAACGGTACGTCCGTCGAGCCTGAAAGTCTTTGCTGCACCCAGTAGTGCGACAGCGGCAGGTTGTCGTGGTCCGGCAGCAGGCCGAAGAGGTGGTCGAACTGGTCGGGCCTGCCTTCCGGCAGCGTGCGCGCCGCGGACTGGCCCGTTCCCGGCGTGCGCCAGTTGAGGAACCGCACCCCCATCTTGAAACTGGCATTGCACTCGGGCATCCACTCCTCCTCCTTGAGCCCGAGGAAGTCGAAGAACGTCTTCTGCAGGTTGGGAATCGTTGCCTCGCCCACGCCGATTCTCGGGATGGACGGCGCCTCCACGACGGTGATCTCGACGGCGGACCCGAGCGCGCGGCCCAGGTACGAGGCGGTCATCCAGCCCGCGGTACCTCCGCCGAGGACAAGAACTTTTCTGATCTGGTTGTCGTCCATGAAGAACGGCTCCTCCGATGCCACCGAGTGTTCAAGGGCCGCTCGCGAGCGTATCGGCCGGATCTACATTTTTCCCATGAGCAAAGGAGATCCGGTGATCCATTGATCGTTCATAGAGGCTCGATAGCCGCGGGTGCGAAGGTGGGCGGCAGACACACCATCTTGCTCCGGAGGCGACGTGAACGCAGGTGCTGACGTGACCAGAACCATCCCGGACCGGGTCGTCGTCGTCGGTGGTGGCACCGCCGGCTGGATGACGGCCTCCTATCTGAAGGCCGCTTTCGGTCACCGCGTCTCGGTGACGGTCGTCGAGTCGAGCCGGATCGGCACGATCGGCGTCGGCGAGGCGACGTTCAGCGACATCCGGCACTTCTTCGAGTTCCTCGACCTCAAGGAAGAGGACTGGATGCCCGCGTGCAACGCCACGTACAAGCTCGCGGTGCGGTTCCAGGACTGGCGCAGGCCGGGGCACCACTTCTACCACCCCTTCGAGAAGCTGCCGTCGGTCGGCGGGTTCCCGCTCACCGACTGGTGGCTGCGCAACGGCCCGACCGAGCGGTTCGACGCGGACTGCTTCGTGCTGGCGTCACTGTGCGACGCCGAGCGCAGCCCGCGCCGGCTCGACGGTTCGCTGCTCGACCGCGGCGCGATCGACGGTGGCTCCACGCCGATGGGGCTCACCATGTCCGAGCACCAGGGCGCCACGCAGTTCCCGTACGCCTACCACTTCGAGGCCGCGCTGCTGGCGAAGTACCTGTGCCAGTACGCCGTCGACCGCGGGGTGCGGCACGTCGTCGACGACGTCGAGGACGTGCTGCTCGACCAGCGCGGCTGGATCACCTCGGTGCGCGGCAAGGAGAGCGGTGAGATCCACGGCGACCTGTTCGTCGACTGCACGGGGTTCAAGGGTCTGCTCCTGAACAAGGCGCTCGAGGTGCCGTTCGTGTCCTACCAGGAGAGCCTCCCCAACGACAGCGCCGTCGCGCTGCAGGTGCCGCTGGACATGCGCGAGCGCGGAATCCCGCCCTACACACAGGCGACGGCACAGGAAGCCGGGTGGATCTGGACCATCCCGCTGTTCGGCCGGATCGGCACGGGGTACGTCTACGCCAGCGACTACTGCGCACCGGACGAGGCCGAGCGCGTGCTGCGCGAGTTCGCCGGTCCTGCGGCCGCGGACGCCGAAGCCAACCACATCCGCATGCGGATCGGCCGCAGCGCCGAGTCGTGGGTGCGCAACTGCGTCGCGATCGGACTGTCCAGCGGGTTCGTCGAGCCGCTCGAGTCGACCGGGATCTTCTTCATCCACCACGCCATCGAGCAGCTGGTGAAGCACTTCCCGGACGCGGGCTGGTCGGAGCACAACCGGGGCATGTACAACTCGGCGGTCGGCAACGTCATGGACGGCGTGCGCGAGTTCCTCACCCTGCACTACCTGGCGGCGGAGCGGTCGGACACCCAGTACTGGCGCGACGCCGCGCACCGCCCGATGCCGGACGGGATGGCGGAGCGGCTCGAGCGGTGGAAGGTGCAGCTGCCCGACACCGAGAACATCTTCCCGTACTACCACGGACTTCCGCCGTACTCCTACATGTGCATCCTGCTGGGCATGGGCGGCATCGCCACGTCCTACCCGCCCGCGGTGGGCCTGTCCGACGACACCGCCGCGCAGAAGGAGTTCGCCGCCATCCGCGGCCGGGCCGGGCATCTGATCGAGTCGTTGCCGAACCAGTACGACTACTTCGCGCAGATGCGCAAGGGTTCCCTGCGGTGAGCGAGTCGCTGCTGCCCGCGGTGACGCCGGACGACGATGTCGCGGAGGAGTTCCGGACGATGATGCGCGGCTTCCCCACCGGGGTCGCCGTGGTGACGGCGCTCGACACGACCGGCAGGCCGTGGGGGATGACCTGTTCGTCGATCTGCAGCGTCACCCTCGACCCGCCGACGTTGCTGCTGTGCGTGCGTTCGGGCAGCCCGACGCTGGCCGCGATGCGCGGGCGGGGTGCGTTCACGGTCAACCTGCTGCACGAGGGGGCCAGGGACACCGCGGCCCTGTTCGCTTCCGGCGACCCGGACCGGTTCGACCGGGTGGAATGGGGTTTCGGCGGTGGCGGCCCGCACCTGAAGGCGGACGCGCACGCGGTGGCCGACTGCGTGATCGCCCGTCCTCCGGTGGAGGCGGGCGATCACGTGGTGGTGTTCGGCGCGGTGGAGCGGGTCGCGCTGGTCACCGGCGATCCGCCGCTGCTGTACGGGCACCGGCAGTACCGAGCCTGGTCCGCGGCCTCCTGATCGGGCCGGCGGTGGTCAGACTCCTGCGAGCAGGGCCGGGTCTGCGGTGAGGATCGCGTGGTGCACCTCGCGCAGCAGCAGACCCGGCTCGACGCCGAGCTCCTCGCTCAGGATGCGCCGGCCTCGCTCGTAGTGGCTGAGCGCCTCCGCCTGCCTGCCCGAGCGGTAGAGCGTGGTCATGAGCTGGGCCCGGAACCGTTCGCGCAACGGGTGCCGTGCCACCAGCCTGGTGAGCTGCGGCAGCACGTGGCCGTGCCGGTCCAGCGCCAGCTCGGCGTCGATGAGGTGTTCCAGCGCGGAGATCCGCGCCTCCTCCAGCCGTGGCCCCTCCGCACTGCTGAGGTGCTCGGACACGTTGGCCAGCGCCGGCCCCCGCCACAGCGCCAGTGCGAGCTGCAGCAGGGTGCGGGCGTCCTGCGCTCGGCCTTCGCCGAGCGCGGCGGCACCGCTCACGGAGAGGTGCTCGAACTCGGCGAGGTCGAAGCGCGCCCCGTTGAGGCGGGTCAGGTAGCCGGGGGCGCACCGCGTGATGCTCACCGCGGGCCCGAGCGCCTTGCGCAGCCGTGACACGTAGTTGTAGATCTGCGCGTTCAGCGTGGCCGGCGGGTTCGCCCCCCACAGGTACGCGCTCAGCTCCGCGTCCGACACGAAGCCGTGCTCCGCGGTCAGCAGCGCGGCGAGCACGGTTCGGTGCTTGGCGCCGTCGAGCGTGACGCCCACCCCGTCGTCAAGCACCTCGACCGGTCCGAGGATCCGCAAGTACATCGTTCACCCCCATGTGGCGGCGGCCCGCCACCAGGACGGGCCGCCCCTCGTTCAGTCGTCCGGCGCGCACTCGATGAGCTGGTAGTCGGGCAGCCCCTCGGTGGACGCGGCGTTCGTCGTCGACATCACCGCGAAGCCCGCCGCGCGCAGCAGAGCGCGGTACTCCTCCGCGGTGCGTTCCCTGCCGCCGGCGTAGACGAGGTTGTTGAGGTCGGTCATGCCGTACGCGGGCGAGTCCTCCGCGCTGAGCACGACGGGCATCACCGTCTCGACCACGATCAGCCGCGCTTCCCGCCCCATCGCCGCGCGGCAGTTGCGCAGCAGGGCGACGGCGTGGTCGTCGTCCATGTCGCGCAGGACGTGGTTGAGCACGTACGCGTCCGCGCCGGTCTCGACGGCGACGGCGGCGTCGCCCCCCGCGATCTCGCACCGGTCCGCGACGCCTGCTTCACGCAGGGTCTCGGCTGTCTGCTCGTGCGCCTGGGGGAGGTCGTAGACGATTCCGCGGGTCTCCGGTGCCGAGGCGAGGATCGCGGCGAGGAACGTGCCGCAGTCGCCACCGAGGTCGGCCACCACTCCGAACGCGCTGAAGTCGTACACCTTCACCGCGCTCGCGGTGAACTCCAGGCTGGCGCGCGCCTTCGCGGTGCGGTAGAGCCGGGACAGCTCGGCGTGGCGTGCCGTGGTCTCGAACGCGGTGTACCCGGTGTCGCGGTCGCGCACCGGCTTCCCGGTCCGCACGGCCGTGGCCAGCTCGCCCCAGGCGTGCCACAGCGCGGGCATGGTGCAGAGCAGGATCGTGTCGCGGATGGAGTCCGGCACGTCCGCGCGCAGCTGCGCACCGGTCTCGGTGAGCGCGAACGTGTCCGCGTCGGCCTGTGCCACCACGCCGAGCCCGACGAGGGCGCGCAGCAGCCGCAGCACCGCCGCGGTGTCGGCACCGGCTCGTGCGGCGACCTCCGCCGCGCTCAACGGTCCTTCCGCGAGCACGTCGGCGATGCCGAGCTCGGCCGTGGCGTAGAGGATCTGCGCGGGCAGGTAGGCCGTTGCCTGCTGCAGCAGCGACTGGTCCATCGCGCCCCCTACCTGGTCCGCAGCGGCAGCGACTTGATGCCGATCATGTCCGAGGTGGGCACGAACGTCGGCGGGTCGTCCGGGTCTGTCTCCAGCACCGGGAACTGGTCGAGCAGGGCGTTGAGCGCCACCTCGCCCTCCAGGCGGGTGAGGCCGGCGCCGACGCAGAAGTGGATGCCCCTGCCGAAGCCGAAGTGCGGGTTGGGGTCGCGGTCCGGCAGGTACGCGGCGGGGTCGGGGAACCGGCGCGGGTCGCGGTTGCCGGCACCGAGCCAGAGCAGCAGCAGCTGGTCCGCGGGGATGGTCGTGCCGCCGATCCGCACCTCTTCCTTGGTGGCGCGGGTGAGCACGGTCGATGGCGGCAGGACGCGCAGCGCCTCCTCGATCGCGCCGGGCACGAGCGAGCGGTCCGCGCGCACCCGCTTGGCCTGGTCCGGGTTGGCGTCGAGGCACAACAGGGTGTTGCCCAGCAGCATCGTCGTGGTGATGTGCCCCGTGACCAGGATGATGTTGGCGACGTTCACCGCCTCGGTCTTCGTCAGCCGTTCCCCGTCCGCCTCCGCACAGGCGAGGTGGGTGAGCAGGTCGTCCCTCGGGTTGGCCCTGCGGTCGTCGAGGTGCTCGGCGAGGTAGTCGAACAGCGGGCGCACCACGTCGGCCGCGTTGTCGAGGTTCTGCCTGCCCTCCTCACTGCCGTCGAGGAAGGAGAACCCGCTGAAGCTCTCGATGATGTTCTCCGCCCAGCCCTTGAACAGGTCGCGGTCCTGCGCCGGCACGCCGAGCAGCTCGGCGATGACGATCACCGGCAACGTGTAGGCGAGGTCGGCGACCAGCTCGATGCGGTCGCGGCCCTCGATCTCCCGCATCAGCTCCGCGGTGATCTCGTGGACCCTGGGCTCGAGCTTCGCCACGGCACGCGGGGTGAACGCCTTGCTGACCAGCTGGCGGAACTTGCGGTGCTGGGGCGGGTCCATCTGGGTCATGTCGCCCGCGACCAGGTCCGGGTCCACCTCGACCGGCAGCAACCGCGTGGTCTCCGAGGAGAACCGTTCGTGGTCGCCCAGCATCTCGAAGATCTCCGGGTGCCCGTAGACGTTCCAGACCTTCTGCTCCTCGTCGTACACGATCGGGGTCTGCGGGCGCTCGCCACGCAGCCAGCGGTGCTCGGGATGGATGTTCCAGCGTTCGACGACCGTCGTCATCGGAGGTCCTCCTGGGGCCGGTGGTAGGTCGCTGTCACGAGGTGACGACGGGCAGGTTGCTCAGACCGCCGGCATCGGCGATCTGGTAGAAGCGCGGCTTGTTCTCCGGGTCCACCCGCAGGGTGGGGAAGCGGTCGAGCAGCACGTCCACCGCGATGCGCGACTCGAGCCTGCCCAGCGCGCGTCCAGGGCAGATGTGCAGGCCGCGGCCGAAGCCGAGGTGCGGGTTCGGGGAGCGGTCGGGGAGGAACTCGTCGGGCCGCTCGAACTTCCGCGGGTCCCTGTTCGCCGCGCCCGTCCACGCCATCAGGACCGAGTCCCTGGGAATCAGCGTCCCGCCGACTTCCACGTCCTCGTTGGTGCAGCGCATGATCCCGGAGATCGGGGCCATGAACCGCAGCGTCTCCTCCAGCAGTCCCGGGATCAGCGAGCGGTCCTCGCGCACCCGCTTGGCCTGCTCCGGGAACGTGTCCAGGCACAGCACGGTGTTGGCGAGCAGGATCGACGTGGAGTGGTGGCCCGCGATGAACAACCGGTTGGCGATGTTGAAGATCTCGGTGTCGGACAACCGCTGCCCGTCGATCTCGGCCGTCGTCAGGTTCGTCAGCAGGTCCTCGCGTGGCTGCCTGCGTCGTTCGGCCACGAGCCCGGACCAGTAGTCGCGCATCTCGCGCAGCAGGTCCAGCGCCGCTTCCAGCTCACCCTGCTGGCGCGCCAGCTCCTCCCCGGTGGGCTCCTCGTACGGGTCGAAGTCGCCGGCGCCGTCGAGCAGGCGGTGCATCCACTCGTGGATGAACTCGTGGTCGGCCTCCGGCACGCCGAGCAGCTCGGAGATCACGACCACCGGCAGCGGCAGGGTGAACTCCTCGACCAGGTCGAAGCGGTCCCGGTCGCCGATCTTGTCCAGCAGGCCGTTGATCAGTTCGCGCACGTGCGACTCGCGCTGCACGATGGTGCGCGCGCTGAACGCCCTGTCCACGAGACCGCGCACCTTGCGGTGCTCCGGCGGGTCCATCTGGGCGAAGTCGCCGGCGCAGATCTCCGGGTCGATCTTGATCGGGTCCAGCCTGCCGACGTCGTTGGAGAACACCGACGGGTTCGTGAGGATTTGCACGGTCTCCGGATATCCGTAAATGTTCCAGATCTTCAACCGGTCGTCGTGGACCACGAATTCGTCCGGCTGCCGCCCGTGCAGCCAGAAATGCTCCGGATAGATTTCCCAATCCTCGACGGTGGTCACTGGGCGGTCCTCTCTGACGCACAACCGCGCGCCACTGCCGATGTGAGCCGGCGGGCGCATGATTTCTGGAGCTTCACGGCAGGCAGGGCGCGGTGTCAACGGATGTCGAGCCCGGTGGGAAACCGTCCTGCCGACAGGACATCAGTGCTCGGCGACGGGCAACCGGTCCATCATCTCCGCGATCAGGCAATGGTGTGTCCGCTCGCTGCCCGCGAAGTGGTCGCGCACGCGCAGCCGCACCTCCGGCGGCTGTTCCTGGCTCAGCTTGAACATCGCGTCCACGCCGGTCACCGCGAGCCGGAAGGCCCCCACCCCGGGCAGCAGCTGGTCGAAGTAGTCCAAAGAGGACTCCATCGACCAGCCCGTGCCGTGGTCCGCCTCGAAGGCGCGCACGGTGGCCGTGACGGTGGCGAGTGTCTGCTCCGCGTCGAGCACCCTGCGCAGCGTGCCGCGGACGTGCACGGCGGTGAAGTCCCACGTGGGGGCGGCGGGAGTGCGTTCGTAGACCGTCGGCGAGACGTAGGAGCCGGGGCCGGTGAACACGGCGGTGACCTCGGTGCCGTCGCCCAGGGCGGCCCAGTGCGGGTTCGCCCGGTTGAGGTGTCCCCACAGCACCGCGCCGTGCAGGTCGTCCGGGTGCGGGTCGGGGTGGCCGGGGTCGAGGATGATCGGCGCGTGCGTGACGTACGGGCTCGATCCCGCAGGCCCGTTGCTCACGAGCTGGGCCAGCGGATGCCCGCGGACGAGGTCGGTGATCCAGTGTCCGTGCGGTTCGCGGTACTGCGCCGGGACGAACATGTGCAAACCCCTCTCGCTCTGGCGGAGCCGGTGACGCGCCGCGCCGGCGGCATGCTGATCGCTGTCCTGTCGACCGGACGAGAACGCGCGCCGGTTCGCGGTGCAAATGCGGTGAATGCGCCTTGACGGGTTAGCAGGCGGATCTGAAGCATCGCACAGGAATGCCGACCGCGGACCCGTGCGGTGCTTCGGTCCGAACCCACGACGCGCAGGCGGTGAAGCGTGATTGGAACCCGCGGGATTGGTGAGCGACGCGTGGTCGACGAGGCCATCTCGACAGTGGGCGGCGCTTTTCTCGGGGGTGTTGGAAAATGGTGCGGCAGAGCGGCGGTCATCGGTGCCGGTGAGACGCTGGGCTACCGCGAGCTGGACGAGCGGTCGAACCGGACGGCTCGCTGGCTGGCCGCGCGCGGAGCCGGCCCGGAACGCGTGGTGTGCGTCCGCCTCGACCGGTCGGCGGACCTGGTGGTCGTGCTGCTGGGCGTGCTGAAGGCGGGTGGCGCGTTCCTCGTGCTCGACCCCGGTCTGCCGCGTGATCGTGCGGAGTACGTCATCTCGGACGCGCGCCCGGTGCTCCTGGTGGACGAGGTGCCCGACGTGTCGGGCTGCTCCGCCGCGCCGCTGGACGTGCGGGTGGGACCGGACCACGCGGCGTACGTGATGTACACGTCCGGGTCGACGGGCCGGCCCAAAGGCGTGGTGGTGACGCATCGGTCGTTGATGAACCGGATCTGGTGGGGGCAGGACGCCTACCGGCTCGGGGCAGGCGACCGGGTGCTGTGGAAGACACCCATGAGTTTCGACGTCTCGCTGCCCGAGGTGTTCTGGCCACTGGTGACGGGTGCCGCCGTGGTGGTCGCCGGGCCGGAGGATCACCGGGACCCCGCGCGGCTGGCGGAGTTGGTGCGCGACTTCGCTGTGACGAGCGCGGACTTCGTGCCGTCGATGCTCTCGGCGTTCCTGCTGGACGACCGGGTGCGCGAGCTGGCCGGCTCGGGTGGCCTGCGCACGCTGCGGCGGGTGGAGGCGGCGGGAGAGGCGTTGCCCGCGGAACTGGTGCGGCGCTTCGGCGAGGTGTTGCCGCACACCGAGCTGCACAACCTGTACGGGCCCACCGAGGCGGCGGTCGAGGTGACGGCCGCCGACGTGACCTCGACCGGGCCGGGCGAGGCGGTGTCGATGGGAGGTCCGGTGTGGAACACGCGGGTGCGCGTGCTCGGGCCGGACCTGCTGCCGGCGGACAGCGGTGAGCTGTACCTGGCCGGTGTGCAGCTGGCGCGCGGGTATCTCGGCAGGCCCGCGCTGACGGCGGACCGGTTCGTGGCGTGCCCGTTCGAGCCGGGTGCGCGGATGTACCGCACCGGGGACCTCGTGGAGTGGGGCCAGGACGGCGGTCTGGTGTTCCGGGGACGTGTGGACGACCAGGTGAAGGTGAGCGGTTTCCGGATCGAGCCGGCGGAGGTGGAGGCGGCGCTGCTCGGTCACCCTGCCGTCGCGCACGCCCTCGTGGTCGCGGACGACGGAGAGCCCGGCTCCGGTGGCGGCCGCCGGCTCGTCGGGTACGTGCAGGTGGTGCGGCACCACGGCGGCGACCTGTCCGCGGTGCTGCGCGACCACCTGTCGCGGAGTCTTCCGGAGTACATGATCCCGGCTGTTTTCGTTGTGCTGGAACAGTTCCCCCGAGTGCCCTCCGGCAAGATCGACAGGTCCGCGCTGCCCGCACCGGCCGTCGCGGCGGCGGAGGGCCGACCGGCGGACACCGAGGCGGAGAAGGCGCTGGCGGCCGCGTTCGCCGAGGTGCTCGCCGGGCGGGATGTACAGGCGGACGACGACTTCTTCGCGCTGGGCGGGGACTCCATCCAGGCGATCCAGGTGGTGTCCTGCGCCAGGGCGCTCGGGGTCGCGGTGACGGCGCGCGACGTGTTCCTGCACCGCACGGTCGCCGCGCTCGCGCAGGCCGCGCAGGAGCGTGCGGGGTCGGCGGGTGCGGGAGTCCCCGGCACGGGCTGGATGCCGTTCACGCCGGTGGCCAGGTGGATCACCGAGCGCGGACCGGGTTTCGAGCACTTCACGCAGGCGGTCGTCCTGCACCTGCCGGACCACGCGGGCCGTGCGGAGCTGGTCGCGGCGCTGCGGACCGTGGTCGACCACCACGACCTGCTGCGCGCCCGGCTGGCGGGCGATGGCTGGGTCGCGGGAGGACCCGGCACCGTGGAGGCGGACGGCCTGGTGCGCCGGGTGGAGTGTGCGGGCTTCGCCGGAGCGGGATGGCGTGACCGGGTCGCGGCCGAGGTGCGGCGGACCAGCGCGTCGCTCGACCCCGGCGAGGGCCGCGTCCTGGAGTGCGTGTGGTTCCACGACCCCGCTTCGGGACACGGCAGGCTGTTGCTGGTCGCGCACCACGGTGTCGTGGACGGTGTCTCGTGGCGCGTGCTGGCCGAGGACCTGGCCGCCGCCTGGGAACACCGCGCACTGCCGGAGGTGACGACGTCGTTCCGCGCCTGGTCGGCAGGATTGGCGGAGGCGGCGCGGCGGCGGTCCGGCGACCTGCCGCACTGGCGTGCCGTCGCGGGGACACCCGACCCGGCGGTGGGCGCGCGCCCGCTGGACCCGGCGGTCGACCTGATGGCCACCGTCGCCAGGTCCAGGGTGGCGGTGCCGTCCGCCGTGGCCGAGGTGGTGCTGACGGCGTTGCGGTCGACCGTGGCGGAGGGCCTGCTCACCGCGCTCGTGGCGGCCGTGTGGCGCAAGCGGGGCGGCGACTCGGTGCTGGTCCGGCTGGAGGGGCACGGCCGCGAGGAGCAGATGGTCGAAGGATCCGACCTGTCCCGCACGGTCGGCTGGTTCACCACGATGTTCCCTGTCCGTGTCGACACCGGCGGCTTGGAGCTCGGCGACGTCTTCGCCGGTGGCCCCGGTACCGCCCGCGCGCTGGAACGCGTCGTGTCGACCGTGGCAGCGGTACCGGACAAGGGCATCGGCCACGGTCTGCTGCGCCACCTGGCCGGTGAGGAGAGCCTGCGGGAGGCGCCGCTGGGCCAGACGGGGTTCAACTACCTGGGCCGCTTCACCACCGGCGACCAGCCGTGGCAGCTGACCGAGGACCTGGTCGAGGTGCCGGAGCTGACCGAACTGGACGCCGGCCACGACCCGGCGATGCCCGCACTGTGCGCCTTGGACGTCAACGCCATCGCAGTGGAACGCGACGGCCGCACCGAACTGCACGCCGTGTTCACCGCCCCGGCCGGTGTGCTGACCGCCCCCGAACTCGACGAGCTCGCCGGCTGGTGGAGCGAGGCACTGGCCGGGCTCGCCGCGCACCTGTCCGCCCACCGCCAGAGCCCCGCCGCCGACGTGTGGCCGGTGACGCCGCTGCAGGCGGGCCTGCTGTTCCAGTCGGCCGTGTCCGCGTCCGACGACCCCTACCTCGTGCAGTACGTGGTTCACGTCCGGGGCGACGTGCGCCCGGACCGGCTGCGGGCAGCGGCCCGGCACGTGCTCGACCGGCACCCGGAGCTGCGCGTGGCCTTCGCCGACACGCCTGCCGGGCACCCCGCCGCGGTGGTCGCGGAATCGGTGCCGCTGGCGTGGCGGGAGGTCGATCTGACGGCCCCTGAGCACGTTTCGGCCGTGCCGGACGACACCGCTGGGGAGAGCGGGGTGGCGCGGTGCGCTCCGGCTTCCGGGCAGGCCGCCGGGTTCGTCGCGGAGCCGCTGCCCGGACAGGCGCCGGACGTCATGGGCGACATCGTCATGGGCGACAGCGTCGCGGGCGACGACGGCACCGGCTCTCCGGAGGCGGAGGCCGGGGTGCGGCGGTTCCTCGCGGAGGACCGGGCTGTGCTGTTCGACGCCGCGGTGCCCCCGTTGATCCGCTTCGCCCTGCTGCGCACCGGTGAGCGGAGTGCGGAGCTGGTCGTGACGGCTCACCACGCGCTGTTCGACGGGTGGTCGCTGATGGTGCTGTTGCGGGAACTGCTGGAGTCGTGTGCCGCTCCGGTCGTCACGCCGGTGCGCCCGGTGTTCACGGACTTCCTGCGCTGGCGGGAGCGGCAGGACCAGGCCGCATCGGTGCGGGCGTGGTGTGAGGAGTTGCGCGGGGGCGGTGAGCCCGCGTTGCTCGAGCCGGTGCTCGCCGGAGCCCCCGACGGCGGTGGCGCGGTGGCCGTGCCGCTGCCCTGGCGGGTGGGTGCGGGGCTGACCTCGGCCGCCGCGGGGTGGGGCGTCACGCCGAACACCCTGTTGCAGGCCGCGTGGGCGTTGGTGCTGGGCAAGCTGACCGACCGCCGTGACGTCGTCTTCGGCACCGCTGTGGCGGGGCGGCCTCCTGCGCTCGACGACGTCGGCGACGCGGTCGGCATGTTCCTCAACACCGTCCCGGTGCGGGTGCGGTGGCATCCCCGCGACCCGTTCGGGCAGCTGGTGCGGGACCTGCAGGACCGGCAGGCCAGGTTGCTCGACGACCACCACTTCTCCCTCGCCGAACTGCAGCGCGCCACCGGGCACGACGCGTTGTTCGACACCTACGTGGCGTTCGAGTCGTTCCCGGTGGACCGGGAACGGATGCGGGCGGCGGCGGACGCGGCGGGCATGCGGTTCACCGGGCTGCGGCCGCTCGTGGCCACGCACTACCCGGTCACCGTGCTCGCCTTCCCCGGCCGGCGCGGGATGCGCGTCGTCCTCCAGCACCGCGGCGACGTCGGACGTGCCGCCGCCGAGACGCTCGCGGCCAGGCTCGGAGGTGTGCTCGCGCAGATCGCGGACGGCGGCGACGGCCTGCGCACCGGCGACCTGGACCTGGTGCTGCCCCACGAACGTGCGGAGCTCGCCGCGTTCACCCGCCCCGTCGCCGCCCGGCCTCCGAGCGGAACCGTCCACGGCCAGGTGCGTGCCCAGGCCGCGAAGACCCCGGACGCGATCGCCGTGGCGGGGGGCGGCCACGAACTCACCTACGCGGAGCTCGTCGCTGCCGCGGACCGGGTCACCGCCGGGCTGCGTGCCCGCGGCGCGGGCAGGGACCGTCCCGTCGGGCTCGCTGTGGGACGCACCCCCGGTCTCGTCGTCGCACTGCTCGGCATCCTGGGCAGCGGTGCCCCGTACGTCCCGGTCGACCCGCGCTACCCGAGCGACCGCCTCCGGCTGGTGCTCGACGACTCACGTGCCGCACTCGTGGTCGCCGACACCGGTGCGGTCGAGGCCGTGCCGGAGATCGGCCCGCGGGCGGTGCTGCTCGGCGACCTGCTGACAGCCGCCCCGTGCGACCCGGTGCCGGTGCGCCCTGACGACGTCGCCTACGTGCTTTACACCTCCGGGTCGACCGGCACGCCCAAAGGCGTCGCCATCACCCACGGCAACGTCGCCGCCTGCCTGCCCGGCCTCGCCGGGAGCACGGGCCTCGGGCCGGACGCCCTGGTGGTCGCCGGGGCGTCGATCGGGTTCGACGTGTCCGTCTTCGAGCTGCTCGGCACGCTCGCCGCCGGCGGCCGCGTCGAGCTGGCGCGCGACGTCGGGGAACTGGCCGAGCGGGACGACCTGCTGACAGGAACCGGCTCCGCCGTGCTGAGCGGCGTGCCGTCGCTGCTCGTCCCGGCGTTGTCCCGGTTCGACGGCGCGAACGGTGTGTCGGACGTGGTGTTCGCGGGTGAGGGCCTGCCGTGGAGCGCGGTCGGCGCGGTGCGGAAGGCCTTTCCGCGAGCGCGCGTGGTGAACGCGTACGGGCAGAGCGAGACGTTCTACGTGTCGGCGGGTGTGGTCGGCGAGGACGACGGATACGGCTTCGCGCCTGTGGGAACGCCGCTGAGCTGCGTCCGCGTGCACGTCCTCGACTCGGCGTTGGCAGAGGTGCCGCCAGGGGTGGTGGGAGAGGTCTACGTCGGCGGGCTGTCGGTGGCGCGCGGCTACTGGGGCCGTCCCGCCCTGACCGCCGGCCGGTTCGTGGCGGACGTGTCGGGCGGTGGTGGACGGCTGTTCCGCACCGGCGACCTCGGCCGGGTCGTCGGCGGCGCCCTGCAGGTCGTCGGGCGGGCCGACGAGCAGGTGAAGGTGCGCGGGGTGCGGGTCGAGCTCGGTGAGGTCGAGTCCGTGCTGAGCCGTCACCCCGCCGTGACCGGTGCGGCCGTGCGGGTCTGGGACGGGCGGCTGGCCGCCTACACCGCCGGCACCGCGGCACCGGCCGAGCTGCGCGAGTTCGCGGTGGCGCGGCTGCCCGAGTACATGGTGCCTGCGGTGTTCGTCGCCGTGGACGCGCTGCCCGCCACCTCGAGCGGGAAGGTCGACCGCGCCGCTCTGCCCGAACCGGGCGGTCCCGGCGCGGGCCCGGTCCACAGGGACCCCCGCGACCACCGCGAGCGCGTGCTGTGCGCGTTGTTCGGCGAGGTGCTCGGCGTGGGCCGGATCGGCATCGACGACGACTTCTTCGCACTCGGCGGTCACTCGCTGCTCGTCACCCGGCTGCTCGCACGGGTGCGCGCCGAACTGGCGGAGGAAGTGCCGCTGCGGGCGATCTTCCTCAACCCCACGGTCGCGGGGCTGGCCGGCCGGCTGATGTCCACGAAAGCCACCCGGCCGCGGTTGCGGCGGCGGGTCTCCGGTGGGGGTGTGGCGTGATTCCCTTGTCCTTCGCGCAGCGCAGGCTGTGGCTCCTCGACCAGGTCGAGGGGCCGTCGGCGCGGTACAACCTGCCGTTCGCGGCCCGGATCCGCGGGACGGTGGACGCCGGCGCATTGCGTGCCGCGGTGCGCGACGTCGTCATCCGGCACGAGAGCCTCCGCACACTGCTGGTCGCCGGTGAACACGGGACTCCACGGCAGCACGTGCTCGCACCGGCGGAGGTGGAGATGGACGTCCCGCTCGTCGAGGTGCCGGACGCGGACGCCTTGGTGCGGGAGTGGTCTGTGCGCCCGTTCGACCTCGCGCGGGAGATCCCGGTGCGAGCGGCCCTGATCCGCCGCGGCGCGCAGGACTGGGTGCTGCTGCTGGTCGTGCACCACTGCGCCGCCGACGGCGAGTCGATGGCGCCCCTGGCCGCTGACCTGTCCGCGGCGTACGCGGCACGCCTGGCCGGAAACAGTCCACAGTGGAGTGAGCTGGGGCTGCAGTACGGCGATTTCGCGGTGTGGCAGGCCGAACTCCTGCAGAGCGTCGCCGCGGAGCAGGCGGAGTTCTGGCGCGGTGCGCTGACGGGCGCGCCCGCGGTGGCGTCGGTGCCGGGTGACCGCGAACGAGCCGAGGCCGGCTCCGGTGACGGCGCCACGGTGGAGTTCCGCCTGCCCGCCGGCCTGGCGGAGGCGCTGCGTGCCCTGGGCAGGACGCGGGGGATGTCGCTGCCGATGGTGGTGGAGTCGGTGCTGGTGCTGACCCTGTCACGGCTCGGGGCGGGGCTCGACGTCGTGGTGGGATCGACCGTGGCGGGACGGGGCGAACCCGAGCTGGAGGAGCTGGTCGGATTCTTCGTCAACTCGCTCGTGCTGCGCGCCGACCTGTCGGGTGACCCGCGGCTCGACGAGGTGCTCGACCAGGTGCGCGACCGGTTGTTCGACGCGACCGAACACCAGGACCTGCCCTTCGACCAGGTCGTGGAGGCGGTGAACCCGCCGCGCGTCACCGGCGCCCACCCGTTGTTCCAGGTGATGTTCACCTGGCAGAGCGCTGCCGCCGTTCCGCTGCGCCTGCCCGGTGCCGACGCCGTGCTGGAGCCGCTGGCCACCGGTACCGCGAAGTTCGACCTCGAGTTCAACCTCACCCCGGACGGCGACGGCCTGCGCGGCACGCTGGAGTACGCCACCGATCTCTACGACCCGGACACCGCCGCCGCCATCGCCGCCCGGTTCGAGGCGGTCGCCGAGCTGCTCGCCGAGAACCCCTCCGCACGGCTCGAATCCCTGCCCGTCGAGCCGCCCGCCCGTGGACGGTGCCCGGCACGCGACAGCGACGTGGAACGCGTGCTGCTGACCCACCCCGGTGTGGCCGAGGCGGCTGTCGTGCCGTCCGGGACGCGCACCGTGGCGTACGTCGTGCCCGTGGTCTCGGGGGCGCTGGGCACCTCGGCCACGCTCGGCGGCACCTCCGTGGACCTGAGCGCCGGTGTGACGCCCGCAGAGCTGCGCAGGCTCGTCGTGGCGCGCTGCGGCGAAGACCGGGTGCCCGCCGCTTTCACCCTCGTCGACCGGCTCCCGTCCGCTGAGGACAGTGCGGTCACCGGCGCCGGGCGCGCCCCGTTCCGCGCGCCCACCACCCCGGCGGAGACGGTGCTCGCCGAGGTCTACGCCGAGGTGCTCGGCGTAGACCGGGTCGGTGTCGACGACAACTTCTTCGTCATCGGCGGCGACAGCATCCGGTCCATCCAGGTGGTGTCGCTGGCGGCGGCCCGAGGCGTCGTGATCACCCCGCGGGCGGTGTTCGAGTGCCGGACCGTCGGCGCGCTCGCGGCCCGCGCGGGCGCCGCAGCGGCTCCGGTTCCGGCGGCCGATGCCGACGCCGGCACGGGTTTCCTGCCGCTGCCACCGGTCGCGCGGTTCCTGCTGCGCCGGGGCGGAGGCATCGACCGGTTCGGCATGTCGGCGGTGCTGGACCTGCCCGCGGACGTCGGCGAGAACGACCTGCTCGCCGTCCTCACCGCCGTGGTCGACCGGCACGACCTGCTGCGGTCGCGGCTGCTGCCCGGCGGCCTGCGCGTGGACCGTCCGGGATCGGTCGACGTCGCGACACTGCTCACCCGCGTGCCGGAGGAGGCCGACGTCCTCGCCCAGGCCGCCGCGGAGCTCGACGCCGCGACCGGCAGGCTCGCCCCGGCCGAGGGGGTGATGGCCCAGTTCGTCTGGCTCCACCCCGGCCGGTTGATCGTCGTGCTGCACCACCTCGTGGTCGACGGCGTGTCCTGGCGCATCCTCGGCGAGGACCTCGCGGCGGCCTGGGAGCAGGTGCGCTCCGGCCGGCGGCCCGTGCTGCCCGCCACCGGCACCTCGATGCGCCGGTGGACGCACGCGCTGATCGACGAGGCGGTGGCCCGTGCCGGCGAGCTGCCGGCCTGGCTGTCCATCGTGGACGGACCGGACCCACTGCTGGGCAAACGTTTGCTCGACCCGGCGGTCGACACCACCCGCACCGTCGACACGCTGTGGGTGCGCTGGGACGCGGCGACGACCGAGGCGGTGCTGACCACCGTCCCCTCCGCGTTCCGCGCGGGCACGGACTCCGCCCTGCTCACCGCGCTCGCCCTCGCGCTCACCCGGTGGCGCCGGTCGCGCGGCTGCGACGAACCCTCCCTGCTGCTGCGGCTCGAAGGCCACGGCCGCGAGCAGGACAGCGTGCCGGGCGCCGACCTCACCCGCACCCTCGGCTGGTTCACCACCGTCTACCCGGTGCGCCTCGACCTCGGGACCGTCGACGTCACCGAGGCGCTGGCGGGCGGGCCCGCCGCGGGAGCCGCGGTGAAGGTGGTGAAGGAGCAGCTGCACGCCGTACCGGGTCGCGGGCTCGGGTTCGGCCTGCTGCGCCACCTCAACGACGAGACCGCGGACCGGCTGCGGGACCTCCCCACCGGCCAGGTGGCGTTCAACTACCTCGGCAGGACCTCCGCGGGCGACCGGCAGCGAGCGGCGCGCGGGCTCGGGTTCACCGAGACGCCCGGCACCGCCGAACTGGTCGCCGAACCAGACCCGGACATGGCCGCACTCGCCGAGCTGGACATCACCGCCCTCGTCACCGGATCCGGTGACGACCAGCGGCTCACCGCCCGCCTCGCGTTCCCGTCCGGCGTGCTCTCGCGTGCCGACGCCGAGGAGATCGCCGGGCTGTGGGACAGGGCGCTGCGCGGCCTCGCCGCCCACGTCGCCCGCACCGGCGCGGGTGGCCTCACGCCGTCGGACCTGCCGCTGGTGCGGGTCGGCCAGGCCGAGATCGACGCCTGGGAACAGGCCACCCCCGGGCTCGTCGACGTGTGGCCTGCCACGGCGTTGCAACGCGGCCTGCTGTTCCACGCGATGCTCGCCGGGACGACGTTCGACGCCTACCACATGCAGCTCGTGCACCACCTGAGCGGACCGGTGGACGCGGCGCGGATGCGCGCGGCAGGGCAGGCGCTGCTCGACCGGTACCCGAACCTGCGCACCGCGTTCGTGCCGGACGCCGCCGGTGATCCCGTCCAGATCGTGCTGGGCCACGCGGAGCTGCCATGGCGTCACCACGTCCTCGGTACCGGCGACCCCGACGCGGAGCTGGAGCGGCTGCTCGCCGACGACCGGGACGCGCACTTCGACCTGACCACGCCACCGTTGCTGCGCATGGCACTGGTCACCCGCGACGAGGACACCGCGCACCTGGTGCTCACCGCTCACCACGTCCTGTTCGACGGCTGGTCGGTGCCGATCCTGATGAAGGACCTGCTCCGCCTCTACGACGCGGGGCGGGCGCTGCCACCCGCGCCGGCGTACCGCGACTTCCTGGCGTGGCTCTCCACCAGTGACCCGGCCGCGTCCGCACGCGCGTGGGCCGCGGAGCTCGACGGCGTCACCGGGCCGACGTTGCTGGCAGGCCAGGCCGGCGTGCACGCGCCCGCGAAGGACATCGGTCAGGTCGACCTGAGGCTGCCGCGCGACCTGGCACGCCACGTGGCCGCCCGTGCCGCCGAGCTCGAGACGACCGTCAACACCGTCGTGCAGGCGGCGTGGGCCGTGGTGCTGGGCAGGCTGACCGGAGCCGAGGACGTGCTGTTCGGCGCGACGGTCTCCGGCCGCCCGCCGTCGCTGCCCGGCGTGGACGAGGTGCTGGGCCTGTTCGTCAACACCGTGCCCGTGCGGGTGCGGTGCGCACCGGGGACGCCGTTCCACCGCGTGCTGGCCGACCTGCACCGCCGCCAGGGCGCCCTGCTCGACCACCACCATCACCCGCTGGCCGACGTCCAGCGGGCGGCGGGCCTGCCGGTCCTCTTCGACACGGTGGTGGTGTTCGAGTCCTTCCCCGTCGACCACCTGGGGCTCGAGGAGGCGAACAGCTCCTCGGGGGTCCGCATCACCGGCCTGACGCCGATCACCGGCACGCACTACCCGCTGACCGTCACCGCGGACGCCGACCCCGACCTGCGGGTCGCGCTGCAGTACCAGCACCACCTGTTCGGTCACGCCGAGGTGGAGCGGATCGCCGGGCGCCTGCTGGCCGTGCTGGAACAGGTGGCGACCGATCCGCACACGGCGGTGGGACGGCTCGGTGGTCCCGTGGACGCCGAACGGGACATCGCGCTCGGCCTCGGCACCGGTGAGGACCGGGAGCTCGACGAGTCCGCACTGACGATCGGCGGGGCGTTCGGCGCCGGGGTACCGCGCTGGGCCGACCGGATCGCGGTGGCCACCGAGGGGGAGGCGCTGTCGTTCGAGGAGGTCGACGCACGGTCGAACCAGGTCGCGCGGTGGCTCGCCGGACGTGGCGTGGGCGCGGAGTCCGTCGTGGGCGTGCGGCTGGGGCGTTCGGCCGATCTGCTGCTGGTGCTGCTGGGCGTCGCGAAGGCGGGCGGAGTGTTCCTGGTGCTGGACTCGGGCCTGCCGCCCGACCGGCTGGAGTTCGTCGTCGGCGACGCACGCCCGGTGCTGGTGCTGGACGAGATACCGGACGTGTCCGGGTTGTCCGCCGCGCCGGTGCGAGTGCCGGTGGATCCGGACAACGCGGCGTACGTGATGTACACGTCGGGCTCCACCGGGCGCCCCAAGGGTGTGGTGGTGTCGCACCGCTCGTTGATGAACCGCGTGTGGTGGGGCCACGGGGTGTACGGCCTCGGCGCGGGCGACCGGGTGCTGTGGAAGACGTCGATGAGCTTCGACGTGTCGCTGCCCGAGGTGTTCTGGCCGCTGGTGACGGGCGCCGGTGTCGTCGTCGCGGAGGCGGAGGACCACCGCGACCCCGCGCGCCTGGCGGGACTGATGCGCGACTTCGAGGTCTCCAGCGTGAACTTCGTGCCGTCGATGCTGGCGGCGTTCCTGCTGGACCGCGACGTGCGGGAGGTGGCGGCACGCGGCGGGCTGCGGTCGCTGCGCCGGGTGGAGGCCGCGGGCGAGGCGCTGCCGGTGGAGCTGGTGCGGACCTTCGGCGAGGTGCTGCCGCACGTCGAGCTGCACAACCTGTACGGACCGACGGAGGCGGCGGTCGAGGTCACCGCGGCCGACGTCACCGGCGTGACGTCGAGTGACGGCGTGCCCATGGGCCGGCCCGTGTGGAACACACAGGTCTACGTGCTCGACTCCGGACTCTCCCCGGTGGGCCCTGGCGTGCGCGGCGAGCTGTACCTGGGCGGCGTGCAGCTGGCTCGCGGCTACCTGGGCAGGCCCGGGCTGACCTCCGATCGGTTCGTGGCGTGCCCGTTCCGGCCGGGCGGTCGCATGTACCGCACCGGCGACGTCGTGGAGTGGGGCCCGGACGGGCTCGTGTTCCGGGGACGGTCGGACGACCAGGTGAAGGTGCGCGGTTTCCGGATCGAACCGGGCGAGGTCGAGGCCGCGCTGGTGAGCCATCCCGCCGTCGCGCAGGCGGCGGTGCTCGTCCGCGACGACCGGCCGGACGACCAGCGACTCGTCGCCTACGTGGTGCCGGGTGGCACCGAGGTGGACGGAGCACTCGCCGAGGAGCAGGTCAGCGAGTGGCAGCAGGTGTACGACAACACCTACGCCGGCGCGGCGGCGGGGGAGTGGGGCGAGGACTTCTCCGGCTGGATCTCCGCCTACACCGGCGAACCGATTCCGCCGGCCGAGATGCGGCAGTGGCGGCGGGCCGCCGTGGCGATGGTGCTCGAGGGCGGGCCGAGGCGCGTGCTGGAGCTGGGAGTCGGTTCCGGTCTGCTGCTGTCCCGGCTCGTGTCCGAAGTGGACGAGTACTGGGGCACCGACTTCTCCGGACCGGCGATCGACGCCCTGCGCGCCAAAGCGGAGGCGAACGGCTTCGGTGACCGCGTGCGCCTGCGCTGCCAGCCCGCCGACGACACCGGGGGACTGCCCGGCGGCGCGTTCGACGCGGTGGTGATCAACTCCGTCGCGCAGTACTTCCCGTCGGCCGAGTACCTGGAACGCGTGCTCGGCCAGGCGCTCGACCTGCTCGCCCCCGGCGGCCGGGTGGTGGTCGGCGACGTCCGCTGCCTCGGCACCGCGCGGGTCTTCTACGCCGCGGCGCACCGCGCGCGGCACCCCGGCGCGTCGCCGGAGGTCGTGCGGGCGGCAGTCGAACAGGCGGCGCTGGTGGAACGTGAGCTGCTGCTCGACCCGGAGTGGTTCTCGCGCTGGGCGGCGGGCCGGCCGGTGACGGTGGACGTGCGGCTCAAGGAGGGCACCACGCACAACGAGCTGACCCGCCACCGCTACGAGGTGGTGCTGCACCACCGGCCCGCCGGGGTGCTGACGGTCGCGGAGGCACCGACGCTGGTGTGGGGCAGGCAGGTGAGCGGCCTGGAGGAGCTGGCCCGGTTCTGCGAGGACCGGCCTGGCCAGGTGGTGCGCGTGCAGCGCGTCCCCAACGCCCGCCTCGGCGACGAGGTCGACCCGGTGCCCGGCCTCGACCCCGCGCTGGCCGGCCGGTGGGCCGAGTCGGCGGGCCTGTGGCCGGTGTGCGCTCCGTCCGCCGACGCCCCGGAGTGCTTCGACCTGGTCGTGCTGCCCTCCAGGCCCGCACCCGGCGTCGCGGTCGCGGGCGCGTTGCGCGCCACCGGACGCCCCGCCCGCGCCCTGTGCACGGATCCGGTGCGCGCGCGGGCGATCGGCTCGCTCGTCGCCGGCCTGCGCGGGCACCTCGGCGAGGTGTTGCCGGACTACATGATGCCGTCGGCGATCGTGCCGGTCGGAGCGCTGCCGCTCAACGCCAGCGGCAAGCTCGACCGCGCCGCGCTGCCCGTTCCCGACTACGCCGCTCCCGCCGCCGGCCGCGCACCGCGCACCCGGCGGGAGGAGGTGCTGTGCCGGCTGTTCGCCGAGGTGCTGGGTCTCGACCGGGTCGGCGCGACCGACGGGTTCTTCGACCTGGGAGGACACTCGCTGCTCGCCACCCGGCTGGTGAACCGCATCCGCGCCGTCCTCGGCACGGGCCTCGAGATCCGGACCGTCTTCGACCATCCGACCCCGGCCGCGCTGGCCGAACGCCTGGACGAGCAGCGACCCGTCAGGCCGCCGCTCGTCCGGGCCGACCCGAGGCCGCGGCAGCCCCCGCTGTCGTTCGCCCAGCAGCGGCTGTGGTTCGTCGACCAGTTCGCGGGCCCGTCCGCGACCTACAACGTGCCGCTCGTGCTGCGGCTGGAGGGCGAACTCGACGTGGCCGCCCTGACCGCCGCCGTCGGTGACGTGGTCGGCAGGCACGAGTCGTTGCGCACGGTGATCGCGCTCGGCGCAGACGGCGTGCCGCACCAACGCGTGCTGCCCGTCGAGGACGTACCGGACCTGGTGGAGTTCGCCGAGGCGGAACCCTCCACAGTGGACATAGCTGCCCGGCGACCCTTCGACCTCGCCTCGGATCCGCCCCTGCGCGCCACCGTCCTGCGCCACGGCGACCGCGACCACTCGCTTGTGCTGACCGTCCACCACATCGCGGGTGACGGCGAGTCGATGGCACCGCTGCTGCACGATCTCGCCATCGCCTACCGCGCGCGCCGGGCCGGCATCGCCCCCGGCTGGGCGCCGTTGCCCGTCCAGTACGTCGACTACGCGCTCTGGCAACGCCAGGTGCTCGGAGTGGAGGACGACCCGGAAAGCCTCCTGTCCCGGCAGACCGCCCACTGGCGGGCCGAGCTGGCGGGCGTGCCGCAACCGCTGCGCATCCCCGCCGACCGGCCGCGGCCCGCCGTCGCCAGTCATCGCGGTGACGTCGTCGAGTTCTCCCTGGACCCGGCGGTGGCGGCCGCGCTCGGCGAGCTGGCGGCGGCACGGGGCGCGACGGTGTCCATGGTGCTGCAGGCAGCGCTCGCCGTGCTGCTGTGCCGGCTCGGCGGAGGGGAGGACGTCACCATCGGCTCTCCCATCGCCAACCGCGTGGACGAGGGACTCACCGGGCTGGTCGGGTTCTTCGTCAACACCTGGGTGCTGCGCGTGCGCCTCGACGGCGACCCCGTCTTCGGCGAGGTGGTGGAACAGGTCCGCCACCGCGCCCTCGCCGCGTACGACAACCAGGACGCGCCGTTCGAACGGGTCGTCGAGCTGGTCAACCCCGACCGGTCCACCGCGCACCACCCGTTGTTCCAGGTGATGCTGGCCTGGCAGAACCTCGCCTGGGGCGACCTCGATTTCGGCGACCTGCGCGTGTCACCGGAGTCGCCGGGCACCGGCACGGCCAAGTTCGACCTGTTCTTCAACATGGCCGACCTCCCCGGCCGGGGAGTGATCGGCAACCTGGAGTACGCGACCGACCTGTTCGACCGGTCCACCGCCGAGCGGATCGCGGAACGGTTCACCCTCGTGCTCGCGCAGCTCGTCCGCGACCCCGGCACGCGGGTCGGGTCCGTGGACGTGTTGTGTCCGGGCGAACGCGAGCTGCTGCTGTGCGCGGCCACCACCGCCGCACCCGCCGCGCCCGCGCTGATCACCGACCTGGTCGCCCGGCAGGCCGAGCGCACTCCGGACGCGCTCGCGGTCGTCTGCGGCGACACGCGGCTGACCTATCGCGAGCTCGTGGCGCGGTCACGGCGGGCCGCGCGGGCGCTGACCCGCCGGGGCGTGGGCCCGGAGACGCTGGTCGGTCTCGCTGTCGGGCGCACCGCGGACCTGGTGACCGCCGTGCTGGCGGTGCTGGAGTCCGGCGCCGCCTACGTGCCGCTGGACCCCCGCGCGCCGGCGCGACGGCTGGCCGCCGTGCTCGGCCACGCGAGGCCCTCGTTCGTGCTCACCGACCAGGGCTTCACCGTGCCGCTGCCGCGGGACGTGCCGCAGGTCGGCTGGGCGGACCTGGTGGCAGGGGAACCCGGCGCTGCCGTCGTGGGCGGGGCACGTCCGGACAACCTCGCCTACGTGCTGTTCACGTCGGGTTCGACCGGGGTGCCGAAAGCGGTGGGCATCACGCACGCCGGGGTGGTCAACGGCGTGACGGGGCTGCTGCGCGAGGTCGGGTTCACTCCGGGTGCCCGGACGCTGGCCGGTACGTCGGTCACCTTCGACGTCTCCGTGTTCGAGATCGTCTCCACGCTCGCCTCGGGCGGGGTCGTGGAGGTGGTGCGCGACGTGCTCACGCTCGACGAACGCGACGGCTGGGCCGGCGGAGTGCTCAGCGCCGTGCCCACGGTCTTCGCCGAGCTCGTCGATCGGCTGGACGGCAACGTCCTCGCGGACGCCGTGGTGTTCGCCGGTGAGCCGCTGCCCGCTGGTCTGGTGCGGCGTGTGCGGCGTGCTCTGCCGGGTGCGCGCGTTCTGAACGCTTACGGACAAAGCGAGACGTTCTACGCAACCGTCCACAGTGTTCCGTCCGATGTGGACTGCACCTCCGCGACCGCGCCGATCGGCAGGCCGGTGGGCGGCATGCGCGCCTACGTGCTCGGCCCCGCGCTGCGGCTGGTGCCGCCCGGTGTCGCGGGGGAGCTGTACGTCGGTGGTGTGATCGGCCGCGGTTACCACGCGCGGCCAGGGCTGACGGCCGGGCGATTCGTGCCCGACCCCTTCGGACCGCCGGGAGCGCGTATGTACCGCACGGGCGACCTCGCCCGGTGGACCGCGGCGGGGGAGCTGGAGTTCGCCGGCAGGGCCGACGGCCAGGTCAAGGTGCGTGGTCAGCGGGTCGAGCCCGGCGAGGTCGAGTCCGCGCTCGGCACGCATCCCGGTACGGCGCAGGCGGTCGTGGCGGCGGGGACGGACGGGCTGGTCGCCTACCTGCGCCCGGTCGTCGGCGGCGTGCTGCCCGGCGACGCGGCGCTGCGCGAGTTCCTCGCCGCGAGGCTGCCCGAGTACATGGTGCCCGCGCACTTCGTGCGGCTGGAGGAGTTTCCCACCACGCAGTCGGGCAAGGTCGATCGGGCGGCGTTGCCGGCACCCACGCCGCGGTACGAGGACTACCGCCCGCCGCGGTCCACGGAGGAGAAGGAGCTGGCGGCCGTGTTCGCCGAGGTGCTCGGCACCGACCGCGTCGGGGTCGACGACGACTTCTTCGCCATCGGCGGCGACAGCATCCGTTCCATCCAGGTCGTGAGCCGTGCCAGGGCGCGTGGCGTCGAGGT
Source organism: Lentzea flaviverrucosa (assembly GCF_003350445.1). Taxonomy (NCBI): domain Bacteria; kingdom Bacillati; phylum Actinomycetota; class Actinomycetes; order Pseudonocardiales; family Pseudonocardiaceae; genus Lentzea; species Lentzea flaviverrucosa. Next base: position 78,056 of record NZ_QQAU01000008.1, read on the forward strand.
GAGCGCACGGCAGATCTTCGAGCACCGCACCGTCGCCAGGCTCGCCGCGGCAGGCGGCGCGGGTGGCGGGGTCGTGCCGCTGGCCGAGCTGGCCGGCGGCGGCACCGGCTCCATGCCGTTGATGCCGGTGGCGCACCGGTTCCGCGGTCTCGGCGCCGGATTCGGCACGTTCTCGATGGCGACCGCGGTCGTGCTGCCCGAGGACGTCGACCGGGACGGCCTGGTGGCGACGATCGCCGCCGTCGTCGACCACCACGACGTCCTGCGCGCCCGCCTGGCCGGTGACGAGCTGGTCGTGGGTGAACGCGGCTCGGTGCGGGCGGAGGACCTGCTGCGCACCGTGCCGGAGCCCGCAGACCTGCAGGACGTCGTGACGGAGGAGACCCGCGCGCTCGATCCCGCCGCGAGTGTCGTCGCCCGCTTCGCCTGGCTGCCCGAGGCGCGCAGGCTCGTGATCGTGCTGCACCACCTGGTCGTCGACGGGGTGACGTGGCGCGTCCTGCTGCCCGACCTCGCCGCGGCCTGGGCGAGCGTCCGCGCGGGTGCCACCCCGGCACTGCCGGAGGTGGGCACGTCCGCGCGCCGCTGGGCGCACGCGCTGGCCGAGCAGGCACCGCTGCGGCGGGAGGAACTGCCGTGGTGGACCGGGGTGCTGGAGGGTGGAGACCCGCGGCTCGGCTCCCGTGACCTCGACCCGGCGGCCGACGTCCGCGCCACGCTCGACGAGGTCGAGGTCGAACTGCCTCCGGACGTCACCGAGGCGCTGCTGACCGCGGTGCCGGGGGTGTTCCGCTGCGGTGCCCACGACGGACTGCTCGCGGGCCTGGCGGTGGCCGTGCCCGCGTGGCGCGGTGCCGGAGAGGACTCGTCCCTGCTGGTCCGCATGGAGGGCCACGGCCGGGAGGAGGACGCGGTGCCGGGAGCCGACCTGAGCCGGACGGCGGGCTGGTTCACCACCGTGTACCCGGTGCGGCTGGACGCGGGCAGGCTCAACCTCGCCGAGGTCCGCGCCGGCGGCAGGGCAGCCGCACTGGCGGTGAAGGCGGTGAAGGAACAGCTCGCCGCGGTCCCCGGCCGCGGCCTCGGGTTCGGGATGCTGCGCCACCTCGACGACGTGTCGGCCGAGGCGCTCGCGCACCTCCCCGCGGAACGCGTCGCGTTCAACTACCTTGGCCGCTTCTCCGCCGCCGACATGCCCGGCGAACTGGACGGCCTGGGCTTCACCGAGGACGTGGCCGCGACGACCGGCCTGCGCTCCGCGTTCGACGACGAACTCCCCGTCTCCGCCGAGCTGGACATCACCGCCGTGGTGGTCGACGGACCGGACGGGCCGGTGCTGCGCGCCCGGTTCGAGTTCCCGCGCCGCCTGCTCGACCGCGCCGACGTCGCCAGGCTTGCCGAGAGCTGGTGCGCGGTGCTGCGCGGAGTCGCCGCGCACGCCACGACCCCTGGCGCCGGCGGGCTCACACCGTCCGATGTGGACCTGGTGCGGATCGGCCAGCCGGAGCTGGAGGTCTGGGAGCGGCGCCACCCCGGTCTGTCCGACATCTGGCCGACGACGCCGTTGCAGGAGGGGTTGCTGTACCAGTCGTCCGTGGCGGACAACGGGTTCGACGCCTACCAGGTGCAGCTGGTGTACCACCTGGCCGGCGAGGTCGACGCGGTCCGGCTGCGAGCGGCGGGACAGGCTCTGCTGGACCGGCATCCCGTGCTGCGGGTGGCCTTCGGCCGCACCGCCGGTGGCGATCTCGTCCAGGCGGTGGTCGACGGCGTCCGGTTGCCGTGGCGCGAGGTCGACCTCCTCGGCAGGGCCGACGCCGACCGGCTGCTGAACGAGTTCCTCGCCGAGGACGACGAGGACCACTTCGACCCGTCCCGGCCGCCGCTGCTGCGGATGGCGTTGGTGCGCATGGGATCCGGCCGGCACGAGCTGGTCGTGACCGTCCACCACGCGGTGCTGGACGGGTGGTCGATCCCGTTGCTCACGAGGGACCTGCTGCGCCTGTACGCCGGGGACGGCGTGGTTCGCGGTGCGCCCGCCTACCGCGGCTTCCTCTCGTGGCTGACCGCTCAGGACCACGACGCCTCGGTGGCCGCGTGGGCTGCTGAACTGGCGGCGGTGGACGAGCCGACGTTGCTCGCCCCCGCGACCGGCGCGGCGGTGGATCCGCGTGACATCGCCGAGATCGACACCTGTCTGTCCACTCGCGACGGTGAAGCGCTGGTGGCGGCAGCGGCGCGCATGGGCGTCACGCTCAACACCGTCGTCCAGGGCGCCTGGGGCGTCGTGCTGGCCGAGCTGACCGGCAACCGCGAGGTCCTGTTCGGCGCCACCGTGTCCGGCAGGCCGCCGCAGCTGCCCGGCGTGGCCGAAATGGTGGGACCGTTCATCAACACCGTGCCGGTCCGCGTCTCCAGCACCCCGTGGCGCACGCTGCGGCAGGTGCTGACCGACCTGCAGGACCGGCAGGCCACGTTGCTCGACCACCACCACGTCGGGCTGACCGAGGTGCGGCGGGCGGCAGGGCTGCCCGCGCTGTTCGACACGGTGATGGTCTACGAGTCGTTCCCGGTGGAGCAGCGCGCCATCGACGACGCGTCCCGCGCGGCCGGGTTCACGATCACCGGCCCGGACACCGAGAGCACCACGCACTACCCGATGGGCGTGGCCGCCGTCGCCGACCCGTTGCCGCGCATCACCGTGCAGTACCAGCGCGACCGGTTCGACGAGGCGACCGCGGACGCCGTCGTGCGGAGGTTCGCCGCGGTCCTGCGGCAGATCGCCGAGGACCCGGACGTACGGGTCGGCGCCGTCCGCACCCCGCGCCCCGCCCAGCACGCGATCGCGGGGCCACCCGCCGCACCGGTGCCGGACCTGTTCGCCCGGCAGGTGACGGCGGCGCCCGGCGCGATCGCGGCGGTGTTCGGCGACGAGCAACTCACCTACGCCGAGCTCGACGCGCGGTCCGACCGCCTCGCCGCCGCGCTCGCCCAGCGCGGGGTGAGCCGTGAGGACGTCGTCGCGGTGGCGTTGCCCCGTTCGCTCGACCTGCTCGTCGCGGTGCTTGCCGTGCTGAAGGCGGGCGCCGCCTACCTGCCGGTCGACACGGCCTACCCGGCCGAGCGCGTCGAGTTCGTCGTCACCGACTCCGGTGCGCGCCTGGTGCTCGCGAACGCCGCCACGGAGGCGGCGTTGGCCTGCCTGCCCACCCCGTTGCTCAGGGTGGACGAACCGCTGCCGGAGGGCGCCCGTCCGTGCGGGCCGCTGCTGGCCGGCACCGCGTACGTGATCTACACGTCCGGCTCCACCGGTCTGCCCAAAGGCGTGGCGGTTCCGCACACGGGCATCGCGAGCCTCGTGGCGGCATTGGCGGCACGCATGCGCGTGACGCCGGCGGCACGCATGCTCGCGCTGGCCTCGCCGAGCTTCGACGTGTCGCTGTGCGAGATCCTCACCGCGCTGCTCAGCGGCGCCCGCGTGGTCATGGCGGACAAGGCCGACCTCGCCGCGGGCCCCGCGCTGGCGGCGACGGTGGCACGGCACGGGGTGACGCACGCGTTCATTCCGCCCGCGATGCTCGCCGTGATGCGGGCGGACTCACTGCCCACGCTGGAAAGCCTGATCGTCGGCGGGGAGGCCGCACCGCCCGACGTGGTCGCGGCATGGGCCGGCGGCCGCAGGATGACCAACGGCTACGGCCCGACGGAGGCGACGGGCTGCGCGACGGTGAGCGGCCCGCTCGTGGCGGGCGAGGCCGTACCGATGGGCGAGCCGGTTCCGGACACGACCCTGCACCTGCTCGACGGCGCTCTCGGCCCGGTACCGCCGGGCGTGGTCGGCGAGGTGTACGTCGCCGGTGCCGGCGTGGCCCGCGGCTACGTCCACCGCCCCGGCCTGACCAGCACCCGCTTCACGGCGAGCCCGTTCCACCCCGGCGAGCGGATGTACCGCACCGGCGACCTCGCGGTCCGCACCCCCGCCGGCGCGCTGCTGTTCCAGGGCCGCGCCGACGACCAGGTCAAGATCAGGGGCTTCCGCATCGAACCGGGCGAGGTCGAGTCCGCGCTGGCCGCACACCCCGAGGTGGCCAGGGGTCTCGTGGTGGTCGACGAGAACGCGGGCGACCGCAGGCTGGTGGGGTACGCGGTGCCGGACGCGATCGCCGGCCCCGACCTGCTCGACCGCCTCCGCGCCTACCTGGCGGACCGCCTGCCCGCCCACATGGTCCCGTCGGCGCTGGCGCTCATCGACGAGATCCCGTACACCTCGCGCGGCAAGGTGGACAGGACCGCACTGCCCGCGCCGGGCAGCACCTCGGCCGGTTCCGGCAGGCAGCCGCGCACCACGCAGGAGGAGATCCTCCTAGGACTGTTCTGCGAGGTGCTCGGCGTGCGGGACCTCACCGTCGACGACGGCTTCTTCGCGGCGGGCGGCCACTCGCTGCTGGTGACCCGCCTGCTGGCGCGAGTCCGGTCAGTACTGGGCGTGGACCTGCCCGTCCGCGCCGTGTACGACCACCCCACAGTGGCCGAACTGTCCGCACACCTGAGCGAGGAAGGCCCCGTGCTCGACGGCGACCCGTTCGCAGCGGTCCTGCCGATCAAACCGACCGGATCCGCCGAACCGCTGTGGTTCATCCACCCAGGTGGCGGTCTGTGCTGGCTCTACCTGGGTTTCGCGGCGAAACTGCCGCGGGACCGCCCCGCCGGTGGCATCCAGGCCAAGGGCTTCGATGGCACGACCCCGCTGCCCGCGACCATGGACGACATGGTCGACGACTACGTCGCCGAAGTGCTGGCGGCGCAACCCGAAGGCCCCTACCACCTGCTGGGCCTGTCGATCGGCGGCACACTGGCCCACGCCATGGCCGCCCGCCTGCGGGCCGAGGGCCACGAGGTGGCGTTGCTGGCCCTCTTCGACAGCGTGCCCAGCGACTACCTCAGGTCCCACACCCCGCCCAGCGCCGAGGAGATCCACGAGCACCTGCGTGAACACATGACCGTCGATCAGGCACCGTTGCTGGACGGCGCGGTCGCTGTGATCCAGCACCACACCAAGCTGATGGAGGACTTCCACTCTCCGGTGTTCGACGGCGATGTGCTCTTCTTCAACGCGATGCAAGGACAGGACGGCCCGTTCTCCGACCTGTGGGTGCCGCTGACCACAGGATCGGTGTGGCGGCACGACATCCGGTGCGCGCACGGGGACATGTACCTGCCCGGTCCGGCCGACGAGATCTGCCGCGTGCTGCGCGAACACCTGGGGGAGGAGTAGGAACTCACCCGGTGAAGATGAAGCGTCTGCGGATGCCGCCCTCTCCGACACGTCGTGGCGGCGATTCCTGCGTGCCCAAGCGGCGTGCGACTTCTTCCACGTCGACTGCATGGTCCCGTTGAGGATCGTTCAGGCGTGTTCGATGCACGGAGTTGCTCCCACTTTGCTCCCACTCCGTGCTCCCAAGGCTCATCGGCTCTGTCTCGTCTGAGGCCGGCGTGCACGCTCGGCGGCATAGCGGACGTGGACGTGCGGCGGTCCGACCGCCGATCGGGCCGCAGGCCCGGTGCCGGATGTCGTGCAGCGGCGCGTTCTGACCGGCGAGGTCGTTGGGGACGGTGGCGCACCGACGAACTGATCAAGGGGCTTGGCCACTGACTGTGGTCCACGAGGCCGGAGAGTCGGTCATCTGTTGGAGAGGAATCTCGGGCCTTGTTGTCGAATCCGGCATCGCGCGATCGACGTGCAGGTGGGAGTGGCGGGTCCAGCGGCCGAGGTGCCCACCGGCGACACCGCCACCGACCGGCCACAGAGAGGAACTCGAAGATGTGTAGGACACCACTGCGGCTGTACATGTCCATGTCGGTCGACGGGTACATCGCCGGACCGGACGACCGGCCGGGCCAGGAACTCGGCCGCAACGGAGGGCGGCTGTTCAATTGGCTCGACGACCGGATGTCCGAGGGCATCAATGGGCTGGTGCACGCCGAGGCCCTGGCAACCGGTGCCGTGATATCCGGACGTCGCACGTTCGAGCTAGCTGGTCGATGGCAAGGTGACCACCACGACGGAGTGCCGATCCACGTGCTCACACACCACATCGACCCGGCCGACAAGCCTCCAGGTAGCGCGAAGTACTACACGGACGTCAACGCGTGTGCCACCGAGGCCCGAGAAGCAGCGGGAAATCGAGCCGTGATGGTCCACGGCGCGAGTGCGGCGCAGGCGTTGCTGGCAGCCGGCCAGCTCGACGAACTCGAACTGCACGTTGTTCCCGTATTGATGGGCGACGGACGGCGACTGTTCGCGCCGACCGGACACGACCACATCGAACTGGAGCTCGTGCGCCGACTCGAAGGCCGCGACGCCACACATCTGCGTTACCGCGTAGTCCATCGAAACGGGGAACGGCCGTGACCACCGCTTGCTGACCGCAGAGACCATGGGTTTGCCCCGTTTTGACGGACAGGGCCGATGAGGTGTTGTCACGCTACCTGATCGACCGGTTGGTATCGGGTGGCTTCGTGGGCGGTGGGGCTGGGGCAGCCGAGGCTGGAATGCCTGCGGCGCGTGTTGTACCAGCCCTAATGGCAACCGCGAAGACTGCCTTGTGCACCTTAGGTTTTCGCGGGCCAGGCCTGCCGGTCGAGCAGCTCGGTCTTGATGGTGGCGAAGAACGACTCTGCGACCGCGTTGTCCCAGCATTGGCCCTTGCTGCCGACGGACAGCCGCACCCCGGCGTCGGCGGCCGCACGGGTGGGCCGGGAGTGTCCAACGCGACCTTTGAATACCTGCGTTGCCATGTCTGGCACCGGGTCATGCGATGGATCCGCAGGAAGCGCCGCGGATCAACTGGGAGAAGTCGCTCTCAGAGATCATCCTCACCGCTGTGTCGATGCTCAGCGGTGCCGCGTACCAGCTGCAGGGTTCGCCTGACGATGCCGGCATGCTGAGCGAAGCCGTCGGCCAGCCGGCCGGCCTCCGCGGCAGGCCCGGATCTCGGGGTTGCCCTCACTCCGGTCACGGTCGCGATCAACGTGTCCACCACGGTACGCAGTCGGGTGGCGGCCAAGTCGGTGTGGTCGTCATCGGGTCACACGCGCACCATGTGCAGCAGTGCCGTCCGCGCTGTGCGGCCCGGTTCCGGCGCGGCCACGAACGAGCAAGGGCCGGCGGAGATCACCTGGCCCTTGCCGTGGGCGTAGACAATTCCAAACGGCCAGTAATTTCTCGCGCAGTTCAACAATGCTCGGAACTCGGGCGTTGTCTCATCGGATTCTTCTCGCCAGGATGAGGAACTCGGCAACGGAATTGGGGGCAGGGGCTTCATGAGTTCAGATACGCCTTTGCCGGACGGCACCCGCACGGCCGGCCGGACCAGGGTGCGCGACGTGGTGAGAGACGTGGTCGAGGAGGTTGCTCGCGACGAACTTCCCGTGGTGGAAGCGTTGTGCACGTTCGACGACGGTACCGTCGTGCGCCGGTTGAGTGGCCGGGGTGGGCGTCGTGAGCCGCTGGGCTTCGGTCTCGGCGAGGTCGTGCTGTGGGTTACCCCGATTGTGTGGTTGGTGCTCGACGCGGTGGCGAAACGAGCCGCGGATTCCGCCGTTGAAGGCGCGGCCAGGGGAACCAAGGCGATCCTGCGAAAGGTCTTTCGCCGAGGTGTCGAACCGGTGGAGTTCCCGCGCCTGACCGAGGAGCAGCTGGCGTGGGTGGAGCGGGAGTCGCTGGAGGCTGCCAGGAACGACGGCCTGCCGGAGGACCGCGCCCAGGCGATCGTCGACGCACTGGTGAGGAGGCTGGCCGTGCGCAAGCCGGACCCGGAACCCGACGACGAGGCACGCGACGAAGGCCAGGAGTAGCCCGTGGACACGGCGCCCGCCCGCTCGGGGGTCGACGAGCGGGCGATGACGGCTGGCACGACCGTGCGGTTCGCGCTGCTGGTGGTCCTCCTGCTGGTGGCCAGTGGCGGGTGGATGCTGTCTGTCGCCACGGGGCTCTACGGGTCCGGCACGTGGGGTTGCCGGCTCGCGGCCGGAGTGGACCCCAACGACGGCGGCGACCTCGCCGCGGCTTTCCACACCGTCGTCCAGCGGGACGCCTACCAGGCCTGCCTCGCCCGGTTCGTGCGGCAACCGCCGGGGTGGGTGATGTTCGCGTGGCCGTTGCTGGTCCTCGTGGTCGCAAGGATGCTGTTCCTCGCGTTGCCGTGGTGGCGGGAACGGCGCGGCCTGGTGGTGCCGCTGGAGAAGGTCGACCCCGGTGACGAGATCCGGGCCGTCGTGAAGGAACTGGCGGGGGAGATCGGCCTGGCCCAGACGCCGCGCGTCGTCGTCGACCTGGCGAAGCCCTTGATCGACGGGGTGGTGCTCGGCAGCAACAGCCGTCCGACGGTGTGCATGTACAACGGAATGCTGAGCGCCAGGACGGACCATCCGGAGAAGTTCCGCGCGGTGCTGCTGCATGAGCTCGCCCACATCCGCAACCGCGACGTCACCATCACCTACGCCACGATCGCGACCTGGCGGGCCTTCCTCGTGCTGGTGCTCCTGCCCTACGTGACGTGGTACGTCTTGGCGGTGGTGGATGGGCTGGCGTCACCGTTCTGGCCCAGTTACGCCCCGACCATGGCGCGCACTTTCCTGCACGCCGCCTTCCTCGTCGTGCTGGTCTACCTGGCGCGCTCGGACGTGTTGCGCAGCAGGGAGATCTACGCCGACCTCGCCGCGGTTCGCCACGGCGCGCGGGTGCACAGCTGGACCGGCCCGGAGCAGGCGGAGGGGAAGCTGAGACGGGCGCGCGACGCGTTCGTTGAACTGTGGCTCACCCATCCCAGACGGCAGCTGCGCGAGAAGTCGTTCACCGATCCGGCGGTGCTGTTCCACCTGAAGGCGCTGCCGATGTTCCTGACCGGCGCCGCCATCACGATGATCATCAGCGAGATAACGGGCTATCTCAAGAAGTACGGCCTCGGTCCGTTCGGCGTGGCCGGACCGTGGCAGGTCCAGGTGATCGCGCTGTACGCTCCGATCACGCTCGCCACAGTGGTGGTCGGTGTCGCATTGTGGCGGGCAGTGCTCTACGGAGTGCTCACCCCAGGCCAGTCGCCGCCTTCCGGTGTCGGAGCCGGCCTGTGGCTGGGCGGTGGCATGGCGGCCGCCGAGCTCGTCCTGGGCGAGGCCACCATCTACCAGGCGCTGCCCAGCAGGATCGAGGCGCTGCTGCTCGTCGTGGCAGTGGGCGCTGTTTTCACGTCGTGGATCGCCCAGTGCGCGCAGCTGTGGATCACCACCTGGCGGGGCCGGTCGATCGCTCCACTGATGTGGATGACGCTGGCGGGTGCGGTCCTCGTGCTGTCCTCGTGGTTCGTGTGGTGGCAGTACCAGGGCACGCTGTTGCTGGCCGGGGTGCAGCTCGCTCCAGACGAGGGCTTGCGGCTCTTCACCGAGGCGTACCCGGCCACGGCCGCGGCGCATCCGACCATGACGTGGGCGGTCAACGTCGCGATGTCGACGCTGGCCGTCACGACCCGCTGGCCGCTGTTCCTCTCCGCGATCGGCGTGCTGTGGGTCGTGCCGTTGCTGGCCTGGGTGCTGCGGCCGAGGACGGAGGGCACCGCGAGCTGGACCGGTGCTGCCGAAGTGACGGCGGAACCGTTGCCGCAGTTGCGGAAGGTGCTGCTGCCCGGACTGCTCGCCGCGGTGCTGTGCTGGGGTGCGGCTGCCGCGGTGCAGGCCTATCTGCACGGGTTGCCGCTTGAGCAGCGCAACGGTCTGTACATCCACATCTACCTGGTGTGGATGCTGCTGGTGATGGTGGCGTCGTCGGCTTTCGCTGCCGTTGTGGCAAGTCTGCTCGCCGGCCGCCTGCGGCTTCTCGTCGCGTTGATCGCGGGCCACATCGCGACTCTCGTCGGCTTCCTCGGGATCTTGGCACTGGCTGCTTTCGACGGATGCGTTGCGCCGTTGAGCACGTTCCAGGAGACCTGCGGCTTCCGGCTCGACATGATGTGGTCGAGCATCGCCCCGTACTTGGCCCTCACGCTGGTGGCCACCACGGTCGTCGCCGTTGTCGTCTCCGCAGTCGTGTCGGTACTGCGAAAGACGAACGATGCCGCTCCGTCCGGAAAGCTGGCGCCACGTCGTCTAGCCGCAGGACTGACCTGCGCCGCCGCCGCGCTGTTCACCGCGGTGCTGGCGAACGCCTCGGACCCGTGGCGACCCGCCTGGTGGACAGGAGGAGCAGAGGATCAGCCACAGGTGGACGCCGCCACCGCGGACAGGCGCGCGCGGTCGGTGGACCCGCACGTCGAGACGGTGCCGACTGCGCAGACCAAGACGGCGCAGTTGACCGCCTGGCGTGACCACGGCGGTGTCGAGCTGCTCGACCGCTTCGGCGGTCACTGGGGCAACCTCACCGAGTCTCTGCCGAGCCCCGAGGCGTGGGCGACCGGGTTCGCCGACCTCTCCCGCAGCCGCCCGGTCTGCGCGGACATCGGCAAGACCGCGCGGGAGGCTGGCCGCTACTTCCGCGTTCCCGACGCCGAGGCCCAGGTGTTCTGGCGCAAGCTCGTGGAGCAGGCGGAGGAGGCAAGCAACGACTGCGACCGAGCGGCGGCAGGGCGCGACCGCAAGCTCTTTCTGCAGTCCGTCGGAAAGCTCACGGAGGCTGCGGACGCCGGACTCGAGGTGTATAAGCGGCTTCCACGGTGAACAACACCGTCCAGGACGGGGACGCGCGTTGCGCTCGACCGGGTTCGTCAGATTCGGACCTGCCACGCTGAGTGCTCGGCGGCATCGATCGTCTGGCAGTGCTTCATCAGGTCGCTCTGACCTGCGCAGATGTGGCGGGCTGACGACCGGACGTGCGCTCGTGACCCACGATGCCCAGCCGAATGGGGCCGATCATGAAGATCGCGCTCTCATGGCTCCCCTTTATGTCAAGGGGTGGCCCTGGCGAGGCTAGGCTTGCGGGTGGCAGGTTCGGGTTGTGGCTTGTCCGAAGGGCCGGCGTCCGGGGTCAGGCCGGTCACGCTGGATTGCAGAGTCGTCCCCGAGTGCCTCCCGGGCCTGCCGCCTCACGTCGTTTCTGGTCGACGAGCATGCGGGCGTAGACGACGTTCGATAACCGTCGTTTGAGGGCGCGCATCGCTTCCATCGAGGTCTTGCCAGCCGCTTTCTTCCCATCGAAATAGACACGACCAGCGGTGGGATTGCGGAGCTGAACCACTCCCATGATGTGCAGCGTCCGGTTGATTCTGCGGTTGCCGGCGCGGGATAAGCGATGCCGTTGTTGTTCGCCGGAGGATGCGTCCAACGGCGCGGTGCCGTTCCAGGACGCGAATCGGTCCCGGCCGGCGAACCGGTGGATGTCGCCGACATCGGCCAGCAGCCGTGCGGCACCAGACGGGCCGATGCCGTGCAGGTCGAGCAGAGTGGAGCCGCGGGCGATCACCAGCTCGCGGAGATCTCTGTCCGCAGCTTTGATCTTCTTGTCGATGGTCTCGAGTTCTGCGATCAGCTCGACCGCCAGTCGGCGTCGAGTCTTGCCCACGACGTCGCGTGGTTTGATCGTCGCGACGAGCGCGCGTGCTTGCATCGCGGACAGGAACTTCTTTGCTCCACCGGGAAACAGCTCCAGCAGCAGGCGGTGGAGACGGTTGACGGTCTGCGTTCGCGCGCGACCGAGCTCGTCACGACGGTCGACCAGCATGCCCATCACGACCAGTTCGGGGTCGGCCTGGAGACGCACCAGGTTCGGGGTCCGCAGCGCGACCAGAGCAACTGAGTGCGCGTCGATCGGGTCGGTCTTGCGGCCGTTGCCGGTCGCGAACACCCGCACCTGCGCCGACAGCTTCGCCGGCACGTCCAGGACGGTCTCGCCGTCGTGGATCAGCCGGTGGGCGATATGGCGGCCGACGCCGTTGCAGCCCTCCACCGCCCACACCCGGCCACTGAACCGGCGCCCGGTTGCCAGCATCTCGGCATATCCGACCCGGTCTGTGCCGAGTTCGCCGCCCGTGATCATGTTGCCGAGTTCGTTGATCACCTCGATCGTGGCCGACCGTTTATGCGGATCCATTCCGATGATCACGGGCATCCGGTTCTCCTTGCCTCGACACCGATATCAGCAAGGAGGGCACCGCTACTTCGAGCAGGACAGACCCCTTTTCAGCCACTCCTCGCGCGGTGCCCGGCGAGACGCATGCCATGAGAGAGCCACGCCAATGACACCGGCGGGCAGCCGCTGCGAGCGAGCGACTCGCCGAGCACCTGGACCTGAGTCTGGCCGGACCCGGTCCTGCCGCCCAGTCTTAAGTAGCCCGCTACCAGCACAGTTGGCAGCAGTTGGAGTGATCAGAAAACGCTTTCATCGGCAGGTTTTCCACAACCGGCTTGCTGCACGGTGACCTGTGGGGTGCCAGAACTCTGCAGTCGCGGCTGAGCTGCGGTGATCGTTCCATCGTTCTGGCGGCATGATCGTGGATGTGGCGCTGCGATTGCTGTACTTCATCTTCGTCCGGCTAGTGAGCTGGCTGGTTCTGCTCGGTCGGTCGTCGGCGGCGAAGGACGTGGAGTTGCTGGTGTTGCGGCACGAGGTCGCGGTGCTGCGTCGTGGCCATCGTCCTCCGCGGCTGGACTGAGCTGATCGTGCGGTGCTGGCCGCATTAGTACTGCGGCCGCCTGTCTGGTTGCGGAAGCACCGGTTGGTGTCTCCCAGCACGGTGCTGCGGTGGCATCGGCGCTTGGTCGCAAAGAAGTGGACCTACCCGAACCGAGCCGGGCGCCCACAGGTCAACGACACCGTCGTGGCGCTGATCGAACGCATGGCGCAGGAGAACACCGGATGGGGTTACCGCCGTATCCAAGGCGAACTGCTCAAGCTCGGCCACCGCATAGCCGCGTCGACCGTCCGTCGTGTACTCAAGCGACTGCGGATACCACCCTCTCCGACGCGGCACACCGACACATCGTGGCGGCGGTTCCTGCACGCCCAGGCCGCGAGCATGCTGGCGTGCGACTTCTTCCACGTCGACTGTGCCGTCACGTTGAAGCGGGTGTACGTGTTCTTCGTGATGGAGGTCGGCACCCGCTATGTCCACATCCTTGGTACTACCACGAACCCTGACGGCCGCTGGACCACCAGCAGGCCCGTAACCTCCTTTTGAGTCTGGACGATCGGGTCAACGACTTCCGGTTCATGGTTCGTGACAGAGCCGGTCAATTCGCGGCATCGTTCGATTCAGTACTTGCCGACGCCGGTATCGACGCTGTGAAGATCCCACCGCGCTGTCCGCGGGCCAACTGCTACGCCGAACGGTTCGTCGGCACCGTCAGGCGAGAGCTCACAGACGGGCTGCTCATCATCAACGAGCATCACCTGAAGTCAGTGCTGAATCGCTATGTGTCCCACTACAACCACCGACGACCACACCGGGGCGAGGCGCCACACCCCACCGCGACCCGATCGCCCGATCGCAGAGCCAGACTGTCGGTCCGTTCGTCGTCGGCAAGTACTCGGCGGCTTGATCAACGAGTACGAACCTGCAGCTGCTTGACGCGCAGATCAGACCTATCGGGCCGTGTTTTGGCACCCCACACGGCGATTCGGCTTCGGCGGAAGCAGCGCGAAGTCGACTGGAAGGAGGCTGACGTGTCGTGGCAGGAGAGCGACCTGCTCTTCACGACCCGCCACGGCACGCCGATCGAGCCGCGGAATTTCAACCGGTCATGGGACCGCCGGTGTGAGAAGGCGGGGGTTCCGAAGATCACGGTTCACGACGGCCGGCGGAGTTGCGCGTCGCTGCTCGCGGAGCTGAACGTGCACCCAAGCGTGATCATGCGGATCCTGCGTCACGCGAATATAAGGGTCACGATGGAGATCTACACCGAGATCTCAGACGAGGAGACGAGGAAGGCGCTTCAGCAGCTGAGCGAAAGCCTCGATTTCTGACCCGCTGCTGTACTTTGCTGCTTGCGCCAACGCCAAAGGCCTGGAACCTCGTAAGGTTCCAGGCCTTTGACCTGCAATGGGCGATACTGGGATCGAACCAGTGACCTCTTCGGTGTGAACGGATCCTGTCGAGTATCAGACCATCGCATCGGTCTCAGTGTATCCGTCTTGATCTGCATGGATGACCGGATCGGGTCCCAGGGACTCGCTGGCGTCCCGGTAGCGGGCACGCGTCTCAGCTACCGGATTTACTACCAGTCCAAGGTTCGCATGGTTCGCGGCAGTTCGTTTATTGGTTCAACGCGCGAGCCGGATCATCTAGCGTGAGGGCGTCGTTGGCTCCTTGATCATGCCAAGCAACATGATGGGTGGTGTATAAAGGCTTCGCGCACAGAGTCGCTGTCTCATGCTCGCTTTGCCGACCGGCGGCTAGGTCAGCGTAAGCGAGTGCTCTTGACGTACCGAAGAACGTCGAGATCCTTCAACGTCTCGGGGTGGTCTTCGCCGTATTGAGTGAGATCGATGTCGTAGGCTTCTTTTGCCGTCGCGATGGCGCGACTTTTGGATCCGGCAGCGTGCAGGACGATCGCTAGATGTACCAGGACTCCGGTAAGCATGCCGTTAGCCGGCGGGGGCATCGCGCGCAGGAAGTTAGCACAATAGGTGAGGTCACGTAGCGCGGCTGAAAGCCTCTTCTGGTGTAGACGCAATCGTCCGCGCACGGCCAACACATTCGCGTAGGACTCGGTGTCAGTGCCAAAAGTTCTTTTGGCGACTGCCACCGCCTCGTCAACGAGTTCCTGAGCCAGCCTCAGATTGTTCGCCTCGATGGCGGCATCTGCGGCGGAGTATAGCGACTCGACAAACCATCGGTCCGGTCGTCTGCCGTTCGCTTGCTCGGATCGGCGAAGCTCAAGCAGAGCGAGTTCGTGGCGTAGCCACCCCTCAGAGTCATCAATCGTTCTGGCAACGTATGCGGCTGTTCGAAGAGTCGACTGGTGAACCGCCTTAGGTAGTTGGTTTTCGGTCAACTGCTCGCAAGCCCATTCAATGGCTGCTTGAGCCTCGCTGACCTCATTGAGCGACATATGGATCTGAGCACTGCTATTGGCTAATGTTACCAGCAGATCGATGTCATGGGGAGCTGCTCGCTGAATGTCGATGGCATGAAGGACCCGCCGGGATATCTCGTGTTTACCGACCACTGATGCAATTTCACCTGCGGTACGCAACGCGTAGACGTAGTGAAACGAGTCGTGCGCCTGAGCGCTGATGCGAAGCGCCTCGTCACACCGCGCAAGTGCTTCGAGAGACCTGCCTTGCCTGAAGACGACGATGGCTAACGCGATCTGTGCCCGGGAGTGGAGGGTAGCGGCGGCGCGTGGCGGCAGGCCCTTTGGGATGTCTGTCGTCAGAACATGCTCAGCAAACCGCTCAGCGTTGACCGATTCGTTCCCTGCTCCCAGGTACGCAAGACGGCGCGCTAGATGTACGCACGCTTCAAGGACCACCGTTCCCCGGTGCCCGTGCTTGATGGCTGTCGCCGCGAGTTCCGCAAGGTGGCCGATACAGGTGTCGGCATCCTGCTGCCCGCCGACCTCGGTGTGGACCTGACCGATGTGGCGAGCGAATAGACCAAAGCCGATCTGCAACCATGGCAACGGTTCGCTGACCTTCGCCCGAGTGATCAAGGCGACCAGCGGGTGGATGAGGTAGCCGTCCTGGCTGATTTTGATCAACGAGAGTTGCAGAAGTGCTGTGACGGCTCGATCGCGGCTGAGTGATTCGCGGATCGCCTTCATCGTGCGCCAGGTTCTCCTGCTGTGCTCGCTGAATACTTTGTTCAGACGCTTCGGCCAGCGCAGCCTGGGGAATCCGTAGCCGCTCACATACGTGAGCGGGAAGTCTTGTTCTAGAAACGAGCTCGCAAGCGGCTCCGCGCCTAGGTGAGCCAGAAGCATCAACAGGTCTTTGGCCACTGGCTCTCTTCTGGCGGCCAAGTCGATGTTCATCTCGATAGAGCGCACGGTCGTCCGGCGATGGCCGCTGGCGTCGCCGAGTTCAAGTGTGCCGACTGGCTCGCTGGTTAAGCGTTGAAGGAAAAGTTCAACGGGGCGGTCCAGCAATCTGCAGTGGTGCGCTGCCTGGGTGAGGGCGAGCGGATGGTGATGGAGTGCTGCGGCTAGTCGAGTTCGGTCGCCTTCGGTGCTGGTCGGCAGCACCACCGAGAGGTACTGGGCGCTCTCCTCGGGCGTCCAGTCCATCAGTTCGACGTGGGTGTAGCCGTGATCTAGGTATCGCACGGTGCTCGTGATCAAGATCCGGCACTCGGCGCTCCTTGGCACGATGCCATGGAGGGTTTCTGCGCTCGTGACGCCGTCGATGATCAACAGCGTTTCGGGCGAGGTTGGGAGCTGCGGCGTGACCGGGCCGGCAGCCGCTGTGAGCCCATTTGGCCGTGTAGCTGTTGTGTATGCCTCGTCGCTCAGCCGATGGAGTTCCTCCAACAGAGAAGTGCGAGTGGATGCGTCGACGAAGATCGGTGTCACTGAGTCCGAAACTTCTGCGCCCAACTGAGTGGCGATGCTGGTCTTGCCGCTACCGGTCATGCCGTGCAGGACAACAGGTGGCGAAGTTCCCGGTTGCCCGAGTCTCAACAGCTCTCGGAGTTGCTCAAGCATGTGCGTTCTGCCGGTGAAGTTCGGATCAGGTGTCCACCGGGACGTCTGCATCGCGTGGCCTTTGTAGGCGGTCTCGTGGTGGTGAACGTGGAGATCTCCCTGCAGCCGTCCTACTTGCACGGCCAATCCCGAAACCTCACCGGAGATCATGTTGTTCACCTGCGGCTGGTTTTCGTCGTCGGCAGGCGGTGATGTGGGCACAAGTTCGAGCTTGCCATCGGGGAGAGGCGTACAAAGCTGCTTCTGTGTGGTTCAGCTGTTCGGCTGACAGGTGTGAGCAGCAGGTAGTCGTCTGAGTCGCAACCTGTCTACAAAATGTCAACTATTTGGCCGAGCACTGTCGGATTAGGTCCAGCCGCCCAGGCGGTGTGTGCGAAGCGGATTGGAAGGCTGATGTCGTCGTCGAGTGTCGTGAAGAGCATCGTCGTCCTCGGCGGCGACCCGGTGAAGCACCGCCTCCGCGATGACCTAGTGTCGATCTTCGAAGCTGCCAGGAAGTTCTTCGATGACGACCCGTGACAGGGGAGCAGTTGTTCGCTCACGTCGTCGAGCGCGCGGGCTGGGAGTTCGGCGGAGCGCACAGCGGACACCTGATCAACCAGTTTCCGTACGAGACCATCGATAGCGCCAAGATTGCTTCTTACATCGCTCCAGGCCGCGACCAGCCGATGCGCCGCACCGGCCGCAACGGCCAGGTCTGCCACTGGTTCCTGGAGATCCACCAGGTCGACCGGGAACGCCAGATCGGCAGGTTCTACGAAGAACTCCCGGACCTTGGCCACCAGCAGAGTTGCTGCAGTGCGTACCGGCCGGTCCTTGGCTAGCCGAACAGTCCGATCTCGTGCGCGACCGTGCCGGCCCGGAAGAGAAGGTCCGGTCGGAACTCAGCGATTCGGTTGTAGTCCACAGAGGTCAGTACCGTTCGCAGATCCAGATGGCGATGATCAGGGTGCCGGTAGCCGGCCTCGTACAGCCGCAGCCACGCGTCCAGCAGCGGTGCCTCGAACCCAGCACGTGACTGTGGGGCGAATCCGCCGTTGACCCGAGAGATCTGCAGGTCGTCGAACACGTCTAGCAGAGCTTCGTCTGGTCCGCCTCTGCCGATGCGTTCGCAAAGCTGGATGATGAACTGGCTGCTTACCCCGAGTTCAGCCTTTGCCAGTAGCCGCAACGTTTCCGGGCTTACGTTAACGTCGCGGTGCAGGCACTGCAGAACGAGATCGGGGTAGCGATCACACCAGTGCAGGTAGTGCTCGGCGCGTTCGTCCGGTGGCACCGGGGATGACGTGAGCTGGATCAGCGCCGTTGCATACTCCACGTCGAACCGGCTCTCCGGCAACGCTTCGAAGGCGTACTTGAATTCGTTCGCCGCCGCGTCACCAGTGAATCGCGCGTCCAACGCGGCTTCGCGCAGTGAGACGCGCTTGGCCAGTCGATCCGCCTCGGCTGTCTCGGGCAGTTGGGTGCCGATCGCGAGCGTGACGTGGGGAGGGTTTTCCCAGCGCACGTAAAGGGACTCGATCAGGGTGCGCCACTCGGCGTTCGACAGCTGGCCCTTCCAGAACATCGTCAGCTTCGACCAGTCCTCGATGCCGATGTCGCTGGACTCGCACACCCGCGTGAGCACTACGTGCAGCAATACCAGGTTGAGGCTGTAGATCGCATACCTGGCCGGTGCGGCCCGGTTGACCGGTTGGTAGGTGTCGAGCGATCGAGCGCGATGGACCTGAGACAGCGCCAGGAGACGCTTCACCAGCGACTTCAGCTCCTGGCGGTTGTTGGAGCCACACGCCAGCTCCGACAGGAACTCGATCACTGGTGTGCTAGCCGTCAGCGGCGCGAACGACAACAGCGCGCACAGCAGGTTGTCGTCAGGCAGGCCATCGATGATGCGTGGGCCTGACGACTCGCGCTTGTGCAGGTCGTTGAGTACGTACCAAGTGAAGCGAGCCACGAGGAACTCGCCGAACGTCGCATGGAGGAACTCGTAGGTGTGCAGCCGTGTCTCGTCGCGGGTGGCCCGCGCACACTGCACGAAGAAGAATCGGCCGACCACCTTGTCACCCTCGCTCAACGGGGTGCGTATGCCGTGAGTAGACGGCGCGACGCCAGAATTGAGCAACGCAGCCATGTCCTCGTTGATCGCGATGTCCGACACCCACTGCACGCCCCGCTGAAACATGGCGAAGGCGACGACGGACAGCCGCGCCAGCTCGTACTCGACGCTGATGTCCAGGTCGGCCATGTCTTGGTGGGTGTCCTTGTCCACCTCGCGGCGGGCGAACCGGCTCAGCAACTTCTCGTACAGCACGACTCGGCCGAGACTGTCGTGGTGGCGTTGCAAGGCGTTGTCGACCGCGTCGTACAACGCCAGCATCAACAGCAGAAGTGGCTGCGCAGCCAGGCCGCGGTGGTCCAGCACCACCTCATGCGGCAGTGGCGCCAGGCCGTGCTCGGCGAAGTAGTCCGCGTTGGGGGCGTTCCACACGTCCAGCCACGCCTTGATGTTCGCATCGGTGAACGGAACCAGGCGCAGCACATCGGAGTTCATCGGGATCTGCATACCGCCGGACACGCTGATCCGGCTCGTGACCACCACCGCTACAGGTTTGCCGAGATCCGAGCGTTCTCGCTGGAACGCCTGCACTCGATGAAGGAAGTCGGTCTGGCGCACGCCCGTCGCTTGGAGCAGTTCGTCGAACCCGTCCAGCAGCACGACCGGCAGCGCGTCGCCCGCCATCCGGGACATCTCGGCGAAAGTGACGTTCTCTTGCAGCGCCCTGCTCAACCCGTAGTCGATCTGCCGGTGCAGATCCGCCTCCGCCGCGGCCGTCCGCAACTCGATCCGCACCGTGAAGTAGTCGCTGGCGGGCAGTCGGGCGGCGAGCACTTTCGTCAGCAGGGACTTGCCCGAGCCGGGATCACCGAGCACCACCAGCGGGTGAGTGACAGCTTTCGGTGAGGTCAGGTAGCCGGCGAGGTAGTGGTGGAGGTCGGATCGCGCCGGGATGTCGAACCATGATGCCAGCAGTGCCGGGCGGGCGCCTTCGGTCATGGGACAGACCTGGTAGTCGGGATCGACGTATGCGTCGCAGGTCAGCGGGATCTCGAGGCCGGCTGGCACCTGGTCGGTGTTGATGATCGGCTGGTTCAGCGCGGACCGGTAGTGGTTGGACAGTTCTCGTCTGCGCTCGTCCGGTTCCGCGCCGACCCGCGTTGCCTCGAGCGTCTCTTCGAGGCGTTGCAAGCCTGCGGTGACGTGGGCGTTGTGCTCGGACTGCAACCAAAACGCCAGCTCCGGGTACTGCACGGTGAGCTGGCGGATCAGCTCCTCGTAGCGAAGCAGAGCGCGACCGTGCAGCCGCGAGAGTGCGGCGTCCGTTTTCTTCTGCTGCTGGGAGGACAACCTGGTCCAGATCGCGTCGTCGTGCAGGAGCTCCAGGAACTCCCGGGACGCTTGTTCATACTGGTCCCTGAGCGCCTTGAGGTTGAGCTCGTAGGGCCGACTGGGGCATGGCAGCACGCTGTTGCCGTCGAAGATGCTGGTCAGACCCACCAACGCGCGTTGGCCGTCTTTGTCGAGCCGGATCTTTCTCAGCTTGAACGGCAAGTCGACCTGCTTGAGGGCGTCGAACAGCGCCACGATGACGATCACGGTATGTGCGGCGTGGAGGCGTTCTGAAGCGCTGTAGCGACTCAAGCCTGATCGCTTCTCCCCGGCCTTCACCAGCAGCTGGTGGCAGAGCCGGACGAACTCGGTCTTGGCGTCGAACCAGCCGAGCAGATCGGCGACTCCCCAGGCAACGCCGCCGAGCAAGGCCGTTCCCGTCAACTTGTCCAACGCGTCGACCAGTGCGTTCTCGCGCTTTCCGAGTAGTTTGACGGCGTCGGAGATGCTGTAGGTCTTCGGCACCGTTCGAGTCTCGCGCTACCGGCGGTCGCCAGAGAGTGGCAGACGCGGTAGCAGGTCGTTTGGAGCCGGTGAACGGTCCGCGGTGACTAGCGGCAAGGACCAGGTGCGACGAAGTGGTGGTCGCAGTGGATTACTGCTAAAGATCAGCAATAAGTCTGCTCGGCAGCAGCCAACATGGCTTCAGCCCGACCAGGCGTCATTACACCACCCATCCTGGCCAGATCGTCGACCAGCTTTGCGCGAGCAGCACCGCTGGCGAGCTCGTTACAGATCCCCTGCGCAATCAACACTTCAGAGTCGCCGCTGACGCTCACCGGTACCCCTTCAGCCGAGAGTGCGGCCAGGTACTCGGCGCGCTTGTCGATGGGTCTCGCAGCCTCCCCGTCAGAGGTGGAAATCGGGGTCGTCGCGGAGATGGTCACCCCGGTCGAACTGATCGTTGGCGCCGCGGTGCTCGACGCGTTCGTCTCCGAAACCGGAGGCGCCGCCGTGCCGGGCGAGGAACCGCACCCTCCAGCGTTCAGCGCTAACAGGACGGCACCAACAGCAGCCAGAGCGAGCCTAACCCTGCTCATATTTCTCCTCCACAACCACGTGCTGTCCTCGAAGCATCAGAATCGCCGCTGCGACAGCTATGTATCGCCAGAAAAGCCCTGACCGTCACCGCTGACCTCCTCGGCAATCCTGATGAGCTATGGAAGGCGATTCCGCAGTCACGATCGTCGTCCGCATACGATCTCGGGCCCGTTCGACGGCGCCGCGCACGAAGCACTCGACGTCGAGACGACCTTCACCGACTGCGAGCTAGTCCTTCGCTGGGGTGCGATAGCGCACGTCTGCGACTTCACATCGCTCGTTGGGCGGCGGTGGATCGATGTGACCAGCGGCTTCTGCCGTACTGCGAGAGTGTTCCGGTCAGGTGACTTCGAGCTGTCGAAGTTTGTTTCCCCGTAGAGAAAACGTGGTGCGGGAGCGTGCAGGACTGCGTGGGA
Organism: Lentzea flaviverrucosa; assembly: GCF_003350445.1. Classification (NCBI taxonomy): domain Bacteria; kingdom Bacillati; phylum Actinomycetota; class Actinomycetes; order Pseudonocardiales; family Pseudonocardiaceae; genus Lentzea; species Lentzea flaviverrucosa. The sequence goes on from NZ_QQAU01000008.1 coordinate 99,590, forward strand.
GCGTCCCCACGAGTCACGTTGTGATCTTGCTCGTGATCGGTAATGTCTCGGGCTCTGCACACGATGTGAGGGCCAAGGGGAGGGTGCGACGTGCAGAACGTTCTTGGGGACCATCCGAGAAACAACAGGAGCGACTACAAGTTGGAAGCCCGGCCGCTGGGCGAAGGCGGTCAAGCGCGCGTGTACCGCGGCACGCACAAGGCGACCGGTGTCCAGGTCGCGCTGAAGCGTCTGTTCTCCTGGGGCGTCGACGATGTGGCGAGAATGAGGCGGGAGATCGACTTCGGCCTGAGGTTCCCTGCGCATGAGCACGTCATGCCGGTGCTCGACTACGGCATGACCCACGAGTGGTTCGTCATGCCGCTGGCGCAGGGCAACGCCGACGAGTCCAGGGCGGCAATCTCTGGCGACGAGGAGCTCTTCACGTTGGTCATGGCTGTGTGTTCGGCGCTGGAAGTGGCACACGAGGCAGGATGGGTGCACCGGGATCTGAAGCCCGCCAACCTGTTGCTGCTCGACGGGCACTGGACCGTCGCGGACTGGGGATTCGGCAGACGCCCACGTGGCGAGACCACGTTCACCGGCAGGACCGCGGTGGATGAGCTCTTCGGCACTCACGGTTTCGCCGCTCCCGAACAGTCGATCGACGCCCACGAGGCGACCGCCAGCGCCGACTTCTACAGCCTCGGCCAGATCATCGGCTGGGCGCGCACCGGTCGCGAGCCCAAGGACGGAGCTCCTCTCCTGCCGGAGAACGAGCCCTGGCGGTCGATCGTGGCCGCTGCTACCCGAAGGGATCCGTCCGCGCGGCCGCAGAACGCGCAGGAGTTCCGCGAGCTGGTCACGGCAGTGAGGAAGTAGTCGCTGATGGAGATCATCGGAGGGCAGTACGTCCAGCTGCCGCAACCGCCGCGAGAGGGGGGACTCTCCGTCATCTACAAGGCGTTCGACCCGAGCGACGCGGGGATGGTCGCGGTCAAGCTGGTGGCGCGCACGGACAACCACCTGCGTGAGCTCGGATACCAGCGTGAAGTGGCGAGCCTCCGCAAGCTCAGCCATCCCAACATCATCAGGTTGAAGGCCTCCGGCGTCGACGAGGAGCGAAACTCGCACTTCCTCGTACTCGAATGGGTGGAGGACTCGCTGCAGAGCATCCTCGACACCAAGGGGCCGTATGAGTGGGAGGAACTCGCCGACAAGATCGCGGTACCGCTGGCACGCGCCTTGAGTTACGCGCACCTCAACAGGGTGGAACACCGCGACATCAAGCCGAGCAACGTCCTCGTCACGGAGGCCGGCGAACCGCTGCTGGCCGACTTCGGCATCGCGAAGGTCGTGCAGGGCGAGCCCAGCGACCACACCCTCGTCGCCTCGCACTCCGGCCCGTACACGCCACCGGAACGGGACGGCGCCACCAAATGGGTGCGGGACGTGTACTCGATGGGCGTGCTGCTGATCCGCTCGATGCACAAAGACCGGTTGCGCACTTTCGCGGACATTGCTCCGGCTCTCCAGGCGATCAACGTGCCTCCTGACGTGCGCAAGCTCCTGGCTCGCTGCGTCGAGGTCGACAGCAGCCTGCGCCCCCTCAACGGCGCGGTCTTCGCCGACGAGCTGACCAACGTTCTCCGCGGGCGTGCTGTTCTTCCTGTCGCCAGTCGCAGCACCATGTGGCTCACTCTCACGCAGGCCGTGAGGAAGCAACTCATGGAGCACGCGGACGATCCCGACACCACCCCTGAGGCTGTGGTCAAGAACGATCTCAGCGATGACGTGTACGCCGAGTATCGGTACGACGGTCCCAAGCGCTCAGCCGACCGCTCTACCGTCTCAGTCGCGGGCAAGCAGTGGAAGTTCACGCTGAAACTGGACAGACCGCCCGCCCTCGTGGTCACGAACGCCAGGTTGCTGGAGTACGAGCAGCTCGAACGGTTCCGCAAGCACGCTCTGAACGTCGGGGACTTCGCGTCGTGGGTCTACTCCGAGCCGCGCAGTCGTCTGCAGGCGGCCAATGGGAGAGATGACCTGCTGCGCGCGCTCGACGACCACGACGAGCAGAAGGACCTGCAGCGCCAGGGTGATCTGACAGTCGGGTACGACGGTCTTGACATCCTCAGTGAGTGGAACAAGGTCCTTCAGGCCCGTGAGGATCTCGCCCGAGGCTCGATGATGACCTTCAACTACACCGACCGGGTGGTGCGGGGCAGAGAGGTGGACCTCGTCCTCCGTGAACCCGTCGAGGAAGACCTCATCGGCACGGACTGGGAGATCGTCGGAGAGTCGCGACGACCGCTCGCGTACGGCCAGGTGATCGGTCAAGACGACACCACGCTGACGTTGCGCGGTAAGCGTGCGATCTCGGGGTTGCCCCCTGCCGGCGTGGTCCGGCCGTACCTTGGGCCCGCAACGATTGCCCTGCAACGCCAGCGGGACGCGCTTTCCGCTTTGGGGGATGGCACTGCGGCGCGCCCCGACCTCCGAGCTAAGATCCAGGACCCTGCTCTGGTTGACCCGCCCGTCCCGTGCGAGGTATCGGAGTGGAGCAAGGACCTGGACGAGAGCAAGAAGGAGGCCGTCGAGTCCGCACTCGGGCTTGCGGACGTGCTCCTGGTCGAGGGGCCGCCCGGTACCGGCAAAACCGACCTCATCGCTGAGATCGTGTTGCAGTCGTTGAAAGAGCGGCCGACGGCCCGCATCCTCATCGTCAGCCAGACGCACGTCGCGGTCGACAACGCCCTGGCACGACTGGAGCAATCGGGCGTCTCGGGCATCGTTAGGCTTGGGCACCCGGACGATCCGAGAGTGGACCAGTCAGTTCGTCATCTCCTGCTGGACCAGCGGATGGCGCAGTGGTCGGAGAAGGTCCGCCGCAATGCGATGCGCCACCTGGAGAAGCTCGCCCGTGAGAACGGCATGGACGTCCGTCATCTCCACGCAGCCCTGTCCCTGCGACAGCTGTCGAAGGTGGCAGGCGAACGCGCGGACGTCGAACGCGAGATCGACCGGCGTGCTCAGGGACAGAGCTCCGCCACTGAGCTCGCGACCTCGCTGGAGATCGTCGAGGACGACAGCCACCTCCAGGAGCGCGTGGACGACCTGGATTCCCGCTACGCTCAGCTGTACGCGGAGGCGGTCGAACACCTCGAAGGGGACGTGACGCTGCCAGGCGAACTGACGGCCGACTTGGCTCTCACCGTCGCGGACGCGGTACTCGGCACGTCGTCTGCGGCGCGGAGACTGCTCGACCTGGTCGACCTCCAAGCGCAGTGGCTGCAGCGGACGAAGTCCGACCAGCGCCTCGCCGAAGCCTTCCTCGGTACCGCGAAGGTCATCGCCGGCACCTGCATCGGGTTTGTCGGGCACAGTGCCGTGCGCAATCTTGAGATCGACCTCTGCGTCCTGGACGAGGCGTCGAAAGCCACCGCGACCGAGGCGCTCGTGCCGTTGTCGCGGTCCAAGCGGGCGATCCTGGTCGGCGACATCAACCAGCTGCCTCCTCAGGAGGAGGATCTCTTGCGTTCGAAGGAGATCCTCGAGGAACACGGCATCGACCGCCAGCTGGTCGAGGAAACCCTGTTCAAATGGTTCTCTGACCGCCTCCCCGAACACTCCAAGTTCCAGCTGCGCGACCAGTACCGCATGATCGCACCGATCGGAAACCTGGTCTCCACCTGCTTCTACGAGGGAAGACTCCATTCACCGCGAACCGAAGGCCTGCAGGGCTACGGGTTGCTCGGCAAGCCGGTGCGCTGGATCGACACTGCCGGGCTCGGCTCTGGGCGGCGGGAGACTCCGGGACAGGGCGGGATCAGTTTCGTCAACCGCGGTGAGGTGAAGATCGTCTTTGACCGGCTGCACACGCTGGAGAACGCCATCGCCAAGAGAGTCGTGCGGCTCCCGGAGCCGGATGGCAAGCTTGAAGTACTCCTGATTGCCCCGTATCGCCGTCAGGTGACCGAGTTGAAGCGGAAGCTTTCCGCGTCGACCTTCAAGTGGCTGCAGGTCGACGTGCTGTCCGTCGACGCGGTGCAAGGCAGGCAGTGCGATGTGGCGATCTTTTCCGTGACCCGAAGCAATTCCCAGCTGAAGCTGGGGTTCCTGGGGGCGGACCACTGGAGGCGCATCAACGTCGCGGTCTCGCGCGCTCGGTACGGGCTGACCATCGTCGGTGACGCCGAGTTCTGCCGCTCGACTGACGGGGCGTTGCAGCAAGTCGTGCGATACATGGAAAAACACCCGGAGGACTGCGAGGTGGTGCAGGGTGCATAGCCCGGAGCTGCTGCTCACCAAACGTTTCGGCGGTGACCGGCCCGGTCTCCTGCTGCTGGGCATCGAGAAGGCGGCCGTGCCGGTCACCGTTGTCGCGGCCGAGGTGCTGGCACAGGAGATCAAACAGCTTCCGCTGCTCGACGAGTTCGTTCTCCGCCTGCTCAAGACCGGCGTGGGAGCTGTGCCGGACATCGCCGCCTTCCTGGGGTTGGAACGAGAACTCGTCGAAGTGGCCGTCGCGGACCAGTACCGGGAGGGCGCGGTCGCGTTCGGGGCTGCTCCTGGCGATCTCCTCCTGACCGCACGGGGCGAGCAACTCGCTCGGGAGCACGAGTCGGTCAGGCCGGTCCAGAAGACCTTCAAGGTCGTCTTCGATCGGCTCACGTGGTCCGTCGCGACCTATGAGGAACGAGCGCTGATCAGCAAGTCGTCGGCTGTCGCGGACGGTCGGATACTGCTGCCCGGCCAGCGCACCACCAGGGTCAAGCGGGAGGACATCAGCCCGGCTGCGGTGAACTCGATCCTGAGGCAGCCCGGCCGATCGGCGTCCATCGACGTGCTGGACGTCATCGACGTCACGCCGTCGACCTACAAGTACATGCCGGTCGACGTGCTGGTGTACGGCGATGAGGAGAGTGGTGACGTCGAGACGGCCGTCGTCGTCGACGGTGATCACAGCGAGAAGCACGACTCAGTGCTGGGCAGGCTCGGAGGCGTGGCCAAGCTGGGATTCCGCATCGAACCAGCAGGACCGCATCCCGCTCTGCCCCCAGGCGTGGAAGTTCAGCGCGTGCAGGGGGCACCGCTCGAGGAGAGCTCTCCGCCCGTGTGCGGCATCGGGGTCTGGGAACACCAACTCGTGCTGACGGCCGCATTGCAGTCCGCCACCGAACGACTGCTCATCGCCACGGACCTCGCGGTGTGCTCGGTGGTTGATGCGCATTTCCTCAGCAGACTGGAACAGCGACTGCGTGCTCGCGTTCAGGTCGATCTGGTCGTGGCGCGGTGTGACGAGGTGACCGAGGCCGCGCTTGGCAGGCTGGCTCAGCGGTCGCGATACCGGCTGAACCTGCACCGTCCGGAAGGAGAAGTACGCAATACGTTGGTGTACGACGGAAACTGGGTCGTGTCGGACTTCCCCTGGCTGTCGTACCGCGGTGCTGCGCGCCCGTTCCGCGCCTATGAGGGCACCGTGGTGGCTGTCCAGGAAGAGGCGGATCGCGAGTATGCCGCGTTGTTGCCACCGGTCGAGAGCTGAGCCGCGTCATCCCGATTCGGCGGCTACATCAGCGGGACACGAGGCTGTGAATGTTCGTGCACGGTTCTTGACGCGCCCCACATGATCGGTTCGTAGTCGTGCCTGAGAGCGATGGCCTTGCACGATCGGAACATTCGCGTGTCGCCGAAGATCGGGCTGAGCGCCGAGCCCTGTGGGGTGCTAGAACACCGCACTCATGCGCTGAGCTGCGGTAATCAGGTTCTGTCGTCCTGCAGGCATGATCGTGAGCGTGGCGCTGCGACTGCTGTACCTCGTCCTTGTCCGGCTGGGTGGCTGGCTGGTTTTGCTCGGTCGGTCCTCGGCGGCCAAGGACGTCGAGTTGCTGGTGTTGCGGCATGAGGTCGCGGTGTTGCGTCGTGGCAATCGACGTCCACGATTAGATTGGGCTGATCGCGCGGTGCTGCCCGCGTTGACGCGGCGGTTACCGGTGTGGCTGCGACAGCACCGGTTGGTGTCTCCGGGCACCGTGCTGCGGTGGCATCGGCGGTTGGTCGCGAAGAAGTGGACCTACTCGAACCGGTCTGGTCGCCCGCGGGTCGATGAGACCGTCGTGACGTTGATCGAGCGGATGGCGCGGGAGAACGCAGGCTGGGGTTACCGCTGTATCCAAGGTGAACTGCTCAAGCTCGGCCACCGGACGGCCGCGTCGACTGTTCGTCGTGTGCTGAAGCGTCTACAGATACCGCCCTCGCCGACTCGGGATACCGACACGTCGCGGCGGCGGTTTCTACGTGCTCAGGCGGCGAGCATGCTGACGTGCAACTTCTTCCACGTCGACTGCGCGGTCACGTTGAAGCGGGTGTATGTGTTCTTCGTTATGGAGGTCGACACCCGCTATGTCCATATTCTTGGCACTACCACCAGCCCTGACGGCCGGTGGACTACACAGCAGGCTCGAAACTTCTTCATGGAGCTGGATGCTCGGGCCAGCGAGTTTCGTTTCCTGGTTCGTGACAGGGCCGGCCAGTTCACGACGTCGTTCGATTCCGTTCTCGCGGACGCCGGCATCGACGTTGTGAAGATCCCACCGCGATGTCCGCGGACTAACAGCTATGCGGAACGGTTTGTCGGCACCGTTAGACGCGAGCTCACGGATCGGCTGCTGATCATCAACGAGCGGCACCTGGAGTCAGTGCTGAATCGCTACGTCCTCCACTACAACCACCGGCGACCACACCGAGCGCGACACCACTCTCCACCTCGCCCCGATCACCTGGCCGGAGACCCAGATTGTAGATCCGTACGTCGTCGACGAGTGCTTGGCGGCTTGATCAACGAGTACGAACCTGCGGCCGCCTGACGCGCAGGTCATACCGCCAGGCCTAGTTTTGACACCCAACACGCTGGTAGGCGCGTGCGCATTCTCGGCACAACCGCGCACCCAACGCATGCTTGAGTGACACAGGCCGTCCAAAATCTCCTAATGGACCCCAAGGACGCCGACAGTCTTGCACGAGTCAGGTTTCTCATCCGTGATCGTGACGGCAAGTAGCCCAGTGCAGGCCTCAGGAACGCGCTCGACTCAGGTCATGTTGGCCTACTCTGTACACGTTCACGGCCTTGACATCGACGCCGCCAAGGCAGTGATTGGTCTGCTTCGGAAGCCCACGTCGACAGGGCTGATGTGACGTGCAACGAGGCGATTCTGCTACCACTTTTACTACCGAGGCTCCGAGAGTAGGGAGCGAGGGGCACGGAGAGACCTTCGATCTGCGCAGGTCAGAGGCTTCGGGTGTAAGGACGATGCCCGAGAGCAAGCCTAGTGACCTCTTCGGTAGTGGCGAATAGATCACAGGCTGGATGGGTGACAAGTCGCTGACCTGCGGGTTCGCAGTCTGCAGACCTGAGGTTGGCAGGGCAGTTCCGCCCTACGCAACGCAGACGGCCTGTCGATGGACTCCATCGACAGGCCGTCTGAACTGGTGAAACACACTGTGGGCGATACTGGGATCGAACCAGTGACCTCTTCGGTGTGAACGGATCCTGTCGAGTGTCAGTCCGTCGCGCTGGTCTCAGTTCATCTATCCTGACCTGCTCGAACGTTCGCTTGACGTTTCATTGGGTGCCTATTGTCTCACTGATCCTTGGGTGTCTCAGCTACCGGATTTACTACCGGTCTCACTCTGGCGCCGCTCGCGGTGGTGCGTTCATTGGTCTGTCGAGTACAGAATCTCGTGTCGCAAAAGCCCATTTTGCGTCCAAGACTTGTAGGGCGATTTGTTGCTGGAGGATGTAGTCCGGGCCGACCTATCTCATCTCTGAAGGTTTGGTTCGACTTCCGGGTAGGCCCACGGTGACGACGTGCCTCGCGATCGGATCGCCGGGCACGTCAAACACCGTGTGGCCTACCAGTGCGCTCAGGTGAGGCGGTGCGCCGGTGAGGTCAAATGCCTTGTGGCGAAGCGATATTAGGAACCCGATGCGAATATCGGAGACCTGATAAGTGACTGCCTGTTTCAGGTAGGCCTGCTTGTCGCTGAGCGGCTTCTTTGTCGAGTCTGTTTTCATTTCGATGTAGATGCCGAAGCCACTGAACTTGAGGCGAAGGTCGATTCGGCCGCCGCCGACGTGCTGTACCTCGAACTCTGTGATTGCCCCGAGGTGACTTGACCTTAGGAAGCTCAGGAGATCCTGGTGAATGTGCTTCTCGACGGACTTGGGGTCGAACAAGTACGGGAACAGGTCGGACTGGCCGTTGAGCCGCGAGCTCGCGAACTGGATGATGAGTCGAAGAATATCGTTTACCGCCTCCTTCGGCTCTCCCGCGTAATCGGGACTGGATTCGAGCTGGTTTTGGATGGAGGCGTACACGCCGTCCTCGATCAGATTGAGACTGTGCTTGCCGATGGTGGCATTGCTGATCGCTTCGGCTAGTTCAGCGAGAGCCTCAGGCGGGAGGACGGTGAGTCCGATCGCGGCCGCAGATCCGGGCGGGACAAGCTGCCTGAGTGGCTGCGGCAGCGGCGCAGGCGCCGTGCCGCTATCGGCTTTTCCCGGTTCCGCACCCGCCAACGCTTGTGACCTGGCAGCGCGGAGAACAGCTCGGGCGACTGCCAACTTCTCGGTCACCTCGTGTTCTCGGTCGCCTGTCGCGGAGACGGCTTCCTGCTCCAAGGCGAGAGTGTGGTCCTCGAGGTTGCTCAGAAGGCCGGCGGTTCGAGCAAAGCCCGACTCGATGACTGGCTGTACGAGGCGGAGCAGGCCGTCCATGTCTTCTGCATGAGACACCACGGCTGTGGAGCGTGAACCCAGGTAGATCTGAAGCAGGTTGTCGACAACTACTTCCGCCTTGTAGAAGCTGTCCCGCTTGAACTCTTCGCGGAGGCTTCCCAGATCGTCGGCCAGACGGCTCCAAGCAAGCAGCGCCGCGCGCTTCGGCTCTCCGTACCAGTGGTTCAAGCCCATGGACGTCACGTTGATCCGGCGTACCCGCTCGGCTAGGTCGGCCAGCGCTTGCGGCTCAAGCCGGGGCGTCGATAGAGCCTCCACCCTAGGCCGCGGCACGGAGTCGCCGAGAAGTGCGCAGAGGATGTCGACGACGGCAAGCAGGACGCTGGCATCTTCGCGTTCGTAGGTGTCCTGTGCGAGCCTCAGGTACTTCGCCGAGGATTCCAGCTTGCTTTGCATTGCAGGGAGATTCGCAGCGCGGAGTGCGCTGACCAGTTCGATCCCTGCGAGCACCCACGAAGCATCAGAGGCAACATCCTCGGGATCGGCGTCTGCGCGGACACGGCTGGCCAGTGGAGGTGGGTCGATGCCCGCTAGGCGACGCACGACAGTTATGAGGCCGGTGGCAAACGGCCAGCGGTCAACCGCTACGCCGACCGCTCGGACGACGGCGGTGCCGAGGGGTTTGGGTAGAGGAGCATCGAAGCGCTCGAGAAGTGCGAGCAGCGCAAATGGTGACCCGATCTCGCACAGTGCCAACCGAGCGCGGGCCTCGAGCGCGCCCGCCGCTCGTAGTGCGAAACGATTGTCTGGCTCCGCCGAGCCGAGGAAGTCTTGGACGGTTGCTTCCAGTGCCGCGGCCAAGAGATCTCCGACTTCGTTCAGCGCGGGCCCGCTGGTGATCAGCGTTTCCAAGCTGTCGATGAGGATGGCCGGACTTGTGGTGGAGGTGACTGCGGAGGACACGCCGCGCATGGCTTCGGCGTAGCTGTCGGTCCTGCGGTCGGAGTCGGCAGCTTCTGTGGTGACCAGGTGAACCAACGGCGGAAGAACCGGACTGTCTGCCAGAGCGGCGGCGTCGCGGGCCAAGCGTTCCCAGCCACCGAGTGCCGCAAAGGCGTCCTCAATGGATGGTTGTCCGCTGCCGGCCGTCAGGATGGCCGTCAGCTGTCCTTCCAGATCAGTGGCGGTTCCGCTGCTCATGGCGCTCCTTTCGGCGGCAGCTACTGTGCAGCCTCTCACCACACGTAGGAATTGCCCTCCGCGACAACCCGATTGGCCTCAGGAAGCAGCTCAACGAGTGGTGCGGCGTTCCGGGTGGCCACAAAGATCTGCATCTCGGCTTCGGCCGCAACATCCTGCAGCGCCTTGACCATCGTGGCGAGGTCCTCCTCCGGCATCTCTTCTGCGGACGGCGAGTCGAGTACGAGGAGGCCGGGGTGGCGACCTACCCCGCCCACGTAGCCGTGCTTGATGAGTGCGATGGCGGCTGCGATCTTGACCCGGAGCTTCTCTCCTTCGGTCAGGCCGGAGTAGGTCTGCTTGACTCCGTTCTCCCGGAGCGCCAAGTTGGCTGCTCCGCTGAGGTAGAAGTCGCTGAGGTTCTCGGCACCGAAACTCCGAGTCAGGTGTTCGATGTCTGCGGAGATGAGGCGCAACATCGGGTCTTGGGCGTCCTTCACCCACTTCTTGAGCACTTGCTCGGCTGCTTCTGCGACGGCGAGTTGCACAGGGTCGGTCGGGTCGACCCTTGCAGGGTCGGCCGGCTGGGTGAGTGCCGCCAAAGCGCCTTCAGCCCGCGCCAGTTCGAGTTCGAGAGCACGACGATTCTTGGCAGCCGCAAGCAGTTCGTCTCCAGTGTCGAGCCGGGAGACAGCTTCGTTGCGGTGCCCGGTCAACTTGGCGATCTCGGTTTCCAGCGCTGACACCGCGTCGTCGGCGGCGGCGGACGCGCGCTCCGCCGCGTTGACGTCGTCCAGATGGGCTTCGTGATCGGAGCCTTCTTGCTCAGGGAGACCTACGGCGAAGGCCGCTGCTCCATCGTGAGGCACCGAGGCGGCAACAATGACATCAGATCTCAGTGCTTCAAGGTTCAGTTCGCTGGAGCACACCGAACACTCGTGCTTGTCCGGTTCTGCTGCTTGTCGCTCTGGGGTGACCTGGGCAGCACAGCGCGGACAGACAGACGGACGCATGTGGTGGAAGAACCTGGTCGCGAGCGCGTCCTCGTACTTGGCGTGAACCTGGGCCTTGACGGCCTTCAGCTGCTGACGTGCAGTCTCAGCCAGCGAAGTCTGTGCGATCCATGCCGCCTCGAGCCGATGCAACTTCCGCGAAATGTCCGAGGCACGGATCGCGTCGTCCAGCATGGCCTGAACGTCTGGTGCGTCGCCAGGCAGTTTTTCGATCTTGGTCTGGATATCTCGTACGGAATTCTCCGCCGCCCGCCGACTGACCTCGACCGCTTCGCCCGCCGCTTGGGCTTTTTGCTGCGCGGCAGCCTGCACTGCAGCCATCCCTCGCCTTGCCGTCATCGCAGCGGCCTGTACGGGCGCCCAGTCCGTACCGATGAACATCTGCATCATCCGAACGCCGATCGTCTGCTCGTTACCGACGATCGGATCGAGCTGGTTCGCACGGACGACGAAGGAGCTCGAGTACGCAGGCCACGCATGCACTCGCGCCGCGGTGTCGGTCCAGACCGGAATGTTCTCCAATCGCAAACGAGCCATCATCAGCGTGCCCATGACGCCCTCGAAGTCGTTGCCGTCAAACCGCCCGAGGACGGTGGTCCTAGTGGTGGAGTCAACCGTCTTCACGCTCACCACCTGACCCGTGGCTGTCCCGTTCACCGCGTCGAACTCCACGCGGAGGTGCTCGGCTCCCATCTTCCAGTCGACTTCGACGTGCTCGATCCAGCTGCGCACGTCGTTCTGGAACTTCGGACAACGACCGGTCAAGGACCACATGAGGACGTTGAGGAGAGTCGACTTGCCGCGGAGGTTCCGTCCTGAGCCGATCCCGTTGACTCCTGGTCGCGGTGACCACTCGAACTGGAACGGCACCCGTGCTTTTGGGCCGGCGACTTCGTTGGAATCCGGTGTCGCAAGAGCTTCCGCTGCATCGTCAGCAGGAAAGCGTTGGTCCACACCTGGCCTTACCCACTCAGGAAGATCAGCCACCTCGACCAGTGGCTGTCCTTGCGCCTCAGGGTGATTCGGGTTGAGCCACTTTGTGCCGCGGAAGCGTATCCGGATCGCACGCAGAGGTACTGGAACAGCTTTCGTTCCGAGGAGCGGAATGCCGAGCCTGCTCAGGATCTCGTCGACTTCGTCGACGCTGAGAACAACCGGGCCGCCTGCTCGTCGCTTGGCCAGGACACCGGCAATCTCCTTGCCCAGGACGCTCACGCCTCGACCTCCTTGCCGACCTTCTCGACAACTGCGGTGCTCATTGCGTCCAGCCGCTCGCGCACTCGCGGAGCGATAGGTGCGATGTCTACTCCGAGCTCGGTACCCGCGTAGGTGGCCTGCAGGTACTGGCGGTCTTTCAACGCCTGACCACCATCGTCTCCTGCGACCAACGCCACCAGCTTGACCTGCTGGGCGTACCACCCCAAGGTCGGATCCTTCGCAAGGTCGGCAACGGCGGCGGCTCCGGCCGTTGTCAGATAGAACTGGTTTCGCTTGCTCTTCTTCCCTGGTTGGCCGAGGCGACGCAGTGTGGCTAGGCCATACGTCTCCAGCAGCGAGAACGCGTCATCCAGCTGCTCGTATGCGCCGAAGAACCACCGCGGCATCGGGTACCAGCGGAGGTCGGGTTCCGGATCGTCCAAGAGCGAGCGCGCCGTGATCAAATGGCTCGGATCAGCCGTGCCCACCTGCACCATCGTCAACAGCTCATCGGCGAGGTAGTCCGGGTTCCGCAGCCAGAAGTCCATCGCCTGGAGCCGCAACTCGCTACGAACGGACTTCACAGTTCCCGCTGGGTCACCATCTATGGTCTGGACACCGCATCCATCCAGCAGAGCCAGCAGCCGAATCGCGTGCTGGGTCCGCGTAGCCGCCGGTCGGCTATTGCTGCTGGGCCCCGGAGCGGTACGTATCTCGTTCAACGTCGCAACCCCCAAAGCGCAATCACTCGAAAGGGTGAAATTTCGAGTGACGTCATACACGTCACCAGGTCGCTCGCAAGCGGCCTGGCTCACCACCTGCGCGACGGATAGCCAGGTCGTCAAACACATCGGACCAATGCGGCCACTCGTTACGGCTAGTTGACGGTCTACGGTCGTGACCGTTGCGTGACGGCGGAACTCGTCGTGTTGTCGGTTTGAGTCCTGGCGGGTTCGCCCCGGTCTGCAACAGCCGGGACGAACCTGGCGCTCAGGGAGGAGTCGCTGGAGCTCATCGCCGAGGCCTCAGCCGCGGTGTTTGCGCCGCATGGGGGACACTCCGCGGTCTGTCTGGACCGATCGTGTGGTGCTGAAGCGTCATTTTGGTAGACGACATCGCAGCTGGATTCTTGTTCGCAAACCACGTGCAGTCGGTGTCGCGTCGCACCTCCACGTGCGAACCGACCCTGCGTATTGTATCGAGGTGATCGGGAACGCCCGCGCGGGTAAAGGCAGCGTCGCTGGCGCAAGTGGCGACGCCGGCGTCGAATATCGGAGAGCCGTCGCCGCATACGCCGTCGCCCATGGGTTGGCAGGTTCGCCGCTGCTCGGAGTCTGCGTGCCAGTGGCGCACGCTCACGTGCGTGCCGTGAGCCTTGAAACCGAGGACGCAGTTGATGATCTTCGCGTTGAGTTCACTTCGGGGTGGATCGCTCAGATCCAAGCAAAGCGCACACTGCGCAAAGGCTCAGTGCTCACAAAGGTGGTGCAGCAGTGGGTACAGGCGGGTCAGCGAGATCTAGATCCAGACAGAGACAGATTGGTTGTGGTCGCCGGCTCCGTTTCGGGGTCGTTGAGACATCTGCGGAGCGCCCTCGATCGTGGGCGATTGACGGACCCAGGGCCTCCCACCGACGACGAGGCGGCAATTCTCGAACATGTCGCAGAGTTGCTCGCCGATCTGAGTGAACCTCAGCGTCAGCGTGTGCTCAGGTGCGCTGTGGTTTGGGAACTGCCTGTTGAGGAGATCGACCAGTACGGCGCTCAGCATGCGATGCAGCTGCTGAAGAGTGTGATCAAGAGCGGTGCTCCTGTGGACGCGAGGCGCGCTTGGGAGTCATTGCTCAAGGTTTGCGGAGTTACTGCTCGCCTACGGGGCGGGCGTGACTTGGCCGGTTGGCACAAGGCGCTGGTAGGCGAAGGGGTCGTCTTCGGCTCCGATGGCGCATCGCCGGCGGCAGAACTCGAGGTCAACCACCAGGCTCTCGATCGGTACCGCGCGCGCCTCGTCTACCAGGGTGAGCACATCGATCTCCGAAGTCTTGGAGCACAAATTCCGCCGCTGTCCCTCATCGAGGCCGACTGCAACGTCAAGGTCAACACCGGCAGCCGTAGCGACCGAGAAAGCCACGAGCTGCTCTGGGCGTTCTTGTCCCGAGGACGGACGGTGCTCACTGGCCTTCCTGGCGGCGGAAAGTCCACCGCAATCAAACGGTTGGCAGCGGATCTGTGCTCGCTTCCTGGTGCTCCGCTGCCTGTGCTGGCGTCCCTGCGTGACATCAACGCACTTCCTGGCACGAGAACCTTTCGCGACCGGATGATCGACATCGCGATCCGCCACGAGAGAAGCGAAGACCGCATCGTTCTGGCCGGCGAAATTGAGCGGCGGCTGCACCATGGTGGTGGCATCGCTCTCCTGCTGGATGCCCTGGACGAGACCTACGACGATCGTGCTGGGGTCGTGGGTGAGATCGAAGCGATGCTCGCTGACATCTCGCCGGACGTGGACGTCCTGCTGGCCACGCGCGATGTGGCTTACGGACACGCCGAAACGCTGGGGTGGCTGACGTTGCGAGTGCTACCGCCTCGCGACACGAACCGCACGGTGCGGGCAGTGTTGAGTGGATCGAGCGGTGCCACCGATGAAGAGTGGGTTGTCGAACGCGTCGGCTGGGTCAACAAGGCCTTGGCCAAGGGGCGCGGTCTGCACGAGACACCGCTGGTTCCGGTTTTGCTGGCAATACTCGCGGCTGAGCGATCTATCCCGGCTCTGCCCGCGCGCCGGGCGGGGATCTTGGCAGCCGTTGTGGAGAGCGTCGTGGCACGGCGCGAGCTGAAACGATCTGACGAAAAGTCACTCGGACCGCTCAGCGGCAGTTCGATGGAGACAGCTGCGATGCACGCTTTCGCGGCTGAGGCAAAAGCGATTCTGGACAACAGTGGCAAGATCTCCCTCCGTGCCGCTGTCGATCGGATCGCGACCGAGCTCGCGAATCAGTGGGGACTGCCGCCAGGGCATGCGAGGACGGCTGCTCTTGAGGCAGTACATTTTCTTGACGAGAGTGGGATCTTCGTCCTTTCTGGAACAGATCAGACCGTGGTTCCTCGGCTCGCATTGCTCGCAGAGATCGGCGACGCTTTGTGGATCAGTGCACATGAAGCACAGATCGAGGAGTGGGTAGAGCGACGGCTGACGGGGGAACAACTTGAGCCACTTGTGCTGGGAGCCGGGTTGAACACCTCGGTCGCAGCCGCTCTCGACCACCTGTTGGTGAGCCATCTCGGCGACCGAGTCGTCGCCGAGGCCGCGGTGCGAGCTGTCGAGGACGGCGCGGTGTTCGCCGAAGCAACGACCAAATCGTTGTGCGAAGCGTTGATCCGCCATGTCGCCATCGGAACAGCTGAAGGTTGGGCTTGCTGGTCGATGTTGATCAGATTGGGATTGCCGCCTGATCTGCGTCTTGACGCCGAAGAAGCCGCAGCCAAGCACGGCACTGTCCATGCCATGGTCGCCAAGGTAGGACTCGATCTGCTGTTCGCGTCTGACGAGACGCTCACTCGGTCCGCAGGCGAGTTGCTTGCGGTGCTCGACGTCCCCCGACTACCTGCCCGGAATGCCGAACAGCCTGGAACGGCAGTCGCCCTCTACAACTTGACCACAGCTGACCAGTTTCTAGTGGACACTCAGATTGCTGTTGCGACTGCTCTCGTCGGGAAGGCGCCTGCCGCAGCGCCCAAGGCTGCTAGATGTGCCAGGAACGGATCCCAGCGCCTTCAAGACCGGCTCGTTGAGATCCTGCGTGACCGAGGATTCGATGAGTTGGTCGACGAGATCGAAGACGAGCAGCGCCGCAGTCTGCAGGATTCACGATTGCCGAATCTGTTTTCGGACTTTGATGTTGCGCGCGAGACGCAGCTGCTCACCCTGCTGGCCAGGCGTCGACAGGCCGTGCTGTCTTACTCGCAATCCGTACGCCTCAAGGAGTTGTCGACTCTTCTGAATCTGTTTGACCTCAACGCTTTTCCGGCGATGGGGCTCCTGGGCGAACCGGACGAGTTTCTCGATGGTCTTGTCGACTTGACCGTCCTGTTGTACGGCATGAGCATCGAAGTGCTTGCAGCACAAGCGCAATTGGTTCGTGACCGGATGGACTGCCGTGGAGACACAGACGCGTACTACGCACTGTTCGACGGGCAAACCGAGCCTCGTGAACCAGACTGGACCTCTGTGCCGGATAAGGAAGCTGCAGTGGAGATCCTGCTGGCGATGTTCCGACACGGGCCGGGGCAGGCTTGGTTCGCAGCTCGATCTCTAGCAGGAGCACCTGTAGCCGACATTGCGACGCCACAGCTCCGCAGGCTGTTGCCAAGTCTTGCTGCACGACCGAAGAACCAGCAATGGGCCGCCTCGGCGTTGTCCACGCTCGTGGACGGGCCTGAGCCCCGGATCTGGCTTGGTGATCAGGATCCGGTCCTTCGCGCCGTTGCGGCGAGAATGACGAAGTGTGGACCAAACGACGAGGGCCTCCTGGCACTGCTCAATGACCCTGACGGTCATGTGCGGAAAGCTGCAATTCGGCGAGTGAACTCGCTTACTCCGATCAACATCGTTGAAATCCTCGCTGTTGCGGCGGGCCAGGCGCAACCAGGATGGACGTGCATGAATTGCAGGTTGGTCAACGCCCCACCGGAGACGGCATGTGCAAGATGTCGAGTCGTTGGTCCCGATCCAGCCGAGATCGCCCGTGAGCTCCTTGCCCAACGAACGCTTGAGCAGGTCTCACCCGTCGACAGCGAGCACCTGAGACCGTAGCGGGTGTCTGCTGCACGGATTGGTGACACTTTTGACCTGCCCTACTGGATGGGTTCCAGAGTTGGTGGCTAACTGGCGGTCTGTTCGAGAGGCTGTGCACTGTGCGTACCCCGCCGAGTTCCGAGCGCGTGCCGTCGCGCTTGTCCGGGCCGGTAGAGAGCAGAAGCAGACTGCTGTCGACGGCACTCGGCCCTCGGCTACCTCACCCCAATCGAGTACGAATTGCGCTCTGAGCACGACACCATCACCGCTGCCAGTTAGTCACAACGACTGGAACCCTTCCGGTAGGGCACGTCATCTGTGCGCCATTCATCATGGTATGGCAAGGAACAATGCACACGGCAAGGAACACGACGCGTAGGAGTCAACGTGATCGAAAGCCAATCGCAGTCGGTCTACCTGTCGCCGCAAGAACCACGGTGGGCACCTCGAGCCGAGGCCGACCTCGACGCTGCTGTCCTGCAAGGGCTGCTGGAGGAGTCGCACTACCTCGACCTCAAGCGGGAGATATCGGCGGGCAAGGGTGCGAACAAGGAGTTGGCCCGTGACCTCGCCTCGTTCGCCGTGGACGGTGGGACGTACATCATCGGGATCGGTGAGGACAAACAGAAACAGACCTTCGAGCTCAGCCCGCAGCCGCTCGCCGGCCTGGCCGAACGGATCGAGCAGATCGCTCGCAGTGTTCCTGATCCGCCGCTACCAGTTCTCTGCCGCTCTATCCCGTCGAGCAGAGATCCTTCCCTCGGCTACTTGATCGTCCACGTGCCGCCCAGCGGGACTGCTCCGCACATGGTCGAGCACCGGTACCTGGGGCGCGGGGACAAGACCAAGCAGTACCTGTCCGATCCTGAGGTGCGGCGCTTGCACGAACAGCGCCGGGTGACCGAGGGACACGGGATCGCGAAACTCCAGCACCAGTTCGAACGAGATCCAGTGCCTGCCGATGTCCGGAAACAGGCGCATCTCTTCCTGCTGGCCGAGCCCACCGCTGGAAGGCCAGGCATGCTCCTGGACCTCGTTCACGGCGACGAGTCACGGAGGCGACTGCTCGAGTTGGTCCGCCTGGCCGACGCGCCAGAGGTGTCGAAAGCCTTGCAGGCAGCGAACGTTGGGGGCTTCAGTCCTTCCCTCAGTTATGCCAGTGATTTCGCGTTGCGCTCTACCGGAGTCGCGTTGAGTTCCAGGCTCAACAGTGACCGCTCTCCCACAGCGACCGGTGGGCCGTCTGACGAGAAGATCGTCGAGCTCGAGGTCGACGAAGACGGCGGCCTGCGCGTCTTCATGGGACGACTCAGCGACAGCCGATCCGAGCCGTTCGCCGATGCCCCGGCAGTCCAACAGGTTCTCCTTCCGTCCGCGGTGATCACTTACGCGCGCCAGTTCGTCGCCGTCACCGCCGCGGCGGCGGAACACGCCGGCTATCTGGGTACCTGGGTGTTCGCTGCTGGTGCGACCGGCATACAGAGAATTCCGGTCTATGACCATGTCATCACCGGCAACCCTTCGCCCCTCTACGACGCAGCCGACTACCGGCAGGCGACCACCGCGTCCTACGCCGAGCTGCTGAGTCGACCAGCCGCGGTTACTGAGCGGCTCGTCGGCCGACTCCTCCGCTCGCTCGGCATGCATCGCAAGTACGCCCGCGCTCTGGTCGATCCTGAAATGTCAGTTCCTGAAACAATCTGAGTGCGAGTCCCGCGCGCTGGAGCGGTTCAGCGGACCGTCCAGGCTGGTGCCGTTAAGGTGTCCGTCTCGAAGGACGCGCTGAAGGTCGACGACGCCGACGTGATTCGAGGTGGCGTGCTCCGCTAGCGCCGCCGTCTACCTCAGCGACTCGGTCCTGCTGCCCGCCTGACGTCTACGGAGGTGGCAGTGTCGGTTCTGAAGGTGCTGCGGCTGGCGATGGAGGAGATGGGGATGCAGCCGTGCGCGACTTCGTGCATCGACGGCGAACCGAACTGCTAATCGCCCACGTCCTGAGCCACCTCGATGGGCTTGACCTCGTGTCGGTGATCGACCACATCGAGGACTGCGTGAAATGCCAGGACACCGTCGCACGCGCTGCCCGACGTGAACGCCGACAACGTCACCGCGTTCGCACACCTGGAGGACCGGGCCTGCGGGTGGATCGACGTCCAGCTTGGACATCGGACGCATATCGCGTTCCTGCTCACCGCTGCGGCTGCTGAGCGCAGGGCGCCCCGCCGAGGACTCGATCGTCCCGTGTCCCCGGCCGTCGAGATCAAGCTCGGCGGCCAGGGGTTCGCCTCAGATAGATCGACCAGGTCGCTGTCACCGGACCGGTGACAGCGAGATCTGTGACGCCACCGGCGCGATCAACCTGTCCTGAACAGGCGAGCGCACTGTGGAGGGCGCTCTCAACTCGGTCCACCCGCCGATGCCAGGACCGCTCGATGTGATCCCCATGTCGTTCGGGTCAACCAGTCAGCGTGTGGCAGCCCATAGCTGCTGTCTCTGCAGCTCGACATTGCCACCAACGACGTTGTGTGATCAATGCCGTGACCTGCATCAACTCCGAGGAGACCGCTATTAGTTGGGTGATTGCGGGAGATTACTGGCAGATATGGTAGCGTCGTAGGTATGCCGGACAAGCTCGAAGACCTCGAAGCGCGAATCGAGAGCCTGCGTGTAGAGGTTCGGCGAGCGGTCCTCGCGGCAGACGCGCTGGGTGCTCGCCGCTTGCGGGCCGAGTTGCGTGAAGCCGAGGACGACTGGGACGAGGCGCTCGCTGCTGCGGCTCCGTCGGTGCCGCAGCCCGTGGTGTCGCCAGGTGCTGGCGGCGCATTGGTTCCCATCAGGGAGCAGGTGCATCAGGCTTTGACCGTGCTGACCGTTCCATCGGCGCCGCGATTGATCGTCGCGGTGCACTCGGCGTTGTTCGGGGGCGTGCTGACCAGTACGCAACTGACCAGTCTGCGTCGGGACGAGGAACGGTCCTACCGGTCTTCGCCGCACGCACGGCCGTACTACCTGAGTGCCGCGCTCACCGCTGACCGTCTGGTGTCGGCCCGAGGCCTTGTCGCGGTGTCGACGTGGCCTTTGGTTCGCCGTGTTGTCGGCCCACTGAGTGCACGGGTCGACTTCCTGACTTCCGCGATCCGGCTGTCCGAGCACGTCAGCAGGCTGTCCACCCCCAGCTTGCCGACCTTGAGGCTCCTATGGCAGTTCGCCGCGAATATTCCTGGCGCCGCCGCGTCGTTCGACGCACTTCGCCCGGACGTGGTCGCCACAGCGGCCGCTGCCGAACTGGACGTTCACTGGCAGGCCGACCTCGCGCACCGCGAGGCAGCGGCTGAACGGGCCCGCACGCAGCTCGACGAGACCCGTCAGCTCTTCGGCTCGACTCTGAAGGTCGTGCGTCGTAACGCCAACGACGTGTGACCCGATCTTTCCTGCATCAAGCGCACTTCCCCGCGAGAGAAACAACTTTGGACATCGACATCCGCTTGGACCGGATCCGGGGCCCGGTCGAGCCGACACCGCACAACGCGCGGACGATCGCCGCGCTCACCAACAATCCTGGATGCACCCGGCGGCGAGTTATCGACGCCGCGTTCATCGACAAAGCGGCATTGGCCGCACAGGTTGGCTACCCGTTCCCGTACGGGATGTCTCCCTTCGCCATTACCAGGGGCAACGCTTTCGAGGCGCTGGTCACTGCTAACGGTTGCGCCGAACTGCTGCGCCTGCTTCGTGAGGTGATCGAACTGCCCTTGCCCGAGGTCGCTTACGACGACCTGGGCAGCGTGGCAGGGCGGGAGACCCTGCAAGCCAGGCACATTCGATCGAAGCAGCTCCTCGCGGAGGCGGCCCGGTCCGGCGAGGACGCCGGCACTCTGTTCGACCACCCGCTGCTCAAGCTCGACGTCTCCGGCCGCGCTGTGTACCTGGAGCCGGACCTGATCGCTTTCCGCATCGGGCAAAGTTTCCGCGTCGTGGAGATCAAGTCGTTTCCGATTCTCGATCGCCAGGCCGACCCCGCCAAGGTCAAGGCGGCGGCCGTCCAATCCGCCGTGTACGTGCTGGCGCTGCGGCAGTTCCTCGTCAGCCTGGGCTTCGCGCCGGGCCTTGTGTCGCACAAGGTGGTGCTGGTCTGCCCGGAAAACTTCTCCAACCGCCCTACCGCCGCCGAGCTGGACGTGCGCAAGGAGGTGGCCGTCCTGAGCAGGCAGCTGCATCGTCTGTCTACTTTGGATGCTGTGCTCGGCGGCTTGCCAGAAGGCTTTGTCCTTGACACCACGCGTTCACCCGCTGAACTGCTGAACACCCTCTCGTTGCTGGAAGCGAGGTACGTGCCGGAATGTCTCTCCGCTTGCGAGATGGCCTACCTCTGCCGCTCCGAGGCCGCGGGCAGGACCGCCGCACTGGGACGCAGTGTGCAGGAGCAGCTCGGTGGCATCGAGACCATCTCGTCGGTCCTCGCGCTCGCCGCCGGCACGCAGGCTCCGGACGAGCACGAGGTGGAGTCCGCAGCACGGCTGCGTGCTGCCGAGCAGCTGCGCCGGGAGTGCCTGGGAGGTGTCGCATGAGTGTTCTCACCGCGCTGGCACGTGCTTACGCGGCTGCGGCGGGGCGGGCGCAGCCAATCGCCACCGTCCGGCACGTGCACGTCGCGAAGCGTCCGTTCGTGCTCGTGCCCCTTGCGCTGGCAGGGGAACCGAACGCGCCGCTGGCGGCCATGATCGGCGACGACCCGGCGGCGCCGCGTTTTCTTTTCGTGTCCCAGCCGTACGACCGCCGCCAGAGGTTCGAGTTCACCGCCGCGCTGGGCATGGCCTTGAACACGTACATCGGTGGGTTCTCCTCGGTGACCACACCGGACAGGCAGGTGCCCGGCGGCGACGGGCCACAACTCTGGGTACCGAGTACTGCAGGGGTGACCTTCCTCCGGTTGTTCGGGCGCTCACTGCGATTCCAGTCGACCGAGGGTCCTTACGCGGTGCCGTTGACGGTGCCGCGGCTCGGGATGTGGCTGACATTTCTCGCTGAGCAGGCGGAGCACCCCGGTTCGTCGACGCTCGTCGCCGCCACGGATGTCCTCGCGCGTCACTGGGCCACGGGCCAGAGCGCGCTCGAGGACGCACACCTGGCGGCGTTGCTGGCATGGATCGAACCTCCTGACGGCATGACCGGCGCCGAAGCCGCTCGCGCCGCCGAGAACCCGGTCGACCACCCACCGGCGGGCCCGGCCACCGATCCGGTGTTCGACCGGGTGGAGCTGGCACCGGCCATCGATGCGTGCCGTACTGCCGGACCGCACGCCGTGCGCCAAGCCAAGGCGAAGCTGGAGAAGCTGCTGCGTGATCAGGTAGCGCCCACCTGGGACCTGATGTGGCGATCGATCGACCGGATGCGGACGCTGCCGCCAGGCGCGAGTGTGGCGTCACGGTGGCAGCGTGATCTGACCCGTTGTGCGCAGTACTGCGCCGATCTCGCGGCGGACAGCAGGTTTCCCCAGGCCAAGCGAGACGGCGCGGTGCGCGCGGCGAAGCGGCTCGACGAACTGGAACGCCTTCAGGATGCCTTCGACGCCGACCGCGCGCTGGACGATCCGCTCGTCATGGCCGAGCACCGGCTGGAAGGTGAGGCGTTCGAGGGCACCGTGATCACGTCCGAGCCGCACCGGCGTACCGGCCAGGCGAAACGGCCGTTGATCACGGTCAGCACCACCGACCGGATCCGGCTTTCGCTAGGCGAAGCCACGCTGTCCTGCCAGCGCTTTCCGAAGCAGGAAGCACAGATCGTGTCGATCACCGACTCGGCCGGCGGCAGGGAGGTCGTGCTCGAGCTCGCGGGTGGAATGGGGCAGAAAGCCCTTCCCGCAGAAGGATCGCTACCGGTTGTAGGAGAGCACGTCTGCTACAGCAAGCTGCGGCAGAAGTTTCGGCCGCGCGGTGACTTCCCGGACAGGAACCAGACGCCGTGGACACACGGAGGCCCACCTCCCGACCCCACCAAGCCTGCCATCCAGGCCACGCCGGAGGAGGAGCAGTCGTGACGAGTCGTTCCCCGGCTGACGAAGCGGATGCGGTCGTTCGTGCGGTGCTCGACGACTTCACCTCACGACGGCACCTCGGTGTCGTAGTCGATTCCCCTCCAGGCGCGGGCAAGTCGACCCTTGTGGTGCGGTCGGCGATCGACCTCGCCGCAGCCGGTGAATGCGTCATGGTGGTCGCGCAGACCAACGCACAGGCGGACGACCTGGTCGCCCGCATGACCCTGCGGGCACCTGACGTGATCATCGGCCGGCTGTGCGGCAAGGACCACCTGGCGATCGCGAGGGCTCTGCACCTGAGTCGCTCGAACGTCCTCGTCCGGGACAAGCTGACCGACCTCGGCGACGCACCGATCGTCGTCGCCCCCGCAGCCAAGTGGGACTTCGTACCCGATGTCCGGATGCCGTGGGCGATCATCGACGAGGCCTACCAGATGCGCTCCGACATGCTTCTACGCCTCGCCCCGCGGTTCGAACGCGCCTTGTTCGTAGGCGACCCTGGGCAGCTCGACCCGTTCACGGTCATCGACAACGACCGGTGGACTGGCCTGCGGTGGGACCCGATGCAAAGCGCGGTGGCCGCCATGCTCCGCAGCAACTCGCACCTGCCGCAGCACCAACTGCCCTACTCATGGCGATTGTCCACGCGCGCCGCACCGCCGGTATCGGACGCCTTCTACCCGTTCACCCCCTTCGAACCGGGCACCACCGCGGACCAGCGCCGTCTGGAGTTCAGCACCCGCGGACTGGGCGGCGGTGCGGTCGACGAGACGCTCGACGTGGCCGCGCGCAGCGGCTGGGCGCTGCACGAGCTGCCCGCGCGGCACACGGTGCGCACCGATGCCGAGGCCGTCGACGCCACGGCCCGGCTCGCGCTGCGGGTGCTCGAACGGGGAGCGACCGCGTGGTCGGAGACCGAACCCGGCGGAGCAACGGTCACTGCCGAGCGGATCGCCGTCGGAGCCGCGCATCGTGACCAGGTGGACGCCGTTCGCGAACGTCTGCGCCACATGGCCGGCGGCGACCGAATCACCGTGGACACGGCCAATCGTTTGCAGGGCAGCGAATACGACTTCGTCGTCGTTCTGCACCCGTTGTCCGGCCGCCGCGACGCGACGAGTTTTCACCTCGAAGCCGGCCGACTCTGCGTCCTCACGTCCCGTCATCGGCAGGCATGCGTCGTGGTCGCGAGAGCCGGTATCCAGGCACTGCTCGACAGCCATCCGTCCAGCGAACCGATGCACATCGACGTTCCGGCGAAGTTCCCCGACGGATGGGAAGCCAACCACGCCATGCTCGCGCACCTCGAGCCCTTCCGCGTGCGCGCCGCCTGATCGCACCGCCGCGATCACCAAGGAGTCCCATGAGAATCCTGCACACGTCCGACTGGCATCTCGGCCGCATTCTGTACAAGGAACCCAGGGCCACTGACCACGACGTGGTCCTGGCCGAGACCCTCACCGTGGCACGGGAGGAAAAGCCCGACCTGATCATCCACTCCGGCGACCTGTTCGACCACGCACGGCCAGGTCTGTCCGACCTCGAACGTGCCATCACCGTCCTGCGCGACCTCGGCTCGATCGCCCCGGTCGTCGTGGTGCGTGGCAACCATGACACAGAGCAGCTCTTCCGGTTCCTCACCCTCGTCCTCGGCGCAGATAGCCGAGTGCACCTGATCGACCGTCCTCTCCACCCCCAGCACGGCGGCGTGCTGCGCTTCTCCATGCCGGATGGAACTACCGCACGGCTCGCCGTGCTGCCGTTCGTGCACGAGAACCGCGCTGTCGAGGCTTTCGAGGACCCCAGAACGTGGCGCAAGGCCTACACCGAGCGCGTTAGTGCCATCGAGCGAGAGCTGGTGGCTGAGCTGGAGCGGGACTTTGATTCCCGTCGAGAGATCGCGCTGTTCGCGGCGCACTTGCACATCGGCGGTGTCGACTTCGCCGGGAGCGAGCGTCGCGCCCACGCGTGCGAGTACTACGAGACCAGCACCGACGCCCTGCCGACCACGGTCTCCTACGCGGCTTTCGGGCACATCCACAAGCCTCAGGAACTGCCGAGCGCCAAGGTGACCGGGCGCTACGCAGGGTCGCCGCTGCAACTCGACTTCGGTGAGGCAGGTGAACGCAAGAGCGTGGTGCTGGTGGACGTGGAACCAGGCAGCCCAGCGGCGATCCGCACCATTGCGCTCAGCGGTGGCAGGCAGCTGCGCAAGTTCGTCGGAACGTTGGACGACCTCCGTGCGCTCGCACCGTCGATCGGCAACGACCTCTGTCACATCACGATTCACACGCCGACCCACGTTCCCGGTCTGTACGACCAAGTGCGCGACCTGCTGCCGGAAGCTGTCCTCGTCGAGTTCCTGGAAGTCTGTGCCGACCGCAGGCTCGAGATGGTCACCGGTGACCCGGCAACGCACGATGCCGACTTGGACCTTGCAGAACTGTTCCGCGAGTACCTCGCCACCACGGGCACGCTGTCGGCTCCCGCCGAGCAGGTTCACCAACTCTTCACCACCGCCCTGACCGCCATCGAGAACGACGATGACCTGGTCCTCAGCGTGGAGTCCGCACTCGCGGAACCCCTTCCCGGAGACGAGGCCGTGGCATGAGGCCGTTGAAACTCAAGTTCAAGAACCTGCGGTCGTACCGAGCCCTGCGAGAGGTCGACTTCACCGGCCGCGACCTCGTGGCCGTCATCGGCGACACCGGCGCAGGCAAGTCCTCACTGCTCGAAGCAGTGTGCTTCGCCCTGTACGGACGTTGCACCTGGGACTCCCGCAGCGCCCAGGGCCTGATCGCGGACGGCGGAGACGGCACGCTCGCTGTCGAACTGACCTTCCGCGTGCGTGACGAGACCTGGCGGGTCAAGAGAACGACTTCGGTGAACAACTCGCCACCCTCGACGCACCACCTGGAGTCACTCGACGACGGCACCACCGTCTTTGATCGCGCGGGCGAGGTCAACGCGAAGATCACGAGCTTGGTGGGACTTGACCTCGACACCTTCCTCAAGGCGGTGTTGCTGCCGCAGGGAAAGTTCCAGGAACTCCTGCACACCAAGCGTTCAGACCGGACGGCAGTGCTCAAGAGCATCCTCGGACTCGACCGGGTCGACGAGGTGCGTGACCAGAGTGCCGCTGCTGTCAACAGGCTGGCGCCTCAACTCGAACGGCTGAAGGGCCGCCGCAGCGCACTTCCCGCCGACATCGACCACGACATCGCAGACGCCGAACGCCGACTCCACGATGCGCAGCAAGAAAGAGCGCGACTTGAGGAGGTCGAAGCGGACATCGCAGGGCTTCGTGACACAGAGGAAGAGGCCCTGCGACAGGCCAGTGATCTCCGCACTGCCGCGCGGCGTATCGACAAGGTGCCCGAGCACGTCGTCGAGCGGTTCAGCGAGCTGGTGAACCTCGACGCCGAGCTGGGCGATCAGCTCACTCTCGCCCAAAAGCAGGTGGACACCGCGAGGGAAGCGGAAGATGCCGTCGAACTGCGGTTCGCCGCCGCTGACGAGGCGGGAACGGGGCCGGCTGACACCACCAGGGCGCTTACCACGTTCGACGCCATTCTCACCCAGCTCCCGTCGATCACTGAGGAACGACGTCGGCTTGCCGACGAAGGCACCGCGATCGGGGACGAAGAGGTTGCTCTCAAAAAGAAGGAGGGCGACCTCACTGGAAGTTCGGCCAACACGCTGGCCCTGGAAGGCGCCTTGGAGAGCTCGGAGGCCGACCGCGAGTCGGCACATCGGAAGCTCGAGGCCGGCGCTGCGCTTCTCACCGACGTGCGGGAGGCCGATCTCAAGGCCATCGAGGCCGCGAAGCTCGTCGAGCAGGAAGAATCCGCCTGCACTGCGCAGCTGACGCTCTTGAAGGCTGCGGAGAACGGGGAGGAAGAAGCAAAACAGGCGCTCGGCGCCGCCGACACCACTTTGGAAAATGCGCGGCGTGCTGAAGCGGCCGTCCACGCCTCGGCGGGCGTCGAGCCGGGCGGACCGTGTCCCGTCTGCGACCGCACGCTGCCGGACGATTTCCACAGCCCGACCTCCACCGGGATCACCGAGGCGCAGGCCGCACGCAAAGCTGCTCAGACGCGCTGCACCAAGGCGTCCAAAGCTCTCATCGGGGCAGTCGCGGCGCACGGCAAGGCAGAGGGCAGTCTGAGGTCCGCTCGGAACAAGGCGCAGGAGGTTGTCGCGGCGCAGGAAGAAGCATTCCGCCTGTTCGAGGCCGAATTCGGACATCGTGGCATCGACGCGGACGACGACATGATCCTCACAGTGCTGGCAGAAGCTGTCAGGGCTGCGGAAGGCGAGTGCGAGATCCGCAAGGAAATCGCGAAGGCCGCACGGGAGAACGTCACCAGGAGCGAGACCGAGCTCTCGGAGGGCCGGAAGGCGTTGGCGCAACGCCGTAGGGCGTTCTCCAGGGCCGAGAACGCGCTGGAGAAGCGGTGGACAGCCCTGGTCCAGGCACACGACGAGTTGTCGTCGCACTTCCGTGTTCAGGGGGAGTTGACAGAGGTCGTCGCTCAGGAACGCCGGGAACTCGCGCGCCTCCGCGACGAAGAGCTGGGCGAGATGTTGACGCGACTGGCCGAGGTTCGCGCCGACCTTCGCGAAGCCCGCTCCGAACACGACAAGGTGAGTGCACGCAAGCGGACCGAGGTGGAACGTCCGCTGGCGCGAATCCGGCAGGAGCTGGTGCTGCTGGCCGAGATGACGGGTGACATCGCCACGCTGCTGGCGCTGCCCGTCGCTCCGGATCACCCAGCGGAGGCGACGATCGCAGAGGAATCGATGTGGGCGAAGGACGTGCTCGCCACCGTCGAAACCCTTTCTCGCGCTTCGCGATCCAAAGTGGACAGAGTTGTCGCACGTGCGGACGCTGCTCGGGAGGAATCGGCGAGCGTGCTCGCCGCTGCCGGGCTGGCGGACGAGTCCGAGCTCGAGGACCAGCTGCTCGAGGCGACGGTCCGGAAACGAGACGCGGACCGTGACCTGGGCGCGGCACGCCGGAACAAGCCGTTGTGCGATGAGCTGGACCGCCGCATCGCTCAGACCGATCCCGTGCTCGCCGGTCTCCGGGACCTGTGCGGCCTGCTGACCGACAGCAAGTTCATCCACGAGGTCGTGCGGCGCCGGCAGTTGGCGTTGCTGGGAATCGCCACGCACAAGCTGCAGTCGATGACGAACGGCCGGTTCGGTTTCCACGAGAACTTTCTGATCATCGACGGCCTCACGATGCAGTCCCGTGACGTCAAGACGCTTTCCGGAGGTGAGACGTTCCTGGCAAGTCTCGCGCTCGCGCTGGCGCTCGTCGAGCTGACAGCGCATGGTGGAGCGCGAGTCGAAGCCCTGTTCCTGGACGAAGGTTTCGGATCACTTGATTCCGACACCCTCGCCAGCGCATTGGACACGCTCACCGCGCACGCCGATGGAGGACGACTGGTTGCCGTGATCAGCCACATGCGCGCGGTCGCGGTCAACTTCGACAACGTGCTGTCCGTCAAGGCTTCCTTCAACGGCAGCACCGCAGACTGGCTCACAGACGATGAACGTGACGCCCTGGCCACCGAACACCTTGCCGGGCTTCTGAGCTGATCCCGGGATGCTCGAACCTGCGAGACGCTGTGCTTCTACACGTGTAAGGCGGCGAGGTCAGTCCAACATGTGCTCGACCGAACAAGGTTGGTTCGCTTTCTGCAAGACGTCGGCCATCGCCTCGGCCCAGGCAACCGCCGGCTCGAGGTCGAAGCCCGGCGCGATGATCCGCGCTCCAAATGAGTCTTCGAAGGCGTGCCCTTCGCTCAGGAGCCATCGGACGAACTCGTTGCTGGAGTCGGGAAAACAGAGCAATGCGAACCCCGCCATCCCTTCTGGTGCGACATCCGTGCCTTTAAGCCCTGTGAGCGCGATGGGAGTGGGCCGACACTCCTCCAAGGCGCGATCAGCAACCACCCGTGCGATGTTGTACAAAGCGGTCCAGTCGCCGGGCGCGAGTGGGTCTGCCTCCTCGGCACTGAGGTGTCTCTTCTCTGGGGTGACCGTGACGAGCTGGGCGGGAAAGCCGTCCTCGATCTTCCACGCGGCTTTGACCGACTTCGTCTTCCCGTTCAGCCCTACGACCGGGGCACTGATCTCGAAGCGGAGGTGCTGTCGTTCGCCGTAGGCAGCCTCATCCCTGAAGTTCAGCGGTTCGGCGGACTGGAGGGACGAGATGAGTTGGATCGCGAGGAGCTTCCAGTCCTGTTGCTCGAGGCCGAGTTCCTTCCTGAAGAACTCGGCCTTCTCCTTTCCACCCTTCTGGTGGCCAGGGTTCAAGGCGTAGTCGTGGAGTTTGCCTCGAAGTTCGTCCAAGAGAGGTTGTCTGCGTCCGACCTCGTATGACAGAGGACGTTCGGCCTGCTGGTACCGATGGACGAGCGCAGCGATCGACTCTTGGTATGTCGTCCCGATTTCAAAGGCCGTTGCCGCTGTAGTCACTGGCGCATCGTGAGGAACTGACGCTGAGCTCCACGGGATCTGGCAATGGCGTGCCGCGATCGGATGATCTGCGAGGCCCGCGCCGCCCACTGCGAGACCCGCGATGAGCTCCTCGACCGTAATCCCGCCCTCGGTCGGGTTGTCGACCCAAGCCTGTGAGTATCGCCAACCAGGAATCAAGGAGAACACCCTGCGGTGAAGCGAGTTGTCCAACTCGACTTCCATCGCGCCGACGTACCAACTCTGGGACTGCAGCTGTTCGTCCAGCCGTGCATGCAGGCTGCTTGACAGCCTGGAGAAGACGCCGATGTAGACGTTCGAGTTCCCGAGCAACCACGGCACATGGGCACCGAGCGTGTTCCACCCGCGCCTACCGCTTCGGCAGAGTGCATTGGCTGAGGACCAGAGCAGGAATGGATCAAGCGCGAGTTCGATGCTTGGCGTCGGGGCGGATGACGCTCTCGCCAAGCGCCAGGCCGGCAGCACGAGCGATCCCCAGTACGTCTGGAACTGACAGCGCCGCTGTTCGTCGACCGCGAGGATGGCGGAAAGAAGTGACCGCTTGATCGTCGGACCGTACTCGACCTCGTGCGCCAGAGACAGGTCGTCCGCACGGACGAAGATGGCGATGGGTGGTTCACGAAGGGGCGCCGTGTCGGAGTCCTGTGCCATGTCCGCCAGTATTCGTGCTTGCCGCTGTTCACGGCAGGGCTATGAGGCGGTGACCGGTCTTGCTGACTGGTCGGCCCGGCCCAGGCATCTCGAGTGACCCGCACGCCCGAACTCAGGGTGGAGCACATCGAGTTGGACGAAACCGCCCGCCGCTTCGTCTCCGACTCGCTGGCCCACGACGGCAGCCTCACTCTCATCGCCAACCGCCGTCAGGTGGGCGACGCCGCGGAGTTACGCGGCCAAGGAGGCCGAGCAGCGAGAGGCGAACCCGGTACCGGTGCAAAGCCGACGTGCTCTTCTTGGAGATCGATGTGGTCGACCCCTCCGACTTCAGCGAGGTGTTCCAGGTGCGCGGCGTCGAGGTCGACAGGCACCGGATTCTGCGGGCGGGCAGTCCCGCCGCGCCCAACGCCATCGCCGCCATCCTGCTCGCGTTGCGCGACGCGACCGGTGTGCGCCCGCACTGTGACTTCGCCTGGAGCGAGGGCAATCCGCTCGGTCACCTGTTCCGCTACCTACTGCTTGGCCGCGGGGACACGGCTCCGGTCGTGCGGGAAATCATCCGTGCCGGCGAACCCGAGCCGGAACGGCGTCCCGGCATCCATGTGGGCGGTTGAGGGCGTGAAAGACAGGATTCAGCGTGACAACTCCCAAGTCGTCGCTCAGATCAACTGCGAGATCGATGAGGTGCGATATGGATGAGGACTTGCGACGCCGAGCCGATGACGGCGATCCAGACGCGATCGGTCAGCTGGTCGAGCTCGTGGGAGAGGCCGGTGACATGGCCGAACTGCGGCGTCTTGCCGAGGCGGGCGGTGCGGATGCCGTCGACGTGCTCGTCGAGCTGGCCGGCGAACGCGAAGACTTGGCTGAGCTGCGCAGGCTCGCCGACCTCGGCAACACCGACGCCGCTGAGGTCCTAGACCGAGCTGCAAGGCTAGCGCTCGTCGTAATTCAACGCAGGCTGGCCGGTGATCAGCCACTGCGGCACGACGATGCCGTGCACCGGAAATACGAAGCGCAAATCTGCGAGCCTTACGTACCCTCCTGTTGTCAAGGAGGCGCGTTATGCACGCAGAGGTGAGCGACGAGATTTCGCAGGAGGCTGCGCGGGCCATCGCGCGCAGCTTCGAGTCGGCCCAGGAGTGGCTTGAGCGGACCAGCAGGCCGTCCGAGCCTGTGGACCCCGCGAGCGAGCTGGGTGTCGACGACGCGGCGACCGGCCCGAAGTGCTTGTCACACCTCGCCGTCGCAAGTCTGAACGCCGCGGTTGATCACTTCCACGCCGCGCGCACCTTGTTCGCCGACGTGCGGGTTTTCTACGGGAACGCGCAGTTCACGTTGCTGCGGGCGGCATTGGAGAACGCTGCGACAGCCGTCTACATGCTCGTGCCGGATGATCGAGAGACCCGAATTCTACGCGCGCTCAGGGTCGCGTGGTCCGATGTGAACGATCAGCACAGTCTCATCGACACGATGCGCGAGAACGCGCAACGGCGTGGAACCCGACCGATCGCGGAGCCCAAGAACTCCAAGTCTGCCTGGAAGGGCAGACTCCAGAAGATCGCCAGGGACCGAGGCATGTCGGACAAGGACGTAGCGCAGGTTGCCGCGGGTCTGCCCTACTCCGTGATCGTCAGGGACGCCTCGAAGGAGGCTCTCGGCCAAGACCTTGGTGAGCTGGCGCTCGTGTGCTGGAAGATCAACAGTGGGTCCACGCACGGCAAGCAGTGGGAAGCGATCACTAAGGTGGACCGCTCAACGTTGCAGCCAACTGATGATCCCGCAGTAAGCCAGGGCCGGACCCTGCCGTCCGAGGACCAGTTGCATATCAGCGTGGCGATTGCCAAGAAGATGATCGAGGCTGGTTGGACACTCCTCGACACACGCCGGGCGGCTTAGCCGCAAGATCGGGCATGAGTTCGAACACCGACCCGGCTGCACACGATCGTGCCGGACACCGCCTTGAGGCTTCGGCTCACGGGAGACTGTCTGAATGGACAGCAGGGTGACGGATGTGGCGGAGGGCCCTACGGCGGGGCAGCTCTGGAGTGACTCGAGGTCTGGGGCGAGGTCCGCACGCGGCTATCACTACCAAGACGTGGTCGGTGCTTGGCTGTGCGCGCAGGTTCTCGCGGGACGTCTCGCTGTGAGCCAAGTCGTTCCCGAAAGTCTGGAAGACCTGTCAGTTGAAGGTGCTGACGCCTGCCACGTACAGGTGAAGTCCCGTCAGGAGCACAAGGGAGACTTCACCGCGAGGCAAGCGGCCCGGTTTCTCCTGGAGCTGTTCGAACTTCACGTGAGCCGTGAGCGATCTGGTCAGCGCGGTCAGCCGGTGCTCGTGGTCGAGCGGCCTGTGGCAGGCGAGGTCTTCCGCGAATGGGGGCAGGTTCTCGGCGATCTGCCGATTGATCACCGGTTGCGGATCGCGGTGCGGGAACTCGCTCAGGAGAACGGGCTCGAGCCTGCCGAGATCGATCAGATGCTGTCGGCGCTGAGCATCTTTGTCCTGCCTTGGCGGACAGCTGCTGTGGAGACACGCGATGCCGTGGCCGCGCGGTACGACCTGTTGCCTTCTGCCGCCGAGCAGGGCGTTCTGGTGCTGCGTGATGCGGTTGCCGAGTGCGTCGACGAGAACGCCGTGGCCGGATGGGAAAGCCGAGCTGGTCTGGACAGGACGGCAATCGAGCGAATCACCGCCGAGGCTGCGTCGCTGGTGGACCGGGAGGCGCTCGAGGAAGCGCTGCGGACGGGTGCGGTCGAGCTGGTCGACTTCGATCAACCACTTGTCACCCCTGCCTTCTACGAAGGCATCGACGTGCAGCCGGGGCACATCGCCGCAGGACTGCCGGCCCCGCGCCCCGAAGTCACCGGCGAGGTCGTTGAGACGATCCTCAGAGGCGAAGCGGTTCTTGTCACCGGTCCGTCGGGGGCCGGCAAGTCGACCGTCATGTGGGCCGCCGCCTACGTGACCAGACACGTGCTCTGGTTTCGGGTTCGCCGGCTCCGGGACGACGACGTGTCCTCGATCGTGCGGCTCGCCAAAGCCATGCGGCCGACCGGCAGGTCACCCGTCGGGTTCGTGGTCGACGCGGTCGGTCTCGGCGCGACCGCCGGGTGGGACGACCTGCAACGACAACTCGCCTCAGTTCCCGGAGTCGTTCTCCTCGGGTCTGCGCGCACGGAAGACACGTTGTTGTTGCGGAACCTGGCCGCTTGTTCCACCGTTCCGGTGGGACTCGACGAAGTGGTCGCGGAGCAGATCTACAAAGGACTCACGACGGCTGGGGTCGAGGTGGCCCCACATTGGCGTGACGCCTATGAGAACTCGCGCGGCCTGACGTTGGAGTTCACCCACTTGCTGACCCGCGGTCGGAGGTTGAGCGAGGTCGTCACCGAGCAAGTGCGCCGCCGTGTCGTGGAGAGCCGCGACCTCGAACTCAAGATCATCGCCCTGGTCGCTGTCGCTCACCGCTGGGGTGCTGAGCTTCCCATGCGTGCGGTGCAAGACGAGGTCGGCGCGGACGACTCGGACTTCCGGGTTGCTCTGGCGCGTTTGAACGAAGAGCACCTGCTCCACTCGCGTGGAAATGTCGTGACCGGACTGCATCAGCTGCGATCTGTGGCACTGGCAGAGGCGGTGCATGCGATGCCTCCACCGTTGCTGACGGAGACCGTGGAGAGCTTGCTGTCGCTTCTGGACGATCACCAGCTCCAGCCCTTCGTGGCCAACGGGCTCATCGAGCAGCCGAACCTGGATTCGAGCGCGGTCGCCCGTCTCACTGCTGAATTGGCGAGGCGTAGGAGCTGTGCGGCTTTTATTGCTGCGCTGCAAGCTCTTCGGCTGGTCGACTTTCACCGGCAGGCCCAGGAGTGGGTGGGAACCTTCGAGCGTCATGGCGTGGCGCCCGCCCGACGTGTGGTGACCCTGCAGTTGGCGATGCTCGAATCCGACCTGCCCTCATTCATGAGGTCTGAGGTCGTGGACGTCATCTCCGACATCGTGCCCGCCGCCGGCTGGAACGCTTCCTCGCTGCGAGACCTTCTGCTCAGCGCACTAGGACCACACGCTGCAGCCCAATTCATCACCGAGTGCGCGGACGCAGCCGATCTGCAGCAATGCCTCGCCGTGATGGCGGGAACGAGCGTGAACATCATCGACGCCCTGTCGGATGCGTTGCCGGGCTCTCCGCTTCCGAGACTCGTGGAGACCTTCACCGGCGACGTGGTCGGGGAGGTTCTGAGCACTGCCCGGCTGGTATCGCCCGAGTTCGCCCGCCACCTGGCGACGTCCTTGTTCGGCGGAAGAGCTGTTCTTGATCGCCTGCGCAGCGAGGAACTCTGGTTGACCGAAGCGTCGATCGTCGAAGACGACGGTGTGCCAACGGCCTTCGCTCGGCTGCTCCACATTTCCGATGCGGTGCAGCCGCAGGTCGTGACCAAGACGCGGAACTTCGCTAGGACGCTGCTCAGATGCCTGCCCGAATGCGACCGCGCCGACGTGCGAACGTTGTGGCCCGGTGGTTTGCCGATGCGCGTTGGGGATTTCGATCTGGCGGCGTTCACACCGGGGCGGTCCAACGACCACCCACCGGCGGCGGTGGCCTGGAACCGGATGCGGTCACAGGTCGCGGCATCGGCAATGGGCGTCATGGATCCGACCGTGCGGGTGCACGTTGCGCGGGAACTCGTGCGGGATGCCACCCTGTACCTGAGCCACCTGGCGAATACGTGGTGTGCCGATCGTAGGCGAGCCAACGATGAACAGAGCCTGCTTGCCCAGCGGACATCACTCTTGCAACGTGCCGCGGAGCTCACGTTGCCGCTGAAGCGGACGGAGCTGTTCGCCAGCCGCAACGGCCCGGCGGAGGCAAGCAAGGCAGACAGTCTGCACTCCTTGATCGACAGCATTGCCGACAAGCTTGCAGCGCGACTGGACACGCCGTCGCAGACATCCGCGCTGGCTGGCGATGTGGGCGACAACCTGCGCAGGTACGTAAGGGAAGTGCGCGATGTCGAGCAGTGGAGTCTGACAGGCCAGGCCTCGCCAGACGACCTCGATCGGCTCGACGAGCTGCTTGGCGATCTCCACGCCGTCCTCGCGGAGTTGGCGTGGGGAGAGCTCACTCGCCAGGACATCCGTCAAGCTGCTCGTGCGGGCAACAGGAGAGAGGTGCTCAGGCGAGTTGCTGACACCGCGCGCGCGATGGCTTGGGGGCGTGATGTGCGGCGGCGTGGCGAGTTCGTCGACGCAGCGCGGGCTGCCGGCCACTCCGTCAGGGTAGTCATCCGCGAGCCCGAGCATCCCGTCGCGGTCAACTGGCCACCTACGGAGATGTCAGTGCTGGCTGAAGTGGACGATGTCACGCAGTGGAACCGAATCAGTGACGCTCTCGCAGGGCTGCTGAGTTACGACCCGGCGTCGGAAGGGTGGCGGCCTCCGATTCTGATAGTTCCCACCTATCAGGGAAGAGTCATTCCTTCGCTGGGCAAGGAGCTGATCGCGCGCACGCTGCATCCGAGTCCGAGGTCGATCTGGAGCGATGGTTGGCCAGCCTTGCACCCCACGCCGCTCACGGACGCAGCCATTGAAGCGCACCGGGCTCTTCAGGTCCTGTCCGGGCTCGCAGTGCTCTCCGTCAGCAGGGAGCTCGATAGTCGACACGTAGCGTTCGTTCAGCCGGAGATCGAGCGCTACGAGCAGGCGCTACGAGCGATAGGCGCACTGCGTCCGGCCGACGCGGTGACGGCCAGAATCTCTCAGTATCTGGCGTCTACGGCGCAGCGGGTCGAGAGGGAGATCAACGACGGCTTGGAAGACGGTACCGAGGAAGCTGCCCTTGCTGTAGGCATCGCCCAGGGCGCGGCAGGCATCCCGACAGAGGATTCGACCACGTTGGACATACTGGTGATGATCTGCCTGCAGTGGGATCTCGACCCGGCTATCGCTGCGCGCTTGCTGGAGTGAGGTGATCACAGCAGTGCTGTTGTCGAAGCCCGGCTTGCACCGACTGGGCAGTCACTGCTGGCGTGTGGCCTCGAGGATCGCGAGCGCTCGTTCCAAACGGGCTGAGATGTTCGTGTCCGGGTCCGCTGCCGAGTAGACCGCGACGACCGTGCCCAGGATGGCGCCGGACCAGACGCGGACCTCGCGGTCGTCGGGGGAGCGGCCAGAACGTTCCGCGGTCGCCGCTGCGAGGAGGACGATGCTCTCTTCCGGCCTGTCGAAGAGAGCTGCCCGGAGTTCGGGGATCGAGGTGAGCAGGCGCTGACGCTCGCCCTCCTGGGCGGTGGCGTCCGGCGGGAGTGGGGCGAGGATCTCCTGCATCGCCGACCGCACGGCGCCGATGGGCGAGAGGTGTGCGGGCTGCCGGACGAAGGCCCCGATGAGCAGTGGATCGAGCGGGTCGTAGAGGACGTCACCAATCCGTGCAGCAGAACCGATTTGTTGTGCCGGAGGGGCCCTCAAGCCATCTCACCGCCTCAGTCCGAGGAGTAGGCGGTGAGATTTTTGATGCAGTCGATCGTCCAGTCCAGAGTGTCGGTCGCCGAACTGAGGTCTCGAGATTCAGTGAGGGCGCGCTCACGTCCTGTGTGGACCTGCTCGCTGAGAGCTTCGGCTGACTGTGCCTTGCGAGGTTTCGGAAGTTGTGAGTTCCGGCAGGTGACGCGTGTTCGTTCGAAAGCGTTGATCGCGCTGTCCCAGTCTGCCAACCGGTCTTGGAGGGAATCTGACGCTGTTGCGTAGCCGGTCTTCAACTTCCCCATCGTTCCCCGAAGGTCGATGACGGCTTCCAGGCAGGAACGGGTTCGCTCACGGCCCTGCGCGTCGTTGTCGATCTTGAGCGGGACGTAGATCCCGGCGGCGAGCGCGATCAAAGCCACTAGGACGCTCAACGTCGCGACGTAGACGTCATACCAAGGGGAATGCTCGCGACTCCTCAGCACGTACGCTCGATCTCGATGGTCGACTTCTGCGACTTGCTGCTGTTCCGAGTCTCGGCAGTGGCCACGCCGACTGCTCGGTTCACGCCGCATCGCAGCTGTGCCTGTCCGCTCACCCGCACGGACAGCCGTACGTAGGAAACGCCATCAGGCGCGTAGCTGCCGAGATTGATGCCGCGTTCCACTACTGCGTTGTCATCGATTTTCTGCCACTTGCCGTCCGTGGCGGAATTCGCCACCGTCGTCGTGCCAGGGATGTACGTCAGCTCGGTCGGTAGCGCGTACTTAATCACGACATCGTCCTGTTGGATGGTGCCGGTGTTCTTGTACTTCACCTTGACGTCCAGCTCGCCGTCCGTCGTCATGCGACGCGCGTTTGTGTACTGAGTGGTGCCGCGAGCAGCGGCTAGTTGGGAGACTGCAAAGTCGGGTTGGTCAACAGCGAACTGGAAACGCACCTCGCCCCGGCAGTCGTCCTCGCCGGTGACGTCACCGGTCGGACCGTCACATCCGACAAGAGCGCCTGACTCGGAGAACAGCTCCCCGACAGGCAACGACACCCCTGCCGGAATCCGGGTGGTGTGCAGGCTGGCCGAGTTCGGGACAACTCGTATCAGCACGGCCGAACCGGACGAGGCGAGCACCAGCCACCTCCACACCTCAGGCGGATCAGCGGAGCCCGAGCTCACGGTAGCCGTGGCATGTGCCCGTCCGTCGACAACCGCGGGCAGCATCATCGACACTCGTGTCTGACGGCTCAGTCCAGCAGCTCGATCCGCGTTGTCATTGCGAAAGCGGATCGTCCCTTCATACCGACTACCCACCTCAACCGGCAGAGAGCCTGCGGACACCCACTTCTTCGCGCCGACACCGCGCAGGCGCAGGAAGAACCGTTCGTCGCCGAGCGTGTTATCAGTGACCGAGTTGAACACTGCTGCCGTCGGACGGGCTTCTCCGCTGAACAACTGTCGCGGTGGCCCCCAACCGTCCTCGGGCACTCCCACGTCGACAGAGTCACCTTCAGGTCCGTTCGGAGGTGCACCGGCGCACCCCGCCGCGATCAGCACCGCCAGGATCAGGCAGCCGAGCCTGCCGACACGCCTTCGCAAACTCTCGCCTCCAGACTCACATGTACTACTGAGACTTCGGTGCGGGATTCGAGAGCGTTACCTCGTACGAGCGCGTGGTCGATCAGTCCTGAGCGTGCCCATGAGGTTCGAGTCGGACTGCTGCTTTAAGAACAACATGAATTCGTTTGACAGCGGACTTCGCGAAGGCCGGCGTTACCGTCAACGTCGTCTTGTTTGTCAGGACGGGTCGTTGATTGCGTCCGACCTGTCAAGGGCAAGGTCTCTGATGGTCTTCGGTTTCCATCTGCATCTGCCAGTAAGCCAAGTCTTGTTGAGCGGAGAATGTGAGAACGCTGTCAGATCCGACGATGGGCCCACCAGCCCGTTCGACCTGGAGGTGTCGCGCGAGAACGCTCGTGATGCCCGCTGGGTCGAACCGAGGCTGGTGGGCGAAGCGGAGCTCCGTCAATGGACCTTCGACGGTCGGTTGCGGCACCCGGCGTGGCGCGGGATGCGTCCTGACCTAGACCCTCTCAGCGTGGTGCTGCCCGAAGGCTTACGAGGGACGCGCGCTTTGCCTAGCCGCGCTTACGCAGCATGTGGAATGGCACGAGCTGATCGACTAAGTACAACTTTTCGCGGCGGCCGTCGGCATAGCCGATCTCGTAGTTGACCACCCCGAGCCAGTCGCCCTCGACGCTGGGAAAGCGTCCGTGCAACCGACCTCGCACCTCGCCGGTCAGGTCGAGTCCGGTCGCGATGACGTGTCTTGAGGCGCCGGGTGGGCGGGCGAACAACCTGTCCAAGCTGACACCAACGCTCGTGAGTACGGGTCGCCGACCGTGGACGTCGTCACCCTCCCCGGTGGTGAAAGGACTGTTAAGCCCCATGGAGTCCTGCCTGGGACAACGCCATCTGCGTGCGGCGGAGGGCGAGTTCGTCGTAGCGCTCGTCGGAAAGCTCCGCGCTGGCAGGGGCAGGCGACGTGGAGGCCAAGCGCCAGAAGTGATCGGCACCGTCGGTGGCGCAGGCCAGGCAGCTGATGTGAGCCTCACCGTCGTGCACGACCGCTCGGAACTGGGAGTGGCCGAGGGTGTGGCGACCAAGCTTGCAGCGTGCGGGCAAGAGAGCTACCGAGCGCGCGGCCGAGTCGAACCTGTAGGTGAGATGGCCGTCCATTTGGGACGGTTCAAGAAGCTGCCGATCCATGAGTCGGGAACCTATCACTGTCGTCGCACGTATGTTCGATTGGATGCGTGCGGCGGTCGAACTCA
Organism: Lentzea flaviverrucosa; assembly: GCF_003350445.1. NCBI lineage: Bacteria > Bacillati > Actinomycetota > Actinomycetes > Pseudonocardiales > Pseudonocardiaceae > Lentzea > Lentzea flaviverrucosa. Next base: position 138,976 of record NZ_QQAU01000008.1, read on the forward strand.
ACCCGGAAGGGTTACCGGGACCGACCTTGTCGGGCTTGCTGCCGCGAACGCCGTCCACAACAGGTTGAGCGGATGGTCTGTGGCGTAGCGGACTCGCTCGCCTTTACGGGCGAAGATGCCGGTGACGATCTCGAGCGCGGGAGCGTAATCCTCGGCGAGATCGATCTTGCGCAGGCCTCGACCTGGCAATCGTCCTTCGAGGACCGCGTCGGCGACCCGCTCAGTGGTGAGCATGCAGCCGTGGGTCAGTTCGGCGTCGAGCAGGTTGAGTCCGTAGTTGAGCGAGTCGATGTCGGCGATGATGTTCAGCTTGCCGCGGTAGTCGGGTCCGTACCAGCGGCCGAGGAACTGGGCGAGCAGGCCGGCGGTCGGCGCGAGGAGCGGTAGCGCCGGCAGCTTTGCGGCGGTTACCGGTGTGTCGGGTAGCTCGCGGGTCGTGAGGTTGGTGAGCAGCGCGACCCGTTCGCGATGCCACTCCAGGAAGTCGTAGTCGAGTTCGGGTGGACCGCCGACTTGCGCTGCGAAGCTGCCGCACACCATGTCGACCTTTTTGGCGTCGAGTTTGCGCCACAGGTCGCGAGTGCGGACGTGCTCGATGTTGAGGCGGATGTCGCGGCGCTCGAAGTCCTCGCGCAACGTCGGCCACACGGCGCCGAGGAACTCGACGGTGAACTCGGTGGTGCCGAAGGTGACGGTGGAGCCGAGTCGCCTGCGGCTGCGGTGCAGGCTGTCGGTCCACGACGCCAGGGTCTGGATCGCCAGCTCGACCACTTCCTCGCCGGACGGGGTGAAGAGGAAGTCCTTGCCGCGGCCCTGTTTCAGGACCAGTGCTTCGCCGACGAGGCGGGTCGCGGTGCGGTTGAGGTTATCGAGCTGCTTCTGCACGCTGGACTGCTCGCGGCCCAGGGCGCGAGCCGCGCGTTGCGCCGTGCCGGTGGTGTAGACGACGGCGAGTGTGCGGAGCTGGTCCAGGCTGACGTCGAGCATTTCCGGCGGGCAACCCAACAGGGTCGCAAGCAGCTCCTCCGCGTCGACCTCGTCCGCTATGTCCGGCACTGTCATCTCCTGGTTCCTATTGGCTGCTGGACCGCATCTCAAGTGCTTGTTGTCCGTGCAGACAATCGAGTTGTCGCTGATCGCAGTTGTACTCGTAATGTCCCAAAGATGTCCACTCGGACATCTAAAGCCGCGCTACTGTTCTTCCGAACATCTATCCGGAGGCCTGACCTGGCACTCGATCACCGATGGCAACGGGCAACCGCGGCCGTAGATGGGGGAGATTGACGATGACTGGTGCTCGGAGCATCGCCGGAGAGGCGTTCGCCACGACCTGCTACTTCCGGACCACGATGGACAGTCCATATCGCAAAGCTCTTGTCCAGATCAACGAGGACTGCAACCTGCGCTGCGCGCACTGTTTCGTGTCGGCAACCCGTGTCGGCAAGCAGATGCGTCTGGCTGACATCGTGGACAGGGTGATTCCGCAACTGAGTGAGGCGCGGGTCAGGCGGGTCACGCTGACCGGCGGAGAGCCCACGATCCATCCCGATTTCATGGCGATCGTGCGGGAGTTTCGTGCGGCCGGCATGGACGTCGGAGTGTGCACGAACGCGACCGTCCTGAGCGACGAGCAGATCGCCGAGCTCACGCGTCTCGGAGTGCACTGCAACGTCTCGCTCGACGGCTTCGCCGCAGACTCCCACGGCAAGTTCCGCGGTGACCGCTCCAGCTTCGACGTCACCGTTCAGACCGTGCAGAAACTTGGCGCCGCAGGAATTCTGCAGGGCTTGTTGTGCACCCCGAACTCGTTGGCGCAGAACGAGGAATACGTCGAGCTGTGCGAGTTCGCCCGCAGCCACGGAGCGCGTTACGTACTGCTCAACCCGCTGGGCAGTATGGGGCGCGGCGTCAAGTCGCAGGGCAGGCTCGCGAAGACAAACCTGCACATGCAGCAGATCCAAGCCTTGACCGAACCTTTCGACAGTACGGAACTCGACATCGCGCACATCCGCTTCCCGAACATCGCTGGGAAGCCGCTGTCGGGCTGTGAAGCAGGAACGATCATCTACGTGTTCACGCCCGGTGACGTCACCGTGTGCCCGTACCTGGTGTTCGCCGCGAGAACTCCAGCCTCTCAGCACACCGACACGGAGTTCATCGTCGGGAACATCCTCACCGACGCAGACATCGCACAACGCCTGGACGGCTACCGGTTCCACGACCGCCATCAGGTCGGCACCAACAACACCTGCGCGTCGTGCGCGATGAGCTCCGAATGCGGCAAGGGCTGCCCGGCAGCCGTGGTCGCCTCCGGCGGCCGGATCGGCGACGTGGATGCCGAGCAGTGCCCGATCACCTCCGACCACACCGCAGGGGAGCGCCGGCTGCTGCCATTGATGCCGGTATGACCACCGTCTTCGACGAGCCGCGGCGTCTCCTGGGAACGCTGATCACTCTGGACGGTCCCGGTGGTGTCGGGAAGTCCACCGCCGCGAAACTGGTGGCCGACATGTTGATCGAGGCTGGCATACCGGTGCACGTGACAGCGCAGCCGTCTCGCGCGCCATTGGGTGAGCTGGCTCGGCACGGCACCGACACCTACCGGGGAATGGCCTTGGCGTGCCTGTGCGCCGCCGACCGGCACCACCAGCTCGACGCCGAGATCAAGCCCGCGCTCCGCGAAGGCCACGTGGTCGTCTGCGACCGCTATGTCGCCTCGTCGCTCGTGCTTCAGGGACTTGACGGCCTGTCCGCCGAGATGGTGTGGCAGCTCAACCACGGCGTCTACCGCCCGGACCTCTCGATCATCCTCAACGGCGACCCGGCCGTGATCGACCACCGGCTGCGCACGCGCGGCGGGCACAGCCGCTTCGAGCGGGCCGAGGACAACAGCGACATGGAGTCCGGGCTCTACGTCCACGCCGTCGTAGACCTGCAGAGCAAGGGCTGGTTGGTCGAAACGCTGGACTGCACCACCGACGAAGCGACCACGATCGCTGCAAGGATCGTGTCGCTGATCCACCGAGTGATCGAGGAGAAGATCGCGGTATGCCGCTGAGTCTGCTGACCGTCAACGTCGGAGCGCCGTCTGTGGACCGTGCACAACGCCAACTCCGGTGGCTTGCGGCTCGACCCGAGGAAGTCCTGGTGCTGACCGAGACCAAAGCCACGGCCGGCAGCGAACTCCTGGCCGAGGCGTTCTCGTCGGCGGGGTACTCGGTCACGTTCCCGGAACACTCCAAGGGCGAGCTCGGCGTGATGATCGTCAGCAAGCTCGCCACGGAGGTGGACGTCCTCGGGACTGCCCTCGACTACCTGCCTGCGCGGGCCGCCGGAATCGTCGTCGACACCGACGACGGCCCACTGCGTGTCGTCGGTGCTTATGTGCCGTCTCGAGATGCCACGTGGGAGAAGACCGAACGCAAGAAGACGTGGATCGAGCGGTTTCACGCCGCGTTGGACGCGACGGCATCTGACACGCCGCTCCTGTTGTTGGGCGACCTGAACGTGCTCGAACCAGGCCATCAACCAGCCCACCGCGGCCAGTTCGCGCAGTTCGAGTACGCCTTCTACGAGGCGCTGACAGAACGGCATCGCCTGACGGACTTGTTCAGGAATCTGCACCCCGATCGGGTCGAACACAGCTGGGCACGTCGTCCAGAGCTGGGCTACCGATATGACCACGCCCACGCTTCGCCGACGGTCGCCGAACGGCTCCTGAGCTGCGAGTATGTGCATGAGACCAGAGAGGCCTCCGCAGATGGTTCTCGTCTGACCGATCACTCGGGACTCGCCGTCCGGGTGTCGCTTTGCGCAAAGCGGACGCTGCTAACGTCTGACCCCGCAATGGCGGTCGACGCGCTCAACGAGCCGGAGCCAACTCTGTTCTGAACTCCGGCACCACCCGCGCAGGCTGCCGCCCAGTCAGCCGACCGCGAGGAACCCCCGCCGGATGTCCACCACCGCCACCACCCCACGCGTAGGCGCTCGGGTGCTGCTGCTCGATGCTCACGACCGCGTGCTGCTCATTCACGCCTGCGATCCGCACGACCGCGGCCACCACTGGTGGGAGCTGCCCGGCGGCGGCCTCGACGAGGGCGAGAAGCCGGAGGACGCCGCTCTGCGCGAGGTGGCGGAGGAGACGGGAATCGTCATCCCGTCGCTGGGACACAAGCTGTGGATCCGCGAGTCCCGCTTCCACTACAAGGGTCGCGATCACCACCGCGAAGACCACGTGTTCCTCGGCCGCATCACCGACACCGCGCCCAAGGTGGCACTCAAGCCCACTGAGAACGAGAAAGCCGGACTGATCGAACGACGCTGGTGGTCAGCAGCCGAACTGCGCCAGTGCGCCGACAAACTGCTTCCCGCTCAGCTACCCGGTCTCCTCGACGAACTCCTCGAAGGCAAGCTGGGTACCACGCCGCTGAACCTGGTCGACTGACCACGTTGCCGGCTGCGGGGTGAATGCTTCACCGAGGACTTTCCGCATAGTCGGTGGAGCTGTGTTCGAGCGCTTGGAGTGCACGTTCCAGCCGACGCGCCATGTCGGCGCGGAGCAACTGGCGGGCCTGATCAGGCGACACCACAGTAACTTCGCTGATCTCCGGGTCGCGCGGAGCGAGTTGCTGCACGTCCTCGTCCGACAGGACGCCACCGTCGAAGATGAAGAGCAGCTGGTCGTCCCACGGGCCGTGCGGCCCGATCCAGTCGACCACGAGCACACGACCTGGTTCGATGGAGAGACCCAGCTCTTCGCCGACCTCACGAACTGCAGCGGCGCGTGGAGCCTCGTTGTTCTCGGCCATGCCGCCGGGCAGGTCCCAATCCTCCTTGTAGGTCGGGTTCACCAGCACGACGTGCCCGCGCTGGTCCCGGAGGAGCACGTCGGCGGCGACGCGCTTGCGAGCTTGTTTTGCGTTGCCTTCGGCGAGATAGGCGAACCGGGCGTCGTCGTCCGTCAGACCGGCCACGTCGCAGTTTGACCTTCCTGGGCGTCGGATACGTGGCTCAGCGCGCCCAGAGTGGCGAGGAAGTGCGCCACCTCGGGAACGCTGCGTGCCGACGCCAAGGTACGCCCCAGGTCGTTGAGCTGATCAAGGACACGGGTCGAGCTGAGCGAGGCCGTCGCCTTGCACACCTCGTTGCCGAACGCGGCGGCCTCGTCCAGCCGTCCGGCGCCGATCAGGATGTTCGCCATCGTGATCTGGCCGAATGCCCGGCTGCGGACGCGGTCACCGGAGCGGAGTCGGATCGCGGCAGCCGCGCGCTGTTCGGCCTCGGCGTACTCGGCCAGGTCGAGGAAACATTGGGCTGCTTCGCTGGCGAGGGACGCCTCGTCGAAGTTGGCGATCCAATCGGCTGGTTTCTCGCTCGTGGCCTGGCCGAGCAGCGACTCCGCCTGGTCGAGCGACAGCGCGCAGGCTTGGTGCTCGCCGACGAGAGCGAGCGCCCTCGCGCGCATGGTGTGCAGACGCGCGGTGAGGCGGAGAGTGCCGTCGGCCTGGCTCGACTTGGCGATTCCGGTGGTGGCGATCCGCAGGGCGTCGGAGTGCTGTCCCAACTCGATGGCGAGATGCGACATGGACGCGCAGGAATTGCCTGCGAGCGCGTTGTTCTCGGCAGCCACGGCCAAACGGAAAGCACGTTCGAAGTACGCGCGAGCGCGCTGGTTCTGCCCACCGTCGTGCGTCATCCAGCCGGCTATCTCCGTCATGGACGCCGCGGCCGAGAAGATCCCCGCCGCCGAGGTGCCGCCATGTGCGTCGAGCAGACGTGGCGCTATCTCCTGGCTCAGGTAGAGCTCGACGGACGGGAGCAGTACGCCTCCGCCGAGTCGCCTGTCCGTCTCTTGAAATGCCAAGGCAGCGCCCTGGATACGCTGCACGACGTCGTGCCCTGACGAGCCGGTCCTCTGCGGGACCGCAGGGGTCGACGGTCCCTTCTGGCCTGGGTGAAGGAGTTCGATCAGTTCTGCGGGGGTGACTTTCAGGGCGGTGGCCAGCCGGGGTTGGATGGCCGGGTCCGGTGGGTTTTCCAAGCGGTCCCACCGGCCAACCGTGACCCGGTCGACCCCGAGGTGCTTTGCGAGCTTCTCCTGGGTGTACCCCATGGCCTCGCGGTGCAGCGCGAATGCACTTCGCCACCTGGCCATTGATGCCCCCGGAGAATGTCGGCAGATCCTCGCGAGCGTATCGCGCGAGATTCGGCGGACGGCGATTCTGGATCCGGAATTTCTGCTTTCACTCGATCGGGTCAACGTGTCATTTCCGCTGGTCAGTGACCTGTGTGTGGCACATGTGTGTCATCTGCGCGGCGTCTGCGACGTGGTCGGAGTTGACGCTCACGTCGTTTAGTCGATCTCGCTCACCGGTTTCACATCCGGAGTCGGCGAGCGGGGCGCGCCACGGCGGTTTCCCCGGCTGACCGTGGCGTCGCCTCGTCGGCGAGTGGAGGTACGCACATGGCGGAACGAGAAGGAACTGTTCGCGTGGTTGTAAGGCTGACCCACGCGCAGGCATCGGTGCTCGCACGTGCGGCGGTGGTCGTCACTTCGGCCCTGGACTGCAAGGAGGTCAACGCCGCAGACCAAGGGCTTCGGGAGTTCCGCTCTGCCACCGCTTTGGCCTTGTCGCAGGACATCGTGCCGAAAGCAGTCGGTCGCCTCGACTCGCCGTCCAGGTCGGAACGCCGGGCCAGCTAGTTGTGGAAGGAGCACCGATGAGCAACCAAGTCTTGTTGGCAGGCCTTCGCCGGAATCTCGACGAGCACCTCGAGCGGGTCTCCCGGGTCGCGGTCGACGGCGACGCCGGTGCGGCGCTCACCGTTATGCGCCAGGACGTTCCCGGCATCGTGGCGGCGTTGAGAGTGCTTGCCGAGGAGCACCGCGCAGACGAGGACGGTCACTGCCAGAAATGCCGCAGCGGACCGTTCTGGCGTCGGGTGGCAGCGCCTTGCCGAATGCTCCTCGACGTCCACCTCGCTGTCACGGTGGCGGCGACGACAGCCCGGGCATGTGCAAGTCCTCAGAGCCACGGACTTCGGTCGTCCACTTCAGACTGAATCTCGCTACTACTTCAAGGAAACAGGCATGCCACTAAGGGTCTCGACCGTTCGCGGGCGTGAGTTCGGAGAGGGTGTACGCGCGGTAGTTGAGGGCTCGGGTCTGACCTCGCGTCAGGTTGCCGCGTTGGTCGGCTGTGACGAAGGCAAGATCTCGGAGGTGCTGAACGGCAAGCTTCAGCTCACCACACTCGAACTCGCGGTGTTGCTGAGCGTGTGTCGGCCGAAGGCCGCTGAGCGTGACCGGTTGCTCGCATTGCACCCCGCCCAGGACTGGTTGGGGTGGTGGCAGCAGCACGGTGAGCGTTCGCCGAATTGGCCGACCACAGCGGTTGCGCAGATCCGAGTTGCCAAGGAACTGATCGATTGGCAGCCACATGCGCTGCCGGTCTTCCTTCGGACGGACGAGTACGCGCGTGAGTTGATGATCGCTTCAGCCGCCGTCCCGCCGGAGGAGATGGACGAGCGGTTGCTCGCGCAGGGGCAGATGAGGGAGCTGCTGAGGGAGCGCCTCGGCTGCACCTTCTACCTCCACGAGTTCGCCCTGAGGCTCCAGGCCGGCGGTCCCGCCGTGCAGAAAGAACAGCTGCTTCACCTGACGCTGATGGCGAACTGGACGTACGTCACCATCCGCGTCATCCCCGCCTCAATTGGTGCACACGCGGGAGTAGCCGGTGCCTTCACACTACTGAAGTTCCCGAAGTTCGAACCCGTTGTCTGGCTGGAAGCCCTGAACTCCAGCACGTTCGTCGAGCAGAGAGACTCGGTCAAGGGATACGAGACGCTCGTGAAACAGCTCGACCGAGTCAGCTTGAACGAGCGGGATTCGTTCGAGTTCATCAACGGGTTGCAGAGCTGGTGATCCCTCGTGCCAAAAGACTTCCGGGCCACGGCGCTCGAACGCGCTATTGGTCGGCAGCTGGCCGGGTGGCGCGCTGAGCGCGAGCTGAGCCTCACCGAGGCCGGGCAGCGCGTGGGTTTCAGCAGCGCCAAGCTGTCCATGATGGAGAACGCGGTGCAGCCGTCGGCGCCCGTGGACGTCATGGCGCTCGGGTACGTCTACAAGGTGCCGACCCCGGAGTGGCAAGCCGTGATGCTGCGAGCGCAGTACGCGGAACGCGCGCGGGGGCGCGTAGCGAACAACGGCGTGAACTTCGACCCGGCGGCGGATTTTGCGAATCTGGTGTTCGAGGCGACGGTACTGCGAGTTTTCTCGATGGATCTGGTGCCGACGGTGTTCCAGCTTCCCGGCTACACCGACGCGGTCATGCAGTCCGAGGATCCGGTGCGGACGGCTCGGCTGGCGATGGTGCGCGAAGCGTGGGCTTCGCGGTTGGGCGGCAGGGAACCGCTGAGGGTGCACGCGGTGTTCCCGGAGGCGGTGTTGTGGCATGCGGTCGGGGGACCGCGACTGATGAAGGCGCAGTTGCTGCACCTCATGGAGGTCAGCGAGCACGAGACGGTGAGTGTGCGGGTGTTGCCGCGGACTGCTGGGGCGTATCCGGCGATGGGGTCGCCGTTCACATTGCTCGGGTTCCCGCACCGGCAGCACAACGACGTGGCGTACCTGGAGACGTTCATCAAGGGGGAGTACGTCGAGGAACCGGGCCTGACGGCGCGGTGTGCGCAGCGGTTCGAGAGCCTGGAACAGGTGGCACTCGGGGCAGGGGAATCACTGGAACTCATCGCCGAAGCGGTCGAGACAGTGGCTTAGCACGACTTCGCAGCAGTATGGGAATCGTTGGAGGATCTTCGCACGTTTGGATGAACTCCAAGCACGTTCCTCGGGCGAAGGTGGGAACAAGCGTGTCATCGTGTACCCGACCACGTCAGTGATTGGGGTACTGATCGCTCCCATGGCGACGAACTGGCTGGTCAGGCCAATCTTCGACCGGGGGGACGGAGCGATGGCGACGGACTGGCTGCTCGTGGAGACGTTCGGCGGTCACCGGAGAGAGTCGACGGTGATGGCGGTTGGGCGTAATCCGAGAAACCTCGTTCCATTGCGAAATGTTCTGAGCCGTGGGCCATTTCTCTCGGACGTGCTGATTTTGATCGCTCGGGTGGTAGAGACCGGAAAGCCTCTCGAAGTCGACGCGACCTCGGGCAAGCGCCGAATCGTCGGCCATCCGCTGATCACGTACGGCGGAGGGGTCCACGGTGTCTTTGTGTGGGTTGGCCGGCCGGGCGAGGAACCTCCCGCGCGCGGCCTGGCCGGTGCGTGGCACATCAACCTCACCCAGCACGTCAGCAGCAGGTCGGACGATCTGCTGCAGCTCTACGGGACGAGTGCGAAGAACTGGCGGAACCAGCACGACCTGGCCGAACTGTTCGCCTACGGGCGCCTGCAAACGAACTCCGACGAGTCGAAGGCGCTAGCGCTTCTCGTCAACGCGACCATCGGGAACGAGCACCAAGCCACCTGGACGGTGACGCGGGACGACGGAGTTCGACGCGCGGTGCACTTCGCCTGCCGGTGTGTCGAGGTGCGGACCGGCGCGGGGCGGATCGAGCGCATCGTCCGCGGGATCACCCACGACATCGGCCCGGCCGAGAGCGTGCCGGCGGCACCTCCTCGAGCTCCCGTGCTGCTCGCTCAGCAAGTTCTCGCAGCTGAAGCGGCATCCGGCAGATGGCGTGCGATCGTCGATCTGCGCACGATGAGGCTGCTGAGGTGGATCGACGATCCGATGCCGGGAATCGCCTGGAAGCTCGAGGTCGCGCGTCGACCGGCGATTCATCGCGAGGATCTCCGGGCGGCTGCCAAGATTTCGGAGGAGCTTGCTTCCAGAGGGCGAGCGTGTGGCCTGCTGCGTCTTCGCTCCGAGTGCGACGACTGGATGGAGGTGGCCGTCGAAGCGGCACTCATGCTGCTCGATCAGCACACCACTGCCGCGCTGGTGACGCTGACCCTGCCTGACAGCGTTTGACTGTCATCGTTCGGTTGAGATGCCGGGGGATCATGAGCTGGTTCGAGAACAAGATCGCTGTGATCACCGGTGCCGGTTCTGGGATCGGGCGTGCCCTCGCCATCGAGCTGTCCCAGCGGGGGGCGCACGTCGCCCTGCTTGATCGAGATGCCGACGGCTTGGAGGCCACCGCCGACCAGTGCGACCACGGCAGCGTGATCACTCGAATGGTTGACGTCACCGACTGGGCCGCAATGCAGCAGGTCGCCGCTCTGGTGGGGGAGGAGTTCGGCGGGGTCGACGCCCTCTTCTCCGCGGCGGGCATCATCCATCGCGGCAGTCTGGTCGAGTCGGAGATCTCCGACATCCACAGCGTTATGGCGGTCAACTGGCTCGGGACCGTGCACACCGTGAAGGCGTTCCTTCCTCTTGTGACGGCTTCACGCGGGGCGCGAGTCGTCACCTTCTCGAGCGCGTACGGCTTGATGGCGACGTCGAAGTACGGCGCCTACAACTCGTCGAAGTTCGCGGTCCGAGGGTTCAGCGAGTCGTTGCGGCAGGAGTTGACCGAGTCGGGCAGCGATGTCTCCGTGACTTGTGTGTATCCCGGTGGCGTCCGGACGCCGATCGTCCGCAATGGGTTGTACGCCGCCAGCGAGCCGCGAGACGCAGTGGTGCGAAAGTTCGAGAAGAGCGTCGCGCGAACCGAGCCGAGAGAAGCGGCTCTCACTGTCCTAAGAGGAGTCGAGCGTCGTCGCGCCCGTGTCCTGGTCGGTACGGACGCACGTGCCGTCTCTGCCCTTGTCCACCTCTTGGGTGGCATCTATCAGGATCTGGTTCCAGCGGTGACACGGTTGCTGAGTCAGCGTCGATCGAGGAAGCCTCGGCGATGACGAACTGAGGTCAGGCCTGGACAGGACTTGACGTGATCCGGACCACTGCTTACGCTAGGCCAATCGGACTATTCCGATTGGGTTGGCTTTGTCGCTATCGAGCTGATCCCTGAAACGCAGATCTGAGGCAGCCCTGGGCTGGCCTCGAACGCGATCGGGGATCACGATGTCTCGGCGACCATCCGCTACTACCAGTAACCACCTTCCGCTGCTCCGCAACGTGTCGTTGCGCTTGCCGGCGTTGATCACTCCCTTCGGACTCTCATCTGCTGGAGGGCGTGATGTTCGCGTTGTCCTACGGCCTGCTTGGCTTGGCCTCTGGGCCGCTGTTGGTGCTCACCGCCTTCTCGATCACGCGGCGCGAGCCGGTGTGCTGGCCGTTGGTCAGCTGGCCCGCGAAGACCACTTCCCTTGCGGCGAGCCTGTTTCTGGGTTCCTCGCTGACGTATGTAGCGCTGGTGGCACCGCGATCCGCAGAGCCACTAGCTTGGCTGCTGATCGTGGGAACTGTGCTTGCCCTGGTCGATTGGACCTGCCATCTCTTGCCGCACAAGGTCGTCGGCGCGTTGTTCCTCGGTGGCCTGGCGTTGATCAGTGCCGAGGCCTTCTCGCAGCGCGACTTCGAGCCGCTGCTTCGAGCGGGAGTTGCCAGCGTCACTGTGTTCGTGGCCGGATTGGTTCTCTACCAGAGGTTTGCCGCCGAGCTCGGGTTCGGCGACGTCACGCTTGCCACGGCCTTGGCGCTGTACCTGGGTTGGTGCGGCTGGATGTATGTCGTTTTAGGACTCACCGTGGGTTTGCTGCTGGTGTGGGTCGTCATGCGCGTGTTGCTCATGGCGAAGCGGGTTGGTCGTCACGATCCAGTTGCGCTCGGGCCAGCGCTCCTCAGCGGAGCCGTCTACGTGATGTTGCAGGCCTGACGGAGGTTGCGTGATGTGCCTGCCGTTTGCGGAAACCGATCCTGTCATCGCTTACGAGGCGCCAAGGGCGCTTCACCGTGCCTGCGCGACCTTCGTGTTCATCGTGCTGCTCGCGCATGCCGAAGAACTTCGCCCGGAAGTCACTTTCACTCCGGGCGCACGAGTCGAGGTGGTCTCCGTGCCCCCAAGCGAGACCACCTCGACACCAACTTTCACCATGCCCACGTGGAGGCCGCGATGAAGAAGACCACGAAGTTGTTCGCGCTTGGCGGCGTGCTGGTAGCGGCAAGCGCATGCGATCGAGGACCTGCGCCGTCAACGTCGCCGACCGAGACGACCTCTGTTGCGAAGCTGGCCGAACTGGCCCGCACGAACGCGGTCGCCGCCTACCGAGGGATGTGGGAGGGCTTCGCCGACGCGGGCGGCACTTCGGACCCGGAATCACAGCTGCTCGATCAGTACGCGGCTGGCGTCGCGTTGGACAAGCTGAAACGAAGCCTGCGGTCGGATCGGGAGAAAGTCCTGGTGAGCAAAGGAAAACCGATCCTCGACCCGAAGGCGTCGGACGCGCAGCCGGCGGACGTTCCGACGAGGGTCGTGATCACCGACTGCGGAGACTCGACGAGCTGGCTCAAGTACCGCAAGGACAGCGAACTACTCGCCGACGACGTGCCGGGCGGACGGCGGCTCATCAAGGCCGCGGTCGACAAGCAGCCGGACGGCACGTGGAAGGTTTCGGATTACGCCGTCCACGAGATCGGGAGCTGTTGAGCGATGCGACGAACAATCGTTCCCATAGCACTTGCGGCAGCACTTCTCCTCCTGGTTGCTTCACCACCCGTGGCTGCCGATGATGCCTGGGGCGTAACCACTTGCGCTCAGGAGTCTTCGCCCTGGTGCCAGGTCTCGGCTGGAAGACGCCCGGACGGTTCGACGAGTCACGGTCAGCGCCCGGTGGGCGGCCAGGAACAGAACGGCGACGACAAACTGCTCGGCTGCCGGTACGTGCCCGCTGGACCAGGACCCGGCCAGGAGACGCCGAAGGAACCTGGCGGGTGGTTCATGCTGCTGTGCTCCCCGGATGGGAAAGATCCGGACTCCCGCGGTCCGATCTGGGTTCCAGCGGGCGCTGACGCTCCGCCGCCCAGCCCGGAGCAGGTCGCGGAAATGGCACGCAAGCGGTTGCGCCTGCCCATGCCGAAGATCCGCGCGAACCCGGCTGGAGAGCAGCTGGTCAACCTGCCCACCTGGATGTGGCTGGACCGGGACAGCTGGGGCGACATCTCGGCGACCGCGTCCGTGCCAGGTGTGTCGGTGACAGCCGTCGCGAGGCCCCTGTCCGCTACCTGGTCGATGGGCGACGGCAGCTCAGTGACGTGCACCAGCTCCGGTACGCCGTTCCCTTCCGGCGGTGACCCGAAGAGCGCCTCACCTGACTGCGGGCACACGTACAGGTCCTCATCAGCTGGGCGGCCGGCACAAGCCTTCCTGGTGAGCGTCAAGGTGCAGTGGGCCGTGACCTGGTCCGGCGCCGGACAGAGCGGGACGTTCCCGAACCTGTCGACCACCGCCTCGGCTTCGTTCCGCGTGGCTGAGAGCCAGGGGATCACGACCGGCTGACCAACTTCTCGTCCGCCTCGACAGGCGGTCCGCGCAATCACATCCGCTAGTTCAAGGCACGTCGAACCGCTGAGCCGACGTGTCGCGATGGAGTCATGCCAAAAGGGGGCCCGAAATGACCACGACCAACACCAAACCGCCGTCCCAACCCTCGACGTGGGTCGCACGCGACGGCAAGACGCGTAAGCGATGGACCGGCCGTCGCCGTCGGATTCCACACCTGCTGCTGGGACTCCTGCTGATTCCCGCCTGCGGCTTCGGAGGGGCGGTGCTCGCGACTGAGCTGGGAGACAGGGAGAGCGTTCTTGCCCTGGCACGGCCTGTCACGGCAGGCCAAGTCCTGGCCGCGCAGGACCTCCGGCCAATCGCCGTTGCGGTCGACGTGGGGATGGACGTGATCGTTGCTTCGGCCGCACCGACGACCGTCGGGCAGCCCCTCGCCTACAGCCTCCCCGAGGGGACCCTGGTGACGCGATCGATGCTCGGCACCCCGCAGATTCCCGAGCAGGGCAAGGCGATCGCTGCGGTCGGGCTCAAGCCTGGACAGTTTCCTCCCGACCTGGCCGCAGGTACGACCGTTGCCGTTCTGCTGGCACCAGACCAAGGGACACCGGACGTGGCCGCGAAGTCTTGGACCGCGGTGGTGCTCGGTGTCTCGGGGCGCGAGAACGAGCAGACCACCGTCGTCTCGCTGCGAATGTCCGAAACAGACGGTCGCGCGCTGCTGCTGGCGCCGGCCGGACAGGTGAGTCTGCTCGCGATCGCGGGAGGGAACCGCTGATGCTCGTCGCTGTCTGCTCCTTGAAAGCCTCTCCAGGTGCGACCACGCTCGCCGTGGCGCTTGGCGCCCGCTGGCCTGGTCCTGAGGTTCCAATCGTCGTCGAGGCCGACCCCGGCGGAGGTGACCTGCTCACCAGGTTCCGACTGAGCCCCGAGCCGACCCTGGTTGGCCTGGCCGCCTCGACTCGGACCCGTGGCAACGTCGACCCGGACCAGCTCGTCCAGCATGCTCAGTTCCTCCCTGGCGGACTTCGAGTGGTCCCTGGACCGGTCGGAGCTGAGCAAGCCCGCGCAGCACTGAGCTTGTTGGCGACAGGCCCGTCATCGCCATTGCGGCGCACTGGTGACCGGCCGGACACCGTCGTGATCGCCGACTGCGGGCGAGTGGATCCGGCTTCGCCGTCACTGTCGATCATCCGCAGCGCTGACGCGATGCTGCTCGTCGTGCGTCCGCGGGAGGAGGAACTCGCCCGTGTCGCGCTGAAGCTCCAGGCCGCCCAGCAGTGGTCGCCACGGCCTTGCCTGGTGCTGGTCGGGGGAGGCCTCAGCGCGAACCAGGTGTCCCAAGAGCTGCGCGTCCCGGTGATGGCACACCTCCCGCCCGACGTAAAGGGCGCGGAAGCTCTGTGTGGTCAGGGAAATGGCAGGAACGGACCGAAGAAGTCTGCTCTCGGCAGAGCCGCTCTCAAGCTCGCACTGAGTCTTCAAGCGCGCTTGAACGCCACCGTGCCACAGCCGCGAGAACCCGCCCGCCACTTGGCTCCGGTTGCCGCGCTGCAGCCGGTTGTGCCTCACCGAGACGGAGCTTCGTCATGACCTCGCCGAATTTCAACGGCACCAGCTTGGCAGGACCGTCCGAACTGCCTCACCACGTCGTCGGAGAGGCAGCAGCGGTGCAACGACTGCGCGATCACCTGCGCAGCGCACTCACCGAGCAGCTCGGCCAGCGCATCAACGGCGACGAAGCCGCTGAGCGACCACCGATGTCTGCGCAGGATCGTCGGCGTTTCGCGGAAGCGATCCTCACCGACGCCGCTGAGGCACACGCTCGCGCGGAACTCCACAACACCGCGGCCGGCGGCATGCTGGTCACGCCCGACGTGGAGCTGCGCCTGATCAAACAGGTGCTCGACGAGGTCTTCGGGTTGGCAGGTCTGGAGCCGCTGCTGGCCGACCACGAGATCGAGAACATCAACATCAACGGAGAGCGCGTCTTCGTCAGGTGCGCCGACGGCAGCCGCAAGCGCTTGCCGCCGGTGGTCGCCTCGGACACCGAGCTGATCGAGCTCATCCGAGACCTGGCCACCCGGTCCGGTGTAGAGGAACGCAGGTTCGACCGCGGCTCGCCGATCGTGAACTTCCAGCTGCCCGGCGGCGAACGGGTATCGGCCGTCATGGCTGTCACCGCACGGCCGTCGGTCTCGATCCGTCGCCACCGTTTCTCCAAGGTTGGCCTGCCGCAGCTGCGTGAGCTCGGCACCATCGACTTGGCGCTGGAGAGCTTCCTGTTCGCTCTCGTGCGCGCCCGCCGCAACGTTCTGGTCACCGGCGGCACGTCGATCGGCAAGACCACGATGCTCCGCGGTCTCGCATCGGCCGTCCCGTCGTGGGAGCGGCTCGTCACGGTCGAAGACGTCTTCGAACTCGGCCTCGGCGAGGACTCAGACCTCCATCCGGATGTCGTTCCGCTGCAAGCCCGCGAGCCGAACATCGAGGGCCAGGGCGGCATCTCGATGTCGGACCTGGTGTGGCAGTCGCTGCGGATGAGCCCCGACCGCGTCATCGTCGGCGAGATTCGCGGCCCTGAGGTCATCCCGCTGACCAACGCGATGTCCATGGGCAACGACGGCTCGATGGGCACCCTGCACTCCAGCTCCAGCCAGGGCGCGTTCACCAAGCTCGCTGCCTACGCCGTCCAAGGACCCGAGCGGCTGCCGATCGAGGCGACCAACCTGCTCGTCGCCTCAGCGCTGCACTTCGTTGTCCACCTGGACAAGCCGCGTGGCGACGACGGCAAACGCGTCGTGTCGTCCGTGCGGGAGGTGGTCGGGGCCGAAGGGGCGCAGATCATCAGCAACGAGTGCTGGAGCCCAGGCCCAGACCGGCGCGCGGTCCCGGCCGCGCCGTTGCGAACCGACACCGTCGAACTGCTCGTCGAGGCGGGCTACGACCCCGAACTGTGCGACCGACGCGACGGCTGGTGGACGCCATGACCACGACCACGCTGCTCTTCGCCCTGCTCGGCGCTGGCGCCGCTACCGGTGTCCTGCTCGTCGTCATCGGCCTGCGCGGCCAGCCCGGAGGCGAGGCACGACCGGCCGCCCGTGCAAAGCACCTCGACCAGAAGATCGTCGGTCGCCTCGCCGTCGCGCTGCTCGTCGGCATCGGGGTGGGGATGTTCACCGGCTGGGTGGTGGGCGCCGCTCTGTGCGCAGCCGCGGTGCTCGGCCTTCCGCGGATTCTGGCGTCGAACGTCGACCACCAACGGCAGCTCGAACGCATCGAGGCGATCGCCGGCTGGACGGAGATGCTCCGCGACACGCTCATGGCCGCGGCCGGTCTTGAACAGGCGATCATCGCCACCGCGTCCACCTGCCCGGAGCCGATCCGGGACGAGATCACAGCCCTCGCGATGAGGCTGGAACGCGGCGAGCGCCTGGCGCCAGGCCTCCGTGAACTCGCCGAGCAGCTGCACGACCCGACTGCGGACCTGGTCATCTCCGCACTCGTACTGGCTTCCGACCACCAAGCCCGCAAGCTCGCGGACCTGCTTGGCGAGCTCGCTGTCGAGGCACGGGAGCAGGCGACGATGCGGATGCGCGTGGATGCCGGGCGCGCTCGCAGCCGGACCAGCGTGCGGCTGATCGTCATCACGACGCTCGTGTTCGCCGCCGGCCTTGTGCTGTTCAACCGCGACTACCTCCGCCCGTTCGACTCCCCGGTCGGCCAGCTCGCGCTCCTGCTCGTCGGCGCGCTGTTCGCCACGGCATTCGCCTGGATGACGAAGATCTCGCGGTTCCGCGAACCGGACCGATTCCTCACCGAGCTGGGCTCGATCCGCACGCCTGAGTCCGTTGTGGACGAAGCGGCCAGTAGCAAGGGAGCGACGACATGATCAGCATGGCGCTCTGGGGAGCCGGAATCGGGATCGGGCTGTGGATGCTCGCGGCGTACGTCTTCCCGCCACGGCCGTCGCTACGCGCGCTGGTCGACCAGCTGCAGGCCGAGCCCTCACCTGCTCCGATCCTCACCACCAGCTCCAACGGCTGGGCCTCGGCCTTCGGCAAGCCGTTCGTGAACGCCCTGTCTTCGCTCGGATTGCCCAGCAAAGCGCTTCGAGGTGACCTTGCGGTCGTTGGCAAAGCCGTTGACGACCACCTGGCCGAGAAAGCCGCCCTCGCGGTGACCGGAAGCCTCCTGCCCCCGCTCATGCAGCTGGTGCTGTTGGTCGCCGATGCAGGAATCGGCTGGCAGTTCCCCTTCTTGGCAAGCGTTTCGCTCGCAGTTGGAGGCTTCTTCCTGCCGGACGTCCACGTTCGCCGCGAAGCTGAGCAACGCCGCTCGACGTTCCGACACGCCTTGTCCGCGTACCTCAACCTGATCCGGGTCCTGCTGGCGGGCGGAGCAGGTGTCGACGGAGCGCTGAACGTCGCGGTTGGAGTCGGCAAAGGCTGGTCGTTCGAGCAGCTTCGCAGGGCCCTCGTGACCGCCAAGCTCACCCGGAGCACACCCTGGGCCGCCCTGCGTCAGCTCGGCACCGAGCTCGGCGTAAGACCGCTCACGGAGCTCGCCGCCTCGGTGAGCCTCGCCGGCACGGAAGGCGCTCGGGTTCGCGCCAGCCTCGCGGCGAAAGCCGGAGCTCTCCGCACGAGGGAGCTGGCTCTCACCGAGGCCGAGGCACAGGCGGCCACCGAACGAATGAGCTTGCCGGTCGTCGTGCTTTGCGCCGGGTTCTTGATCTTCATCGGTTTCCCGGCAGTTCTGAACGTCTTGGAAGGGCTCTAAAGGGTCCTACCAGCCACTTAACGCAGCTAGGAGGGGTTCATGTTCATCGAGATCCAGATTCTCGTCCTCTACTTCGAAGCCGGTCTGGAGAAGGCGCGCCGCGACGATCGGGGCTACTCGACCGAGTTCGTCGTGACCACCGCGCTGGTGGTGGCCGCGGCGATCGCGATCGTGGCGGTCATCGTGGCCAAGGCCATCCAGAAGGCCAACAGCATCGAGTTGTAGGCGATGACGATGCTCAAGCTCATCCAGCGCGCTCGCCGCGATCAGCGAGGAAGCGGCACAGCCGAGCTCGCGATCACCGCACCGCTGTTGTTCCTGCTGTTCCTGTTGATCGCGCAGTTTGCGCTGTACATGCACGCGGCCCACATCGCACAAGCCGCAGCAGCACAAGGCTTGTCCTCCGCCCGCGTCCTGGGCGGGAGCGCTGGTGCCGGCGCAGCAGCAGGGGAGCGGACGCTCGAACAGCTCGGTAGCCGAACGCTACGTGGCGCAACGGTCTCCGCACAACGCGGTCCAGCACAAGCCTCCGTCCAGGTCCAGGGGAAGGCGGTCAGCGTGGTTCCGTTCCTGTCTCTCGCGGTGCACGCAGAAGCTGTCGGCCCCGTCGAGAAATTCACCCCGGCGGTGTCGCCGTGAGGCCCGCGATACGAGCACGGCTGCGAGACGAACGAGGCTCCGCCGCAGCCGAACTGGCCTTGGGAGCACCGCTTCTGGTTCTCCTGCTGCTGTTCGTGGTGTTCTGCGGCCGACTGGCGACCACGCAGGTACGGATCAGCGACGTCGCGCACCAAGCCGTTCGAGCGGCAACATCAGCTCGAACACCGGCCCAGGCCACCGCCGCAGCGCACGAGACCGCTGCCTCGGCGCTCGCGGCCTCCGGTGTCACCTGCCGGTCGTTGGCCGTCGCAATCGACACGGCCGGACTCCGGCCCGGCTCCACGGTCACCGCGACCATCTCGTGCACCGTCGACCTCAGCGACTTGTCGGGGCTCGGACTACCCGGAAGCCGCACTCTCACCTGCACATTCTCCTCGGTCGTCGACACCTGGCGCGGAACGTCGGGAGCCGCGCCATGAGGACGCTCGAACGACTACGCGCTGACCAACGCGGCCAGGTCACCGCCTACGTGGTCACCGTCGCGGTCGCCGTGCTCGCGTTCGGCGGCCTCGTCCTCGACGGCGGACTCGCGCTCGCCGCGAAAGTCCAGGCGATGGGACAGGCGCAAGAAGCCGCCCGTGCCGGAGCACAGGAAATCGACCTGGCCGCCTACCGGGTTGACGGCACCCTGCGCCTCTTACCGGCCCGAGCCACCGCTGCGGCTCGGAATCACCTCGCCGCTTCACGCCACACCGGATCGGTCTTGGTCACCGGCAACACCGTCACCGTGACCGTGACGATCCACCAACGCTCCCAGCTCCTGGGCCTCTTTGCCGTCGACACGATCACGGTCACCGGCCGCGGCGAAGCACAACCGCAACGCGGAATCTCTTAGCAGGAAGGAAACCGGAGATGGCAACGACTGACGACATCGCCCGCCGCGTCAAGGAAGCCGACTCCTCACGCAGCGCGAAACGAACGAAAGCAGCCCTGCTCGTCGGCGAGCTCGCGCACGAGCGCACGGCGGTGCTCCAGCGGCTCACTGAGATTGACCAGCAGATCGGTGACGTGATCATCGACAACAACGACGTGATCGCCATCGATGAACTGGCCGCCTTCACCGAGACTCCTTCCACGGACCTCGAACAGATCGTCAGCGCTCGCAAACCGAACCGCGGAAGGCGCAAGCGGCGAACAGCAGTTCCGTCCATGACGGCCCCTGACGCAGCTGATTCCATTGCACCGCAGGAAACCGATACGCCATGACCAACGATTCGACGATGGCGCTCAGGGTCACGGTGCTCGCTTGTGTCCGTCTGGTGCGAGGATCGTTGGCGCTCGTCGCGTTGTCCACGCTCGTGGCCGGCCTGCCCTGGGCTTTGGCGCACTTCGTCGGCTGGCCACTGCCAGACCACCTACCGACGTGGGACGAAACTCAGGCCACGTTGCTCAACCCAATGAGCAGCCAGCTCTTCATCAACCTGCTCGCGATCGTCTGCTGGATCTCCTGGCTCTGCTTCGTCCTGGCCGTCCTTCGCTCCATCATCGATGTTCTCCGCGGCATGACCTGGGAAGCAACTCGGGCACGAGGGCCGTTGCAAGCACTCGCCAGCACCCTCATCGGTGCCGTCGTGCTGACCCTCCTGACCAACCGCGCGCTGGCAACCACACCTGTTGCTGGGCCGGATGTTCGCTTCCACGAGCCGACATCCGTCAGAGCGGTCGCGCCCACGGTGCCGGGCCCTGTCGCGCAGAACGCCGCGCTGCCCGCAGAGACCGAGTTGGTGATCGATCGCGTGGCGCCTGCACCGCCCGGCCTCGTGCGAGTCGTTGACGAGATCCGGCTTCCGCACGACGGGATCTACGACAGCTTGTGGAGGGTCGCCGAACGCGTCTACGGGCCAGGCGGCGGCGAACGCTGGCCTGAGCTCTTCCAGCTCAACTGTGGAGTCGTACAGGCGGACGGGCGTTCCCTCACCAATCCCGACCTTGTGCGACCAGGCTGGAAGATCGCCGCCTACGTGCCAGAACTGGCGGGAGGCCGGCCGTCGCAACAACTCCCACCTTCAACTAACGAAGCACCAAGCACAGCTACTGCACCAGCCCAGGTGGAGCAGGTCGCCGAGCCACGTGATGATCAGGCGGTGCAGGGGGTCGACCTAATGCCTGCCGTGTACATGAGTGCCGGCCTGGCGGGGGCGATCTCGGCCGTGCTGGTGGCCACGCAGATGCGACGGCGACGTCGGTACCAGCTCGGCAGCGGGGAACGCGCGGACCTTCGTCGGCCGACAGCTCCTGCAGTCCGCGCGCTGCAAGTCGTCTGCCAGAACTTCGATCCGTCCCGACGCGAGATTCGTTTGATCGGAGCAGGCGAGACCGAGTCGTACGGCGGACCGATGCTCGTGCCCGCAGCGGTCGGTTCGAGGCCGGGAGGCGAGTTCGCCGTGAACCTCGCCAGCACGCGCGGCATCGGGTTGGCCGGACCAGGCGCGACCGCGGCGGTCCGAGCGCTACTCCTGCACATCCTGGCGAAGCAGCAGGGGCACGAGAACCTTCGTGTGCTCGTGCCCGCCCAAGACCTCCACCTGCTCTTCGAAGGGCTTAATGCTGAACGGCTTCCAAAGGCTGTGGAAGTCGCTAACTCGCTGGACGCAGCGCTCGATGAGATGGAGGCGAACCTGCTCACTCGCGCACGTCGCGCAGACGGCGAACCTCGGACTCCTTCGCCCGCCGTCGTGCTGGTCGCCTGCCCCGCCGCACACGCCGAACGCCGACTTCAAGCAGTGCTGGACAACGGATCCACTCTCGGCCTCGCAGGCATCCTCCTTGGCCAGTGGCGGCCAGGAGCGACAGTTGTAGTTCGAGCTGACGGGACGGTGAGCGCCACCAGTTCGGGCCTCGGTGACGCGTTCGCCGGTGCGAGGCTGTTTCACCTGCCGGCCACGGAGGCCGCGGACCTGCTCACTGTTCTTCGAGAGGCCGAAATCGACCTCGGCGTTCCGGGCACGTCAAGCGGTGATCAAGCTGACCTTGAGCCAAGGCCGTCAGTTCCCCAACCTCGTCCGCGCGTGGTGGCGGACAACATCACTGATGCCGCGGCTTCCGCGGAACCTCGTCTGTTGGTGAAGGTGTTCGGCCGGTTCGAGCTTGTGTTCGTGCAGGCAGACTCCGAGGTTCGCGAGCTCAACGGCCTGCTCACTCCGAAGCATCGTGAAGTCCTTGTCCACCTGGCACTGCATCCACAGGGCGTGCGTCGAGAGGCCCTGAACGAGGCCGTGTGGCCCGACAGCAGGCCGCCGCGCCCGTACAACTCGTTCCACAACGCGTTGTCCGTGCTTCGCCGCGTGCTCGCGGACGCTACGGACGGCGTGATGACCGACCTCGTGTTGAACGACGACGGCCGCTATCGGCTGAATGACGAGCTTGCGGATGTAGACCTCTGGCAGTTCCGTCGGGCACTCCAGGGATCGCAGCTGCAGACCGCTGTTGACCTCTACACGGGCGACCTCGCTGAAGATCTGTCATCTCCCTGGCTTGAACCGCTTCGAGAGTCCGCGCGTCGTGATGTGCTGGACGCTCTTGGCGCCTTGATCAGCGAGCACGGTGGTGCAGATCCCAAGACCGAACTCCTGCTGCTTGAGCGGGCGCGCAAGCTCGATCAGTACAACGAAGGCGTCTACCGCGACATCATGCGCACCCAGGCTCGACTGGGGCAGCACAGCGCGGTTCCGCGAACGCTCGCCTTGCTGACCGCCACGCTCAGCGAGATCGACGCAGAACCCAGCGTCGACACGTGCAACCTCGCCGAACTTCTCCGCCAGCAGACCGTCTCAGTCGATCGCGCAGCCGCGTCCTGAGCCGCTGCGGCCCTTCGATTTTCCAGCTCTACCAACCATTTTCCAGATTGGAGCCATTCCGATGAACCGTCGACTCGCCAGCGTGCTCAGTGCCGTAGCCATGTTCGCCGCGGCCGCTATCGCTGATCCTCAGGAGGCTGATGCTTCCGCCAGAATCATGCCGTCACCCGGATGCGGCTTCGTTCCGTTGCCCCAACCGGTCGGAGAACTCACGGCGCGCTATTTCCACTGCGCTGACAGCTTCATCCTCATCAAGTTCCACTGGAGCGGAGGAAACACCGGGACGGCGTGCGAATCGCCCTGGGCCCAACACCCCTTCTTCCGCTCTGGCGGGCAAGTGGTCGTCAACGCCTACTACGTCCCCACGCCGCCCAACCTGATCGGACCGCCTGGGAACCAGATGTGCTCTGTGTCGCAACCTCGTGTCTAATAGCAATGCTGAGTGGAGGGCAGTCGGTGCTTGCTGATTTCCCGGGTAGTATATGGGGTAGTGCGATAAGTGCAATCATGCTCATCTGCTTGGCATGTTTGAAAGGCCCATGATTCGGCCCCTTTGGTTCTGTTTGTCACGTTCGAAATACGTGGCGCCTCCGTGACCCAGGTCGCCGAGGCGCCACGCTCATGAGTGGCCCCGCTGGGCTTCCCGAGCACGGTCCTCTCCGGCTTCCCTCTAGGCGGGAAGCCCCTGGTGCGGTCGACTTCGCTGGTCAAAGGCGGTCTTAGGGCTACCCGCGTAGCACCCGACTCGGTGGCCGACAGGCGTTGGAACAGTCGACTTGGCTGGTGGTCGGCCCGCGTAACCTCTGACCCCTTGGTTGCCTTGAGTGCGATGGTCTCCGTCTCTTCGTTCCCCACTTTCCACCGCCCAAGAATAGTTTAATGCGTGCGTTCGCATTTACTGCTGGCTGGTGCGCTCTGCATGATTGAAATCGGGTCAACGGCGAACGGGAGGCATGCCGGCGGATGAATGATCATTTCGGGTGAGGCAGGAAATTGGGGGTTGCAAAGTGTCGACTGTAGGAGTGTACTTCTACATGTCGACTCAACGACCAGAGGTCAACACTCTGATTTGAGAAGGGTGAGGATCAGGGCACGGCGTCCCTGTGAGCCCTTTCGATTCGGTCAGCGCCTCGCTTGTTGGTGTCGGTGGCAGCGATCAGTCCTGAAAGCGCGAGCGACGGCTCTTGAACGTCTATTTGCGCTGGGTTGAATCGCTACGTCATTCAGCCAATCTCTCTCGCCAAGCGGAGTGCTGCCATGACTATGACTCTGATCGATTGGTCTGCCCGTATTAGTGCGATGGCAGATGCCTTGTCGGTGCTGGACGGCGGTTTCTCTGTCGATCCCCGCGACGGTTCGGACGTTCGTTGCGGTTACGCGGTTGCAGTGCATCCGGAGCATGAGTGTGTCTACGAACGTCGCGTGACCAGCAGTGACATCCATGAGTACGTATCGGCGGTGAAGGGTGCCCTTTCGCTGCCGGGCCGTGTCCTCGGAGGCTGGTGCGACCCCATGACTGGTCGGGTCTACCTCGACGTTTCGGTGGTGACGGCGGACCTGTCCGAAGCGATCACGCTCGCTGCGGAAACCGGTCAACTCGCGATCTTCGATTTCGCTGCCATGACGTCGATTCCGGTTCCTGCCCCGTCTGTGGCGTGAATCCTGAGGACTCCGGGGGCTGAGCTGCCATGCCTGAAACCCATGCGCACCCGTGGTTCCGGGTGCATCCGGTAGGCCACCAGAACATCGTGTGGCACTGGAACCAGGCCACGCGTGACGAGATCGCGCAAGGGATGCGCTGGTACTCCGACGCGCACCACGTGGCGACCGTCATCGCCGGTGGCAACGCCCATCTCGGCGCCGGAATGCTCGCGATCTACTCGCCGCAACAGGGGTGGATCGGCAACGTCCTTAACGCTGCCCGTGTCCTGCGTGAGGGCAAGGGGATCGGTGGGCCCGGCTGCGGGATGTTCGCCACGACCGGGCAGAAGCGCGCGGCGGATCGGCTGCTCAACGGGGAGCGTTACGAGGACATCCTGAGCGGCCCGAAGATCCGCGACTTCGCCCACCTGATCGAGTTCGGCGGAGACCGGGATCCAGATGACCCGCGCGTGGTGATCGACCGCCACGCACTGTCTGTGGCGCATGGCCGGGCGCTCATGTCCGAGCAGTACGAATCTGCGCCCGTGAACGGGTCCCGCCGTAAGGACGGCTCGATCTCCCGCCGGCACTACGACCACGTGGTGAGCCTGTACCACCGCGCGGCAGAACGGATCTCTGCACTTGCAGGCGAGCACATCTCCGCCCACCAGGTGCAGGCGGTGACCTGGTTGGTCCGCCAACGGCTCAACCAGGAAGCGGAGCAGCGACGCGGTCCGAACCGCTTGGACAAGGGCCGCAACCACGCTCGCGCCAACTCAGAGCGCGCGTGGAACGAGTTCCGGACCACCTACCTGCCCAACCTGGCCATGTGCCCTGGAACGGGATACCAGTCAGCCGCCTAAGTGAGGTCTCACAATGAGTCGCAACCGGTCAGCCACCCATGACGCCCTTCGCACGGAGCTCGAGAAGGAACGAGAGCGCGTCCGCTCCCTGGAGACGGTGAACCGCCTGCAGGCTGACAGCCTCACGAGCTTGAGCGATCTCGCGGGGAAACTCCGCTGTCAGGTAGCTGACCTGCATGACGACACGTTGAGTTCAAAGCCCATGTCGGCAAAGGGACTGCGCAACGTCACGGGACGCATGAGCGGTTTGGCAGACACACTGAGTCGCGCGGCAAGCGGCTATTCCGGGGTCCGGACCACGGACATGATCTACCCGACCGTTGACGATGATCTTCGCGCTCACAGGTGGACCCCGCGCCCGGACCGACGACTGGACGGCGCGTTGCCGCCGGTCCCGATCACTGAGCTGCTCGATCGACGCGGATACGCGCGCGGATGGCATCGCGGCCCGCAGTGGATCACGTTGTGGTTCACAAGTCCGAGCTCGTTCGCGTTCGCAGACAGCAGTGATCACGGTCGGCTCAACGACGCTGACACCGTCCGTGTCTTGATCACCTCTCATCGGCCGCTGACCCCTGACGAACTCACGGATTGGGCTGCTGCACAACAGGAGTCGCACGCTGTCCCGTTTGACGCCCCTTACGGCCGTGCGGTTCAACACGTGGGCCTCTGCTGGGGTGGCGCGCTTGAGAGCCACCGTTGCGACGAACACGGTCATCCTGCACCCGACGGGCCTGGTTGCAGGTCAGTGTGGGCCTGCCCGAGCGACCCCGATTTCAGGCTCTGTGTATGGGGCATAGGAGATGCGCCGGCACATGTCACCTACTGGGCTGGGCCCGTGGTCGACATGGCACACCTCGTTCAGATCACCGGGCACTGCCGCTGATCAGACTCACAAACCCTTTCGCTGGCAAGAACCCCTTGCTCAGCACCTATGTGGACGGAGAAGAACGTGAAGGACCAGAGCAACCCCCAAACCTCGAACGAATGCCGCACGCCGCACCTCACGGCCGACGACACGTGGTGCATGTGGCTCGAATCATGGGACATGCGCTGCTTCTGGGCAACAGTCGCCCACGAACGAACCGTTACGCGAGATGGCACTGACACCACCGCCGATGAGGTTCTCGACTGGAACGTCGAACTGATCGAAGACGAGAGCGGCGACCGTTTCACGTTGGACCACAACATGATGCTCGCGACCATGCGCCGCATCGTGAGCGAGCGCGATTCCGTCCAACTGTCGGACGAGATCACTGGCCAGATCGTCGACGTGCTGGAAGCCGACAGCCACGACGCCGCCACCGACGCGCTCTGACAGCTCGACTGCGTCGGCTTCGACGTGATCGTTCAGTTCGCCACCCTCGGTCAAGTCGTCTACGGATGACGGAACCGACACGACACTCGTCAGGAGAGTTGATCATGTCGTCACCCGACGTGCTTCGCGCCCGCCTGTTCCTCTCGCGCGCAGTGGAACCGCCCGCACCTGCCGTGCACCACTTCGTCGCCGTGCACGGCCCCGTTGACGCCGTTTCTCGCATCCGAAACGGTGCCGCTCCGGCTGCGGTCCTCTTCGAGGTTGCTCGGCAGGACCCACAGATAGAAGACGACTTGCGGGCCATCGACAACGGCGCGGCCCGTCTGCTGGTCCCGGAGGACGAGGAATGGCCGCTGGGCCGGCTGTCCGCTCTGGTGGGCCACGGCGTCCCGCTGGCCCTTTGGTTGCGCGGCAAGGCTTCGCTGACCGAGCTGACCAACACCGCCGTCACGATCACAGGCAGCCGTACGTCTTCTGCTTACGGCAACACCATTGCCGCACATTTCGGCGGTGCGCTGGCGGATGCCGGTGCGGCGGTTGTCAGCGGCGGGGGCCTCGGAGTGGACGAGGCTGCCCACCACGGCGCGCTTGCCGCAAACGGCCCGACAGTTGTAGTCCTGCCGTGCGGTGTGGATCGAGCCTATCCACATCAGCACGTCCGCCTGTACGAGCAGATTGTTGATCAAGGTGGTCTGTTGGTCAGCGAGTACCCGATCGGTGCAGTGCCGATCCGAGCCCGCTTCCGCGCGCGGTGCCGCCTGCTGGCAGCACTGACGGCGGCGACCGTGATCGTTGAAGCTGGACGACGTAGCGGCGCGCTCACGGTCGCTGGTGTCGCAAATGATCTAGGCCGGCGGGTGTACGGCGTCCCCGGGCCGATCCACTCCGCCACATCGACCGGGGTGAACGAACTCCTTCGTGTCGGTGCCGCCACGGTGGTGACTTCGCTCGACCACGTCCACTACCGGGAGGGCTTGCGATGACCAGCTCAGAGCCGTTTCGTGCGGCCCTCGCAGCGGTGTCGTTGCCAGCCGACTGGCAGGTCGAGGTGGTGATACGCCCGCGACGTCGCCGACTCGGGCTTGAGGTCAAGCCAGGCGGCGCGGTCCTGGTCCTGGTCCCGCCGACCACAGACCCGCGTCTGATCACGTGGTTCGTCACCTGCAAACGGCAGTGGCTCACCGAGAAGGTGAAGATCGCCACGCAGTTGGCGCCCGCCCACCCGATCAAAGAGTTCATTGACGGGGAGGAGTTCCGTCTCTACGGGGTCAGCTATCGGCTTCGGCTCGTTGACCACGCGCCCGCGGGTGTCGAGCAGCTGCCGGCGTTCGCCCCAGAAGGGATCTTGTACGTACGTCGGCAGCCGCCGGCCCAGATACGCCGAGCGATCGTCAGCCTCTACCGCAAGATCGGGCTGGCATGGCTGCAACAGCACGGGCGCCAGTACGAGCTGGACGGCCAGATCTCGAACCTGACTTACGTCGTCCGCGACCTCGGTCGCCGTCACTGGGGTCTGTACTACACCCCGCCCAAGCACATCGTCGCCGCGCACTGGGCGGCGTTCAGCCTGCCTGTGCGGCTCGTTGAGTACCTGCTGGCTCACGAGATGGCGCACGCCACCAGCCCCGCTGGACGTTCGCACGGCCCTGCCTGGCAACGACAGATGAACCAGTGGATGCCGGACTGGCGGCGGCGTCAGGTCGAACTCGTTGAGGCCGGCCGACACGCCTGGCTGGGCGGTTGGAACCGACCCTCGTGAACTCGCCGCGGAGCCTGCTGGTGTCGAGCTGAGGTGTTGCGGTCCACACCGTGATACAACAGGTCTGCTCAGCTTGTGCCTCGAGCATAGCGGCCGGAAGGGGTGGGACGTGGACAAGGAAGAGCACTTCGAGTTGCTTCGGGAGAGCGCGGCCGAGGTGCAGGAGTTGCAGGACCACCTCCAGAAGATCCGCAAGCAAGAGGCCGAACTTCAGGCGGACCGAGTCGCCACGCTCGAGAAGCTCAAGAAGGCTCGTAAGGCACGGCTCACGCGGATAACCGCGGCGATCGAGGACAGGGTGCCGAAGGCTCAGGTCGCACGGGAGCTGAGCATGGATCGGACCAACTTGTACAAGCTGTTGGACGGGAATGAGGATGCCGCCGAAGCTACGGCCGAGTGAGCTCGATCCCTAGGCGTAATGGTCTGACGGTCAGCCGTTTGTGTGCCCAACGAGCTCACGTCAGAGAACCAGCATCACACTCTGCGCCTTCCTTCCCATATACGGCATGATCTCGTCACGCACTTACGGCGAACCTGAAATCGGGCGCGCAGTAGCTTGATCTCGTGGCGAAGCTGGCGCGTCGCTGGCCTCCCGCATTCCCGCCTGCGAAAACCCTGTGATCTGTCGAATTGGGTTTCAGTGCTCGGCGCCTAGGTTTCACGGCTTTCCGCTGCGCGTCTTCCTTAGTCCCAGCTGGCGCTTGATCTCGCTGTCGAGAATGAGTTGGTCAGGAGTGCCGTTGAATTTTCGGACAGTGTCGAGAAGCGTGCGGTCCCGGCGCCCGGTGAGTTTCGGCTCGATGAGATCGAGAAGCTCGCCCCACTTCTCTTTAGAGAGAGCGTGCTGGAGGCGACTGGAGATCGCGCTGTCAGTGAAGGTGCGCAGCGCGATTCCGGCCTGAACGGTGTCGAACTTGCTGATCAGGTCTTTGTATATGGGATCAGCAGCCCAGGATGCACCATGTCCGTTGGTGAGGAACACGTATACGAGCTGGCGAACATAGGTCGTGTTGAATCCGTTCGGGACCTGGCCGTGTCTTCCTGCCAGCGCTTGAAGCCTGCGGGCGGCCGAGGGCTCGTTGGCGAAGTTGTTCCAGCTTTCGTGAGTGGTGATGAGGTCATCGAGCGCCTGGGAAAGCTCGGCCATGCGCTCGGTGTCGGCCAGATAGGCGGTGCCGTCGACGAGATCGAGCAGCTCCCGGGCGCGCGTGGCCCGGTCGGTATCTCCATTGGCTCGGAATCGAGCGAGCTTGACGCCGAAGTCAATGCGTTTGTCCTCGTCGACGTACGGCCAGAGTTCTGGCCAGAGCTTGCGAATGTTGTCCTGTGCGTCCGGACTCGCGTCTGGTGGGTTGTAAATCCCGAACAGGCCGGCAGCGAGGTTATCGGCCTGGTCTGGAGGGAGGTTGTCGAAGGACGCCGCGGCGATGTCCACTTCGCTCTGGGCCATGCGCTTCGTCTTGATGTTGTGCAGCAGTCGACCGATCTCGGCGACTACGGTCCCGTGCGGCAAGGTGATGACCTCGCGGATGCAGGTCTCCAGCCAGGCCACCAGACTCAGTCCGCTTAGAGAAACCTCGGTCGGGTGCGCAGAGCTGGCGTGGTTGCGCATGTACCGGATGTGGTCGAGTTGCTTATAGCCGACGTCGCTGATCAGCTGGATCTTACTCGCTGCCTCCATCAGCTTGGAGTCGTCGAGCTTAGGCAAATCCTCAGGGGTGCGCAGGCCCCTGCGCTTGGTGGGGTCAGGCTCGGCGAGGTCGAAGAAGTACTCGACATCGAAGGCGGCCACCCGCTTGCGCAACTCGCTGATCGTCTCGTCCCAGAGATAAGTCAGCGCGGCGTCGAACAGCCCAACCGACGCGGCCATCATCATCTTGGAGATGTAGGAGGCGCGGCCGCGCTGCTCGTCATTGAGTTTGTCGAGGGCGTCCTCCGCGTTGCGTAGCAGCCTCTCCCGTTCCCTGACATCGACGATGATGCCCTCGGTAGGTAGTCCCAACCGGTCGATGGAACTAAGCATGAGGCTCTCGAATGCTTCGAGGTCCTGGCGTGCGGCTTCGACCGCAGCGCGCGGGGTCACTCGAACGATTTGACCGGAAGCTGGCTGACCTGTCCCGTCTGCATCACGATCGCTCATGTCGATGCCCTCCAAGTAGGTGACGATCACCAGATCGTCGACCTCTGGACCGTCCGTTACCAAAGTGCGGCTAGAAGCTGAGGATTGTGACCTTGTTGTGTCATGTTCGTATGGCCAACCAGGCTGCAGCTGATTGGCCATACGATCACGTTGTACGAGGCCACGCTCCGACGGCGGGAGAGTGTTGGGGCCGACCCCTCAATCAACACCATCCGATCAAACCTCAACAATGCATGATCAAGCTATCGTGCTGTCGCTCGGGTAGTGCCGAACATCCGCTCATCGGCATGAGAGTGCATTCGCTGCGGTTCGGAATCTGTGCGGCGTTCCGTAGCGTCAGGCGGCTCGCCCGCGGCCAGTCGGTGCAGGATAGTTAGACGTGGAAGCTCCTGCACCGAGCGGGATCAGGCGTACTTCGCCAGTACGTGACCACTTAGTGCTCCGTTGGCACCTGCCGGGAGAATTGGCCGGGGTCGACGCTGGGGAATGCCACTTCTCCTCCGGTGATCGCGGCCCAGATCGCCAGCAAGGCCATGACCAACGTGAGCGCCTCTCCCCATCGCCCGCGCATGTTGGACAGGCCGACGTACATCAGGAACTTCTCTACACGGCCTGGAAGTGCGCGCTGTGGGCGGTCAGCCGGCGGCGAGGCGAAGTCAAGTCGCAGAGCCACGAACAGCATCACAGACGTGAACAACATGACGTCGACCAGTGGTACCCAGTTCGCGACACCGTTCGATGCCCGGTTGACCAAATACTGCCCAACCGGAGCGACGGCGTAAGCCAGCAGGATGGGCACCGTTTTGCTCAGCCAGCGGTTTCCGGGCAGATGCCGCCAGGCGAGCCCCAGAGCCGTAGCGGCCAGCAACCACTTCGCGAGTTCCCACGCGATGGTGTCGAGCACGTCGAGCACCACGGAGTCCTGCTGGTTGATTGACAGCATCGGATAGACGACCCACTCGGTGATGAGCAGTCCGGTGCCGGCGATCAGCGACGGCACCGCAGCGAACCTGACTGCCGTCCGCATGTTCTCCGTTGGTGATCCGCCAGGCCCGGCGGCCACAAGTGTGTGCGTCGGGTTTGGTTTCCTGTCGCCCGCAGCCGAGTTGTCCGGCACGGGTGGCCTGTGCAGCCGTGTCAGCAGCCAGAACAAGGCGAGTGCGACACCGCCGAGGGGCCAAGCCCACCACCAGACACCCCAGAGGTGAACGTCCCACCACATCGGACCAACTGCGAACAAGGCGATGGCGACCGGCATCGGTGACTTCGCGCTGTCCTGGAAGGAATGCATCGCATGACGCCACACCGCCGCTGCTCCGACCAGCAGTGCCAGCCACGCGGTCTCATCGAGCAGATCCAGCGGGTAGTAGCGGTAGAGCTCAGTGACGGCGCGGTCCACCTGACGAAGACCAAGCCACTGCTGACGTTGGTTGTTCACCCACGCAAGCCCCACCCTCTCCAGGATAAGCACGGCCGCACACAACGAGCCCACACCCCACAACCAGAGAGGTGTACTCGTCTGCTCCCGCAAAAGGGTGAGCAGCGCCTTGCCCACCCAGATCACGAACAGCAGGGTGATGATGAACGCCAGTACGACACCGGCCATGTCGGCCCACCAACGGCCAGCGATCTCCCGCCTCGGGAACGCGAACAACAACGCGTTCAGGCCGGCGGCGTACAACAACAGAACGGCAATACGTGGCACTCGCCAGTGCAACGCTGCCAGGGCCGTGACGGCGAGCAACGCCCCGTTCGCGGCCCAGCCGAAGTTGGGCCAGAACTTGGGATGCATGGGCGGCAACGCGTCCAGGACCGCCTGTGTACCGGCCATGAAGACCAGAAGAGGCAAGTAGCGCGTGGCTCGGCCTGCCGGTGATTCGTACCGCCTTTGGCCCCGCGGGATCCGCAGAACCCAGCGGATGTACAAGGCGAAGACAAGAGCGGACAACCAGTAGGCGCCCCACGCGAACGGTTTGTGCCAGCGGTCGGCGGCCACCGCGGCGAACGCGGATTTGGTGTCCGGTTTGAGCTTGGCGGAAACGACCACGTGGCTCATATCAGCACCCGTCTTCCCGTCGCGTGACGCTGCGGGGACGGAGGATGGCCACCGAAGTTGGGTGGTGCTGACCTCCACCGGATTCGACGGCCACGGACCCGACAACCAACCTTCTGGCGCGCCCAGTGTGACGTCCCATTGGGCGAATCGCAGACCCCAAGGCGCGTCGATCGTCAGCAACCACGGCTGACCACTGGTATCGACGTCGATTCTCGCCAGGTCCGCCCACACCACGTTTGTGTTGAGCACGTCCGCATACGAATGCTGTGTAACAACGACTGCTCCGTCACGAGTCACAACCTTCGGAGGGCTCTGACGCACCTCCAACGGACTGCGGCTGTCACCCAGCAAACAGGCGAAAGCGGCTCTGCCCGTCTCGCTGCTAGGCCCGGTGAGCAGAAACTCGGATCCAGGCGTCGAGCGTGGGACGGTGATCTCCAGGTCACTGGTGACGCGCGGATAGTCCAGCCCGGCCACGTCGAGTTGGACGCGTGCGGTGACCTTGGCCTGCCGGAAGGTTCCGTTGTCGCACTTCAGGTTTTGCGGGATCGAGGGGTTGGGCGTAGTGGCGAACCAGGAGACTCCGCCAATAGAGGCTCCTCCTGCCAGCAAAACGAACAGTGCGGCCCAAGCCCACCTTGGCCGCCATGCACGTAGACGCCCCCACGCCACGGACACCGCACGGTTCAGTGGCGATGGCAGGAGCAGGAACTCAGGTTCCCGGCGTTGAAAGGTCAGGCCTGCGAGCAGCTTCTGTGTCAGGCCGAACTGTCCAGGTTCCGACTTGGCCCGCGCCTTGCGACGCGAAGACGGCGCCACCAAACGACCTCGTTTCGACAGGGACGGACAAGCGGCCGCCGTTTCCGAAGAAGCCCTTAGCGGCTCCGTACGGTCGTCGTGGCGTCACCCCTCAGCATCGTCATCAGTCACGGAACGTTACGGCGACCGTGGAGTCCAGGGAATATTGCCGATGAATGAAATGCCGATCGCTCGGGCAGTACGGAGCACTGGAGTGTGACGATGCTGCGACGTGGCTCCACATGGTTCGCAAGTAACGGTCCGGCGCCCTGAAGCGACACCGCATTGGTCACCTTGGTCTACGTCGGAATCGCGGTAGCTGATGGTGCGTGTGGTGATACGGGGGCTTCTGGTGGGCCTGGGCGTCGCCGCGTTGGCGTGGGGTTGGTCGGCGTTGGTGAGAAGGCTGGGACGCAGTCCGAGACAAGGAGCGGCGATGAGCAGCAGCTACTCGAACACGGACAAGGTGACTTTGCTCGCGGCCGCGTATCAAGCTGAGCGGTCCGACAACGCGACGATCTTCACCAATACGCTGGCAGTGCTCGGTTTCGCATTGGCGTACGTGGCGGCAGTGCTCGGCTTCGTCAGCACGGCGACCACGCTGCACGGAGTCCTACTGGCGTTCGCGCCGATGCCGGCCTGCGCTCTGATCGCCTACCACCAGGCGATGGTCGGCATGAACGGGGCGCGTGCGGCCGCCGCCCACCGCATCGAACGGATTATCGTCACGATTATCGATGATGACGCACTGCGGGTCCGAGTCGCGCCATCGCAGAGCCGATGGCAGCGGATCACATCGCCCAAGCCGCTTGCGGTCGGAGAGCCCAAGTTCGGGATCGGCCTGGGAGAACAGTTCCTCGACCCTGGCCATGCATCCAAGGTCCGAGCGCTTGCTGCTGGACTCACCTACCTCTTCCTGTTGCTCGGCACCATTGCGTTCACTGCCTTCGTGCTCACGAAGGCAGCACAGAACGACGCGGGCGCGTGGGCCGTGTGGGGAGGCGCGGTGTGCTCGGGTCTGTTGATCCTCATCGCCGTCTGGAACCTCGCCCTCAACGGGAAACGGCCGGAAGTGAAGCGCGCGGAATCTGTCTGACGCACGTTCGTGTATGCCCCGCGTCAGGGAGCTGTTCGGTGCCGTTGAACGGTGGTTTGGTGCAGTTGGGCACAGTTCAGGTCGATTCAAGGATTCTTTCTGAGCGAACTACGGCATCGATGCCGCGCTGACCTGCGGAAACAAGACTCCTGCAGGTCAGCGCGGGTCCGTTTAAGTCCATTGAGGACCGTTCGGGCATGTTCAACACACGGAGTTACTCCCACTCCGTGCTCCCAAAGCCTCATCGGGTCTGTCTCGCGTCTGAGGCCGGCGTGCACGCCCCGCGGCATGAGGGAGCATTCGCTGCGGAGCGGAATTTCTGGTGCAGGTGTAGCACTATGCGGCTGAATCACGACTAGTCCGTGCGGATGGTTGTGCTGTGGCGTAGCGCAGGGGGCTTTGTGGTTGGTCGTGGGCGCAGTTGGTGGTTGGCGGCTGCTGGTGGTGCGGCCGTGGGTGGCGTGGTGATGTGGGCGGTGTTGCGGTTCGGTCTGCTCACATGGCTGGGCGATGAGGAGAGCAAGACTCGGCTGGTGGTGGAGGGGTTGAGCTGGGTCGCGGGTATCGGAGGTCTGCTGGTCGGGGCGGCGGCGTTGATGGTCGCGGTGCGGCAGGGGCGTGCCGACGCTGTCGGAGCCCCTGTTGTCGCTGAGCCAGGGCCCCTGCAGACGGGCTCCGATCGAGGCGTAGTCATCAACGGTGGTGTGTCGGGTGGTTCCGGTTCGGGTTCGACGGTCGGGGTGAACTTCGGGCAGGTCGGCGCGCCGCCGGACCCTTCGCCACCGGCGCGGGGATAGGCCGTCCCGCGCCGGGGACATCTGCCGGGCCGGTGGCGATCGAAGGTGGAGTGAGCAGCATCGTCGGTCCCGCTGTGGGTGTTGTGCAGGGCGACTTGGTGCTCATTGGCTCAGGTGCGCCGGCGATGGAGTCGCTCTCGGCGGTGCCGGGTGTGGGTCGCGTCTCAGCGGAGCCTGGCGTGTTCGTGGGCAGAGTGGAGGAGCTGGCACGGTTAGAGGCCGCCGTGGCCGGATCTGACGGCCGCGCGGTGGTGATCGCGGTACATGGCTTGGGCGGGGTGGGCAAGAGCACCTTGGCCGCCAGATTTGCGGAGCTGAACGCTGACCGGTTTTCACCGGTGTGGTGGCTGACAGCGGATTCACATGTAGCGGTCGACACCGGGCTGGCCGAGCTGGCCGCTGCGCTGGCACCGGAGACAGCGGTGTTGCCGTCGGAGCAGAGGACAGAGCTGGGCGTGCGATGGCTGGTGACCCATGATGACTGGTTGCTGGTCTTGGACAACGTAACCAGCCCACAGGATGTGGCAGGGTTACTGAAACGAGTGCGTACTGGCACAGTCGTGATCACCAGCCGTCAGCGCTATGGGTGGCGAACGGTGCAGGCGGTGCCGCTGGACGTGTTGTCCGAATACGAAGCGGTGGAGTTGCTTACCCGGATCGTACTTTCGGACTGGCCCGACGCGGACCTGACCGACGCGGACCGGTTGTGCACGGAGCTCGGCCTGTTGCCGCTGGCAATTGAGCAAGCTGGCGCCTACCTGTCCCAGACCCGCACGAGCCCTGCCGCGTACCTCAAGTTGCTGGCGCGGTTTCCGGCGCGGATGTTCACCGTGACAGCGGAGGGTGGTGACGCGCAGCGGACGATGGCAAGGGTCTGGCATGTAACCCTCGACCTCCTGGCTGACGCTGAGGTCACGGGGCAGGTGTTGCGGCAGCTGGCGTGGTTCGCCTCGGAAGGCATCCCGCGCGCGCTGCTGGCTGGTGCTGTGGAGGAACCGGAGCTCTCGGAGGCGCTTGGCCGCTTGGCGGCCTACAGCATGATCACCCTGACTGCTGACACAGTCGCCGTCCATCGCCTGGTTCAAGCCGTCACTCGCACACCCGACCCTGCTGATCCCCACCGACAGCTCGCCGACATCGCCTCTGCACGCGACACTGCCACGACCATCTTGGCCACCGCCCTCGTTGGAAGGCGCCCGAACAATCCTGCCGACTGGCCTGTCTATCGGCTGGTCTTGCCCCATGCGCGGATTCTGCTGGAACACACCACGTCCGATACCGACACCACGCAGACCGGCTGGCTCCTCAACGAACTAGGCCACTACCTCGACGAGCAGGGCGACGTGACCACCAGGATCGCCTACTTCATCCGCGCCCGCGATAGTTTCCAACGTCTCCTCGGCCCTGATCACCCGGACACGCTGTCTTCGCGAAACAATCTCGCGCGTGCTTACCGGTCGGCGGGTGACTTGGACCGGGCGATCACCTTGCATGAGGCCACTCTCGCCGATCGAGAGCGGGTGCTGGGATCTGATCACCCGAACACGCTGACCTCACGGAACAACCTCGCGAGTGCTTACGAGTCAGCGGGTGACTTGAACCGGGCGATCACGTTGTACGAGGCCATCATCGTAGATAGTGAGCGGGTGCTGGGATCTGATCACCCGGACACGCTGACTTCGCGGAACAACCTCGCGGGTGCTTGCGAGTCGGCGGGTGATCTGGATCGGGCAATCTCGCTGTACGAGGCGAATCTCACCGACATCCGGCGGGTGCTGGGATCTGATCACCCGAACACGCTGGCTTCGCGGAGCAACCTGGCCTACACCTACCTGTCGAAGGGTGACCTGGATCGAGCGATCTCGCTGTACGAGGCCATCATCGTAGATAGTGAGCGGGTGCTGGGATCTGACCATCCGAACACGCTGACTTCGCGGAACAACCTCGCGGGTGCTTACGAGTCGGCGGGTGATCTGGATCGAGCGATCTCGCTGTACGAGGCCAACCTCGCAGACAGCGGGAGGGTGCTGGGATCTGACCATCCGAACACGCTGACATCGCGGAACAACCTCGGGAACGTCTACCAGTTGGCGGGTGACCTGGACCGGGCGATCACGTTGCACGAGGCCACTCTCGCCGATCGAGAGCGGGTGCTGGGATCTGATCACCCGAACACGCTGACCTCACGGAGCAACCTCGCGCGTGCTTACGAGTCAGCGGGTGATCTGGATCGAGCGATCTCGCTGTACGAGGCCACTCTCGCAGACAGCGAACGGCTACTGGGATCCGACCACCCTGTAACCAAGGCCGTTCGCGCGAACCTCAACAACGCGCGATCGACGTGAACTGTCGCCGCATCGTAGTAGCGGAACCGGCTTATTGCAGCGCCGAACTTCCGCTCATGGGCATGAGGGTGAGTTGGGATCGGGGAACTGTCCTCGATACTTGATCAGGTGCTCATCTCGTGGTCCTCTGCGCGCGGAAGCGGTCAAGTGTGCGCGGAAGCTACAGCACATCACCTGCAGTTGGCCGGGATGCCGCGAGATAATCGTCCCCGCCCCAACGGAACGGGCTGATCTGTACGGGCTGGCCAAATGTCGGAGCGTGAACCATCTGTCCGGCGCCGAGGTACAGGCCGACGTGGTGGACATTGATCGGCGTGCCGTAGAAGACCAGGTCTCCAGGCATGAGTGGTTGGCCGGCGGGCACGAGCGGACCAGCTTCATACTCCGGTTGGGTCGTTCGAGGGATGACGATGCCCGCAGCACGGTAAGCCGCCGTGACGAGACCTGAGCAGTCCCAACCGGTTTCGCCGTTGCCACCCCAGACATAGGGCTCGCCTAGCTGGGCACAGGCGAACGCGATTGCCTTTGCTGCGACAGCGTTCGGTGCTTGGATGTTGTTGCAGTCGCCGGTGCCGGTCATTGCGTCGCCGTACTTCTTGGCCTGCGCGAGCACGTCGTTGACGTACCAGTCCGCGTGGTTGTAGGCCCAGATCGCCTTGCGGATGTCCTTCTGGGCGCCGGAATCGCAGAGGTAGTAGGCGGCGGCGTGGATCGCGTCGTGCTTGTTCCACGGTGAAGGCGGCTTCTGGCCACCTGGCGGAAGCGGGTGCCGGGCAATGACACCGTCGAATGTGGGCTGGAGGAACTGCATCGGCCCTCGTGCGCCCGCGTAGTTCTCGGTTCCGTTCGCGACGCCAGCCAGTGGGCTGCGGCCGTGATCGCTCTCGATCTTGCCGATGGCGGCGAGGATCGACCAGTCCAGACCGGGACATGTCGGGGCTGCTGCCTGGTAGAGCGCGAGGTAGTCGCCGGGGATGTCGGCGAGTGCTGCCGTGCTCGGCTGGGTGCTGCTGTTGCTGAACAGCCCTTTGACCATGACCTGTCCGATTCCGCCGAGCAACAGAGGCAGGGCAACAACTACCGCGGCGACGGTGATGGCGATCTTCACGGGTCACCTCCCGAAGTTGCTGATGGGCAGCGGTGGTGGAAGAGGCTGCGGAGCGGCTAGCGCACTTGGCGCCTCGCCAGCGGGGACCGCAGGCGAGACCGGTGCCGCCGATGGAGCGGCCTGAGGCCAGAGCTGTGCCAGCTCGGCGAGCCGTAGGCGGCCCGGTCGTCGTGAGGCGGAGCCGGAGATCGGGAGCCACCTGGCAGAGGCCGGATCGAGTTCGCCCGCGACGTCCGTGGCACTGGTAGCCACCGGCACGAGTGCAGGGTGGTCGAGCTGGGCAAGCGCGGTGGCGAGTGCACCGCGTGCGCTGGTTTCGCGGCGGTTGGTAGGTAGCCACACAAGTACCGGGGTGCTGATTCCCGTAGCGGTCGCGAGCTTTTCGTAGTCGTGGAGCTTGCTGCTGAGGATGGCGAGAGCCTCGGTGCCGAAGTCGAACTCCAGGAAGAACTCGATCTCGCGCTCGTCTTCGCGCCAGCGACCGTAGGCGTCGGGGCGAACCATGTCGCCGAATAGGCGCATGCAGCGCAGCTCAGACCACCACGCGGTCAGGCGGCCGTTGGTGCTCGGCTGTTGGCTGAGCGCTACCAGGCTGGTGAAGAAGCCGTTGACCCCGACGGTGTGGGCCAGGCGCAGGGAGTACGCGAGCCCTATGGCGTCTTCGTGTCGGTAGCCGATCTTCTTCGGGTCCAGGCCGTCCTCGTAGGCGAGAGCTGCCGCGCCGGCGATGTCGAGCACGTAGTGCATCGGCGCGGCGCCCTTGCTGACGAACGGTTGGAAGCGGTCGACGACGCGCCACGTGAACAGGTCGCGCAGGCGGTGATTGGCCGCGCGCTTGCTCGGGTAGCAGAGTTCGATGATCTGCTTTGAGGTGAGGACTTTGTGCTCGTAGAGCATCCTGGCAAGCCACCGGTCACGTGGCGTGAGCCGTCGGGCCAACTGGGCGTGGTGTTCGCCGGTGGTGGCCGCTCGCGGCGTGGGGCGTTGCGGCATGTGCCCTCGCAACGCTCGTTGAGGGGTGGGGTTCGAGATCATGGAACGCACCTCCCATGCGTGGAGGGACTAGGCAGCGCGGCGTGGATCCACAGTGGACGACTTCGGTTCGACGGCATCTGACATCGGAGGGCGCGTGTTCACCCTGGCCGCCTTGCGAATGGCTTTGGCGCGTCCGGGAATGGCCGGCCTGAGCTTCTCGGTCACCGCGGTGAACGCTGGGGTCTCCTCGCCGCCGACTACGAGGCGGGCTGCGACGTGGTAGACGCCGAGGTTTGAGAGGTCGTGTTCGGAGAGCCTTGGCATGGTGTGCCTCGCGAGGCGCCTGGCGTCTTCCGGTGAGACGTTGAAATAGATCTTCGATCGAGCGTTTGTGCTGATGCCCTCTTCGAGTTCCTTCGTGAGCTGGTTCATGTACTGGTGCGCGAGGCTGGTGGACAGCTTGTAGGCGCGTGCCTCGGCGAGCATGTCTTCCGCCGGATAGGGCAGGTTCAGGAAGTTGTGGCACTCGTCGATGTACAGCCCGCAGTGCCGTCGTTGGCGCTTGGGGATGTTGGCGCGGCGAGTGGCGGCCTGCCAGGTGCGTGCGACGACGATCGAGCCGACCAGTTGTGCGGTTTCCGTGCCCAGAGCATCGCGTGCGATGCGGACCAGGCAGATTCCGCCGTTGTTGAGCACGTCGTCCATATCCACGGTGGATTCGCCGCCGGCGATGGCCGCACGGACGAAGGGCCGGAGCAGGAAGCCGCGGACCTTGTTCATCAGTGGTGCGATCACCTGGGCGCGGTTGGCTTCGGAGAGGTCGTCGTACCAGGTCCAGAAGCCTTTGAGTACCTCGTCGTCGATGTGGTCGCGTGCGCGTTGGCGGAATGCCTGCACGGTGAGCAACTTGGGCAGGTCGACCAGGGTCGGGGTACCCGGCATCGCGGTGAGAGTGAGCAGGCTTGCGCGCAGGATGTCCTCGGTACGGGGTCCCCATGAGGACGCGTAGATGCGAGAGAAGATGCTGACCAGGTTGTCGACTGCGCGGACCTTGTCCCTGCCGTCCAAAGGATTGAGCACCGGCGGGCGGGTTTTGGAGTCAGCGTCGAACAGCACGACCTTCTCGCCGAGTTCCTCCGGTAGCCGCATCAGGATGTCGGAGACGAGGTCGCCCTTGGGATCGATGACCACGACGCCGCGGCCGGCTTCAGCGTCGGCCAGGATCATCTGGGCCATGAGTTCGGACTTGCCGGAACCGGTGGCGCCGAGCAGGTGGACGTGGTGCGCTGCGTCCGCGACGTGCAGGCCGACCGGACGCGAGTGACCGGAGTCCGAGCGCCCGATCGGTTTGATGTGCTCGCCGACGTCGGCGATTCCTGGCGGAGGCGGTACGGCCTTCGCTCCGGCCCGTTGCAGTCCTGGAGTGGCCTCGTCGATCGGCAGGTGCGCGAGTGCTGCAAGCTCGCGGATCGAGAGCAGGTCCCCCTTGCCGAATCGGCGATCGGCCAGGGCGGCGGCTGGTCGGCGGAGCCGGGCTCGGCGGTAGTAGTTGTGCTCGGAGTAGGCGGCGAACGCCGAGGCGATCGCATGCCCGCGGCCACGCAGAACCTCCCGCGCAGCTTGGACTTCGCCCGCGGTCGCGTTGTCCGGCACGGTCGTGGTCACCGCGTACCTGATGCGGGTCTCGAACTGGTTCGCCCGCAACTTCTCGACAACAGCGCGGTCTTGAGCTGCGTACTCCAGGCCGGCCTGCCGGTCGAGGCCGTGGATTCGAGTCCTCGGCGACGACTTCGGCGTCTTGCCCGGCGTGACGAGGTCGAGGAGTCGACCGATCAGGTGTGGCGATCCTCCTGCGTGCACGCGCCGGGCAGCTCGCCGCGCTTTAGCTACGCGGTGGCCGGCGACGGGTCGGGCAAGGACCTGTACGCAGGCCTTCTCGTGCGGTCCGAGTCCGACCGGGGCGCCGAGGAGCGCTCGGATCGGATCCACAGGGTGTTCGGTGCGGATCGGCAGAGCCTCGGCCCGCGCGAGTCGGAGCTCACCGCCGACGGCTTCGGCTTTCCGGCCCGCTGCGACGTCAGGGATCGACTTCGCGGGCGAGGTCCGGGTGTGGGCGCCGGGCCAGGCGGCCTCGATCGCGCGCTCGACCATGCCGGGCGGCACGAGGCCAGGCACCCAGAACTGGATCTGGACGCCGTCCGCGGTGAACGTGAGCTCGAAGGCGAGGTGTGGCTGGCCGGAGAAGCGGCGCAGCCACCCAGGCCTGAGCAGCCCGACCAGGTTGGACCACAGGGTGAGCGCGCCGGACGGGTCGACCGTGGGCGGAGCGAGCACGGTGATCAGGCGGGCGTCGCTCATCAGCCGCTGGTGGTACCGGCGTTGCCAGCGACGTCGCGCGAGGATCAAACCTGTCAACGTGATCACGAGCGCAGGGCCGACGACCGGGCCCCAAGTCAGCACGAGTTCGCGCAGGTGCATCACTGCGCGCTGGAACGCACCCAGTGGGTCGCGCAGATAGTCCTGGACGGGCGAGAAGTGGCTGGGGGAAAGGGAAAGCACGAGACCTCCCGTGGAGCGGTCGGAGGGAAGCTGTCAGGCCGCATCAGCCAGCCCGGTGTCGTTGACGACCAACCGCAGGTGACGACGGTGCCGCGACGCGGTGCGCTCGGCGTCCACTTCGGCCTGCAATTCGGAGAACCGGCGTCCAGCGAGCCGCTTGAGGAAGGCCGGAATCCGATTGGCAGGAACGCCAACCAACTGCGGACCGAGCACCGCGAGCAGGTCGCTGGCCTCTTGAGAAGACCAGCCGGCTTCCGCGATCGCGGCCTCGTCCGGGAACACATCGGCCACGCGGTCGACGACCGGATTCAGCGCGAAGTCCTGCGTCCCGCCGTACGAGAAGACCCACAGGAAGTTCGGCGGTGGACTCGGCTCGACAAGGCGGCGGAACCGGTCGACTTCCTTGCTGTAGGCGTAGAAGTTGGTGTCCGGTCGAGCGCGGCAGATGTGCAGCCACGCCTGGAGGTATGCGTCGGAGAAGAAATCGCCGCTGTCGTGGATCCGGACCCACGCACCGCGGAACTTGGCGGCACCCAGCTCGGCGACCATGGCGAGCTCCCAGCCGGGCAGGTCGTCGAGGACGAACATCAGGTTTGCTTGGTGCTTGGTGCGGACGACGGGCCAGGTGTAGGTGCCGTGACGGGCGTAGCAGGCCTGCGCGCAGACGCCTGCGCTCGGGCAGGTGTTGTAGGTGCGGCCGTCCGGAAGCCGACCGGCCCAGGCCGGCAGCGACCAGTTCCACGCGCCGATCTGGCGCATCTCGCGGTTCTGTGTGAGAAGCCGAGCCGGCCGACGACCGGCCTCGGGCAACGAAGCAGGCATGGGTGTCCCCTCAGAGCGCTAGGCGGCGTCGAGCTCGACGAACGCGGACTCGATGTCCGCTGCGGTGCTGGGCATTTCGGCGACTTCTGCCGGGTCCGACGTGACCAGGTAGTGCTCGGCCGGTGAGGCGATCGCCTGGAAGGCCACCCGCTGCGTTCCGGTGCTGAGAAGCCCTTGGCCGCGGTCGGCGGACAACAGGAACTGGCGTTCGCCCAGGGAGAGGTTGAAGACGCTGCAGATCTCGTCGATCGCCTGCGGGGACTGCCGCAGCAGAATCTGGGTCGCGGCGTTCGCGACGACCGCCTTGCCCAGATGGGACGCCAGGAGGTCAGGAGTGTCCTGCGTGATGGCCACGAGACCGGCCTTGTGCTTCCTGAACGTTTTGGAAGCGCGGAACAGGAACTCCGCGCCCGCACGCTCCTTCATCAACAGCCACGCTTCGTCGACCACCACCAGCCGTCGTTTGCGGATCGCCGGGTTGGAGACCTGCCGCCACACTGCGTCGAGTGCCAGCAGGGTGCCGATCGGCTTGAGCTCGTCGGACAGGTCCCTCAGCGCGAACACCACCAGGTGACCTTCGGGACGCGTCGTCGTCGGCCCCGAGAACAGACCGGAGAACGAGCCGGAGACGTAAGGCTCCAGCCCTGCCGCGAGCTGGGTACCGCCTGTTGCCTCGAGGATCTTGGCGAGGTCGGCCAGCAGCGGTGCCGAGCGCGTCCAGGTCCGCGGATCCGAGGTGATGCCGACACGTTGGTAGGTAGCGGCGATGGCCCGGTCCAGCACGGCTCGCTCGGCTGCTTCCAGTTCGCGGCCCAGCAACACCGCGACCACGGTGTGCAGGAACAGCGACCGGCGGACGAGCGCGTCGCGGGGCGCGGTTCGGCGGCCGTCCGGGCGGGTGTGGATCGGCAGGTCCATCGGGTTGAGCCGGACCCCTTCGGCACCGAGACGGATCTGATTGCCGCCGACGGCCGCTGCCAGCCGCCCGTACTCGTCTTCCGGGTCGATGACGTGTACTTCGATCCCGCGGTACAGCGAGCGCAGCAGCTCCAGCTTCACCAGGTACGACTTGCCCGCGCCGGAGCGACCGAGGATCACCGAGTTGTGGTTGTCCAGCGCGAACCTGTCGTGGTGCACGAGGCCCTGGCTGCCGATGTTGAACCCGTAGAGCACGCCGGTCGGGGCACCGACCGAGGTCGGGTCCGGTGGTGGCAGATCCGGCGAAGTGAACGGGAAAGCCGATGCCAGTGCGCTGGTGTCGAACGTGCGGCGCATGCCGATCAGGTCCAGGCCCATCGGCAGGCTGGTGATCCAGCCCTGCAGGCTCCGGTAGGTCGTCGGCTTGCAGTCCAGCAGCAACGACGCCGCGAGCGACCGGACCGCGGCTACCTCGTCGCCGAGCGCCTCTTCGGTCGGCGCGTGCACGGTCAGGTAAAGCCCGAACCTGTACAGCTTTCCCTCACCGCGGGCGACCCGCGCGGACAAGTCGTAGGCGTCCTCGGTGGCCGCCTCGACCTGTGGGTCGAGCAACCGTCCCTTCTCGCTGGTGTGCCGACGTCCGGACTCCAGTTTGGACAGTTGCTTCTTGAGCCGGTTGGCTGCGGTGACGGGATCGATCG
Source organism: Lentzea flaviverrucosa (assembly GCF_003350445.1). Classification (NCBI taxonomy): domain Bacteria; kingdom Bacillati; phylum Actinomycetota; class Actinomycetes; order Pseudonocardiales; family Pseudonocardiaceae; genus Lentzea; species Lentzea flaviverrucosa. The sequence goes on from NZ_QQAU01000008.1 coordinate 183,518, forward strand.
GCTCGATGTGCAGCGAGACGTCGACTCGGCCGGGGTAGGTGAGCAACGGTTGCAACCAACCGGGATGGACCTCGCGCGGGTAGCCGGTGACGGCGAAGGACGCGAGCCACTCACCACCGACCTTCAACGAGCGAGGGTGAACGGAGACGGCATCCGGGACGAAGGCGCTGGTCTTGGTGTTCATCGGCCGTACCTCTCGGCGGTGTCGAAGTCATCGGGGTCCTCGGCGGAGTCGTCCCACTCAGGCTCGGGCGCGGTGGTGATGACGTCGTCCGAGCCGGCCAGACCGGAGTTCGGCGGAATCAAGCTGTCGGGGTCGCACGCCGAGGCCAGCACGCCGGTGGCTTGGCCGGCATCCAGCGGGGTGACCACGATTCCCGCAGGGGAGAGCAGCTCGGCAGCCTCTCCGAGGCGGCGCGCGAGCCTTGTCTCTGCGGCTCGCCGAGCAGCCTCGTCCACCACGTTGGTTCGCTTGGAGGCCTTGCGTTTGGCCATCAGCGCCGTGAGAGGGGAGCCACCGCCAAGGCCGTCTGTAGGACCGATGAACAGTGGTTCGCGCAAGATCAGCAGAACCTGACGACGGAGCAGCTCAGTCGCTCGGCCGAGCTGGTCGAGGTACTCGGCGTGCTCGAACGCTGCCTGTTCCAGCGCGGGGTGCGGCAGACCTCCTGCCTGTTCGCGGAGCTCGACGATCTGACCTGACAGGTCTAGTCGCTCGGTGCGCACGAGCACCTGAACCGGGGCGGTGAGGGAGTGCAGGTACCGGCCGAACGAGGCGACGAGCGACTCCTGCTCGGTGTGAGTGCGCAAGCTGAAGTTGACCGTGGAGCACACGGCGACGACCGCGACGCCGTCCTTGCCGAGGTCGATCACGCCGGTGTCGGCGACGCCCTCGGCCGGAAGTCGCAACGCGGCGGGCGACGGCATTGCGGCATCGCCCAGCCACTCCGGAACGTCGTGGATGCCTTCGGGTGCCGCGACACGGTGCCGTGGGTTCGTCCGCTGTCGCAACGCCGCCAGCGCCAGCCGATCCAGGGTGACGCCGTCGCGCTGACCGAGCGCAAGGAACGCGGCCGTGGCGCCGATCGGGATGGCGACGATGAGGAACACCGCCAGCGGCACGAACGAACGCGTGACCGTGTACGTCGCGTACAGCACGATCCCGGTGACGGAGACGATGAGCAGCTGCCGCGCGGTGAGTGGGCCGAGCACCCGGTCCGCGCGATCGACGTCCGAAGGAATTCTGACTGGCTGACTCATTTCCCTTCACCTCCTGGTGGCTTTGGTGCGCGGAACACCGGCGGTGCAACGGAGTGGGTGCGCCGACGGGCATCGCCGATGCGCGGCGCGGGTTGCGCTTGCCGGAACACCGGCGCGGACGGCGCGGCTGCCGGCTTGGGTGTTGGCGCTGCCGGAGGCGGCTGATTTGCCGGGCGGAACTGCAACTGCGGAGGCACGGAGGCCACGCGGACCGGCCGAGCCACCTTGGGTGCGGTCGTGCGACGGCGAGGTCCACCGGCGACCTGGAACTGCGGAGAGCTACCGGGCTTGGGCCCTCGCCGGGGTCGAGTCATGGGTGCGTCCGGGGCGGCGGCTGAGCTGAACTCCGCCTGCGTCGGTCCGAGCGTCGCCGGTACGACGGCGGGATCGTGGATCGTCTGCTGGGGTTGGGGTTGCAGGAACTTCGGGAGCTGGGATGGCACTCGCGGCCGACGGGCGGTCCGCAAGCGTTCCGCGTCGTAGGACTCCTTGAGGCGTTTGGCCACCATCTCCGGAGTCGAGGCGAAGCGAGGTTGCGCCGGCCATGGAGGATCTGCGGCCGCGGTGCGGCCTGTTGTGCTGCTCGACCGTGTTGCCGCGCGGGCTCCTACTGCAGCGGCGCGGCCACCACCGACGAGTGCCATCGCTTTGCCGAACGCGAACGCGTACGCCAGGCCACCGAGGAACGAGCGACGTCCGCCTCCGACTCGCACCTGGTTCATGACCCAGGTCGGGATCTTCACCAGGATCCAGATCAGCGCGATGAGGACGATCAGGTTGATGATGCCGTCTGCGGTCGGCATGCCGAAGAAGTTGAAGCCGCCTGGCTCCAGGAACACTTTGAGTGCCACGACCAGCGCAAGGCTCTGTCCAACCTGGATGCCGAGTACACCGGCACCAGACCGCCAGAACCAATGCGCGACGCCCTCCAGCTGTGGCAGGCCGTGGCACATGAGCGCGAGCGGTGCTCCAGCCAGCAGGATGGCGGTGAGCCCGACCCGCACGACGTAACCGACCAGCAGCCCGATCAACAGGATGGTCAGCGCGAGCGACAACAGCCCGGCGAACAGACCGCCGTCGACCATAGACCGGGCCACCAACGCCACGAACAGTTCCGAGATCGCCTTGCCTGACGTTTGCGGATCCAGGCTGTCGCCGAGCACCGCCATCGACGTGGCGTTGGCGAACCTGATGGCCTGATCACCCAGCAACAAGCTGAGGTTGGCGGCGATGAAGCCCACGACCACACGGGGTGCGATCTCGCGGAACGTGTAGCGCGTCTGGATGCTCTGGTGACCCATGACCAGGATTCCCGCGAGCAGCACCAGCAGGGAGTAAGCGGCGACGACGAACAGCCGGGACTGCTCCCAGATCTCGCCGATGCGTGGCAGCTGGTCGAGCGTCGGCGTCGACAGGAGAGTTTGGCCAAGCATGCTCAGCAACCAGTTCAGGGACTCGCCGACCAGCAGGTTGATGAACGACGAGAAGCCCTCGTTCACGCACGCCGACAGGTTTGTGATGCCGCACTCCGCGCGTTCAGCAGGAGGTTGCTGCGGGCTGATGGTCGGAGGCGGCGTAGTGGTCGGCGCCGATGAGGGCGGCGTTGAAACGGTCGGAGGCGCGGTTGGCGTTGGCGCGGTGGGTGTTGGTGCGGCGGGCTGGGCGGAGGCAGTCACGGCGAGCGCGCCTAGCAAGCTGACGACGATGCACAACACCAGCAAGCCCGCGCGCCACCGACGTCCCTTTGCCCGGGGCGGGGTGATGACGGCCATCGTCAGGCACCCACGATCCCTTTGAGGATCTCGACGACCAGCGGCGCGAGGGCCGCCAATCCGTAGCCCCATCCCGCGGACCTGAACGCGGACTTGGCCTTCTCGACCTCGCCGGGGTCGTTGCCGCCCACGATCCAGCGAGCACCGCCGATGGACAGGAACACCGTCGCCAGGCCGGCGAGGATCCCCATGATCCAGTTGCGGATGTTGTTGAGGACCTCGTCGACCGACTTGGCCAACGCGACGACCATCGTGTCGGCGCCGGCTGCCGAAGCGGACGCCAGCAGTACGAGGACTACAGCTCCCGCGATCACCGCGATGCGCGACCAGTTCGTCAGCGTTGTCGACTGTGGACCGTCGCCGACGAGAGCTTTACTTGACCTGCTTACAGTGGCGGAGAAACGATCGATCAGGCGCATTGGGACCCCTCCGAAGGCCGGGATGAGTGCGGGTGAGTCCCGCATCCCTGAACTCCGGAATTCGTGTCCGTTTTGGACACGCGACCCTGAACTGTCTGCTCCGTATCGCCTTCGACGGCAGCCACGGAGGGTGACGGGCGCGGCAAGTCGCGGGCTGGTCGGACTGTGCGCGCGAGGGCTACCGAGGCAGCCACCTGGTCAGTCAGCGTGTCGGTCGGATCGGCCTCGGCGACGGCCTCGCGGAGGTAGTCGACAAGCCTGAGCTCGGCGCGCTTGCGCGTCTTGTAGACCGCCCACTCGCCGATCTCGTGTTGCGCGGCCCAGTCCGCGACGGACACGTTCTCCAGCCGAGTCGCACCGATCAGCGCCGCCTCGGTCTGGGTCAGGACTCCGTCCGCGACCGCACGAGCGAGCACCAGATCGGGATGCCCCCAAGGAGCGTGCGGCGGTGCCGATCGGAAGCCCGGCGCAACAGGAGTCGGACTCGACAACGCCTCGGAAAGTGCGTCGTGACCAGACCGGTAGGCAGCCCACCGCAGCCGCAAGATGATCCGCGGAGGACGCAGGTCGATGGTCGACAACGCGGCGAGGAAGCCACGCAAAACCTCCGCGTGAACGTCAGCTGGGTCGCCGGCGAACCGGTCCGACAACGTGGCCGCTACCGAGGTCAGTGCGGGCAGCGCAACCCCCACTGCCGCGACGGTCCAGGTCGCTCCCTCAGTCCTGGAGCGCAGCACCAGGTGCGCCCACACCGCGTCCCGCGTCGCCTGCGAACAGCGGCGTGCCAACAGCCGGTCGCGGACCTCGTCGAGCGGGATGTTCCGGTTAGGAAGCTCCGTGAAGAGGCGGCCGTTCAGCGAGACCGGATGCGGCCCGGTGACAAGCCAGTTGAATGCGTCCCGCGCGATGTCCAACGAGTTCGTGGTCATGTCTTGACTCCTGCAACGTCGATGCGAACAGCAACGACGTCAGGAAGCCATGAGTGATACCAAGGAAATACCAAGCCGCTACTAGATAATGACCAGTAGATTCTCGCCAGCCTACCAACTATCTGCTATGCGGGTTCGCGAGTGTGTCTTGGATCGGAGCCCTGCTGGGGTGGTGAACTGCGAAGTTAGTAACCTGCTAGTACCTCACGGTCGGCTCATCGGCGACATCTTGTAGCCCGCGAAAAGAATATTGCAGTCGGGTCGGGCAAGTGAAGATTGGATGCGGGGACAAAAACTTGCTGAGCATGTCCAAAAAGAAGCGCAAAAGCGGAGTTAAGGGGTGTCGGAAAACGCGCCACCATCCGTCGGAGGAGATACACGATGACTCCAGCACACGGAAACGACTCCGCTGAAGGCGACTCGGCGAGCCTCGACGACACCCACCCCTCGCCTGCCCCGATTCCACTGCGGCCTACCCGGCGAACACGCCGTCGGCGCGGCCTGCCGTTCGCGCTTCGCCATGTCGTTCCCGGACGTCCGAGCACCGTCTGGCCGTGCGCTCAGGACGACCTCTGCGAAGGCACAGGCTTGCTCGCAAGCTGGTTGCTGACCGCAGTCGTGAAGATCGTCACCACCTACTCCCAGCCCGGCCAACGAGTGCTCCTGCTCGAACCCACGACCCACCTCTCGGCGTTCGGACCGCACACGGCAAACGACGGCCACGGGCAGTCTCGACCCGGCCCGTACGCCGGACTGCACGAGGCTGGTTGGACGGTCATCCGACTGGGCCGCGGCGTACAAACGCAGACCGCTGTCGCACATACAGAGCAAGTAAGCGAACACCTCCGCTGGGAGTCCGAAACCGGACCGATGGAGTCCGTCAACAGTCCGACCACCGACCACCTCGTCGCACCATCGCCGTACGCGAACTCCGAACCGGATCCAGCTCCGAGCCGACCCAGTCCGGACGCGTACGACCTCGTCATAGCGGCGGCAGAACCGGCCACCCTCGACCGGCTCCGACCGGCTGACTGGAGCAGCTTGCTCACCCCGGCCGGCATCCTCGCCGTCATCACTCACGGTGATCGCTCTGGCAACCGACTCGTCGACCCAGCCAGCTCGTTGGTGCGCGCTGCCGACCAGGCAGGGCTGCGCTACCTCGACCGAATCGCGTTGTTGCGCGCACCCGTCCGTGACACAGCACTCGCCGTCGCGGCGCCAACCAGCCACACCTGTTCGCACACCGCGACGCGTCCGTTCGCAACACCTGTCCGGCACGTGCAGGTGCACGACGACCTCCTGGTGTTCACCCGCAAGCTGACTGCGGATGGACAGGTGAGCTCCGATGCCTGACCACCTCGAGGCTCCTTTGTCGGTCTGGCTGACGGGACAGCGCTATCCGTTCGTACAGTCGCGTGCAGCCGGTTACGTGCCTGGTACCGAGACCGACACAGAGCGAATTCCACCCGCTGTCGCCGCACATGCAATCGCGACTTACACGCGCCCTGGCGACCTCGTCCTGGATCCGGACTGCGGTACGGGCACCGTGCTGACCGAAGCACTGCGGGCAGGACGACACGCACTCGGACTCACCACCAACAACCGATGGTGGTCGCTCGCTCGCGCCAACGTCACCGCCGCAAAGTCTGCAGGTGCCTGGCGCGACGGCTCCGTACTCGACGCCCGCCCGAAAGTTCTCGCGACAGCCCGCGCGGCCGGACTGACCGGCAGAGTCGGTCTCGTCCTGACCGCCATGCGCACGGTCTCGGACCGCCCGAACAGTCCGAACCACGATCCGGTCGAACTCGCCAGGACACTGCGCTGCTGCGAACCGCTTTTGCGCACTGGCGGGCACGTTGTGGTCGTCGCGCGCCCTCACCGGCACTCGGACGGTTCACTCGCAGACCTGACCACCCAGGTCATCGCGGCAGGCACTGCGGCGGGGCTGACACCGGTCGACCGGTGCGTCGCGCTGACCGCGGAGTTGCGTGGTGGCCGGCTGATCACGCGAGCCGCGCTCGCCGAGCGGCGTGCAGCTCGCGCCACCGCCTCGCCAACCTCGCTCGTGGCCCACCACGAAGTGCTCGTCTTCCAGTTCGCCCACGACGCCGAACTTGCTGCCGCGGCAGTCTGCGGTGCCGACGCTTTCAATCTGTTGGACGAGATGGCGGGACGTCGTTGTGACCTCGCTGCGTGAGATCGTCCTTGGCGGCACCGACGTGACTGTCGGCTCGCTGTGCACGGGCTACGGCGGTCTTGATCTCGGCTTGCTCGCGGCTCTCGGCCGCGGACGAATCGTGTGGGTTGCCGACAGCGACCCACACGTCGGCACGATCCTCGCTTACCGCATGCGAGAGGTGCCCAACCTCGGAGACGTGCGCCAGATCGACTGGTCCTCTGTGGAACCGGTTGACGTTCTTACCGACGGCTTCCCATGTCAGGACATCTCCGCTGCCGGAAGGCGGGCGGGCAGTGTTGCTGCTCGCGTGCGAACGCGTGATCCCGCCGTTCGATTGCGCGCTGTTCGCCGACACGCGGTGGGAGCCTCGTGCTGTCTACGCGAACCTGGAGCGGTTGGCCGATCACGCCGAGCGCGCCGGCATACCGGTGCGCATCGTTTCGGCGGGCGACATCCGCACTGACGCTCGACCCGCACCAAGCGCCGACTCCGGCGACCAGCCGTCGCCCTGGGGATGCCGACTCTGAACGGAGGACCTCCAGGGAGGGTCACTAAGTCAATCGGCTGCAACGTTGCACTCATCAACAAGGCGGGCAAAAACACTGAGCGTGGCGAGCCGTTCGAGGGCGATCTGCTCGTCCCATTCCTCGTCTTCATGCGAAGCGGGATTGCGGATGACCCAGATGCAGCCCTGGCCCAGTTGGAGGGCTCCACGCTGTCGGCTTTGGATGCTTTCGTCAGTCGGATCACCTGGCAGACGCAGGCGCGGCTTACCTGGTTCGGGCGCACGGTCGGACAGCACGTCCTGGATCAACTTCACGTCCGAGAGGTCGCGTCGTCCAACCTTCTGCTGCAGCTTGGCGTTGATCGAGGTCGCCGCCGCTTGGACAGCCTGACGAAAATGTTGGGACGACCACAAAGTCTTCGCAGAGTCCCACACCCAAGGATGAAACTTGTCTGCGGACAAGCTAGGGGAGTCCGGAGCGAGCCGGATCGCCCATTCGCCACGATCAAGTGCAAGACCGAGGCAGCGCTCTGCCTGTGCCTTCGCTTCGAACTCGGGAGCCTGGTTGTCCTCCATCCACTCCAGCGTGAACCGTTCCGCCAGCGAAGGCGCCATCGCGTTCATGATCGCTCTGACGGTAGCCTCTCGCCTCCGCAGCGCGGGCATGCAGTCGTTCATCGGCCGAAGCTCCAAGGACTCTTCACACAGCTCGATGAACTCCTCAAGCTTCTGCTGAATCCAGTCAATGTCCACGAGCGGTCAGCTTACGAGCTGCAGTGTCCTGCAACTCGCAAGACGCAAGAGTCCAACCGTCGCTGCCGATGCCACGTCGATGCTCGGCAATTTGGAGTGGTGGAGCTACCCCGATGCGCCAAGCCAGCTCTAGTGCAGATAAGCCCCAGCGAGTACAACATCACCCCGTTGAAGCGGGCGGCTCGACACCTTCTCGGCTATCCGCATCCGCGCCGAGTACCGCGAGGGGTCTATGCGGGGCAGGCGATCGGCATCAGCACCGACGAGTTCGCGCGGGCGAAGGACTCCGGTGTCAACTTCCTGCGGAACGTCTTCCCGCTGCTCGACCTCGGTTGGGATCAAGCTCGTTGCCTCGAGTACCTCGTGGAGCGAGGCTTCGGCCAGACGGTGAAGTCCGCCTGCGTCGGCTGCCCGTTCCACGGCAACGCAGGCTGGCGATGGATCAGTGACCACGATCCTGACGGCTGAGCGCAAGCGGTGGAGTTCGACAAAAGCCATCCGCCACGGCTATCCACACGCAACGGATCAGGGCCAGCCCCTGCGTGGTCAGTACTTTCTGCATCGCTCCTGCAAGCCGCTGGACGAGGTCGATCTCGAGTCGCGCACCAGGGCGAGGCGTCTCCATCTCGTCGCCGTTGATGCGGCGGAGGAAGCTGATCCCGACGGCTGCTCGCCGTGGGCGTGCCGCTCTGGCCCAGCCGTCAGCGGGGAGATCGCGGCATGACGTATTCGTTCGAACGGCGTCGGCTGGCGGTGGCGCTCTGGTCAGTCCGCGTGGGTCGCGTCCGTGGCTTCGGATTCGTTGACCAAGGAGACCTCGCGTGGGGGCGTCACGCCGTAGAGCTCGTTCGGCGTGCATCGCAGCGCGGTGCACAGGGCCTGCAAGGTTTCGGTCTTCATCTGCGTCGGCTCGTTGTTGATCAGCGCGTACACCGACGGCGCGGACAAGGTGAAGTTGGCGCGTTGAGTCAGCAGCTCCCGCAAGTCCTTGCCTGTCCACACTTCGCGTGAGGCCATTACCTGCCTGAGGCGCCATCGAAGCTGCACCGTCACGCCCTTCCATGGTCGCGTGTGCGAGGCGCTCATGAAGCGCGCCAAGTGCGGCTCAGTCTTCCCGATGCGCACCGATGCCTCGTGAGGCTGGCCGTCCCGTCTCATGAGGAAAGGCACTGGCTATCTCAGTTAAGTCTCACCTGTCTCAGTAAGGTGCTACCTTACTTGAGGCGCAGTCGTTGGCCTTGTCGGTGGGCGGAAGCGCACATGCCCGCTGCAGCGGCGGGAGAAGTGGTCCCGCGTGAGGTATGCGGGCTGAAGTTGATGTTGACGCCATCCAGGCACACGAGCCGATCCGTACCACCGCGTCGGCTATGAGCAGCGCTCCGTGTGTCCAGAGTTCGTCTGGAGATCACAGTGATTGATAACGATGGTCCTGCGCTCGTGTCCGTTCCGGAGGCAGCCCGGCTGCTGGGTATCAGTCGAGCCTCTGCTTACCGGTACGCGGATTCGGGTCTGCTGCCGGGCGTTCGCCGGCTGGGACGGCGAGTGTTCGTAGTTCGCGCCCGGCTCGTTGAGTTCCTGGAACCAGAACAGGACAGCGGTGCTGGAGTTGAGGCCGCATGACCGGCAAGAAGAAGCGGCGCGGCAAGCCTTCCGACGGGTCGGTGTTCCGGCGCGGCCGCAAGTGGGCGTACGCGTTTCCAGGACCTCCGCACCCACTGACCGGGGTCCGTGACCGCATCACGAAGAGCGGCTACGAGACCGAAGACGAAGCGTGGGAGGGGATGGAGGAAGCGCGCTCGGCGCTCGCCACGGAGACCTACGTGAAGCCGTCTCGCGCCACTATCAACGAATTCTTCGAGGCGTACTTCCCGTACTTGCGTCTCACTGTCGAGGCGACGACGGCTGCCAACTACGAGACCATGGCGCGGACCTACGTGATGCCCATCGTCGGGAAGCGCCTCGTGCAGGATTTCGTGCCGTCCATGGTCGCGGCGCTGTACGAGTACCTGCTCACCGAAGGGCGGCAGAAGCGTGACACCAATGGCGAGATGTACGCGTTGTGGAAGGCCGCCGGTGTTGAGGGGCGGGAGATCCGGCCGCGAGAGATCGCGGACAAGGTCGGGTTGACCTATGCCGCCGCGCGGCGTGCGGTTCGGCGTTACGAGGTCGGCCGGATCCCGAAGCCGTACGAGCCGGGACTCTCGGCGAAGACGGTCAAGAGCGTGCACATCATGCTCAGTTCGGCGATGACCGTGGCGGTTGTGTGGAAGTACATCAACCTCAACCCGATCCGGAGCGTGAAGGCTCCGTCGGTGCCGAGGCGGAACCACAACACGTGGACGCCCGAGCAGATGATGGTGTTCCTCGAATACGTGCAGCACCACCGCTGGTACGCGTTGTGGGTCCTCGAAGCGTCGACCGGCGTGCGTCGTTCAGAGCTGTGCGGCGTGGAGCTCGCGGCGTTCGATCTCCAGAAGAAGCTCGTTCGCATGGCCGAGACCACGCGAGTAATCGCTGGCGGGAAAGCGGTCAAAGGCACGGGCAAGAGTCAGAAGAGCCGTCGATCGATGGCCCTGGACAGCTTCACGTGCGGAGTGCTGACCGTCCACTTTCAACAAGTGGAGAGGGATAAGGAGGAGTGGGGCGAGACCTATCAGGATCACGGGCTGGCGTTCTGCTGGGAAGACGGTCGGCCGATCTACCCGGACACCATCACCGAGGAGTTCAACCGGATCGTTGATTTCCTCGGGCTGCCGAAGATTCGATTTCATGACGTACGCCACACCTACGCGACTATCGCGCTGCGCACAGGAATCCACCCGAAGATTGTCAGCTCACGGCTGGGGCACGCGACCGTGGCGTTCACCTTGGACACGTACTCGGCGGACGTCGAGGACCTCGACCGCGACGCTGCCGAGGCAGTGATTGGTCTGTTCCTGCCGTCCTTGGCGAGGGGGCTGATCTGACGTGGGAAAACGCCGATCTGCTACCACTTCTGCTACCGATGCCCCCAAAACGGGGTTGTCACGGTATGCAAAAAACCTGAAAGCCCCCGACCTTCGCAGGTCAGAGGCTTTCAGGTTGTGTGGGCGATACTGGGATCGAACCAGTGACCTCTTCGGTGTGAACGAAGCGCTCTCCCGCTGAGCTAAACGCCCGTGTTCTGTTGTCGTGCTGTCCCGCTCTCGCGGTGTGGCCATAGCCTACAACATCATCAACGAGAACCAAAAATCGGGCTCTGCAACCAGGTCCACTCCAGGCCGAACCAGCCGCCTACCAGCGCGAACACGTTCAGGAAGTAGCAGGTCACGAGGACGATGGCGCAGACGCCCGCCATCACCAGGCCGCGGACCCAGGACGGCTGGCGCTTGAGCCAGGCGACCCAGCGGTCGTAGTAGCGCTTGGCGAACTTGAGGACTCGGCCTGCCCACTCGAACTCCGTGGCGAGGATGGCCAGGCCCGCGAACACCACGAGCCAGCCCGGGCCCGGGTACGGGATCATGATGATGCCCGCGATCAGGACCAGGCCGCCGATCACGCCCACGCCGATGCGGTACGCCAGGTTCAGCGCCGGGTTCCTGTGGAACCAGTGGCGCCAGCCCTTGTGCTCTTCGGGCTTCACGTCGGGCTTCGTCATGTGTCGATCATCCTGTTGGGATTCAGGCGGGTGCAACCTGGCCGCCCGCTAGCACTTCCGAGGGTTTCGGAGGGGCCTGGCGGCCTGGTTCGAGCGACACCGCGAAGGTCGTGTGCTTGTGCGCGTCGGAGGACCAGGCCAGCAGTTGCGGGTCGGTCGAACCGGCTCGTACGTCGAACACCGCCAACGGTACCGGCGCCGGGGTGCTTGCGCCCCAAACTACGTAAACGTGTCCCGAGTCGTTGGGTTTGAGGCTGGTCGGCATCACTGCGGCGGAGGTGGGGTTCGAGAGGACCACTGCCACCTCGTCGCCTGAGCCGGTGCGCAGGACCGCTCTGTTCGTCGCCGGGTCGGCGGCCAGGGAGAGGGCCTTGTTCAGGTCGTCGGTGCGGGCCTCGGAGGCCGTTACCTGGTTCGAGAGCTGGTTCACGCGCACGCCCAGGTAGCCGGCGCCCGCCAGGACGGCCAGTGCTGCCGCGGCGGCCAGCAGGACGCGGCCCGTGCGGCGGCGGTGTTGCGGGCGCAGCAACGGGATCGGCGCCGCGTGGCGCGGGGTGTGCGGCTCGGGCACTTCCTGGGGGATGTGCTCGATCTGCTCCATCAGCTTCGCGCGCAGGCGCGGTGGTGGTTGTTCCTGGTGGACCGCGCTGCCTATGCCCGCCAGCACCTCCTGCGTCGCCTGCACGGTGCGCTGGCACGTGGCGCAGGTCGGCACGTGGTCGCGTGCCACTGCTTCCTCGTCTGGCTCCAAGGAGTGCATCGCCCAGCCGACGGCGAGCTCCTCGTGAGCGCACAGGTCGCCGTTCACCGGTGAACTCCTGTCGTCTCGCCGGTCTCTCCGGCCCACAAGTTCCCCAACGTGCCTCTCAGGCGTCTGATCGCCGCGAACGTGCGCGATTTCACAGTCCCCAGCGGGACGCCTGTCAACTTTGCCACCTCGCACTGCGTGTAGCCGCCGAGATAGGCGAGAGCTATTACTTGGCGCTGTTCTTCCGGCAACGTGTGCAGGGCTGCTCTGACCTCGGCGCTCACCACGCTGATCAACGCTGCGTGGTCGGAACCTTCGGCAGGAGGGGAGATGTCGTCGGTGAGGGGAACAGTCCGACGACGCTGAGTGTTCTCTTTACGTACGGCGTCGACCGCGCGGTGGTGCACCAAAGTCATCAACCAGGTGCCGAAACTTCCGCGGGCGGGGTCGAACCTGGCGGGGTGCCGCCAGAGTGCGAGGAAGGCTTCTTGGACGACGTCCTCGGCCAGTTCCGGGTCCACGCAGATGCGCCTGGCCAGCGAATATGCTGGTGTGCCGTACCTGTCGTACAGCTCACCGAACGCCGACCGATCGCCCTGTGCGAGTCTTTGCACGAGCTCGAAATCGGTCGGCCGGCCGTCGCTCGACGCAACGGTTGGGCCGGGCGAGTCAGCCACCAGAGATGTCCTCACGTCCAACATTCGCGCAACAGCCGGTACCGGGTTCAGGTTAGACCCAGCAAGATGGGAGTCGCTGAACACCGGCTAACGAGCGAGGAGGCCACGGAGCGCGTGCAAACGGTCGCGTTGCGGAGTCGAGCTGACCCGATGGGGTGATCTGCACCCGATTCGCGAGCGTTCCTCGCCACATGCACGTCACAACTAAGGTGCTCGGTCGTTTCATTGACCGGGAAGGGAGAAGAGGGTAACGACGATGCGCAACGATCACGTGACGCTCCGCTCGACAGCGGTCTTCGACCTGCTGGCACCGAGGACCCCTGCGGTCCCGGTTCAGGTGGAGCTTCGATACGACACGAAGGACCCGTACGCGGTCGTCGCCGCGTTCCGCACCGGCCGCGCCGGTTGGGTCGAGTGGGTGTACGCCCGCGACCTGCTCGCAGACGGTCTCATCGCCGACGCCGGCGACGGTGACGTCCGGATCCGCCCCGCCGCCGACGACCCCGAGGTCGTCGTGATCGAGCTGAGTTCGCCTTCCGGGCACGCCATGTTCGAGGCGTCCGCTCAGGAGCTCGCCGATTTCCTCGACCGCACCTACGACGTCGTCGTGCCGGGCAACGAGCACCTCTGGGTCAACGTCGACGAGGCGCTCACGCACCTCATCTCGAACGACCTGAGTTGAATAATCCGAGGTAGGGGGCCCGCGATGGCGAAGCGGGCACCCCCGGTGAAACTCGCTTGAACCCCTCGTATAAGCTTCGTTTCAACATCATGAAGTCAGTGATGTACGCGGATGTAGCGCAGTTGGTAGCGCATCACCTTGCCAAGGTGAGGGTCGCGAGTTCGAGTCTCGTCATCCGCTCTATGGTTCCACGGTGTACTTTGCGTGGGGTCATGCTCCTGGCGGAGTGGCCGAGTGGCTTAGGCAAGGGCCTGCAAAGCCCTGTACACGGGTTCGATTCCCGTCTCCGCCTCGGACGATTAGCTCAGCGGGAGAGCACTACCTTGACACGGTAGGGGTCACAGGTTCAATCCCTGTATCGTCCACGGTACTCGGGGCGAGTTGTGTTCGCGGAAAGCGCGAACCAGCTCGCCCCGTAGTGTTTTCCGGGGGTGCAACCCCCCAGACCCCGCCCGGCGGGCTTCGCCCCCGGACCCCCGCCCAGGTTCGTCAGGCTCGGGATCAGCCGATTTGGAGCTTCCGGGGACCGTCGGATAAAGTTCCTCTCGCACCACGGGAAACCGAGGCGCACGCGGATGTAGCGCAGTTGGTAGCGCATCACCTTGCCAAGGTGAGGGTCGCGAGTTCGAGTCTCGTCATCCGCTCGGACGATTAGCTCAGCGGGAGAGCACTACCTTGACACGGTAGGGGTCACAGGTTCAATCCCTGTATCGTCCACTCAGCGCAGAAGCCCTCGATCGAACATGATCGGGGGCTTCTTGCTGTTCTCGGCCCCTTCTCGGTCGCCCAGTTTTTGTCCAATTATTGGTCGGAAGGGCTGAAAATGCCCACTTTTTTGTCTTTTATCGCGGCATAGTCGCATCTACTGTTGGTCGCTGTGTCCGGCTATCAGTTCGATTTCTTCATCAGCTACAGCCGCCAGGGCAGTGTGCAGAAATGGCTGCTGAACCACTTCTACAACAAACTCGTCGAGTGTCTTGCCGACGAGTGCGCGCCCACGCCCAAGGTCTACATGGACCGGTTCATGCCGAAGGCGGTGGAGTGGTCGCACAACCTGGAGACCTCGCTGCGGCGCAGCAAGATCATGATCCAGGTCATGACGCCGCACTACTTCACGTCCGGCTGGTGCATGACGGAGCTCTACAGCATGCGGGCGCGGGAGAACATGCTCGGCTTCGCGAGCGCCAAGATCCCCCAGGGGCTGATCTACCCGATCCTCTACTCGGATTCGGAGAACTTCCCTATCGAGGAACGGATGCGCAGTTGGCACGACTTCAAGGAATACGCGCATCCCGATCCGGTTTACCAGCAGACCGTCCACTACTTCCAGTTCCACAAAGAGGTGAAGCAGCTGGCGCGTGATCTGGTCGAACTGGCGGACCAGGTTCCCGACTGGCGACCTGACTGGCCGATCGTCGAGCGTCCTGACCCGATCGTCACTCCGCGACCGCCCTTACCGAGGTTCAAGCCATGTCCGGAACCGTGATCACGTTCTACTCCTACAAAGGCGGAGTCGGGCGCAGCTTCACCTTGGCCAACACAGCGGTGTTGCTCGCACGCTGGGGTTACCGGGTGCTCGCCGTCGATTGGGACCTGGAGGCGCCAGGTCTTCACCTCTACTTCCGCCCGCACCTTTCCCAGATGCCCGACAGCGGCGTTGTGGATCTCGCGCACGACTTCATCAGAAAGGTCGAAGCGCCTGGACCGCACACGGTCCGGGTCGACGTCGAGGGTGGCGTGCTCGACCTGATGGCCGCCGGCAAGGTCGTGGGCAACAAGCTCGACGCCTCCTACACGTACCGGATGCAGGAGATCGACTGGTCGGACCTCTACGAACAGGGGTTCGCCGCGTTCCTCGAAGACCGCCGCGACGAGTGGACGGCCAAGTACGACTTCGTGTTGATCGACAGCCGGACCGGTGTCTCCGACATCGCCGGCATCTGCACCGCTCAGCTGCCGGACCGACTGGTGGTGGTGTTCACCGCCAACGAGCAGAACCTCAACGAGGTGGTGGACATCGCCCACCTCGCGGACATGGCGAGGGATCGGCTGCCCTACGACCGGCCGCGTCACCAGGTGATGCCTGTGCTGTCCCGGCTCGACAACCGGATGGAGTACCAGCGGGCCGAGGAGTGGCAGCAGAAGTGCGTCGGGGTCGTCGCCCCCTTGTTCGACAACTGGCTGGTCAAGGGCGTCACCCCGGAACAGATGGTGCGGCACTTGACGGTTCCGTACATCTCCTACTGGAGCTTCGGGGAACTGCTCCCCGTGATGGTCGAACGTCCTCCGTCGCCGGACCAGATCTCCTTCGCGCTCGAGACCGTCGCCGCGGTCATAGCGCACGAGTTCGACCGGACCGATCTGCTGGCAGACAACCGAGACGCCTATGTCGCGGCCGCCCGCTCGCGGCGGCGCAAGTTCGACTGGGACCTCCTCGTGTCCAGTCCGCGGACGCTGTGGCGCACGGGAACGGAGCTGATCACCGAGCTGCGGCTGCTCGGGCTGACGGCGGACAGGTCGGTGTCGGGTGACCCCGAGTTCCTGGACCGGACCGGTGACCCCGCCGAGCACCTCTGCCTCGTGGTCGACGGCGAGCTGAGCCGGTGGCAGCTGACCGAGGCGGAACGGTTCGTGCGGCGCACGCTCGGGCCGGATGGTGCCCAGCGGCAGATGTTCTGCCTGCTGACCCGCGGCACGGATCGCGAGCGGCTGCCCGGCTTCCTGCGCAGCCTGAGGCACCTCGAGTTCGACCCGACCTCGCGTCCTGTCCGGGTGGCGCGGGAGCTGCACGACCTCATCAAGGCGACGCCGGCGCCCGAGACCGAACCGGACCTCGAAGCGCTGCGCGGTGCCGAGGCGGCTCTGCGGGAGCTGCCCGAGCTGCTGCCGTACGCGGAGAGGTTCGCGCTCATCGACGAGACGGTGCTCGGCATGGTCTCAGCGCTCGACGACGGGGACATGGACCTGCTGCGCGACCGATCGGCTGACCTCCTGCTGCTCAGCAAGTCCCACCGCGACAGGGCCGGGATCGAGGTACCGGCGCGACTGCGTGCCGAGGTGGGCGCCCTGCTCACCCGGATCGATCGACGAATCAACGCGTTGACGAACTGAAAGGCGGCGTGATGCCGGAGACGTACGGCCCTCAGGCACGGGCGGCACTGATGCAGCTGATGCTGGAAGACCGCGCCATCGAGCACAAGGAGATGACCGACCGGTTCAAGATCAAGCTGCCGCCCAAGGAACGCGGTCCGCTGAACGACGACGAGCTGATGTCGACCTCGAAAGAGGGCCGCAGGCTGGTGCACGAGATCACCGACAAAGGTGTCGAGTGGTGCATGAACGACCTCGTGGGCGGGGAAGGGCCGGCCCGCTCGGGACCGCTGGCGCGGGCGCACACCGAGATCCTTCGCCGTGCCATCGGGTTCCTCCACCGGCGTGGCCTGCTCTCCGAGGCCGTGCGCTCGGGTGACCTGCAGTCGTTGATCCGCGCGGCCTACGCCGATCTGGCCACCGCGCCGGAGGACTGGATCCGCCTGGCCAGGGTCCGTCCCCGGTTGAACGGCGCCGGCAAGAACGAGGTGGACGACACCCTGCTGGAGATGATGAAGACCGGGACCGTCCACCTGGCACCGGACTCGAACACCAAGATGCTCACAGCGGAAGACCGTGCCTCGGCGGTTCGGATCGGTGGTGAGGACTTGCACCTCATCGCGATCGAGGAGTCGTCATGACCGCCCAGTTGCGGGAAGCGCTGGCCGCACTGCGCTTCAACTCCGCCGAGACGCCCGACGACGTCTGGCAGACCTCGCCGTCCCACGTCGACGGTCTGCACCCGAGGGCGGAGCACCGCATCAGCACCGGTATCGCGGATGCCAAGGCGAGCAACGGTCCCAGCCCCATAGGGCTCGCGTTGCAGGGGCGCAAGGGCATCGGGAAGACCCACCTGCTCGGTTCGGTGCGTCGCATGGTGCAGCGGGAAGGCGGGTACTTCTTCCTGATCGAGCTCACGTCCGGTCAGATGTTCTGGGACGACGTCGCCGACGCGATGCGCAGCGAACTGCTCAGGACCAACGATGACGGCGACTTCCAGCTGACGGTGTTGCTGAAGCAGTTGTGCGAGCGGGCGAACGCCTCGGAGGAGGTCACTCGGGCGGTCCTCGGTGAGGCTCCGCTGATCCCGGACGACCTCCGCGCGTTGCTCAACGGCCTGCGCCAGGTGGACGGCCGGATCGCGGTCGAATGCGGTGACACGGTCAAAGCGCTCGTGTTGTACGCCTCCGAGCACGCGGAGATCGGTCGTGCCTACCTGGAAGGGCTGGACGAGTCGCAGGACGAACGTCGTCACTGGGGCCTGCCGGTCAAGCCCAAGCGCCCGCAGACACTCGTGCGGGACATCTCCCGCATCCTCGCGCTGACGGGTCCGTGCGTGGTCGCCGTCGACCAGCTGGACACACTCGTCAACAAGAGCCAGGAAGCCTTCGACGAGGAGACGACGAACAGCGAGCTGGCACAGGAGATCGCACTCATCTCCGACGGGCTGATGCAGCTCCGCGAGACCACGAGGCGAACGCTGACGGTCGTGGCGTGCCTGCCCAACACCTGGGTGAGGCTCGGGTCGATCGCGAGCGACACCGTGGGCGACCGCTTCACGACGACCCCGATCCTCGTCGCCATCACGGATGCCGAGCTCGCCCGCGTGCTCGTGGAGAAGTGGCTGGGCGCCATCTACCAGCGCAAGGGAATCACACCACCGCACCCGACGTGGCCAGTCGCTCCCGAGGCGTTCGGTTCCTGGCAGCCGATGACTCCACGAGAGCTGCTCAAGCGCATCCACGCGCACGCGGAAAGCTGTTTCCACGGCGACATCAGGGAACTGCGCTCGTTCGAGGAGCAGCCCCCTCAGGAGCAGCCGGCCCAGAAGGCGGCCCAGAAGGCGCCCCAGAAAACGGCACGGAAGTCGGCTGGGAAGCCCGAACAGACTCCCGCCACATCCCCGGAGCAGGAGCCCGACGACCTGGCCGAGCTCGACGCCGAGTTCGAGAGACTGCGCGCACTGGCCAGTCTGGCGGCATCGGACGTCAAGCCGCACAACGAGGACGAGGTCATGCCGGCGTTGCTGCTGGCCGGTCTGAAGTCGTGGGTCACCGAGATCGGCAACGACGACCTGACCTGGCATCCGGAACCCCAGGCCGACGACAACAGCCTGCACGCGGGGCTGCGCCACACCGTGGACGAGGAGAGGGACGTCGAGGAGCGCTGGGTGTTCCGGCTCATCGCCAGCAGTCACGGCAACCGCGTGCTGCGCAGGTTGCGGGACGCCCGTGCCGCGGCGGCGAACGTCCGGGGCCGCCACCTGATCCTGATCCGCAACGGTTCCAAGGGGTGGACCGGCGCCAAGACGCGCGGCGAGGTCGCGGAGTTCGAACGCGCCGGCGGCAGGAGCATCGACGTCTCCGATGACGACCTGCGGACCTTCGGTGCGCTCAAGGAGATGTGGTCGACGCAGAGCTATCAGCTGTTCGCGTGGCTCGCCGCGCGCAAACCGGCCAGCAGCACCACGTTCCTGCGGCAGATCATGCCTGGTGCGGTGCGGACCACCGCGAGGAGCGGTCACCAGGAGACACGGCCTCCGCCGGCGCCGGAGACGCCACAGCCGGAGAACCAGCCCGCTAAGCCGGAGGGCCAGAGTGCGAAGCCGGAGCCGCTGCAGGAGCAGGGCGACGGTGAGATCGTGCTCGGGATGGACGGGGAGATCCGGATCGAGCTCGAGTCGTTGCGCAAGCACGCGATCGTGTTCGCCGGGTCCGGTAGCGGCAAGACGGTGTTGTTGCGCCGGATCGTCGAAGAGTGTGCGTTGCAAGGGGTTTCGGCGATCGTGCTGGACCCCAACAACGACCTGGCGCGGCTGGGGGATGCCTGGCCCGAGGTGCCGGAGGAGTGGCGGGCCGGGGACGAGGCCCGTGCCGCCGAGTACCTCGCCGGCACCGAGGTCGTCGTGTGGACGCCTGGACGGTCCGGTGGGCGGCCGTTGAGTTTTCACCCCTTGCCTGATTTCGCGCTGGTGCGCGGGGACGAGGACGAGTTCGGGGCGGCGGTCGAGGCTGCTGTCGCCCGGCTGTTGCCTCACGCGCGGATCGCCAACGGGACGAAGTTCGCTGTTCGGGGGCGGGCTGTGCTCAAGGAGGCCTTGCGGCACTACGCGCGCAACGACAGGCGGGACCTGAACGGGTTCGTGGACCTGCTGGCGGAGTTGCCGGACGGGGTCAGCAAGTTGCACTCCGCGGCGGCCACGGCGGCTGATCTCGCGGAGACCTTGCGGGCCGCGATGGTCAACGATCCCCTGCTGGCCGGGCAGGGGGAGCCCACGGATCCCGGGGTGTTGCTCTCGCCGTCGGAGGGCAAGAAGGCGCGGGTTTCGGTGATCAGTTTCGTGGGGTTGCCGTCCGACGAGCAACGGCAGGGGTTCATCAGCCAGTTGCAGCTGGAGGTGTTCGCCTGGATCAAGCGGAACCCGGCGGTCGATCGGCCGCTCGGCGGGCTGATGGTCATGGACGAGGCGCAGACGATCGCGCCGTCCGGTCAGGCTACGGCCAGCACGCAGACGACGATCCTGCTGGCGTCGCAGGCCCGCAAGTACGGGCTGGGGTTGTTGCTCGCCACCCAGGCGCCGAAGGGTGTGCACAACCAGGTCACCGGTAACGCGACCACGCAGTTCTTCGGGCGGTTGAACAGTCCCGCTCAGATCGCCGCGGCCACGGACATGGCGCGGGCCAAGGGGAGTTCGATCGCGGACATCTCCCGGCTGGAGCGGGGGCAGTTCTACGTCACCGGGGACACGTTCGGGTTCCGGCGGATGCGGGCGCCGTTGTGCCTGAGTCATCACCCGCCGAGTCCGTTGCGGCTCGAGGAAGTGGTCGAGCGAGCCGGCAGGCAGTGAAAAGGGCGGTGTCCCCGACGGGGGCACCGCCCTTTTTCGCGTTACGAGGCCAGCATGTCCTCGATCCGCTGGTGCAGCGTGGAGAGCAGGTCGGTGGTGCCGCCCAGGACGACGAAGTTCACGGTCTCGTCGCGGGCTTCCACCGCGTACACGGTGTCGCCCGCGCGTTCGACGCGGACGGCGATCGTGGTGTCGCCGAGGTGCAGGGTGCCGGAGAGGTCGCGGTGGGCGCCCGCGGCGGCGAACTGTTCGGCCAGGGTACGCAAGGGGCTCGTGGTGGGTGCCTCTTCGGTGGTGGGCGCCACCTCGGCCTCGGTCGCCACCTGAGCGACGGACACCCGTTCCCTGCCCGCGGTCTCAGCCGCCTCCACGCGGCTGACGAGCGTGTCGACCAGACCTTCGTCCGTGCGCAGGAACGATGACGGCGCGGGGGCGTCACCTGTCAGCACCGGCAGCACGTGCTCGTCGCCGTTCACCGCCAGTTCGTCCACACTGGACACGAACGGCACGAAGAAGCGCACTCGTGCCTCTGGCAGGTCGTTGCCTTCCAGCACGGTCAGGCCGCGTTGCCGGCACGCCTCGACCACCTCGCCGACCACGGCGCGCTGCTCTTCTGCGAACGACACGGCGATGTCGTAGGTCGCGGATTCGGTCACTCCAACCTCCTCGATGAGGCCGGCCGGCGGCCGGGTGCGCGCAGCATCCACGCAGGGTGTCGATCAGAAGTGGATGAGGAGTGGACGTGTTGACCACCTCGGTGGGCAACGGGAAACACCTGTTTTTGCGAATTCTGAAGATGAATCCTCGAAGTAGCCCGCAGAACGGCGGGCGAAATTCCGAAATCAATTGCGATTTCCTTCGGAGGATTCGTCATGTCCAAAATCGTGTCCACTTTCGTCGCCGGTGCCGCCACGCTGGTGACCGCTCTCGCGGTCGCCGCCGCTGTTTCCGGTGGCGGCACGGCGAACGCGGACGACACCCCGCCGCCGCCTCCCACCACCACGACCACCACGGAGAACCAGAACGGCGGCGGCAACCCGTGGCACGGATGACGTAGTCGCTAATGCGCCCTGGCCATTTTTTGTCATGGCCAGGGCGATTGCGTCGGACAGACCCTGGTGATGTACTCGGATGACGCCGGAACGGGAGGCAGTCGTGGCCGGAAGTTTTGGTGAGTTGCTGCGTGAACACCGCATCGCCGCGGGTCTGTCGATGGGGCAGCTGGCGAAGTCGATCCATTACAGCAAGGGCTATCTGAGCAAGATCGAGAACGATCTGAAACCACCGACGCCGACGGTGGCCCGTCTGTGCGACGGCGTGCTCGGCGTGGGCGGGCGGCTGATCGAGGCCGCGATGCACGGCACCCCGGCACTCGCCCGCCGTCAGGTGCTGGTGGCGGGCACGATGCTCGGCGCGGGCGTGCTCGCCGGCAGCGGGCTCCGGCCGGCCCCGGACGCACAGGTGGTCGCGGGGATGCGCACCTCGTTCGAGAACCTGCGCGCACTGGGTCTGCGCACCAGTCCGATGGTGCTCATCGAGCCGCTGAAAGCGTTGCAGCACACGGTGCACGGAATGGCGCGGGAGAACACGGGCTCGATCGGCACGGGGTTGCTGAAGCTCGCCGCGCGCCTCTCCGAGTACACCGGCTGGATGAGCCAGGAGGCAGGCGACGAACAGGCGGCGCTGTGGTGGACCAGGCAGGCCTCCGAACTGTCGCGCGCGGCGGGGGACGCGGACATCGCGAGCTACTCGTTCGTGCGGGAGGCGGGGATCGCGTTCTACCGGCAGGACGCCCGGAGCACGATCAACCTCGCCCAGCAGGCGCAGTGGATCGGCAACGCCGGCTCACGAGTCCTCGCGCTGGCCGCCCGACGTGAGGCGCAGGGCCACGCACTCGCCGGAGATCGCTACGCCGCCGAAAGCGCGTTCGACCGCGCCGTGCGACTGATGGACTTCGCGCAGCCCGACAGCCCGTACCCGGCGCTCGGCCCCAGCGCGCCCGATCCGCTGGAACTGGCCAGGGGATGGGCGTTGAGCGACCTCGGGCTCAACGCCGAGGCCGCCGTCGTGCTGGACCGGCAGTTGGCGCTGGTGCCCGTCACGTCGCGCCGCACCAGGGCCCGCTTCGGCACGCGCAAGGCCCTCGCCCAGGCGTTGTCCGGTGACGTCGACCAGAGCTGCCGCACGCTCACCGCCACGATCGACGACGCGGCGCACGTCGACTCGGCCACCGTCCGGACGGATCTGCGGCAGCTGGCCAGAACCCTGGGCAGGTGGCACAACCACGCGGCGGTGCGCGAGGTCTACCCCGACCTGAAACGGCTCCTGTCTCACCGCTGACCGCACGCACAGGTCATCGCCGCACGCTCGGCCCGCACCTCCTGCGCCTCCGGCTGGTCGAGCTCGGTGAACACGGCCTCGGCCGCGTTCCAGTGCGCCGCCGCGTCGGCATGCCTGCCCAGCGCGTGCATCGTCCGTGCCACACCGATTTCACCGTGGGACTGGTGCGTGCGGTTGCCCGTGCCGGTGGCCACGTCCAGCAACGCCAGGTAGAGGCGCAGCGCGCCGGCCAGGTCGCCTCCGTCGCGTGCCGTGGCGGCCCGGTCGCGGAAGAGCCTCGCGCGCAGGTCGGCGTCTGCGAGATCTGCCGCGGTGGCGGAGGCCAGTTCGTGGTGGTGCAGTGCTTCGCTCAGCCGGCCGGCGAGCCGGTGGGCGTCGGCGATGTTGGTCAACGCGTAGGCGGCCACGCAGTCGTCACCGAGCTCGACCGCGATCTCGTGCGCCTCCAGGTGGTCGGGGATGGCGTCCTCCAGCATCCCGAGGTGCTGCCGGTTCGCACCGCGGTTGTTCAACGCGTGCGCCAGCCCCTGCTGGTGTCCGATCTCCCGCAGGATCCGCACGGCCTCCCCGTGCTGCCGCAACGCGATGTCGTACCTGCGGTGCTGTTCGTTGAGATAGCCCAGCATGCTGAGCGCGTGGGCGCGGCCCCGGAGGTCCCCGCACTGCTCGTACTTCGTCAGTCCGGCTTCGAAGCACCGGACCGCCTCGTCGTGGGAGCCGAGTTGCATCGCGGACATGGCCAGCGCGCACAGCGTCGCCGCCTCGCCCGCCACGTCGCCGAGCCGGGACCACCTCTTCAGCGCCTGTTCGGCGAACTCGAACGCCTCGCTGTGCCTGCCGAGCCTGTCGTGGGCGGTGGACAGGCGCAGCAGCACGTGCGCCTGGCCGTGGTCGTCCTCCGGGCGAACGGAGTCGACGGCCTCGATCCAGTCCTCGAACCGGTTCGCCGTGTTGAAGTGCCGCCAGATCAGCGCTGCCAGCCGCCACGCGTGGTCCGGGCCTGAACGCCGGATGGCGGCCATCAGGTTGTCGCGCTCGGAGGTGATCCACGCCAGCGCCTCGTCCTCGCGGGTGAACCGCAGACCGAGCGGGCTCACGCGGTCCACCGGCGGCTGGACGGTGCGGTCGAACGGGTAGGCCGCGCTCACGGCGCTGCTCAGCGACACGAGGTAGAAGTCGAGCAAGCGCACCAGTGCGTCCGCGGGCGGGGGTTCGAGAGCGGCGAACTCCTTGATCGGGTCGAGCATCTGGTACCGGTCCGGCGCGACCTCCTCCAGCAGGCAGACCTCGTGCAGGTCGTCGAGCAGCTCGCGGGTGGCGGCGACGGTGAGCCCCGCCAGGGCCGCGGCGCCGACGAGGTCGACGTCCGGTCCGGGAAGGTGTCCGAAGAGCCGGAAGAGCTGCTGCTGCCGGTCGTCGAGTTGCCGGTAGGACGCCAGCACCGCGGCGTCTTCCCGCAACGGCCCTTCCTCGTCCATCAGGCCGAGCAGGTGGTCGAGCGACCACCGGTCGTGCCTGCGCAGCAACGCCGCCGCGACCGTGATCGACACCGGCAGGTACCCGCAGCGCTTCACCAGGCCCGCGATGTCCGCCGCCCTGCCGCGCACGCGGAACGGGTCGGTCAGCCGCCGGAACAGCGCGGACGCGTCGGCCGCGGGCATCGGGGCCAGCCGCACGTGTTCGCTGATGTCCGGCTCGCCCATCCTGCGGCTCGTGACGATGGCGAAGCAGTCGTGCGCTTCGGGCAGCAGCGGCCGGATCTGTTCGGGTGACGCCGCGTTGTCCAGCACCACCAGGGTTTTCGTGCCGTAGAGCTGGGTCTGGTAGAGCGATGCCTTGCGGCCCACCGTGTCCGGGATCTGCTCGGCCGGCACGCCCAGCTCGGTGAGCAGCTGGCTCAGCGCGTCCGAAACGGACATCGGCGCGACGTTCGGGGTGAACCCGTTGAGCCGCAACAGGAGCTGGCCGTCCGGGAAACGGGGGCGCAACCGGTGCGCCGCCTCGACGGCCAGGCCGGTCTTGCCGACGCCGAGCGCGCCGCTGATCCACACCGCACGTCGCTCGTCCGAGCCCGCCGCGGCCGCCTCGATCGTCTCCAGTTCGCTGGACCGACCGGTGAACCCGCCTGGGCGGGATGGCAGCGAGCTGACCGGCTCACCGTGTTCCGCCCGCGCCGCGAGCTTGCGCAGCGCCGACCCCGGTTCGTAGCCGGCTTCTGCGAGCGCCGCGCAGGCGTTCTTGTAGACCCGGATGGCGCCCACACCGTCAGCACCCGCGATCAGCGCGCGCATGAGGAGTTCGGCATACCTCTGGTTGGCGGGGTCTTTCGGCAGGGCGCGGCGCATGCGGTCGCGCGCGGAGCGGTGGTCACCTACGAGCAGTTCCAGTTCGGCTACGTCACCCAGTGCGTCGGCGAAGCTTTCTGCCGGTGAGATCACCGCAGCGCCGCCGACCCGGTCGATGTCGATGTCCTCCAAGAACCTCCCGCGCCACAGGTCGACTGCGGCACACAGCAGATCGACGGCCTGACGCTGGTCGTTGTTCCGCAAGGCTTGTGCGGCTTCCGCACGCAACCGGTCGAAGCGCACGGTGTCGATCTGGTTCTCGTCGACGCGCAGCACGTAGCCGGTCGGTGTCGTGTCGATCGCGGCGTCGGTGTGTTCGAACGCCTTGCGCAGTTTGTTGATGTAACCGCGGACCAGCGTTCTGCGTTCGGGGTTGTCGGGCCACACGGTCTCTGTGAGCCGTTCGGGTGACACGGGCTTGTTCGCGTGCAGCAGGAGGACGACGAGGATGAAGCGTTGTTGCTGGTCTCCCAGGGGCACGGAAGTGTTGCCGTGCCAACATTCCAACGGACCCAGCATACGAAATTCCACGCCGTCCTCCCGGTGCACGAGCTGCCATCTGGGTGGAATGTCGCGCAAAGCCCCGTTGGCGTGTCAGCGAATCAGCTTTTTGTCCACGTTTGATCAACGCGATCCGGTAACGGTGTTTGCACCACGCATCGTGTTGAGGGGGAAGTCCGATGGTTCTCGATGTGTTGCCGTGCTATCTCGTGTGCGACGTGTCGTTCTCGATGAGCGACCACATCGACGAGGTGAACGCCGGGATGCGCGAGTTCCGCGGGGTGGTGCACGCGGATCGGCACGCCACGGCCCAGATCCGGCTCTGCGTGGTCGTCTTCGCGGACAGCCCGCTGGTCGTGCGGCCGTTGCTGCCCGCACTCGACCCCGCCGAGGAGATCATGCCGCGCGAGGAGCCGGGTTCTGACTTCGGTGCCGCGTTCACCCTCGTGCGCACCATCGTCGAGCGCGACGTGCACCGCCTCAAGACACAGCGGGTCCAGGTGCGCAGACCGCTGCTGTTCTTCGTCTCCGACGGCAGGGCGACCGATCCGGCGTGGCCCGCGGCACTCGCGAGGCTCACCGCCACCACGCTGTGCCCGGAGATGGTCGCGTTCGGGCTCGGGGCGGTCGACCAGCAGGCGCTCGGCCGCATCGGCAGCTCGCGCGTCTTCCTCGGCTGCGACGGTGTGCGCCTGGGCATCGCGCTGGCCTCTTCGGTGGCACGGACCGTCCTGCGACCGGAGCACGTCTGACCGATCCACGGCGTGTCCACTTCTCGTCCACACGCCCGCCGCAACCTGACTCCGCCGCACGTGAGCGAGCAAGGGGAGGAGAGCGGAGATGTTGAGGAACCTGGTCCGTGAGCTGAAGACCCTCCGTAAAGGACGAGGCGTGCACGCCGGACGGATCGTGGACAAGATCGGCCCGTCGCTGGCCGCCGCCTGCGGGATCACCAGCGCGGACGGCTCGGTCGCCGCGAAGCAGAAGCTCGTCACGAGGCTGACCGAGCTGATCGAGCAGCTCCCCGACGACCTGCAGCTCGCCGCGCGGGCGGCGTTCGGGCTGATCGCCGACGTCCGGCAGCCGCTCTACCAGGAGCGCGTCACCTGGGTGGCCGCGCGGATCGACCGCGACTCCCGCACGGTGCGCCGTCGTGTGGACGAGGCCGTGGAGCAGTTGGCCGAACTGGCGGCCACGACGTCTCCGCGTGCCGACGGCGGCTGGCACACCTCGGAGCTCAGCGTCGCCGTGGTGCTGGACCAGGGGCAGCCGGAGGTGCTGGAGCGCTACCAGGTCGTGGTGGACCAGGACGGCGTCGAGTCGCTGGACTTCGCCTCGGTCTTCCCGGTCCGGCGGCGCGACGTCGACGTGCACCTGCTCTACGGAGGCACGCTGCGGGAGCGCGGTGACGGCGGGCGTCCCGGCTTCACGCTGGTTCCGGCCGAACCGCTGGTGCGCGGCGAGATCCACGACTTCGCGATCCGCTACCGGATGTCGCACCGCGACGCCATGCACCCGTGCGTGCTGCACGTGCCTGAACGGCCGTGCGACCTGTTCGACCTGCGCGTGCGGTTCGAGCACGACCGCAAGCGACTCGTGCGGGCGTTCGACGGCGTGCTGGTGCAACGGTCCGATGCCGAGCCGGCCGGGTCGCAGCGGACGGTGGACCGGGCGGGGGAGATCCACCTGCGGTTCCGGCGGCTGCTGCCCGGACTGCTCTACGGCGCGCGGTGGGGCAGCGCGGCGGTGTGCTCGGCGCGCAGGGCCTCATGACCGGCGGGGCTCGTACCAGGTCTCGCCCACCGGTTCGCCCGCCATGTTCCACGCCCAGACGCGGGTCGGGGTGATCCGGCTGTAGACGCCGGGGCCGACGACGCCGGTGCGTTCGGCCGGGTCGTCGGCGATGCCGTAGATCCGGATGGCTCTCGCGACGAACGGGCTGAACGAGACCAGGTCGTCGACCACGAGCGACACCTGGCGGCGGCCGGCGGTGATGTTGCGGAACTTGCGGGTGTTCCTGACCTGGTCACCCGCACCGCCGACCCAGATGTGCGTGCCGTCGCACTCGAACGCCAGCGGCACCACGTCGGGCTGGCCGTCCTCGTTGACGGTCGCGAGGCGGGCCAGGGGCTGTTCGCGCAGGTAGGCGATCTCCTCATCGGTGAACATGCCTCCCATACGAACAGAAACCCGCGTTTTCGACTACTTGGCGTCGCTGTTGAACGTGAAGAGGCACCAGCCGTCGGACTCCTTCTTCAGGAACCCGCCCGCCTTGGTCTCCGTGCCGTTCAGCGTGTACCAGAGCCGGGCCTGGCCGGAGTCCTCCGCCTTGGTCGTGACGACCTTGTCGTGCAGCCGCAGCTGCCCGCCCGCCGCGATGGCCTTCTCGGCCCACGTGTTGACGGCGCGCGCCGTCGAGCAGATGTAGAGACGAGCGGCCGCGATGTCCTTGGCGTTCACCGCCTTGGCGAAGGCCTGAACGCGGCCCGTCGGGCTGGTCGGGTCCGGGTCCGGCGGCGGCTCCTGGGTGGTGGCCACCGGCACGAAGCCCATCTCGCAGACGACGTACCTGTTGTCCTCCTGGAAGAGCGCCAGCACACCGCGCCGCTTCTCGGGCCCGCTGTCCGTCGGGTACTCGACGGACATGATCGCGACGGTCGCGTCCTTGTTCCCGTCGTTGTAGACCGGGTCGCTGGGCTTGATCTTGCGGACCTCGTCGACCTTGAAGACCGGCTTGGCGTCGCTCTTGCGCTTGGGGTCGAGCGGCTGGACGTCCCGGTAGAGGGTCTCCTCGGCGAGTGAGATGTCCTTGTTCTCGGCTTTGTTGCGCCCGTCCTTGCACGTCAGCACGTTCACGAACTGGTCGATGTCGCGCCGGTTGAGCGCGTCCTCGACGGCCTTCGCGGCGTTTTCCGGCGTGGACTGGTCCACCTGGGCGGAGCTGGTCGCCGGTCTCTGCTTCATCCAGCCCGGCCAGAGCAGGCCCGTGCCGAGGACGCCGGCCGTGCCGAGCAGCAGGGCCACCAGGCCGATCACGACGAAGACCACCGGGGACTTCTTCTTCGGCGGGCCGGGCGGCATCGGTGGCATGCCGGGGTGGGGCTGACCCCAGGGCTGTTGACCCCGCTGCTGCTGGTCCCACGGTTGCTGACCCTGCGGCTGCTGGTTCCACGGCTGCTGTGGTCCCTGCGGCGGTCCGGGCTGGTAGGGCGGCTGCGTCACGCCGGTCAGTCTGCCGGAGCCGGTGGCGCGGTGTGGTCTGAACGGCCGAACGTCCACCTGAGACGTGGGCTACCGTCGGGGCATGCCGCCTGACGCGAGACCGCTGATCGTGATCGACGTCGACGGTCCGCTCAACCCGTGGGCGGCGAACCCCAAGGCGGCCGGCTACCGGCTGTTCGAGATCAAGGTCGGCTGGCGCCGCAGGCTCCGCATCTGGCTCGACCCGGAGCACGGAACCCAGTTGAGACAGCTGGCGGAGGAGACCGGCGCCGAACTCGCGTGGGCCACGACGTGGCTGCACCGGGCGAACACCGAGATCGGACCGCGTCTGGGCCTTCCGCCGCTCAAGGTCATCGAGTTCCACGACGCGACCGGCTGGAAGTACCCCGCGGTCGCGCGGTACGCCTACGAAAGGCCCCTCGTCTGGTTCGACGACGACTTCGGGCTGCACGCCGAGCGCCGCGAGCAGTTCGTCCACAAGCGACGGCACCTGACCACCGCGCTGATCCACGTCGATCCCGGTACCGGGATCTCGGCGCAACACCTGGGTGAGGCACGGAAAGCATTCAGCGGCAACCCGTAGGCCGCCGAGAATTCACGGTTGGAGTCGAGAAGGTCTCAACCGGCGCGGCTGGCTTGACAACGAAAGCATCCCGAGCCAATCCTCCGCTGGTGCTGAAGCGAGGGAACGTCACGACGAAGTTGATCGGCGTCGGTGCGCTGGTGCTGGCGGTGGCCGCCTGTGGCGCCCCGCCCGCCAAGGAGACGCCGGCTGGTGCCGCCGGAACCGCGAAGTCGGCGAGTGAGCTCGGTGGCATGGACAAGCTGGTCGAGGCCGCCAAGAAGGAGGGCAAGCTCAACGTCATCGCGCTGCCTCCGGACTGGGCGAACTACGGCGAGATCATCAAGGCCTTCGAGGCCAAGTACGGCATCAAGGTCGACTCCGCGCAGCCGGACGCCTCGAGCCAGGAAGAGATCAACGCCGCCAAGCAGCTCAAGGGCAACGACCGCGCGCCCGACGTGTTCGACCTCGGTCTGAACGTGGCGCTGGCCAACAAGGACCTGTTCGCGCCCTACAAGGTCAGCACCTGGGACGACATCGCCGCGGAGCTCAAGGACGCGGACGGTGCGTACTACGGCGACTACGGCGGCTTCATGTCGATCGGCTACGACGCCGCGAAGGTGCCGGCGCCGACGAGCGTGAAGGACCTGCTCAAGCCCGAGTACAAGGGCAAGGTCGCGCTCAACGGCGACCCGACGCAGGCCGGTGCCGCGTTCTCCGGGGTCGTCATGGCGGCGCTGGGCAACGGTGGCTCCGCCGACGACATCGCGCCCGGTGTCGAGTTCTTCAAGCAGCTCAAGGCGGCCGGCAACTTCCAGCCGGTCGACCCGTCGCCCGCGACGATCGAGTCCGGTCAGACGCCCGTCGTCATCGACTGGGACTACACGAACGCCGCCCAGACCGACAAGCTCAAGGGCAAGCTCGACTGGAAGGTCGTCGTCCCGGCCGAGGCCCAGATCGGCGGCTACTACAACCAGGCCATCAGCAAGGACGCGCCGCACCCCGCGGCCGCTCGCCTGTGGCAGGAGTTCCTCTACTCCGACGAAGGCCAGAACCTCTACCTGAAGGGCATGTCCCGCCCGGTGCGCCTGGACAAGATGGGCGACAAGGCGGACGCGGCCGCGAAGGAGAAGCTGCCCAAGACCGACGGCAAGCAGGTGTTCCAGACGCAGGCCCAGGCCGACAAGGCCAAGGCCGTCCTGACCGCGACCTGGGCACAGGCCATCGGATGACCTCGGTCGCTCCTGTAGCGGCGGCAAAGCCCGGCGGTCCCACCCCCAGGGGTGGGGCCGCCGGTCGGCCATCTGTGGCCGCCTGGCTCGTCGCGGTGCCGTTCCTGGCCTTCGTCGGCACCTTCCTCGTCTACCCCACGGTGCTCGTGCTGTTCGGTGCCTTCCAGGACTCGAACGGCGCGTTCACGCTCGACAACCTCACGACGCTGTTCACGGGCGTCGTCTTCGACGCCTTCGTGCGCAGCATCGAACTCTCCGCGCTCACGGCGGTCATCGGCGCGATCTTCGGCGCGCTGCTCACGTGGGCGATCGCGGTCGGCAACCCCGACGGGATGCTGCGCCGGACCGTCGTCGCGGGCAGCGGTGTGCTCGCCCAGTTCGGTGGTGTGCCACTGGCGTTCGCGTTCCTCGCGACGGTCGGCTTCGAGGGCCTTGTCACGAAGTTCCTGCGTGACAACGTTGGCATCGACCTCTTCGCCGGCAGTGCGTGGCTGTTCGAGCTGCCCGGCCTGACGCTCGTCTACACGTTCTTCCAGATCCCGCTGATGGTGATCGTGTTCCTGCCCGCGCTCGACGGCCTGCGCCCGCAGTGGCGCGAGGCCAACGCGAGCCTCGGCGGCACGAGCTGGACGTACTGGCGCCACGTCGGCGGCCCGATCCTGACGCCGCCGTTCCTCGGCGCGCTGCTCCTGTTGTTCGCCAACGCCTTCAGCGCCTACGCCACGGCCGCGGCGCTCGTCTCGCAGGGCAGTCCGATCGTGCCGCTGCAGATCCGCGGGTTCCTCACCGGCGAGGTCGTGCTCGGCCAGGAGAACCTCGGCAAGGCGCTCGGCCTCGGCATGGTGATCGTGGTCAGCATCGCCATGGGCGTGAACGTGCTGCTGCAGAAGAGGGTGGCCAAGTGGGTTCGCTAGTGAAACAGCGCGTCCTGCGCACGATCATCCTGCTGGTCCTCGGCGTCTACTTCATCCTGCCGTTGATCGCGATGGCGGAGTTCTCCACGCGGGGCAAGGACGACACGCGCAGCCTCGAGTCGTGGACGTCCATCGTCGACGACGAAGGGCTGATGGAAGCCCTCGTGAACTCGCTGCTGTTGTCGGTGACGAGTGCGGTGCTCATGTTGGTGCTGCTCGTGCCGACCATGGCGTGGATCCGGCTCAGGCTTCCCCAGCTGCAGCGGCTCGTCGAGTTCCTTTGCCTGCTGCCGCTGGCGATTCCCGCCATCGTGCTCGTGGTCGGCATGGCGCCGCTCTACGCGTGGGTGAACTACTTCTTCGGCGACTCGCCGCTGACGCTGACGTTCGCGTACACGATCCTGGTGCTGCCGTTCGCCTACCGCGCGGTCGATGCCGGACTCGCCGCCATCGACCTGAAGACGCTGGCCGAAGCCGCGCGCAGCCTCGGCGCGTCGTGGTTCACGGTGCTGTGGAAGGTCGTCGTGCCGAACATCCGCGTCGCACTGATCGGTGCTTCGCTGCTGTCGGTGGCGTTGGTGCTCGGCGAGTTCACCATCGCGTCGCTGCTCAACTTCGACACGCTGCAGGTGCAGGTCAACCTGCTCGGCAAGCGCAACGCGGGTGTGTCCATCGCGGTGTCGTTGCTGTGCCTGATCTTCGCGTTCGTCCTCTTGTTCGCACTCTCATACGTCGGCCAGCGGCGCCGTCAGACCGTTGCCGAAGAAGAAATCTTGCAGGGGAGTAACTGAGACCATGAGCCACCTGCAACTCAAGGGACTGCGCAAGTCCTTCGGCGGCAACACCGCTTTGGACGGCCTCGACCTGGAACTGGCCGAGGGCGAGCTCGTGTCGCTGCTCGGCCCGTCGGGCTGCGGCAAGACGACGGCGCTGCGCATCGTGGCGGGCTTCGAGACGTCCGACTCCGGCACGGTCACCGTGGGCGGCAAGGACATCACGAAGGTGCCGGCCAACAAGCGGGACATGGGCATGGTCTTCCAGGCCTACAGCCTCTTCCCGAACATGACCGCGGCGCAGAACGTCGCGTTCGGCCTGAAGATGCGCAAGGCCGACGCCAAGAAGGCCGGCGAGCTGCTCGAACTGGTCGGTCTCGCCCACCTCGGTGGCCGGTACCCGCACCAGATGTCGGGCGGTCAGCAGCAGCGCATCGCACTGGCGCGTGCTCTTGCGATCCAGCCGCGCGTGCTGCTGCTGGACGAGCCGCTGTCCGCACTGGACGCCAAGGTCCGCGTGAACCTGCGCGACGAGATCCGTCGCATCCAGACGGAGCTCGGCATGACGACGCTGTTCGTCACGCACGACCAGGAGGAGGCGCTCGCCGTCTCCGACCGGGTCGGCGTGATGTCGCACGGCCGCCTGGAGCAGCTCGACACCCCGTCCGTCGTCTACCGCGAACCGAAGACGGCTTTCGTGGCGCAGTTCGTCGGTGTCACGAACTCGGTGGAGGCCAAGGCCGAGGGCCAGACCGTCGTGGTGAACGGCGTGACCGTGGCGGCGACGCACGACCAGCCGTCCGGCAGCGACGTCCGTGTCATCGTGCGTCCGGAGGACATCGGCATTTCCGCGCACGACGGCGACGCCAATGGCAAGATCGTGGGCGACGTGCTGACCCAGTCGTTCCTCGGGCCGGTCACGCGGATCTCGGTCAGGGTGGGGGAGCAGGTGCTGCGCATCGACCAGCCCTCCAACACCGCCGCCGCGTACCAGCCGGGCACGCGGGTCGCGCTCGACCTCAGCGAATCAAGGATCATGGTGGTACCGGGATGATCAAGAAGCTCCTCGCGCGCGACACGGCGGAGGCCCATCGGGTCGCGACGCCGCTGGAGCTGCTGTTCGACCTGAGCTTCGTGGTGGCGGTCGCCCAGGCCGCCGCCTCGTTGCACCACGCCGTCTCCGAGAACCACGCCGGGACCGGTCTGCTGGCGTTCTGCATGGCGTTCTTCGCGTTGTGGCTGCCCTGGCTGAACTTCACCTGGTTCTCCAGCGCGTTCGACAACGACGACACGCTGTACCGGATCATCACGATGGTCCAGATCGCCGGTGTCCTGGTGATCGCGGCCGGCATCCCCGCCGTCTTCGAGCACCAGGACTACCGGATCGTCGTCGGCGGCTACGTGGTCATCAGGCTCGCGATGGTCACGCACTGGCTGCGTGCCGCGCGGGACAACCCGGAGCACAAGGCGTGCGCGTACCGGTACGCGGGCGGCATCGCGGCCATGCAGGTGCTGTGGGTGCTGTGGCTCTTCGTGCCGCCGGGCCTCGCGCTCGCGTTCTGGGTGCTCGGCATGGTCACCGAGCTGCTGATCCCGGCCTGGGCCGAGCGGGCGAGCGCGACGACGTGGCACCCGCACCACATCGCGGAGCGGCACGGCCTGTTCACGCTGATCGTGCTCGGTGAGTCGATCCTGGCGGCCACGCTCGCGTTCCAGAAGGGCTTCGACAGCGGCGTCAACCTCATCTCGCTCGCCGCCGCCTCGCTCGTCATCGTGTTCTCGGTGTGGTGGATCTACTTCGAGGCGCCGTCGCACCTGCTCAACCTGAAGAAGGCGTTCCTCTGGGGGTACGCGCACCTGTTCATCCTCGGGTCGATCGCGGCACTGGGCGCCGGTCTGGCGGCTTCGGTCGACTACGACCTGCACATCTCGCACGCGCCGGGCACGACGGTCGCCGCGTTCACGACGGTGCCGCTGGCCGTGTTCTTCCTGTGCGTCTGGTACGTGCAGGACTGCCCCGGCCAGGACGGGCTGCGCAAGTACCTGCTGCCGATCGGGTCGGTGGCGGTGCTGGCGGCGACGTTCGGACCGGCGCCGATCCACGTGACCGCGGGGATCTCGCTGCTCCTGGCGGTCGCGACGCGGCTGGTGTCCGGGCAGCCGCAGCGCACCGAGGTGTAGTCCCGGACGCCCTGACAGCGCGGGGAGTTCGGCGGGTTCGCCTCGTTCTGACACCGGTGGTGCGATGATCGTCGCCATGACCGGTGTCCGTGAACTCCGCTTGGTCGTCACCGCTGACGACTACGACGAGGCCCTGCGTTTCTACCGAGACGTGCTGGGGCTTGAGCAACGGGCGGCGTTCACGTCCGACGGCGGCAGGGTCACGATCCTCGAAGCCGGCCGGGCCACGCTGGAGATCACCGATCCGCCGCACGCCGAGTTCATCGACGAGGTCGAGGTCGGCAGGCGCGTCGCGGGGCACGTCCGGGTGGCCTTCGAGGTGGACGACTCGGCCGCGGCCACCCGTGCCCTGGAAGCCGCCGGGGCCGAGGTGATCGCGGAACCGACCCGCACGCCGTGGAACTCGCTGAACGCCCGCCTCCAGGCGCCGGCCGGGTTGCAGCTGACGTTGTTCCAGGAGCTGGGCGACTAGATGACGATCTCCGCTGCCGGTTACCGCGACCTCGCGAACCGGGACGTGCTGGCGTGCGCCGTGGTGACGGTCGCCGCGAAGCTGCCGATGTCGATGACGCCGCTGATGATGGTGTTCCTGACGAGGGGACTGCCCGGCGGGTACGTGCTGGCCGCGTCGCTGGTCGCCGTCTACGTGCTGGGCGAGGTCCTCGGTGCCGCGCTGTTCGGGCTCTTCCTCGACCCGTCGCGGATGCGCGGGCAGCTGTCGGTCGGGCTGCTCGTCGGCGCGGGGGCGTTCACGACGCTGGCGCTGACGCAGAACGTGACGGTGCTGGCGATCGCGGCGTTCGTCGCGGGTGCCGGGCCGTCGACCACGCCCGGCGGGTTGCGCGCGATGCTGCTCGGCCTGGTGCCGGACGCGTTGGTGCCCAAGGCGATGGGCTTCGACGCCATGATCACGCAGGT
The DNA here is from genome assembly GCF_003350445.1 of Lentzea flaviverrucosa. Classification (NCBI taxonomy): domain Bacteria; kingdom Bacillati; phylum Actinomycetota; class Actinomycetes; order Pseudonocardiales; family Pseudonocardiaceae; genus Lentzea; species Lentzea flaviverrucosa. The sequence continues at coordinate 219,004 of NZ_QQAU01000008.1, forward strand.
GGTCTGGGCGGTGGCGCCCGCGCTGGTGACGGTGCTGGCGCTGAGCGTCGACCACCGGGCGCCCGTCGTCGTGTCCGTGTCGCTGGTCGTCGTGGCGGCGTGGCTGGTGTTCATCCTGCCGCGCGGGCACGTGACGTCGCGGTCCGGCACGGCGAAACCCCGTGTGGTGGCGTCGGCCTGGCCCATCTACCTCGTGAGCGCGGCGGCGCTGGCACAGCTGGCGGTCGCGGAGCTGGTGCTGCCGGCGTTGCTGGAGCACCGGGGGATCGGGATCGGCTGGATCGGGCCGCTGCTCATGGGTTTCGCGGCGTGCAGCGCGCTCGGCGCGGTGCTGTACGGGCTGCGGCCGTGGCCGGGAACGTTCCGCACCCAGGGTCTGGTGCTGCTCGTCGTCACGGCGACGTGCGTCGGCGCGCTGGCGTTGTTCCCGAACCTGCCGGGCATCGCGGGCGCGTTGCTCGCCGCCGGGCTGTTCCAGTCCGGTGTGCTGGTGACGCGCAGTCTCGCGTTGCGCGAACGGCTTCCCGTCGGCGCGCACGCCGCCGGGTTCTCGATGATGTACGCCGTGACGGGCGCGGGCTACGGGCTCACGGCCGTCGTCGCCGCGTGGGCGATGGACGTCGGCTCACCGGTGTGGGCGGTCTTCGGCGGCGTCGCGGTGACCCTGGTCCTGACAGCAGTCAGCGCGGCTGCCGAACGCCGGCAGCCGCGCTGATCTGGGTGGCAGCTCCTACCCGCGGTAGAAGTTGCCCTGGGTCTGCACGTTCAGCTCGTCCGTGCGGAACAGCTTCGCCACGAACGTGCGCGGGTCGCGCATGTCGATGACGTCGAAGCCGCGGCCCATCTCCGAGGAGTAGATGTAGCCGTTGTACCAGTAGGTCGACCAGGTGCCGCCGCCCAGGCCGTTCGGCATCGGGCCGCGCTCGAAGAAGCCGATCTCACGCGGCTTGGCCGAGTTCGTGAAGTCCCACACCGAGATGCCGCCCTGGTACCAGGACTGCACCATGATGTCCTTGCCGGGCACCGGGATCAGCGAACCGTTGTGCGCGACGCAGTTCTCCGTGTCACCCTGCATGCGCGGGATCTTGTAGTAGGACTTGAACTCCAGCTTGCGGTTCTTGCCCTTGCCCACGATGTCGTAGATGCCGTTGGCACCGCGCGTCGGGCCGATCTTCTCGTTGCACGTCGCGGCGCCACCGCCACCGAGCTCGTCGGTGAAGACGACCTTGGTGCCGCTGTTGTTGAAGGTCGCGGAGTGCCAGAACGCGAAGTTCTTGTCATCCTGCACGCGGTTGATCTCGACCAGGTTCTCCCGGTCGGAGATGTCCCAGAGGACGCCGTCACCCATGCAGGCGCCGGCCGCGAGGTCCAGCTGCGGGTAGACGGTGATGTCGTGGCAACCCGAGGTGGCCGAGGTGTAGCCGGTCTCGATGGTGCCGGTGCGACCGGCGTTGCCGCCGTCCGGGAAGAGGACCGGGGCCTTCAGCAGCGAGGCCGCGGCCGGGTTCTTCACCGGCACCTTGACGATGGAGATCTTGTCGTGCGGCGGCTGGCAGTCCGGGAACGTGGCGTTGGGCGAGTAGGAAGAGACGTAGAGGTACACGTCCTTCTTGTTCTTGCTCGGCACCATCGTGTGGGTGTGCGAACCGCAGGCGGTCTCGACGGCGGCGACGTAGCGCGGCGCGCTCTTGTTGCTGATGTCGAAGACCTTGATGCCCTCCCACGACTCCTTGATCGTCGCGGGCTGGGAGACGCTGGTGCACGAGTTGTCGCTGCGCGACGAGTCGGTCGACAGGAACAGGAGGTTCCCGTACACCGAGATGTCGTTCTGCGAGCCGGGGCACAGGACCTGGCTCTTGATCGTCGGCTTCTTCGGGTTGCGGATGTCGTAGATGACGAAGCCGTCGTAGTTGCCGACGAACGCGTAGTTGTCCTGGAACGCGATGTCGGTCTGCGTCGAGCTGAGCGGAGCCTGCTTGTCCAGGTGGGCGACCGGGACCATGTTGCGGCTGCGGCTGATCTCGTCGACGCCCGGAATGCCGTTGGCGCCCTCCGCCCGCGACTCGAGCTGAGCCTCGCTCAGTCCCTTGCCGTCCGCCGGCAGGTCGGGCTCGGCGTACGCGGGCGCGGTCACCGTCGACAGCGTCAGCGCGAGCGCCCCCAGAACCGCCAATGGCGCTCTGCGACGCCGGGCCGTTGCGCTTGAAGTCACAGCTGTACCCCCTCGGTACGGGTTGGTGAGGGGGAGTATGACCCTTTCGCCTTGCTAAGGGCCAGCTTCTTTCGGAGGGTTCTGCACACTTTGTCCACAGTCGAAAAGCCGGACAAAGCAGTCGATCACCTGTTCGACCGGGTCGCTCGCCGGAGTGGCGCCCGCCGTGACGGCGAACTGTATTGTCCGGAGCATGCGTTCTGGGGTCGTGGTCATCGTGGCGGCATTCGCCCTGCTGGCAGGCTGTACGTCGGAGCCGGGTGCGGCACCGGTCATCGCGCCGGACACGCCCGGCGGCTCGGCGCCGACCGTGGCGCCGTCGGACGTGACCGGCAGGATCCCGCCGCCGCCGAACGACGCCGACCGCGAGTACGTGGCGATGATGATCGCCCATCACGAGCAGGCCCTCGCCATGACGAGGTTCGCTCCCGACCGCGCGCAGAACGAGACGGTGAAGGGCCTGGCGGACCGCATCCGCTTCAGCCAGGAACCCGAGATCGGCGCCATGAAGCAGTGGCAGCGCACGTTCAACGCCATCGGGACGCACGGTGACCACGGCTCGATGCCGGGCATGGCCACGCAGGACCAGTTGAACGCCCTGGGCGCCGCGCGCGGCAAGGACTTCGACCGGATGTTCCTCGAGCTGATGATCAAGCACCACGAGGGTGCGATCAAGATGGCGACCGACGTGCGCGGGGCCGGCACCAACGTCCAGGTCGAGGAGATGGCCGACGACGTCGTCGCCACGCAGGACGACGAGATCAAGCGGATGAAGAAGCTGCTGACGGAGCTGTGAGACGGCCGCGGGCCTCGGCGGTGTCGGCTGGCCCGGGCGCTCGTAGATCTCCTACTCGGTGCGCTGCCGGGGCAGAACCATGTCTTCGGCGTGCGTGAACCGCTCCGGCTCGTTGCCCGTGACCAGGCGCGCGATCGTGCGGTGGCCCTTGTGCGCCTCGCGGAACGCGTCGGAGGCGACCCAGGCGCGGAAGGCCTCTTCGGACTCGAACTCGTTGACCGAGACGTACGGCTGGTCGTCCTGGGTCGGCTTGAGCAGCGTGCTGCGCAGCAGGCCGGGGACTCCGGGCAGGTGGGTGCGCATGTTGCCGCGGAAGTACCGCTCGAACTCCTCGGACATGTCCGCGTTCACGAACATCCGGTTGGTCGCGATGAACATCCTGGCCTCCTGATCCCGACGCTCTGTCGGGAACTATTCCAACTCCCCGTCGGGAAATCAAGCGCGATACGATCCCGATGTGCCGAGGATCAGCGCAGACACCGTGGCGGAACACCGCGCCAACCGGTTGCGTGCCCTGCTGGACGCCGGGCGGGACATTGTGGCGACCGAGGGAGCGGAGGCGCTGACGCTCGCGTCGCTCGCCAGACGTGTCGGGTTGTCGCGGCCGAGCCTCTACGAGTACTTCCGGTCGCGTGAGGAACTGGTCGCCGCGATCGTGTCCGACGCGCTGCCGGAGTGGGCGGACAAGCTGGAGGACGCGGTCAACAGCGCGTCCTCCGTGCCGGCGAAGATCGAGGCGTACCTGCGCACCGAGCTCGCGATCATCACCGACGGCAGCCACGGCGCGGTGGTGGCGTTGTCCGCGCACACGCTGCCGGACTCGTCGCGCGAGCAGATCCGGGCCGAGCACGAACGGTTGCTGGCGCCGCTGGTCGGTGTCTTCAGGACGGCCGGGGTGGAGCGGGCGCCGTTGCGGGCGATGCTGGTGCACGCGATGGTCGAGGCGACGTCGCGGATGATCACGCCGGGTCGCACCGAGCACAACGAGGCGGTCATCCGGACGTTGCTCGACCAGGTGGTGCACGGGCTGGACAAGCCCATCAGCTGAACGGCACGACCTCGCCGTGGCGGACGAGCTCGCCGTAGTGCCGCGGTTCGAGCGGGTCGAGTGCCAGGTCCAGCAACGCCGTCGCGGCCTGGGCCGGGGTCGGAGCGGTGCTGACGTCCCACCACAGCGCGGACGTGGGCGTGTTGATCATCCCCGGGCACACCGCGGCGACCAGGACTCCTCTGGCCAGGTCGGTTTCACGGCGTTCCTGCGCTAGCACGCGCACGGCGGCGACCTGGCCGATCTTGGACGGGATGTTCGCGAAACCCGGCCACGCCCCGGCCCTCGCCCTGCCGTCCTTCACCTCGTCGCGCCAGTGGGCGATCTGCTCGTCCACCTCGTCCAAAGAGGACGGTTCGGTGAACCGCCTGTGCAGCACCGGTGCCAGCTGGCGCAGGGTGCCGAGCGAACTGGCGACGACGATCAGCCTGCCGTTGTCGTTCAGGAGAGGTGCGAAGGCTCTCAGGAGCCTGGTGGTGCCGAAGTTGTTGACCTCGGTGTAGGTGTCGATGAACGCGGGCGGGTCGTCGCGGGGGCCGACGCGCATGACGGCGTTGCCGAAGACGATGTCGACGCCGCCATGCCGTTCTTCCAGCTGTGCGGCGAGTTTCGCGGCGGCGCCCGGATCCGCGACGTCGAGGAGTTCGCCGCGGACCTCGGCGCCGTTGCCGGGAACGTGCTGCACGGCGGCGGCGACCTTCTCGGCGTCCCTGCCGGTGAGGTAGACGGTGTCGGTGGGCCGCAGGCGTTGTGCGAGCCCTTCGACCAGTGCCAGGCCGAGGCCCTGGGTGGCGCCGGTGACGAGCGCGATCGTCATGCCTCAGGCCTTCGCGAGGAGGGTTTCGGAGTACGTCCAGAGGCGGGCCGCGTTGTCCGGGTCGACGGCGTAGCGGGCGACGCCGTGCAGCGGAGGGGCCTCGTCCGGGTGGTCGACGGTCGGCGTCTCGTTGCAGTCGTCGAAGTAGCGCCCGCCGACGCCCTCCAGCAACGGTGAGGTGGCCAGCAGCACCGACGTCGCCGCGCCCTGCTCCGGCGTCTTGATCGTGGAGAGGTCGACGTCGCTCTCCTTGATGCCGAGGTGGGCCGACAGCTTCGTGAAGATCGCGCCGGGCATGGCGGCGTTCACCGTGATGCCGTCCCCGGCCCAGCGGCGGTTCGCCTCGACGGTGAACAGCACGTTGGCGGTCTTGCTCTGGCCGTAGGCGGTCCACGGGTCGTAGGTGCGGAACGCGTAGTGCACGTCGTCGAAGACGACCGGCGAGAGCATGTGGCCGGTGGAGGTGAGGACGACGACGCGCGCGTTGCCCGCGGCCCTGAGCGCCGGGTGCAGGCCGGTGGCGAGCGCGAAGTGGCCGAGGTGGTTGGTGGCGAACTGCCACTCCCAGCCCTGCTCGGTGTACCGCTCGGGGACGGCCATGACGCCGGCGTTGGCGATGAGGACGTGCAGCGGGCCGTCCCACGCGCGGACGAACGCGTCCACGGAGGCGAGGTCGGTCAGGTCCAGCTCCGCGACGCGGACGTCGCCACCGATGTCCCGCGCGGTCTTCTCGCCCGCGGCGACGTCGCGGACGGCCAGGGTCACCTCGGCGCCCCGCCCGGCCAGCGCCCGCGCCGTCTCGACGCCGATGCCGGAGGCCGCGCCGGTCACGACCACGCGCTTCCCGGTCAGGTCGATGCCTTCGGCGACCTCGGCGGCGGTGCTGCTGAATCCGAACTGAGTTTTGATCACGCTTCCACGCTAGGCCGCTCGGAGGCATGCGGGTAGCGAGAGATTCTCATCTGGGGTATGCGTAGACCTCATGGCCCTGACCGATGCGTCGCTGGTGGCGCTGCGAGTGTTCCGCGAAGTCGCCGAGCGTGGCACCTTGACCGCGGCGGCGACCGCGCTCGGCTACACGCAGTCCGCCGTGTCGCGGCAGATCGCGGCCCTCGAACGTGCGGCGGGCGCGGAACTGCTGGAACGGCGCCACGACGGGGTGCGGCTCACCCCCGCCGGGCGGCTCGTGCTGCGGCGTGCGGCCGTCGTGGTGGACCAGGTCGACGCGGGTGCCCGTGAGCTCGCGGGCCTGCCGGAGGACGTGAGCACCATCAGGCTCGGCTGGATCGCGACGGCCGGCGCGTGGATGGTCCCCCGCGCGCTGACGGCGCTGGCACGCACGCATCCGTCGATCACCGTGGTCACGCGCGAAGGGAGCACGCCGGCGTTGGTGCGTGCGTTGCGGGCGGGCACCTTGGACATCGCGTTGATCTCGTCGGCGCCGCCGTTCCGCGCACCTGACGACGAGACGCCGCCGCTGGCGGTGGACACCCTCGTCGAACGCAGCCTGCGTGTGGCCGTGCCCTCCACGCATCCGCTGGCGCGCAACGACTTCATCGACGTCGCCGACCTGCGGGGCCAGCGGTGGATCTCGGGCCCCGGCGACCAGTGGGTGATGGGGGTCTGGCCGGGGCTCGACGAACGGCCCGTCGTCGCCCACACGGCGCGGGACTGGCTGGCGAAGCTGCACCTGGTCGCGGCGGGGCTCGGCATCACGACGATCGCCGCGTCGCTGGTGGCCGTCGCGCCCGCGGGAGTGCGGATCCTGCCGGTGCGGGGCGGGCCCGCCGAGCAGCGCCGCACCATGCTCGCGCGGCTGCCCGGACCCGTGCCGGAGCCGGTGGCACGCCTGGCCGCCGCGTTGCGGGCCGCCGTTCTGGAGACCGAGTAGCGGCATCAACCGATCGGTTGATCCGGGTCCCGCCCGTTGTTCGATGATCTTCGCTCGCCGCTGGCCGAGGCTGGGGACATGGCGATCATCGAAGTGCGCGACCTCGGGAAGAGGTACGGGCCCCGCGTGGCGGTGGACTCCGTGTCGTTCGAGGTGGCCGAGGGGGAGATCTTCGGGGTCCTGGGGCCGAACGGGGCGGGCAAGACGACGACGGTCGAGTGCGTGTCGGGGCTGCGGACACCGGACCGGGGGACCGTGTCGGTACTGGGGCGGCGACCGGCCGACGTCCGCGCGTCGATCGGCGTGCAGCTGCAGGCCTCGGAGCTGCCGGAACGGATGCGGGTCAGCGAGGCGCTGGCGTTGTTCTCGTCGTTCTACCCGTCGCCGGTCGACTGGTCCTCGCGGCTGGGCCTGGTGCCGCACCTGAAGGCGGAGTTCGGGCAGCTGTCCGGCGGGTTGAAGCAGCGGTTGTCGATCGCGCTCGCGCTGATCGGGTCGCCGCGCATCGCGGTCCTGGACGAGCTGACGACGGGGCTCGACCCGCAGGCGCGGCGGGACACCTGGTCGGTGATCGAGGACGTGCGGTCGGCCGGCGTGACGATCCTGCTGGTCACGCACTTCATGGAGGAGGCGGAACGGCTCTGCGACCGGGTTGCGGTGTTTCGCGCCGGCCGGATCGTCGCGCTGGACACACCCTCCGCCCTCGTGTCGCGTGTGGACGGTGCCACTCGGGTGCGGTTCGTGCCGTCCGCCGCGCTGGACGTGTCGTTGCTGGAGGCGCTGCCGGAGGTCACATCGGTGTCGTCGGCAGGAGAGCAGCTCGTGGTCAGCGGGTCGGAGAACCTGCTGCACGCGGTGACCTCCCTGCTGGCACGGCGGCAGGTCGTGGCACGCCAGCTCCGCGTCGACCAGGTCTCACTGGACGACGCCTACGTCGAACTGACCGGGGGTCGTGATGTTGAAGATCATTGAGATCGAGGCGCGGTTGTTCGTCCGCGATCGGCTGAACTCGTTGTTCGCGCTGGTGTTCCCCAGTGTGCTGTTGCTGGTGCTGGGAGCGATCCCGGCGTTGCGGACGCCCGATGAGAACTTCGGCGGGCAGCGGTTCATCGACAGCTACGTGTCGGCGCTGGTCGTGTTCACGCTGGCGTTCATCGGGTTGCAACGCCTGCCCGCGGTCGTGGCGACCTACCGGGAGAAGGGCGTGCTGCGGCGGCTGTCCACCACGCCCATGCACCCGGCGCGGTTGCTGGCCGGGCAGATGGTGGTCAACTTCGCCGCGGTGATCTTGTCGGTGCTGCTCCTCATAGTCGTGGGGTACGTCGTTTTCGGCGTCGACCTGCCTCACCACCCCCTCGGCCTGGCGTGTGCCGTGGTGCTGGGAGGCGCGGGCACGTTCGCGCTGGGCCTGGTGATCGCCGCTCTGGCCCCGAACGCGCGTTCGGCCGGTGGCTGGGCGACGGTGGTGTTCATGCTGCTGATGTTCTTCGGCGGTGTGTACCTGCCGCGGTTCATGCTGCCTTCGGCGATTCAGGCGATCGGTTCGTACACGCCTCCCGGTGTGGAGGCGCTGCAACAGGCGTGGCTCGGCACCGCGCCGGACTGGAGGCATCTCGCGATCATGGGGCTGGTGAGCCTCGTGGCAGGTACCGTCGCGGCCAAGACCTTCCGCTGGGAGTAGTTCGTGGACATGGTCGCGTTGGACAGGTGGGAACGCAGGCTCGTCTCGATCGCCCGCGTGATCCCGTACTTCGTGCTGACCGTGACGACCGTGTTGTACTCGATCTTCACCACGCAGTCGGTGCCGGAGCGCTGGTTCACCTACGGCGTCGTGGCGTTCGGTTTCGTGTGGATGTTGTGGTGGTTCACGCTGCATCCCGCGTGGCACCGCAGGCCGGAGCTCATGGCCGTGTTCGTCGGTGGCATGGTCGTGTTCTACGGCGTGCTCGGCTTGCAGGAGCACTGGTTCGGCGCGGTGTCGTACGCGGTCTACATCCACGCGAGCGAGGTCCTGCGCGGCCGCTGGATGTTCTTCGTGGTGGCGGTGACGGCCGGGCTGGCGACGCTGTCGTTGTTCGGCGGCTACCCGCCCGCCGGCGAGGAGGCGGCGTTCTGGTTGCTGCTGCTCATCTTCGTGGTGGTGGCGTGCACCTTCACCTACGTAGGCCACGTGACGACGGAGCAGTCCAGGCTGCGCAAGGAACTCCTCGAGGAGAACGAGGGCCTGCACGCCCAGTTGGTGGTGCAGGCGCACGAGGCGGGTGTGCAGGACGAACGCCACCGCATGGCCGGCGAGATCCACGACACCCTGGCCCAGGGCCTGGCGGGCATCATCACGCAGCTGTCGGCGGCCACGGCCACCGACTGGGAACGCCGCGTGGCGGTGGCCGCGGAACTGGCGCGCGAGAACCTGGCCGAGGCCCGCCGCTCGGTGCACGCCCTGCGTCCACCGGCCCTAGACTCGGCGGCGCTGCACGAGGCATTGGACGACGTGGCGTCGGGCTGGTCGAAGCACAACGGCGTGCCGATCTCGGTCACGCTGACCGGAGCCGTGCGCGAAACGCACCCGGAGGTGGAGGTCGCGTTGCTGCGCACCGCGCAGGAGGCCCTGGCGAACGTGGCGAAGCACGCCTCGGCGTCCCGGGTCGGCCTGACCCTGTCGTACATGGAGGACGTGGTGACCCTGGACGTGCGCGACGACGGAGTGGGCTTCGACCTGGCGGTCCCGTCCGACGGCTTCGGCCTGCCCGCGATGCGCCACCGCGTGCACCGCCTGTCCGGCGCGTTGTTCGTGGAGTCCGAACCGGGCGCGGGCACGGCGATCTCGGCGCGGGTGCCCGCGTGATCCGCCTCGTCATCGTCGACGACCACCCGGTCGTCCGCGACGGCCTGCGCGGCATGCTGTCCACCGGCGACTTCGAGGTGGTGGGGGAGGCCGCGTCCGGAGACGAGGCGGTCGCCGTCGTCACGGCGGTGTCGCCGGACGTGGTGCTGATGGACCTGCGCATGCCGGGTTCGGACGGCGTGTCCGCGATCGAGCGGCTGCGCGACCACCCGTGCCGCGTCCTGGTGCTCACCACCTACGACACGGACCGAGACGTGCTGCCGGCCATCAAGGCGGGTGCCACCGGCTACCTGCTGAAGGACACCCCGCGCGACGAACTGCAACGCGCCATCCGCGCCGCGCACGCGGGCGAGGCGGTGCTGTCGCCCGCCGTGGCCACGAGGCTGCTGGGCCAGGTGCGCGAGCCCGCGCTGGAACCGCTGTCCACAAGGGAGCTCGACGTGCTGGCGCTGGTGGCCAAGGGATCGACGAACCGGGCGGTGGCGGCGGCGTTGTTCATCAGTGAGGCGACGGTGAAGACCCACCTGCTGCACGTCTACGCCAAGCTGGGGGTGTCGGACCGGGCCGCGGCCGTCGCCGTGGCGTACGAGCGCGGGCTGCTGAGAGGGGCCGGACGCTGACGTCCCGCTGATCTGGTCGATGCGAGCCCGGAAACGGGCCCTCGGCGGAGACCGGAGCGCGGAGACCGCAAGGCGAGGACCATGCGGCGGGACCACTTCGGTTGGTCCCGCCGCCTGCGGCAACTCCCCCTTGCCAGTGGCACCCCCCGATGCCACTCCCTCACCCCTCGCGATGAAGGAACTCCCGCCAGTCTCCGAGATACGAGAAACCGTCGGGATCACTCGTTCGGAGTAGTCCAGAGCTCGTCGACCATGGATTTCGCCGTGTCGGTGAGTTGCTGGCCGCCGAAGCGGCCGATGCGCGTCCACGGGCCGAGGCTCACCTCGTAGACGGGCGTGTCCCACGCCTCGGGGTGGGTGAGGTAGCCGAGGTAGTTGTTGGCGTACCCGATGGGCAGCACCGTGCGGTCGTCGTCGGACATCGACTTCAGCTCGAAGCCGAGTTCCACGAACGGCTCACCGGGCAGGCCGGCGAGAGCGAGTCCGCCGATGCGCAGCACCTGCACCTCGGCGTCGATGGGGTCGGTGCCGCGATCGATGGCGACGAGGACCTCCTCGGTGTCCTGCACCAGTTGCGTGAGCTGGACGATCTCGGTCCTCGGGGCGCCGCGGTCGACGGCGTCCGCGAGTGCGCGCCGGCGGTCGATCAGCTCGGCCTCGAAGGGCCCCCGGTCCGGCAGGCTGCGGGAGGCGACCTGGACGGTGCGCTGGGCGGCCGTCACCGGGCCGGTGAGTTCGGTCTCTCCGGGGATGTCGAGCGCGGTCTGAGCGAGGTACATGCCCATGCGCTCGTTGTGCGCGAACAGGTTGCGGATGACCTCGAAGTCCGGGTTGTTCTCCTCGTCGAACCTGGAACCGTCGTGCGTGAGCGGGTCGGGCGGCGGCGCCTGGTTGCCGGCCGCGCCGGGCAGGAACAGCGCGGCCTGGCAGTGCGGTTCGCTGAGCTCGATCATCGCGGACGTGACGCCGGGGAAGTCGGCCGAGACGTACGGCTGCACCTGCACGTACACCGGGTGCGTGGTGAAGTGGTAGAGGACGGTGCTCCACTCGTCGCCCTGCAGCCGCACGACGGTGACCTCGGGGTCCTCCGGCGGGGCACCGGGGTAGACGTGGCTGTTGCGGTTGATGGCCAGCGTGCCGCGCAACACCTCGCCCGTGCCGACCGTCACGGTCACCGGCCGCCGGCTCTCGACGGCTTCGCGTGCGGCCTGGACGATCCTGTCGCGGAACGTCGCCAGCCAGTCCTGGTCGGGAAACGGCCGGAAGTCGGCCGTCTCCGGGCTGGAGTGCGTGTGGGAGCTGGCGATCATGACGTGCGTGGGTGGCACACCGGTCTGCTGCTGAATGCGCCCGCGGACCTCGGCGGTGAAGTCGCGGCCCGGCCCGAGGATGCTGTTGTTGATGCCGAGTGAGTCGACGGCGATCACGATCACGGTCTCCCCGTTGGTGATCGCCGTGGCACGGACGAACAGCGGATCGTGCACTCCGAGGAACAGCGAATGCCGCGGTTGACCACCTAAGTAGGGAGCTGTTGAAGGCGGCGTCACATCTACTTTCGCCGAACCGGCCTGGAATTGCATGACTTCACCCCTGTACCTGGATTACCTGTACAAGTGCAGGTTCCAGTCGCCCAGATGTGAGATGTCCGTGAGATCGCCCGAATGGAGGAACTCGTTCCTGAGCACGGTGGCGAGCGCGGCGCCACCGTCCTCGAGCTCGACGACCCCGATTTCCAGCTCGGCGGGCTCGGCGGGGATCAGGTGGTCGCGCAGCACCGTGAGCGGGAGGTCGTACAGCTCACCGACGACCTGTGCCCTGCCGGAGGCGTGCATGGCGGGGAACTCGTCGCGGACGGAGAAGTAGCGGTACTTCGGCGCGCTCTTCACCCGGCCGAGCATCGGAGTGCCCTGGAGCTGGCCGTGAAGGGGCCCACCCTGCATGCCGCCGCCGTTGAGAAAAATAAGTGTCATTCTCTTCTGACCTCGGGTTCTCGAGTGGGGTCTGATTGTGAAAGGTGTGCCAGCCTGCGGTTTCTCTCCGAGTGAACGGTCCGTTCACACCCAGTTGCCGAAATGATCAGGAACTTGTTGGGAGACAATTTCGTTGCGCCAGGAGGAAGCGCGCGGGGGTGCGGTGGATCGGGGTGGTGAGGTCGCTCAGCGGTAGACCGGTGCCGCCGTGCCTGAGTGAGACGAGCTCGGCGGCGATCGACACCGCGGTCTCCGCGGGGCTGCGGCCGCCCAGGTCGAGGCCCACGGGGGAACGCAGCCGCGCCAGCGACGCCTCCGGAACCCCTTCCGAGCGCAGGCGTTCGAGCCTTTCGGCGTGGGTGCGGCGGGAGCCCAGGGCACCGACGAACGCCAAAGGCCTGGACAGGGCCTCCACCAGTACGGGGATGTCGAACTTCGGGTCGTGCGTCAGCACCACGACGGCGGTCGAGTCGTCGGTGTGGGTGGAGGCGAGGTAGCGGTGCGGCCAGTCGACGACCACGGAATGTGCTGCGGGGAAACGGGAAGAAGTGGCGAACACGGGGCGTGCGTCGCACACGGTCACGTGATAGCCGAGAAAGCGTCCGATCTCGGCCACCGCGGCGGCGTGGTCGATGGCGCCGAACACCAGCAGGCGTGGCGGCGGCATCCACGACTCGGTGAACACCCTGCCCTCCGCCTCGAAGCGCACCGACACCGGGCTCCCGTCGGCAGAAGCCTCCAAGGCCGCGCGCAGCGAAGGGGAATCGCGTTGCACCAGCACGTCCAGTGAGCCGCCGCAGGTGAGGCCGACCGCGAACGCCGTGTCGTCGGAGTACCCGAACGAGGCGAGTGCGGGCACGCCCGACTCCAGGACCTGGCACGCCAGGTCGTGGACCTCGGCCTCCACGCAGCCGCCGGACACGCTGCCGATCACCTCGCCCGAGGGTCCGACGGCCATCGCGGCGCCGACCGGTCGCGGCGCACTGCCGCGCACGGCCACCACCGAGGCGACCGCGAACCGGTCCCACGCCAGCAATGTCGGCGCCAGGTCACGCATCGAGCCCTCCAGAGGTCTGAGAAGAGCTCGGCCGGGTGGCCGCCCGGCCGAGCCCCCTGGTCACTTGCCGCTGATCAGGTCCACGCCGAAGTACACGGCGAACATCAGGGCGAGGCCGGTCATCAGCCAGCCCGGCCAGCGGCCCTTGCAGACGCGCAGCACGACGTAGGACACGAGGCCCGCGCCGATGCCGTTGGTGATCGAGTAGGTGAACGGGATGATGGCGATGGTCAGGAAGACCGGGATCGTGTAGTCCGTTTCCTGCCAGGGGATCCGGCGGATCTGGGTCATCATCAGGCCGCCGATCACCACCAGCGCCGGGGCCGCCGCCTGCGCGGGCACCACCGTCGCCAGCGGCGTGAAGAGCAGTGCCACCAGGAACAGACCGCCGGTCACCACCGAGGCCAGGCCGGTTCGGGCGCCTTCGCCAACGCCCGCGGCCGACTCCAGGAACACGGTGTTCGGGGCGGACCCCGTGACGCCACCGGCGATCGCGCCGGCGCCGTCGACCACCAGGATCTTGCCCATGCCCTCGACCTTGCCGTCCTTGGTCAGGCCCGCCTCGTCGGAGACCGACGTGATCGTGCCCATGGCGTCGAAGAAGCCGGACAGCACCAGCGTGAACAGGAAGATCGTCGCCGCGATCACGCCGGCGGACACGAAGCCGCCGAACAGGTCCACCCGCCCGAACAGGCCGAAGTCCGGCGAGCTGACCACGGAGTCGGGCAGCGACGGGGTCACGAGACCCCAGCCCTCGACGTCGAACGCGGCGTTCACGCCGATGGCGACGACGGTGGCCACCACGATGCTGATCAGCACGGCACCGGGCACGCCGCGCGCCAGCAGCACGATCATCAGCAGCAGGCCGAGGCAGAAGATCGCGATCGGCCAGCCGCTCAGGTGGCCGTCGACGCCCATCCGCACCGGCACCGTCGAGTGCGCCGCGTCCGGTGTGCGGGTCACGAAACCGGCGGAGACCAGTCCCACCAAAGCGATGTAGAGCCCGATGCCCACGGTGATCGCGATCTTCAACGGCTCCGGGATCGCGTTGATGATCCGTTCGCGGACGCCCGAGGCGGCCATGACCACGATGCAGATGCCTTCCAGCACCACCAGACCGAAGGCCTGCGCCCACGTCATCGTCGGTGCCATCTGGAAGGCCACCACGCCGTTGACGCCGAGACCGGCGGCGATGGCTAGGGGAGCGTTGCCGACGAGTCCCATGAGGACGGTCATCACACCGGCGGCGAGCGCCGTCGCCGTGGTGATCTCGGCGATGGTGAGCTTGGCGCCGGTGATGTCCGCGGACGCGCCGAGGATCAACGGGTTCAGCAGCACGATGTACGACATCGCGACGAACGTGGTGATACCGCCGCGCACCTCGCGTCCGAACGTGCTGCCGCGCTCGGTGATGCGGAAGAACTGGTCGAACGACGAGGACGTCGGTCGGCTCCGTAACTGGGTCATTGAAGGACGGCCTTTCCCATGCCGGTGGGCGCGTTCCAACGCCGGAACGCGTTTGAGACAGCTCCGGTCAGCGATCAGGCTTGTGGCCCTTTATTGCGCGGCCAGCGCTCCTCCGGGGGCACGCCGCTCATGGACTGGTTGCTCGTGAACAAACACAGCCTTAGTAATCGATCCGAGTTGCGAGTGACGTCCACGCGGTGAACGGGGCGTTGTCCTCACCAGTGGAGATCTGATGTACCGGCAAGTCCCACTCACTGCGGGGCTTGCTGAACAGCTCGTAGAACTCCCGGTCGTCGAAACCCGCCGCCGCCGCGTCGTCGCGGTCGGCGGCGTAAATGACCTTGTCCACCCGCGCCCACAGCGCGGCGGACAAGCAGAGGGGACACGGCTCGCACGAGGAGATCAGCGTGCAGCCGGTCAACTTGAAGTCACCGAGGGCCTGGCAGGCCGCGCGGATCGCGACGACCTCGGCGTGGGCGGTGGGGTCGAGGTTCGGCGTCACCTGGTTCACGCCGGTGGCGATCACCTCGCCGTCACGGACGATCATCGCGCCGAACGGCCCCCCGCCGGAGGCCACGTTGCGGGTGGCCAGGTCGATGGTGGCGAGCAGATGTGCGTTCACGGCAGACAACTCCAGGGATCAAGCACAGATCAGGTACCGGTGAGGTGTTCCGGGCGGACCGGGACGCGGGTGAGCGCCAGGCCGGTCGCCGCGCGGATCGCCGCCACGATCGCCGGGGTCGACGAGATGGTGGGCGGTTCGCCGACGCCCCGGATGCCGTACGGGGCATGGGGATCGGCGAGCTCGAGCACGTCGATGCTCATCGGCGGCATGTCGAGCACGGTGGGGATGAGGTAGTCGGTGAAGGACGGGTTGCGGACCTTGCCGCCGGAGGTCTGGATCTCCTCCATCACCGCGAGGCCGAGGCCCTGGGCGGAACCGCCCTGGATCTGGCCGACCACGGCCTGCGGGTTGAGCGCCTTGCCGACGTCCTGCGCGCAGTCGAGCGACACCACGCGCACCAGGCCGAGGTCGACGTCCACGTCGACGACGGCGCGGTGGGCGGCGAAACCGTACTGGACGTGAGCGTTGCCCTGTCCGGTGACGGGATCGAGAGCTTCGGTCGCACGGTGACGCCACTCGGTGGTCTCGTCGATCACCTCGTCGCCGATGTCGGTACGGCCTGCCAGGCGATCGAGCACGATCGCGCACGCGGCCTTCACCGCGCCGCCGGTGACGTACGTCTGGCGCGAGGCCGAGGTCGAGCCACCGTTGCCGATCGTGGTGTCCATCGGCAGCACGGTCACGCGCTCGATGCCGAGCTCGGTCCGCACGATCTGCTGCATGATCGTCACCAGGCCCTGGCCGACCTCACACGCGGCGGTGTGCACCGCCGCGGCCAGCGAGCCGTTGACCATCGAGACCCGGACGCGCGCGGTCGAGTAGTCGTCGTAACCCTCGGAGAAGCAGATGTTCTTGATGCCGACCGCGTAGCCGACGCCGCGGACGACGCCCTCGCCGTGCGTGGTGTTCGAGACGCCACCGGGCAGCTCGCGGATGTCCGAGGACGTCCCGGCGGGCAACGGTTTGTCCTGCACCAGCTTCAGCAGCTGCGCGACGGGCGCGGCCGAGTCGACGACCTGACCGGTCGGCATCACCGAGCCTTCGGTCATCGCGTTCCGCACGCGGACGTCGACCGGCGACATGCCCAGCGCCTCCGCCAGCTTGTCCATCTGGGACTCGTAGGCGAAACCTGCCTGCACAGCACCGAATCCGCGCATCGCGCCGCACGGCGGGTTGTTCGTGTAGAGGCCGTAGGCGTCGATCGTGACGTTGTCGACCTCGTACGGGCCGACGCCCAAAGTAGCCGCATTGGCCACAACAGCGGGCGTTGAGGACGCGTACGCGCCGCCGTCGAGGTACATCTTCGTGCGGACGTAGACCAGCTTGCCGGTGTGGTCGGCGCCGTGCTCGTAGTACAGCACGGCCGGGTGCCGGTGCACGTGCCCGTAGAACGACTCTTCGCGGTTGTAGACCATCTTCACGGGCTTGCCGGTGTGCAGGGCCAGCAGGCACGCGTGCACCTGCATCGACAGGTCCTCGCGGCCACCGAACGCACCGCCGACGCCGGACAGCGTCAGCCGCACCTGCTCCTGCGGCAGGCCCAGCGCGGCCGCGATCTGGTCGCGGTCGACGTGCAGCCACTGCGTCGCGACGTAGAGGTCCACCGAGCCGTCGGTGGCCGGCACCGCGAGCCCGGACTCCGGCCCGAGGAACGCCTGGTCCTGCATGCCGACCTCGTACCGCCCGGTCACCACGACCTCGGCCTGGACGTCCTGCGAGCCGCGCCGGATCGGCACGTGCCGCACCAGGTTGCCGCCGGGGTGCAACGGGGTGTCGTCCGCGGCGGTCTCCATGTCCACGACGGGTTCGAGCACGTCGTAGGTCACGACGATCTTCTTCATCGCCCGCAGCGCGGTCTCCGGGTGGTCGGCGCCGACCAGCGCGACCGGTTCACCCTGGTAGCGCACGACGTCCACGGCCAGCACCGGCTGGTCCTTGTGCTCCAGCCCGTACAGGTTGCGGCCGGGTACGTCCGAGTGCGTCAGCACCGCGTACACGCCCGGCACCTTCAACGCCTCCGTCAGGTCGACCGACGTGATGCGGGCGTACGGGTGCGGCGAACGCAGCGTCGCGCCCCAGATCATGTCCTCGTGCCACAGGTCGGACGAGTAGGCGAACTCGCCGCGCACCTTCAGGTTGCCGTCCGGGCGCTGCGGCGACGTCCCGATGCCACCCGACACCGCGGAGGTCAGTTCGGCGGGAGTGAGGGTCATCGCGCAGCCTCCTGGAGCTTGGCGCTGGCCGCGGAGAGGTCACGGGCCAGCTCGTCGGTCGACGCCGTCAGCAGGACACCGTCCCGCACCACGACCTCACCGCCCACGATCAACAGTTTCAACGGCGGGGGAGTGCCGAGCACCAGTGCCGCCACCGGGTCCGCGATCCCCGCGTAGTCCATTCCGGACAGGTCCCACACGGCGAGGTCGGCGACCTTGCCCGGCTCGATCGAGCCCAGCGAGTCCGCCCGGCCCAGCACCTGCGCGCCGCCCATCGTGCCCATCCACAACGCCTTGCGGGCGTCCATCGCACCCGGTCCGCCGCGCTGCCGCGCCTGGTACAGGGCCGACCGCAGCTCGACGACCAGACCACCGTCCTCGTTGGACGCGGCACCGTCGACCCCGAGGCCGACCGGCGCACCGGCGTCCAGCAGGTCGCGGACCGGAGCGATCCCGGTGCCCAGCCGCCCGTTGGACGTCGGGCAGTGCGCGGACCCGGTCGAGGTGGCCCCCAGCCGTTTCACCGCGCCGGCGTTGAGGTGCACGGTGTGCGCGAGCCACACGTCCGGCCCCAGCCAGCCGAGTTGCTCGGCGTACTCGGTCGGCGTGCACCCGTTCTCCGCCAGGCACTGCTCTTCCTCGTCCATCGTCTCGGCGAGGTGCGTGTGCAGCCGGACACCGTGACGACGAGCCAGGGAGGCGGCCCCGGTCATGAGTTCGCGCGACACCGAGAACGGCGAGCACGGCCCCACGGCCACCCGGACCAGGGCATCGCCGGCCGTCGAGTGGTAGTCGCCGATCGCCTGCTCGGTCGCGATCAGCGCGGCCTCCGTCTCCTCGACCAGGTTGTCCGGCGGCAGCCCGCCGTGCGACTGGCCGCGGTCCATCGAGCCGCGGATCGCTTCCAGGCGGATGCCGATCCTGCGTCCCGCCGACACCAGCGCGTCGAACACGTCACCGCCACCGGACGGGAAGACGTAGTGGTGGTCGGCGGCCAGCGTGCAGCCCGTCAACGCCAGCCGCGCGAGCCCGGCCGACGCCGCCGCGTGCGTCACGGCGTCGTCCAGCCCGCGCCACACCGGGTACAGCGCGGTCAGCCACTCGAACAGCGTGGCGTCGGTCGCGAGACCGCGCGTCGCCCACTGGTACAGGTGGTGGTGGGTGTTGATCAGACCTGGCGTGACCAGGCACGACGACGCGTCGACGTAGGTGTGCGACTCGGAGGGCCGAGGAGCCGCACCCGAACCGACGGACTCGACGCGTCCGCCGTCGATCACGACGTGCCCGGACAGGTGCTCGGTCCCGGCCTCGTCCACAGTGGACACCGCGCAGCGGTCGAGGACGATCATCGGCGCGACGCCGCCAGTCGCACGGCGTCCAGGATCTTCTCGTACCCCGTGCAGCGGCACAGGTTCCCGGCCAGCGCCTCGCGGATCTCCGGATCCGACGGGTTCGGCACGCGGTCCAGCAGGTCGTGCGCCTGCACCACGAGACCCGGCGTGCAGAACCCGCACTGCACCGCGCCCGCCTCGACGAACGCCTCCTGCACCGGGTCGAGCTGGTCGCCGTCGGCCAGCCCTTCGACCGTGCGCACCTCCCGGTCCTGCACCTGCCCGGCCGCGACCAGGCACGCGCACACCGGCACGTTGTCCAGGTACACCGTGCACGAACCGCATTCGCCCTGCTCACAGGCGTTCTTCGAGCCGGGCAGCCCGAGCCGCTCGCGCAGCACGAACAGCAGCGACTCGCCTTCCCACACGTCGTCGGCCTGGCGCTGCTCGCCGTTGACCGTCACGTTCACGCGCATGCCCGCTCCCCGTCCACAAGTTCCTGCCAGGCCCAGCCCAGCGTCCTGCGTGCCATCACCGCGAGGGCGTGCTTGCGATACGCCGCCGACCCTCGCACGTCGTCGATCGGTGACGCCGCCCGCGAGACCAGCTCGCCGAACTCGCGCTTCACCGAGTCGAGCAACGGCTTCGGGTTCTTGAAGTCCAGTGCCGAAGCCAGGAACTGCTCGGCCTCGTGCGCCCGGCGTGGTGTGGGAGCAGCGGAACCGACCGCCGCGCCCACCCGGTTCTCGTCGGGGAACAGTGCAATGCCGAACGAGCACACCGCGATCACCATGGCGTTGCGCGTGCCGACCTTCGAGAACTGCTGTGGCCCCTTGGCAGGCTTCAGGTGGACCGCCACGATCAGTTCGTCGGGCTCCAGCGCGTTCCGCTTCACCCCCAGGTAGAACTCGGCGGCCGGGATCATCCGGGTACCGCGCACGGAGGCCACCTCGATGACGGCGTCCGACGCCAGCAGCACCGGGTGCGTGTCCCCGGCGGGGGAGGCGGCGCCGAGGTTGCCGCCGACCGTGCCGCGGTTGCGGATCTGCGGCGACCCGACCGTCCGCGAGGCCATGGCGAGGCCCGGCAGCTGAGCGCCCAGTTCGTCGATGATCCGCACGTACGGCACGCCGGCACCGACCCGCAGCCCGTCTGAGCACTGCTGGAGCTCGGGGATCCGGGTCAGGTCGAGCAGGGCGGAGGGCCGGCGGTGGTCGTAGTTCAGCTCCACCATGACGTCCGTGCCGCCGGCGATCGGCACGGCGTCAGGACGCTGGGCTTTCAGCTCCAACGCCTCCGCAAGCGTTTCCGGTCGAAGGAAGTCCATGGTCAGCTACCTCGGTAGGTGGAGTAGGCGAACGGCGACAGCAGCAACGGCACGTGGTAGTGCTGCGCCGGATCGGAGTAGTCGAAGGTGAGCACGACCTCGGGGAAGAACGGCGCCGCTTCCGCCGTGTCGAACACCAGCCGGTAGACCCCGGCCTCCAGACCGTCACCCCATCCGGTGATCCGGCCATCGGTGTTCGTCTCGGCGTTCGCCACCTCGGTCCCGTCGCGCCGCTGCAACGACACGGCGATACCGGCGAACGGCCTGCCTCGTGCCGCGTCCAGCACGTGCGTGGAGATCGTCACTCGCCCTCCCATCTGGTTGTGAGCCAGTACACAGACCCACTGTGTCCCTGAGCTACGGCCGCGTTACATGAATCGCCAGGCTCCTACACACCGTGAATTTGTGCTTTCCTACAAACACGAATGGACGAAAGTGACCTGTCATGTTGCTGCTGCGGACGTTGCTGCAGATGCCGGAACTGCGCCTGAGCCTGCACACCGGTGAAGACCAGCTCGACCGCACCGTCACCCGCGTGTACGGAACGGAGCTGCCCGACCCCAGCCGGTACCTGTCCGGAGGGGAGCTCGTGCTGTCCGGCCTGCTCTGGCACCACGGCCCGGAGGACTCCGAGACGTTCGTCCACTCGCTCGCCTCGGCCCGAGTCGCCGGCCTGGCCGCGTCCGAGACCGAGAACCGCGAGCTGCCCGGCGACCTGGTCGACGCCTGCGTCCGCCACCACGTGCCGCTGCTCGAAGTCCCCGTCGACCTCTCGTTCGCGACCATCACCGAACGCGTCTCGATGGAACTGGTGGGCCTCTCCCGCCACCGCCGCCTGCTGAACGTCGTGGCGGAGGGCTCCGGCCTCCCCGCACTGCTGCTCGCCGGTGCCCACGAACTCGGCGCGTCCTGCTGGGTGCTGTCCACGGCGGGCCGCGTCGTCGCGGGCGGCGAACTGCCCGACCGGCTCACGCTGGTCAAGGAGTTCCTGCAGGCCGACCGCCTCCCGAAGACGGTCAAGGGCGTCACCCTCGTGCCCGTCTCCGAACGCGGCGGCAACCGGCTCACCAGCTGGATCCTCGTCGTGGGCGGCTCGGTGCAACCGGAGGCCGCCGCCGAGCTCGCCTCACTGGTCGCGCTGGAGAGGCTGCGCGAGGCGCAGGGCAGGCAGATCGAGAACCGCACCGCCGCACCCCTCGTCTCCGCCGTGCTGAGCGGCTCGGCCGACCTGGAGTCCCGGCTGGCGGCGGCCGGCCTGGAACGCGCCCAGCTGCGCGTGATCAGCGCGGTGACGTCCGACCAGCGAGCCGACCTCGCGGCGGCGGTGCTGGAGGAGGCGCTGCCCCAGGCCCTCGTGACCCCCGTCGGCGACACCGTCTACGCGGTGGCCGTGGCCGGCGACGCCCAGCCCGACGACCTCCGCGAGGCGATGCGCGTCATGGAACCGGGCCTCGGCTCGTCCCGCGTGCTCGTCGGCATCAGCTCGCCGGTGGGGTCCCGCGGCCTGCGCGGCGCAGCAGAAGAAGCCACGCACGCGCGCCGCCTGGGAGAGCGCCGTGGCGGCCGCACGTGTGTGGTGGCGGGCGAGGAGATCGCGCTGCACCAACTGCTGCTCGCGGGCGTGCCGGAGGAGCTGCGCACTTCGTTGCGCCGACGGCTCCTCGGGCCCGTGCTGGACTACGACGCCGAGCACGGGTCGGATCTCGTGGGCACGCTGAAGGTGTTCCTGGACTGCTCCGGCTCGTGGACGGCGGCGGCTGCCCGGTTGCACGTCCACGTGAACACGTTGCGGTACCGGGTGGGGCGCGTGGAGGAACTGCTCGGCACGGACCTGGCGGGGTTCGAGGCGCGCGTGGACCTCTTCCTGGCGTTGCAGGCGGGGTAGCTTGGGCTGGTGCCCGATCATCGGCCGATCGAACGAATCGCGGCCGACCTCCGTCGTGTGCGCCGGGTGCGGGCCGGGTTCGAGCCCGGCGCGTCGGCGGCCAATAAGATCGGTGCGCGTCAGGCGTACGACGCGCTGCTCGTGCAGGCGTGCGATGCGCTGGGTGTCGAGCACCGGCTGGGTTCCTTGCCAGAAGGCATGGATCGCGAGATCGAGCGGTTGCGGGTCGAGGAGCGCTTGAGGGACCACGGCTTGTCAGTCTGACGGCTGATGCCGTTCGAGCCTTCAGGCTGATGCTCGGGCACACCCCCGCTTCCTACTGTTCGGGCCATGAAGACCGCCGCTTTACTCGTGGGCCTGCTGCTGGCCGGGATCACCGGCTGTGCGGTAGCGCCCAGCATCCGCGTGGTGGTCGAGGGAACGGGCACGACCGATCGGCTCACCTACGCGTTCCCCGGCGAGGAGGAACGCACGCTGCGCAACCCCGATCTGCCGTTCGAGCGCATGGGCAAGCGCAAGGGGCGGGTCGTCGTGCGGCTCGAGGGAGTGCACGGCGAGCTCACGTGCAAGATCATCATCAACGGCCGGCAGGTGCGGTCGTCGACGTCTCGCACTGGTGCCGCACTCACCTGCGATCACTCGATGGCCGTCTGATGTAAGACGAGGAAAGCCCGTAGCTTCAACGTGTCGGGGAGGTACGGGTTGATGAGTGACGTGCTGGCTGTCAGAGCCGCAGGAGTGATCAGGGGCAGGAACGACGTACCGCCGCGATTCCGGCCACCCGCGCCGCCGCGGCACTTCGTCGGCAGGGACGCGGAGCTCGCGAGCATCAGGGCCGGGGTGACGGTGCTGCACGGCGCGGCGGGGGCGGGTAAGACCGCGCTGGCGTTGAAGTGGTTGCGGGAGAGGGGATCCGGCGATCAGCTGTACCTCGACCTGGCCGCGCACGACCTGGGGCGCGTGCTGCGGGCGTTCGGGTTGAGCGCTGAGCCGGACGACGAACGTGCCGTGTTCCGCAGTCTCGTGCTGCGCCGGCAGTTCACCCTGTTGCTGGACAACGCGGACTCGGCCGAGCAGGTGACGCCGCTGCTGCCCCCGTCGGGCACGGTGCTCGTGACCAGCCGGGTCAGGCTGATCCTGCCGCAGGCGCACGAGATCGCCGTCGGGTCGCTCACCGACGACGGGCGGCTCGGGCCGTTGCTCGACCGGTCCTATGTGGAGCTCCCCGAACGGCAGGCGCGGCTCTACCGGCTCTGCGCGTGGGAGCCGGACACGTTCGGCGTACCGGTGGCGGCGGCCATCGCGGGGGAGTCCGAGTGTGATGTCGAGGACGCGCTGGACGACCTGGTGGAGAAGTCGTTGCTGACCGAGGTGGGGGACGCGTTCCGGTTTCATGACCTCGTGCGTGCCCATGCGCGCGCAAAGCGCTATCAATCGTAAATAGGGTCCACGGCCGTTTAACGCAAAGAGCTTCGTTGAACGAAGTTCGTTGGCGCTGAACGGTTGTCCACACCGGCCCGCCCTTTCGGGAATCCGAATCAGTCATATCCTTCGCGTCATGCCGAAGGATTTCCGGGCCACGACTCTCGAACGCGCCATCGGGCGGCAGCTGGCCGGGTGGCGCGACGAGCGCGAGCTGAGCCTCACCGAGGCCGGTCGGCGCGTGGGCTTCAGCAGCGCCAAGCTGTCCATGATGGAGAACGCGGTGCAGCCGTCGGCGCCCGTGGACGTCATGGCGCTCGGCTACGTCTACCAGGTGCCCACCCCGGAATGGCAGGCCGTGGTGCTGCGCGCGCAGTACGCGGAACAGGTGCGCACGCGCTCGGTGAACAACGGGCCGCATTTCGACCCGGCGGCGGATTTCGTGAACCTGGTGTTCGAGGCGACGTCGCTGCGGGTGTTCACGACCGATCTGGTTCCACCGGTGTTCCAGCTCCCCGGATACGCGAACGCCGTCCTGCAGTCCGACGACCCGGTGCGGACGGCGCGGCTCGCCCTGGTGCGCGAGGCGTGGTCGGCTCGCCTGAACGACAGGGACCCGCTGAGGGTGCGGGCCGTGTTCCCGGAAGCGGTGCTGCGGCACGTGATCGGCGGGCCGCGCGTGATGAAGGCGCAGCTGCTGCACCTGATGGAGGTCAGCGAGCACGAGACGGTGAGCGTGCAGGTCGTGCCGCGCGACGCGGGGGCGTATCCGGCGATGGGGTCGCCCTTCACGTTGCTCGGGTTCCCGCACCGGCAGCACAACGACGTGGCCTACCTGGAGACGTTCATCAAGGGCGAGTACGTCGAGGAGGCGGGGCTGACCGAGGAGTGCGCGCAGCGGTTCGCGGGCCTGCGGAAGATCGCGCTCGGGGAAGGCGAGTCGCTGGAACTCATCGCCGAGGCGGCCGCTGACCTGTAGGGATGTCACACTGCAAGGAGGTGGTACTGCGTTGTGGTTTCGCTTGGAGAGATCGGCGAGAGCCTGAACAGGGTGCTCGACAAAGCGGCGGAGGCCGGCGCCGCCCTTCGAACCGCGGTGGAACTGGCCGAAAATGCGCGGGACCTACTGCAGTCGGCCAGCGGGGGCAGCCTGCAAGCGGATGTCGAAGCCTCGAACGCTCGGTTCACCCAGGCTGTCGACGGCATCGCCGAACTCCATCAGCACCTTGGTGCTGCGGTCGACGGAACCCAGGAGATTCTGCACGGCCTCGAGCTCGGCGGGAGTGTCACAGCACCCCGTCCTTCTGCGCCATCGACCTCAATCCCATTGCCTCAACCAGGTGTTCGCGAACGTGTGGACCAGTTGCGTCGGGCTCTTCCGCCGCCGGTGCAGCCCCGATCAGGGCAGAAGACCCATGGGCGCAAGGGCCGATTCGGATGTGACACGCTGGTTCCGGTAGTGCTTCCGGAAGGCAGCAGCCTGACCGTTCACGGAGTCTCTCCGGACGGCCGGATGATGCAGAAGACCTGTACAGGAGGGGCAGCGGCGCCGTGGAGCTGGAGGTCTGGGGCGAAGAGGGCACCGAAGAAGCGACATTGGTGCACACTTCCGCTGAGTTCGCGGCACTCCTGGAGAAGGCGCGGGCAGTCGACTACCCGATCTTGTTGGAAGTTCTCGACGCTGCTTCGCCTTATCGGGTGATCTTCAACGTGGGGCTGCACGACGGCCTCGGCGTGCTGCGATACGCGGGGGGAGAACATCCCGACGGTGTGTACAGCAGAAATCCGCATCAGATGCGTGATCAGGCTGAGGTGGTGCTGTACTACTACATGAACAGTGATCATGAGTTCCCGGCCAGTGCTCACTACCCCGTCGACGTGGTACTGCGGGCGTGTACCGAGTTCATGGAGACCGGGGGCGCTCGGCCGACTGGTGTCGAGTGGCAGTCCTGGCCCGCGACCGCGACCGCGACCGCGAGTGCGCCGTGACGGCCGCTGACCTGTAGGGATGTCGGGTTCCTGAGAAAACTCCTGTTCGCCGCCCAGCCGGGGAAGGATCAGGGGCGCACACCCCGATCCGAGATATCCCCTCTGGTAAGGAGGCGGCATGTACCGCAGATTCGGTGTCCTGCTCGCGGCGGTCCTGGGCGTCACGCTCACCGCCGCGGCGCCGGCCACCGCAGGCGCGTCAAAGCACTTCCCCACGGAGTTCTCCCTGCCCAACGGGTGGCAACCGGAAGGCATCGCGATCAGTGGCACGACGGCCTACTTCGGGTCGCGGGCCGACGGGTCGATCTACGCGGCGGACCTGCGCACCGGCAAGGGCGAGGTGCTCGCCAAGGGGCCGGGCACGCCGTCGCTCGGTCTGAAGGTCGATGATCGCAAACGGCTGTGGGTCGCCGGTGGCGTCGGTGGCGACGCACGGGTCTACGACACGCGGTCCGGCAGGTTGCTGGCGACGTTCCAGTTCGCGACCGCGGACACGTTCGTCAACGACGTCGTGCTGACCGAGAAGTCGGCGTGGTTCACCGACTCGCGCAAGGCGGTGCTCTACGAGGTGCCGCTGAACCTCAAACCGCACCGCACGCTCGCGCTGACCGGCGACCTCGTCGTCACCCCCGGCGCGACGAACCTCAACGGCATCGTCACCGGGCTCGACGGCGGTCTGATCGTCGTGCAGAGCAACACCGGAAAGCTGTTCAGGATCGATCCGCGGAGCGGGAAATCGGCCGAGATCAATTTGAGCGGTCAAACACTCACCAATGGCGACGGTCTGTTGCGTGAGGGACGTCAGTTGTACGTGGTGCAAAACCGGCTGAACAAAGTCGCGCGCTACACGCTGAGCCGTGATGGCGCGACGCTTGCGGCGGAACGCACGGACGCGCGGTTCGACGTTCCGACGACGGTCGCCGCGTTCGGCAAGCGCCTCTACCTGCCGAATGCCCGCTTCAGCACGCCTCCGACGCCCGAGACGACCTACACCGTCGTCGCGGTCGAGCGTCCGTAGGAGAACGAGCGCCAGAACTAGCCCGTACGGGGGTTCTTGCCTAGTGAGAACCCCTGTACCGGGTGTTGCTCAACTCACTCGACTGGGTAGCCTGCCAACCGCGTACTGCGTGTGATCGCTGTCATTGGGTAACGATGATCTCTCGCCGTAACCTAATTACAGCCGAAGGAGTTACTCAGGTAACCCGCAGCGCTAGCCGTGGGACACAGGAGACCGTGAGAGCGCTGTGAACGAGAAGAGCGGTTACACACCGACCAACTACCGGACCATTCGGTCGCGGCTGGCCGGTGTCGTGGTCGTTCCCAGCGTTGTCCTGCTGGTCATGTGGGCCGTTTTCTCCTCTTACACCCTTTTCGACGGTTTCTACATGCGGTCGGTCGCGTCCGGGGTGAAGGCCACGACGATCCCGTCCGTCGAGGCGCTCGCCGGCCTGCAGAAGGAACGCCAGCTGACCCTGGAGGTCCTCAGCAACGCCGAGGGCGTCGACCGCGGCGGGCTGGGACGTCAGCGCAGCGTCACCGACGAAGCGGTGCGCAAGATGCGGGACGCGTTCACCGAACTCTCCGAGAGCGCGCCGCAGGACACCGTCGACCGGATCAACGCGCTCAACTCCGTGCTGGACGAGCTGCCGCAGCAGCGTTCGCGCGTCGACTCGGGTTCGGCGAACCCGCAGGCGCTCTACGACTACTACAACGGCCTGCTCGACTCGGGTGTCGCGCTGCTGTCCCGGCAGGCGCGCCTCGTGCCCGACTCGGAGGCGAGCCAGGCAGGCGTCCAGGCCGTCACGATCTTCCAGACCTCCGACTGGCTCTCGCGTGGCGCCACGATCGGGTCTCGCGGGCTGCTCAACGGCACGTTCACCGCGCCCGAACGCGTCGAGTTCGCCCGGCTGACCGGCGCCTACCACTCGGGCCTCGACTCCACGATCCCGTTCGCACTGGAGCAGCCGCGCGTGCAGTACGACGCGTTGCGCGGCAGCACCGAGTACCGGACACTGCTCGACCTCGAGGGCCGGATCATCAACGGCGACTCGACCGTCACCGACGTGCAGTGGCGCGCCGTGGCCAGCCCCGTGCACGACAACCTCGTCGGCCTCGCGGTCACGCAGGCCCGCAACGCCTCCGACCTCGGTCTCGACAAGGCCGACAGCCGGGTCGCCGCGGTGCTGATCGGCAGCCTGATCGCGTTGCTCGCGGTGGTCGTCGGCATCGTGCTGGCGTTGCGCATCTCGAACCGGCTCGTGTCGAAGGCCCTGGTCATGCGGCTGGCGTCGCTGCGGGAGGACACGCTGCGGCTCGCGCAGGAACGGCTCCCGCACATCGTGGCCCGGTTGCGCGGCGGCGAGCAGGTGGACGTGCACCGCGACATGCCGCCGCTGGACTACGGCAACGACGAGATCGGCCAGGTCGCGGACGCGTTCAACGCCGCCCAGTACACGGCGGTCGCGGCGGCGGTGAAGGAGACGCAAGCACGCGAGGGCGTGAACCGGGTCTTCCTCGACATCGCGCACCGCAACCAGGGGCTCGTGCACCGGCAGCTCAAGATCCTCGACAAGCTGGAACGCGAGGAGGAGCACCCCGAGCAGCTCGACTCGCTGTTCCAGCTGGACCACCTGGCGACCCGAGCGCGCCGCAACGCGGAGAACCTGATCATCCTCGCCGGCGAGCAGCCCGGCAGGCAGTGGCGCAAGCCGGTGCGGCTGAGCGACGTCATCCGCTCCGCCGTCGCCGAGACCGAGCAGTACGTCCGGGTCAAGGTCAACCCGGTGCCCGACCGCGCACTGGTGGGCGTGGCCGTCGCCGACACCATCCACCTGCTCGCCGAGCTCGTCGACAACGCGACGGCGTTCTCGTCACCGCGCTCCGAGGTCGTCATCCACTCCAGCGCCGCGCAGCACGGCCTCGTGGTGGAGATCGAGGACCACGGCCTCGGCATGACGCAGGAGGAGCGCCTCCAGGCCAACGCGAAGCTCTCCAACCCGCCCGACTTCGAGACGATGGCGTTCCGCGGCGAGTCCAGGCTGGGGCTGTTCGTCGTCGCCCGGCTGGCCGCACGGCGGGGCATCAAGGTGGAGCTGCGCGACTCGCCCTACGGCGGCACGGTCGCGTTGTGCGTGCTGCCGCCGAACATCGTCGCCCCGCACAACACCGCGGGCGACATCACCGAGACCACGCAGATGCCGGTGCGGTCGTTCCACGACGAGTACCACGGGCACACCGAGGACCACCCGAGCTTCCCCGTGAAGGTGAATCCCGAAGTGCAGGAGGCACTGAACGCGGGGCTGAGGGCGCTCGTAGAACCTGATATGAGCACAGTCGCCCCAGCTGCCGTGTCCGCGCCAGACGCATCGGTGGAAGCACCACCCTCCGCGGCACCCCCGGCCCAGGACGGGAAGGCACCCCTTCCCCGCAGGAAGAAGCGGCAGAACCTCGCGCCGCAGCTCATGCAGTCCTCGGAGGAGCCGCCGCACGCCGAGCCGGTGACCGGCGAAAGGTCGGCCGAGCGGACCCGTGACGGTTTCGCCGCGTTCCAGCGCGGTACCCGTGACGCCCGGCTGACCGACGACTGGAGATCAGAAGGAGCCCCCTCGTCATGAAGGACAACGCAAGCCAGCACGGCGAACTGAACTGGTTGCTGGAGGACCTGATCCAGCGAGTGGTCGGCGCCCGCCACGCGGTCGTGCTGTCGGCGGACGGACTCCTGCTCGGCCGTTCGGCCGGGCTGTCCCGCGACGACTCGGAGCACCTGTCCGCGATGGCGTCGGCGTTCCAGTCGCTCGCCCGCGGCACCGGACGGCACTTCGGCGGCGGCGCCGTCCGGCAGACCATCGTGGAGATGGAGCACGCGTACCTCTTCGTGACGGCCGCGGGTCATGGGGCTTGCCTGGCCGTGCTGGGCGAGGAAGATGCTGACATGGGCATGATTGCGTACGAGATGAACATGCTGGTGAAGCGCGTCGGCACGTACCTCTCGTCGGCTCCGCGCGCGGAGACCGCGACTGTGCCCTCGGCGCGTGAGTCGCGCTGATGACCTCGCGCGAGGACTGGTGGTACGACGAGGCCGCAGGGCCGCTGGTGCGGCCCTACGCGATGGTGCGCGGCCGCACCCGGCCGAACGCGCCAGACCTGCACCTCGTGACGCAGGTCCGAGCTTCCGCGTTTGCGTCCGACCAGACGTCGCTGACGGTCGAACATCGCGAGATCATGGCCCTGTGCGCACGCCCGCTCTCGATCGCCGAGGTCGCCGCCTACCTCGACGTGCCGCTGATCGTGGTGAAGGTCCTGCTGTCGGACCTCATCGAGCGTGGTGACGTGCTCGTGCAGAACTCGTCCCCCAAGGTTCCCGACCGGAACCTCCTGCAGGCCGTACTGGATGGTGTTCGTGGGATCTGATGGCCAGCTGATCGTGCCGACCGCGGTCAAGATCGTCATCGCGGGCGGGTTCGGCACCGGCAAGACCACGATGGTCGCGTCGGTGTCCGAGATCCCGCCGCTGCGGACCGAGGAACTGCTCACCGAGGCCGGCGTGCACGTCGACGACCTCGCCGGCATCGAGGGCAAGGACACGACCACCGTCGCCCTCGACTTCGGTCGCATCACCATCAACACCAAGGTGGTGCTGTACCTGTTCGGCACGCCGGGCCAGAACCGGTTCTGGTTCATGTGGGACGAGCTGGCGACCGGCGCGATCGGCGCCGTGGTCCTGGTGGACACGCGCCGGCTCGACTCGTCGTTCCCCTCGATCGACTTCTTCGAGCACCGGGCCATCCCGTTCATCGTCGCCGTGAACTGCTTCGACGGGTCGCAGCTGTACACGGTGGACGAGGTCCGTCATGCGCTGGACCTCGATGAGGCGATTCCGGTGGTGCTGTGCGACGCGCGGAACCGGGAGTCGTCGAAGACGGTGCTGGTCGAGCTGATCCAGCACTCGATGAACCGGCTGGCCGCTGTCTAGGTCAGGCTGAAGAACAGGAACCACGGGCTGTTCGCTCACGACCGCGCCTCGCGCAAGCAGAAGGCCCGCTCGCGGGAGCGGGCCTTCTCGTCAGGTCACTTGGCGTAGTTGTGGAAACCGCGGCCCGACTTCTTGCCCAGCAGGCCCGCGTCCACCATGCGCAGCAGCAGCGGCGGCGGCGAGTACAGCGGCTCCTTGAACTCGTCGTACATCGACTCCGCGATGGCCTTCGTGGTGTCGAGGCCGATCAGGTCGGTGAGGCGCAGCGGACCCATCGGGTGCGCGCAGCCGAGCACCATGCCGTTGTCGATGTCGTCGGCCGAGGCGAAGCCGGACTCGAGCATGCGGATCGACGAGAGCAGGTAGGGGATCAGCAGCGCGTTGACCACGAAGCCGGCGCGGTCCTGCGAGCGGATGACCTCCTTGTGCAGGGTCTCGCGCACGAACTGCTCCGCGCGGTCCTGCGTGGTGGCGCCGGTCAGCAGCGACGGCACGATCTCCACGAGCTTGAGCACCGGCACCGGGTTGAAGAAGTGCACGCCGATGACCTGCTCCGGACGGCCGGTGGCCATGCCGAGCTTCATGATCGGGATGGACGAGGTGTTGGACGCGAAGATCGCGTCGTCGTCCTTCACGACCTTGTCGAGCGCGGTGAAGACGTCGGTCTTGACCTGCTCGTTCTCGGCGACCGCCTCGACCACGAACTGCCGGTCGGCGAACTCGCCGATGTCGGTGGTGAACCGGATGCGCCCCAGAGCGCCGTCCCGGTCCTCCTCGCTGAGCTTGCCGGACTTGACGCCCCTGGCGAGCGAGGTGGCGATCCGCCCCTGCGCTGCCTCGGTCGCGGCCGCGTTGACTTCGACGACGATGACGTCGAGGCCGGCGCGGGCGCTCACTTCGGCGATTCCGGAGCCCATGAGGCCGGAACCGACGACTCCCACACGTTGAATGTCACTCACGTGAGCGATCCTGCCACGACCTGCTCGAAACGAGGTCGCGGTGCGGGCGGCGGCACGGCCGTGAGGCCCATGCCGCCGCCCGGCGACTGCTCACTCGAGCTGTCAGATCAGAGACCGAGGCCGAGGCCATCGGTCAGGCCGCCGTCGAGCACGTCGAGGTCGGTGACGCCACCGAGCACGTTCCCGACCGTGCCGTCGACGACGCCGTGGACGGTGTCGTGCACGCCGCTGACCGGCGCGACGTCCGGGACGACCTCGTGGACCACGTCGGTGACGGTCGTGACGTCGGTGGTGACGGCGCTGAGCACGCCGGGCACGCCGTCGACGGAGACGACGTCGGTCACGCCCGTGACGGTGCCGAGGACGCCGTCGACGTCCGCCACCCCGGTCACCCCGGTCACCGTGCCGAGGACGTCGCCGGTGCCGGCGAGACCCGTGACACCGGACAGGTCGGTGATGTCGCCGAGGTCCGCGACGTTGCCCAGGCCGGCCACGTCGCCGAGGCCGGGGACGGCACCGGTGACGCCGTCGAGGGTGCTCGACACGTCGCAGTGGCCGGACAGGTCGCCGACGAGGCCGTTGGCGGCATCGAGGTTCGCGAGGCCCGTGAGGGCGTTGTAGGACGAGAGGCCGTCGACGTCCGCGATCGAGGCGGCGTCGAGCACCAGCGGGAGGATCTCGTGGACGTCAGCGGGGGTGATGTCGCTCAGACCGCAGGCGCCGAGGACGCCTTCGGGGTCGAGGTCGAACGCCGTCAGGGCCGCCGGGTCGTTCAGGAGGTTCAGGGCGAACTCCTGCAGCGTGGCCGGCTGGGCCTCCTGCGGCACGGCCACGGGGGTGGCCGGGGCGGACGCCTGCGGCGCGGCGGGCTGAACGGGCTGCTGCGGGGTGGCCGGCTGAATGTCCTGCTGCATCATGGAAGTGGAGCTCCTACGGCGGGTCGGGGGATGTCACCCGGAACCGTATTGAGATCGACATCCCCTCACATCGGGTGTGATCCCCGTACTTCGGACGGCTGAACTCCTTAGGGGCCGAAGGTCACCCGTTAGGGGGATGCCGCACGTCGTTAGGGGCCTCGCAGACGCCGAGCGGCGGCACGGCCGACGAGGCCCGTGCCGCCGCTCGGCGCCCGCTCAGTCGAGTTCGGCCTCCGCCTTCGCGATCGCCGCGAACTCCTCCTCCGGAGCGTTCGCGACGAGGTGGTGGCGACTGTAGAACCAGTAGTACGCAACGGCGACCAGCACGATGCCCGCCGTCACAGCGGCAGCGACCTCGTCCACGAAGAACGTGGCGATGACGGCCGCGACGGCCAACACCAAGGCCACGCTCGTGGTCACCACACCGCCAGGAGTCCGGTACGGGCGAGGCAGGTCCGGCGCCGTCCTGCGCAGGACGATGTGCGACACCATCATCAGCACGTAGGACAAAGCGGCACCGAACACCGCGATGTTGATGAGCCGCGCGCCACCCGTCACCGGGTCGACCGACTTCATCACCGTCGCCAGCGCGAACCCGATGGTGCCGGGCACGATCAAAGCCAGATAAGGCGTCTTGCGCTTGCCGGTCTTCGACAGCCAGCGCGGCAGGTACCCCGCTCGGGACAACGCGAACAACTGCCGCGAGTACGCGTAGATGATCGAGAAGAACGACGCGACCAGGCCTGCGAGGCCGACGTAGTTGACCAGCTGCGCCAGGAACGTGTCGCCGCCGTAGGCCGCGCGGACCGCCTCGGGCAACGGGTTTCCGGACGCCTCCAGGGCCTTCGAGCCCGCACCGCCGGGCGCGACGAGCAGGATCGCCGCCGCGAACACCAGCAGCACGACCATCGCGCCGATGATGCCGCGAGGCATGTCCCGCTTGGGATCCCGTGCCTCCTCGGCGGCCAGTGGCACGCCTTCGACCGCGAGGAAGAACCAGATCGCGAACACGATCGCGCCCCACGCCCCTGTCACGCCCATCGGCAGGAACGAGCCGTCGCCGATGTCGAACAGCTTCGAGGAGTCGAACTTCGGGATCATGCCCGCCACGAACGCGACCAGGGCCACGACCGCGACACCGGTGATCACGAACATCACCCGCAGCGCCTCGCCGACGCCGTAGAGGTGGATGCCGACGAACACGATGTAGCAGACCAGGTACACCGGCCAGGTGGCGTCCAGGAGACCGAGTGCTTTGACGTAGTCGCCGATGAACACCGAGATCGCCGCGGGAGCGATGGCGTACTCGATGAGGATGGCGATACCTGTGGCGTACCCGCCCAACGGGCCGAGCGCGCGCCTCGCGAAACCGTAGCCCGCCCCCGCCACGGGGAGCGCTGAGGCCAGTTCGGCGAGACCGAACACCATGCACGTGTACATCGTCGCCATCAGGATCGTGGCGACCAGCATCCCGCCCCAGCCACCTTGGGCGAGGCCGAAGTTCCACCCGGCGAAGTCGCCGGAGATCACGTACGAGACACCTAGCCCGGCCAGCAGGACCCACCCCGCTGCGCCACGCTTGAGCTGACGGTGCTCCAGGTAGTCGCTGCTCACCTTCTCGTACTCGACGTGCTTGGCCATATGGACTCCTAATAGTCCTTTAAGCAGTGGTTGAGGGTGGCGCTCGTCACCCGGTGGTGTCAAGATGATGCGGTCAATGGCTCGCAGACATACCTTTGGAGGAACGCGGAGATGCTGACCGTCGAGGAGTTGCGCGTGGCCGTGGACGCCGGTGAGATCGACACCGTCCTGGTCGCGATCGTGGACATGCAGGGCCGCCTGCAGGGCAAGCGGTGCGCCGCGCAGTACTTCCTCGACGAGGTCCTCGGCCACTCCGCCGAGGGCTGCAACTACCTGCTCGCCGTCGACGTCGAGATGAACCCGGTCAGCGGCTTCGAGATGTCGAGCTGGGAGCGCGGGTACGGCGACTTCGTGATGAAGCCGGACGTGGAGACCCTGCGCCGCGTGCCGTGGCAGGAGGGGACCGCTCTCGTCATGTGCGACGTCGTCTGGGAGAACGGGGATCCCGTCGTCGCCTCGCCGCGGCAGGTGCTGCGCAAGCAGCTCGACCGGCTCGCCGCGCTCGGCCTGGACTGCTACGTCGGCACCGAGCTGGAGTTCATCCTCTTCGACGACTCCTACGAGCAGGCGTGGAACGCCGGCTACCGCAACCTCACGCCGTCCAACCAGTACAACGTCGACTACTCGTTGCTCGGCACCGCGCGCGTGGAACCGTTGCTGCGGGCCATTCGCAACGGGATGACGGGCGCGGGCATGGTCGTCGAGTCGGCCAAGGGCGAGTGCAACCCCGGCCAGCACGAGATCGCGTTCAAGTACACGACGGCGCTGCGCACGTGCGACCAGCACGCGATCTACAAGAACGGCTCCAAGGAGATCGCTTCCCAGCAGGGCAAGGCGCTCACGTTCATGGCGAAGTACAACGAACGCGAGGGCAACTCCTGCCACATCCACCTCTCCCTGCGCTCCAAGGACGGCGAGCCGGTCTTCGCCGAGGGCCACGGGATGTCCCAGCTGATGAAGCACTTCCTCGCGGGCCAGCTGGCCGGGCTGCGGGAGCTCACCTACTTCCTCGCCCCGAACGTCAACTCCTACAAGCGTTTCGTGCAGGGCTCGTTCGCGCCGACCGCGGTGGCCTGGGGTCGCGACAACCGCACGTGCGCGCTGCGGGTCGTCGGCCACGGCCACGGGCTGCGGTTCGAGAACCGGGTGCCCGGCGGCGACGTGAACCCGTACCTCGCGGTGGCGGCGCTGATCGCGGCCGGACTGCACGGTGTCGAGCAGGAGCTGGAGCTGGAGGACGAGTTCGTCGGCAACGCCTACGCCTCGGACCGGCCGACGGTGCCGACGACGCTGCGCGAGGCCGCGGAGCTGTTGGAGGCCAGTGAGATCGCGCGGGCGGCGTTCGGCCAGGAGGTCGTCGACCACTACCTGAACGCGGCCAAGGTCGAGCTGACCGCGTTCGACGCGGCGGTCACGGACTGGGAGAAGGTGCGCGGGTTTGAGCGCCTCTAAGCCGCTCATCGGCATCAGCACGTACCTGGAGCGCACGCGCTTCGGGCTGTGGGACGTGGAGGCCGCGGTGCTCTACCGCGGTTACCTCGACTGCGTGGTCGAGGCCGGGGGCAACCCCGTCATGCTGCCGCCGGTCGGCACCTGGAACGCCGAGACCATCGGCTTCCTGGACGGCGTGGTGATCGCGGGCGGCGCCGACGTCGACCCCGCCGCCTACGGTGCCGAAAGGCATGAGAGGACCGGCGAACCGAGCCGTGCCCGCGACGACGCCGAGTTCGCGCTCGTCGGCGCCGCGCTGAAGCTCGACCTGCCGGTGCTCGGCGTGTGCCGGGGCATGCAGGTCCTCAACGTGGCGCTGGGCGGCACGCTGCACCAGCACGTCGAGGGCCACAACGAGGCTCCCGGCGTGTTCGGGCACACCGAGATCGAGGTCGTGCAGGACACGCACCTCTACACGATCATCGGCCCGGAGACGACCGTGCAGTGCCATCACCACCAGTCGCTGGACCGCGTGGCGGACGGGCTGCGCGTCACCGCGAAGGCGCCCGACGGGACCGTGGAAGCCGTGGAGCTGGAAGGCGCGCGGTTCGTCGTCGGCGTGCAGTCGCACCCGGAGCAGGACATCGAGGACCTGAGGCTTTTCGAGGCACTAGTGGCAGCGGCCCGAGATTGCGCAAGGAGCAAAGCGTCGTGACCTTTGACGTCATCAACCCCGCCACCGAGAAGATCGTGCGGTCCGTGCCGCACACGACCCTCGGTGACACGGACGCGGCGATCGGCCGTGCGCAGAAGGCGTTCGAGAGCTGGCGGAACGTCGCCCCCGGTGACCGCGCGAGGCTGCTGCGGAAGTTCGCGGAGGTCGTCGACGCGCACGTCGAGGAGCTGGCGCTGCTGGAGGTCGAGAACTCCGGCCACACCATCGGCAACGCGCGGTGGGAGGCCGGCAACGTCCGCGACGTGCTGCAGTACTACTCGGCCGCCCCGGAACGCCTGTTCGGCAAGCAGATCCCGGTCGCGGGCGGACTCGACGTCACGTTCCACGAACCGCTCGGCGTCGTCGGCGTGATCGTCCCCTGGAACTTCCCGATGCCCATCGCGGGCTGGGGGTTCGCCCCGGCACTGGCGGCGGGCAACACGGTCGTCCTGAAGCCCGCCGAGATCACCCCCCTGACCGCGATCCGGCTGGGCGAGCTCGCGCTGGAGGCGGGCATCCCCGAGGGCGTGTTCCAGGTGCTGCCGGGCAAGGGCAGCGTCGTCGGCAACCGGTTCGTCACGCACCCGTTGGTGCGCAAGGTCGTCTTCACCGGCTCGACCGAGGTCGGCAAGCAGATCATGGCCGGCTGCGCGAACCAGGTGAAGCGGGTGACGCTGGAGCTGGGCGGCAAGTCGGCGAACATCGTCTTCGCGGACTCCGACCTGGAGAAGGCGGCCGCCACGGCGCCGTACGGGGTGTTCGACAACGCGGGGCAGGACTGCTGCGCCCGCTCGCGGATCCTCGTGCAGGCCAGCGTCTACGACAGGTTCATGGAACTGCTGGAGCCCGCCGTCCAGGGCGTGAAGGTCGGCGAACCCGGCGACGAGGCGACCGAGATGGGTCCGCTCATCAGCGCGGCGCACCTGCGCAAGGTCGCGTCTTACGTCCCAGACGACGCTCCCGTCGCGTTCCGCGGCAGCGCGCCGGACGGGCCGGGGTTCTGGTTCCCGCCGACGGTGCTCACGCCCGCCTACGACCACCCCTCGGTCACCGAGGAGATCTTCGGCCCGGTCGTCGTCGTGCTGCCGTTCCAGGACGAGACCGGCGCGATCCGGATCGCGAACGACTCGGAGTACGGCCTGTCCGGGTCGATCTGGACGAACGACGTCGGCCGCGCGATCAGGGTGTCCCGCGCCGTCGAGGCCGGGAACCTCTCGGTGAACTCGCACTCGTCCGTCCGCTACTGGACGCCGTTCGGCGGCGTGAAGCAGTCGGGCCTCGGCCGTGAGCTCGGCCCGGACGCGCTCGACTCCTTCACCGAGCTCAAGAACGTCTTCATCGCTACCTGATTCCGGTCCGGCTGTTTCCGGCGAACCTGAGGAGAACAAGAGATGGTGCAGCGACTCGAGGGCCGCGTGGCCGTCGTGACGGGTGGCGGCAGCGGGATCGGACTCGCGACCGCGCGCAGGTTCGCGAGCGAGGGCGCGAAGGTCGTCGTCGCCGATCTCGACCCGGCCACCGGCAAAGCGGCCGCGGACGAGGTGGGCGGGCTGTTCGTCCAGGTCGACGTGACCGACGAGGAACAGGTCAAAGCACTGTTCCAGACCACTGTGGACACCTACGGCAAGCTGGACGTCGCGTTCAACAACGCCGGTATCTCGCCGCCCGACGACGACTCGATCCTCACCACGGGCA
This sequence comes from Lentzea flaviverrucosa, assembly GCF_003350445.1. Lineage (NCBI taxonomy): Bacteria > Bacillati > Actinomycetota > Actinomycetes > Pseudonocardiales > Pseudonocardiaceae > Lentzea > Lentzea flaviverrucosa. The sequence goes on from NZ_QQAU01000008.1 coordinate 256,849, forward strand.
TCGAGGCGTGGGAGCGCGTCCAGAAGGTGAACCTCACGTCGGTTTATTTGTGTTGCAAGTACGCCATCCCGCACATGCAGGCGGGCGGCAAGGGCTCGATCATCAACACCGCGTCGTTCGTGGCGACGATGGGCGCGGCGACGTCGCAGATCTCCTACACGGCGTCGAAGGGCGGCGTCCTGGCGATGTCGCGCGAGCTCGGCGTGCAGTTCGCGCGCGAGGGCATCCGCGTCAACGCGCTGTCGCCCGGCCCCGTCAACACCCCGTTGTTGCGGGAACTGTTCGCGAAGGACCCGGAGCGGGCGGCACGGCGTCTCGTGCACGTACCGCTCGGTCGGTTCGCCGAACCCGAGGAAATCGCCGCCGCCGTCGCGTTTCTGGCGTCCGACGACTCGTCGTTCATGACGGCGTCGAACTTCCTCGTGGACGGCGGCATCGCCGGCGCGTACGTGACACCGCTCTAGCCGTGGTGGAACACGCGCAGGAGGCGTTGTTCCGCCCGGTGCGGGCGGGCAACGCCTTCGAGGAGACCGTTGAACGGCTCATGCAGTCCATCCGGCTCGGCGTCGTCGCGCCGGGTGAGCGGCTGCCGTCCGAACGGGAACTGGCCACCCGGCTCGGCGTGAGCCGGGTGACCGTGCGCGAGGCCATCAGGTCGTTGCAGGAGAACCACTACGTCGAGTCCCGAAGGGGGCGCTACGGCGGCACGTTCGTCAACGAGGTGCTGCCGAAGTCCGCGCCCGCCAAGGACTTCGGCGACGTCCACGACGTGCTGACGCTGCGCAGGGTGCTGGAGACCGGCGCCGCCGAGACCGCGGCGGGACGGTCGCTGGGCCCCGCCGAACGACGGGGACTGCGCGCCCGGCTGGAGGAGGCGTCCACTTCAACGCTCGCGGAATATCGGCGCAAGGACTCGCGGCTGCACCTGGCGATCGCCGAGGCCACCGGGTCCGCCGCGCTGACCGCCGCCGTCGCCGAGTCGCGGATGCGCGCCAACGAGCTGCTGGACCACATCCCGCTGCTCGAACCGAACCTCGCGCACTCCAACGCCCAGCACGAGCGCATCATCGCCTCCATTTTGGACGGAGATCCCGTGGCGGCACGGCAGGCGATGGCCGAACACCTCGACGGCACCGCGTCGTTGTTGCGCGGCTTCCTGGTCTGAGGGGTCAGACCGTGCCCGACACCGGTGGGAATGGTCACGGTTGTGAAAGCGAGTCGGTGTAAACGTTTGCAGGGTAGAATGTCGTGTTGTCATGCTGATTCCGCATGGAACAACCCTTGGCGAGAGCCTTGCGGACAGTTACCGTCCGAATACCTCGGGGACTTGCAGCGCGAGGAGCTGTTGATGCCAGGGTTGCGCAAGGTGTTTCGCGACGCCATGGGCCGGGTGCACTCACTCCGCGTCTTGTCCGCCGCGGGCATGGTGAGTCTCACGAACTTCAAGATGTCCATGCAGGCGTTGCAAGAGGTCAAGGTCTGGGGCCCGAACGTCACGGCGCTGCGCCGTTCCGTCCGGCTGAACCCGGACGGCATCGCCGTCGTCGACGAACGGGGATCCGTCACCTACCGGCAGCTCGACCGGCGCTCGAACGCGATCGCGCAGGGCCTGCGCGCGCTCGGCATCCAGCACACCCACATCGTCGCGCTGATGTGCCGCAACCACCGCGGCATGGTCGAGTCGCTGCTGGCGTGCGCGAAACTCGGCGTCCGCGTGCTGCTGGTGAACACCGGGTTCGCCGCCCCGGTCGTCCTGGACCTCCTGCAACGCGAACGCGCGTCGCTCGTCATCCACGACGAGGAGTTCACGCCGCTGTTCCACCAGCTACCGCCGTCGATCCCGCGCTGGCTCTCGTGGTCGCGCGACGGACTGGACCGTCGCACGCCGACACTGGACCAGCTCGTGGCCAAGGCCCCGCGCGGCGAGCTCGAACCGCCGCGCGAACCGGGCGTCGTGATCCAGCTGACGTCCGGCACGACCGGCACGCCCAAGGGCACTGCCCGCGAGATCAAGTCGGTGCTCACCGCGTCGGACTTCCTCGACCGCATCCCGATGAACTCGGGCGAGTCGACGTTCATCGCCGCACCGATCTTCCACTCCGTCGGCTACTCGCACCTGACGCTCGCGATGTCGCTGGGTTCGCGCGCGGTGCTGCACCGCCGTTTCGACCCGCGCAAGACGCTCTGGTCGGTGCAGGGCCAGCGCTGCACGACGCTCGTCCTGGTGCCGACGATGCTGCAGCGGATCATGGAGCTCGACCGGCACGTGATCGACTCGTTCGACCTCTCGCACCTCAACGTCGTGTTCTCCTCCGGCGCGCCGATCACGACAGACCTCGTCGAACGCACCCAGGCCGTGCTGGGCCCGGTGCTCTACAACCTCTACGGCTCAACGGAAGTCGCGGTCGCCACGGTCGCCACCCCCGAGGACCTCGCGGCGGCGCCGTCCAGCGTCGGCCTGCCACCGCACAACTGCGTCGTGCGCATCTACGACGCCGAGGGCAACCGCATCACGCGGTCGTTCGTGACGGGCAAGATCTACGTGCGCGGCTCGCTGACCGTCGACCTCTACACGGACGGCACGCAGAAGGAGTCCATCGACGGGCTCGTCGCGACCGGCGACCTGGGGCACTTCGACCCCAGCGGCCGGCTGTACTTCGACGGCCGCGAGGACGACATGATCGTCTCCGGCGGCGAGAACGTGTACCCGGTCGAGGTCGAGAACCTGCTCATGACGCACTACCGGGTGCGGGACGCGGCGGTGCTCGGCGTACCGGATCCCGAGTACGGGCAACGGCTGCGCGCGTTCGTGGTGCCGGTCGCCGGGGCGCGGATCGACGTGCGGGAGCTGCGCGAGTTCGTGCGCACCCGGCTCGCCCGGCACAAGGTGCCGCGCGAGGTCGTCGTGGTCCCGCAGTTGCCGCGCAACGCGACCGGGAAGGTGCTGCGGCGCCAGTTGCTGGCGATCCGGCTCGGGCCGCAGCCGCACTGACAGTCGGCGGAACGCACGTCACGGCAGAACGAGGGGGACTAATCCGGCTGTGACGTGCGTTCCTGGCTTTGGGGAGCGCACGCCCAGCGCCGTCGGGGATTCGGTGTTCGCTGGGCGTGCGCTCGGTCGGTCACCGCTCGAAGCGGTCGCCGGGACGGCCCTCACCGAAGGGGCCGCGCTGGTCGAAGCGGTCTCCACCGCGTTCGTTGCCGCGGTCGGGACCTCGCTCGCCGCGCTCGTACATCCGCACCTGGCCCGGGCCGCCGCGGTGGTCGAAGCGGTTCGCGGCGACCGCTCCCACGATGCCGCCGCCGAGGACGAGCCCCAGCAGGCCCACGGCGACCAGCTGCGTGGCGCGGTGCCGCACGAAACGCCGGCCCCGGCCGGGACCCGTGGGCACTGCGACCACAGGGGGCGCCACCGGAGGGGGCGGAGGTGGAGTCGGTGCTTCCGCTGCCGTGGCCGCTGCCGGCGTGGGTGCTGCCGCCGCCGGCGTGGCGGGCTGCTGGGCCGGCAGTTCGGCGGCCGGTCGCTGACCAGGCGTGGCCGGTGCTTCGGCCGGCAGCGGGGTCGTTGCCTGGTCCGGGGCAGGCGGGGTGGCCTGCGGCTCGTTCTCGGACGGCTCCCGCGGTGGAGGCGTCTGTCCCTGCTCGCTCATGTCCTCAACGATGCGCCGTTCGACTGAGCTGGGGCTGACAGCCACCTGTTCGTTTCCTGAAGTCCTCCGGAGTCGCGCCGTGAGTTCACCACGGGCCTGGAACCAGCGAAAACGTGCCGCTGGTCGGCGTAGGTCGCGCCGAAGAGCTCGTCGTCCAGGACGCCGGTCCACAGGAAGTGCAACGTCGTGCGGGTGCCGTTGCGGGCGTCGCGGCGTGCGTAGTGGTCGCGCAGATCGGCGTAGAGCAGGCGCAGTTCGTCCCGGTTGGACTCGGTGAGGCGGACCGGGCATTCGACGACCAGGTCGGACATGATCGGTGCTCCATTCGCGAGCCGGGAGTCAACAGCGTGCTCGCCCCAGGCGCTCGGCCGCATCCGGAAAACCACTCAGAAGCGCGTACGTAGGTATCGCGGACGGAATCCACTTGCGCGCACCGGCTTCAATCGAGGCATGGAACTCGTACCACTCCGCAAGGACTTCGCGCAGGCCATGCTCGACGGCGGCCCGAACAACGACGAGGTCAACCGGTTCACCGGTACTCACGCGACGTTCACGCTGGAGGATTGCGAGGCGTACATCGAGCGGACGCTGAACGACCCGGACCGCTACACCCGCGCGATCACCGAGGACGGGAAGTATCTCGGCGAGGTCGTTCTCACCATCAATCCGCACAACCGGTCAGCGGGCATGCGGATCGTCCTGTGGGACGGCTTCGGCAAGGGGTACGGGTCGCTCGCGATCAAGCACGTCCTCGACCACGCGTTTCACGAGCGGGGGCTGCACCGGGTCGATCTGGAGGTGTACGACTTCAACGACCGGGCCATCCACGTCTACAAGAAGCTCGGCTTCCGCGAGGAGGGCCGGTTGAGGGACGCCCTGCTCTGGGACGGCGTCTTCCACGACGCGATCGTCATGTCCGTCTTGAGCACCGATAACATCTGATCCGAACACCCCACCACATCGAACGTAGGAGTCACCGTGTCCGAGTCGCGCCCAGCAGTCGCCCAGAACCCGCCGCGCGTGGTGGTTCCGGCTGGGACGACGGCGGGCACGGCCGTGCGTGAGGCGGGCCTGCCGGGCAAGGGGCCCGACGCGATCGTCGTCGTGAAGGACGCCGAGGGCCACCTGCGCGACCTGTCGTGGACCCCGCAGGTCGACGTCGAGGTCGAGGCCGTCGCCGCGGACACCGAGGACGGCCGCAGCGTCGTCCGCCACTCCGCCGCGCACGTGCTGGCACAGGCCGTGCAGCAGCAGTTCCCCGAGGCCAAGCTCGGCATCGGCCCGCCCGTCAAGGACGGCTTCTACTACGACTTCCAGGTCGACAAGCCCTTCACGCCCGAGGACCTGCAGGCGCTCGAGAAGCGCATGAAGCAGATCATCAAGTCCTCGCAGCGGTTCTCGCGCCGCGTCGTCGAGTCGATCGACTCCGCGAAGGCCGAGCTGGCGAAGGAGCCGTTCAAGCTGGAGCTCGTCGACATCAAGAGCGACGTCGACACCAGCGAGGTCATGGAGGTCGGCGGCGGCGAGCTGACGATCTACGACAACCTCGACCCGCGTTCCGGTGAGCAGGTCTGGGGCGACCTGTGCCGCGGCCCGCACGTGCCGACCACCAAGCACATCCCGGCGTTCAAGCTGACCCGCGTGGCCGCCGCGTACTGGCGCGGCAACGAGAACAACCCGCAGCTCCAGCGCATCTACGGCACCGCGTGGGAGTCGCAGGAGGCGCAGGAGGAGTACCTGGAGCGCCTGGCCGAGGCCGAGCGCCGCGACCACCGCAAGCTCGGCGTGGAGCTCGACCTGTTCTCGTTCCCGGACGAGATCGGCTCCGGCCTCGTGGTGTTCCACCCCAAGGGCGGCATCATCCGCAAGGCGATGGAGGACTACTCCCGCCAGCGGCACACCGAGGCGGGCTACGAGTTCGTCTACTCGCCGCACATCACCAAGGGCAAGCTGTTCGAGGTCTCCGGTCACCTGGACTGGTACAAGGACGGCATGTACCCGGCGATGCACCTCGACGCCGAGTTCAACGAGGACGGCACGGTCCGCAAGCCCGGCCAGGACTACTACCTCAAGCCGATGAACTGCCCGTTCCACGACCTGATCTTCAAGGCGCGTGGCCGGTCCTACCGCGAGCTGCCGCTGCGCATGTTCGAGTTCGGCTCGGTCTACCGCTACGAGAAGTCCGGCGTGGTGCACGGCCTGACCCGCGTGCGCGGCATGACGCAGGACGACGCGCACATCTTCTGCTCGCGCGACCAGGTCCGCGACGAGCTGAAGTCGCTGCTGAACTTCGTGCTGGACCTGCTGCGCGACTACGGCCTGGACGACTTCTACCTGGAGCTCTCCACCAAGAACCCGGAGAAGTTCGTCGGCCCGGACGACATCTGGGAGGAGGCGACCGCGACGCTCGCCTCGGTCGCCGAGGAGTCCGGTCTCGAGCTCGTGCCCGACCCCGGTGGCGCCGCGTTCTACGGCCCGAAGATCTCCGTGCAGGCACGCGACGCGCTCGGCCGCACCTGGCAGATGTCGACCATCCAGCTCGACTTCATGCTGCCCGAGAAGTTCGAGCTGGAGTACACCGGCCCGGACGGCTCGCGCCAGCGCCCGGTCATGATCCACCGCGCGCTGTTCGGCTCGGTCGAGCGCTTCTTCGGCGTGCTGACCGAGCACTACGCGGGCGCGTTCCCGGCGTGGCTCGCGCCGGTGCAGGTCATGGGCATCCCGGTCACCTCCGAGAACGCCGACCACCTGTTCGCGGTGCGCGACGTGCTGCGCAAGGCCGGTATCCGGGTCGACGTGGACGCCTCGGACGACCGCATGCAGAAGAAGATCCGCAACCACACCATGCAGAAGGTGCCGTTCATGCTCCTGGCCGGTGCCAAGGACGTGGAGGCGAACGCGGTGTCGTTCCGGTTCCGCGACGGCACCCAGATCAACGGCGTGCCGGTGGAGCGGGCGGTCGAGCAGATCGTCGAGTGGGTCGGCCGTCGCGAGAACGCCTCGCCCACGGCGGAACTGCTCTCGTGACGCCTGAGTTCTCCGAGCAGGCCGGTGTGGGGGTCCACGACGCGTTGCAGCGCCTGTGGACCCCGCACCGCCTGTCGTACGTGCAGGGCGCGGGCAAGGCCGACGGTGACGAGCCCGCCGGCTGCCCGTTCTGCCGCGTGGTCGAACTGTCCGACTCGGACGGTCTGATCATCGCGCGCGGGGCCGAGGTCTTCGCGTTGCTGAACCTGTACCCGTACAACCCCGGTCACCTGATGGTGCTGCCGTACCGGCACGTGGCGGACTACCCGGAGCTGACGGTCACGGAGACCGCGGAGCTCGCCGCGTTCACGCAGAGGGCCATGAAGGTCGCGCGGCACGTGGCGGCGCCGCACGGGTTCAACATCGGCATGAACCAGGGCGTCGTCGCCGGCGCCGGGATCGCCGCCCACCTGCACCAGCACGTGGTGCCGCGGTGGGGTGGCGACGCGAACTTCATGCCGGTCATCGGCCACACCAAGGTGCTCCCGCAGCTGCTGGGGGAGACCCGGCAGCTGCTGGCGGACGGCTGGAAGGCAGTCGACTGATCGTTTCGCAGTGCCTATCTGTTGACTTTCGATAGATCACAAGCGATAGTCGATCTATGCCTCGACTGTTGCTGCCCTTGGTGGGCTGCGTCCTGCTCGTCGCGCTCGGCGTGAGCGCGCTCATGTACGCCCAGTACGACGACGCTCCAGGCCTGGGCCTCATCGCGTTCGTGCTGATTTTCGGTGGCATCGGCCTTGGTGTTCGCGCGGTATTGCGGGCTAAACGGGGCGTTTAGTCGGTGTGCCCGTGATTGAAAGTCGTACTAATTGTTGGACAAAAGAGTGACAAAAACCACTCAGGTTGTCTGGACTGGACAATCAAGGCTGTTTCCACGTGAGGCGGAATGGCTTTCGATTGCATCTTTCGGGTGCATTTCTCCAGTCGATCGAGACGTAACAGCAGCACAAAGCGATTCCAGGTAGGTGAGATCACCCACCTGGAGGTGTCAACTGCGAGTCAAGTCCCCGCCTATGGCCGATCGTCTCACCGTGTGCGAATGGTTACGGTGCGAACATGACCGCACCTGAGCGTTCGCGATTAGCGAGAGAGCGGCTTTCGCGTGAACTACGCCGGTTGCGCACCGAGGCGAAGATGACCGGCACGGCCACCGCCCGTGCCACCGGGATGAGCCAGTCCAAGCTGTCGAAGATCGAGAACGGCATGCTGCTCCCGTCCGTGACGGACGTGGAGCGTCTCGTGGCGGAACTGGCCGCCGCGAGAGAGACGCGCATCGAACTGGTCGAACTCGCCAGGTCGCTGCACGCGGAGGCGGAAACCCGCCGCGTCGTGCTGCACCGAGGAGCGCACCGCCACCAGCAGACGATAAGCCGCGTGGAGGCGCGGGCCGCGACGTCGAGGTTCTTCCAGGTCAACCTGGTGCCCTCACTGCTGCAGTCCGAGCCCTACCTGCGGACCGTGCTGGGGACGATGCCGCACTCGGAGCACGAGGCCGCGGTGGCCGCGCTGCGCACCCGCCGATCCCGGATGGACGACCTGGCGAAGCAGTTCGTGTTCGTGCTCTCCGAGAGCGCGCTGCGCTGGCGGATGGGCTCGGCGGAGCTGATGGCGGAACAGGTGGAACACCTGGCCGCGATCCAGCGCCGCCCGAACGTCCGGCTCGGCGTCGTGCCGTGGTCGGCGGACGCGAACGTGGTCGCTTTGCACGGGTTCCACATCTACGACGAGCGAGTGGTCACGGTCAGCGTGCTGACCGGCAACGCCACCATCACCGACCCGCTGGACGTGCGCGAGTACCTCGCGTTGTTCGGGCGGCTGGAGAGGCTGGCGGTGCGAGGGGAGGAGTTGCAGGGGTTGCTGAAGCGCATCGCCGAGGACCACCGCCGGCTCGGGTAGCCCGGCTCGGATAGCCCGGCTTGGCTGGAGAACGTCCGCCGGACGCTTTCCGGCTGGAGGGTCTGCGGCCGGAGGGATTTCCGCGAGGGGTTCGGACGGGCTGTTCGTGAGTGCTGTCGCCGATTGGGGACGGCGCTCGCACGGCCCGCCCTCGCCCGCCCCGGAGCCTGTGCGCACGTGATCCCCGGACGTCCCGCTCTGGCGGAGGCGCTTCGGAGTCCGCTGCCACCCGCGAGCCTGTCGGCTGTGTTCCCTCCGCAGGGGTGCTGCCTCTCGACCGTGGATGCTGCCGCCTGACCGCCGGTGCCGCCGCCCTCCTGTCGGCTCCGCCGCCCGCCCGTGGCTGGTGCGCTCACCCGCGAGCGGTGCGTTTCACCAGTCCAGCTAGGCTGCGACCTGCCATGCTGAACATCTTCGCTCGCGCGTCCGTCTCGCGCGTCACCGATCCGATCGGGGCGTGGCTGCTGGCGCGTGGCCTCACGCCCAACGCCGTGACCGTGGCCGGCACCATCGGTGCCGTCGCGAGCGCGCTGTGGTTCATCCCCCGCGGGCAGCTGTTCGTGGGCTGCGCGCTGGTGACGTTCTTCGTGCTGCTCGACCTGATCGACGGCGCCATGGCCCGCGCGCAGGGGCCCACGAAGTTCGGTGCCGTGCTCGACGCCACCTGTGACCGCATCGCGGACGGGGCGCTGTTCGCGGCGCTCACCTGGTACGCGTTCGACACCGGCGACCGGTGGACGGCCGCGGCCGGGTTCATCTGCCTGGTGGCCTCGCAGGTCATCTCGTACGTCAAGGCGCGCGCCGACGCGACCGGGCTCTCCGCCGACGGCGGGCTGGCCGAGCGGGCCGAGCGGTTCATCATCGCGTTGCTCGGCGCCGGGGTGCAGGGCCTGGGCGTGCCGCACCTGATGGCCGTCTCGCTGTGGCTGCTCGCGGCGTTGACGGTCGCGACGGTGCTGCAGCGGATCTTCGCGGTCGCGAAGTCGGCGCGGGAGGCCGCGTGAACCTCGCGACCCTCGGGTACAGCGCCGGGTGGCGGCTGATCCGCCTGTTGCCCGAGTCGTGGGCGCGCGGGTTGTTCCGCGCGGGCGCCGACTACGCGGTGAAGCGCGGTGGCGCGAGCATCGACCAGCTGCGCACGAACCTGCGGCGGGTCGTGCCGCGCGCGGGTGAGGACGAGCTCGACGAACTGGTGCGCGACTCGCTGCGGTCCTACGCGCGGTACTGGTGCGAGGCGTTCCGGCTGCCGTCGATGGACATCCGCGCCGCGCACGAGAACCACAGGTTCCAGGTGTCCGGTCAGGAGAACCTCGACGCGGCGCTGGCGAACGGCACCGGTGCGATCGCCGCCCTGCCGCACAGCGGCAACTGGGACATGGCGGGCGTCTGGCTCGTCGGCCACTCCGGCACGTTCACGACGGTGGCCGAGCGGCTGAAGCCCGAGTCGCTGTACCGCAAGTTCTTGGAGTTCCGCGAGACGCTGGGCTTCGAGGTGCTGCCGACCAGCGGCGGTGACCGTCCACCCGCGACGGTGCTCGCCGAACGCCTGCGCGCCAACAAGGTCGTCTGCCTGCTGGCGGACCGCGACCTGACGTCGTCCGGCGTGCCCGTGACGTTCTTCGGCGAGCAGACCCTGATGCCCGCGGGCCCGGCACACCTGGCCGCGACGACGGGCGCCGCGCTGCTGCCGGTCGGCTGCTGGTTCACCGAGGACGGCTGGCACTTCCGCATCCACCCGCCGATCAAGGTCAGCACCGTCCAGGCCGCCACGCAGGCCGTCGCGGACGTGTTCGCCGCCGACATCGCCGCGCACCCTGCCGACTGGCACATGCTGCAGCAGCTGTGGCTCGCCGACCTGCCCGAGAAGCGTCGCGCCGCCCTCGCCCGGAGGCTTTCGCGGTGAAGGTCGGCATCGTCTGCCCGTACTCCTTGGACGTGCCGGGGGGAGTGCAGGCGCACGTCGTCGATCTCGCGCGCGCCCTGATCGGCCTGGGGCACGAGGTGAACGTCTTCGCGCCCGCCGACGACGACCAGGCGCTGCCGCCGTTCGTCACGTCCGCCGGCCGCGCGGTCGCCATCCCGTACAACGGCTCGGTGGCACGCCTCAGCTTCGGGCCCGTCTCGTACGCGCGGGTCCGCCGCTGGATCGACGACCACGAGTTCGACGTCCTGCACCTGCACGAACCGACCGCGCCGTCGCTGTCGTTCCTGGCACTGGTGGTCGCGGACGGCCCGATCGTCGTCACCTTCCACACCTCGACGCCGCGCTCCAAGATGCTCTCGGCGTTCCAGGGCGTGCTGCAGCCGTTCCTCGAGAAGGTCACCGCACGCATCGCCGTCTCGGCGCTGGCCCGCCGCGTCCAGGTCGAGCACCTCGGCGGTGATGCGGTGGAGATCCCGAACGGCGTCGACGTCGACTTCTTCGCCTCCGCGTCCACTTTGGACGGCTATCCGCGCGCCGGTGGCACCCTCGGCTTCGTCGGCCGCTACGACGAACCGCGCAAGGGCATGCCGATCCTGTGGGAGGCGTTCGGCCTGATCGCCGACGAGTTCCCGGACCTGCGCCTGCTCGTCGTGGGCCGCGGCGAGCACGAGTTCGACGGTCCCTTCGCCGACCGGGTCGACCTGCTGGGCCAGGTCAGCGACGAGGACAAGGCGCGGATGCTGCGTTCCGTGGACGTCTACGTCGCCCCGAACACGGGCGGCGAGTCGTTCGGCATCATCCTGACCGAGGCCATGTCGGCCGGTACCGCGGTCGTGGCCTCGGACCTCGACGCGTTCCGCCGCGTGCTGGACGACGGCAAGGCGGGCGTGCTGTTCCCGGTGGGTGACGCGCAGGCGCTGGCCGACGCGCTGCGCCCGGTGCTGCGGGACTCGGCACTGCGGGCCGAGTACGTCGACGTCGGCTCTCAACGGGTGCAGGCCTTCGACTGGTCCGTCGTCGCCTCGCAGGTGCTGCGCGTGTACGAGACGGCCATCGCCGCCGACCCGCGCCGGGTGAGCGAGGCATGACCACCGCACTCGTCGTAGTCGTCCTGGCCCTGCTGTTCGCCGCCTGGGTCCTCTCGATCGCGAACCGCCTCGACCGCCTGCACGTCCGCACCGACGCCGCCTGGGCCGCCGTCGACGCCGCCCTGGCCCGCCGGGCCGTCGTGGTCCGCGCGCTGCTGGACCCCGGACTCTCCGCCGCCGCGTCGAAAGCCGAGACCGCCTCGCGCGCCGACCGGGAATCCGCCGAGAATGAACTCTCCGCCCTGCTGGGCGCGCTGGACCGGTCCGCCCTTCCCGCGGCGCTGGCCGGCGAACTGTCCGACGCCGAAGAACGCGTGATGCTCGCCCGCCGCGTGCACAACGACGCCGTGCGCGACACGTTGTTGCTGCGCCGCCGCCGGGTCGTCCGCTGGCTGCGCCTGGCCGGCACGGCGCAGCAACCGTCGTACTTCGAGATCGCCGAGCCGGCGGCCCCGTCGGACGCCGTGATGCTCACGCCTCGGCCGTCCGCACGCGTTGTCCTCACGAACACCGAAGGCCGGGTGCTGCTCTTCCAGGGCTTCGATCCCGCCCGCCCCCAGGAGCTCTTCTGGTTCACCGTCGGCGGTGGCGTCGAGGAGGGCGAGGAACTGCGGGACACGGCGGTGCGCGAGGCCTTCGAGGAGACGGGGCTCAAGCTCGCGCCGGAGCAGCTGACCGGCCCGATGTGGCGCCGTCGTGCGGTGTTCAGCTTCGACGGCAGGACGTTCGACGCCGAGGAGTGGTTCTTCCACGCCACCGTCGACGGCGAGCTGGCTGTCGACACCTCGGGTTTCAACGACGTCGAGGAGACCATCATCTCCGGCCACCGCTGGTGGAGCGCCGAGGAACTGCGGTCCACAGAGGACACGGTGTACCCGGTGCAGCTGGCAGAACTGCTGCCCGAGCTCACCCGGGACTGGGACGGCCGGACTCGCCCGGTTCGCTGACGCCACGCCAGTGCTCCAGTTTTTCGCGAGTCGCGCGGACGTCGGGGTGGTGTTCGCCGAGGACCCTGATCTGGTCCTCGACCAGCTCCTGGAACTCCACCACCGCGCCGTCCGGATCACCGGTCAGCGCCCGCCACTGAGCGAGGCTCCACCGGGTCCACAGCGTGCGCGGGTGATCCGCGCCCAGCACTCGGATCTGGTCCTCCAGCAGGTCTTCCAACTCGTCGGCCGCGTCGTCCACCGCGCCGGCGTCGCCGAGGACGGCGGCGAGGCCGTAGCGCGCTTCCAGAGCGCCGGGATCGTCCGGGCCTTTGACGCGTTCCAGATCCCGCAGCAGTGCCTCGAACGTCTCCACCGCGCGGTCGTGGTCACCTGTTTTCGCCTGCGCGAACGCGAGGTTGTGGCGAGTGGTCAGCGTGATCGAGTGATCCGGTCCGAGCACCCGCATCTGGTCGAGGAACAGGTCGCGGAACGCGGTGACCGCCCCGGCCCTGTCACCCGAGACACCGAGCCAGTGGGCGTGGTTGTTGCGGACTCTCAGCGTCTCGACGTGGTCCGGCCCGAACAGCCGCGTGAAGTCGGCGGACAGGGCCCGGAACCCTTCGGCCGCCGCGGCCGCGTCGCCTCCGTTGCCACGCCAGCCGGCGGCGTTGAAGCGGCACATCAAGGTGTCGAGGTGATCAGGACCCAGGTACCCGGCAGCGGTGGCCTGGAGATCGTCGAAGTAGCGGACGGCGTCCGCGTGGTACCCGGCCGCACCAAGGCTCCTGCCCGCGAGGAACAGCACGAAGTGGCCCTCGGGGCGCCACAGGTGCACGCCACCGGCGTTGGCGAGCGCCTGGGCGTTGGCCCGCAACACCTGGCCCAGCAACGGATCCGTGACGACCTCCGGCCATGCCTGCTCCAGCGCGTCCGCGGCGGCTTTGACCACCACCCCGGCCCGTTCGTCGGACCACGCCGCGCGGGTGGCGCGCTGCACGAGCGAATGCACCCGCACCTCGCGTGACAGCGCCCCTTCGCTGAAGGTGACCAGACTCAGCCGGTGCAGGCACCCGAGCCCGTCCCGTGCGCCGGCCTCGTCCACGCCGAGGAAGTCGAGCACCGCCCGCGTCGTGAAGACCGCCACCGGAATCCCGTTGGCGTCCAGCACGCTCGCGACGTCGAGCAACGGCCGCACCACCCCGGTGCGCGCGAGCCGGTCGGCCTGCTCGACCGCCAGCGACCAGGTCGCGGCACTGGGATCGAGCCGTTCTGGCAGGAGAGCGCGGTACTCGGCGCACGACAGGTGGTTGTCCAGCATGTTCGCCGCGGCCTGGGCCAGCGCCACCGGCAACCCGCCGAGATCGCGCACCAGCCCGTCGTCGTCCAGCAGCGCGGGCTGGTCGGCCAGCGCCGTTCGCAGGTAGGCGATCCCCTCGTCCTCGGTGAAGGCCTCGACGGAGACCAGCCGCCGCTGGTGCCCGCGCAGCACGGCGTCCCGGCGCGGCGTGGTGACCACCACCTGCCCACCGGACGGCGGCCACAGCCCGTCGAGGTCGCCGGGCGTCCGCAGGTCGTCCAGCACGACGAGCCACGGTTCGTGCGTGCCCGCCAGCCACTCCAGGAACGTGCGCGCGCCCCGCTCCGGATCGGGGTCGTCGACACCGAGGACCTTCGCGGCCGCATCGGCGTAGCCGGAGACGATCGCCTCGCGCGAGGTCGCCGTGACCCACACCAGCAGGTCGACCTCACCGGCGACCCACTGCCGTTCGGCGTGGTCCGCGGCCAGCTGGCTCTTGCCCACGCCCGGCAGCCCGGACAGCACCGTCACCGGGGCGTCGAGGTCGACCGGCCGTTGCTGGAACGCGGCCGCGCGGGGAGGCACCAGGCCGCACCGCAGCGGAAGAGCGGCCCGGGCGGGACCGGGGTGCTGGTGGTGGTGGAAGTCGCCGGTGACCGCGCCGACCTGCAGGACCATCCCGTGCACGTCTCCGTGCACGGTGTTCTCCACGGACTGGGTGAGCGGCTCGTCAGGCATCAAGACCAGTATCCCGGCAACGCGTGCCGGACGTGCCCTCCGCTGTTGCGGGCACGTCCGGCACACCGCTACACCGCCGGGATGACCGCCGATCCGTAGGCGTCGCGCGTCTTGTCCTTCTCGTCGTGCATCAGGTAGAGCGCGAAGTTGTCGACGCCGATCTCCTTCAGCTCCTGCAGGCGGTCGACGTGCGCCGACTCCGGCCCGACGAGGCAGAAGCGGTCCACGATCGCGTCCGGCACGAAGTCGGTGGAACGGTTGCCCGCCTTGCCGTGGTGGGAGTAGTCGTAACCCTCGCGGTCCTTGATGTAGTCGGTGAGGGCCTTGGGCACGACGCCCGAATCGCCGTACCGCGCGACGAGGTCCGCGACGTGGTTGCCCACCATGCCGCCGAACCACCGCAGCTGGTCGCGCTGGTGGCCGAGGTCCGTGCCGACGTAAGCCGGTGCCGCCACGCACATCGTGATCGCCGACGGGTCACGCCCGGCGGCCACCGCGGCCTCGCGGACCGACCCGATCGTCCAGCGGGCGATGTCCGGGTCGGCGGTCTGCAGGATGAAGCCGTCGGCCTGCTCGCCGACCATCTTCAACGCGCGCGGACCGTACGCGGCCATCCACATCTCGAGCTTTCCGTTGCGCACCCACGGGATCTGCACGGGTGTGCCGTGGTGCTCGACCTCCCGGCCCTCCGCCAGCTCCTTGATCACGTGCATCGCGTCGCCCAGTGTCGCGAGCGTCGCGGGCTGCTGGCCGATCACGCGGCGGGCCGAGTCGCCGCGGCCGATGCCGCAGACCGTGCGGTTGCCGAACATGTCGTTCAGCGTCGCGAACAGCGAGGCGGTCACCGACCAGTCGCGGGTCGACGGGTTCGTGACCATCGGGCCGACGACGAGGTCGCGGGTGGCCGACAGCACCTGCGAGTAGATGACGAACGGTTCCTGCCACAGCACGCAGGAGTCGAACGTCCAGCCGTAGCGGAAGCCGCAGTCCTCGGTCGCGCGGAGGCCTTCCACCACGTCCCGCGCCGGCGGGTCGGTCTGCAGCACTACACCGAAGTCCACGGGTGACCGCCTTTCTCAGACGAGGTACTGGTTGAGGTCGCGGGAGACGAAGCGGCCGTGGCCCGTCGAGCCGTGGTACGCGCCGTCCGCGATCACCTTGCGGCCGCGGGAGAACACGGTGTCGACCTTGCCGGTGACCTCGAAGCCCTCGTAGGCCGAGTAGTCCACGGCCATGTGGTGGGTGTCGGCGGAGATCGTCTGGGAGGCCTTGGGGTCGTAGACCACCACGTCCGCGTCGGCTCCCGGTGCGATGACGCCCTTGCGCGGGTACATGCCGAACATCCGCGCGGGAGTCGTGGAGACGATCTCGACCCAGCGTTCGCGGGTGATCTCGCCCTTCACGACGCCCTGGTGCAGCAGGTCGACGCGGTGTTCGACGCCGGGCATGCCGTTGGGAATCTTGGAGAAGTCGCCGACGCCGAGCTGCTTCTGGTCCTTGAAGCAGAACGGGCAGTGGTCGGTGCTCACCACCGAGAGGTCGTTGGTGCGCAGGCCGCGCCACAGCGACGACTGGTGCTCCTTGGGCCGCAACGGAGGCGACGCCACGTACTTCGCGCCCTCGAAGCCCGGCCGGGCCAGGTCCTCCAGCGAGAGGTACAGGTACTGCGGGCACGTCTCGGCGAACACGTTCTGGCCCGTGTCCCGCGCCGCCGTCACGGCGTCGAGCGCCTGCGAGGCCGACAGGTGCACGATGTACAGCGGGGAACCGGTCACCTTGGCGAGCTGGATCGCGCGGGAGGTGGCCTCGCCCTCCAGCTCCGGCGGCCGGGTCAGGCCGTGCTGCACCGGGTCGCCCAGCCCCGAGGCCAGCGCCTGCGCGACGAGCTGGTCGATCGCGATGCCGTTCTCCGCGTGCATCATGATCGTGGCGCCGGTCTCGCGGGCCTTCTGCATGGCGCGCAGGATCTCGCCGTCCGTCGCGTAGAAGACTCCGGGGTAGGCCATGAACATCTTGAAGCTGTTCACGCCCGCCGCGATGCACGAGTCCATCTCCTTGAGCGACTCGTCGGTCACGTCGGAGACGATCATGTGGAAGCCGTAGTCGACGGCGCAGTTGCCGTCCGCCTTGCTGTGCCACTTGTCCAACGTGGACAGCAGGCTGCTTCCCTTGGGCTGTACGGCGAAGTCGACGATCGTGGTCGTGCCGCCCCATGCCGCCGCCGTCGTGCCGGTCTCGAAGGTGTCCGCGGACTGGGTGCCGCCGAACGGCATCTCCATGTGCGTGTGCGCGTCGATGCCGCCCGGGATGACGTACTTCCCGGCCGCGTCGACGACTTCGTCGGCCTGGACGGAGAAACCGGGCGTGACGAGCGCGGCGATGTGCTCGCCGTCGATCAGCACGTCGGCGGCGTGCGAGCCGGTCGCGTTGATGACCAGGCCGTTGCGGATCAGAGTGCTCACGGGGTCACCAGGCCCTCGTAGGTGTCGGGGCGGCGGTCGCGGTAGAACGCCCACGTGTCCCGGACCTCGGTCAGCAGGTCCAGGTCGAGGTCGCGCACCACGAGCTCTTCCTCGGTGTCGGACGCCGCGTCGCCGACGAGCTGGCCGCGCGGCGAGACGAAGTACGTCTGGCCGTAGAACTCGTTGTCACCCAGCGGTTCCACGCCCACCCGGTTGATCGCGCCGACGAAGTACTCGTTCGCGACGGCCGCGGCGGGCTGCTCCAGCTTCCACAGGTACTCGCTCAGCGAACGCGAGGTCGCGGACGGGTTGAAAACGATCTTCGCGCCCGCCAGGCCGAGTGCGCGCCAGCCCTCGGGGAAGTGGCGTTCGTAGCAGATGTAGACGCCGATCCGCCCGACCGCCGTGTCGAACACGGGATAACCGAGGTTGCCGGGCTTGAAGTAGAACTTCTCCCAGAACCCCTTCACCTGCGGGATGTGGTTCTTGCGGTACTTGCCGAGGTACGTGCCGTCCGCGTCGATCACGGCGGCGGTGTTGTAGTAGACACCCGGCTGTTCCACCTCGTACATCGGCACGATCAGCACGATGTTGTTCTGCGCGGCGACTTCCTGCATCAGCGCCGTTGTCGGGCCGTCCGGGATCGACTCGGTGTAGGAGTAGTAGTCCGCGTCCTGGACCTGGCAGAAGTACGGGCCGTAGAAGAGCTCCTGCAGGCACAGCACCTGCGCGCCCTGGGAGGCGGCAGCGCGGATGTGCTCGACCGCGTTCGCGATCATCGACTCCTTGTCGCCCGTCCACTTCTGCTGGACGAGCGCCGCCCGGATGATGTTGCTCACCTGGTCGTCTCCTTTGCCGTGGTGTCCTTCAGAGCGAGGAAGACCAGGAAGCCGGCCGCGAAGCCGACGACCCAGTTGTAGTCGTAGAGGGGCTTGAGGAACGGGATGAGCCCGTCCACCGGGAACGGCCCTCCGTGGGCGCCGCCGACCGCGAGCACCGAGCCCACGAGCGTCGCCAGCACGGCACGCCAGTTCCAGCCGCCGTTGAACCAGTACGCGCCCCTGCCGTCGAGGTAGAGGTCGGTGAGCTCCAGGTGCGTCTTCTTGATCACCCAGTACCCGGCGACGAACACACCGGCCACCGAGGCCAGCAGGCCGCCGTAGAACCCGAGCCACGCGAAGATGTAGATGTTCGGGTCGGAGATCAGCCGCCACGGCTGGATCACGATGCCGATGACACCGGTGATCAGGCCGCCGATCGCGAACGTGATCCTGCGCGGGAAGGCGTTCGAGAAGTCGTACGACGGGCTGACGACGTTCGCCGCGAGGTTCGCCGAGATCGTGGCCAGCACCAGCGACACCAGCGCGATGATCACCAGGAACGTGTTGTCGAAGCGGGACGCGAGGTCCGCGGGGTCCCAGATCGCTTCGCCATACAGGGCCTGCGCGCCCGACGTCGTCAGGATCGCGACGATGGCGATGAACGACATGGTGGTCGGCAGGCCGAGGAGCTGCCCGATCGCCTGTTTCCTCTGGCTACCGCCGAACCGCGTGAAGTCCGGCATGTTCAGCGACAGCGTCGACCAGAACGCGATCATGCCCATCAGCGCGGGGAAGAAGACCTTCCAGAAGTCCGGGCCCCAGCCGAGCTTGCTGGGCGTCTCGAGGATCGGCCCGAAGCCGCCCGCCTTCACCAGCACGTAGCCCAGCAGGATGAGGAACCCGATGCTGACCAGCGGCGCCGTCCAGTTCTCGAACCGCCGGATCGCCTCCATGCCGCGCCAGATCACCAGCATCTGCACGACCCAGAAACCGAAGAAGCACAACCACAACGTCCACGGCTGCCCGCCGATCTGCGACGCCTTCGTCCAGCCGTCGCCGGTCAGCCGCCCGATGATCACGTGCAGCGCCTTGCCGCCCACCCACGTCTGGATGCCGAACCAGGCGCAGGCGATGAACGCGCGCAGCAACGCCACCAGGTTCGCGCCGCGGATGCCGTAGAAGGCGCGGGCGAACACGGGGAACGGGATCCCGTACTTCGTGCCCGCGTGGCTGTTGAGCAGCATGGGGACCAGCACGATCAGGTTGCCCAGGGTGATCGTGACGAAGGCCTGCACCCAGTCCATGCCGATCGCGATCAACGACGCCGCGAGCGTGTAGCTGGGGATGTTGTGCGCCATGCCCATCCACAGCGCGAAGAAGTTGTACGTCGTCCATGTCCGCTGCTCGACGGGCACGGGCGCGAGCTCGGGGTTGTAGAACCTGCTGTCCTTGATGGGACCTGCGTCGCTCAGTTCGACGCGGCCATCAGGTGTGACCTGGGGCGGTGAGGACTCGACTGCCATCGTTCAACCCCCTGTTACGCTGCTGAAACAACGCCAACCCGGTCGGATTCCATCCCGGAATCCTGGGTCCGCCGCCGCAGGTGTGGCAGTGTCAGAGTGTCCACGCTTGTCATGATCGGCGCACATTGTGTTCCACTGGCGACCGTGGGGATCTCGCGGCGCGCCGTCCTGCTCGGTGGCGCGGGCATGGTGGGAGCAGCGGGGACGTACGGCGCGCTGACCCCGCGGGGCCGTCGTCTGCTCGGCTGGACAGGCCCCGACGGCGTGGTGCCGTCCGTCGAACCTGTACCCGTTCAGCCCATGCCATGGGGTGCGTGGATGGGTGCGGCCGGGCCGGTGGTGCTCGTGCTGCACGGGCGTGGCGGCAGCGTCGCGTGGTGGGAGGAGCTCGGGCTGCCCCGGTTCCTGCAGGGGTGCGGGTTCCGGTGCGCTGTGGTCAACGGTGGTGAGGATTACTGGGTGGGGTTCGACCCGCTCGCGCCGTTCGAGGCCGCTCTCGGTGTGTCGATGGGCGGGTTCGGGGTGCTCGACATCGCTTCTCGTCACTTGAGGTATCGGAAGCGCACGAACCGTTGCGGCACAAGGCAGCCACGACGTCACCGGTCGGTGTGTGGTGTGGCCGGGAGGCTGTCGGTTCGTTCGAACACGACGTCGGTTATCGGCGGCGCGTGCTGCCGGACGCGTTGAGGTTCATCGGGCAGCGACTTTGAGCCGCACCACGGCCGTGCCCGCCTTGCGGTCGTGCCAGGTCCGCGTGCCACGCAGGTCGAGCGCCTCCACGACGGACAGCACCAGCAATACGAACCCACCCACCAACAGCAACGACGACAACCATCCCGCAGACCCCGGCCCGACGTGCTCCCCGATGACGACCCACGGCTGCTGCCAGCCGAGCCCCGCCATCAACGCAGGCTCCCGCCAGCCCAGCCCGGTCAGCACGAGCACCACACCGGCGCCCGGCAGCGCGGTCGTGACGAGCGTGCGCGCCAGCGCCCGTCTGAGACTCAGTCCGGACGCGGGACCCACGACCCGCAGCCCCGTCAGGACTTTGCCGAGGGTGTTCAGCCGGAGCAGCAGAGCGTCGTAGACCGCCGCGCAGAGCACCACCAGCACGGGTTCGTGGACCAACGGCCAGGCCACGACCAGCACCAGGAGCCAGTCGAGCAGTCGGGCGATCAGCCGGCGAACGAGCATGATTCACGCTAAGCGGCGGAAGTCCGTCATAAGTGGTCAGTTCATGGCCAGTTGCCGCACGAACTCGGCGACCCACCTGCCGTTGTCACGCCTGACCGAACGCGGCCTCAGCCCGTCGCCCGCGAACGCCTCGACCTCCGCGGGCGTGAGCGGCCACGGCGGACCGTCCGGCTCGGGACCCTCGTCGCGCGCCACCGCGAGGACCAGCAGCGTCGAGCCGGTCAGCGCCGAGACCCGCGCGGTCGCCTCGGCGTGCAGGGCGACGGGCAGCGCCTGCACCGTCATGTTCTCCACGACGAGGTCGAACGCGCGGTGCCACTCGGCGGGCGGGTCCAGCAGGTCGGCGACCACGTAGGAGACGGACGACTCCGGGTAGCGCTTCCGGACCGCGGCCACGGCGGTGGGGGAGATGTCGAACGCGGTCACCTCGAAGCCCAGCGAGGCCAGGAACTCCGAGTCGCGGCCGTAACCGCAGCCCACGACCAGGGCGCGCTGACCGGTGCCGTCGAGGCCGTCGGCCCACTCGACGAGGTGCGGTTGCGGGTTCGGGATGTCCCACGGGACGGAGGCCTTGCCGGCCTCGGCCTCGGCGTAGAGGTCCTCGAACCAGCCGGTCGGGTTGGCGGCCTGCAGGCGTCGGTCATCGGGAAGCATGACCCACTTCTACCGAACCGCCGCGCGGCGCGCGCCCGAGTTGCGCGATTCCACCGGGGCCGTCGCCCACCGGAAGGGTCCGAGGAGAGGCTGCGGCGAGTCCGATCGGGACAGTGCCGGCCGCACCTCTTTCAGCGGTAGAACGAAGTGACGCAGCGATCTCACCTGATAGAGGTGTCGGATGCCGTCCGATGTGTACCGGCGGTGACCGGAGGGCGTGCGCTCGGAGGCGGCCACCGGTCAGATTTCGTCGTGGTGTTGCAGGGTGCGAACGCTCGCTTTGGCCAGGTCACCGATGCTCCAACGGGTCACACCGAGACCGTAGGACCTCCCGTGGCGTGAGGTTCAAGCCCTGAACACCCGATCGAGCGGGTTAATTCGCGAACCGAACGCGCCGATGAAATCGAAGATCGGTCCCCAAAAACCAGATTGAGGAAAACTGTGTCTCGTTCCGGACTGTTCCGTGCCGCCGCCCTGCTCGCCGCCAGCGCCGCCCCGCTCCTCGCGGGTTCCGCCGGCGCCGCCGAGCTGCCGCAGCTGAACACCGGCGTTCCCGAGGTCGGCGCGGACAAGCTGGTTTCCGGCGCCACCCAGCTCGCCAACCCGCTCGACGCCGCCAGCGCGGTCCAGCTGCCGCACGTCGGCGCGCCCGTGGCCTCCGACCTGCCGGTCCCCGCCCTCCCGGCCGTGCCGGCCGTCGCGCAGGAGCGCTCGGTTCCCCACCCCATCGCGGCCGAGGTCGGCCATGTCGCAGGGCTGCCGGACCCGCGCGAGCTGCCGGGCACCGCGAACGTCGGCAACCTGCCGTCGCCGCCGCTGTCCGACCTGCCGACCAACAACGTCGTGCCGAACCCGGCCGTCCTCTCGGGCACCTTGCCGACGATCAACGGCTGAGTTCACACGTCGAAAATGGGCCCGTGCGCGCTCACGGGCCCATTTCGTGCACCAGCAGGGCGACGTACAGCGACAGCACGGACTCCGGGTCCTCCAGCGAGACGCCGAGAACCTGCTCGATCCGGCCCAGCTGCTGGTAGTACGCCGTCCGGGACAGGTGGGCCGCCGCCGCGGCCGCCGACTTGTTGCCGCCGTTCTCGCACAGGCACCGCAGCAGCTCCACGAGCCGGGAGCCCTGGACCGAGTCCCGTGCCAGCAACGGCCCGAGCTCGCGGTCCGCGAACGCCCGCACCCGTTCGTCCTCGCGCAGTAGGTGCAGGAGCCCGCGCAGCCGCACGTCGTCGAGCCGGTGGTAGAGCTGCGATCCCGGTGCCCGCAAAGCGGCCCCGGCCACGTGCGCGGCCTCGCCGAGAGAGCGGCGAACGTCCGTTGTGGACGTCACGGTCGTGCCGACGGCGATGACCACGGAGAACGCCGCGGTCCGGTGGATCTCGCGCGCGACCTTGCGCAGAACGCCTTCCACGCCCACGGTCATCGGCACCGACAGCAGTGCACGCACCGAGATGTCGTCCACGACGCCGACCAGCGCCGCGACCGTGACCCGGCGGGCCGCCAGCGCCGTCGCCTCCGCGAGATCGCGCAGCACCTCCTGGGTGGCGAGCGTCTGCCCCTGCAGCATGGACACCGGCCGGACCGCGACGCCGATCAGCTGCCGCCGTTCCAGCGGCACCCCCAGCGCCGCCGCCCGCGCGCCCAGGTCCGGTGACTGCGGTGCCTGGCCGAGCAGCTGCGCCAGCAGCGTGCGGTGCGTCTGCCGTTCCAGCGACTCCCGGTCGCGCGCCACGAGCCGGTGCACCGCCAGCGCGGACGCGGCGCGTTCGGCGACCACGACGTGCCGGTGCGGTGGGGGTTCGGGCGAGACCATCACGAGCCGGCCCCAGTCCGCGCCGCGCGCCCCGACGATCGTGATCAGCCAGCCGGACTCGGTGTCGTAGGCGGTCCGCTCGGTCACCGTGACGGCCCGCGAGCGCGCCGCCCAGTCGTCCAGCAGGGTCACCGGGTCGTGCCCGGCGGCGTCGTAGGCGAGCACGTCGTGGCCGAGCGTCTCCAGCACGACCGCCAGTCCGGACGTCCGCGCCACCTCGCGCAGCACCTCGGAGGGTTCGGCGCCCGCGACCGTCAGCGCCGTGAACGTCTCGTGCACCTGCTCCGCGGCCCGCAGCTCGGCCAGCTGGGCGTCCACGATCAACCCCACGACGGCCTCGGTCACCGCCACGTACTTGGTCTCCTCGGTGAGCGTGACCAGCGGCAACCCGTGCCGTTCGGCCGCTGTGACGAGCGCGCCCGGCACGTCGTCGCGCCACCGCCGTCCCAGCTCGACGACGAGGCCCGCGCACCCGACGGCGGCCAGTTCCTCGACGTAGCGGGCGAGGCCGGACTCGGGCAGCATCACGCCGGTCGTGAGCACCAGCTCGCCGCCGCGCAGCAGCGGCGCTATGTCTGCGATCTCCGCCACGTGCACCCACCGCACGCGACGGCTGAGACCGGCCGATCCGGCCACCAGACGCGGCTTTCCCTGCCGGATCACCGGCAGAGCGACGACTTCGGCAACCGTCGGGTACATGGACACAACGTAATGCCAACCAGCCGATCCGGGTACAGGTTGTGCATGGCGGCGCACCCGGTGCGCCAGCAGACTCCGAGGCAGGCGTCAGACCCCTGGAGGACGAGATGGCCCACAAGGAGCTGCTGGCACGACACCGCGCGGTCATGCCGAAGTGGCTGGCCCTCTACTACGACGAGCCCATCGAGATCGCGAGCGCCAGCGGGCGCCGGGTGACTGACCGCGAGGGCACGACCTACCTGGACTTCTTCGCCGGCATCCTGACCAACGCCATCGGCTACGACGTCGCGGAGATCAGCGACGCGATCCGGTCGCAGCTCGACACCGGCGTGCTGCACAGCTCCACGCTCTACCTGATCCGCTCGCAGGTCGAGCTGGCCGAGAAGATCGCGGAACTGAGCGGCATCCCGGACGCCAAGGTGTTCTTCACCAACTCGGGCACCGAGGCCAACGAGACCGCGCTGATGCTCGCCACCCAGGCGCGTCGCAGCGAGCAGGTCCTGGCGCTGCGCAACAGCTACCACGGCCGTGCGTTCGCCACGATCGCCATCACGGGCAACCGCGGCTGGTCGGCGTCCGCGTTGTCGCCGATCAAGGTCAGCTGGGTGCACGGCGGCTACCGCTACCGCTCGCCGTTCAGGGCGATGGACGACAAGGACTACATCAGGGCCTGCGTCGAGGACCTGCGCGAGATCATCGAGACCACCACGTCCGGCGACGTCGCGTGCATGATCGCCGAGCCGATCCAGGGCGTCGGCGGCTTCACGTCCCCGCCCGACGGCCTGTTCCGCGCGTTCAAGGACGTGCTGGACGAGTACGGGATCCTGTTCATCTCCGACGAGGTGCAGACGGGCTGGGGCCGCACCGGCGAGCACTTCTGGGGCATCCAGGCGCACGACGTGGTGCCGGACGCGATGACGTTCGCCAAGGGCCTCGGCAACGGCCTGGCGATCGGTGGCGTCGTGGCCCGCGGCGACCTGATGGACACGATCAACGCCAACTCGATCTCGACGTTCGGCGGCAACCCGGTCTCCACGGCCGGCGCGCTCGCCACCGTCGACTACCTGCTGAGCCACGACCTGCAGGCCAACGCGGCCAAGCTCGGCTCACGGCTGCTCGGCGGCCTGCGCGAACTGGCCGAGAAGCACCCGGTCATCGGTGACGTGCGCGGCAAGGGCCTGATGGTCGGCGTCGAGTTCGTCGGACCCGAGGGCGAACCGAACGCCGGTGCCGCCGGTGTCGTCCTGGCCGAGGCGAAGGCGCGCGGACTGCTCGTCGGCAAGGGCGGCCTGTACGGCAACGTGATCCGCCTGGCCCCGCCGATGACGCTGACCGAGGAAGAACTCGAAGAGGCTCTCGGAATCCTGGCGCAGGCGGTGGAGCAGGCGTGATCAACACCCAGAAGTGGATCAGGCACCGCATCGGCGGCAAGCCCTGGGACGACGCTCCGGAACGTCTCGGCGACGTCTACGACCCGACGACCGGCAAGGTGGCCCAGCAGGTCGCCTACGCCTCGGTGTCCGAAGTGGACGCCGCGGTCGACGCCGCCGCGGAAGCGTTTGCGTCCTGGCGCAACGCGTCCCTGGCGCAGCGCTCGACGGTGATGTTCAAGTTCCGCGAGCTGCTGAACGACCGCAAGGGAGACCTCGCGAGGATCGTCTCGGCGGAGCACGGCAAGGTCGTGTCCGACGCGGGCGGCGAGATCCAGCGGGCGCTGGAGTCGGTCGAGTACGCGTGCGGCATCCCGACCCTGCTCAAGGGCGGGTTCAGCGAGAACGCGTCGACCCGCGTCGACGTCTACTCGATCCAGCAACCCGTCGGCGTGGTCGGCGTGATCTCGCCGTTCAACTTCCCTGCGATGGTCCCGCTGTGGTTCGTGCCGACCGCAATCGCTTGCGGCAACACCGTGGTGCTGAAACCGTCCGAAAAGGACCCGTCGGCGGCGAACTTCATCGCCGAGATGTTCGCTGAGGCAGGACTCCCGGACGGCGTCCTGAACGTCGTGCACGGCGACAAGGTGGCAGTCGACAGGCTTCTTGAACACCCGGCGGTGAAGGCGATCTCCTTCGTCGGCTCCACCCCGATCGCCCGCTACGTCTACGAGACCGGCACCGCGCACGGCAAGCGCGTGCAGGCGCTCGGCGGCGCCAAGAACCACATGGTCGTCCTGCCCGACGCCGACCTCGACCTGGCCGCGGACGCCGCCGTCTCCGCCGGCTTCGGCTCGGCCGGCGAACGGTGCATGGCGATCTCGGTCGTGGTGGCCGTCGGCGAGTCCGGTGACGCACTGGTGTCGAAGATCAAGTCCCGGATCGCCGACGTGAAGGTCGGCTCCGGGGCGTCGTGCGAGATGGGACCGCTGGTCACCGGCGTCCACCGGGACAAGGTCACGTCCTATCTGGACGCCGGCGTCTCCCAGGGCGCGGTGCTCGCGGTCGACGGCCGCGACCACCCGATCGACGGCGACGAGGGCGGGTTCTGGCTCGGCCCGACGCTGTTCGACCACGTCGGCACCGACATGACGATCTACACCGACGAGATCTTCGGCCCGGTCCTCTCGGTCGTCCGCTGCGGCACCTACGAGGAGGCCGTCGAGGTGGTGAACCGCAACCGGTACGGCAACGGCACCGCGATCTTCACCAACGACGGCGGCGCGGCCCGCCGGTTCCAGAACGAGATCGAGGTCGGCATGGTCGGCGTGAACGTGCCGATCCCCGTGCCGGTGGCCTACTACTCGTTCGGGGGCTGGAAGGAATCGCTGTTCGGCGACTCGCATGCGTACGGACCGCACGGCGTGCATTTCTTCACGCGCTCGAAGGTGGTCACCTCGCGGTGGCTCGACCCGTCGCACGGTGGCGTGAACCTGGGGTTCCCGCAGAACACCTAGGGCGTGTCCCGCAAGTCCCGTCCGCGATAGTCGCGGTCGAGGGCCCCGGAGGCGGCACCGCCGCAACACCCGAATACGCCCGGTATGAGGGCGCTGCGGCGGCACCGCCTCCGGGTCTCTCGACCGTGACTCTCATCGAACGGACTCACGGGACACGCCCTAGCGCGGTTTGCCGGGAGTCCCCGATCCCTGGTTCCTTCTCCTCGCACACGAGAAGAACCGGGGAAAGAGGGATGAAGTTGACTTTCGTGGAGAGGGTCCAGCGGGCGATCCGGCTGACCGAGGAGCTCAACGCGCTGCGGTACGCCGACCAGGAGGCGATCCGCGAAGGCTGGAGCGAACTCACCGGGCAGGACGTCGACGAGACGTTCCACCTCATCCCGCCCGTCTACTCCGACCACGGGGTCAACATCCGGATCGGGCGCAACGTCTTCGTCAACCAGGGCTGCCGCTTCAACGACATCGGCGGGATCGAGATCGGTGACGACGTGATGATCGGTCCCGCCGTCAGCCTCATCAGCTCCGGTCACCCGGTCGGTCCGGAGGAACGCCGCAGGGGTGTCACCTCGGCGCCGATCCGGATCGGCCGCAACGTCTGGATCGGCGCTTCCGCGATGGTCCTGCAGGGCGTGACGATCGGCGAGGACGCCGTCGTCGCGGCCGGGGCCGTGGTCACCCGCGACGTACCCGCCCGGACCCTCGTGGCCGGCGTACCCGCGGTGGTCCTCCGTGAGATCGACTGAGCACTGCTCGTTCGGCGTGGTTTCCCGCGGAACACCTAGGCTGGTGCGGTGAGCACTCGCCGCTCGTACGACCGCGTGGCCGCGCGCTACGCGGTCGAACTGAGCGGCGAGCTCGCGGGGAAGCCGCTGGACCGCGCCCTGCTCGACGCCGTCGCGGAGTCGGCGGACGGCCTGGTCCTGGACGTCGGCTGCGGGCCGGGTCACGTCGCGGCCTACCTGGCCGGACGAGTGCCCGTCGTCGGCGTCGACCTGTCACCGCGGATGTGCGCGCACGCCGACGTGCCCACCTGCGCCGGCGACATGACAGCGCTGCCCGTGCGAACCCGTTCGGTCTCCGCGCTCGTCTGCCTGTACGCGGTCATCCACCTCGACGCGGGGCAACGCGCGCAGGCCTACGCCGAGTTCGCACGGGTGCTACGGCCTGACGGGCAGGCACTCGTCGCGTTCCACGTGCGCGACGCGGAGACGCCGACGGGCCAGGAGAAGACCCTGACGCGGTGGTG
This sequence comes from Lentzea flaviverrucosa, assembly GCF_003350445.1. Taxonomy (NCBI): domain Bacteria; kingdom Bacillati; phylum Actinomycetota; class Actinomycetes; order Pseudonocardiales; family Pseudonocardiaceae; genus Lentzea; species Lentzea flaviverrucosa. The sequence continues at coordinate 284,706 of NZ_QQAU01000008.1, forward strand.
GGACAGCGAGGTCGACCTGACCTTCCACTTCCTCGACCCCGGCGAGGAGACGCGTGCGCTGGCGGAGGCGGGCCTCACGGTGACGGCCCGCCTCGATCGCGCCCCGAATCCGCGTGTCGAGCACGCGAGCGACCGGGCCTACTTGCTGGCGCGCGCCGCCAGCGCCTCCGGCAGCGGGTCGTAGCGGGAGAAGTGGCGGGTGAACGTGCCGGTCCCCGACGTCAGCGACCGCAGTTCGATCGCGTACCGCAGCAGCTCGGACGACGGCACCTCGGCGCGGATCACCGTGCGCCCGCCCTCGTCCGCCTCGGTTCCGAGCACCCGTCCGCGCCGTCCGGACAGATCGCCCAGCACGGTGCCGAGGTGTTCGTCGGGCAAGCGGATCGTGACCTCGTCCATGGGCTCCAGCAGCTGGGTGCGGGCAGCGGACGCGGCCTCCTTCAGCGCCAGCGCGCCGGCGGTCTGGAAGGCCGCGTCCGACGAGTCGACGGAGTGCGCCTTGCCGTCCACGAGCGTCACCCGCACGTCGACGACAGGGGTGCCGTCGTGCAGGCCTCGCTCCAGCTGTGCGCGCACACCCTTTTCGACGGAGGGGATGAACTGGTGGGGGACCGAGCCACCGACGATCTTGTCCACGAACTCGAAGCCGGCGCCGCGGGGGAGCGGTTCGACCACGATGTCGCACACCGCGTACTGGCCATGACCTCCAGATTGCTTCACGTGCCGGCCGTGGCCTTTCGCGGGCCCGGCAAAGGTTTCGCGGAACGCGACGCGCACCGGTTCGGTGTCGATCTCCGCGCCGCCGGCCCTCAGCCTGGCCAGGACGACGTCGGCGTGCGCCTCGCCCATGCACCACAGGACCATCTGGTGCGTCTCGGCGTTGCGGTCCAGGCGCAGCGTCGGGTCGCTCGCGACGAGGCGGCTCATGTTGCGGGCCAGGTTGTCCTCGTCGCTGCGGGTGCGCGGCACGACAGCGATGGGCAGCAACGGTTCCGGCATGTTCCACGGCGCCATGAGCAGCGGCTGTTCGGGCGCGGACACGGTGTCGCCGGTCTCGGCGGTCGTCAGCTTCGTCAACGCGCACAGGTCGCCGGCGACGCAGTAGGGGACCTCGCGCAGGGACGAGCCGAGCGGCGAGTAGATGTGGGCCACGCGTTCGTCGGCGTCGTGGTCCTCGTGGCCGCGGTCGGCCATGCCGTGACCGGAGACGTGCACGGGGCGTTCGGGGCGCAAAGTGCCGGAGAAGACACGGACCAACGACACGCGGCCGACGTAGGAGTCCACTGCGGTGCGGACCACCTCGGCGACGAGTGGCCCGTCCGGGTCGGCGGCCATGCGGGGCTGCGGGATGCCGTCCACCGACGTCACGGACGGAAGTTCGTGCTCCAGCGGTGACGGGAACGCGCGCGCGATGCCGTCCATCAGTTCCACCAGGCCCATGCCGGTCGCGGCGCACACGGGCATCACGGGGTGGAACGAGCCGCGCGAGACGGCGGTCTCCAGATCGGCGATCAGCGTGTCCTGGTCGATCTCCTCGCCCGCCAGGTAGCGGTCCATGAGGGTCTCGTCCTCGCTCTCGGCGATGATTCCCTCGATCAACGCCGCGCGTTCGTCCGGGTAGTCCTCACCGGACGTCAGCAGCCCGACGAGTGCGTCGCCCTCCTGCATGTACAACGGCACAACGCCCGCGCCGAACGCCGCCTGGCACTCGATGACCTCGTTGACGAAGTTCGCACGGTGGTGGTCGGTGCGTGTGATGACGACGGCGCGAGGCATACCGACGAGAGCGCATTCCTCCCACAACGAGATGGTGGCCGCGTCGACGCCTTCGAAAGCGTTGACAACAAAAAGGGCCGCGTCCGCGGCCCGAAGTCCTGCCCTGAGCTCACCCACGAAGTCGACGTATCCGGGGGTGTCGATCAGGTTGATCTTGATGTCCCCGTGCTGGATCGGAGCCACGGCGAGGCCTACCGACCGTTGTTGTCGCACGGCCGCCGGGTCGTGGTCGCACACCGTGGTGCCCTCGGTGACCGACCCCGCGCGGGTCAGGACGCCGGTGGCGGCGAGCAGGGCCTCGGTGAGCGTCGTCTTGCCCGCCCCGGAGGGCCCCACGAGCACGACGTTGCGGACCTTGGCCGGGTCGTCCACAGCGACCGCGCCTGCCGATGTGCCGTTGTCGGAGTGCTTGCTTCCCATGGCGACCTCCGTCAAGTCGTAGTGTTCGATCTCACACCCGTTCACCTTCCGGGACAACCCCGCAGGCCCGATCGGATGCCCGCCAGCTCGCGAACACGTTTCACAGACTTGCGCCAGTGATGGGGCTCACGACCTGCGGTTGATCGGAAAGTGGCCTTCTGGATCGGGGCGCCAGTGGCTTGGGCGAGGGGGCCACAGCGGACGTACGGTGAGTTCACCAAGAGTTCCCCTCGTGAAAGGTTGCCCCGGTGAGCACTGATCAGGTCACGGGTACCGCCCGCGTCAAGCGCGGCATGGCCGAGATGCTCAAGGGCGGCGTGATCATGGACGTGGTCGACGCCACCCAGGCGAAGATCGCGGAGGACGCGGGCGCCGTCGCCGTCATGGCCCTCGAGCGCGTGCCCGCCGACATCCGCTCCCAGGGCGGCGTCGCGCGCATGAGCGACCCCGACCTGATCGACGGGATCATCAACGCCGTCTCGATCCCGGTCATGGCGAAGGCCCGCATCGGCCACTTCGTCGAGGCCCAGGTCCTCGCGTCGCTCGGTGTCGACTACATCGACGAGTCCGAGGTGCTGACCCCGGCCGACTACGCCAACCACATCGACAAGTGGGCGTTCACCGTCCCCTTCGTCTGTGGCGCGACGAACCTGGGCGAGGCCCTGCGCCGCATCACCGAGGGCGCGGCCATGATCCGCTCCAAGGGCGAGGCCGGCACCGGTGACGTCTCGAACGCCACCACGCACATGCGCAAGATCCGCCAGGAGATCCGCCGCCTGCAGAACCTCCCCGAGGACGAGCTCTACGTCGCCGCCAAGGAGCTCCAGGCGCCGTACGAGCTGGTCAAGGAGATCGCGCAGAACGGCAAGCTCCCCGTCGTGCTGTTCACCGCGGGCGGCATCGCCACCCCGGCCGACGCCGCGATGATGATGCAGCTCGGCGCCGAGGGCGTGTTCGTCGGTTCCGGCATCTTCAAGTCCGGCAACCCGGCCCAGCGCGCCGAGGCCATCGTGAAGGCCACCACCTTCCACGACGACCCCGACGTCATCGCGAAGGTGTCGCGCGGCCTGGGTGAGGCCATGGTCGGCATCAACGTCGACGAGATCCCGGAGCCGCACCGCCTCGCCGAGCGCGGCTGGTAGGTCCCAGGAACGAACGGAGAAGGGCGCGTCCCCGCGTGGGGCGCGCCCTTCTCCGTTCCTATGACGGCAGGTCGAAGCAGTACGTGGTCTTCGTTTCCCGGTACGCCAACGCCTTCACCGGGTCCGCGCCGCACGCCGCCTCGTCCACGGTGTTCGTGAGCACCCTCACCTTGACCGCCATGGTCGCGCCGCAGTCCACCACGGGGTTCTCGGCGGTGTGCCTGGAGAGCGTGAAGTCGTAGCACTCGCCGTCGAAGAACACCGGGATCAGGCACAGCTGCTCGCCGTTGAAGCCCTTGTCGTTGTTGTAGGTCGCGTACGCGCCCGGGTCGTCGCCGCACCGGTCGTCCAGAAGGCCGAGCACCTTGCTCACGGTGTAGTTGTGCAGCCTGCCGTCGCAGGAGACCTTCTCGTACTTCAAGTTGGTCTCCACGCCCGTCAGCTTCACGCAGTCGCCGACCGCCGTGCTCGGGGTGCTGTCTCCCGGGACCAGGAAGAAGACGGCGGACAGCATCGTGAGCAACAGGACGCCGAGGACGCCCACGATCACCAGGCCGACGCGAGAGGTCCTCGGTGCGGGAACAGCGGAGGCCGGGTGGCTGTGGGGCGGAGGGATGGACGGAGTCGTCATGGAATGCCCCCGGTGCGGCTCGGACGCGGATGTGATCGTCTGGCCGACGCGAGCAGTCCCCCCAGACTTCCGCCCATCCTAGGGCGGTGCGGGCCTTGCCCGGACCGCCTATCGGGTCATGTGCGCACCGTCTCGGTGAGCCCGGACAACGCGGCCGGCAACGCCTCGTGGTGCAGCACGCCGAGCCGTTGCGTGGCACGGGTGAGCGCCACGTAGAGCTCCGCCGCACCGCGCGGCCCGCCGGCCAGGATCCGTTCCGGCGCAACGACGAGCACCGAGTCGTACTCCAGGCCCTTGGTCTCCGAGGCGGGCACCGTGCCGGGCACGCCGGGCGGCCCGATCACCACGCTCGTCCCCTCGAACTCCGCCTCCTGCTTGGCGAACTCCTCGATGGCGCCGGCCAGCTCGTCCTCGGTCACCAGCCGCGACCACGGCTGGACACCGTTGGCGCGCACGGAGTCCGGCGCCTTCACGTCCGGCGCGAACTCGGCCAGCACCCGTGCCGCGACGGCCATGATCTCCGCCGGCGTGCGGTAGTTGACCGTCAGCGAGCGGTACTCCCAGCGGCCCGGCACGTACGGGTCGAGCATCTGACCCCACGACGTGGCGCCCGCCGCCGCACGACGCTGCGCCAGGTCGCCCACCACCGTGAAGGAACGGCCCGGACAGCGGCGCATCAGCACGCGCCAGTCCATTTCGGACAGTTCCTGTGCCTCGTCCACCACCACGTGCCGGTAGGTCCAGGCGCGGTCGGCCAGCGCGCGTTCCGCGAGCGTGCGCTGGTCGTGGTCCTCGAAGCGCTCGGCCAGGTCCTCGGCGAACAACATGTCCGAGGCGAAGAGGTGGTCCTCGTCGTCCATGTGGTCGAAGCGGCCGACCATGCTGTCGAGCACCTCGGCCGCGTACCGGGCCTCGGCCCGGCGTTCCGCCGCCGCGGCCTGGTCGTCGGCCTGCTCGGTGCCGTCCTTGCCCAGCAGGTCGTGCAGCTCGTCGAGCAACGGCACGTCCGAGACCGTCCACGGCTCGCCCTCGGCGCGCAGGAGCGACGGGTCCGCGCCCGCCGCCGCGAGCGCCTCCGCCGACGAGTACAGCTCGCCCAGCAGCTCGAACGGCGTCATGATCGGCCACAGGAAGTCCAGCGCCGCGACGAAGCTCTCGTCGTCGGCGAGGTCCTTGACCAGGCCGGAGCGCATGTCCTCCCAGGCCTGCTTGTCCGACCGGGACATCCAGCCCTTGCCGATGCGGCCGATCGCCCGCTCGGTGAGGACGTACGTGACGATCTCGCGGAACACCGCGCGGGCCTCGTTGTGCGGCAGGCCGCTGTCACGCGCCTCCTGCCGGGCCCACTCGGCGACGTCCGCGCCGATGTGGACGACGACGTCCTTCACGCCGATCGGGATCGGCTCCTCGGGAACGCGCTGCCGGGCGGCGATGGCCGCCTTCAGCACGCCGACCATCGCGCGCGAACCCTTGGTCCGCGCCACGTCCGGAGAGTCCTCGGCGGTCGCGAGCAGACCCGGCAGCAGGCTGCCCGCGGTCGAGAACACGACGTCCGACTCGCCCAGCGACGGCAGCACGCGGCTGATGTGGTTGAGGAACGCGGGGTTCGGGCCGACGACGAGCACGCCGTGCCGTTCCATGCGCTCTCGTTGCGTGTACATCAGGTACGCGACGCGGTGCAGCGCCACGACCGTCTTGCCGGTACCGGGGCCGCCCTCGATCACCAGCACGCCGGGGTGGTCGAGCCGGATGATCGCGTCCTGTTCGGACTGGATGGTCGCGACGATGTCGCGCATGCCGTCGCCGCGCGGCGCGTTCAACGCCTCCAGCAGGGCCACGTCCCCCTGCTCCTCGCCGAGCTTGCCGAACACCTCGTCGGTGAACCCGGCCAGGGCACGGCGGCGCGTGAGGAACTGACGGCGCCGGAGCATGCCCTCGGGCGTGGCCCCGGTGGCGGTGTAGAACGGCCGCGCCGCAGGTGCCCGCCAGTCGAGCAACGCCGGCTCGAACTCGTTCTCCTCGTCGAACAGCCCGATGCGCCCGATGTAGGAGCGTTCGCCGTCGACGCTGTCCAGCCGGCCGAAGCACAGGCCGTAGTCGGCCACGTTGAGGCGCTTCATCTCGCGGTGCCGGGCGCGCACCTCGTTGTCACGGTCCATCGCGGTCTCGCCGGTACCACCCAGCGCTGCCAAGTACGCGGCTTTCACGCGCGCGCGTTCCCCGTCGAGCCGCGCGTAGAGGTCGGCCACGTATTCACGCTCGGACTGCAGTTCTTCTTCGTAACCCACGTGCTCCCCAGTGCGCCTGTGTTCTGGCTGAGGCGATGAGTGTGAACGATGACTGGGGTCTTGTGGCAAGGCCCCCCTTCTGCTATAGGTTTGAGTGGGAAGGAACGGGTCGGGTCGCGTGGGCGAGCCGGCCCGTTTCTCGTTGGCGTGGTGGCCGCGCTGTTTCGCTGGGATCTCGTGACGCCCGACTGGCTCGGTGCGGCATCGCTGCACCGGCATTGGTGTGCCGCATGCGCCGGTGAGGTCGTCGACGGTGAACCCGCGCTTGCCGAACCCCGGCTGCGGCACCAGGTCGGCTAGACCGTGTGCTCCATGACCATCATCGCGGTCGTGCCCGGCTCCAGCGCCTTGCAGATGTGCGCGAGGTCGCCGGGATAGACGATGTAGTCACCAGGCCCCAGCTCGACCGGGTCGTCGGCGAGGCCCGCGAGGCAACGGCCGGTCGCCACGATCATGTGCTCGATGCTGCCCGGCACGTGCGGCAGCGACTCGCGGGCGCCGCCCGGTTCGAGGGCCAGCCAGTAGATGTCGTGCTTGGTGCCCGGACGGCAGGCTGCCAGCAGCGTTGCCGAGTAGTGCGCGCGCTCCGAGTGGATGACCGGGCCCTCGCCCGCGCGGATCACCCGCACGCGCGGTACGGCGGGTTCGACGAGACGGCTGAACGGGACGCCCAGCGCTACGCCGAGGGCCCACAGGGTTTCCACGCTGGGGTTTCCGGCGCCGGACTCCAGTTGCGAGAGCGTCGACTTGGCCACGCCGGCCTTCTTGGCGACCTCGGAGAGCGACATGCCGGTGCGGTCGCGCTCGCGGCGGAGGTTGGCCGCGATCAGGTCGAGTGGTGCGTTCGACACAGAAGTCCATCCGTTCGTCTTGACGAACACCGATCCCAGGTGTTCATCTTAATGGGTGGTGCGTTCGATTTGGCGAACTCTTGATGCTGTGCTCCTGCGTGACGTTGCCGCGGTCGCACTCGGTGCCGCGGTGACCGGTGCGTCGTTCGGTGCGATCTCGGTGGGCTCCAGCTTGCCGTGGTGGATGCCGGTGCTGATGTCACTGCTGATCTTCGCGGGCGGCTCGCAGTTCATGGCCGTCGGTGTTGTCGCCGCTGGTGGCAGCCCTGCCGCGGCGGTGCTGGCCGGGCTCGTGCTCAACATGCGGCACCTGCCGTTCGGGCTGGCGGTCGGGGACGTGCTGGGCAAGAGCCCGCTCGCCCGGATCGTCGGCAGTCATCTGCTGATCGACGAGTCCACGGCGTTCGCCATGGCGCAGAAGGATCCCGCGAGAGCGCGTGCTGCCTACTGGGCTTGCGGCGTGTCGTTGTTCTTCAGCTGGAACACGGGCGTGCTCATCGGTGCGCTCGTGGGGCAGGCGATCGGAGACCCGATGACGTTCGGGCTGGACGCGGCGTTCCCGGCGGCCCTGCTGGCGCTCACGCTGCCGGCGCTCAAGGACGCGGCCACGCGCAACGCGGCGCTCGTGGGTGCGGCGATCGCGCTCGCCACGACGCCGTTCCTGCCCGCGGGTGTGCCGGTGCTGCTCGCGTTGGCCGGACTGTTCGCATTCCGCACCACCAAGAAGAAGGAGGAGCCGTGCCCGTCACCGCGGTCCTGATCCTGGCCGCCGGCACCTTCGCGATCCGGCTCGCCGGGCCGCTGTTGCGCGACCGCGTCACCCTGCCCGAGAAAGTCCGCGAACTGATGTCGGCGTCCGCGACGGTGTTGCTGCTCGCATTGGTGGCGGTCTCGGCATTGACGAACGGCAAGCAGTTCGGTGGCTGGGCGCTCGCCGTCGGAGTCGCGGTCGGTGGTCTCGCGGCGTGGCGGAAACTGCCATTCGTCGCCGTCATCGTGCTGGCCGCGGTGACCACGGCGGGACTAAGGCTTGTCGGCGTGGCCTGAAGAATCGATCAATGCTTCCTGACGTGTGAGAAAAGCAGGTTCGTATGAACCTCTGTCACCTCTCTGCGGCTCGTGAACTTGTCGAGCACGAGTCGTTGGAGATGACCGACGTCGGATACTGCGACGTGCACCAGGAAATCTTCTGGACCTGTCACGTGTGAGAGCGCGAGCGTTTCGGGGAGCGACAGCACGTAAGCCATGAACGGGTCGACGATCTCCTTGGTGTGCGGACGGATCTTCACCGCGAGCATCGCCTGGACGTGCTGCCCGACCGCGTTCGGGTCGATCTCGGCGTGGTAGCCGGTGATCACGCCGCGCTCCCGCAGCGCCCGGTGCCGGACCACGGCCGTGGACTGCGCCACGTTGACGCGTTCGGCCAGGTCCTTGTTCTGCAGCCGCGCGTCCTTCCGCAGCTCCCGCACGATGGCCTCGTCGATCGAATCCAGCACGGCTCTTCTCCGTTCCACCGAATCAGCTGCGGTCTTGCGCCCACTCTGCCGAGGAAGTCTCCACCATTCGGGCCATGACGCGCATCGAGACCATCGCAGTGCACGGCGGCCGCGACGACCTCGCGGAGCTCGGCGTGCACGCTCCCCCCATCGACCTGTCCACCACCTACCCCGTGCCTGACCAGGCGCTCGGCGGGGAAGCGCTGGGTGAGTGGGCCACTGGTGCCGCACGGGCCGCCTCGCCGGTCTACGCGCGGTTGCACAACCCGACGGTGGCCCGGTTCGAGCAGGCGCTCGCGGCTCTCGAGCACACCGAGACGTCCGTGGCGTTCGGCAGCGGCATGGCCGCGGTGACCGCCGTGGTCCAGGCCGCCTGCGTGATGGCGGGAAAGCCGCACGTCGTAGCCGTGCGGCCGTTGTACGGCGGCACCGACCACCTGCTGTCGTCCGGTCTCCTGGGCGTCACGACCACGTACGTCGAAGCGGGCCTGGTGTCCTCCGCGATCCGGGCGGACACCGGGCTCGTGGTCGTCGAGACCCCCGCCAACCCGAACCTGGACCTCGTCGACATCGAGCACGTCGTGCGCCAGGCCGGCTCCGTGCCGGTGATGGTCGACAACACCTTCGCGACGCCGATCCTGCAGAACCCGGCGTTGCACGGCGCCTCGTACGTGCTGCACTCCGGCACCAAGTACCTCGGCGGACACGGGGACGTGCTCGGCGGCGTCGTGGCCTGCTCCGAGTCGCTCGCGGCGGCGTTGCGGCAGGTCAGGATCATCACGGGCGCCGTCCTGCACCCCCTGGGCGGCTACCTGCTGCACCGCGGGCTGGCCACCCTGCCGTTGCGCGTCGAGGCGGCTTCGCGTTCTGCTGCAGTGCTGGCCTCCCGGCTGGCCGAGCACGACGCCGTGGAGTTCGTGCGCTACCCGTCCAGGTCACGGCAGATGCGCGGAACCGGCGCGATGATCGCGTTCGGTGTCCACGGCGATCCCGTCGAGGTGGTGCGGCGGCTCAAGCTCATCACGCCGGCCGTCTCATTGGGTTCGGTCGACACCCTCATCGAGCACCCCTCGGCTTTGACTCACCGCCTGGTACCCGGAGAAGAACTGCGTGCTTCTGGCGTTCCGGACAATTTGCTGCGCATTTCCGTGGGGCTCGAGCACGTCGAGGACATTTGGGACGACCTGAACGCAGCGCTCTGTGACGTCGCTTACGTTAAGTCTTCCCCAACTGATTTCTTGGTGATGACCGCCACTCGCTAGGGTTCCCCGAATCAGCGCGTCGGGGCGCGGGAGGTTCCGACGCGAGCATTTTTCCGTTTCGGAAGGAACCTCCTCGTGAGTTCTGTGGAAACTGATGCGGACGGCTACACCAAGGCGCTGAGCAAGCGCCAGGTGCAGATGATCGCAATCGGCGGCGCGATCGGCGTCGGCCTTTTCCTGGGTGCGGGCGGACGCCTCGCCACAGCGGGGCCGTCGCTGATCCTCGCCTACGCCGTGTGCGGCCTCGCTGCCTTCTTCGTCATGCGGGCTCTGGGTGAACTGGTGCTGCACCGCCCGGTCTCCGGCAGCTTCGTGGAGTACGCCCGCGAGTTCATCGGCCCGTGGGCGGGCTTCACCTCGGGCTGGATGTACTGGGTCAACTGGGCGATGACCGGCATCGCCGAGATCACCGCCGTCGCGATCTACATGCACAAGTGGTTCCCGGACCTGCCGCAGTGGATCACCGCGCTGGTCGCACTGGTCGTGCTCGTCGCCATCAACATGCTGTCCGTCAAGCTCTTCGGTGAGCTGGAGTTCTGGTTCTCCGTCATCAAGGTGACCGCGATCGTGGTCTTCCTGGTCGTGGGCGCCGGCCTGGTCATCGGCAACGCGGACGTCGGCGGCACCACGGCGTCGGTCTCGAACACCCTGGGCCACGGCGGACTCTTCCCGGCCGGCTTCGGCATCGCGCTGATGACGTTGCAGGCGGTCATCTTCGCGTACTCGGCGATCGAGCTCGTCGGCATCGCGGCGGGCGAGACCAAGGACCCCGAGAAGATCATGCCGCGCGCCATCAACGGCGTGGTCTACCGGATCGCGATCTTCTACGTCGGTTCGGTGCTGCTGCTGACGATGTTGCTGCCGTGGGACCACTACACCGGCACCGAGTCGCCGTTCGTCACGGTGTTCTCGGCGCTGGGGATCCCGGCCGTCGGCGACATCATGAACGCCGTGGTGCTGACGGCCGCGCTGTCGTCCTGCAACTCGGGCCTGTACTCGACCGGCCGCATCCTGAGGTCGCTGGCGCAGAAGGGCGAAGCGCCCGCGATCACCGGGAGGATGAACTCCCGGCACGTGCCCTACGGCGGCATCCTGTTCACCGGAGCCGCGTACCTGGCCGGTGTGGTGCTCAACTACATCGTGCCCAAGGACGCGTTCGACATCGCGATCGCCATCGCGTCGCTGGGCGTCGTCTCGACGTGGGCCACGCTGATCATCTGCCAGATGAAGCTGCGGCAGAAGGCCCTGCGGGGCGAGATCGAGCGGCCGTCGTACCGGATGCCGGGTGCCCCGTACACCTCGTGGCTCACGCTCGCGTTCCTCGCGCTGGTGATCGGGCAGATGGCCTTCTCCGAAGGCCAGGCGGAGAGGATCGCGTTCTGGTCGATCCCGGTGCTGGCGCTGGTGTTGTTCCTCGGGTGGCGTTTCGTGAAGTCGCGTGAGGTGCGGCAGGAGGAACTCGTCACCGTCGACTGACTTGGCGTCGCCCGGAGGGCTGCGCAGCGGGGTCGTGGACCTCGAATATGCTGGTGAGCATGGTTGCTGCCCCACCCGTCATCGGCGTGCTAGCCCTCCAGGGCGACGTCCAGGAACACCTCGTGTCGCTCGCGAAGTGCGATGTCACCGCACGCCCCGTCCGACGCGCCGAGGAGCTGGACGAGCTCGACGGCATCGTCATCCCCGGCGGCGAGTCGACGACCATGAGCAAGCTCCTGGTGAACTTCGAGCTGCTGGAGCCGCTGCGGGCCAAGATCAAGGCAGGGTTCCCCGCCTACGGGTCGTGCGCGGGCATGATCCTGCTGGCCGAGACGGTGCTGGACGGCCGGGAGGACCAGGAGCAGCTCGGCGGCCTGGCCGTCACGGTCCGGCGCAACGCGTTCGGCAGGCAGGTCGACTCGTTCGAGACCGACCTCGACCTGGCCGGGGAGAGTGTGCACGCCGTGTTCATCCGAGCACCTTGGGTGGAGGCGGTGAGCGGCGAGGTCGAGGTTCTCGCTACGGTGCCTGTTACGGCTGAGGCGGGAGACGCCGCCGGTAGGATCGTCGCGGTCAGGCAGGGCAACGTGCTGGCGACGGCGTTCCACCCGGAGCTCACGGGTGACGAGCGTGTTCACCGACTGTTCGTTGACATGGTTCGCGGTTCGACGGAGGAGAAATGAGCGGCCACTCCAAGTGGGCGACCACCAAGCACAAGAAGGCCGCCATTGACGCCAAGCGCGGCAAGCTCTTCGCGCGGCTGATCAAGAACATCGAGGTGGCGGCCCGCACGGGCGGCGGCGACCCCGACGGCAACCCGACGCTGTTCGACGCGATCCAGAAGGCCCGCAAGAACTCGGTGCCGCTGGACAACATCGAGCGCGCACGCAAGCGCGGCGGTGGCGAGGAGGCAGGCGGCGCCGACTGGCAGACGATCATGTACGAGGGCTACGGGCCCAACGGTGTCGCGGTGCTCATCGAGTGCCTCACGGACAACCGCAACCGCGCCGCCACCGAGGTCCGCACGGCCATGACCCGCAACGGCGGTTCGATGGCCGACCCCGGCTCGGTGTCGTACATGTTCAGCCGCAAGGGCGTCGTGATCGTGCCGAAGGCGGGCACGAACGAGGACGACGTCATGCTGGCGGTGCTGGAAGCCGGCGCCGAGGAGGTCAACGACCTGGGCGAGGCCTTCGAGGTCGTGTCCGAGGCCGGCGACCTGATCCCGGTGCGCAAGGCGCTGCAGGAGGCGGGCATCGACTACGAGTCGGCCGAGTCGAGCTTCATGCCGTCGGTGTCGGTGCAGCTCGAGGCCGAGGGCGCCAAGAAGATCTTCAAGCTGATCGACGCGCTGGAGGACTGCGACGACGTGCAGAACGTCTTCGCGAACTTCGACGTGTCGGACGAGGTCATGGCCGAGGTCGGCTGACCACCAGCAACAGCACGAACGCCGGTCACGCAGCAGCGTGGCCGGCGTTTTTGCGTCACCGCGCCCGAACGACCTTCAGGAACGCCGACCAGGCTTCGGGGGAGAGGGTGATGTGCGTGGCCGGCGCCTTGCTGTCGCGGATGCCGACACCGTGGCCGACCTCGACGCAGTTGTCGCCGTCGCCGCTGTGGCTGCTCTTGCGCCAGTTGGTCATGGGAGGCCCTCCAAGATGCTGTTGATCACCGCCCTCGATTCTTCCTCATCCAGGGCGACGGCAGCGAGGTCCTTCAGGATGTTCTCGTAGACCTCGACGGTGTCCTTGTCGTCGAAGAACAGGCAGCACTTGACGCTCTCGACGTAGACGACCGGCGGGTACTTCGGGAACTTCATCAGCCGGAAGTCGCCGGACACACCGGCGTGCATGCCGACCGATCGGGGAACGATCCGGATGCTGATGTACTTCCGGACCGACAACCGCAGCAGGTGGGCGAGCTGCTCGCGCCACACCTCTTCGCCGCCGACCGGCAGCCACAGCGCCTGCTCGTGCACGTAGAACGTGAAGGTCCTGCTGTATTCGAGGATCTCCGTCCGGGCGGCCCTCGCGGCGACGGTCGCCGCCAGGTTCTCCGGCGAGACCGTCCGCGCCTTCGCGGTCACGGCAGCGATGTACTCGAAGATCTGGAGCAGGCCGGGGACGAGGATCATCGACCAGGCGATGATCTCGGTGGCTTCCTTCTCCTGGTTGATCAGCGTGCGGACCTGGTCCGGCACGCCTTCGTCGGGAACCTGCAGGAAGACGTTCCCCTGCTCGCGGAACAGCTCGATCAGCCGTTCGCGTTCCTCTAGCGGTGTGCGGCAGTAGGCGAGAAGTTCGCGCACCTCGGACTCGTTGACGCCGCCCTTACCGGCGAGCATGTCGGACAACTTGGCCTCCTGCCAGCCGAGCTCCTCGGCGAGCTGGCGCTGGGTCAGGCCGGTGCTCTCGATGGCGGCTCGGACGCCGTTGCCGAACTCGCGGCCCACCACGCTGGACGATCTCTTGGGCATGGACGGACGGTAGGGGCACCGACCGCGAAAGCTCTATCGTTTCGCGCCAAATCTGCCTGAAGGTGGGAGCCTTGGACCAGCTCCAAGCAGGCATAAGGCGCCGGGGAGGTGCCGTAGGCTGGGTGTCGTGCTTTCCGACGAAGACATCGAGCTGCGCGCCCGCCTGCTCTCCGCGGCCGACCGGTTCGGCCACACCAACATCGTTGTGAACCCGGACGCCGAGGGCGCGGGATACGTGTTCTCGGTGGGGGCCTGGCGCCGGTTCGGCGTGGCCGAGGCGGTGGTGATCGGACTGCCGCAGGGCATGGGCGAGAACCTGATCAACATGTACGTCCAGCGGGCCAGCGCGGGCGAGCGGTTCCAGCCCGGCAAGCTCTACGACGACTTCTTCGACGGGGTGCCCGTCGCGTTCGAGCGGGTCTACAAGGGGTTCTACCCCGAGTTCTTCGGGAGCGCGTACCTGCTCTACGACGGGTCGGACTTCGCGGCGCTGCAGATCATCGTGCCGACGCCGCAGGGGCAGTGGCCGTGGCAGCCGGACGCGCCGGAGGGGTTCCACGACCACCAGATCATCCTCACCGAGAGCGGTCTGCCGGAGAGCTGGACGCCGGGGGTCACCGGACCGTGAACGTCCACATCGGACCGCTGACACGTGAGCACGCCGGTGAGGTCATGACGATCCAGCGCGCCGCGTACCTCGCGGAGGCCAGGCGGTACGGCGCGTGGGACCTGCCGCCGCTCGTCGAGACGCTCGACGAGGTCCGGCGTCACCTGGGCGACGGCACGCCGGCGTTCGGCGCGTTCGACGGGACGCGGCTCGTCGGGTCGGTGCGCAGCCGGGTCGACGGAGAACGGATGGAGGTCGCCCGGCTGGCCGTCGCACCGGACGTGCAGGGCGGCGGGGTCGGGCGAAAGCTCCTCGAAGCGATCAGCGAACGGGCGCCCGCGGAGGTGACGGTGGTCTGGTTGTTCACCGGCGCCGAGAGCGACGGGAACATCAGGTTCTACGAGAGTGCCGGGTTCGTCCGGGTCAGCGAGCACCTCGACGCCGTCGGGATCAGGTGCGTCACCCTGGAGCAGGAGGTCGTCTGACGCCCGGCGCCGTTCTGGAGGAGACCAAACCGTTGTCCGGAGGTCGTTGTCCGCTTCTGGAGCGCCGACACCGGACAACGATCTACCTGTAGAAATGCGGTGCGATCACCGGTTCGGGGGAATCCGGGGATCGTTGCCGGGGGAGGAGCGCCCCGCACCGCGGGAGGCACAGGGGGATGCGGTGCGGGGCGCTTCGGCAAGAACCGGGAACCTAGGGGTTGCGTCCCAGAAGTCCGATCAGCCGGGTCTGGTCGTCCGCGTCCGGCGACACCGGAACGGGCGAGTCGAACATCGACGACCCGCTCCAGTCGTCGATGTTGCGCTCGACGTACTTCAGGACGGCCGAGGCGAGATCGGGATCGATGCGTTCGTCGGCGCCGATCGAGCGCGCCAGGTCCCAGGAGTGGACCGCGAGATCCGCGGTCATCTGCCAGCAGTACTCCTCGGCGTCGAGCTTCCCCGAGGACACCGTCACGGGTTTCGCCAGCGCGAACGGCCCGAGCCACGCCTCTCGCGCGGCAGCGGCCGCCACGACCCAGGACACGAGCGGGTCGTCGCCCAGGTTGTCGTGGTCGAACCGGTCGCCGACCTGCGCCGCCGTGCAGCCGGCCAGCAGTTCAGGTGCCCAGAGCTGCTCGTGGACGAGATGGCCGACCAGGTCTCTGACCGACCACTCCCGGCAGGGGGTGCCGAGCGACCACTGGTCCGGTGCGATCTGCCGGACCCGCCGGTCGAACTCCGTCATCGCCACGCCGTGCGCCTGGATCAAGTCCATCTCAGCAGTGCATCAAATCTCGCCCAGGTGCGCACCCCGGCGTGAGAGTTGGGCCACTTGGACGCAACCCCGATTTCAAACCGTACGCGCGTTCGGCGTAATCTCGACCAAATCCGCCGTGACATCGTTGACACGAGAGGCCGATGACTGTGAGCGCTCCAGGCGCCAGCATCTCCGCGCAGGACAAGGGATTCTTCGGGCACCCCCGAGGCCTGTCCACGCTGTTCTTCACCGAACTCTGGGAACGGTTCTCGTTCTACGGGATGAAGGCCATCCTCGGCCTCTACCTGTGGACGGCCGTGGCAGAGGGAGGTCTCGGCGTCGACAAGGCGCTCGCCCTGTCCGTCGTGGCCATCTACGGCACAGCGGTCTACATGTCCGGTGTCGCGGGCGGCTGGCTGGCCGACCGCGTCTGGGGCGGGCAGCGGTCGGTGTTCTACGGCGGCGTCCTGATCATGCTCGGCCACATCGCGCTGGCCCTGCCGATCGGCCTCGCGGGCGTCTACACGGGCCTGGTCTTCATCGTGCTCGGCACGGGCCTGCTCAAGCCGAACATCTCGACCGTCGTCGGCGGCCTCTACGAGCAGCACGACAACCGCCGCGACGCGGGCTTCACGATCTTCTACATGGCCATCAACATCGGTGGCTTCATCTCGCCGCTGATCACCGGCGCGCTCGCGGACGGACTCGGCTTCCACTGGGGCTTCAGCGTGGCCGCGGTCGGCATGGCGCTCGGCCTCGTCCAGTACCGCTACGGCCGCAAGAACCTGCGCGGCTCGGCCGCCGTGGCGCCGAACCCGTTGCCCGCGCAGGAGAAGGGCCGCACCTACGGCCTGATCGGCCTCATCGCCGCGGCGATCGTCGGGCTGGGCGTGGTGGCGTTCTTCCTCGGCGGTGTCGAGGGCGTCATCCTGATGATCAGCATCATGTCCATCGTGCTGCCGATCGGCTACTTCACCGTCATGCTGCGCAGCAAGAAGACGCTGCCGCACGAGAAGCCGCGCGTGATCGCGTACATCCCGCTGTTCATCGCGGCGGCGATGTTCTGGCTGATCTTCGAGCAGAGCGCCTCGGTCATCGCGGAGTTCGCCGACTCGAACGTCGACAACCACGTGTTCGGCTGGGAGTTCCCGGTCGCCTGGTTCCAGTCGATCAACCCGATCATGATCATCCTGCTGGCGCCGGTGTTCGCGCTGCTGTGGGTGAAGCTCAAGGACCGCGCGCCGTCCACGCCGCGGAAGTTCGCGGGCGCGCTGGTGCTCGTCGGCCTGTCGTTCGTGCTCATGTACTTCGCGAGCAACTCGGCCGCCGACGGCAAGGTGACGCCGCTCTGGCTCGTGGTGATGTTCCTGATCATGACCGCCGGTGAGCTCATGCTCTCCCCGGTCGGCCTGTCGGTCACGACGAAGCTGGCGCCCAAGGCGTTCGCGTCGCAGACGATGGGTCTGTGGTTCCTGGCCAGCTCGGCCGGTACCGGTGTGGCCGCGCAGCTCGTGAAGTTCTACACGACGAGCCCGTCGGCGTACTTCCTCACGCTGGGCGGCGCGGCTGTCGTTCTGGGCGTCGGCCTCGCGGTGGCGGCCCCGGCGATCAAGAAGCTGATGTCGGGCGTCGAATGAGGCTTTCGACGAGGTGAGAGGGAGGCCCGTCGCGGCGGCGGTGCGGCGGGTCTCCCTCTCACTTCTAAGAATGCACTACGCAGATGTGTCATTGGGGCACGAACATTGCTCCAGCCGGGTGAAGTCGAGCACTCGCCGCAACGAAACTAGCCCCAGGTCAGCATTACTTCACCGTCAGTGATCGGCTGCTTTCGTTGGCCCGCACCGGAAGTCGCAACGCGCCGCGGATCAGCTTCGAGCGCCTGCGCGTCACCGGGCCGTCCGCCGCGAGCTTCGGGAAGCGCTTGAAGAGCTCGTGCAACGCCAGTGATCCCTCGATGCGGCTCAGACCAGCGCCGATGCAGTAGTGGATGCCCGCGCTGAACGCGAGGTGCTCGCGGGCGTTGGACCGCGTCGGGTCGAACTCCAGCGGGTTCTCGAAGACCCTCGGGTCGCGGTTCGCCGCCGCCAGGACCAGCATCACCGGCATGCCCTTCGGCAGCGACACCCCGGCCAGCTCGAGGCGTTCCTTCGGCCAGCGGATCGTGTACTGCACGGGCGGGTCGAGCCGCAGCACCTCCTCGACGAACCCCTCGGCGTACTCGGGGCTCTGGGCCAGCGGCGCCACGGTGTGCGGGTTCTCGAACGCCTTCAGCACGCCGTTGCTGATCAGGTTGACCGTCGTCTCGAAGCCCGCGAAGAGCAGCAACCCGGTGGTGGCGACGAGATCCTCGCGGCTGAGGTCCTCGTGCCGCGTCACGAGGTGGCTGACGATGTCGTCCTGGGGGTTGCGGCGGCGTTCGTCGATCAGGACGTCGATGAAGTCGTTGTACTCGACGATCGTGGCGTGCAGGTCCTTCAGCTGCTGGTGCGACCACACGCCGTCGAGCGTCTCCGCCAGTGCGCTGCCCCAGCGCGCGAAGACGTCCTTGTGGTCGTCGGGCACGCCCAGCAGGTCGGCGATGACCTGGATCGGGACCTGCGAGGCGAACTCGGTGACGACGTCGAAGCGGTCGCCCAGCCGGTCGAGGTGGTCGGTCACGATCTTCTGGATGGACGCCGTGCGGTCTTTGAGGGCCCGGGGCGTGAAGAACGGCTGCACGAGCTTGCGCAGGCGGGTGTGGTCCGGCGGGTTCTTCATCAGGAACGAGTCCTGCACCGGGTTGACGATCTTCTCGCCGTCCTTGACCAACGTGATCGGCACCATCGACGCCTCGTCGAAGGTGGCGGTGATGAACCTGTTGTCCCGCAGCACCGAGTCGCAGATCTCGCGGCTCGGCGTGACGTAGGCGCCCATGCGGCTGCGCACCATGTCGCCCTTGGCGCGCACCTTCTCGTACATCGCGTACGGGTCGCGGTCCGGCGGTGAGGCCATGACGCCCGCGTACGGGTCACCGATCAGCGCGTAGCCGCGGACGAGCGTGCGCAGCGCGAAGAACTGGGCGGTGGTCTTCAGCGTGGACATGTGTCCACAGTGAGGTTTGCGCGAAGAACTCTCAAGAGTTGCGGCGGTGTCGCCGCACGGTTTCTTCCACGAGGTCGAGCACGGGTTCCATGTCGTCTGCCGGGAGTCCCATGGCGAGGTGCGAGACCAGGCCTTCCAGCACGAGCTCCAGGAAGCTGGTCAGCACCGTGACGTCGACGTCGTCACGCAGGTTGCCGGCTTCGCGCTGCCGGATGAGGCGCTGGCGGGTGGCGGCGGTGAGCTGCTCGCTGCGCTCGGCCCACCGCGCCCGGAAGTCCGGGTCGGTGCGGAGCCGGCGGGAGACCTCGAGGCGCGTGCCGAGCCAGTCGGCGGCGTGCTCCTCAGTCCGCTTCTCCGGCTCGTCGAGCAGGTCGCGCATGACCTGGACGAGGCCCTGCTCGGCCACGACGTCCGCCATGCGGAGCGCGTCGTCCTCGGCCAGCGCGAGGAAGAGCGACTCCTTGTCGCGGAAGTGGTGGAAGATCGCTCCGCGGGAGAGGCTTGTGGCCTCTTCCAGACGGCGTACCGTGGCACCCTCGTAGCCGTGTCGCGCGAAACAGGCACGCGCACCGTCGAGGATCTGACGGCGGCGGGCGTCGAGGTGGTCCTGGCTCACCCTGGGCACCGGTAGATGGTCGCAGGGTGAGGGTGGGAAATCCAATCCGTACGTACGGATTGGACACGTCCATCGGTGTGATCTTCCCCGGTGATCCCTTTCGTGTGGATCATCGGCCGGGCCTGCGTGAACGGGCAGCACCGTGCCCATATCCTCTGCCGCCATGGACACCCAGGAATTCACCAAGCTGTCGACGCTCGCGGAGCGCCTGGGGTGGCAGCGGCGTGAGTTCACCGGCGTCCACGTGATCGACCTGCTGCTCAGCCGGTCCGTCTCGGACCTCGTCGCCGCCCTCGCGGAGAACCGGGACAGGTGACGGGTTTCTGGTAAGCGCTTTCCAGCTCGTCTGGGACGGGGTTGACTCAGCAGGCGCGCGATGGTGTGATCTGCGCGACAGTCAAGAAACTTTCCTGTCTAAAACTGAATCCGCCGCCGCTCCGTCGTGATCCCCCTACCCGTCTCGTGGGAGGCACAACAGTGGCACCGAGTAGAAGCCGGGCGTTTCGCGCGTTCGGCGCGATGGGTGTTGCCTGCACGACAGCCGTCGCGGTGATGTCGGTACCGGAGTCGGCCCTCGCGGCCCCGGTGCGGTACGAAGCGGAGAACGCCACGATCTCGCAGGGCGTGGTGGAGTCGAACCACGCCGGGTTCTCCGGGGCCGGGTTCGTGAACGTCGACAACGTCGCGGGGAGCTCGGTCGAGTTCACCGTCACCGCGTCGAAGGCGGGCCAGGCCAAGCTGGTCTTCCGCTACGCCAACGGGACCACCGACAACCGGCCGGTCGACGTGAGCGTGAACAACGGTCTCGCCGTCGACGAGCGCGCGTTCGCCGCCACGGGTGCCTGGACGACGTGGGCGTCGGCCGAGAACACCGTGAACCTGAACGCGGGCTCGAACAAGATCAGGCTCACGTCCACCGGTGCCACCGGTGGTCCCAACCTCGACTACCTGGAGGTCGAGGAGCTCGCGTCCGTTCCCGCGCTGGAGCAGGAGGCGGAGGACGCGACGATCAGCCAGGGCGTCGTCGAGTCCAACTGGGCGGGCTTCTCCGGCCGCGGGTTCGTCAACTACGACAACGTCATCGGTTCGTCGGTCGAGTACGTGATCAACGCCGAGTCCGGCGGCGAGCACGACCTGACGTTCCGCTACGCCAACGGGACGACGGCCGACCGGCCGGTCTCGGTGACCGTGGACGGCGCGAACGCGCAGACCGTCTCGTTCCCCGGCACGGGCGCGTGGACGACGTGGCAGACGCGGACCGCGAAGGTCACGCTGCACGCCGGTGCGAACAGGATCAAGGCGACCGCGACCACCGCGAACGGCGGCCCGAACGCGGACAAGCTGACCGCGGTGCTGGTCGGCCCGCCGGACAACGAGGCGCCGACGCCGCCGCGCAACCTGCAGTTCGTCAGCTCCACCCACAACTCCGTGTCGCTGAAGTGGGAGGCGGCCACCGACAACGTGGGCGTCACCGGCTACGACGTCTACCAGCACGGCCAGCTCGTCACGAGCGTCGGCAACGTCCTGGAGGCAACGGCGACCGGCCTGCGTCCCGACGTCGAGTACGACTGGACCGTCTTCGCGAAGGACCGCGCGGGCAACGTCTCGCAGGCCTCGAACAACGTTCCGGGCCGCACCAAGCCCGCGCCCGTGGACAACCAGGCGCCCACCACGCCGGGCACTCTGCGTTCCACCGGCGCCACCTCGACCAGCGTCGCCATCGCGTGGGGCGCCTCGAGCGACAACGTGGCCGTCACCGGCTACGAGATCCACTTCGACGGCGCCCTGAAGCAGACCGCGGACGGCTCGGCCACGTCGGCGACCGTCGCCGGCCTGGTGACCGGCCAGACGTACGCGGTGAAGGTGCGTGCCAAGGACGCGGCGGGCAACCTCTCGGCGTTCTCGAACGAGATCTCCGTCAAGCCCGCGGCGGGGGGCGGCACCGGTGTGCCGAACCCCGGCACGGTCAAGCAGATCGCGTCCGGCGTCGACGTCGCGTGGGGGCTCGCGTTCCTGCCCGACGGCTCGGCGCTGGTGACCGAGCGCGAGACGTTCAACGTGCTGCGCGTGACCGAGGCCGGCGCCAAGACCGTCGTCGGCAAGGTGCCCGGCGCCATGGGCACCAACGGTGAGGGCGGCGCGCTCGGCATCGAGGTGTCGCCGAACTTCGCCTCCGACCGGTTCGTCTACGTCTACCACACCTACAGCGGCGGAAACCGCCTGGTCAGGGCACAGTTCGACGGTGCTCAGCTGACCGGCTGGACCACGTTGCTCGACGGTGTGCCGAAGAACCGCTACCACAACGGCGGGCGCCTGCGGTTCAGCCCCGACGGCCGGTACCTGTTCATCTCGACCGGTGACGCGCAGAACGGCAACAACGCGCAGAACCTCAACACGAACGCCGGCAAGATCCTGCGCGTCAACCCGGACGGCTCCGTCCCGTCCGACAACCCGTTCCCCGGCAAGGCGATCTGGAGCTACGGCCACCGCAACGTGCAGGGCCTCGACTTCGACTCGCAGGGCCGCCTGTGGGCCTCGGAGTTCGGCAACTCGCAGCAGGACGAGGTCAACCTGATCACCAAGGGCGGCAACTACGGCTGGGAGCCCTGCGAGGGCACGATCGGCAGCTGCGCCGGCACCGTCGCGCCGAAGAAGACCTGGCCGACCTCGCAGGCCTCACCCTCGGGCCTGACGATCATCAACGACTACGTCTTCGTCGCCACCACCGTCGGCCAGCGCATCTACCGGATGCGCATCGACGCGAGCGGCAACCTCGTCGACCAGCAGATCTACTTCCAGGGCACCTACAACCGCCTGCGGACGGTCGAGGTGGACCAGGAGGGCGACATCTGGCTGACCACGACGACCGACAAGGACGGGTCGGCCGGCAACGACCGGGTCCTGCACATCGACGTCGTCTACGAGGGCGGCAGCGCCTTCACGCTGTCGTCGCCGGCGTTCGCGGACGACGCGATGATCCCGGCCAGGCACACCTGCGCCGGTGACGGCGCCGCGGGCCAGGACCCGTCGCCGCCGTTCGCGTGGGGTGCGTCCGCCGGGGCGCAGGCCTACGCCATCGTGTTCGCGGACCGCGTGAACAACGGCAACAAGCTCCATTGGGCGATCTGGGACATTCCGGGTGCCACCCGCTCGCTGCCGGAGAACCTGGGGTCCGGGTTCGCCGTGCCGAACCAGGGCGGGGCGAAGCAGAAGGCGATGGAATCCGGTGCCAACGCGCTGAAGTACTTCGGGCCCTGCCCCGGTGGCTCGACCAACCCGTACACGTTCACGTTGTACGCGTTGAACACCGCGACGGTGCCGGGAATCACCTCCGGTTCGTCGATGGCGCAGATCGAGACGGCCATCAAGAACGCGTCGACCGCGAGCACGGTGCTGCGCGGCCGTTCGAATGCCAGGACGTAGATCCATCCAGTGGGACAGGTGCCCGTGTGCACGCGTGCACACGGGCGCTTCACTTGGTTCGTAAGGTTTTGAGGGCTGCGAGTGTCAGACCCCGCGTGTAGCGTCGAACGGGCCAGACGATCACGGGGAGTGTGGCAGCGTGACTGCGTTGCGTAATCAACCGGCGCCGGCGAGGTTCGCCGATCGCGCCGAGGCCGAGGCTTACGTGGCCTCGGTTTGTTTCAAACACGGGCCTCCGAGGCTGTTCGGCGTGGAGCTCGAATGGACCGTCCACCACGCCGAAGACCCTGCTCAGGTCCTCGACAAACACCGGCTCGCCGCCGCTCTCGGCGAACACGCACCACCCACTCTCGTTCCGGACAGCCCGCAGAGGCCGCTTCCCAGCGGCACCCCGCTGACCGTCGAACCGGGCGGGCAGGTCGAGATCTCCACTCCTCCCTGCACCAGCCTCCCGGACCTCTTCTCCACAGTCGCCCAGGACATCTCCCACCTCGCCGCCATGCTGGCCGACCACGGCCTCGTGCTCGGCGACAAGGGCGCTGACCTGCACAGACATCCCACGCGCGTGCTGCAGGTGCCCCGGTACGCCGCGATGGAGCACGCGTTCGGCGGGCTCGGCGCCGACGGCATCTCGATGATGTGCAACACCGCGGGCCTGCAGGTGTGCCTCGACTTCGGCGAGCAGAAGCACCTGCAGGACAGGTGGGCCGCCGTGCACCAGCTCGGCCCGGTGATGATCGCGTTGTTCGCGAACTCGCCGAGCATCGGTGGCATGCACCAGGACTGGGCGTCCGCGCGCATGCGGGCGCTCTACGGCTGTGATCCCGTGCGCACCAGACCCAGTGCCGTGTGCGCCGATCCGGCTCAGGCCTATGCGCGAAGAGTCGTGGACACCCCCGTCATCGTCGTGCGCGGGCCGGGTTCCAACTGGATCCCGGCGCGCAGGTTCACGTTCGCGGAGTGGCTGGACGGCGCGCACGACCGCGTCCCCACGAGCGACGACCTGGACTACCACATGTCGTTGATGTTCCCGCCGGTGCGGCCGCGCGGGTACATCGAGATCAGGTACCTCGACACACCCGCGCCGGGCGGGTGGATCGCGCCGAGTGCGCTGCTCGTCGCGCTGTTCAGCGATCCGTCCGTTGTGGACGGTGTGCTGGCGGCGACGGAACGGGCCGCCGGCCGGTGGCTGAGCGCCGCGCGGTACGGACTGGCGGACGAGCGCGTCGCGCGTGCCGCGAAAGACGTTGTGGCGCTGGGCATCGAGGCGTTGCCCCGCACCGGACTCTCCCACGACCAGATCGGCATCATCAGCCGGGAGCTTGAGGGGAAGCTGTGACTCGCCAAATCGATGGAGACGACCTCCGCGAGCAGGTGGCGGGGGAACTGCTGCGCTCGCGCGCGCGTTCCACCGCCCTGACCGACGCCGTCGACGAGCACGACCTCGTGCGGCAGCATTCGAAGCTGATGTCGCCCCTGGTCTGGGACCTGGCGCACATCGGCAACCAGGAAGAGCTGTGGCTCGTTCGTGACGTCGGCGGACGCGAACCGGTGCGCAGCGACATCGACGAGTACTACGACGCGTTCAAGTTCTCGCGCAGCGTGCGACCCGAGCTGCCGTTGCTCAACCCTCGCGAGGCCCGCCAGTACGTCGGCGACGTGCGCGGCAAGGTGTTCGACGTGCTGGAGAAGGTGCCGCTGCAGGGGCGCCGGCTCGTCGAGAACGGCTTCGCGTTCGGGATGATCGTGCAGCACGAGCAGCAGCACGACGAGACGATGCTGGCGACGCACCAGTTGCGCACGGGTGAACCGGTGCTGCACGCACCGTTGCCGCCCGGTGGAGCCCTGGTCCCCGCGACGGAAGCGTTCATCCCGGGCGGACCGTTCGACATGGGCACCTCGGACGAACCGTGGGCGCTGGACAACGAGCGTCCGGCACACGCCGTCCACGTCGACTCGTTCTTCATCGACACGACACCGGTCACGAACGGCGAGTACGCCCAGTTCATCCTGGCCGGCGGCTACGACGACCGTCGTCTGTGGACGGACGAGGGCTGGGAGCACCGGACGACCGCGAAGCTCGTGGCACCGAGGTTCTGGCAGCGCGAGGAGAACTCGTTCGTGCGCACGGCGTTCGGCGTGACGGAACCGATCGTGCCGGACGAACCCGTGGTGCACGTGTGCTTCCACGAGGCCCAGGCGTACGCGACGTGGGCTCACAAGCGCCTGCCCACCGAAGCCGAGTGGGAGAAGGCGGCTCGCTTCGACACCGCCGCCGGCAAGACCCGCCGCTACCCCTGGGGCGACGAGGAGCCGACGGAGGAGCACGCGAACCTCAACCAGCGCCACCTGCGCCCGGCCCCGGTCGGCGCGTACCCGGCGGGGGCGTCCCCCGCCGGTGTGCACCAGCTGATCGGTGACGTGTGGGAGTGGACGTCGAGCGACTTCGGCCCCTACCCGGGCTTCGAGGTGTTCCCGTACGAGGAGTACTCGAAGGTCTTCTTCGGACCGGACTACAAGGTGCTGCGCGGCGGTTCGTTCGGCACCGACAAGTCCGCGATCCGTGCCACGTTCCGCAACTGGGACTACCCGATCAGACGGCAGATCTTCGCCGGCTTCCGCTGCGCCAGGGACGCCTAGCCGGATGTGCCGCCACCTGGCTTACCTGGGCACCGCCATGCCCATCGGCGGCCCGCTCTACGACGCACCGCACTCGCTGGAGCACCAGTCCTACGCACCCGGCGACATGCGGGCGGGCGGAACCGTCAACGTCGACGGCTACGGCGTCGGCTGGTTCCCCGGCCCGGTGCGCTACCGGCGTGCCGGCACCCTGTGGAGCGACCCGAACCTGCGCCAGCTGGCGGCCACGGAGTCGACGGCGTTCCTGGCCGCGGTCCGGTCCGCGACCACGGGCATGCCGGTGGCGGACGCGGCGTGCGCGCCGTTCACCGACGGCACGTGGTTGTTCAGCCACAACGGCCGCGTCGACGGCTGGCCGCACACCGTCGCCGGGCTGGCGAAGACGCTCGACGTGACCGACCTGCTCACGATGGACGCGCCGACCGACTCCGCGCTGTTGTGGACGGTCCTCAGACGCCGTCTGGAGACCGGGAAGAACCCGGCTCGAACGCTCGTTGAACTCGTGCGGGAGGTTGCGGACGCGGCACCGAGGTCGCGGCTGAACTTCTTGCTGACCAACGGAGAAGTGCTCGTGGGGACGACGTGGACACACGCCCTGTGGGTGCTGCAGAAAGGTGAGGGCGTGACACTCGCGTCCGAGCCGCTCGACGACGACCCGGACTGGCGGGAGATCCCCGACCGGCACGTGGTCACCGCCGTTCCATCCACTGTGGAGGTTCGACCGATATGACCGAGCCGGTGCTGGACGTTCATCTCAAGCCGGAGGACGCCGCACACGCGCTACGTGCCGACGTGCGGGCCGGACTGACCGCGGACCCGAAGTGGGTCTCGCCGAAGTGGTTCTACGACGCCGTGGGCAGTGCGCTGTTCGAGGACATCACGCGGTTGCCCGAGTACTACCCGACCCGTGCCGAACGGGAGGTGCTCGCGGAGCGCGCGGGCGAGATCGCGGCGACGACGGGCGCGCATTCGCTGGTGGAGCTGGGTTCCGGCTCGTCGGAGAAGACGCGGCTGCTGCTCAGCGCGTTGCGCGAGCACGGGACGCTGCGGGAGTTCGTGCCGCAGGACGTGTCGGTGTCGGCGCTCACCGAGGCCGCGCACGCGATCATCGCGGACTACCCGGGCCTGCGGGTGCACGGTGTGGTCGGCGACTTCACGCAGCACCTGTCGTTGCTGCCCGGTGAGTCGCCGCGCCTGGTCGCGTTCCTCGGCGGCACGATCGGCAACCTCATCCCGGAGGAGCGGGAGAAGTTCCTCCGGACGGTCCGCGACGTGCTGGATCCGGGGGAGTGGCTGCTGCTGGGCACGGACCTCGTCAAGGATCCGGGCACGCTGGTGCGCGCGTACGACGACGCGCAGGGCGTGACGGCGGAGTTCAACCGCAACGTGCTGAACGTGCTGAACCGCGAGGTCGGCGGCGACTTCGACGTCGAGGCGTTCGAGCACGTGGCGTTGTGGAACGCCGAGCAGGAGTGGATCGAGATGCGCCTGCGGGCCAGGCGGGCGATGAGCGTGAACATCGCCGAGCTCGGTCTGGTCGTGGAGTTCCGCGAGGGCGAGGAACTGCGCACCGAGGTGTCGGCCAAGTTCCGCGAGGAGGGCGTGCGGCAGGAGTTGGAGGACGCCGGATTCTCGCTGCACCGCTGGTGGACCGATGCCGAGGGACGGTTCGCGGTCTCGCTAGCCCAAGCGGTGTAACTCAGGTCACAACCCGACGATAGGCGGGTACTGGCGGCCTGCCGTCAGTGGTGGGCTGGCTCGATGACTCCTGCAGCAACCCGTGCCGTGCGCGTGGCGCTCGTCAGTGCGCTCGCGCTCGGCACCGTCATCACCGGCCTGGGCAGCGCGTCAGCCCAGCCCGGAGCCACCTCCGCCGTCAGACCCGCCGCGTGGGGGCCGTGCGCGGCGGACGTGCTCGCCGAGATCCCCGCCGCCGAACGCACGAAGGTCAGCTGTGCGGTCCAGGCGGTGCCGGTCGACCACTCGCGTCCGCGCGGTGACTCGACCGGCGTCGTCATGATGAAGCGCCCCGCCGGCGACCCGGCGAAGAAGATCGGCTCGCTGTTCATCAACCCCGGCGGCCCCGGTGGCGCCGGTCTGATCTACAGCGCGTACGGCTCGAGCTTCTTCACGCCGGAGATCCTCGAGAAGTTCGACCTCATCGGTTTCGACCCGCGCGGTGTCGGCCGCAGCGCGCCGCTGCGCTGCTTCCGCACCCAGGAGGAGGCCGAGGCGGTGAACGAGGGCTGGTACGCCCTGCCGATCACCAAGGACGAGATCGCCAGCTCCATTCGCCAGTCCAAGGTCTACACGGACTACTGCAAGATCAACGCCGGTCCGCTGCTCAACCACATGTCGACGGAAGCGGTCGCACGCGACCTCGACGTGATGCGTGAAGCCGTGGGGGACAGGCAGCTGACGTTCGTCGGCTTCTCGTACGGCACGCTGCTCGGCGCGACCTACGCGAACATCTTCCCGCACAGGTCACGTGCCCTGGTGCTGGACGGCAACGTCGACCCGCAGCTGCGCCTGACCAACGGTGCCCAGTACGACCGTGAACGCGCTCGCGGCTTCGAGATCGCGTTGGACGCGATGCTGAAGCGTTGCGACTCCGTCGGCGTCGAGCGCTGCGCGTTCGCCGGTGACGCGCGCAAGAAGTTCGACAACATCCGCGAGTCGCTGCGCAAGAGTCCCACGACGTTGCCCGGCGGCACCCAGGTGACGCTGACCGACGTCGTCGGCCGCACGGCGAGCAACCTGTACAGCCCGACCACGTTCAAGGCGCTGACGACGTGGCTGCAGTCGATCCACGCGGCCCAGAACCCCTCCGCCGCACTGACCGCCCAGTCCGTTGTGGACGTTCCGATGCTGAACAACCTCGGCGGCAAGGCCGACGTCCGGGTGCTGCCGGAGACGCCGTACACGAGCGACGACTCGTACTACGCCGTGAACTGCATCGACAAGCCGTTCTCCCGCTCGAACCGCAACTGGGCCCAGACGGCGGACAGGTGGGAGAGGGAGTCGAGGACGTTCGGCCGCTACCAGGCCGCGTCCGACCTGCTCACGTGCCCGACGTGGCCGGCCCGCAACCCGGACCGCTGGATCGGCCCGTGGAACCGCCACACCAAGAACCCGATCGTCGTGGTGGGCAACTACTACGACCCGGCGACGCAGTACCTGTTCTCGCAGCGCATGGCCAAGCAGCTCGGCAACGCGCGGCTGATCAGCGTCGACGCGTTCGGTCACTGCATCCTCGGTGACTCGGCCGGCGCCGACGCGGCGGTGACGAGGTACCTCGTCGACCTCACCGCCCCTGCGAACGGCCAGGTGTTCCAGCCGAACGCACAACCGTTCTAGTTCGTTGATGCCCGCCTGTCGTCGGACACCCGACGATAGGCGGGTACAAACGGTGCACTGTCGGTGATGGGGTGCATCCGTGACGTCATCTTCTTCAGCGCGTGTCGTGCTCGCGAGTGCGCTCGTGCTCGGCACCATCGTTTCCGGCCTGGGCGTGGCGAGCGCTCAGACCGAGGTCTCCTCGAACGTCAGACCCGCTGCCTGGGGGCAGTGCGCGGCCGACGTGCTCGCCACCCTTCCCGCCTCCGTGACGCCCGAGGAGCGCGCCAAGCTCACCTGCGCCGTTCAGGAGGTGCCCGTCGACCACTCGCGCCCGCGCGGTGAGAAGACCGGCATCGCCATGATGAAGCGGCCCGCGAACGACCAGTCGCGCAAGATCGGCTCGATCTTCCTCAACCCCGGCGGGCCCGGCGGTTCCGGCCTGATCCGCGGCGCCGTCGCGAAGAACTACTTCCAGCCGTCCGTCCTGGACCGGTTCGACGTCGTCGGCTTCGACCCGCGCGGCGTGGCCCGCAGCGCGCCGATGCGCTGCTTCCGCACGCAGGAGGAGGCCGACTCGGTCAACGAGGGCTGGTACTCCCTGCCCATCACCAAGGCCGAGATTGCGAGCTCCATCAAGCAGTCCAAGGCCTACACGGACTACTGCAAGATCAACGCCGGTCCGCTCCTCAACCACATGTCGACCGAGGCCGTTGCGCGCGACCTCGACGTCATGCGCGAGGCCGTGGGCGACGAGCAGCTCAACTTCGTCGGCTTCTCCTACGGCACGCTGATCGGCTCGACGTACGCGAACATCTTCCCGCAGCGCACGCGGGCGATGGTCATCGACGGCAACGTCGACCCGCGGCTGCGTCTCACCAACGGCGCGGAGTACGACCGCCAGCGCGCCGACGGCTTCGAGATCGCCCTCGACGCCATGCTGAAGCGCTGCGACTCCGCCGGTGTCACCAAGTGCGCGTTCGCCGGTGACGCCCGCGGCAAGTTCGAGGCCATGAAGACCGCGCTGGGCAAGGCCCCGGCCACGTTGCCGGACGGCACGAAGGTCACGCTGGCCGACGTGGTGGGCCGCGTCGCCGGCGACCTGTACTCGATCGCCCGGATCGCGCCCATGGCCGCCTGGCTGCAGACCGTCCACCTGGCGCTGAACCCGTCCGCCGCGACCCTCAGCGTACAGTCCACTGTGGAGCTGGCCGCGCCGCTGAACAACGCCGGCGGCCGCATGGACGTCGACCCGCTGCCCGACACCCCGTACACGAGCGACGACTCGTACTACGGCGTCAACTGCACCGACAAGCCGTTCTCCCGCACCAACCGCAACTGGGAGAAGACCGCGGCGAAGTGGGAGGAGGAGTCGCCCACGTTCGGCCGCTACCAGGCCGCGTCCGACCTGCTGACCTGCGCCACCTGGCCGGCCCGCAACCCGGACCGCTGGATCGGCCCGTGGAACCGCAAGACGAAGAACCCGATCGTCGTGGTGGGCAACTACTACGACCCGGCGACGCAGTACCTGTTCTCGCAGCGCATGGCCAAGCAGCTCGGCAACGCGCGGCTGATCAGCGTCGACGCGTTCGG
>NZ_QQAU01000008.1:315161-407854 GCF_003350445.1 Lentzea flaviverrucosa
GGCAACTACTACGACCCGGCGACGCAGTACCTGTTCTCGCAGCGCATGGCCAAGCAGCTCGGCAACGCGCGGCTGATCAGCGTCGACGCGTTCGGCCACTGCATCCTGGGCCGCTCGGCGGCCACGGACGCGGCGGTCGCGAAGTACCTGGTGGACCTCGTCGCACCGGCCGACGGCCAGGTGTTCCAGCCGAACGTTCAGCCGTTCGCCTGATCGGTTCGCTGAAAGCGGTGGCGGTGCTCGTGCAGCACCGCCACCGCGGCGGCGGCGATCAGCAGGTACGCGGAGTAGGCGGGCCACAGCCACACCGCGAGGCCGAAGAGCGCGGCCGTGGCGGTCATCGCCCAGCTGCGCCGCAAGACCGCCCACACCAGCAGTGCGGCGACGACCACCCACAGCAGGCTGTGGTCATACAGGATCTCGTCGAACCGGCGGCTCATCTCGATGCCGCGCAACGTCTCGAAGGTCTCCTGGCCGGTGTACCAGTCCGGCTGGCTGCCACAGCGCGCACCGGGCTGCGCGCACAGGTCTCCGAGGTCGCGCAGCGGCGCGTTCACGACCATCGTCAGCGCCGCGAGTGCGCCGATCCCGAGCACGGCCCAGGCGGGGATCTTCACGACAGCAGGCTCCTCACGATCAGCACGACAGCACTCGCTCCCGCCACGACCAGCATCGGAGTCCGGACACCCTTGGCGTCGAACTTCTTGCGCAAAGGCCCCGAAAGCAGGAATCCGGCGACCAGGAACGGGATCAGCAGCACGCCGCTCCACAACTGGTGCGCGGCGACGTTACCGGTGGCGGTGAGGCCGGCGATCGAGACGGCCGAGCCCAGCGTGAAGAACGCCGCCAGCGTCGCCCGCACCTCCGGCCCGGCCTGGTTCTGGTAGAGCAACGCGACCATCGGGCCGCCGATCGACGTGGCCGTGCCGAACGAGCCGCTCGCCACGCCCGCGGTGACCAGTGACGGCGGGGTGGGCTGGGGGCGCCAGGACGTGATCGACAGCAGCACGCACGCCAGCACAGCGGCGCCGACGACCACGCCGAAGCTCTTCGGGTCCAGCGAGTCGACGATCCAGATGCCGACGACCGTGCCCGGCAGGCGACCGAGCATCGCCCAGCCGACGCCGCGCCAGTCCACGTGGCCGAACTCCCTGGCCAGCGACATGACCGCGTGCGCGCAGGCGATGACCAGGACCGGCACCGGGACCAGCGCCGGGTCCAGCAGCGCGAGCAGCGGCACGGCGACCAGCGCCAGTCCGAAGCCGATCAGGCCCTGCAGCAACCCTCCGCAGGCGACGACCACGCCGGCGACCGCCAGCAACCCCCAAGACATAGTTCGCGATGCTATCGACCGATGTTCGCCTGCCGTTGGCCCAGCACACCTACGCTCCGCGCCATGACCGCGTCCCGCCGCTCCTTCCTGCTCGGCACCGGTGCGACCGCCGCCGCTGCCGCCCTGGTCACGCCTGGTTCCGCCGCCGCTGACAACGTTGTCGGAGGCCGCCCCGACCCGGAGGCGCGGCGGTTCACGCTCGCCGTGATCCCGGACACGCAGTACATGTTCGACCTCGACCGCGGCGACTCCGCGCCGTTGAAGGCCACGCTGCAGTACCTGGTCGACCGGCAGAGGTCCGAGAACATCGTCTTCATCAGCCACCTCGGCGACCTGGTCGAGAACGCGCGGCAGAGCGAGATCGACGACATCAGCGAGCGGTTCGAGGTGCTCGACCGCCGCCGGATCGGCTACAGCGTGCTCGCGGGCAACCACGACCTGCCGGACTCGCGGCTGGACGACCAGCGCGGCCGCACGCCGTACCTCGACAGGTTCGGGCCGCGGCGGTTCCGGTCGTCGCCGACGTTCCGCGGGGCGAGCGCCGACGGCTACAACACGTTCCACGTGTTCCGCGCTGCCGGTCAGGAATGGCTGGTGCTCGCGCTGGACTGGCGCATGTCCGCCAACGGTTTCGAGTGGGCGCGTGCTGTTCTGAAGCAGCACGGCACGCTGCCGGTCATCCTCACCACGCACGAACTGGTCTACGACGGCGGTGACGGCACCGCCGCGATGTCCGACTACGGCCGCAGGCTGTGGAACGAGCTGATCAAGGACAACGACCAGATCTTCCTGACGCTGAACGGGCACTTCTGGCCGCCCGCCCGCACGACGATGCGCAACTCCGCCGGCAACGACGTGCACGTGCACATCGC
Source organism: Lentzea flaviverrucosa (assembly GCF_003350445.1). Taxonomy (NCBI): domain Bacteria; kingdom Bacillati; phylum Actinomycetota; class Actinomycetes; order Pseudonocardiales; family Pseudonocardiaceae; genus Lentzea; species Lentzea flaviverrucosa. The sequence continues at coordinate 317,367 of NZ_QQAU01000008.1, forward strand.
GAACTACCAGGACCGCTACTACGGCGGCGGCGCGATGATCCGGTTCTACCACTTCGACCTGGACCGCGGCGTGATCGACGTCCGCACCCTGTCGCCGTGGCTGCTCGGCAAGAAGTCGCTCAACCCGCTGGAGCGCAAGGAGACCGAGCTGACCGGCCCGGCCGACCGGTTCAGCGTGCCGATCGACTTCGAGCAGCGGTTCGCCCGCTTCGACCCGCCGGTGCTGCCCGCGCCGCAGCCCGTCCGCGACGTGCTGGTGCGCGGCACAGTCGCCTATTGGCGCCTCGGTGAGGGCCTGAAAGACCTGTCGGGCAACGGGAACGATCTGCGGCAGACGGGTTCGCTGACCGCCTCGGAGGACCACAGCCGGTACGCGCCGTCACACCGTTCGCTGTACTTCGGCAAAGAAGGCCACCTGTCCACCGTGGACTCGGCGCCGGTGAACAGGGAGACGTTCGAGCGCGGCTACACCGTCGAGCTGTTCCTCAAGCTGCCCGAGGACTTCGACCACCCGTGGTGCGGCCTGTTCACGAAGCTCGCACCCGGTTCCGCGGCCGGCAAGACCGGGGACGACCCGAGCGAGCCGATCGCGACCCTGAACGTCGCCGGTGGCGGTCAGCTGCAGTGGGCGGTGTTCCCGCGCAACCTGCCGGGGATCTCCACGAACTGGGGCCACGAGATGGACTACGAGACGTGGTGGCACATCGCCGTGGTCAACGACGGCGTGCACACCACGCTGTACGTGGACGGATCTCCGTTGCTGCGCAACCCGTCCACGCCCTCACGCGGCATCTCGACCGCCGGCGACCCCTGGCTCGTCGGCGCCTACGCGTACGACAAGGTCGTCGAGAAGTCGTTGCACGGCTGGATCGGCGACATGCGGATCGTGAACCGGCCGCTGGACCGCGCCGAGTTCATGCGGTCGAAGGCAGCCCGAACCGCGGGAACAGACTGAGGTCGAAGAACGACGAGACGCGCGTGATCCGGTCGGACCCGACTTCCAGCACCTGGAGGTTGAACGGCCGGAACACGCCGTCCTCGGCTCGCAGGTAGAGCCCGAACGCGGGCTGGCCGTTCGCCTCGGTGGCGATCATCCTGGCGCCGTGCGGGACCGAGGGGCACTGGTTCGCGAGGTGCCACGCGACCATGTCCGGGCCCCGGTAGAACTGCGGGTACGGTGGCATCTCCCAGACGACGTCCTGCGCGAACATGCCGATGATCGCCGGGATGTCCTTGGCCTCGAAGGCTTTCACCCACCGGTCGAGCAACGGCTTCGCCTCCGCCGGCTCGACCACCTCGTCCTCGGTGAGGTCCTTGAGCTGCGCGTGCGCCCGTTGCAGAGCGCTGTTCACGGCCGCGACCGTCATCTCCAGCTCGTCCGCGGTCTCGGCGGCGCTGAGCTTCAGCACGTCCCGCAGCACCAGCACCGCGCGTTGCCTCGGCGGGAGGTGTTGCAGGGCCGCGACGAACGCCAGCCTGGTCGACTCGCGTTCGGTGACGATCGCGGCCGGATCGGTCGGGAACGGCTCCAGCCACGGGACCTCGTGGTCCTGGGTGAGCGGGTCGGCCTCGGTGGCGCCCCGGGTGCCGAGCCCGAACGGCAGCGGGCGCCTGGCGCGGCCGTCCAGCGCCGTGAGGCAGGCGTTCGTCGCGATCCGGTACAGCCAGGTGCGGACGGACGAGCGGCCCTCGAACTGGCCGTACGCCTTCCACGCGCGCAGGTACGTCTCCTGCACCAGGTCCTCGGCGTCGTGCAGCGAGCCGAGCATCCGGTAGCAGTGCGCGAGGAGCTCGCGTCTGAACGGGTCCGCGGCGGTCGCGAAGTCCACTGTCACCATGGCCCCCGGTGGAGACAGTCCTGCGTCGTTGTCGTCATGGTGCTCCCGGTAGGTTGTGGTTCGTGCGAACGGCGTACAGGTGCCGGGCTTACCCGGTCCCTGAACAGGCTGTGGTGTTGAACCGCACGTTCGGGTGTGTGCGTCTGGTGTGGAACAAGACCTCGCCGAGCGGAGCCTCCGCTACCGCACCGAGGGTGCCCGCACGTCGTACCGGGAGACCGATGCCGCGCTTACCGCGTGGAAACGCGGCGAGGAACTCGCGTTCCTGTCGGAGGTGTCCTGCGTGCCGTTGCAGCAGACGCTGCGCCACCAGCACACCGCGTTCGGCAACTTCTTCACCGGACGTGCGCGCTATCCAAGGTTGAAGTCCCGCGCCGGCCGCCAGAGCGCGCACTTCACCCGTTCGGCGTTCCGGATGCGCGAGGGTGTGCTGACACTGGCCAAGACCAGCACACCGCTGCGATTCGTCTGGTCCTTCGGCGAGGTGGACCTGGCCGCGCTGGACCCGACGATGGTGGTGGCGTCCCGGGAGCCGGACGGACGCTGGTACCTGACGTTCGCCGTGGACGCTGACACGCCCACCCCGGCCGAGCCCGCCGGTCACGCCGTCGGGGTCGATCTCGGCTTGACCGACTTGCTGGTGACCAGTGACGGTGAGCGGATCGCGAACCCGCGGCACCTGGTCCGCAAGGCCCGGAACCTGGCTCGCTACCAACGACGGATGGCCCGCTGCGAGCGCGGCAGCACCAACCGGCGCAAGGCCAAGGCCAAGGTCGCCCGCGCGCATCGCAAGGTCCGCACCGCACGCCAGGACTTCCTGCACCGCACCACCACCGGCCTGGTGCGTTCGGCCGACGTGATCGCGATCGAGGACCTGTCGGTCAGGAACATGGTGCGCAACCGCCACCTGTCCCGTGCCATCGCCGACGCGGGCTGGGGTGAGTTGCGCAGGCAGCTGGAGTACAAGTGCGCTCGCGCCGGCCGCACGCTCGTCGTGATCGACCGCTGGTTCCCGTCCAGCAAGACCTGTTCGGTCTGCGGGCACGTGCTCGCAGAGCTTGCTTTGTCCGCCCGGCACTGGACGTGTCCGGGCTGCCGCACCCGGCACGACCGGGACCTCAACGCGGCCAAGAACATCCTTGCGGCTGGTCGAGCCGCAACCCGAGACGCTGTCCCGGGTGATGCCTGCGGAGCTGATGTCAGACGGCAAGGGCCCTCCCTTCCGCGATCGGCGATGAAACAGGAAACCCGCGCCGTGAGGCACAGCGCGTAAGCGCTACCCGCCACACGGCGGGTGGGATCCCTGCTCTTCAGCACAGGGACTAGTCAATCCCGCACTCTAATCGCGTTTCGCAGTCTGCCGGCGAGAACCTCGATGTACTCCTTGAGTTCCACCGGTTCGTGCACGTCGAACTCGAAGCCCAGGAACAGCAGGTGCCATACGATCCGTTCGAGCGCATCGGCGCCCGTGCGCATGAGGCACGAGTTCTCGTCGATCGGTTCCAGCGCAGCGGACATCGGTGTGGTGCGTTCCGCGACTGCCTGCATGGGTGCGTGGATCGTGAGCACCGCCTGGTGGGTGTAGACGCTGGAGGCGACCTGCCTCGACACGAACTCGCCCAGCGACTCCGCCGGCGGTTCGCGGGGCGTGAACCTCGCCGCGAGTGTGGGCTCCTCGGTGATGCGGTCCACCCGGAACGTTCGCCAGTCTTCTTTGGACACGTCCCACGCGACGAGGTACCACCGGCGCCCTGTGTGCACGAGGCCCTGTGGTTCCGCGAGTCGTTTCGCGGGCTCGCCCTGCGTTGGGGCGTAGGTGAAGCGCAGCTGCTGGTGGTCGCGGCAGGCGGCGGCGATGATCGTGAGTGTCTCCGAGTCGACGGTCGGGCCCGCGGCCTGCAGGGGAGTGGTGTGCGCCTGGAGTGCCTGCACCCGCCGGCGCAACCGGTTCGGCAGCACCTGTTCGAGCTTGGTGAGAGCGCGGATCGACGTCTCCTCGATGCCCGCGACAGAACCGTTCGCCGCCGTCCTCAGTCCGACCGCGACGGCGACCGCCTCGTCGTCGTCGAGCAGGAGCGGCGGGAGTTCCGCGCCCGCCCCGAGCTGGTAGCCGCCGGCCGCGCCGGGCAGCGACGTGACGGGATAACCGAGGCTGCGCAGCTTGTCCACGTCGCGGCGGATCGTGCGCACGTCGACGCTGAGCCGGCCGGCGAGCTCCGGGCCCGTCCAGTCGCGCCGCACCTGCAACAGGGACAGGAGTTTCAGCAGCCGTGCGGACGTCTCCAGCATGTGACGAATCGTAGATCCCGTTGCGGACAACGGCCTGCGGTGGTTAAGGTTCTCGTCATGACTGCCGGGTCGGCCTTGTGCCGTGAGCGGAACGGTTGCCCGGCCCTGACTTGATCAGGGCCCCTCCAGCCCCCCGCGTACATCCGTTCCTCTGGATGCGCGCATGGGAGAGGAGGTGATGCGCAATGCTTCCCAACGTAGGTGATGTCTTTTCGGGGAAGGTCGTCTCGACCGTTCCCTTCGGTTCGTTCATCGAGCACCCCGCCGGTGCACACGGGCTCCTGCACGGCCAGCAGGCCGAGGTCGGTGCTTCGGTGCAGGTGAAGGTGCTCGCGGTGGACGCCGTGCAGCAGCGGTTCAGCCTGGAGCTGGCGTGAGCTGAGTCCCCGGGCAGAGGCGCCCTGCCCGGGCTTTCTCACGGTTTCCGGTAGTCCGCGCACTCGCCGGTCAGGCGGTCGTGCAGGGTCTTGCGGTGCCCCTCTTCCTCGGGTGCCGGACCGAGCGCGTCCGCTGGGCTGGTGACGTCGTGCAGCAGCCGGTACAGCACCACATCCGTTGCGGTGTAAAGCCAATCGTCCGCCTTGCCGGGCGGCGCGGCGGGTCCGAGCATGTTCTCGAACCACGCCGGGAACAGCAGATCCCGTGCCACCGCGTCCTCGATGCGTGCGCGGATCAGCTGTCGCGTGTGCGCGATGGCCTCGTTGCCGGCCGACTTGGCGACGGTGTCCTTGGCATGCGTGTCGTTATCCGGGGCTTCAGGGCGTTCCTGGTCCGTGATGGCCCGCCACCGCTTGTAGTTCTTGCGCCACAACGCTTCCGCCGCAGGCGGGAGGTGGGTCAGGGCCTCGGCCGCCTCGATCGCCTCCAGGGCCCTGCGGTCGTACTCGGCGATGGCCTTGCGCGTGTCCTTGGCTTCCTGCGGAGTGAAAGCCTTGCGGGCGTAGGCTTCCTGGCCTTTGAGGATCTTGGCGATCTCCGCCTCGCCGATCTCGGGCCAGTCGTCGAAGTTCGCCTTCTTGGTCTCGCCCGCGCGGACCTTCCGGTTCAGCGCCACCAGGAGCCGTTCCAGGCGGTGGACGCTCTCCGCGAGCTCGGTGACGCGGTCGTTGGTCTTGGTGAGCTTGCGGGTGTTGTCCTTGAGCTGGTTCGTCTGGCTGAGCTGGTTGTGCGCCGCGTCGGTCTGCACGTTGTCGACGCGGGTCTCCAGCGACTTCAGCTCCTTCTTGAGCCGCTCGACCTTGCCGTCCAGGTCCTTGACCGGGTCGATGTTCACCTCTGCGTCCTCCAGGCCCACCAGGCGATGCCGGCCGCGGCGACGAGTGTCGCCCAGCCGCTGGCCAGCGGGGTCAGGAGGGTGGCGGCGAGGGCCGCGCTGATCGCGGTGGTCCTCGCCAGTGGTTCGAAGAACCGGCGGCCCGCCGGGTCCACCAGGACCGAGGCCGCCGTGGCCACCGCCACCAGGAGCGAGAGCAACGACCAGGCGTCGAACCAGCCGACGGCGACGATCAGCGCCGCGGCGGTGGTGGCGACGGCGATCGCCCGGTTCGGGGTGGTCAGCCTGGCCGCCTCGACGTCGCGACGGGCCTGCATCACCGCGTCCACCTCGGCGTTCGCGGTGGCGAGGAGGGGCTGGAAGTCCGGGCTGCCAGGGCCCGCGGCCTGGAGGGCTCGCAGGGCTGTTCGCAGGGACTGCTGGCGGTCGGCCAGGCGGGCGAACTGATCGGCTGCCATGCCCCGAAATCGTGATCAAGTGCGGTGGGCGGGGCTAGGCCTGTGAGGGGAGTTGGTCCGGTTGCCGACGAACTTCCCTCACTCGGCCTAGTGGTGTGGCTCGTCGATCTTCCGAGCCACACCACTAGCTCCCTCAGGATTTCCTGCGTGCCTCGTCCGGCCAGACGACCTCGATCGGCACGCCGGACGCGCGGGCCTGCTCCACCACGTCCGCCGTGCCGCCCTTGCCCTGGGCCGGGACGCCGTCCCACACCGCCACCAGGACCTCGACGGAGGCGAGCATGCGTTCGTTGGCCGCCACGTACGCCTGGCGCCCGCTCGACATGTGCGGGAGGACGCTGACGACCGTGGCGGCGGCGCGGAGCTCGTCGTAGTCGGCCACCTGGTGCGGCTTCAGCCGGTCGCGGTAGTCCAGCGCGGGCAGGACCACCTCCACCTCCCCGCCCAGGGCCAGCACGGCCCTGGCGAAGAGCTGGTCGGCTCCCGGGGCCAGGCAGGTCACACCCACCAGGGTGCCGCCCAGCCGTTCCAGGACCTCCGTGATGGCGGCCTGGACGGCGGGGACGCACTCCGGGACCAGGTTGCTGTGGCCGGTGATCCCTACTCGCATCAAGCGGTCCGGATCGCTCTGATCGCGTCCCTGGTGTCCTGCACGGCGGGGATGTGGCGGTGCCGTGCCGCTTCCTTGGCGAAGTCCTCCAGCTTGCGCAGGACTCTGCCCGAGGAGAGCTTCGCCGCCGTCGGCAGGACCTCGTTGATCAACCCGCACGCTGCCTCCGGGTCTCCCGCGACCATTTTGGTGCGCGCCAGTCCGATCACGTCGAAGGCGCGGTTGCGCACCTTCGACGGGTCCCGCAGTGCCAGGGCCCGCCGGATGTGTTGTTCGGCGAACACGGCCTGGGACGGGTCGTGCAGGGCGAGGTCGCGGCAGCGGGCGCCGATGACGCCCTCGAGCTCGGCCTCGTCGAAGCTGTGCAGGTAGCGCGGCTCGTTGTCCGCGTCCCGCTGGGCGAAGCTGTCCTGCGCCATGCCCACGGCCTGGTGGAACTCGCGGGTCTTGCCCATGCTCGCGTAGGCCCAGGCCTCGCGGGTGAGCAGGAGCGCCTTGAGCGTCGGCGTGCCGGTGCGGCGGGTGCCGTACTGGCCCAGCTGGACCAGCTCCAGGCCGTCCTCGGGGCGGCCCAGGTCGAACATCTGCCGCGCCATCGCGGCCAGGCACAGCGCCGCGAAGCCGTCGTTGTGGCCCGCCTTGGCCATGCGGACGGCCAGCACGTAGTAGCGCTGGGCCGCGTTGTGCAGGCCGGCGTCGAACGACATGCTCGCCGCCACCTTCGACAGTTCCGCGCCTATGAAGAACGCGCGTTCCGTCGTCGGGCCGGACGGTGCCCGGCCCAGGCGTTCGGCCAGCTCGTCCAGCTGGCCCAGGACGGCCTTGCGGGCCAGTCCGTAGCCGCCCCGGCCGCCCCAGCCGCGCAGCCCGTCCGCCACGCGCTGCAACGCGAAGAGCTCCTCCTCGCTGATCGCCGAGTGCGACGACCACTTCGACAGGTTCTGCAGGGGGTGCAACCACCGCTGCAGCGGCTCGACCAGTGCGGACCCCACCGTCACCGCGGCGGCTCCGGTGAGCGCCGCTCGTCTGCTGATCGCCAAGTCGCTCCTCGCCGTCTCCTCGACCGAACGGGCAATGCTCGTCGCCTCCCAGGGGGCGGCGAGCACGTCTGGCGGGCCCGTTACGGGTGAGCCCACCTGAGCTGGGATGACGACGCGGTCGAACCACAGTCGTTCGCCCGGAACACCGAGCACCAGCGCGAAGTGGCGCAGCCGGTCGAGTCGGTCGATCTGGTTCTCGCCCGACTCGTAACGCGAGAGCTGCGCCTGGCTGATGCCGAGCCACGCCGCCATGCGGTCCTGCGTGACCCGGCTGAGGTGCCGGGGGTGATGCCGGTACGCGGAGATCAGCGCACCCATGTCACGGTCGTTGCACGCGGCGGCGATCGCGGGGTGGTCCCAGAAGTCGTTGGGGACCTCAGGTGGTCCGTGCACGTCCGCACGAGCGTTGCGGCGGCACCGGTGACACAGCCGATCGGAGTTGTCGGCGGCGATGAACGCCCCACACGGGCAAGCGCGTCTGGATTTGGGTCTCGCTGCATCCATCGGCCTCGCCCCCGTCACTGAGCGTTTCCCCAGTGTACGGACGTGTGATCGTCAGTCCATCCATCTCATGCATAAGACGTAATGGGTTCGCGTGTCGCAGTCCTGGTGCCTCCACCCGGCGGATGAGCTTCATGCGTCCGCTGCATGAGGCCCATGCAGCAGGCGAGTGGTGTTGGGGGGAAGTGAGAAGCACCCTGCACAACGTCAGGCCGCGGGTGGATCCCCCCGGCTTGACCAGTGCCTGACCCACCAACGGGGAGGACAACCGCCGATGAGCCTCACGACCGCGGAGACCGGCACGGCCGGAATCCCACAGAACAGGGGACACGCACGGGCGATCGGGGAGGCCGTCGCGGGCTACCGGTTGCTCGGCTGGCAGGTGACCGTCACCGAGCAGGGTGTGTTCCTGCCCCTGGGCCCCGCCACGACAGCCCTGGCGATGCCGGCGCGGATCGGGTCGCGAGTCCTGGCCGACCTGAAGTCGCGGATGCTCGCCGGACCCGTCACGGTGATCCCCGGCCCCCGCGAACACTGGATCTTCCTCGCCGAACTGGTGGCGTTGCTGCCCACGCACCTGAAGGCGCCGCCGGAGGTCCAGTTCGTGCGATCGCCGCACCGGATCGCGCTCCCGCCGACGATGACCAGGTACGGATCGCTGCGCTGGGCGAACCCGCCGTCGCACTCGCGGCACTGGTTCCCGCCGTTCACCGCCGTGCTGGCCCTGGCCCGGCAGGCCGCCGCGGAGGACCAGCGCCGATAATCGGTGCTCGTGGATCGTCGTTCAGTGTTGTTGTGTGGGCTCGCCGCCGCCTTGAGCGCCTGTGGCGAGCCCGCTCCTCGCAAGACGGGTGGTGCCGGCACCGCCCGGACCGGGGACCGTGTCGTCGCCGTCTCCTCGGTGCCCGACGGCTCCGGCGTGCTGGTGGACATGCCCGGCAACGCCCAGCTGTTGGTCGTGCAACCTCGATCGGGTGAATTCCGGGCGTTCAACCCGGCCTGCCCGCACGTGGGATCGATGGTCAACCCGCCTGCCCGCGGCGTGATCACCTGCCCGTTGCACGGGAGCACCTTCGACGCCTCGACCGGGGCAGTCCGCAAAGGACCTGCGGAATCAGGTCTCGCCGAGGTCGCGATCGTCCGTTCCGGAGACGATCTGGTGCTCGGCTGAGACCTGTGCGTTTGCTGTGCATCGGGCTTCTGGCTGAACTCTGGCCGACCTGTTCGCGTAATGCTGTGGTGTGACCCCGAACACCCACCACCACGGAGGATCGGTCGTGAACACCGAAAGCCTGGTCAGCAGGCGCGCGGCGCTGTGCGGAATCGCGGTTGCGCTCGCCGTGCCCAGCGGACTCGTGACGGCGTGCAGTTCCACTCCGACCTCGACCGGTTCCGGAACCACACCCACCCAGGGTGGTTCGACCCCGACGGGATCCACCGGGACCGGCGGTACCGCGCTCGTCGCCCTGGCCGACGTGCCCGAGGGCGGCGGGGCCGTCGTCGACGCCCCCGGCGGCAAGAAGATCGTCGTCGCGCGCATCTCCGCCACCGAGGTGAAGGCCTACGACGCGACGTGCCCGCACCAGGGTTCGATGGTCGCGGAGCCTTCCGGCGGCACCATCACCTGTCCTTCGCACGGCAGCCAGTTCGGTGCTTCCGACGGCGCCGTGAAGAAGGGGCCGGCGACGACCGGCCTGCGCGCGGTCGCGGTGAAGGTCGACGGCGACCAGGTCGTCCTGACCTGACCGTTTCTGTTTTTGTCGGACCGCGTCGATAGTCTGGACGGCGTGGCAGATCCCTCGACGTATCGCCCTGCAGTGGGCACGATTCCTGAGGCTCCCGGCGTCTACAAGTTCCGCGACGCCGGTGGCCGGGTCGTGTACGTCGGCAAGGCGAAGAGCTTGCGCAGCAGGCTGAACTCGTACTTCGCGGATCTGGCCGGGCTGCACCCGCGCACGCGCCAGATGGTGACTACGGCGGCCTCCGTCGAGTGGACGGTGGTCACCACCGAGGTCGAGGCGCTGCAGCTCGAATACAACTGGATCAAGGAGTTCGACCCGCGCTTCAACGTCCGGTACCGCGACGACAAGTCGTACCCGGTGCTGGCCGTCACGCTGCACGAGGACTACCCGCGTCTGCACGTCTACCGCGGCCCGCGCAAGAAGGGCGTGCGCTACTTCGGGCCGTTCGCCCACGCCTGGGCCATCCGCGAGACGCTCGACCTGCTGCTGCGCGTGTTCCCCGCGCGCACGTGCTCGGCGGGCGTTTTCAAGCGGCACAACCAGATCGGCCGCCCGTGCCTGCTCGGGTACATCGACAAGTGCTCGGCGCCGTGCGTGGGCAAGGTCTCGGCCGACGAGCACCGCGACATCGTGCTCGACTTCTGCGACTTCCTGGCGGGCAAGACCGACCACATGGTCCGCCGTCTCGAACGCGAGATGCTGCAGGCCTCGGAGGAGCTGGAGTTCGAACGCGCCGCGCGCCTGCGCGACGACCTGGGCGCGTTGCGCCGCGCGATGGAGAAGCAGGCCGTCGTGCTGGGCGACGGCACGGACGCCGACGTGATGGCGTTCGCGCAGGACGAGCTGGAGGTCTCGGTCCAGGTCTTCCACGTGCGCGGCGGCCGTGTCCGCGGCCAGCGGGGCTGGGTGCTCGACAAGGTCGAGGCTCTGGACGACGGCGGGCTCGTCGACCAGTTCATCATGCAGTTCTACGGCGACGAGAACGAGAACACCCCGCGCGAGGTGCTGGTGCCGGTGCTGCCGGACGACGCCTCCGCCCTGGAAGACCTGCTGTCCGAGCAACGGGGTTCACGCGTGGTCCTGCGCGTCCCGCAGCGAGGCGACAAGCGGGCCCTGATGGAAACGGTGGCGCGCAACGCCTCCGAGGCCTTCGCCCAGCACAAGCTCCGCCGCGCCGGCGACCTCACCGCCCGTTCCGCCGCCCTGCAGGAGATCCAGGACGCCCTGGCGCTGGACACCGCGCCGTTGCGCATCGAGTGCATCGACATCAGCCACGTCCAGGGCACCGACGTGGTGGCGTCCCTGGTGGTGTTCGAGGACGGCCTGGCCCGCAAGTCCGAGTACCGCCGCTTCGCCATCCGCGAGGCCGCCACCGAGGGCGACGTGGCCTCGATAGCCGAGGTGGTCCGCCGCCGCTTCCAGGCCATGCTGCGCGAGACCGCGTCCGGCGGCCCCAACCCGGGCATAGACCCGGACACCGGCAAACCCCGCAAGTTCGCCTACCCGCCCAACCTCCTGGTGGTGGACGGCGCGGGCCCCCAGGCCGCGGCGGCCTCCGACGTCCTGGCCGAACTTGGCATCACCGACGTGGCGGTCGTGGGCCTGGCCAAGCGCCTCGAAGAGGTCTGGGTCCCCGGCGAGCAGGACCCGGTCATCCTCCCGCGCACCAGCGACGCCCTGTACCTGCTCCAGCGAGTCCGCGACGAGGCCCACCGCTTCGCCATCGCCTACCACCGCCAGAAGCGCTCGAAGCGCATGACCACCTCGGCCCTCGACGAGGTGCCGGGCCTGGGCGAGACCCGCAAAGCCGCACTGCTCAAGCACTTCGGCTCGGTGCGGAAGCTGCGCCAGGCCACAGTGGACGAGATCAGCGACGTGCCGGGGGTGGGCCGCCGCACCGCGGAGGCCGTGGTGGCGACGCTGGCTTCGTCGGGTGGGACCTCGTGATGGGCCCGGAGTCGGTGGATGCCTGGTCGTTGTTCGGCATCGGCGGGACGGGAGAAGGACCGTCGTCTGACGGCGGTTCGCCGTCGGCTCGGCGTGCTGCGGTGAACGAGAGCCCGTTGCGGGTTCGGCGTGCCGTGGTGGCGGCGTTGGCTTCGTCGGGCGGAACCTCGTGGTGAACCCGGAGTCGGCGGAGGCCGTGAGTCCGGTGGTGCGGCGAGTCGGTGCGGCTGCGACCCGGTCGTCGTCCGGCACAGGCGGGACGGGAAAACGTCGTCGGGTGACGGTTCGCCGTCGGCTCGGGGAGGTGCGGTGAGCGAGAGCCCGTCGCGAACTCACCCTGCCGCAAGCCAGGACCCGTCACCAGCGCGCCGTGCCATGACGGAGGCCGTGCCGCTGCGGCGGTTGCCCACGTCCGTCGAGGAGCTGCTGACGGAGCTGCGGGCTTCGCCGCGCCTGGTCGCGCACCTGCGGGCCGTGCACGACGTGGCCTGCCAGCTCGTCGAGTGGGTCGGGCGGCACCACCCGGCGGTCACCGTCGACCAGGAGGCGGTCCTGTACGGCGCGGCCACCCACGACATCGGGAAGGTGTTGCACCCCAACGAGTTGTCCGGTCCGGGTTCGGCGCACGAGCCGGCGGGCCACGAACTGCTGCGGGAGCGCGGGGTCGAGGAGCGGCTGGCGTGGTTCGCGCGGACGCACTCGTCGTGGACCGAGCCCGGCATCAGCCTGGAGGAGCTGCTGGTCAGCCTGGCGGACAAGGTATGGAAGGCCCAGCGCGTCCCAGACCTGGAGCAGCTGGTGACCGAACGGCCGGCGGCCAGCGGGGGCCAGGAGAGCTGGGAGGTGTTCATGGCGCTGGACGACGAACTCGACCGGATCGCGTCGGCCGCCGACGCGAGGCTGGCGTTCCAGTCGAGCTTCCCGGTCGCGGTATGAGCGCATCCGTCCCACCCGCCGCACCGGTCACGCTCGCACTGCGCACGGTCCGCGGACGGGGTGAGGATCGTGACCACGACCACGACTCGCCCCTGTCAACCACGGAACCTGCCGCACGCGAGGGCCGTTCCGGTGGAGACTCTCCCAGGGCGCGTCCGGTCGTGGCGCGGCCCAGCAACGAGCTCGCCCAAACGAGAGCGGCACAGTCGCGCTCATGAACAGGTAACGGAGTCGTAGTCGTGAACGCGGAGAAGTCCGGCATCGAAGTCGCCGTGGTGACCGGGCTGTCCGGTGCGGGCCGCAGCACCGCGGCCAAGTGCCTGGAGGACCTCGGCTGGTTCGTCGTGGACAACCTGCCCCCGGAACTCATCGCCACCATGGTCGAGCTCGGCGCCCAGGCGCGCGGGGCGATCACCAGGGTCGCGGTCGTCATGGACGTGCGCAGCCGCGCGTTCACGGAGGACCTGGCGTCCATCATCAAGGACCTGGACGCGCGTGGGTACAAGCCGCGCGTGCTGTTCCTCGAGGCCACCGACGCCGTGCTGATCCGGCGCTTCGAGGCGGTGCGGCGCGGTCACCCCATGCAGGGGGACGGGCGGCTGCAGGACGGCATCGAGGCCGAGCGGATCCTGCTGACGCCGCTCAAGCAGGAGGCCGACCTCGTCGTCGACACGTCCGCGCTGAGCATCCACCAGCTCCGGGCCAAGATCGAGGACACGTTCGGCACCGAGGCGGCCACCAGGACCAGGGTCACGGTGCTCAGCTTCGGGTACAAGTACGGGCTGCCGATGGACGCCGATCTCGTCATGGACGTGCGGTTCCTGCCGAACCCGTTCTGGATCCCGGAGCTGCGGGAGCAGACTGGGCTCGATGGTGAGGTGCGCAACTACGTGCTGTCCCAGGAGGGCGCGGACGAGTTCCTTGATCGGTACCACGAGTTGCTCAGGCTCATCGGTGCCGGTTATCGGCGTGAGGGCAAGCGCTACCTGACGCTCGCGATCGGCTGCACCGGCGGCAAGCACCGCAGCGTCGCACTGAGCGAAGAGCTGGCCGGGCGGCTGGCCAGCGAGGACGGCACGGCCGTGAAGGTCGTGCACAGGGATCTGGGACGTGAGTGACGAAGTTGAAAGCTGTTGCTTTGGGTGGCGGCCACGGGCTGCACGCGACGCTGAGTGCGTTGAGGCAGGTCACCGACGACGTGACGGCCGTGGTGACCGTCGCGGACGACGGTGGGTCTTCGGGGCGGCTCCGGCGTGAGCTGTCCGACCTGCTGCCGCCCGGTGACCTGCGCAAGGCCATGGCGGCGCTGGCCGGGGACGACGAGGCCAGCCGGCGGTGGACGTCGCTGTTCAAGCACCGCTTCGGCGGCACAGGGGCGCTCGCGGGGCACGCGGTCGGCAACCTGGTGATCGCCGGGCTGCTCGAGCAGCTCGGCGACCCCGTCGCGGTGCTCGACCTCACCGGCAGGCTGCTCGGAGTCAAGGGCCGGGTGCTGCCGATGTCGAACGATCCGCTCGACATCGAGGCGGACGTCGTCGGCCTCGACGAGGACGTGAAGGACGTGCGGCGGATCCGGGGGCAGGTCGCCATCGCGACCACGCCGGGGCTGGTGCGGCGCATCCGGTTGACTGCCCCGAACGGGCGACCTGCCGGCTGTCCGGAAGCAGTACAGGCTGTACTTGACGCCGATGTCGTGGTACTCGGGCCCGGATCGTGGTTCACCAGCGTCTTGCCGCATCTGCTGGTGCCCGAACTGCACGACGCGCTCGTGCACACACGGGCCAAGAAGGTGCTCGTGCTCAATCTCGTCCCCCAACCGGGTGAAACCGCTGGTTTCTCTCCGGAGCGGCATTTGGACGTAGTCTGCGAACACGCACCCGAGCTGAAGGTGGACGCGGTGATCGCCGACGTCGACTCGGTCCCCACCCCGGACCGGTTGACGCGAGCCGCCTCGGCACTGGGTGCGCGTACGCATCTGGCCAAGATCGCCGCACCGGACGCCGCAGAGCGGCATGATCCGGAGGCACTTGCCGGTTGCCTGAGGCAAGTGGTCGTGGAGACCGGAGTGGGAGGGACTGGCCAGTGGCGATGACGTCGGCGGTCAAGGACGAGCTGAGCAGGCTCGCGGTATCCAAGACCTGTTGCCGCCGCGCGGAGGTGTCCTCCCTGCTCAGGTTCGCCGGCGGCCTGCACATCGTGTCCGGCCGGGTCGTCGTCGAGGCCGAGCTCGACCTGGGTTCCGCGGCCCGCCGGCTGCTCAAGGAGATCCAGGCGCTCTACGGCCACCACGCCGAGGTGTTCACGATCCAGTCGAACGGCCTGCGCAAGGGCACCCGGTACGTCGTCCGCGTGGTCAAGGACGGCGAGGGTCTCGCCCGGCAGACCGGGCTGCTCGACCCGCGCGGCCGCCCGGTGCGCGGTCTGCCCGCCCCGGTCGTGTCCGGTGGCGTGTGCGACGCCGAAGCCGCGTGGCGCGGTGCCTTCCTGGCGCACGGCTCGCTGACCGAACCCGGTCGCAGCTCGTCGCTGGAGATCACCTGCCCCGGCCCCGAGGCGGCGCTCGCCCTGGTCGGCGCGGCCCGCAGGATGGGCATCTCGTCCAAGTCGCGCGAGGTCCGCGGGGCCGAACGCGTGGTGATAAGGGACGGCGACGCCATCGGGGCGATGCTGACCAAGCTCGGCGCGCACGACAGCGTGATGGCGTGGGAAGAGCGCCGCATGCGGCGTGAGGTCCGCGCGACCGCGAACAGGCTGGCGAACTTCGACGACGCGAACCTCCGCCGCTCGGCCCGCGCGGCAGTGGCGGCGGCCGCACGGGTCGCACGTGCGCTGGAGATCCTCGGCCCGGAGGCACCGGACCACCTGGCCGCCGCGGGGCAGCTGCGCCTCGCGCACCGCCAGGCGTCGCTGGAGGAGCTGGGCCAGCTGTCGGACCCGCAGATGACCAAGGACGCGGTGGCAGGCCGTATAAGGCGTCTGCTGGCCATGGCGGACAAGCGGGCCAAGGACCTGGGGCTGCCGGACACCGAGTCCGCGGTCACGGCGGAGATGCTCGAAGCAGAGGTCTAGGCGCTGTCCGCGGATCCCTCGGCCGTCACTGTCGCCCGACGGAATTGTCAGACACCACTAAGCCGCGCCCGGCCGGCTCGGGTCAGATCATCCCGAGCTGGCTGAGCAACGGCGTGGCGAGCGTGCGCGAGTACAGGTTCGTCACGTGGTTGTTGCGGTACACCACGACGTTGCCGACAACCGCCGGGCAGACGTCCTCACGGCAGTACCACGGCGTCAGGTCGACGATCTCGGCGCGGGGGAAGCCGGCCGCCGCCTCCACGAGGGGGTCGCCGGCACCGGTGAACGCCTCGGCGCGCGAGGTTCCGCAGTCGGCCGCGTTGCGGCGGTTGCGTTCCAGGCAGCGCGTGATCTGCTCGTCCGGCCGGGGCAGGTCCTTGATCACCGCGATCGGGATGCCCGCCGAGGTCAGCGCGGCCAGCATCTCCCGGTAGCCGCGCAGCATGTCCTCACGGGTGTTCCAGGTCCACTTGAGATCGTTCTCGTAGGCCTCGCGGCTCATGCCCGACAGCACCACGAGGTCCGGCTCGAGCGCCTTCACCCGCTCCAGCACCCCGAGGTTCTGCTCGGAGCAGACCGTGAACGGCCAGCCCGCCTCGGACGGCGGCACCGTGGTGAACGGGCAGCCGTTGCGGGTCATGGCCTTGACCTGCCACCGACCGCGGCCGGGACCTTCGGCGAAGTCGATCAGCGGGGTGCTGTACTGCGCCGCGTGCGAGTCGCCGAGCAGCACGACGGTCTTCTGCGCGGAGCTCTCACCCCACGAACACGCGTCGGCGGGGTGCGTCAGCAGGAAGACGTGGCATTCGGCGTCACCGCGGCCGCCGTAGGGGCCGTCCTCGTTCGCCACGGCCGGGTCGGGGACGAGCGGCACGCGCTCCGGGGCGGGCAGCGGGTCGCGCGGGTCGAACGCCATGGCGCCGGGGTGGTCGGCGTCCAGCACCGCGATGCTCGAGAGCCGGTCCAGCTCGCGCGTGGCGGCGTACCAGGGGACCGCGGCCGCGACCACGGAGACGACCACGAGCACCGCGCCGAACACGTAGGTGCCGCGGCGGCGGCCGAACCTGTTGCGGCGGAACGGGTCCTCGACGAACCGCTTGGACACCGCGGCGAGCGCGAGGCTCACCACCGCGGCGACGAGCATCTCCTTCTTCGACAGCTGCTCGTCGTAGCTCAGTTCGAGCAGCACGACGATGACCGGCCAGTGCCACAGGTACAGGCTGTAGGAGATGTCGCCCAGGTAGCGCACCGGACGAACTCCCAGCAGGCGTCCGAGCACCGTGTCCGTGGCGATCAGCATGGCCGCCGTGCCGAGCACCGGCACCGCCGCCACCCAGCCGGGGAACTGCAGGTCGGTCGTGTAGCAGACGGCGCTGAACGCCACGGCGGCGAAACCCAGCCAGCCGAGCAGTTCGCGGGCCGCGCGGCCGAGCGACACGCGGTGCAGCACCATCGCGGCCAGGCCGCCGATGCCGAGCTCCCACATGCGGGTCGGCGTCACGAAGTACGCGGCGCCGTGGTCGATGCGGGTGTAGACGACCGAGAACGCGAACGAAGCAACGGTCACCACGGCGATGGCCACCGCCGCGTACCGCACCGAGCGGCCGTCGAACCGGCGGGCGAGCGCGGCGGTCGCGATCAGCAGCAGGGGGATGACCAGGTAGAACTGCTCCTCGACGGCCAGCGACCAGTAGTGCTGCACCGGTGAGGCGCCGGCCGTGGCGTGCCCGTAGTCGTTGGACAGGAACGCGAGCAGCCAGTTCTGCGCGTTCAGCGCGGAGCCGACGACCTCACGCATGATCTTGGGCCACTGCGACTGGGGGAGCAGCAGCACGACGGCGGCGACGGTGGCGAGCAGCGTCACGGTCGCCGCGGGCAGCAGCCGGCGGATGCGGCGCGCGTAGAAATCGCGCAGGCTCACGGTGCCGGAGCGGCGCACCTCGCCGGTCAGCGTGCCGATGATCAGGAAGCCGGAGATGACGAAGAAGACGTCGACGCCGACGAAACCGCCCGGCAGCCACGCCGGCCGCAGGTGGTAGAGCAGCACCACGCCGACGGCGAGTGCGCGAAGGCCCTGGATGTCCCCTCTCAGGGAGTGCTGAGGGCGCTGCACCGCGTCGAGCGCCGCAGCCGGCCGCTCGGCGGACATCGTTGCCACAGATGACTCCTCGTGGAGGGTGCTGCGGAACGGTTCCGCGTTCGAGGCGCGCGATACTAACCCGATCAGGGCAACTGAAGTCCCAGTTGATGACTGATTGTGACCGAAGCGACCTGACCTGGGGTTTTAGTCGATCATGTGGACTGGCGGCCCGCCCAGACGGCGAGCTGGGACCGCGACCGCAGCCCCAGCTTGGACCGGGCGTGGGTGACGTGCCGGGCCACCGTGTGCGGTGAGATGCCGAGCCGCTGCCCGATCTGCCGGTTCGTCAGCCCCTCCGCCACCAGCGTCGCCACGTGGAGCCCGCGGGCGGAGATCAGCCCGTCGTCCCCGGTGTGCGGTTGCGCTGTCAGGGCGTAGGAAATGGCCTGCGCCAACGACATCCGCTCGCCGGTCGACTCCGCTGCGCGCAGGCGACCGGCCGCGATCCGCTCGCGGCGGACGGCCCGCGCCTCGTCCAGCAGGGCCTGCCAGTACGGCTCGGCGCGGAAGTCGTAGCGGGTGCGGACGGCGGAGGCGGACACGAGCAGCGACAGGGCTCGTTCGTCGTCGGAACCCACGCCGACCAGGCCCAGCGCCAGCCCTTCCAGATCGTGGTACTGGTCGATCGGGTGTTCGGAACCCACGTCGAGGCTCTCGCGGAACAGGCCGACCGCCTCGGCGTGGTTCCCGCGCGCCGGCGCGATCGCGCCCGCGGTGTGCAGGACCGGGTTCAGCACGTGCGGCAGGCCGATCAGCCGCGTCAGCGTCAGCGCCTCGCCGGCCAGCGCCGCCGCCCGGTCCGCGAAGCCGTTCTGCACCAGCGTCCAGCCGCAGGAGTTCAGCAGGATGGCGCGCGAGCTTGTCGTCCGACTCGTGCAGGAGCGCGGCGGCCTCGTCGAACAGCCGCCAGGCCCGTTCCGGGTCGCCGGTGTGGGCCTCGGCGGACGCGAGCACCTCCAGTCCGCGGGCCGTCGTGCCGGGGCGGCGGGTCTCGGTGCGTTCGATCGCCAGCGACTCCTCGGCGAACCGGCGGGTCACGTGCCAGCCGCCGCGCACCCGGTGGTGCATCGTCGCCAGGACCGCGAGAACGCTGCGGTACGCCTGCGACATCGGAAGGACAGGCCGGCGGACCCGGCGGCGCCGCTCGTGCCGCCGCAGGACAGGCCCGTCGTGGACGAGTGGCTCGCCCGCATCGCGGCCGTCGTCGGCAGGGACGTGGAGGAGACCGGTCCGGAGGCCTGCCGCACCGCGGCGGAGGTCGCGGAGGAGCTGAGCGCGTACCTCTGGACGCTCCGCGCGCCGTGCCGCCGAACGGCCTAGTCAGGGGCCGATTTTCTGGCTCGATCAAGAGATACTCACTATCCCTGTGACCAGGGACGCAGTTCGGCAGATAGGGTGGGCTTGTTCCTACCAAGCTGAACGCAAGGAGTCAGTCGTGACGGTTCGTGTAGGTGTCAACGGTTTCGGTCGGATCGGGCGCAATTTCTTCCGCGCCGTGAGGGCCGGCGGCCACGACATCGAGATCGTCGCGTTCAACGACCTCGGTGACGTCGCCACCATGGCCCACCTGCTGAAGTACGACAGCATCCTCGGTCGTCTGGACGCCGACGTGCAGGTCACCGACGAGGGCATCTCCGTCGACGGCAAGGTCATCAAGGCCCTCGCCGAGCGCGACCCGGGCAAGCTGCCCTGGAAGGACCTCGGCGTCGACGTCGTGGTCGAGTCGACCGGTTTCTTCACCGACGCCACCAAGGCCCGCTCGCACGTGGACGAGGGCGGCGCCAAGCGGGTCATCATCTCCGCGCCGGCCAAGAACGAGGACCTCACCGTCGTCATCGGCGCGAACGAGGAGAAGCTCGACGGTTCGCAGACGATCATCTCGAACGCGTCCTGCACCACGAACTGCCTCGCGCCGCTGGCCAAGGTGCTGAACGACAGCTTCGGCATCGAGCAGGGCCTCATGACCACGATCCACGCGTACACGCAGGACCAGAACCTGCAGGACGCGCCGCACAGCGACCTCCGCCGTGCCCGCGCCGCCGCGCTGAACATCGTCCCGACCTCCACGGGCGCCGCGAAGGCCATCGGCCTGGTGCTGCCGGAGCTCAAGGGCAAGCTCGACGGTTACGCGCTGCGCGTGCCGATCCCCACGGGCTCGGCCACCGACCTGACCGTCACGCTCAAGCGCGAGGTCACCGTCGACGAGGTCAACGCCGCGTACAAGGCCGCCGCCGAGGGCCCCCTGGCCGGCATCCTCAAGTACTCGACGGACCCGATCGTGTCGGCCGACATCGTCACCGACCCGCACTCGTGCATCTACGACGCGCCGCTGACCAAGGTCATCGGCAACCAGGTCAAGGTCGTCGGCTGGTACGACAACGAGTGGGGCTACTCCAACCGCCTCGCGGACCTGGTCAAGCTCGTCGCCTCCAAGATCTGAGCAGGGGCGGACAGTCAGTGAAGACTCTCAGCGACCTGCTCGCCGAGGGTGTCTCGGGTCGGCGCGTCCTGGTGCGCGCCGACCTGAACGTCCCCCTCGACGGAGACAAGATCACCGACGACGGCCGCGTGCGCGCGTCGGTGCCGACGATCAAGGCACTCGCCGACGCGGGTGCCCGCGTGATCGTCACCGCTCACCTCGGCCGCCCCAAGGGCGAGCCGGACCCCAAGTTCTCCCTCGCCCCGGCCGCGGCTCGCCTCGGTGAGCTGCTCGGCACCGAGGTCGCGCTCGCGAGCGACCTGGTCGGCCCGTCCGCCACGTCCGCGGTCGGCGCGCTCACCGACGGTGGCGTCGTGATGCTGGAGAACGTCCGCTTCGACGCCCGTGAGACCTCGAAGGACGACGCGGAGCGTGCGGCACTCGCCGACGAGCTGGCGTCGTTCGCGGACGCGTTCGTGTCCGACGGCTTCGGTGTCGTGCACCGCAAGCAGGCCTCGGTCTACGACGTGGCGCAGAAGCTGCCCGCGTACGTCGGCGGTCTCGTCGAGGCCGAGCTCAAGGTGCTCAAGAAGCTCACCGACGACCTGGAGCGCCCGTACGTCGTGGTGCTCGGCGGCGCGAAGGTGTCCGACAAGCTCGGCGTCATCGCGAACCTGCTGGCCAAGGTCGACCGGCTGCTCATCGGCGGCGGCATGGCGTACACGTTCCTCAAGGCCCAGGGCCACGAGGTCGGCACGTCGCTGCTGCAGTCCGACCAGCTCGACCAGGTGAAGGGCTTCCTGGTCGAGGCCGAGAAGCGCGGCGTCGAGCTCGTGCTGCCGGTCGACGTGCTGGTCACGGCCGAGTTCGGCAACGTCGAGCACGACGTCGTCGGCACCGACTCGATCCCCGCCGACAAGATGGGCCTCGACATCGGCCCGAAGTCGCGCGAGCTGTTCGCGTCGAAGCTCGCCGACGCCAGGACGGTGTTCTGGAACGGCCCGATGGGCGTCTTCGAGATCGAGACCTACGCCGGTGGCACCCGTGCCGTCGCCGAGGCGCTCGTGAAGTCCGAGGCGTTCACCGTCGTCGGCGGCGGTGACTCGGCTGCCGCGGTGCGTGCGCTGGGCCTGCCCGAGGACGGCTTCTCGCACATCTCCACTGGCGGCGGCGCCTCCCTCGAATACCTCGAGGGCAAGGAACTCCCCGGCATCAGCGTTTTGGAGTCCTGATGGCAGCCCGTCTCCCGCTCATCGCGGGCAACTGGAAGATGAACCTCAACCACCTCGAGGCGATCGGCCTCGTGCAGAAGATCGCCTTCTCCCTCCCGGAGAAGTACTTCGCCAAGGTCGAGGTCGCCGTTCTTCCCCCGTTCGTCGACATCCGCAGCATCCAGACGCTGGTCGACGGCGACAAGCTGCTGATCAAGTACGGCGCGCAGGACATCTCGCAGCACGACTCGGGCGCCTACACCGGTGAGGTGTCCGGCCCGATGATCAAGAAGCTCGGCTGCCACTACGTGGTCGTCGGGCACTCCGAGCGGCGCGAGTACCACGGCGAGACGGACGCCATCGTCAACGCCAAGGTCAAGGCCGCGCTGAAGGTCGAGGTCACCCCGATCTTCTGCTTCGGCGAGAAGCTCGACGTCCGCGAGGCGAAGGGTCACCTGGAGCTGGTTCGCCGGCAGCTGGAGGACGGCCTCAAGGGCTTCACGGCCGAGCAGGTCGCCAAGATCGTGTTCGCCTACGAGCCCGTGTGGGCCATCGGCACCGGTCGCACCGCGTCGTCCGCAGACGCGCAGGAGGTGTGCTCGCTGGTCCGCTCGTTCGTCGCGGAGAAGTACGGCGAGGAGACCGCGGCGGTCGTCCGGGTGCTCTACGGCGGTTCGGTGAAGTCGTCGAACATCGGTGACCTCATCGGGCAGAAGGACATCGACGGCGCTCTTGTCGGCGGTGCCAGCCTTCAGGCCGACGAATTCACCAAGCTGTGCGCATTGGCTGCCGGCGGGCCTCTACCCTAAGTTGATCTGGCTAAACCCATAACCCCACTGGTTGCACACGTTCGGCAGTCGAACAGGTACTCTATGGCGTCGGCTGCCTGACAGCGAGGAAGAAATGATCCTGTTCCTGCAGATCCTGTTGATCGTCTCCAGCGTGCTCCTGGTGCTGCTCGTGCTCTTGCACCGCGGCCGTGGTGGCGGCCTTTCCTCGCTGTTCGGCGGCGGTATGCAGTCGAGTCTGTCCGGGTCCTCCGTGGTCGAGAAGAACCTCGACCGCCTGACGCTCTTCGTCGGCGCGGTCTGGGTCATCGCCATCGTGGGCATCGGGCTGCTGATCAAGCTCCCCGGAGCCTGATCAACCGTTCAGCGGCAGAAGCCCTCCGGGGCTTGGGGTAACCACTTGGTGGGGGTGTAACGGTCGATGTCCGGTGGTAACGCGATTCGCGGTACCCGCGTCGGCGCAGGCCCGATGGGTGAGTCGGAGCGCGGCGAGTCCGCGCCTCGTCGTCGGGTGTCGTACTGGTGCGCGAACGGTCACGAGTCCCGGCCTTCCTTCGCGATGGAAGCGGATGTGCCGGAGAACTGGGACTGCCCGCGCTGCGGCCTGCCGGCAGGTCGTGACGAGCAGACGCCACCCGCGCCTCCGCGCAACGAGCCGTACAAGACGCACCTTGCGTACGTGAAGGAGCGGCGCTCCGACGCGGACGGCGAGGCGATCCTCGAAGAGGCTCTCGCCAAGCTGCGCCGCCAGCGCGAAGAGCCGTAAGGGCTCCGATCTTCGGTAATCACGCGAAAGGCCCCCTCTACTGCGGAGAGGGGGCCTTTCGCGTTTCCGCTTATCGCCTCAGGCCTGAGAACTGACGGCGCAGCATCGCGGCACCCACGAGCAAGAAGAACAACAGCACCACGAGCGTGCTGGTCGTGCCTTGCGACGAGCTCGACAGCGTCACGTCGACGTTGCCCACGAGCACGATGCCGCACTCCGCGCGCACCTTGTGGCGGCCGGGTTCGATGTTCGCGAACTTCACCGGGGACGTGAAGCCGCCGTTCTCGTCGGCCGTGGTCCGGCCGACGTCCTGGCCCAGCGACCTCAGCGTCACGTTCGCGCCCTTGGGGCAGCCGGTGCCGGTCGCGGTCAGGTCGTCGCCGGGCTGGATGTTGTCCTTGTCGAGGACCAGGACGCCGTCATCCGGGTTGGTCAGCGCGTCGGTCGTGGAGGAGGACGACGGGGTCGACGAGTCCGTGGTGGTGGTGGTCGTCGTGGTCGTCACCGGGGGAGTCGTGGTGGTCGTGACGACCGGGGGACGGGTCGTCACGGGCGGGTTGGTCACCGGCGGGTTCGTGACAGGCGGCTGCGTGGTGACGGGCGGCCGGGTCGTGGTGACCGGAGGCGGCGGAGTCACGGTGAACCTGCCGGTGGCGGACCGGCCGCACTCGTCGATCGCGGTGTAGCTGTAGGTGGCCGGCTTGGAGCCGGCGGGGATGGTCGCGGAGACGGAACCGGTTGACGCCCACGGTGCGGTGGCCAGTACGCTTCCCGCCCAGTTGATGCGCATCGTGCCCTTGCATCTGTAGAAGCCTGACCAGGTGAAGGTCGCGGTCGAGCCCGCGGGGCCGCTAGTCGGGTTCACGGTCACCGACGTCTGCTGCTGTGCGGCCGCAGGTGTGGCGACCAGCACCGTAACACCGGCTGCTACAGCCACGAGTAGACCTAAAGACCGCATTCCAACTCCCCGGATCGAACCTAAGGTGCGCTAGTGAGACGTCGCATGGCCGGTGCAGGTTTACTGCTGTGGTGCGGAATTATGCTGCTTCCCTCCGCGGCCTTCGCACAGGACGGGTCTGTGATCCTCGAGGCCGATGTGGACGGTAGGCCGGTTGGAGTAGGGAACCTGGTGCTGGACCCGTCGCAGACCGCCAAGGTCTCGGTCACGGTCCGCAACAACACGAACACCCTGCAGCGCGTGAAGACCGTGCGGATCAGCGGCACGGCGTTGGCGTTGACCTTCTTCGCTTACGACACAACGGTTCCGTTCGACGTGCCGGCGAAGTCCTCGGAGACCCGTTCGTTCCCGCTGGAGCCGACCGACCTCGGCTCGCAGGCGATCGGTCTCCTTCCGGTCACGGTCGAGGTCATCGACGTCCAGCGCGAGAGCATCGCGTCCGTCGAGACGACCGGTGACGTCCGAGGCTCGCTCTGGTCGGTCTACGGGGCGTTCGGGCTGGGCGTGCTCGTGCTGACGGCGTTGTCGTGGGCGGGGGCGCTGATCGCGCTGGCGCGCAGGAGGCTGCCCGCGAACCGGTGGCAGCGGGCCATGCGGTTCCTGCCCGCGGGCATCGGGACCGGGCTGATCGCGGTGATCTCGCTGTCGGTGCTGCGGCTGGTGGCGCCGTCGCCCACGGCCGAGATCCCGTTCATCATCGGCGCCGCGGCGGCCGCGTTCGTTCTCGGCTATGTGACACCGCATCCGGGCGAGAAGCCACCGTCCTCAATGGATGCGGATACCGTGAGGATTCAACGGTGACTCTGTCCAGTGTGGTCGCCGCCCTGCCGCAGTACGCCGTCGGCGACCAGATCGGCGAGGGCGGCATGGGTGTCGTCTACGGCGGCGTGCACCGTCAGCTGGGGCGTCCCGTGGCGATCAAACGGCTGCCGCACGCCGTGGCCGAGGACCCGCGGATGAGCGAGCGCTTCGAGCACGAGGCGCGGCTGCTGGCGCGCCTCGACCACCCGCACATCGTGCCGGTCTACGACTACGTCCGGCAGCAGGGCGAGCACCTGCTGGTGATGGAACGCCTCGACGGCGGCACTGTCTGGTCGCGGTTCGCCGGCGACGGCCTGACCGCGCAGCAGTCGTGCGGGATCGTGCTGGCGGCGCTGTCCGGGCTGCACGCGGCGCACGAGGCCGGCGTGCTGCACCTCGACGTGAAGCCCAAGAACCTGCTCTTCACCTCGAACGGCGTGGTGAAGGTGGCGGACTTCGGCATCTCCCAGGTGGTGTCGGAGGGCGCGACGCTCGTGACGCACGGCGGCGCGGTGCTCGGCACGCCCGCCTACATCGCGCCGGAACAGGCGATGGGCAACGCCCTGTCGCCCGCGGCCGACGTCTACGCGACCGGCACGATGCTCTACGAACTGCTCTGCGGCGACCTGCCGTTCGAACGCGGCGGCGGCCCGATCGCGATGATCCAGAAGCGGGTGTTCCAGGACCCGCGGCCGTTGCCGAACGTGCCGGAACCCCTGGCCGGCGTGGTGATGCGCAGCATCGCGCGGGAGCCCGACGCGCGCTACCGCAACGCCGAGACGTTCGCGATCGACCTGGCGGGCGCGGCGGGCCACCTGTTCGGTCCGGACTGGCTCGTGCGCCTGGGCATCCCCGTGCACCTCGCACCGCAGGTGTCGTCGTCGTCCACACGTCCGTCGCTGCGGCCCGTGCCGGAATGCGAGACGGTCACGCTCACGGGCCAGCGGATCCGGGCCACGCTGGTCGACCCGGTCCCCGCCGCGCGCCTGAGCGGCAGCAGCACGCTGGTGCCGGCCTCGCAGGTGATCAAGCCGCCGTCGACGCCGTGGGCGTTGTGGCTGGTGGCCGCACTCGCGTTGATCGCGATGGCCGTGGTCCCGTTCGTGGCGACCGGCACCCCGCCCACGACGATCGTCACGCAGGACCTCGCGAACCCCGTGAACGTCGAGGGCACGCATCTCGTCGTGACGGCGGCCGGGATTCCGCTCGCGGACGTGCCGCAGCGCACGCCCGAGGGGTTCGTGCTGCCGGGCGCGGCGCGGTGGATCATCGGCGGCGTCGTGACGGCCCAGGTGGACGAGCAGCCGCCGTTCCTGCTGGAGTCCAGCCAGACGCCGTGGCTGAGCCTCATGGGCACCGGCTCGGCGTTGCTGCTGCTGTTCACGTTCGCGTACCTGGAGTCGAACCTGCGGGCGTTGCGGCGGCGGCAGACCGGCATGGCGGCGGTGATCGCGTCGGTGCCGCTCGGTCTCGGCCTCGGCCTGGCCGTGTGGCTGCTGGTGTCGGTGCTGCTCAAGCACGAGCCGACGATGTCCGTCGCGCTCACCTGCGGTGTTCTCGGCGCGGCGGCGGCGTTGAGCGCGTCACTGGCCTCCAGGCGCGCCTGACCGCTTCCGAACGCGACGATCCACGCTTCAGTCGGTGATGACGCGTTCCCTCGGGAACGTCGCCGACACCAGGAAGCCGCCGTCCTCGGTCGGGCCCGCCGAGAACTCGCCACCGAGCAACGCGGCGCGCTCGCGCAGTCCGACCAGGCCGTGACCTCCGCTGGGCAGCGTCGACGACGGGCTGGACGCGGCCGTGTTGCGCACCTCGACCAGCACGTTGTCGTCGTACTGGGCGTCGATGAACACCGTCGCGCTCGCGCCCACGGCGTGCTTGCGGATGTTCGTCAGGGCCTCCTGCACCGTCCGGTAGACGGCGCCGGACACCGGTGCGGAGAGGTCCTCGACGGGACCCTTGAGCTGGATGCTGACCTCGAAGCCCGCGTCGGCGGCCAGTTCGGGCAGTTCGTCGAGGCTCGGCTGGGTGTCGTCCGTGGTGCGCAGGACGGACACGAGCTGCCGCAGTTCGTCGAGCGTGCGCGTCGACAACATGCGGATGGTGCCGGCGACCTGCTTGTGCTCGGCGTCGACCACCGACATGCGGAGCGCGCCGGCCTGCATCGCGATGAGGCTGACCTGGTGCGACACGACGTCGTGCATCTCGCGGGCGAGCTTTGCCCGTTCGTCGGCACGGATGGCGTGCGCGTGGAGCACACGTTCTCTCTCGCGTGACTCGGCCAGTTCGGAGATGCGGTCGGAGAGTTCCTGCCGCGCGTGCACCAGCAGGCCGATCGCGATCGGCAGGCCCGCCACCAGGAAGCCGTAGATCGCCGAGTGGAAGTGACCCGACGCGGGCCGTTCGATCAGCTCCTCGAACGGCCAGGCGACGAACCGGCAGAGCCACACCAGCGCGGCCGCGAGGCCCGTCTGCCAGCCGCCGATGTAGCGGCGGGCGACCGTGTAGAGGGCGATCATCGCGGCGAGCTGCGACCAGCCGACGAAGAAGCCGGGGATGGTCAGGACCAGCGTGAGGAACGGGAACCGGCGGCGCAGGACCAGCGCGCCGACCGCGAGCCAGTTGAGCCACAGCTGGTAGTTCTCGATCGGCGGGAGGTCCGTGATCGGGTCGGCTTCGAGCCACAACCCGTACAGCCAGACGTCGAGCGCCGCGAAGAAGATCAACGCGAGGTCGGCGAGGACCTGACGGTAGTCACCGCTGAGCGGCCAGCGCGAGCCGGCCGCAGTCGTCGCCGACCGTCTGGCCGGGAGCAGCGTCGTGGTCAGTATCCGACCTCCCCTGTGAGCCTTGCGATCCTCACCGTACTGCGCGTATGCGGCGGATGGCATTGGCTGCCCCTTTACCCCGACCTGCCCCGTCATGGGGGTAAGACGTCGTCACACGCGAATCTGTACGGCTGTCGGCTCACATATGTGCTACCGCACACGCTCGTGCGAGCGCGTGCGGTAGTCACAGCACTACTACGGGCATGTCTTCCAGCTGAACTGGTAGGTCGTGTCGATCGCACCGTCCGTGGAGTCCATCGACACGAAGCTGGTCGTCGTGGCCGTGTTGGACGAGCCGGGGTAGACGCGGAGCTCGGTGTTGATGTTGAAGTTCCGCTTCTCGCCGCACGGCGAGTAGACGATCGCCGCGACCTCGGTCTGGTCGGTGGCCTGCCAGCCGTCGCTGTGCGGGCCGTTGTACCGGTGTGAGGCCGAGTCGTTCTGCGACATGCCCTGGAAGTAGTAGTTGGCCTTCTGGACGGCGTACGCCCCGCGTTCGAGATGGGCGAACCCTCTGTAGTCGGCCTGGGCGATGCCGTAGGTGAAGCCCTGCGGGACGTTGACCCGCAGGTTGAGCTGGCAGTTCTTGCGGAAGTCGGTCGGCCGTGCGCCGACGCCGATCTGGGCCAGGTAGTCGCTGTAGGTGACCGTGAAGGCCTTGTTGTCCGGGGACACCGCGACGGCCGCCGTGCCCGCCGGGCAACCCGAGCCGTTGACGGTCACGACGTCGATGGTGATGTGGTCGGGCGGCGGCGTCTCGTTGGGCGCGCCGGGAGGGATGATGATGGCCGAGGTCAGCAGGGCAGCGGCAACCGCGTTGAGCATGAGGCACCTTTCCAAACGCGTCTCGCGGGGAGGGGTGGCGGCGGTTGGGCTCGGGTGGCGGCGGCCTTTTCAGGAAATCAGCAGCGCTTCCACGAGAAGTGGTGCAGCGTCCGCACTTCTCCGCGCTGGTAGTCCATGGTCATGAAACTGTTTGTATTGGCGTCCGAGGTACCCTTGTCGACGCGCAGGGCGCTGTTGACGTTGAGATTCTTCTTCTCGCCGCACGGGGCCCAGACGATCTCGGAGAACTCGGTCCGGTGGGTGATCGACCAGTTGTCGTCGAACGGCCCGTTGAACGTGTGCTTCCAGGTCGTGGTGGCCGATTGACCCTGGAAGTAGTAATTCACCGACTGGTGCCCGACGGCGCCGGGCCTGACGTACCCGTAGCCGCCGTAGGTCGCTTCGGCGATGCCGTACGAGAAGCCCTGCGGGACGTTGACCTGCAGGGTCAGCTGACAGTTCTTGCGGAACTCGGTCGCACCGGCACCCTTGCCCGCCTGGGCGAGGTAGTCGCTGTAGATCACCCAGAACGAGGTGTTGTCCGGTGAGACGATCACTTCGGCGGTGCCCTGTTTGCACCCGGAGCCGTTCACCGTCACCACGTCGATCGTCACGCGCTCCGAAGGAATCGTCGCGGCGTGCGCGGGTGCTGACGACAATGTGAACAGCACAGCCAGAGCGGCTGCTGCCGTCGCTTTACGCATGGAGTTGGCCTTTCCTGGTGCCTCTTTCTCAGCGTGGCGCGGCAGCGGTGCGCGAAGGTTAGCGCAGAGCCTCAACCAATGGTGTGATCCAAATGGCCCAGCTCACACTGATGGAGCAGTTCGTGAAGGATTGTCAAAAATAGACGGCGACCTGGTGCTGAGGACACGAATAGTTTCCGGCATACTTGCCCGCATGTCGCTGGCTGGGCTGGTGCTCGTCGTCGAGGACGAGGACCCCGTGCGTAGGTACACCGTGAGCCTGCTCGAGGAGCTGGGCTTCACCGTTCTGCAGGCCATCGACGGCACCGAGGCGATCGCGATCCTGCGCAGGCGGTCCACCGAGATCGACGCGATGCTGCTCGACCACAGCATGCCGGGCCTGTCCGGCGAGGAGGTGCTCGCGGAGCTCGAGCGCGAGGGCCTGACCGTGCCGGTGGTGCTGACCAGCGGGTACGACCGCAGGTCGCTGGAGCGGCGGTTCGCCGGGCACGAGATCGCCGACTACCTGCAGAAGCCGTTCCGGCTGGAGACGCTGGACGAGACGATCCGCGCCGTGCTCGCCAAGCGCGCTCAGGCGTCCTGAGTCAGCACTTCCCGGACGCGTTCGAGCAGCACGGACTCCACGTACGGCTTGGTGATCAGCACCTCGTCGTCGAGGACCTCGTCGGTCGTGTAGCCGGACATGTAGATCACGGCGGGCGCGGCACCGGTCGAGCGCAGCAGCCGGACGAGCTCCGGGCCGCCCATCTTCGGCATCACGACGTCGGTGAGCACGAGGTCGATGGTGCTGCGGTGCGCGGTGGCGAGCTGCAGCGCCTCCTGGCCGTCGCCCGCCTCGATCACCGCGTAGCCCGCGATCTCCAGCGACCGCCGGGTCATGACCCGCACCTGCGCGTCGTCCTCCACGAGCAGCACGGTGCCAGCGCCCTGATGTGTGGTGGGGCGGCGCGCGCACGGCGCTTCAGGCCTGCCGTCGCGGTCGTGCGGCACGGGCAGGTAGACCTCCACGGTCGTGCCCTCGCCCAGCGCGCTTCTCAGTTCGATCTGGCCGCCGGACTGCTGCACGATGCCGAACACCGTGGACAGGCCGAGACCCGTGCCCTTGCCGACCGGCTTGGTGGTGAAGTACGGCTCGAACACCTGCGCCTGCACGTCCGGGGCCATGCCGGCGCCGGTGTCCTGGACGCGCATGACGACGTACTCGCCGGGCCGCACGCCGACGATCCGCCCGGTGTCGCCGCCGCCGAGCTTCCCGTCCGCGATCGAGACCCTCAGCGTGCCGCCGTCGGGCATGGCGTCGCGGGAGTTGACCGCGAGGTTGAACAGGATCTGCTCGACCTGGCCCGCGTCCGCCCACACCCGGGCGACGTCGTCGGGCAGGTGCATCTCCAGTTCGATGTGGTCGCCGACGAGCGTGCGCAGCATCGAGTGGACCTGGGTGAGGTTGTGCTTGAGGTCCAGCGACTCCGGGTGCAGGACCTGCTGGCGGGTGAACGCGAGCAGTTGCCTCGTCAGGTTCGCGGCCCGTTCGCCGGCGTGCCTGATGTCCTCGATCGCCGTGCGCCTCGGATCGTCCTGGAGGGTGCGGCGCAGCAGCATCTCGCTGTTGCCGTTCACGACCGTGAGGATGTTGTTGAAGTCGTGCGCGATGCCACCGGTCAACCGGCCGATGGCCTCCATCTTCTGCGCGTGCCGCAACTGCGCCTCGGTCTCGCCGACGCGTTCTTCGAGCCGTGCGCGCGCGTCCTTCAGCTCCTGCATCAGCCTGATGCTGCGCAACGCGCTGCTGAGCTGCTGCTGCACGGCCTCGTAGATCCAGCCGGGCTCCGGGCCCTTCTCGAAGATCACGTACCCGAGGTGGTCCTCGTCGGTGTGCAGCGGGGCGATCAGGGCGTTGAACGGGGTGGTGCGCCGGAACTGGTACGGCGTCAGATTGATGGTGGGGAACGGGGTGTCCGGCGGGGTCATGAGCTCGCCGTGCTCGTACCGGACGAGCGCGCGCGCCGTGCCTGGAGTGTCGTACGCCATGACGTGGCAGCCGGGGATGGCGAGGCGGGGGAGTTCCTCAGCCAGTGCGCTCGTCAGCTCGTCCACGTCCCGTGACGCGATGAGCCGTTGCCCTGCTTCACGCACTGTCTGGTCGTGACGCTCGTGCGACAGGTATTTGAACCGTGCGTCCGCGGCGAACGCATCGCCCAGGAGCAACTGCACGCGCAGCCACAGGTCGTTGATGATCGTCGCGTCGCTGATGCGGGCCGTCACGAACCGATGCAGGTCGAACAGCGGTGGCCACCACTGCGCCGGTTCGCACCCGGCGCGCGCGCTCCCGCGGATGTACTCGGCCAGCAGCTGCAGGAACTCCGCGCCCTCGACCTCGCCGCGGCCTGCCGCCATGAGCTCGACGACCAGCTGCTCGGCCCACCCCTCCGGCAGCTTCGCGGCGGGTTGCCCGAGCGAGTCGCGCAGGTGGTCGGCCACGGTGGACGCGGTCGCGGACTCGTTGATGCTCAGCCGGTCGTGCGCGGGCGCGTGGTCGCCGAGCCCGGACGGCAGGCAGCCGCACGACCGGCGCACGATCAGCTCGGTCGGCATGGTCTGCCGCTGGCGCGTGGGCTCGCCCCTCACCAGCGCCACCGCGAGCTCGGCCGCCCGGAACCCCATCTCGTGGAACGGCGCCCTGACAGTGGTGAACGCCGGCGTCGCCGCGTCGGCGTGCACCTCGCGCCGCACCCTCGCCGCCGGACTTCCCGTGCCGAAGCCGAGGTCGTGCGTGCGGACGTTCGTGTGGTTGCCGTACCCGACGACGGCGACGTCCTCCGGCGTGCGGAAACCCAGCTCCTCCAGCGCGGACACGACCCCGATCGCGTAGTCGTCGTTCGCGGCGGCGATGGCGTCCGGCGGTTCCTCGATCCGCGCGAGCATCTTGCGCACGGCCTCGGCGGCGCGGTTGGGTTCCCAGATGAACGAACCGGGCATCGTGACGAGCGAGGGGTCGAACGGGATTCCGTGGTTGCGCAACGAATCCGCGTAGCCCAGGAACCGCTCTCGGGCGCCCGCATGCGTTTGGGGCCCCCGGACGAACGCGATCCGGCGCTTGCCGTGCACCTCGACGAGGTGGTCGACGGCCTGCTTCATGCCGTCACGGTTGTCCATCGAGATCGTTGGCCACTGGGCAAGGCCTGTCTCCACGCTCACGATGGGCATGGGCGCGTACCGCTTCACGTACTCCTGCATGCCATCGGAGCCGATGAGCTGCCCCACGCGCGTAGTCCACACCACGAGTGCATCGATGCGGTTCGGCGAAATGAGGTCGTAGACCGTGTTCGCACGACGCTTGAGCGGATCGGGATGATCGAGTTCACTGCCCACGAAGCACACGAGGTCGCACCCGAGGCGCTGAGCCCCGTCGCTGACACCACGCCACTGCTCGCCCGCGAGCTCGATGAGCGGGCCAGCGGTGATCATCCCGATGGTGGGACGTCGCTTCGCACTGCCGTTTGCCACAAAACCCCCGCTACTCAACGCGATTGGGGATGATACGCGTTGTCGGGGGGAATGCCTGCCGTGTTACCAGGGAGATTGGTGAACGCTGTACTGGAGGGCCTGGCGTCGAACCCCGCGCTGCCCGGCTACCTGCTCGACCGCCTGGTCACCCGCCCCGGCCTGGCCGCCGAACTGGCCGATCGCGCAGACCTGACACCGGAGCACGTGCGCGCGCTGCTCGCACACGGCGACTCCATGGCCGTGCACCGGCTGCTGGAGAACGGGAAGGTCACTCCGGCGGACGTACCGATCGCGAATGAATCGGTGGCCCTGGTGCTGACCGGCCGCCCCGACGCCGACCCCGCCCTGACCCGCGCACTCGCGTTCCACCCGGACCCTTCAGTCCGCGCTCGCCTGCCCGAATCGGCCTGCTCCCTGCCCGCCGACGTGGTCGCCCTGCTGGCCCGCGACCCCGAGCCGGAGGTGGTGGCCGAACTGGTGCTGTTCCACGCCCTGCCGCCCACCCTGGCCGAGTCGCTGAGCCGCCACCCGAGCCCCGACGTGCTGCGCGCACTGGCTTCCAGCCCGCACACACCCGCCTCGGTGCTGGCACGACTCCCGTCCGGCACCCTGGCCCGCGAACTGGCGGCGAACCCCGCGACCCCGCCCGCCGCGGCGGCGGACCTGTTGCCGCACCACGCGTCCCGCTACTTCCTGGCCGGACGCCCGGACCTGCCTGCCGGCGTCTACGAACAGCTCGCCTCGGAACTCGAACCCGGCATCCTGTCGCACCTGGCCGCGAACCCGGCCGTCCCCGTTCCGGTCCTGCGCCAGCTCACCGGAACCCGCGCCCTGCGCCGCGTGCTCCTGCGCAACCCGGCGATCCCGCTCGACCTGCTGGAGGACCTGGCCCCGGCCGCGCGCATCGGCCCGGATCTGGTCCCTCGCATCGCTTCCGCGTCTCCCGCAGAGCTTCGGGCTTTGGCTGCGTCTCCTGTCGCGCAGGTTCGGATGATGGTGGCGGCGCGTGCGGATCTGCCGCCGGACCTCTTCACTTGCCTGGTGCTGGACGACGATCCGGGCGTTGCCGGTGCCGTGGTGGTTCATCCCCTGGTGACTGTGCCGCAGTTGTGGGAGCTGGCTTCGCGGCACGGGTCTCGGCTTTACCCGCGGGTCGCGTCGAACCCGTTGTGTCCTGCGGAGTTGTTGCACCACATGGTTTTGCGGGCTGCTTCGGTTCGGGAGACCTGCCGGGTCGTCGCGCGGCATCCGTGTGCTTCGGGGGAGACCTTGGTGCTGTGTTCGGAGGATGCTCAGGCTCGGCACTTCGCGGCTGCGCATCCGCACCTGCCGGTGCCGGTGGTCGTGGAGTTGCTGGGGAGTGAGTTCACGGCCGGGGCCGCGGCGGCCAACCCGTCTTTGCCGGTGCGGGTGATGGAGGAGTTGGTGGACGGGGCCGGGGAGTGAGCGGTTACCACCACTTGATCAGATTGGTCTGCTCCTTGCGGACCGTGTACCCGTTGGCCGCGTAGAACTCCCGCGCGTGCACCCGGTTCGCCCCGGTCACGAGCCGCACCCCGAAGGCACCGTCGGCCCGCGCCCACTCCTCGCCGGCGGCCAGCAGGGCCTTGCCTGCGCCCCGGCGCTGGTGCCGCGGAGAGATGGCCAGCGTGATCAGGTTCTTCAGCGGGTGGTGATAGGTGTTCTCGTAGTCGCTGAGCTGGATGTAGCCCAGCACGTCGGCGCCGTCGACGGCCACGAGCAGCAGTACGTTGGGCGCCTTGATGATGCGTTCCAGCTGAGCCTGCGTGCCGGGCAGTGGAAACTCGTAGCCCAGCGCTTCGCGGTTGATCTGCTGGATCGCCGGCGCGTCTTCGGCCAGCACGTCCCGGATGTGCAACTCGACCCCCCTCGGTTGACCTCCCCAGCCAACCACACCCAGGCAGGGCGCGGATGCCGGCCTCGCACCCGTCGTGCGCACCGAATCAGCAGGCTGCACAACAAAAAGGCCCCCAGGCCGAAGCCTGGGGGCCGGAACATCAGGACAGCGGTGGTGTGAACAAGGCCGGCACCGCCGAAGCGGCCGCCGTGTCCAGCAGCCACAACGTCCGGCGGCGACCGGTGGCGCCGGCGGCGGGCAGGCGCACCTCGCCGGCACCGTCCAGCGCCATGGCCACCGCGGCGGCCTTGGCCTCGCCGGTGGTCATCAGCCAGACCTCCTGCGCGGACCGCACCGACGCCAGCGTCAGCGACACGCGCGTGGGCGGCGGCTTCGGGCAGTTGCGCACTGCCACGACCGTCCGCTCCTCCTCGTGCACGGCGGGCGAGTCCGGGAACACCGACGCCACGTGACCCTCCTCGCCGACGCCCAGCATGCAGACGTCGAACGCGGGCACGTCGCCGTGGTCCTCCGGCCGCGCGACCGACGCCAGCAGTGCGGCGTAGGCCTCGGCGGCGGCTTCGGGGTCGTCGCCGAACTTGCCGTCCGACGGTTCCATCACGTGCACGCGCGACGGGTCCACCGGGACGTGGTCCAGCAGCGCTGCACGTGCCTGGGTCTCGTTGCGCTCCGCGTGCCCGGAGGGCAGGAACCGCTCGTCACCCCAGTAGAGGTCGACCTTGGACCAGTCCACCGCGTCGCGCGCGGCGTTGCGGTTCAGGTGTTCCAGGACCGCGGTGCCGGTGCGGCCGCCGGTCAGCACGACAGACGCGTAGCCGCGTGCGGCCTGGGCGTCGACCATGCGGGTGACCAGGCGGGCCGCCGCGGCGGCGGCCAGGAGGTCGCCGTCGCGGTGCACCACGACTTGCGGGTTGCTCACGAACCGGCCTTCGCCTTCGACTTCTTGGGAGCGGAACCGTTGGTGGCTTCCGCGGCGGGGGCGGCGGGAGCCTCGTCCTTCGGTGACGGCGTGCGGCCCTTCACGACCTTCGCGAGCGACTTCAGCGCCGCCGCGTAGACCTCGTCGGGGTCGAGCCGGCGCAGTTCCTCGGCGAGGCAGTCGCGCACCGAACGACGCTGCAGCGCCACCCGGCGAGAAGGCTGGCCGGGCTGGGTCAGCGTGCCGACCTTGCCGTCCGGGCGCAGCAGGTCGACGGCGCCGGAGGGACGGCCGAGCCGCACCTCCACGATGCCTTCACCCGACGTCGCCTTGAAGCGCTTGGCCGGGACCTTCAGCCGGTCCGTCAGCCACGCGGCGAGCAGATCGGTGGACGGTGAGTCGGCCTCGCCGGTCACCTCGGCGTCCACGACCTTCTCGTACGGCGGCAGGTCCAGCGACGAGGCGAGCATGGCGCGCCACAACGTCAGCCGCGTCCACGCCAGGTCCGTGTCGCCCGGCGCGTAGTGCGCCCGCCGGGACTCCAGGGCCTTGATCGGGTTCTTCTCGGCCGCGGCGTCGGTGATGCGACGCTGCGCGAGCTGGCCGATCGGGTCCTTCGACGGCGACACCGGCGCGTCGAACGGCCACCACGCCACGACCGGGGTGTCCGGCAGCAGCAGCGGCATGACGCACGAGGCGCCTTCCTTGGCCAGTTCGCCGTAAAGCCTCAGAACGACAACTTCCGAGGCTCCGGCGTCGCCACCGACGCGGATCTGCGCGTCCAGGCGAGGTGCCGCCTGACGAGCACCGCGGGCCACGACGATCACGCGACACGGGTGTTCACGCGAAGCGTCGTTCGCCGCGTCGATCGCGGCGTCGGTGCGCTGGCCGTCCTCGGTCACGATGACGAGGGTCAGCACGCGACCGAGGGTCGTCGCGCCGCCTTCGTCCCGCAGCCGGACGAGCCGCGAGTTGATCTGGGAGGTGGTGGTCGAGGGCAGGTCGATGATCACGGACGCCTCCACTGCCTTCCGGTCCTGGAGGTCATCGTCTCCGCCGACGGCGGGCCCCAGGTTCCGGCCTTGTACTTCTCCAGAGCGGGTTCGTCCTTGCGCGCCCAGAAGTCGAGGATCGGGTCGAGGATCTCCCAGGAGAGCTCGACCTCGTCGTTCTTCGGGAACAGCGACGGCTCGCCGAGCAGGACGTCGAGCAGCAGCCGCTCGTAGGCCTCGGGCGACGACTCGGTGAACGAGTGGCCGTAACCGAAGTCCATCGTGACGTCGCGGACCTCCATCGTGTTGCCCGGCACCTTCGACCCGAACCGGATCGTCACGCCCTCGTCCGGCTGCACGCGGACGACCAGGGCGTTCTGGCCCAGTTCCTCGGTCGCCGTGTCGTCGAACGGCAGGTGCGGCGCCCGCTTGAACACGACGGCCACCTCGGTGACGCGACGGCCCAGGCGCTTGCCGGTGCGCAGGTAGAACGGCACCCCGGCCCAGCGGCGGGTGTTGACCTCGCAGGTGATGGCGCCGAACGTCTCGGTCTTCGACTCGGGCGAGAAACCGCCCTCCTCCAGCAGACCCGGGACCTTCTGGCCGCCCTGCCAGCCACCGGTGTACTGGCCGCGCGCGGTGGTCTCCTCGAACGGCTCCGCGGGACGCGTCGCCGAGAGGATCTTCACCTTCTCCGCGCGGAGGTCGGCCGGCTTGAACGAGACCGGCTCCTCCATCGCGATCAGCGCGAGCAGCTGCAGCAGGTGGTTCTGGATGACGTCGCGCGTCGCGCCGATGCCGTCGTAGTAGCCCGCGCGGCCACCGAGACCGATGTCCTCGGCCATGGTGATCTGCACGTGGTCGACGTAGTTCGAGTTCCAGATGGGTTCGTACAGCTGGTTCGCGAACCGCAGCGCCAGGATGTTCTGCACGGTCTCCTTGCCGAGGTAGTGGTCGATGCGGAACACCGACTCCTCGGGGAAGACCTCGTTGACCGTGCGGTTCAGTTCCTTGGCGGACTTCAGGTCGTGGCCGAACGGCTTCTCGATGACGACGCGGCGCCACTGGTCGGGAGCCGTCTGGGCGAGACCCGCGCGCTTGAGCTGGTTGACCACCGTCGGGAACGCGCCCGGCGGGATCGACAGGTAGAACGCGTGGTTGCCGCCCGTGCCGCGCTCGGCGTCCAGAGCCGCGAGGCACGACGCGAGGTTGTCGAACGACGCGTCGTCGTCGAACGTGCCCTGCACGAACCGGATGCCCTCGGCGAGCTGCGCCCAGACCGCCTCGTTGAACGGCGTGCGCGCGTGCTCCTTCACCGCGTCGTGCACGACCTTCATGAAGTCCTGGTCTGCCCAGTCGCGGCGGGCGAAGCCGACGAGACCGAAGCCCGGCGGCAGCAGACCCCGGTTCGCGAGGTCGTAGATCGCGGGCATCAGCTTCTTGCGCGACAGGTCACCGGTGACACCGAAGATGACCAGCGCGCTCGGACCCGCGATGCGGGGCATGCGCTTGTCGCGCGCGTCCCGCAGCGGGTTGTGCCACTTGGCGGATGTGGTCACGAGCCGTCCTCCTGGACTGCCTCGACGAGCTGGGCCAAGCCGGAGATGCGGTCCTCGAGGTGAAGACGCAGCACCGGGCGACCGTGTTCGGCCAGCACCTGACCGTCGCCGAGCGCCTGCGCGAGCTGCAGCTGCGCCAGCGTGTAGGGACGGCCGGGCACCTCCAGGTCGTCACCGGACTCGCCGGTGATCTGGATGAACACGCCGTTCTGGTGACCGCCCTTGTGGTACTGGCCGGTCGAGTGCAGGAAGCGCGGACCCCAGCCGAACGTGGTCTGCAGGTGCGTCCTCTTCGCGATCTCCGCACGGAGCAGCTCGAACGACGCGTCGTCGATCCTGTCCAAGTACGCCTGAACCGAGATGTAGCCGTGCTCGGGCGCCACTTCAACGATCGCCGCAAGCGCTTCCGCGACCGTGCTGACCTTGCGGGGAGCCCAGTCGGTGCCGTGTCCCTCGACCGGACCGTCCACGAAGGACGGAACGGTGGCGGCGACGGCCGGCGCGTCGAGCAGCGCGCGGGAGGCCTTCTTCGCGGCCTCGACGTCGGGCTGGTCGAACGGGTTGATGCCGAGCACCCGGCCGACGAGCGCGGTCGCGTACTCCCACAGCAGGAACTGCGCGCCCAGCTTGCCCTCGACCGCGATGTTCGCCGACCCGGTGGCCGGTCCGATCGCGACGGTCGTGGCATCCGAACGCGCGTCCACGAAACCGGGAGCGCCGGGACCCTCGACGACGACCGGCAGCAGGCCGGTGCCGTTCTTGCCCGTCGACTCGGCGATGAGCTGCTCGGCCCAGTCGCCGAACCCGACGATGCCGGACCCGGTGTCGGCGAAGATGATCTTCTCGGCGCCATGGGCGTGCGCGGCGCCGAAGACACCGGCCAGGACCACGGCCGGGTTGTCGACGGAGTCCTGCGACACGACCTTCGCGACCTCGGCCGCGTCGTCCAGCAGCGCCTCGACGTCGGCGCCGGCGAGGTAGGACGGCACCAGGCCGAACGCCGTCAGCGCCGAGTAACGGCCACCCACGTTGGGGTCGGCCAGGAACACCTTGCGGTAGCCCGCTTCCTCGGACGCCTTCTGCAGCGGCGAGCCGGGGTCGGTGACGACCACGATGCGCGACGCGGCGTCGATGCCCGCGTCGGTGAAGGCCTTCTCGAAGATCCGGCGGTGGCTGTCGGTCTCGACAGTGCCACCGGATTTGGACGACACCACGATCACCGTGCGCTCGAGGTCACCGGCGAGAGCGTCGGCGACCTGGGCGGGATCGGTGGTGTCCAGCACGACCAGCGGGACGCCCGCGGTCCGCGTGATCACCTCGGGGGCCAGCGACGAGCCACCCATTCCGGCGAGGACGACGCGGTCGACGCCCTCGGCGTGCAGATCGGCGCGCAGCGCCACGAGTTCGGGGAGCAGTGCACGGGACGACTCGTGCAACGTCGTCCAGGAGAGGCGGATGCTCGCCTCGGACTCGGCTTCCGGCCCCCACAGGGTCGGGTCCTGCGCGGTCAGCTTGCTCGGCACCGAATCCGCGACCAGGTCAGCAGCGATGGTGCTGACCTGGTCGGCGTTCGGTGACCTCACGATTTCGACGGAGGTCACTTGGGTATCAGCCCTTCAGTTGAGCCAGTTGGTTCTTCACCGTCTCGAGCAACTCTTCCCAGGACTTCTCGAACTTCTCGACACCCTCGGTCTCCAGCGCGACGAACACGTCCTGGAGGTCGATTCCCACGGCGGCGAGCCGGTCGAACACTTCCTGGCCCTCGGCAGCGCGTCCGGTGACCGTGTCACCGGTGATCTTGCCCGCGTCCGCGACCGCCCGCAGCGTCTTCTCCGGCATCGTGTTGACGACGTCGGCGACGACGAGCTGGTCGACGTAGAGGGTGGGGGAGTAGCTCGGGTCCTTCACGCCGGTCGACGCCCACAGTGGACGCTGCGCGTGCGCGCCGTCCGCCTTGAGAGCCTCCCAGCGCTCGCCCTGGAACGTCTTCTCGAACGCTCCGTAGGCGATCCACGCGTTGGCGAGAGCGGCCTTGCCCTTGAGCGCGGTCGCCTCGTCCGTGCCGATCTCGTCGAGCCGCTTGTCGATCTCGGTGTCCACCCGGGACACGAAGAAGGACGCGACCGAGTGGATCGAGCGCAGGTCGTGGCCGTTGGCCTTGGCCAGCTCGAGGCCCGCGACGTAGGCCTCCATGACCTTCTCGTACCGCTCGACGGAGAAGATCAGCGTCACGTTGACGGAGATGCCCTCGGCGATCACCTTGGTGATGGCCGGGATGCCCGCCTCGGTGGCCGGGATCTTCACCAGCAGGTTCGGCCGGTCGACGGTCTTCCACAGGTCCTGCGCCTCGGCCACGGTCTTGTCCGTGTCGAACGCCAGGCGCGGGTCGACCTCGATGGAGACGCGGCCGTCCGCACCGCCGGTCGAGTTGTAGATGTCGCGGAACTTGTCGCACGCGTTGCGCACGTCGGTCGTGGTGACCTCGCGGATGGTCGCCTCGACGTCGGCGCCGCGCGACGACAGCTCACGCATCTGCTCGTCGTAGGACTCGCCCTTCGACAGGGCGCCCGCGAAGATCGTCGGGTTCGTCGTCACGCCGACGACGTTCCAGTCGCGGATCAGCTCGTCCAGGTTGCCGCTGGTGAGCCGCTCCCGGGACAGGTCGTCGAGCCAGATGGAAACTCCGGCGCCGGACAGGGCGTCGAGATTCGGCTTGCTCACTTGTTACCCCTCACGTTGTCAAGGGAACGACGTGCTGCGGCAACGACGTTCTCGGTCGTGAAACCGAACTCCTTGAACAGGACCTGGTAGTCGGCCGAGGCACCGAAGTGCTCGATCGACACGATCTCGCCGGCGTCGCCGACGTAGCGGTACCACGGCTGCGCGATGCCGGCCTCGACCGCCACGCGCGCCTTGACCGACGACGGGATGACCGACTCGCGGTACTCGGCGTCCTGCTGCTCGAACCAGTCGAGCGACGGCATCGACACCACACGCACTGCAACGCCCTCGCCCTGCAGGACCTTCCCGGCCTCGGCGGCGACCTGCAGCTCAGAGCCTGTGCCGATGATCACGATCTCCGGGTTGTCGTCACCGAAGAGCACGTAACCGCCGCGCTTCACGCCCTCGGCCGAGGTGCCCTCCAGGATCGGCAGGTTCTGCCGGCTCAGCGCGAACCCGACGGGGCCGAGCTGCTCGATGACGGCCTTCCACGCGTACGCGGTCTCGTTCGCGTCGCCGGGACGGACGACGGCGAAGTCCGGGATCGCGCGCAGTGCCGCGAGGTGCTCGATCGGCTGGTGCGTCGGGCCGTCCTCGCCCAGGCCGATGGAGTCGTGCGTCCACACGTACGTGACGGCGGCCTGCATGATCGCCGCGAGGCGCACCGCGGGACGCATGTAGTCGGAGAACACGAGGAACGTGCCACCGAACGGGCGGGTCGGGCCGTGCAGCGCGATGCCGTTGAGGATCATGCCCATGGCGTTCTCGCGGACACCGAAGTGCAGCACGCGGCCGTACGGGTCGGCGCTCCACATGCCCGTGGAGATCGACTCCGGGCCGAACGACTTGGCGCCCTTGATGGTCGTCAGGTTCGACTCGGCCAGGTCGGCCGAACCGCCCCACAGCTCGGGCAGGTGCTTCGCCAGCGCGTTGATGACCTCACCGGAGGCCTTGCGGGTCGGGACCTCCTTGCCACCCACCTCGTACACCGGCAGGTCGGCGTCCCAGCCCTCGGGCAGCTCGCGCGCGACCAGCCGGTCGAGCAGCTTCTTGTTCTCCGCGTTGGCCGAGGCCCACGCGTCGAAGCTCTTCTGCCACTCGGCCTTGGCGTGCTCGCCGCGCTTCACGACCTCGCGGGCGTGGGCCAGGACCTCGTCGGCGACCTCGAAGGTCTGCTCGGGGTCGAAGCCCAGGATCTCCTTGGTGGCCTTGACCTCGTCGACGCCCAGGGCGGCACCGTGCGCGGCGCCGGTGTTCTGCTTGTTGGGCGCCGGGTAGCCGATGATCGTGCGCAGCAGGATGAACGACGGCTTGTCGGTGACGGCCTTGGCCTTCTCGACCGCCTCGAGGATGCCCTTGACGTTCTCGCCGGACTCCACGACCTGGACGTGCCAGCCGTAGGCCTCGTAGCGCTTCGCGGTGTCCTCGGACAGCGCGATCGTCGTGTCGTCCTCGATGGAGATCTTGTTGTCGTCGTAGAAGACGACCAGGTTGCCCAGCTGCTGCGTGCCCGCGAGCGACGAGGCCTCGGAGGTGACGCCCTCCTCGATGTCACCGTCGGAGGCGATCACGTAGACGTGGTGGTCGAACGGGCTCTGGCCCGGCGCGGCCGACGGGTCGAACAGGCCGCGCTCGCGGCGGGCGGCCATGGCCATGCCCACGGCGGCGGCGAGGCCCGAGCCCAGCGGGCCGGTGGTGATCTCGACACCCCTGGTGTGGCCGTGCTCCGGGTGGCCCGGCGTCTTCGAGCCCCACTTGCGCAGGGTCTTGAGGTCGTCGACCTCCAGGCCGTACCCCGACAGGAACAGCTGCACGTACAGCGTCAGGCTGGAGTGCCCCGCGGAGAGCACGAACCGGTCGCGGCCGATCCAGTCCGCGTCCGCGGGGTCGTGCCGCATGATGCGCTGGAACAACGTGTACGCGAGCGGTGCGAGACTCATCGCCGTGCCGGGATGGCCGTTGCCGACGTTCTGCACGGCGTCCGCCGCGAGCACGCGCGCGGTGTCCACGGCGCGCTTGTCGAGGTCGGTCCAGTCGTCTGGCAGATCGGCCTTGGTGAGCCGGGCGATGTCGTCGGTGACGGTCACGGACTTACAGCTCCAAACTTGTCGCTAGGGCGGGTGCCCAGCTCGTTCGGAATCGATCCCGAAGAGCCTCACCCGCGTCTCTCCCACGTCCTCCGGCCAGCCTAGTCCTGAGAGATTCAGATGTTGCTCTGAAAGGTCCCAGGCACGTGTGTGCCGGGGCACACCAGCACCCGAACGGGCTGTGAATTCTTTACGCGGTTACCATCAGTCGCTGGATTTCACACCTGTCTCAACACGAGGAGCGTTCCCGCGATGAGTGCCGTCCTCGAGGCCCCCAGGTCGCCTCGCCAGGTTGTTGGCGCTTACGTGGCGCTCACCAAACCGCGGGTCATCGAGCTCCTGCTGATCACGACGATCCCCGCGATGCTCCTGGCCCAGCGCGGCCTGCCGCCCCTGTGGCTCATCGCCTGCACCCTCACCGGCGGCACGCTCGCCGCGGGGTCGGCAAATGCCCTCAACTGCTTCGTCGACGCCGACATCGACTCGGTCATGAAGCGGACGGCGGCCCGCCCGCTCGCGCACAACGCCATTCCGCCGCGCAACGCCCTGATCTTCGGCATCGTGCTCGGAATCGTCTCGTTCGCGTTCCTGTGGATCTTCGTCAACCTGATGTCGGCCGCTTTCGCGGTGGCGACCATCCTCTTCTACATCTTCGTCTACACGCTCGTGCTCAAGCGCCGGACCTCCCAGAACATCATCTGGGGCGGCATGGCGGGCTGCATGCCGGTGATCATCGGCTGGAGCGCGGTGACGGGCACCGTCGAGTGGCCTGCCCTGGTCATGTTCGGCGTGATCTTCTTCTGGACGCCGCCGCACACCTGGGCCCTCGCGATGAAGTTCAAGGAGGACTACGCCCGAGCAGGCGTGCCGATGCTGCCCGTGGTGGCCACAGCTGCGCAGGTGACGCGGCAGATCGTGATCTACAGCTGGATCACCGTGGTCTGCACGCTCGCCCTCGCACCCGTCACCTCCTGGATCTACGTCGCGGTGGCGGCCCTGTCGGGCCTGTGGTTCGCGGTCTTCGCGCACAAGCTGCACAACGTTGTCCGCCGTGGCGGGTCCACGAACACCATGAAGTTCTTCCACATGTCGAACCTCTACCTGATGTTCGTGTTCTGCGGTCTCGCCGTGGACGCCGTCGTCGGGTTGCCGGTGCTTGGCTGGCCGTTCTAGCTGCACCTCCAGTCGTACGGCTGTGGCGCCCGTTGAGTTCACCGTCACCGGTGGTGAAGGTTCACCACTGGACTTCGTCGCGGCCCTGACGCCCGCGTCCTCGCTCGTCGTGATCACCGATCCGGCCGGGTGGGCGCAGGTCAGCCGGGGGCTGGCCGTCGGATCGGCCGCGTCCACCGCGGTCGCGACGCAGGTGCGGGTGCTGAGGTTCGCCGTTCTCGACCTCCGGCACTTCTCGTCGGCCTCGTCGCTGCCGTCGCTCTCGGACGTGCCCGGCGACGTGGTGGCGCTGCACGACACGCGCTCATGGGACTCGGCTCCGGTGGTCGCGTCGTTGCGCGGGCTCGGGCGGCCGGTCGTGCTCTTCACCGCCGTGCACACCTGGGTGTCCGGTGTGGACACCGCGTCGGTGGTGATGGGGTGGAGCGCGCCGCACGTCGTCCTCGCTTCGCCGCGCGGTCCGGGTGAGGCACGGGTCGAGGACGCCC
The DNA here is from genome assembly GCF_003350445.1 of Lentzea flaviverrucosa. Lineage (NCBI taxonomy): Bacteria > Bacillati > Actinomycetota > Actinomycetes > Pseudonocardiales > Pseudonocardiaceae > Lentzea > Lentzea flaviverrucosa. Next base: position 361,832 of record NZ_QQAU01000008.1, read on the forward strand.
TCTGGCAGTTCCGGGAGCTGGAGCGCCTCGGGAGGATGACCTACGTGTCCCTGCCCGCGCCGCCCGTGGTCGCGGATCGCGCGGTGACCGTCGTGGTCGCGCTGCCGGGAGCCACCGAGGGCATCGCCGGGGCGTTGCGGCCGGGCGCGGAGTACGAGGTGTGGGCGCGCGTCGGGGCTCATCCCGTCGTGCTGCCGGCAGACCTGGAGCTGCGCGCCGTGCTGAGCATGTCGGGCCGTCCCGCGCAGTCCGAGTCGTTCGTGCTGCCCGCCGAGGGGCCCAGTTCGTGGGTGAACTTCGAGGTCATGACGCCGTACGCGGCCGTGCCCTGGACCGGTGAGCTGGTCGTCTACCACGGGGTCGTGCCGGTGCACGTCCAGCAGGTCGTGCTGCCGGTCGGTGGAGGTGAGCCGCGTTCACTGACGCGCTGGAAGCTCTCCCGCACGTTCGCAGACCTCCCGGCCTCGCGCGCGGTGTCGGTGCTGGACCTCGGTGACCGGGCGCTGGTCGCCGCGGGAGGCGTGCCGTCGTGGACCAGCCTGGCCGGACCCGCGTTGTCGCTGCCCTCGTCGTCGGGGCTCGATCCCTGGTACGGCAAGGACTTCCCGGCCTACTGCGCCGATCTCGCCTTCCTGGCCAGGCAGGGCGCGGCGGCGTACTCGCGGCTGTTCGGTGAGCACGGACCGGCCGGCGCCGTCCGGCACGCGGCGCGGGTGACGGGCCGTCCGGCCGGGCTGGTGGTGGCTGCCGCGGCGTCCGGTCCGGTGCGGTGGCCGATGATCTACGACCTGCCGTTCGCGGACGGGCCGCACCGGTTGTGCCCCTCCGTCGGGCAGTTCGGGCCGTTCGGCGCAGGGGGAGAGGTGCCTGCGCACTGCCCGGTGCCCGATCACAACGGGAACGTGTTGTGCCCCTTCGGTTTCTGGGGTCTGTCGAGCGTGCTGGAGCACCCCGTCGGACCGCTCGTGCAGCGGATCCTGCCCCGCTCGTGGCCGTTCGAGGTGGCGATGGCGGTCGACCCCGGGATGGACCGCTCACTGACCGAGCGGCACGTCACGGAGCTGATGTCGCAGGTCCCGCCGGAGTCCGTGACGTCGGCGTACGTCACCCCGGCCGAGCTGGGACGGGCGCTGGCGGACGAAGACATGGACGTCGTGCACCTGCACTTCCACGAGGGGTTCCTCGACGCTGAGGAGATCGCTCGGTGGAACAGCGAGGGTGTGTGGCCGCAACCGCACTGGCCCGTGCGCAAGCCGTTGATCGTGGGTACGACACCGATGAACGGCCTGGTGCGCTCGTTCGTCGAGCACGGCGCGTCCGGCGTGATCAGTCCCGAGGTCGCCGTTCCGCAGGACATGGCCGGTTGGGTCACGGGCATGCTGCTTTCGCGGCTGGCCGCCGGGATCAGCGCCGGCGAGGCGTTGCGGCAGGTGCGGTGGGAGATGCTCAGCCGCGGCAACGTCATGGGGCTCGCCTACGCGTTGCACGGAAGTGCCGATCTCCGCGCTCGCTGAACCGCGGGCGGCCGCTGGTCGTTTACCTGGGCATGCTGAACTCGGAAGCCCAGCTGCGGCAAGCGGTCGACGAACTGGTCCGCCGCTTCGGCGATCGCGTGCCGGGCGACCTGATCGTCGACGCCGCTGTCGAGGCGTTCGTCGACCTGCGGCGCGCTTCGACCGTGCACTCCTATCTCGGCGTGCTCACCGTGCGCCGCGCAGCCCGTGAACTCGCGTTCACCGCCGTCGGCGTGACGATGCCCGTGCAGCAGACCGTGGATCTCACGCCTGCCCGCTGAAGGTGCTCAGGACGCCACCTTGGTCAGCAGGTCCTCGACGCACGGGTCGTCGAGGGACTCGACGATGCACTTCCACAACAGCAGGTTCGTCTCGGCCCACTTGCTGTAGGTCGCGGCGGCCTCCGAGTCGTAGAAGTAGTAGCCGTCGTCGGCTTTGCCCACCTGCTCGCCCACGATCTTGTACGCGAGCTCGCGCAGGGTGATGCCGTTCTCCTGCAGGTACTTGTGCGCCAGGACGACCGGCGTGACCGGCAGCGCCTTGAACAGCGTGTCCGCGTCGGACAGCGCCTGCGCCTCCAGCGAGATGTCACGGGAACGGGTGCGCATCTCGGCCTCGACGACGATCCGCTCGATCCACTCGATGTCGCCCTGCGGGACGCCGGCGACGAAGAGGACCTTCCGGCGCAGCGCCGCGCCGTCCGTGGGCAGCGAGTTGCGGCGGACCATGTAGTTCAGGTCGTGCACCAGTGCGGCGACCTCCACGACGTCCCGTGCGGCGCCGTTGCGGTCGGCGAAGTGCACGGACTTGTCGCGGACGAAGCTCACGTGGTGCCAGCCGTGGAACTGCAGCTTCGCGGCCAGGTCCTCGCACAGCCGCCTCACGCGCTGCTCCACGTCCGCTATGACAGACCTCGGGATCATCGTGCGCGTACGCATCATCAGCCCTCCTGACAAGGTGGGCTGATGGTAGGCGTGTCGCGGCTGCCTCGGCTGGGCTTCAGAGGTGGTTCGTCAGATCCTCCAGTCGGTCCTCCACCGGCACGTGCCGGTGGCTGATTCCGGTGTCCGGGTCGTAGCTGAGGCTCCACGGGTTCACGGCACGTGACTTGACCAGGAACGTCATGGTTCCGTCCGCTGCTCGCGGGATGCGGTGGAACTCGTGCGCGAGCATCGTCCCGGTGGCGCCCTCGGTGCACTGGGTGCGGTTCGTGAGCTCCGTGCCGACGATGGTGCGGCCGCCGATGCCGAGCCTGGCGTCGAAACGTTCGTGCAGGTAGGCGCCGCTCAGGATCGTGGTGCAGAAGTGGTAGCGGTGGTTGTGCACCGAGTCGGCGTAGCCGGCCCGCCAGTCGGCCAGCGGCTTGTACTCGTGCAGCCAGAACGTGAACGGTTCGTCCGCCTCGTCCCTCAGACACCACGCGAAGTGCGTCGTCGTCTCGCGTGAGTGCGCGATCACCCAGGTCGCCTGCTGGGGGGTGAGCGCGTCGATGTGCGCGCGAAGCTCTTTGCGCAGCTCGGGTCGCGCCGCCCATTCGGTGAACCACGCGCCGACATCGGCCCAGTGGTCTACGACGGGGAATTCGGCGCGCTTCATCCGGGCGGCGAGCTCCTCGAGCGCGGACAACCCGGTGAACTCGGCTAGCAAGATCGATCAGCTCCTCAACTGAGCAGATGCGGAGAATTCGCGACGGAATGCGTGGAACTTGCCTTCGAGTTCCGTGAAGCCGTCCTGGGTGAGCGTCTCGCCGGTGATCTTCTCGAACAGCGCGATGAAGTCGTTCCGCGTCGTCGACGGCGTGATGGCGAAGTGGTAGCCGGCCTTGGAATTGCTGATGCGCAGGAACTCCGCGCGTTCCATCGCGTAAAGGAACGAACTCTCGGTGAACCTGAGCGTGCGCGGATAGGGCCTGAGCACTCCTGCGGTGTTGCTGTAGAGCGTGAGCCACGCCGAGTCGTCGAACAACTCGAGCCGGTCGAGCGGCGGATCCGAAACGATCGTGACGTCGATTCTCGTGCAGCGGCTGCGGGCCGCGTAGAGCCCGACGAGCCCTATCCCGATCTGTTCCTTGAGCCGTTCCTGGATCTCGTCGTAGTCGCCGTCCGCCCCCTCGTTGCGCAGCAGGTACCGCGCCCGCCCGCTGATCGCGTTGTCGTCGCGCGGATCGGCCAGCACGGCCCTGAGCTCGCACTCCGTCTGGCTGAGCAGCACCCTTCCCGCCGCGTACCGGCCGGCGAACCCGCGGAAGCAGTACAGCCGCGTCCGTTCCAGGTCCTGCATCATGAGCTGGTTGAACACCGGGTCCGGCTTGGCCGTCGGCTCGAACACGTGACTGGGGAAGAACTCCCGGTCGAGTGCCCGGTACTCCTGGGTGAGCTCTCTGAGCGCTTTGCGGCTCTCCTCGATGACCGGGGCCAGCAGTGCCTTCTGCGCCGCTTTCGACGTGATCAACGTCTGCGTGAAGCTCACCACTGCCGAAATCAGCGTGCCCGTACCCAGTGCCGTCAGCAGGTTTCTAGCTGTGCCGGAATCCATTTGACTGGAAATGGCCAGCGACGCACCCGACGTCACGACGAGTATGAGGAGGAGCAACCCGGTCCGAGTCCAGAACAACTCCTGGATCAGGCTGCTGCGGATGCCTCCGGCCTCCGCGGACACGTGTGCCACCTCCTGAATCACCAGATTGGCCGCTACCCGAACGGACGAATGCGCTGGGTGTCCGATCAAGTGCGAGGAGTTACTGTACGCGTCGGTCAAAAGATAAGGAAGCTGCTATTCGTGCGACATTCCGGACCGGAATAAGTGCCCTTGAGCCCAGTCGACGGCCCGTACTCGTGCACTTCGGTGACGCGCCGTCGCGACCGCCCCCGAACGTGTCGGATGAGGGTGGGCACCCCACCCACATGCACCCATGTCGGGTGTCATGGTCCAGAGGGCCGTGCGGGTTGCTACACGCCGCTCACACCGGTCCGAATACGCTCACCCACCATGCGTAACGTCCTGCTCATCGCTTCTGTGGCGCTCGCGGCCACCGGTCTCGCCGGGTGCGCCGGGTCGGCCCAGCCCTCGGCCGGCGGATCGTCGCCGGCCGCCGCCGCGCCCACGAACCCCTGCAAGGCCGACGACTTCAAGGTCACCGGCGACTTCGGTGCGGCGCCCAAGGTCGAGATCCCGAACTGCAAGCCCACCAGCGAACTCGTCATCAAGGACCTGGTGGTGGGCACCGGTGCCGAGGTGAAGACGGGCTCGACGGCCACCGTCAACTACCAGCTCACGACCTTCTCCGACAAGAAGGTGCTGGACAGCTCCTTCCAGCGCGGCGCGCCGTTCGACGTCGAGAACGTCGGCCAGGCGCAGGTCATCGACGGCTGGAACGAGGGCATCGTCGGGCTCAAGGAGAAGGGCCGCCGCCTGCTGATCGTGCCGCCCGCCAAGGGCTACGGCAAGGGCGGTCAGGGCATCAAGGCGAACGAGACGCTCGTGTTCGTCATCGACGGCGTGAAGGTCACCCCCGCCGCCTGATCCCAGAACGCGGAACGGCCCCCGGAGCACCGGGGGCCGTTCCGTTCTCCAGGCTCAGGGCAGGAGCAGCAGCTTGCCGGTCGTCCTGCGCGACTGCAGGTCGGTGTGCGCCTGCGCCGCCTCCTCGAGCTTGTACCGGCCGCCGATCCGGATGTTCAGCGTTCCCGACGCGATGGCGGAGAACAGATCGGACGCCCTCCAGTCGAGCTCGGCCCGGTCGAGCAGGTACGCCCCGGTCGACGGCCGCGTCAGGTACACGGACCCCGCCGCGTTGAGCCGCTGCGGGTCCACCGGCGGCACCGGCCCGGACGAGGCCCCGAACAGCGCCAGCACGCCGCGCGGCTTCAGCGACGCCAGCGACTGGTCGAACGTGTCGGCGCCGACACCGTCGTAGACGACGTCGACCTTCTCGATCTGCGAGGCGAAGTCCCCGTACCGCAACACCTGCTCAGCCCCGGCCTCGCGGGCCAGCGCCTCCTTCTCGTCGGTCGACACCGTCGCGACGACCGTGGCGCCCTTCGACTTCACCCACTGCGTCAGCAGCAGGCCGACGCCACCGGCCGCCGCGTGCACCAGCACCCGGTCGCCCTCCTTCACCACGTACGTCGAGTGGATCAGGTAGTGCGCGGTGATGCCCTGCAGCAGCGAGGCCGCGGCCAGTTCGACGTCCAGCCCGTCCGGCACCCGCACCGCCGACGCGGCCGGCACCACGACCTCGGACGCGTAGCTGCCCAGCACGCCCATCCACGCGACCTTGTCGCCGGGAGCGAAGTCCGGGGAGTTGCTCGTCACGACCTCGCCGGCGCCTTCGAGTCCCAGGGCGGTGGGCAGCGTCAGCGGGTACTGGCCGCTGCGCTGGTAGGTGTCGATGTAGTTGACGCCCGCGGCGCTCACCTTCACCAGCAGCTCGCCGTCACCGGGCACGGGCGACGGCACGTCCGTGTGCTCCAGCACCTCGGGGCCACCGGCCGAACGCACCACCACTGCCTTGGGCATCTGTCCTCCTTGATCGACTCAACCCGGTCAACCCAGGCCACGACCCCGATGTTCCCGCTCCCACCGAATGGGAACCCACCGCGGTCCTCCAGCATGAGGGCACCCGCCGCAGCTTGCTCGCTACGTACGGTGCTACCACGGTGACAGACAGCGCGCGGCCCTGCTATGACCGGTCCATGCGAAAAACATCCCTGCTGCTGATCGCGTTGCTGCTACTGGTGGGAGCGCTTCCATCCCACGCCGCCTCCGCCAAGAAGGGCGTGAACGCCGCCGACGACCCCGGCCCGGCCGGCGCCGCCATGACCGCGCTCGACGCCCGCTGGTACTACACCTGGGCCTCGGACCGGCGAGGGATCCAGAGCAACGCCGAGTTCGTCCCGATGATCTGGGGCGCGGCCAGTGTCACCGACGCCGAGCTGAACAAGGCGAAGGCCAACGGCCGGCAACTGCTGGGGTTCAACGAACCCGACATGGCCGGCCAGGCGAACCTGACCGTCGAACGCGCACTCGACCTGTGGCCACGCCTGCAGAGCACCGGCCTGAGGCTCGGCGCCCCCGGCGTCGCGTTCGGCGGTGACGTCGCGGGCGGCTGGCTCGACCGGTTCATGGCGGGCGCCAAGGCGCGCAACCTCCGCGTCGACTTCATCCCGATCCACTGGTACGGCCAGGACTTCTCCGCCGCCGCCACCGGGCACCTGGAGTCGTACCTGCGCAACGTCCACAACCGCTACAAGAAGCCGATCTGGCTCACCGAGTACGCGCTGATCGACTGGCGCTCCGGCCGCGCGGTCTACCCGAGCCAGCAGCAGCAGACCGCGTTCATCACCGCCTCGACCAGGATGCTCGACGGACTGTCCTTCGTGGAGCGGTACTCGTGGTTCACCCTGTCCACGAAGACCAGCCCCACCGGACTGTCCACCGGTACCGCTCTGACCGCGGCGGGCAACGCCTACAAGGCTGCCTAGGCTCGTCTAGTTCTCGCCCAAGGCGACCCGGCGCGCGAGCCCCAGCGGCAGCGCGCCGGACCCCGCGATCCGGTCGTGGAAGTCGCGCAGCGACCCCAGTCCCGCCGTCAGGTACTCGTCGCGGATCAGGTCGATCTCCAACGCCCCGGTCAGGTACGACGGTGCCTGCGTCGGCCACGCGCAGTACCGCTTCACCTCGCCGGTGGCGGTGCCCGGCGTCAGGGCCGTGCGCGCCACCATGAACGACTCGGCCTCGGCGGGAGTCATGTCGCCGCAGTGCAACGCCGTGTCGACGATCATCCGCGCCGCCCGGAACAGCCGCGCCTCGACGTGGCTCATCAGAGCGCCCCGCGTCGTGTAGTACCCGACCGAGCGCAGCAGCTTCTCCGAGTACAGCGCCCAGCCCTCGGAGAAGTACGACGTCCGGAACACCTTGCGCAGCGGGTGCGCCGGCCCCTGCGCGGCCAGCCACGCCGAGTGCCAGTGGTGGCCCGGATAGGCCTCGTGCACGGAGATCGTCGGCAGCTGCGACCGCGAGTTGGTGCGCAGGCGTTGCGTGATCTGCTCGTCCGACGCTCCGTCGGGCGTGAACGGCACGAAGAAGAAGCCGGTCCGCTTCGAGGTCAGCGCCGGCGGCCCGAGGTAGCTCGCGACCGACATGAGCGCACGCTGGAACGGCGGCGACCCGACCACCTGGCAGTCCTCGCCTTCGGGCATCGTCACCAGCGAATGCTCGACCAGCGCGGCGCGCGCCCGTGAGGTCTCCGCCTCGTACTCGGCGCGCATCGCCTCCAGGGTCGGCGGGTGGTCGTCCTGCAACGAGCTCATCACCGCGCGCCAGTCCGGCGACCCCGCCAGCTCGACCAGCTCGGCCTCCAGTTCCGCGTAGGCGTCCTGCCCGCGCTGGTGCAGCTCCGGTGCTCCGTAGCCCAGCAACTCCTTGTCCTGCAACAGGGCCGAGTAGAGCTTCTCGCCCATCCGCCAGTCGCCCCCGGCCCGCACGGCGAGGTCCTCCAGGAACACCGCGTGCCGGTCGAACGCGTCGGCCGCGGGGACGGCCGCCGCGGCCAGCGTCGTGCGCAGCTCGGGCGAGGACACCTGCTGCGGCAGCTGGTCCAGCAGGAACGCACGCCCCGTCCGCACCTGGCCGAGCGTGCGCAGCACGACCAGGGACGACGCCAGCGACGCGTCGAGGTTCGCCTCGGCGGCGGCGAGCACCGAAGGCACCTCGCGCAGCTTGGCGACGGTCGACGTGACGAGCTCGGCCTCGGGCAGCAACCCGTGCAGGAACGGCCCCAGCAGCCCGAAGAAGATCATCCCGGTGTACTCGTGCGGGTCGCGGCGCCAGCCCGGCCACGTCTCCATCGCCGACGCTCCGCGCAGCACCGACACGGCGAGGTCGCGGTCCACCGACGCCGGCGTCGCCTCCAGCCTCGCCAGCCAGGTCTCCCGCTCCCTGGCCCGCTGCTCGAACGCCGCCGCGGAGAAGTCCCCGAAGGTCGAGTAGTGCGGAAGCGAGCCGACTCCAGCCGCGTGGGCGGGGTGGTGGTCGAAGTACCACGAGAGGAACGACGTGAGCGTGTCGGTGGTCACCCGACCGAAGCTACCCGCTGGTTTTACAGTGTGGGGATGTCTGATCACACCACTCAGAAGCGCATCGCCGAGTTCGTGAAGGCCCACGGCAGGGCGGACACGCCGGTCAGGGCCGTCGTCGAACCGATCGGCCGGGCAGGCGCGCGGATCGTGCTGGTCGGCGCGGACGGCGCCATGGGCGACGTGATGACGAAGGACGTCGAGTCCGCCACCAAGGCCGTCGACGCCGCGGACGGCGTCGAGCAGGCCGAATGGGACCGCGAGACCACCGCCGCCACCAAGATCGGCCCTGCCCACCGCCGCAAGATGGCCACGATGCAGTCATGAAGGTCGTGCTCGCCTCGTGTGACCGGCTGCCCCTGGGCGACGGCGACGAGGAGTCGCTCGTCGCCGCCCTCCAGCGCGACGGCGTCGACGTCGAGTGGCGGCCGTGGGGCGGCGAGGCCGAGGCCGACCTCGTGGTCCTGCGCACGACCTGGGACTACCCGGACCACCTGGACGAGTTCCTGGCGTGGTGCTCCAGCGTGCCCACCCTCGCGAACCCGTTGCCGGTGATCCGCTGGAACATCGACAAGTCGTACATGGCCGAGCTCGCCGCGCACGGTGTCCCCGTCGTGCCCACCGCGGTCGTGCGGCCGGGGGAGGAGCCGGTCTTCCCGGACGGCGAGTTCGTGGTGAAGCCGGCGGTCGGCGCGGGTTCGCGCGGTGCCGGCCGGTTCACCGATCACGCAGCGGCTCGCGCGCACCTCGAAGCCCTCGGTGTCACCGCGCTGGTGCAGCCGTACCAGTCCAGTGTGGACGCTCAAGGTGAGACGGCGCTGGTGTTCTTCGCCGGCGAGTACTCCCATTCGTTCCACAAAGGACCGATGCTGGCCCAGGGCCTCGCCGAGGCCGAGTCGGGGCTCTACGTCGAGGAACGGCTGGGCAGCATCGAGCCGTCGCCGAGCCAGGTCGCCCTCGCCGAGCAGGTGCTCGACGTCGCCGCGCAGCTGCTCTCGTTGCGGCGCAGCGACTTCCTCTACGCCCGCGTGGACGTCGTCGAGGGTCCCGGCGGCGAACCGCTGCTGCTCGAGCTGGAGCTGACCGAGCCGTCGCTGGGCTTCAAGCTCACGACCGGCGAGGCCGCCTCCCGGTTCAGCAAGGTCATCCAGGAAGCCGCCTCTCGTTCGTAGTCCGCGCTACGGTCGAATCATGACCACCGCGAACGTCAACGGCATCAGCATCGGCTACGACGACGAAGGCACCGGCGACGCCGTGCTGGTGCTGGTGCACGGCCACCCCTTCGACCGCACGATGTGGGGCCCGCAGGTAGAGCACTTCAGCGCGAACGGCCTGCGGGTGATCGCCGCGGACCTGCGCGGGTACGGCGAGACCACAGTCGTTCCCGGCATCACGCCGCTGGACGTCTTCGCCGCCGACATCGCGGGGCTGCTGGATCACCTCGGCATCGAGGAGGTCGTGCTCGGCGGCCTCTCGATGGGCGGGCAGATCGTGATGGAGTTCGCGCGGACGTTCCCCGAACGCCTGCGGGGCCTCATCCTGGCCGACACGTTCGCGCAGGCCGAGACCGAGGAAGGCCGCCGCATCCGCAACGACATGGCCGACCGCCTGTTGCGCGAGGGCATGTCCGGCTACGCCGACGAGGTGAAGTGGAAGATGGTGGCGCCGCACAACCCGGAGATCGGCGAGTTCGTCGCGGGGCTGATGCACAACGCGCCACCGGAGGGCGCGGCAGCGGCGTTGCGGGGCCGCGCGGAACGGCCCGACTACACGGAGACGCTCACCGCGATCACCGTGCCGACGCTGGTGATCGTCGGCAGCGACGACGAGTACACCCCGGTCAGCGCGGCCGAGTACATGAGCGAGCGCGTTCCGGGTTCGACGCTGGTCGTGGTCGACGGCGCCGCCCACATGCCGAACCTGGAACGCCCCGCGCTCTTCAACAAGGCGGTCGAGGACCTGCTAGCGCAGACCTGAGCCGATGCCGGTCAGGCCGCGCACCTCCATCTCCGCCTGCTTGGCCGCGTCCGCCTTCTCGCCGCCGATGATCGTGCCCAGGAACCCGGCCAGGAACGACAGCGGGATCGACACGATGCCGGGGTTCGACAGCGGGAAGAACGCGAAGTCGGCGTCCGGGAACACCGACGACTTCGAGCCGGAGATCGCGGGCGAGAAGATGATGAGCAGCACGCACGACGTGAGGCCGCCGTAGATGCTCCACAGCGTGCCGCGCGTGTTGAAACGCTTCCAGAACAAGGAGTACAGCAACGTCGGCAGGTTCGCGGACGCGGCCAGGGCGAACGCCAGGGCGACCAGGAAGGCGATGTTCTGGCCGTTCGCCGCGATGCCGCCGACGATCGCCAGCACGCCCACGCACACCGCGGTGATGCGCGCGACGCGGACCTCGTCGCGCGGGTCGGCCTCGCCGTGCTTGATCACGTTGGCGTAGACGTCGTGCGCGAACGACGCCGACGCCGTCAGCGTCAGACCCGCGACCACGGCGAGGATCGTGGCGAACGCCACCGCGCAGACGATGCCCAGCAGGACCGTGCCGCCGACCTGGAACGCCAGCAGCGGCGCGGCCGAGTTCTCGCCACCGGGAGCATTGGTGATCTTGTCCGTGCCGACCAGCGCCATGGCGCCGAAGCCGATGACCAGCGTGCACGAGTAGAAGATCGCCATCATCCAGGTCGCCCACACGACGGACTTCCTCGCCTCACGCGCGTTCGGCACCGTGTAGAAGCGCATCAGCACGTGGGGGAGAGACGCGGTGCCGAGCACGAGGGCCAGGGCCAGCGAGATGAAGTCGATCTTCGACAGGTCCGACGCGCCGTACTTCACGCCCGGCGAGAGGACGGCCTCGCCCAGCGGTGACCGCTGCGTCGCGCGGTCGAGGATCGAGGAGAAGTCGAAGCCGAACTTGCCGATCAGGAAGATCGTCAGCAGCGACACCGTCAGGATCAGCAGCACGGCCTTGATGATCTGCACCCACGTGGTGCCCTTCATGCCGCCGACCAGCACGTACAGCACCATGACGATGCCGACGACCGCGATGATGATGGCCTGGCCGATCTTGCTGTGCACGTCCAGCAGCAGCGCCATCAGTCCGCCGGCGCCCGCCATCTGCGCGATCATGTAGAAGAGCGAGATGACCAGGGTCGAGTTCGCCGCGGCCGCGCGCACGGGGCGCTGGCGCATGCGGAACGCCATGACGTCGCCCATGGTGAAACGGCCGGTGTTGCGCAGCCGTTCCGAGATCAGCATCAAACCGATCAGCCAGGCGACGACCCAGCCGATCGAGTACATGAAGCCGTCGTAGCCGTTCACGGCGATCGCGCCGGAGATGCCCAGGAACGACGCCGCGGACAGGAAGTCACCCGAGAGCGCGATGCCGTTCTGCGTGCCCGTGAAACTGCTGCCCGCCGCGTAGTAGTCCGACGCGCTCACGTTCCGCGTCGACACGCGGTAGACGACGTAGAGCGTCAGCAGCACGAAGATGCCGAAGACGGACAGGTTGATCGCGGTGTTCGCCCCGGTCACGCCAGCTCCTCGTCGGTTTCCACGAGCGCGCGGACCTTGTCGACCTGCGGGTCGAGCTTCCGCTTGGAGTAGCGCGAGTACGCCATTGTGATGATGACGGTCGTCACGATCTGGAGGAATCCCATCGTCAAGCCGACGTTCACGGTTCCGAACAGCGGAGTGCTCATGAACTCGGCGGCGTAAGCCGAAAGCAATACGAAAGTCACGTACCAAGCGAGGAACAGCAGCGTCGCCGGAAGAATAAAGCGCTTCACCCGGCGCTTCAGGGCGAGGAAATCCTCACTCGTTTGGATGGCATCGAAATCGGGCTCACCGTCACCATCGATAAGCAATGAGTGATGTGGCTCGTCGAAGGTGGCGAAACCGGGGGTCGCCGGGCGTGACACGGAGGGCAGCGCCTTCGTCATCAACCGCTCGCATTCGTTACGGGGAGTGCCCGGCGAGGCTCCGCGCACACAGCGCGTCCGATCCGGGGTGGGGAGGCGCAAGCGTAACCACGCGTGGCGTTGAGTCAATCCCCGAAACCCGCAGGACCACCCCAAAAGGTCCAGCGTCACCCTGGGTGATCGATCGTGCACGCCCTAGGTCGTTGTCGCGTCACGCTGTCTGGCCTACTATCCGCTCACACCCGATACGGCTGACGGAGATATCGAGCTGCGGGGGACATCGACTCGCGGGGATTCACCAGGCCAGGAGGTAGCCGATAGTGGGGCACTTCGAACGCGCCTTGGGGATCATTTCGTGAATGTCGAGTGGAGAAAGATCAGCGACTGGCGCAACTGGCGCCTGCCCGTCAAGCTCGGCGTCGTGCTGCTCGTCCCGGTGGCGGTGGCCGTCGGCGCGGGCGCACTGCAGATCTCCGGTTACGTCGACCGGTCGAACAACTACGTGCAGATGCAGGGCCTGGTGCGGCTGAGGGCGGATCTCGCGCCTTTGATCTCCAGCGTCCAGCAGGAACGCACGCTCGCCGCGCAGAGCACCACCAGCGGGTCCGGCGTCGGCGCCTACCAGAACCAGATCAGCGCCACCGACAACGCCGCCTCGACCGTGCGCCGCCGGATCGACCGCACCGACGGCGTCAGCGACGTCTCCCGCCAGCGCTTCGCCGAGGTCGGCGGTCAGCTGGAGACGCTCAAGAACCTGCGGGAGAAGGTCGCGCAGGGCGGCGACGGCGGCGACCCGTCCGGCGGCACCTACGGCTACACCGCGATCATCAAGTCGTTGCTGGACTTCGAGCAGGCGCTCGTCGGCCAGTTCAACGACAACGCCATCACGGGCACAGCGACGGCGCTGCACAACATGGTCATCGCGCAGGAGCAGGTCTCGCTGCAGCACGCGTTCGTGCTGGCCGGGATCGGCCGCGGCAAGCTCCTCGCGCCCGAGATCCGCGCCCTGGAGCAGTCCGACATCCGCCTGCAGGACCGCCTGAACGACTTCCAGGCCATCGGCACCACCGAACAGCGCCGCATCTACGACCAGACCGTGACCGGCGCCGCCGTCGCGAACCGCTCCGCCCTCGTGGAACGCGCGCTCACCCAGCCCGAGGGCACCCCGCCGCCCCCGACGCGTCCCGGCCAGCCCAAGCCGCCGCAGGAGTTCGGCATCGCCGTCGAGGACTGGAACAAGTCCTCCGGCACCACCGCGCGCCTGATGGAGCAGGTCGTCCGCGAACTGCAGGACGAGCTCGCGAACACCGCCGGCGCCCTGCAGGACGACACGTCCAACAAGGCGGGTGCCGCCGCGGTCATCCTGCTCGCGATGCTGCTCATCGCCGGCACGCTCGGCTTCGTCATCGGCCGCTACCTGCTGCGTTCGCTCTCCGAGCTGCGCCGCTCCGCCCTCGACGTGGCGCACCACCACCTCCCCGAGGTCGTCGCCGCGATCCGCGCCGACCGCAAGCCCGACACCGAGATCGAACCGGTGCCCGTGCACACCAGCGAGGAGTTCGGCCAGCTGGCCCGCGCGTTCGACGCCGTGCACGAGCAGGCCATCCGAGGCGCGGTCGAGCAGTCGTCGCTGCGGTCGGGCATGAAGAACATCTTCGTCAACCTGTCGCGCCGCTCGCAGGGCCTCGTCGAGCGCCAGCTCAAGCTCATGGAGGAGCTGGAGCGCCACGAGGAGAACCCCGAGCAGCTCGCGAACCTGTTCAAGCTCGACCACCTCGCGACGCGCATGCGCCGCAACAACGAGAACCTGATGGTGCTGTCCGGCACCGACGTCGCCCGCCGGTTCCACCAGCCCGTCCCGCTCGCGGACGTGCTGCGCGCCGCCGCGTCCGAGATCGAGCACTACCAGCGGGTCGTCGTGAAGTCGACGCCGTCGGTCGAGATCGTCGGCTACGCGGCCAGCGACCTCGTGCGCCTCGTCGCGGAGCTGCTGGACAACGCCACCGCGTTCTCCGCGCCCACCACCCAGGTCATGATCGGCTCCCGGATCGACCAGCAGGGAGCCGTGCTCGTCGAGGTCGCCGACCAGGGCATCGGCATGGGCCCGGCAGAGCTGACCGAGGCCAACGAGCGGCTCTCGACCGGCGCCGAGGAGGACGTGCCCGTCTCGCGTCAGATGGGCCTGTTCGTCGTCGGCAGGCTCGCGGGCCGCCACGGCATCACCGTCCGGCTGCGCGGCGCGGGAGAGGGCCGTGAAGGCCTGCGCGCGTTCGTCCTCGTGCCCGCGGAGCTGGTGCGCACGCACGCGGAGGCCCCGGCGCCGTCCCAGCCGCGGCACGCCGCGCTGCCCCAGCCGAAGCCCGCCCTCCCCAAGCAGCCGCACGTCGTCGTGAAGACGCCGAACCTGGCGCCGCCACCCGCACCCGCGCCGGCCATCGACAGCCCGCGCGAGTCCGCCGAGTGGTCGTCGTTCCGCGGCGCCGCGATCGACGAGTCGCTGCCCCAGCGCACACCCCGGCCCGCTTCGGCACAGCACAACGGTGTGCCGCCCGAGTCACCGAGTGAGACGACGTCGTCCTGGTTCAGGGGCGGCCTGGTTTCGGGCGAACCGGTCAACGGTGATCGTTCGCCGGCGCGGACCAACCCCGGACCCTCACCCGCGTCGTCACCGTCGGTAGTGGCATCCTGGTTCGGCAAGAAGCCCGGGGGGACGGTCTGGGAACAGGCCGGGGACCCCGCCACCGACGCAGGGGAGACCGATGCCGGGTTGCCGAAACGCGCGCCGCGCAAGAACCTGCTCCCCGACCTCGCGGAACAGTCCGAGAACGGCGCACGGCCCGCTGTGAGCCAGAAGCGCGATCCGGAACGGGCGCGAGGCTTTCTCGCCAGCTACCAGACGGGCCTGCGCCAGGCGCCGCTCGGTGGCGGCGGGAATGGCAACGGCCAGGGGAACGGCCAGTACAACGGGGAGAAGGCATGAGCACGCCTCAGTCGCGCCAGGTCGACCAGTTCGGCTGGTTGATCACGAACTTCACCGATCGCGTGGCCGGTGTCGCCCACGCGATCGTGATCTCGGTGGACGGCTTGCTGCTCACCAAGTCGACGGGTCTGCCGCCGGAGCGCGCCGACCAGTTGTCCGCCATCGCGTCGGGCGTCGCGGCCCTCACCATGGCCGCCTCGCGATGCTTCGAAGGTGGCGGAGTGTTGCGCACCGTGATCGAGATGGACTACGGGATCATGCTCCTCATGTCCATTCGAGACGGGTCTTGCCTGGCGGTACTCGCCGCCCCCGACAGCGACGTCGGTCAAGTCGCCTACGAGATGACCGTGGTCGTCGAGCAGGTGGGCCAGATCCTCACCCCCGAACTGCGAGCGCAGCTGCACAGCGTGAGGTGATCCATGAGTTCCTCCCCTGACGCGCATCGACGGCGCAAGCGGGCTGAAACGCCCGCCGAGCAGACGTTCGCCGACCTGATGAACGGGTTCTCCCTGGATTCGGGCCGAAAGCGGGCGCCCACGCCGGACGAGGAGCCCGTGCGGGAAGCGACTCCCGTTGTACCGCAAGAAGATGTGAGGGCCTTCGAGTCCTCCTTCCAGGAGGCTCAGGACGCCTCGATCGTTCGTGCATATGCCTGGACGGGTGGGCGCACTCGGTCGAACATCGACCTCGAGATCGAGACACTTGTCTCCGCCAATGATCAGAGTCGGCAGTCTGCAGGTATCTTGCAGGCTGAGCACCAACGCGTCGTCGAGCTGTGCCTCTCACCGCGATCCGTCGCGGAAGTGGCCGCACTGATGCGCCTCCCGCTGGGAGTCGTGAAGGTGTTGCTCGGTGACATGGCGGAACGAGGCCTGGTGGACGTGCACCAGACCGCTTCCGCAGGCGGTGACACGCCGGACCTCGGGTTGATGGAGAGAGTGCTTAGTGGACTACGTCGGCTCTAGATTTCCCGAATTCGGCCCTCCTGGGCCACCCGGTCGGGAGCTGACCTCGGCCAAGATCGTCGTCGCCGGTGGCTTCGGCGTGGGCAAGAGCACCTTCATCAGGTCCATCGTGGAGAACGATCTCCTGACGATGAATGCACTCCCGCCGGAACGCGCGGGCGCCGTGACGGAACTGGTGCGCATCCAGTTCGGCCGCGTGTGGCTCGACCCGGGCCTCGCCCTGCACCTCTTCGTGGCACCGCAGTGGCAGGACCCGCGCGCGGGCTGGGGCGACGTGGTGCGCGGCGCCGTGGGTGCCGTGGTGCTCTTCGACGTCATGCGCCCCGCGGACTCCGTGGACGCGATGCGGTACTTCGAGGACCACCGGATCCCCTACGTGCTCGCGTTGAACAACGTGCACTCCTCGGTCCGGTCGGACGTGAAGGCCATCATCCGCGGAATGGGCATTTCGCCCGACGTGCCGGTGGTGAACTGCGATCCCCGCGTGCGGCTCTCCGTGCGGGAGACGCTGATCTCGCTGACCGAGCACGCGAAGCTGGACCGGTGGCGCCGGCGGGCGGGGCCGGACGAGACGACTCCGCTCGCGCCTGTCTGCTGACTTGGGGTTTCTCCAAGCGCTCACACGTTCTGGTTGATCGGTCTGAGCAACTGGCGTTGGAAGGCCTCTGCCTTCTAGCGTCGGTTCTCGTGGTTCGTCGTTGCTGTGGCGATGGCGGGCGCACGTGCCACACTGAAACTGTGGGTCGACCGGAGTCAGAGAGCCAGTCAAGGGGTGAGGCATTGACCACCGCGCGGCGTCTGGACGGCTACACGCTGGACGACTGGGAGAGCCTTGACCCCCAAGAGGGCCGTCGCATCGAGTTGGTCGACGGGCGGTTCGTCGTGACCCCCGCTCCAGCGGCCAAACACCAGCGAGTCGGCGACAGGCTTGCGCGAATCCTCGACGACGCCGTCGCCTCAGCGGGTATGGAGGCGCTGACTGCCATCGGCGTCAGGGTCGGCGAGCACTTCGGCTACATCCCGGACGTGGTGGTGACGACCGAGCGGGTCGAGACCGTGTCCGTTGACGTCGCGAACGTCGCCCTGGTGGTCGAGATCGTCAGCCCGTCCACCAAGAAGAGCGACCGGCTGGAGAAGCCCGCCGCTCTCGCCGCTGCCGGCGTGCCCGCCTACTGGCGTGTCGAGCTCGACGTCGCGGACGGGCCGGTCATCTACTGCCACCGGCTGAACGGCGGTGTGTACTCCGACGTCGTGACGCTGGCACCGGGCAATCAGGAGCCCGTGCTCGTCGCAGGCACGATCTCTGTCACCTTCGATCCAGCCGATCTCCACAAGCCTCGTCGCTGAGCGAGGCTCAAGGCCGCAGATCGGCCAACTGCCGCATGTGCACCGGAACGTGGTTCTCGGCCAGACCGTTGACGAGAGCACCGAGCGCGACCGGCTGGTCCAGCAGGAGCTCGCCGCCGGACATGAGCAACGACGGCACCAGAACCGCGGCGGCCCGATCGCTGAGCTGATCGGCGACGTCGCAGAGGACGGCCGCCTGCTGTCGGACGTGGGTGATCAGGCCGGCCCTGCCGGAGTGCTCGGCGATGATCCGGTCGAGGTTCCAGTGGTCGAGGCTGATCCGGTTGTCGAAGGTGGGGCGTGCGCCGGCCGCGACGCCGAGTGCGACGGCGGCGGTCGCCGCGTCGACGCTGAGGACGTGGGCCAGCACCTGGTCGGCGTTCCAGCCTCCGTCCGCGGCCTCCCCGAGGTCGGGTGCCTCAGCCACGTCGAGGAACTTCTCGTAGGCGCTGCGAAGTGCGGTCGTGTCCATCGGTACGTCCCCCGGTATGAGAAGTAATGTGCAACCGATGGTTGCACTTCCCGACCCCAAACGCAACCGGTTGGTTGCACGTGTTGACAAGATCGCTACGATGATTTCAGTGTCGACCGAAAGGGATCACTGAGATGAGCGTCGGACGCGAGACCCGACTGTCGGCCTGGATCGAGCGGTTCGCGGCCCACTTCGCCGAGGAGGGCATTCCGCTGATCGGCGGCCGCATCCTCGGCTACCTGCTGGTGTGCCAGCCGGTCGAGCGCACCGCGGCCGAGCTCTCGCAGGAGCTCGAGGCCAGCAGCGGGTCGATCAGCACGAACCTGAAGTACCTGGTCAACGTCGGCCTGGTGTCGAAGCGGACGCGGCGTGGGCGGCAGGCGGCCGAGTACCGGATCAACGAGAAGGCCTGGACGGACTTCATCCAGCGCAAGTTCGACGCGATCGCCAGCGTCCAGACGCTCACCGACGACGGCATGCGGTTGCTCAGCGGCGATCCGGAGCGGTCGATGCGGCTGCGGACCGTCGACAACCTCTACGGTTGGCTCTCAGAGGAACTGCCCGCTTTGTGGGAGCGCAGGCCTGCCGCACCGAAGTAGCGTGGTGCCATGTGGCACCCGTTTCGCGATGACGTCGAGTACTACGAGGAGCGGGCCCGGGGTCTGCTCGCCTCCGCGTGGGACGGCGTGCCGGGTGCGCTGGAGGTCTTCGACGACGTTCCGCTGACGGACGAGGGCGCGCACATGGTGCTCGCCAGGGCCCACGGGTGCGAGGACTGGAAGGCGCTCAAGGCCAACATCCGCAAGCCGCGGCCGTTCGCCCGCGCCTACCAGGCCATCGAGATGCAGGACGCCGGCGAGCTCAAGGCGATCATCACCCGCGACCCGTGGCTCGTGAAGGCCAGTGGCACCAACGGGAACGACCTGCTCGGCCTCGCGGCGGCGAAGTGCGACGAACGCCTCGTCGAGGTGTTGCTCAACGCCGGCGCGGACATCGACCACCAGAACGTGCACGGCTGGACCGCGCTGCACCAGGCGGCCTACGCGAACCTCCCCGGCCTGGCCCGGTTGCTGCTGGGCAAGGGCGCCCGCACCGACCTGGACGCTCGCGGCGAGGGCGGTACCCCGCTCACCGTCGCGTTGTTCTGGGGCAACAGGGAGACCGCCGAACTGCTGGCACAGCACGGAGTCCACCCGGCGAACCTGCGCACGGCGGCCGGTCTGGGTGAGCTGGACCTGGCGGCCGAACCGGAGTCCAGGCGCGGTTACTACCGCCCGCACAGCGGGTTCCCGCGCTGGTGGCCGACGAACGACCCGCAGGAAGTGCTCGACGAGGCGTTGTCGTGGGCCGCCCGCAACGACCGCACCGAGATCCTGGGCGACCTGCTCAAGCGCGGCGCCAGGATCGACGCGGACGTCTACCGCGGCACGGCGCTCGCGTGGGCGGCCTGGTGCGGGCTGGAGAACGCCACCCGCACGTTGCTCGACCTCGGCGCGAATCCCAACCAGCGCACGACGTTCGGCGGTCCGATGCACGGCGAGGGCGTGACGGCGCTGCACCTCGCGGCCGAACGCGGCCACCTGCCGGTGATCCGGATCCTGCTCGACGCGGGCGCCGACCGGACCATCACCGACGTGAACTTCGAGGCCACGCCCGCGAACTGGGCCGGGCACAACGACCAGGACGAGGCTCAGGCCTTGCTGAGCGCCTGATCCTCGGAAGCGGGCAGCTCGACCTCGTGCGTGCGTTCCCGCGAGGACGTCCAGAGTGCCGCCGTGGCAACGACGACCGCGCCGGCGCCGAGCACGTGGATCGACACGAGCACCTCGGGCACGCCCGTCCAGTACTGGACCATGCCCAGTGCGCCCTGAGCGAGCACGACGCCGACGAGCGTCCAGTAAGTGCGGGTGCGGGTGAAGAACCCGACCGCGATCAGCAGGCCCAGGAACAGGAACAGCAGATCCGCGTGGATCTGCGCGAGCGTCTCGACCTCGACGCCCAGGCGAGGCGTCGACGCGTCACCGGCGTGCGGGCCCGCGGCCGTGACCCAGGTACCCGCGAGCAGCAACGCGCCCAGCACGACGGCCATGACGACCTGGAGCCTCATCAACGGTGCCGGCACCTTCAGCCTGACCGGCCCGTCGCCCTCGGACAGCGAGCTCACGAGCAGCACGGCCATCCACACCAGGCCCATCGAGATCATGAAGTGGATCGACACGGTGTACCAGGCCAGGCCCGTCAGCACCGTGATGCCGCCGACGACGGCCTGCACGGCCACACCGACGAGCTGGACGAGCGAGAGCACGAGCACCCGCCGGCGTCGCGGCAGGTGGAACCACGCCGCCAGCACGCACAGGCCCGCGATGATGCCGACGACACCGGTCAGCGTGCGGTTGCCGAACTCGACCCACTGGTGCAGGGCCGCGACCTCGGGGTGTTCGACCGGGACGACGCTGCCGTCGACGCACTCGGGCCACGTCGGGCAGCCGAGCCCGGAGCCGGTCACGCGGACGATCGACCCGGTGACCGCGATTCCGGCCTGCGCGATGACGACGGCAATCGCGAACGCGCGCTGCCAGGACACGAGGAAGGCGGTCAGCTTCGACACGCCACTGATGGTAGGTCTCGCTGTGCCGACTCCTGGAAGCGGGGACCTGATGTCGTGAGTGTCTTCCGTCGCTGGGGCGACGAAAAACACTCACGACATCAGGTGAGCTTCGTCGTCCGGGTCGCCAACGCACCCGCGACAACGCCCCAGGCCACGAGCACTGCGACCGGGCCCACACCCGGAGCGGTGCCGTGCACCACAGAGGTTTCCAGCGCCTGGGCGAGAGCGGCGGACGGCAGCAGGTGCACGAACCCGACGGGCACCGACAGCGCCACACCGCCGACCATCAGCAGCACGAACCAGATGATGTTCGCCAGGGCCAGCACGACGTCGGCCCGCAGCGAACCGCCCAGCAGCACGCCCAGCGCGCCGAACGTCAGCGTGCCCAGGACGATCAGCAGCACCACCCACGGCAGGCCGCTCAACGGGAAGCGCCAGCCCAGGATCAACGCCGTGACCGCCAGCATCGCGATCTGGAGCGCGACCACGACCAGCGCGCCGCAGACCCGTCCGGCGACGAGCAGCCAGCGGGGCAGGGCCGAGGCCGAAAGCCGCTTCAGCACGCCGTAACGCCGGTCGAAGCCGAGCGCGATGGCCTGCCCGGTGAAGGCGGAGGAGATGATCGCCAGCGCGAAGATCCGCGCGGTGGCGGACCCGACGCGCGGCTCCGGCATCGGGATCACCGACATCAGCGCCAGCGCCACGAGCAACGCCAGCGGGATGATCACCGTGAGCAGGATCTGCTCGCCGTTGCGCAACGTCAGCATCGCCTCGGTGCGCGCGTGCACGAACAGCATGCGGGGCAGCGACCCGCGGCCGGGCGAGGGCTTGAACGTGCCGGGAGCGAAGGTGGTCACGAGCGCAGCTCCCTGCCGGTCAGCTCCAGGAAAACGTCTTCGAGGCTGCGCTTGGCCACCGTGAGTTCCTCGGCCAGCACACCCTGCTGGGCGCACCACGACGTGACGGTCGAGACGACCTGGGGGTCGATCAGACCCTCCACGACGTACGCGCCCCGCGTCACCTCGCGCACCTTCAACCCCTCGGGCAGTGCGGCGGACAGCAACGTGGTGTCGAGACCGGGCCGGGCGCGGAACCGGAGCTGCTGGTCGTCCGGCCGGTTCGCGGTGAGCTCGGCGGGGGAGCCCTGCGCGACCACGCGGCCCTCGTCGATGATCACGACGTCGTCGGCCAGCGACTCGGCCTCGTCCATGAGGTGCGTCGTCAGGAGGACGGACACGCCGTCGTCCTTGAGCGCCGCGACCAGGTCCCACACCAGACGGCGTGCCTGCGGGTCCATGCCCGCGGTCGGCTCGTCCAGGAACACGAGCTCGGGGCGGCCGATCAGCGCGCACGCGAGCGAAAGCCGTTGCTGCTGGCCGCCGGAGAGCCTCTTGTACGGGGTGCGCACCGCGCCACCGAGCCCGAGGACGTCGATCAGCCACTTCGGGTCGAGCGGGTTCTTCGCGCAGGCGGCCACGAGGTTCAGCATCTCCTCGGCGCGGATGCCGGGGTACCCGCCACCGCCCTGCGGCATCACGCCGATGCGGGGCCGCAGCGCCTCGGTGCCGGCCGGGAGTCCGAGCACGCGCACCGAACCGTCGTCTGCCTTGCGGAAACCCTCGCAGATCTCGACGGTCGTCGTCTTGCCGGCGCCGTTGGGCCCGAGCAGGGCGAGAACGGTGCCGGGCTGCTGAACGAGATCGAGGCCGTCGACGGCGGTCTTCGAGCCGTACCTCTTGACCAGCCCCGACACTTCCACCGCAGGCTGGGGATTCGGGCTCACGAGCACGCAGCCTAGGCGGTCGGGACGATCCGCACGCAGCTGGGTCATTCGGCCTATTCCTGAAGCAGAGCTGAAAAAGGTGGGGCTAGCCCTACCCCGGCGACTCAGGGACACCTCAGGGTTCGCTCGGGGGAGTTCCCCATTGGTTGATCACGGCTTTCCCAAGAGACTTTTCCCGTGATCGAAGCGGGGGAGAAAAGACGGGGACTGGTGGTCGGGGGTCTGGTGTTCTCACTGGTCCCGATTTTCTACCTGCATGTGATGTCGGCGGGTCAGCTCAACCCGGTCACGGACGTGATCAGCGACTACGTGTTCGTGGACAACGGCACGGGCTGGCTCGCGGCGACGTCTCTCAGCCTCGCGGCCGTCTCGGCTTTGCTGGCCGTTCACCTGCGAGGTGTAGGCAGGTCAGCGCAGTGGCTGATCGGCGTGTGGTCGGCAGGCCTGACCGTGTCGACGATCTTCCCGACCGATCCGACGGGGGCACCGACGTCCACGTCGGGCTACATCCACCGGTACGCCGGCGCGGTCATGTTCATGGCGTTGCCCGCGGCCGGTGTGCTCATCGCCCGCAAATTTCCGGCCCTGCTCGGTGTCGCAATAACGGCGAGCGTCTCCAGTGCGGCTTTTTTGGTCAGCCACGTTTCCTTCGCCGGTTTCGAGGCGCGCGGACTCACGGAACGCGTTTTGTTCGCATCACTTTACGGACTCCTTTTCGCCATCGCGGCACTACAGGTGAGGCGCACCTCATGACCATGCTCGCCATCACGCTCGCCGTGTTCGGTGCCGTGTGCTTCGCCCTCGCGGCCCGCCTGCAGCACGACGCGATCGCCGCGACCGGAGCCCGCGCCAGCGTCCTGCGGCAGCCCCGGTGGCTCGGCGGGCTCGCGTTGCTCGTCGCCGGTGCCGGGGTGCACGCCGCCGCGCTGGGCATGGCGCCGCTGACGGTCGTGCAGCCGATCGGTGTGCTCGCGATCGGCATGACCGCGTTGATGGATCGCCGTTTCCGCGAGCTGCCGGCGATCCTGCTCACGACCGTGGGTGTCGGTGCGTTCGTGTTGCTCGCCTCGGGCAGTGCGACCGCGACCAAGGTCGTGCCGGACATCGAACTCACCGCAGGACTAGTGGTTCTCGGTCTCATCGCGGTGCCGGGCGTGATCGCAGCCCTTACGGCGAACGCACGCGTTCGCGCCGTGGCGTTCGCATCAGCCGGTGGCGTCGCATACGCCTACGTGTCCGTGTTGATGCGCGCGGTCTCCCAGTCCGTGCAGCAAGGCGGTTTCGGGCTCTCCCACCTCGCGTCCGTGCTCGGCATCGCCCTCTCGCTCGCCGTCGGCGGCTGGCTGGTCCAGCACGCCTACGCCGGCGGGCCCCCTCATCTCGCTGTTGCCTGCCTGACCGTGGTGGACCCGCTGGTCGCGGTCGGCCTCGGCGCCTTCCTGCTCGGCGAGGCCGCGCACCTGTCCCCTGTGACAGGTGTCGCGCTGTTCGCCTGCGCTCTCGCCGCCGTTTGCGGCGTGTTCGCACTTGCTCGTCAACCTCGTGAAAACATCCGAACGGAGCTCCTCGTGAACACCTCCAGCGCGCTTCGCGTCGTCATCGCCGCCGACACGTTCCCGCCGGACGTCAACGGTGCCGCGCGCTTCGCGCAGCGCCTGGCGGTCGGCCTCGCCGAGAACGGCCACGACGTCCACGTGATCGCCCCGGACTCACCCAGGGCCACGGAGATCCCCGGTGTCACGGTCCACCGGCTGCGGTCGCACCGGCTGCCGTTCTACCCGGACTTCCGCTTCTGCCTGCCGTGGCAGGCCTCTCGCGAGGCCGACGAGCTGGTCAAGTCGCTCAAGCCGGACGTCGTGCACGTGCAGGCGCACTTCGTGGTGGGCCGGTTCGTCCTGAACTCCGCGGTGGCCCAGGGCATCCCGACGCTGGCGACCAACCACTTCATGCCGGAGAACCTGTTCAGCCACGCCCACGTGCCGGCGTTCCTGCAGGGCATGGCCCGCAAGTTCGCCTACCGCGACCTGGCCCGCGTCTTCGGCCGCGCCGACGTGGTGACCGCGCCGACCCCGCGCGCCGTGCAGCTGTTGCACGACAGCGGTTTCCCGGCGGCCGCGGTGCCCGTGTCGTGCGGCATCGACATCGCCCGCTACCAGCGTTCCGTGACGCACAACGACCGCCCGACCGCGTTGTTCGTGGGCCGCCTGGACGAGGAGAAGCGCGTCGACGAGTTCCTGCGCGCCCTGGCCCGCGTCCCCGGCGCGTTCGGCGAGATCGTCGGCGACGGCACGTGCAAGGCGGAGTGGGAACTCCTGGCCCGCGACCTGGAGATCACCGACCGCGTGCGCTTCCACGGCTTCGTCTCCGAGGACGACCTGCTCGACGCCTACGCCCGCTGCGACCTGTTCGTCATGCCCGGCGTCGCGGAGCTGCAGAGCCTCGCCACGATGGAGGCGATGGCGGCGGGCAAGCCGGTGATCGCCGCGAACGCCATGGCGCTGCCGCACCTCGTGCACTCCGGCCGCAACGGCTGGCTGTTCGAGCCGGGCGACGTGAACCAGCTGGCGCAGCGCCTGCACACCCTCGTGCACGACGCGCCGATGCGGGCGCGGATGGGCGCGGCCAGCAGCGAGATCATCTCGCACCACGCCCTCGCCACGACGCTGGAGCGCTTCGAGGCGCTGTACGCGCGGGCGATGGGTCAGACCGTGCCGGTCATCGCACTGGCGGCCTGAGCGTCCTGGGAGTCGGCGCTCACCGGCCCGGTCGCGCGACGCGGCCGGGCCGAAGCCGTGTCAGTCCTCGTCCGCGGGGAAGTCGGCGGACGCGCTGACCGCGGCCCACTTCTGGGTCTCGGCGGTGCGCCGGGCCTCCGCCGCCAGCACCGTCTCGACCGCGGCGGCACCCAGCACGAGGCGGCGCGGCGGCTCGTCCGAGGCGACGACGTCGAGGATCACCCGCGCCGCGCGGGCGGGGTCGCCGGGCTGCCTGCCGTCGGTCTCGTCGCGGAAGCGGTTGATCGCCCCGACGGTCTCCTCGTAGTCGGGGCCGACCTGGTGGCGGACCATCGACGAACCCTGCCAGTCGGTGCGGAACGCTCCCGGCTCCACGATCACGACCCGCACGCCGAAGGGCGCCACCTCGTTCGCCAGCACCTCGGAGAAGCCCTCCACCGCGAACTTCGCGGTCTGGTACGCGCCCATTCCCGGCGTGCCGCCCGCGCGGCCGCCGACGGACGAGAACTGCAGGAAGGTTCCGGACCGCTGGCGGCGCAGCACCGGCAGCGCCGCGCGGGTCACGTTCACGACGCCGAACAGGTTCGCCTCCACCTGGGCGCGGAAGTCGGCCTCGGACATCTCCTCGATGGGCGCGCTGTTGGCGTAGCCGGCGTTGTTGACGACCACGTCGAGCGAGCCGAAGGCCTCGACGGTCCGCTCGACCGCCCGGCGGGCCGCGTCCGCGTCGGTCACGTCCAGCGCGACCGCGCGCACCTGGTCGCCGTACCGCGCCACCAGGTCCTCGAGCTGTTCGGGTCGCCGTGCGGTCGCGACGACCCGGTCACCCGCCTCGGCGGCGGCCTCGGCCAGCCTGCGCCCGAAACCCCGTGACGCCCCGGTGATGAGCCACGTCCTCGACATCGTCTGCTCCGATCTAAGTGTCACTTTCTATGACACTTATGACGCTGGAGGCAGCGCGAAAATGCCCGGGACGGGCATGGCCCTCGTCACAGGGTTCAGGCGCCCACGCCGTGCAGGAACGTCTCGACCACGAGCGCGGCGGCGGGACCGGGCTCGAGCGCGGGCATCTCCTGCGCGACCGTGTGCAGCTGGGTCTGCAACGTCCGCAACGACCACCCGGCGGGCAACCCGGCCGCGATGACCCCCGCCTGTTCGGCACGGCGCAGGAACTCGTCCATCCGCGCGTCCAGCTCCTCACGCCGCTGACCGATCGCCGGGTCGGCCACGGCGCGGATGTCGACGGGCCAGTCGCGGCTGAGCCGGATGCCGCCCTCGGCGAACGCGAGCAGCGCGTCGCGGACCGGCCGGTCGTCGGCGAAGGTCGCGTCGATCAACGACTCGAGCTCGTCGAGCCGGGCGCGGTAGACCGCCAGCAGCAGGTCCTCGCGCGAGTCGAAGCGCCGGTAGACGGTCCGCTTGTCCACGCCCGCCGCTTCGGCGACGTCAGCGATCCGCGCGAGGGGGTCCGCCGCGAACACCCGTGCGGCCGCGCGCAGCACCGCCTGGATGTTGCGCGTCGCGTCGGCCCTCATCGGAGCTTCGCCTCGATCCGTTGCGCCACAGCCAGTCCGGCGTGGGAGAGCGTGAGCTCGGAGGGGTGCTCGCCGTCTCCATGGATGAGGAACCGGTACAGCGAGGCGTGGCCCTCCAGCCGTTCGCGCAACGTCGCCGCGACGTCACAACCGGGCGGGTAGAGCGCCGGCACGGCCTCGTCGACGAGCTGGTCGCGCAGCCGGCGGCGTTCGATGCGGGGCACGTACCAGGGTGTGATCAGCAGCAGCGTCAGGCCGAACGCCAGCGCAGTGCCGATCACCGCCTGCCAGCCCCAGCCGCGCGGCCCGATGACCAGCAGCACGTCGGCGACCACGAGGTAGCCGAGGCCGTAGACCACGGCCCACCCGGCGGTCGCGGCGGCGGGAGGCTCGGCGCGTTCCGTGCCCCACACACCCTCGACGCGGCGCCAGCGCTGCAACGACTTGCCGCCCGTCAACGCCATCCGGACACCGAACGCTCCACAAAGGATCGAAGCGGGAATCACCAGCCACGGCTTGGCGTGCAGCTCGAACTGCCACACCGACCAGACCATCCCCGCCACCAGCAGGACCACCGCCGCCTGCTTCCAGCGCCGCCTGATGATCCGCCACGGCCGGAAGTCGGCCAGCACGGCGAGCGGTGTGCGGATCGGGGAGGGCAGCGAGCCGAGCACGAGCAGCGCGGCGACGACGAACGCGACACCGGCCACCGTGATCGTGCCCGTCGTGATCTCCGCCGTGTCGTCGGGCAGTCTCTCGACGGCTATGGCCACCAACGGGATCACCGGTGACAGCAGCACCAGGCCGTGCAGCATCGTGCCGCTGCGCAGTGCCGCGTAACCGAAGGCGCCGAGCAGGCCGGCCGCGCCGAGCGCCGCACCGGGACCGGCGGCCCACGCCGGCAGCATGCCGAACAACGCCATGACGACCAGCGCGCCGCCGACCGCGAGCCCCAGCAGACCCAGGAACTGCGCGAGCCTGCCGCCGCGGGTCAGGCCGGTGATCGTCCAGTACGGGAGCAGGGCGGCACCGCGCAGCACCCGCGTCACGGGCCTGACCGCGGCGAGCCCGGAGCGTTCGGAGTCGGCGACCGTGACCGCCACGGCGGCGGCGGTCGCGGCCGTGCGGATCATCTGGTCCGACGCCGCCTCCTGGGTCAGCGGCTCACGGCCGATGCCCGCGCGGTCGAAGGCGTTCAACGCCGACATGCCCAGCGTGACCGTGTGCTCCTGCTGATATTCGAGGCGCCGCAACAGGTCCGCGTGCTCCTCCAGGAACAGCTCGCCCCGCGAACGCTTGTCCGCGCCGTCACCGCGGTCGGCGATGATCGCGGCCCGCAGCCGGGGGAGCTCCTCGCAGATGATCCGCCAGTGCAGGCCCCACGCGGCGAGCTCGGCGAGCTTCATCGACGACGGCGACAGCTCGTTCCCGGTCTCGTAGATGCCCGCGAGCTCCTTCTTGGCCTCCTCGGCGCACACGGCGACCTGCACCGGCAGCTCCAGGCCGAACATCGCCGTGACGACCTGGTCGACGACGGCCTGCGCGCGTTCCTCCGCGGTGCGCCGGTCATCGGCCGGCCGGCCCAGCAGGTCCATGCGCCGCAACCGCCGCGGGTCGAACAGCACGCGGCACAGCATCGTGGCGCCGTCCAGCCGGCCCCAGATCCAGTCGTTGACCCGCCACGAACGCTTGAGGAACCCGGAGAACCGCGACAGCGAGGCGCCACCGGCCTTGTCCTCGGCCGTGAGCGACTGCTTCGCGAACGCGTTGCGCGTCTGCAGCGACACCTGCACCAGTTCGACCGGGGTGTCCATCCCGGTCGAGGCGTCGTCGGACAGGCACGTGCCGGCGATCTCCAGCGCCAGCAGGCGACTCAGCCACCGCTCGCCGTCGCCGAGGCCCGCCTCGGACGCCACCGCCGGGGCGTCGAGCAGCGCGTGCCAGCAGACCAGCCCGCCGAGCTTCAGCCGGTGCTCGTCGAGCGAGGTGACCACCTGCTGCACCGCGCCGACGACCCGGCCGATCTCGGCCACCTGCGCCCTGACCTCCAGGCCGAGGTGCCCGTCGATCATGTGCTCGTGGTAGCTCGCGAGCCGGCCGGTCCAATAGGTCTCGCCGACCGAGTCCGACGGCTTCCAGTCGAACAGCTCCTCCCGCAGCCTGCGCAGCTCCGCGCGGACCCGGTGGAGTTCGCGGCGGGCCGTGGTGACCTCGGCGGCCTGCGCCTCGGGCACCACCCACACGAGCCGCTTGAGCAGGTCGAGCGCCGACGCCCCGAGGCGTTCGGCCATCGTGATGCCCCACTCCCAGCCCACGTCCTCGCGGCACACGACCCCCGGCAGCCGCACGCCCGGCACGTACGGCAGGACGCCGTGCAGCTCCTTCCACTTGCGCTGCGCGGTCTCCGCGGCCCGGCGCGCCCGTTCGAACGACCAGTTCGCCGGATTCCCGCCTGCCAGCGCGAACTGCTGCGCCGTCACCTGCCGTGCCGCGAGCCGGATCTCGACGTCCTCGTAGTGGCCGAAGAGCTTGTCCGCCAACGAGTACACCTCGCTGACGACGTCCTCACCGCCCGCGTGCAGCCGTTCCAGCAACGCCATCCGGCCGCCCCTGCTGCCGGCGGCGCGCCGGTTGTGCTCCTCGATCTTCTCGACGTAGGTCCGGCCGGCCTGGCTGGACATCGCGCCCAGCAGCTTGCCGCCGGACCCGACCGTCGTCAGTCCCTTGTCGAACGTGTCGGCCACCGGCTCGGAACCCAGCGGCTCGGCGTGCGGGAAGACCAGCAGCATCACCCGCCGCACCGGCCCGTCCGCCGGCATCCGGTCGATGGCCTCGAGGGCCTCCTTCGTCGGCGTGTTCACGAGAACACCGCCGTCGACGGCGAACCTGCTGCGGTCGCCGCCGTTCGCCCAGCTGGCGACGTCCGCCATGTCCGGGCGGTCCGGCGTGGCCTGGCCGCCGACCGGGATGAAGCTCGGCTCGAACGCGAAGGGGAAGCTGGCGCTCGACCGCGCGGCCAGCGCGAGCTGCAGCACGCGGTCGTTCAGCGTCGCGGCCGCGAAGTCGTCCCTGGTCTCCTCGCTGACCCAGTTGTAGGGGTCGCGGCGGAACGAGAACGAGCCCTGGTGCACCGACTGCGTCAGCGGCTGGCCCAGGTCGTCGTAGGTCACCTCCGGGACGCCGCCGAGCAGCGTGGTGGTGATGCGCAGGTCGATCGGGCGCTCGTCGGGCTCGGTCGGGTCGAAGTCCGCGGTGAGCCTGGCCAGCGCCTCCTGCAGCCGGGGCAGGAAGAACTCGTCGCCCTTGAGCAGCGAGCCCGGCTGGCCGCGGAACGGTGTGCGCAGCAGCTGTTCCATCCGCCCCTGCTCGGCCCAGAGGTCGCGCAGCCTCGTCAGGTCGGCCTGCTTGTTGACCTGCGACAACGCGAGCGCGGCGCCGTTGATGCCGCCCGCGGACGTGCCCGCGATGACGTCCGCTCTCGCCCTGCAGCCGACCAGGTCCAGCAGCGGCTGGTACACCGATCCCTGCCTGGTCAGGCGGTCGAGCTCCAGCACGACGCCGCCCATCCAGACGGCGAGGCTCACACCGCCGTTGAGCACGACGGCGAACCGGACCTCTTCCCGCGACATGGGTTGTTCGGACATGCCACGTCACCCCCTCCGGCGAAGATCTTCCCCTGCTGGTGACTCGTCCGCCGGAGGTTCGGGGTTACCGGCCCGACTGGCCCCTCAGACCTGTCCTCCGCCGGCGGGGTCGGACTTCAGGAACGGCCCGACCCGCTTGCGGGCGACCAGCACGCAGACCGCGAACGTGATCACCGCACCGGCGACCGCCTGCGGCACGGTGTAGGCACGCCCGTCGAACGCGGACCCGGTCGGCGGCAGGATGATCGCGATGATCGCCGACGTCACCATGGCGAACATCCGGAACTTCGGCCCGACCACGGCGGTGGCCAGCGGGATCGCCGCCCACAGCACGTACCAGGGCTGCAGCACCGGCCCGAGCACCAGGATCGCGCCCAGAGCCGCACCCAGGCCGTTCATCGCCTTGATCCGGCCCTTGAAGCTGCGCCACAGCAGCCCGACCGTGATCACCACGGACACGGCCTGCCCGAGCAGCCGGGTCAGCGAGATCATCGCCTCGGTGTGGTTGCCGAGGCCCAGCAGGATGCCGGTGCCGGCGCCGAGGAAGCCCAGCGCGGTCGGCGGCGACATCCACGACTTCACGGTCGACGCGACGTTCAGCGTCTCGACCCAGCCGAAGCCGAACCCGGTGCCGAGGCAGATCACCACCACCCCGACCGCCGCTATGACGGCCATGATCCCGGCCACGGCTGCCAGGTGCTTGAGCTGCCCGCCGAGCTTGCGCGCCACCATCACGCCGAGGAACCCGAGCGCGGCCATGGCGGGGATCTTCACCATCGCCCCGCACACGATGACCCCGGCGCCCAGCGTGATCCAGGTCCACTTCAGCGGTTCCAGCCCGCGCATCGCGAGCTCCAGGCCGACCAGCATGAGGCCGAGCGCCAGGCCGTCGTTGTGCACGCCGATGACGATGTGGAACAGCACCAGCGGGTTCAGCGCGCCCAGCCACAACGCGCCGACCGGCGGCACCCCGAACCGGGCGGCGAGCCGGGGCAGCGCCCACACGATCATCCCCAGGCCGACCAGCACCAGCAGCCGGTGCACGAACACACCGGACACCACGTGGTCGCCGGTCAGCATCGCGGTCAACCGGCCGAACGCGAGGAACAGCGGCCCGTACGGCGCCGGAGTCTCGCGCCAGATGTTCGGCACACCGCGCGTCAGGACGTGGTCGACGCCCAGCGCGTTCGCGGGCCCCAGCTCGTACGGGTCGAGCCCGCGCGCCGCGATCTCGCTCTGCGCCAGGTACGAGTACACGTCGCGGGAGAACATCGGCACGCAGAAGACCAGTGGAACGGTCCACATCAGCAGCGTGCGGTCCATCTGACCGCGCGAGATCAGCCTCGGCCGGCCGGGCTTCACGAACCGGCCCAGCGCCAGCCAGGCCGACACGATCATGAAGATGCCGGTCCAGACGACCCCCATCGCGACACTGGGCATCCTCGAGAAGAGCCCGAGCACGGGCACGCCGTAGAGCGGCGAGTAGATCGGTGCGGCCCCGCCGCCCAGCGATCCGACGGTCAGCAGCAACGCGCCGATGGTGCCCCAGCGACGGACGATGTCCAGCTGGCGACGCTCCCGACCGTTCAGAAGGTCGCTCTCCGGAGTGACAGCTCCGCCGTTCGTGGACATGTCAGGAGAGTATCGAGCCACGTTCAGCCGTGAGTCAGGTCACCCTGTGACCGCGATCTTTGCGACCTCCGGCGAAATACGCAACACTGGTGTTGTGAAAAACGCCGAGACCCACCTTGACGCCGTGCCTCAGCACGACGGCAAGACTCGGCGTGCTGTCGCCAGGCTCCTCCTGGAGCAGGGCCCGGTCACCGCGGCGGGCATCGCCGAGGAGCTGGGCATCAGTCCCACGGCAGTGCGTCGTCACATCGACGCGCTGCTCGCGGACGGTGAGGCGACGACGAGGGACGCACCCCGGCAGACCCAACGTGGCCGTGGCCGTCCCGCGAAGTTCTTCCTGCTGACTGACGCCGGACGCGCCCGGTTCGGCCACGCCTACGACGACCTAGCGGTCGCCGCCCTCAGGTTCCTCGCGCAGACTGGCGGGGAAGAGGCAGTGCGCGCCTTTGCGCAAAGTCGTGTCGACGCACTCGTGGACGGTCACCGTTCGACGATCGTGGCCCAGGTCACGCCCGCCGAACGGGCGAAGGCCCTCGCGACCGCGTTGACCAGGGAGGGTTACGCTGCGGCGGCGCGAAACGTGGGTACGGGCGAGCAGTTGTGCCAGCACCACTGCCCGGTCGCCCACGTCGCCGCCGAGTTCCCCCAGCTGTGCGAGACCGAGACGGAGACGTTCGCGAATCTTCTCGGTACCCACGTGCAGCGCCTTGCGACGATCGCACGCGGCCACGCCGTGTGCACGACGCACATCCCGAACGTTCCACGGATCCCAGATGATGGAGGGGAGCCCGCATGACTACCGCTGCCGAGCAGCGCACGCCCACCACGGTGCAGTCTCCGCTCACGCAGGAAGAGACGATTGCGTCTCTCGGCAACTACGAGTTCGGCTGGGCCGACTCGGACACTGCCGGCGCGAGCGCACGCCGAGGCCTCAGCGAGGATGTCGTCCGCGACATCTCGGCGAAGAAGAGCGAGCCCGAGTGGATGCTCGAGTACCGGTTGAAGGCGCTGAAGCTCTTCGACCTCAAGCCGATGCCGAGCTGGGGCGCTGACCTCTCTGGGATCGACTTCGACTCGATCAAGTACTTCGTGCGTTCGACCGAGAAGCAGGCCACCTCCTGGGAGGACCTGCCCGAGGAGATCAAGAACACCTACGACCGGCTGGGCATCCCGGAGGCCGAGAAGCAGCGCCTCGTCGCCGGTGTCGCGGCCCAGTACGAGTCCGAGGTCGTCTACCACCAGATCCGCGAGGACCTGGAGCAGCAGGGTGTCCTCTTCCTCGACACCGACACCGCCCTGAAGGAGCAGCCGGAGCTCTTCCGGGAGTACTTCGGCTCCGTCATCCCCGCGGGTGACAACAAGTTCTCGGCGCTGAACGCCGCGACGTGGTCCGGTGGCTCGTTCATCTACGTGCCGAAGGGCGTGCACGTGGACATCCCGCTGCAGGCCTACTTCCGGATCAACACCGAGAACATGGGTCAGTTCGAGCGCACGCTGATCATCGTCGACGAGGATGCCTACGTGCATTACGTCGAGGGCTGCACGGCGCCGATCTACTCCTCGGACTCGCTGCACTCGGCCGTGGTCGAGATCATCGTGAAGAAGGGCGGCCGCTGCCGCTACACGACGATCCAGAACTGGTCGAACAACGTCTACAACCTGGTCACCAAGCGCGCCAAGGCCGAAGAGGGCGCGACCATGGAGTGGGTCGACGGCAACATCGGCTCCAAGGTGACCATGAAGTACCCGGCCGTCTGGCTGATGGGCGAGCACGCCAAGGGCGAGGTCCTCTCGATCGCGTTCGCGGGCGAGGGCCAGCACCAGGACGCCGGCGCCAAGATGGTCCACATGGCACCGCACACCTCTTCGACGATCATCTCGAAGTCGGTGGCGCGGGGCGGTGGCCGCACGTCGTACCGCGGCCTGGTCCAGGTCAACAAGCGGGCGCACCACTCGAAGTCCACGGTGAAGTGCGACGCGCTGCTGGTCGACACCATCAGCCGCTCGGACACCTACCCGTACGTCGACGTCCGCGAGGACGACGTGCAGATGGGTCACGAGGCCACGGTCTCGAAGGTCTCCGAGGACCAGTTGTTCTACCTGATGTCGCGCGGCCTGAACGAGGACGAGGCCATGGCGATGATCGTGCGCGGGTTCGTCGAGCCCATCGCGCGCGAGCTCCCCATGGAGTACGCCCTCGAACTGAACCGCCTGATCGAACTGCAGATGGAAGGGGCCGTCGGCTGACATGGCCGCCCTGTCTACGAAACCCCACTCCCACGGAGCCGTCGTTCCGGTCACCTCTCGCGCGGAGCACTTCACGTCCTACGACGTGAACGCGTTCGAGGTGCCGGGCGGCCGTGAGGAGATCTGGCGCTTCACGCCTCTCAAGCGTCTTGCCGGTCTGCACTCCGGCGCTGCGGCAACGGGTACCGCTGCCGTCGAGGTGAGCGCCGCTTCCGGCGTCACCGTCGAGACCGTGGGTCGTGACGACTCACGGCTCGGCACCGCCG
The DNA here is from genome assembly GCF_003350445.1 of Lentzea flaviverrucosa. Classification (NCBI taxonomy): domain Bacteria; kingdom Bacillati; phylum Actinomycetota; class Actinomycetes; order Pseudonocardiales; family Pseudonocardiaceae; genus Lentzea; species Lentzea flaviverrucosa. The sequence goes on from NZ_QQAU01000008.1 coordinate 396,562, forward strand.
GCGTCCCCGGTGACCGCGTCGCGGCGCAGGCGTACTCGTCGTTCGAGAACGCCACGATCGTGACGCTGCCCGGTGACGTGAAGTCCGAGCCGACCACCGTCACGGTGACCGGTGCCGGCGTGGACGCCGTCGCCTACGGCCACATCCAGGTCAAGGCCTCGCAGTTCGCCGAGGGCACCGTGATCCTGGACTTCCGCGGTTCCGGCGCGTACGCGGACAACATCGAGTTCCTCGTCGCGGACGGCGCTCACCTCACGGTGATCACCATCCACGACTGGGCCGACGACGCCGTGCACGTCTCGCAGCACCACGTGAAGCTCGGTCGCGACGCGACCATCAAGCACACCGTGGTCACGCTCGGCGGCAACGTCGTGCGCGTGACGCCGGTCGTGCAGTACGCGGGCCGTGGCGGAGACGCCGAGCTGTTCGGTCTGTACTTCGCGGACGCGGGCCAGCACCAGGAGCACCGCCCGTTCATCGACCACGCGCAGGCCAAGTGCCGCAGCAACGTCGTCTACAAGGGCGCGCTGCAGGGCGACGGCGCGCACGCGGTGTGGATCGGTGACGTGCTCATCCGCGTCGCTGCCGAGGGCACCGAGACGTTCGAGCTGAACCGGAACCTCATCCTCACCGATGGTGCGCGTGCCGACTCGGTGCCGAACCTGGAGATCGAGACCGGCGAGATCGAGGGTGCGGGCCACGCCAGCGCCACCGGCCGGTTCGACGACGAGCAGCTCTTCTACCTGCAGGCGCGCGGCATTCCGGAGGACCAGGCACGGCGTCTCGTCGTGCGCGGCTTCTTCCAGGAGCTGATCGCGAAGATCGCCGTTCCCGAGGTGCGCGAGCGCCTCGAGGCGGCCATCGAGGCAGAGCTCGAGGCGGTCGGCACGTGATCAAGGTGTGTGCACTGTCCGCATTGGACGACCGCAAGCCGTTCGCCGCCAGCGTCGACGACGTCGACCTCGTGCTGGTGCGCGACGGCGAGCGGGTGCACGCACTCGCTGATCTGTGCTCGCACGCCGCGGTGTCGCTGAGCGAGGGCGAGGTCTCCCGCAAGGGGATCGAGTGCTGGTTGCACGGGTCGTGCTTCGACCTGGAGACCGGCGCGCCCTCGTCGCCACCCGCGAGCGAACCGGTCGACGTCTACGCCGTCGACATCCGTGACGGCGACGTCTTCGTCGACGTCACCGTCACCACGAACTGACTGACTTCTAGCTACACCACCAGGAGAACGGCAAGTCATGGCCACCCTTGAGATCAAGGACCTGCACGTCTCGGTCGTCAGTGAGGACGCTCCCAAGGAGATCCTCAAGGGCGTCGACCTGACGATCAAGGCCGGCGAGACGCACGCCATCATGGGCCCCAACGGCTCCGGCAAGTCCACGCTGTCCTACGCGATCGCCGGGCACCCGAAGTACACGGTCACCTCGGGCACCGTCACGCTCGACGGTGAGGACGTCCTCGAGATGTCCGTCGACGAGCGCGCCCGCGCGGGCCTCTTCCTCGCCATGCAGTACCCGGTCGAGGTCCCCGGCGTCTCGATGTCGAACTTCCTGCGCACCGCCGCCACCGCCGTGCGCGGCGAGGCCCCGAACCTCCGCCACTGGGTGAAGGAGGTCAAGGGTGCGATGGCAGACCTCGACATCGACCCGGCGTTCGCCGAGCGTTCGGTGAACGAGGGCTTCTCCGGTGGTGAGAAGAAGCGCCACGAGATCCTGCAGCTGGGCCTGCTCCAGCCGAAGATCGCGATCCTCGACGAGACCGACTCCGGTCTGGACGTCGACGCCCTGCGCGTCGTGTCCGAGGGCGTCAACCGCTACAAGGCCTCCGGTGAGGTCGGCGTCATGCTGATCACGCACTACACCCGGATCCTCAAGTACATCCAGCCGGACTTCGTGCACGTCTTCGCGAACGGCCGGATCGTCGAGTCCGGTGGCCGCGAGCTGGCCGACGTGCTCGAGTCCGAGGGTTACGTGAAGTACACCGGATCCAAGGAAGCCGCAGCCATTTCCTAGCGTTATCAGGTGTTGAGAGGAGGCGCTGTGACCACCACCGCAGCACCATTGGACGTGGCCGCCCTGAGGGCGGACTTCCCGATCCTGTCTCGCACCGTTCGTGACGGGAAGCGCCTGGTCTACTTGGACTCCGGCGCCACCTCGCAACGCCCGACGCAGGTTCTGGACGCTGAAAGAGCTTTTCTGCAGCAGCACAACGCCGCTGTGCACAGGGGTGCCCACCAGCTGGCCGAGGAAGCGACCGACGCGTACGAGGGTGCGCGTCAGCGCATCGCGGACTTCGTCGGCGCCGACTTCGGCGAGTTGGTGTTCACCAAGAACGCCACCGAGGGCTTCAACCTCGTGGCGTACGCGATGGGCAACGCCGCGACCTCGGGTCCCGAGGCCGCGCGCTTCGTCGTGGGTGCCGGCGACGAGATCGTCGTGACCGAGATGGAGCACCACGCGAACCTCGTTCCGTGGCAGCAGCTCGCCTCGCGGACCGGTGCGACGCTCAAGTGGTTCACGCTGACCCAGGACGGTCGTCTCGACCTGTCCGATGTGGACAGCGTGATCACGCCGCGCACCAAGGTCGTCGCGTTCACGCACCAGTCGAACGTGACCGGCGTGATCAACCCGGTCGACGTGCTCGTCGCGGCGGCGCGCAAGGTCGGCGCGCTGACGGTGCTGGACGCGTGCCAGTCCGTGCCGCACAGCCCGGTCGACTTCCGCAGGCTGGGCGTCGACTTCGCGTCGTTCTCCGGCCACAAGATGCTCGGCCCGTCCGGCATCGGTGTCCTCTACGGACGTCGTGAGCTGCTGGAGGCGTTGCCCCCCTTCATCACCGGCGGCTCGATGATCGAGCAGGTGTTGATGGAGGGCTCGTCGTTCGCCCCGCCGCCGCAGCGCTTCGAGGCCGGTTCGCCGATGACGTCCCAGGCCGTCGGTCTGGGCGCGGCGGTGGACTACCTCAGCGTCGTCGGCATGGAGCGGGTCAACGCTCACGAGCACGCGCTGACCGTTGCCGCCCTGGAAGGTCTTTCGGGCATCAAGGGTGTTCGCCTGATCGGCCCGCAGGACGCGGTCGCCAGGGGCGGCGCCGTGCCGTTCGAGATCGAGGGCGTCCACCCGCACGACGCCGGCCAGGTGCTCGACAGCCTGGGCATCGCCGTGCGCGTCGGCCACCACTGCGCGTGGCCGCTGCACCGCTGCCTGAAGGCCCAGTCGTCCGTGCGCGCGTCGTTCTACCTGTACAACACGCTGGACGAGGTCGACGCTCTGGTCGACGGCGTCCGCGAGGCGCAGAAGTTCTTCGGGGTGGCCTGATGCAGCTCCAGCAGATGTACCAGGAGATCATCCTGGACCACTACAAGAACCCGCACGGCCGAGGCCTGCGAGACCCGTTCGACGCGGAGTCGTTCCAGGTCAACCCGACCTGCGGCGACGAGGTGACGCTCCGGGTGCACCTCGTCGACGACGTGGTGCAGGACGTCTCCTACGACGGCCAGGGCTGCTCGATCAGCCAGGCCTCGACGTCGGTGTTGACCGACCTCGTCGTGGGTAAGCCCGTGGGCGAGGCGTTCAAGAAGCTGGACGCGTTCGTCGAGCTGATGCAGGGCCGCGGCAAGGTGGAGCCGGACGAGGACGTCCTCGAGGACGGCATCGCCTTCGCCGGAGTCGCGAAGTACCCGGCGCGCGTGAAGTGCGCGCTGCTGGGCTGGATGGCCTTCAAAGACGCAGTAGCACGAAGCCAGGGAGCAGCATGAGCACCGAAGAAGTCGTCCGGGGAGCCGAAGGCATGCCGGTCTTCGAGCCCACAGCTGACGTCGCCGCGCTCGACGACCTCGAAGAGGCGATGCGCGACGTCGTGGACCCGGAGCTCGGCATCAACGTCGTCGACCTCGGGCTCGTCTACGACATCCACGTCGACGAGAAGAACGTCGCCACCATCGACATGACGCTCACGTCCGCGGCCTGCCCGCTGACCGACGTCATCGAGGACCAGACCCGCGCGGCCCTCACCGGCGGCGCGGGCGGCGGTCTCGTGTCGGACTTCCGCATCAACTGGGTGTGGATGCCGCCGTGGGGCCCGGAGAAGATCACCGACGACGGCCGCGAGCAGCTGCGCGCGCTGGGCTTCACCGTCTGAGGTTTCCCAGGAGTTGGAACGGCGCGCATCCACCGGATGCGCGCCGTTTTCTTGCGTAGCATTAAATGCGTTGCGGCCGTCCCGGACGGTCGCTTAACTTGGTCCCATCACGAACAACAGAGATCAACCGGAGGAAGACATGCTTGCCAAGGCTCAGCTCGCGGGATGGCGAATTCTCGCCCTCATCGCCGGCGGTCTGCTGGCGGTGGCGTGGGGCTCCACGCCATGACCTGATCCCCAGGTCATGACCTCGGAGCCGCCCACGGGAAACCCTGGGCGGTTTTCTTTTTGTCACGCCGATGCCGATGAGCTTTGGAAGCGGAACGGATTCCAAACCCGTTTCCCGAGGGTTCGACTCCTTCCATCGGTGCTGCCCGAAAACAATGCGTTCGCCACGAAAGTGGATCTAGCCCAACTGGCAGAGGCACATGGTTGAGGGCCATGACAGTCGGGGTTCGACTCCCCGGATCCGCACGCCCCGGTAGCCCAACGGAAGAGGCAACGCGCTCAGAACGCGTCCAGTGCAGGTTCGAATCCTGCCCGCGGCACTGCACAACTGAATCAGGGGGACGCGCCGGCGCGCAGGTGATCCTTGCAAGATCGCCCCGGAGGGTTCGACACCCTCGTCTTCCACTCCGTCCCGTAGCTCAGTCCGGTGAGAGCGTCCGTCTGATACGCGGTAGGTCCCAGGTTCAACTCCTGGCGGGACGACCACCGTACAAAGGAACTGTGGATCACAGCAGCAGAGCGCTCTCCGGAGCCGGCGCCCTCTTCTTCGACGAAGCAGGGCGCCTCCTGCTCGTGGAGCCCACCTACAAGCCGCACTGGGAGATCCCGGGCGGGGCGGTCGAGCACGGCGAGACGCCGAGCGAGGCCTGCCGCCGCGAGATCGAGGAGGAACTGGGGCTCGTCAGGGAACCCGGCCGCCTGCTCGTGGCCGACTGGGCGCCGCGCGACGGCGAGGACCGCGTCCTGTTCGTCTTCGAGGGCGGCCTGCTCACCGCCGACGACCACATCCGGCTGCAGGCCGAGGAGCTCAGGTCGTACGAGTTCGTGACGCCCTCCCAGGCGGGGGAGCGCCTGATCCCCAGACTCGCCCGCAGGGTCGCGGAAGCGTTGCGAGCGAGGGAATCAGGCGAGACCCGCTACCTGGAGCACGGCGTCAGCAGGCCACCTCAGGCGTAGACCCGTTCGACGAACGCCGCCAGCTGGTCCTCCGGCAGGTGCCGCGCGAGGTCCGCCTCGGACACCATGCCGACCAGCCGGTGGTCCTCGATGACCGGCAGCCGCCGGATCTGGTGCTCGCCCATGGTCTCGAGCACGTGTTCCAGCGGGTCGTCCGCGTCGACCCAGTGGACGTGGCCGCCGAACTCGCCGGCACGGGTCGTCGCGAGGTCCAGTCCCTCCGCCACGGCCCTGATCACGATGTCGCGGTCGGTGATGATCCCGTGCAGCTTGTCGTCCTTGCCGCAGATCGGCAGGGAACCGACGTCGAGGTCCCGCATCATGCGGGCGGCCTCGACGAGGCTCGCGTCCTCGGCCACGCACCGCACTCCGGGGTGCATGATGTCGCGCGCTGTCGTCACAACCTCCTCCTTCCGGCCTTTCGCCCAGCATCCGCCCGCCTGGAACACCCCGCAGGCTGGTCCGCTGAACGGCTCAACGCACTCCGGTGCGAATGCCGCACAGTGCTACTCTCTGTGTTCCTAGGGTTACGCAGTCGCCATCTCCGGGGGCCACGTGCCGGCGTTGACCTACCTCCACCGCCTGGACCACCCCTTCGGCGTGCACTACGCGTGCGCCGCCTCCTGGGGCGCCTGCTACGCAACGAGATTCGACCTCGCCGTCGTGCTCGCGGTGCTGGCGAACTTCGTCGCGATCATCTCCGGCAACCTCCTCGACGCCCACGCCGGCGTCCGCGCCACCGACGAACGCCGCCAGGCGGTCCAGGAGATCGGCGCGCGGAGGGTCCTCGCGCTGGCGGTCGTCGAGATGGTCTTCGCGCTCGCACTGGCCGTCGCCGTGTCGTGGAGAGTCGCGATCGGGGTCGGGCTGGTCCTGGTGCTGCACCTGGCCCACAGCCTCGAACCGATCAGGCTGGAGCGGCGCGGGTACGCCGGTCCGGTGGCGCTGGCGATCGCCACCGGACTGCTGCCGAGCGTGACCGCCTACGCGGCGGCCGGGGGACGGGCCGATCCGGCGGTGTGGCTGTTGTTCTCCGGAGCCGCGGCCCTCGCTACGGGTCAGGCGCTCTGGTGGGCCGTTCCCGGCCGGACCGAGGACATCCACACCGGGTCACGAGCAGTCCTGCACGCCGTCGACGAGACCACCCAGCTGACCGTCGGCGGGCTGCTGCTGGTCGGCGGCGGACTGTGGTTCCGGTTCGGCCCGCTCTGGGCCGCCGTCGGTGTCGTCGCGTGCTCGGCGTTCCTGCTCGCGCGGGACCTGCCGGCCGCCGGGCAGCGGTTGCGCTACGGCATGTCGACGGCTGTCGCGTCGACGATCGTGCTGGCGTCGATCCCGTTGCTCGCCTGAACCTCAGACCGGAGATGTCTGCGCCACCAGGAATCCCACCACGTCGTCCAGCCTGCCGCGCCGCGCGAACGCCCGGCGCTGCCGCACCGCCCCGGTCCCGTCGAGCAGCAACCGGTCGATCGCGGTGGTCACCATCTCGTGGTCACCGGAGAACTCCAGCGCCGGCCTGATCCACCGCAGCAGTGACGCGACGATCGACGACGCGGGCGTGGGCGCGCCCGTCGCCGGGTCGATGCCGAAGCCCTCCAGGCCGTCGCGCGCGGCACGCCACATCGCGACCTTCAGCAGGTGCGGCGGCAGTTTCACCGGCGCGGCACCGGAACTCAGTGCGGTGGCGGCGATCCCACGCACCAGGGCGGCCATCAGCACCGCCTCCTCGACCGTCGGCGCGACGTCGGAGACCCGCAGTTCCAGCGTGGGGTGGCGGGCGGAGAGCCGGATGTCCCAGTAGAGCATCCCGGCGTCCATCGCCGCGCCGCTCGCGACGATCTCCTCCCGTGCCGAGTAGTACTCGGCCGCGGAGTCGAAGTGCGGCGGCGCACCCGAAGTGGGCCAACGGTTCCAGACCACGTACCGCCAGCTCGCGTACCCCGTGTCGCCGTAGAGCCAGTACGGCGAGTTCGCGCCCAGCGCCAGCAACGTGGGCAGCCACGGCCGCAGGTGGTTGCTCACGAAGATCTTCGACTCGTCGTCGGGCAGGCCGACGTGCACGTGGCAGCCGCAGATCGCGAGGTCGTTGGTGAGCGCGCCCATCTCCTGCGCCATCCGGTGGTAGCGCGGGGAGTTCGTCAGCGGCGTCGGCATCGTGAGGCCCAGCACCGGTGTCCCGGTCGCGGCGAGCTTCGCGTCGTGGTGCGCGGCCCGCTCGATCAACGCCCGGCGCGCCACGGCCAGTTGCTCGCGCAGCACGGCCATGTCCGTGCAGATGCCGCTGGCCGATTCCACCTGGTATTGCGCGATTTCCGGCTGCAGGTCCACCTCGAACTGGTCGGCCCCGGCGAGCACTTCCTTGGCACGGTTGGCCAAATGCCCCGTGGAGGCTTCGACGAGAACGAATTCTTCTTCCACGCCAACGGTGAGGAGGCCGTCCATGCTTCTGCGTTGCGCGGGTACCGCTTGAGTTCTGCTGCCGACCTGCACGCGAACCTCCTGTGCACTGAGTAGCACTCTCGATGCTATGAGTGATCAGCGCGCCGCACAGGAGGCGTTTGGTTGTACTTGTTAACTCACCGCGCGTTGCGCGACACCACGCAGCACGTCGCGTCGTTCGGTACCCGGCCGGCCCATGACCCAGCTGGACCCGGCGAGCGACTTCGCGTGCTCCTTCACTGGTGCCAGCAACCGCGACACCTCGCGATACGACCCCACTGATCCCGGGGCACAGATAAGGGTCGCAAGAGAGAGGGTGACGTGTCGTCCCTCTGCCGTGTACGGCTTGTCGAGCAAACGAGCACTCAGCGGCACCGTCTCGTCGAGTCCCGCGAGGAGGAGGAAGTCGTCACCGCCGACGTGCCCGACCTGCGTGCCGGGGAACGCGTGCGCGAGGTCCGCCAGTTCGAGCCCGATCTCGCGGATCAGATCATCGCCCGCCGCGAACCCGACCGTGTCGTTGACCAGCTTGAAGCTGTCGACGTCCAGCCAGGAGATCGCGAAGATCTCGCCGAGTTCGATGCGCCTGTCCACTTCCTTCGCGACCGCGTCACTGCCGGGAAGGCGCGTCAACGGGCTCAGTGCGGCCGCCTGCTCCACCTTGAGCTCGGCGACACCGCGCACGACGTCGGCCACGCGCACGACACCCATGCACCGCTCGTTGTGGTCCACGACGATGAGGTCGTCGTTCGTGCGTTCACGGTTCGCACCCGTCACCAAGTCCAGTAGGTCGAGCGCCGACGCCTCGGTGCCGATGACGTGCGGCTTGTCCGCGAGCCGTGCGGCTTCTCGCTTGGCGTGCAGGGCGTGCCCGTACGGACCGGTCACCGCGAGCAGGAACCGGTTGCGGTCCACCGACCACTTCGGGCGGCCCTCGCCGTCCACCAGGACGACACCCGTGACCGAAGGCTGCGATGCCAGGACCTCGCGCACCTCCTCGCTCGTGGCGTTCTCGGGCAGCACCGTGGCGGGGTGCAGGAAGGCCGTGATCCGCGGACCCGTGTTGCTGCGCCGGATCTCGCCGGTCTCCGTGACAGCCTCGGGCGCGATGCGCGCGTTCACCGCCGGCCTGCGCTGCGGGGGCGCGAGGAACCTGTCCTGCGCGTACCCCACCCCCAGCTTGCGCAGGTAGGTCAGCTCCGCCTCGGTCTCCACGCCCTCGGCCACGACCTGACCGCCCGTGTACTCGCCGAGGTGCACCAGCGACTTCACCAGCGCGCCCCGCGCGGCGTCGCCGGGCAGCGAGCGGACGATCTCGCGGTCAAGCTTCAGGTAGTCCGGCGAGGCGCTGGTCAGCAGGCCGAGCGGCACGTCACCCTCGCCCACGCAGTCGAGCGCGATGCGGAAACCGTTGTTCCGCAGCGTCTGCATGCCACGGGCCAGCCGACCGCGGTTCGCCCGTGAGTACGGCTCGCCGATCTCGATGACGACGCCGTCCGGCGACCGGCCCGTGTCGCGGAGTGCGCCGTAGAGAGGGCTCATGACCTCGGGCTTGTCCGCGATCGTGATCGCGAGCAGGTTCACGTGCAGGGGCAGCATCAGGTCGAAGTCGGCCGCGGACCGGATGGCGCGGCAGGCGAGTCCGACGTCGGCGTTGGCCAGCAGACCCGCCCGGAAGGCGGCCTGGAGCAGATCCTGCACGCTGCCGTCGTGCGGCCGGGCCAGGGCCTCGATCGCGACGACGCCCCCGGTGTTCAGGTTGAACAGCGGCTGGAAGGCGAACCTGACGTCATCCAGCAATGCGGGCACGGTCCGATCGTGCCGGTGCGAACGACTCGCTCCAAGCGGGTTCACCAGCTGTTCACGCTCTCGGCGGCCATTTGCCACACCGGCGGTGCGTTCGGTGACACGGCCCTCACGCTGGGAGTTCAGCGGAGGAGTTTCCACCTGAGGTGGCTTGGAGCCGTGCGGAACAAGGCGAGCATGGCGGCTGCTGTCGTCTTGAGGTCATCACGGCTGGACAGGTAGGCGCGCTGCAACTCCTGGTCGAGCCGGAAGAACACCTCGAAGAAGTCCAGCGTCTCGTCCGGGCTGAAGCGGAGGAGCGCTTCGAGACCCCTCATGCGCATGGCGTGCACGATGCGCGCCTTCTTCGGCCAGATGACGTGCCCGGGGTCCTCGTTCGCCTTGATCGCCGCGGCGACCTGTGGCGCGAGCTGCAGCGCGGTGGCGACGCTGTAGCCGGTGGCGGGGTGGATGAAGCCGGCCGCGGCACCGAACGCGGTGCTCGCGGCCCTTGGTGCGTCGAGGGGGAAGCGCACGATCTCCTCTTCCTCGCCTGGGGAGAGACGAGCGTGCAGACGTTCGCGGAGCTCCTGCAACGGCATGCCGGGCCTGCGCGCCAGACACGTCTCCTCCACCAGCAGCCGGTTGCCACCCAGCGGGACCGTGTACAGGAACGTGTCGCCGGTGCCTCGCCAGTCCATCAAAGTCGTCTCGGTGCTGTCCGACTCGATGACCGTGCCTACGGCTGTTTGCTCGGCACGGCCCTTGCGCGCACCTGTCGCGTTGAACGTGTAGCGCGCTGCCTCTGGCCGTTGGAGTACTTCGACCGTGTCGGGCAGTTCGTGGAGCTTGGCGTTGTCCAACACGACGTAGGTGCGTTGGATCAGGTGCTCCTCACGCGCGTATGCGCGAACAGTGGTGCTCACGGACTTGGTCGGGGTGTTGGGCGGGAGTTCGTCAGCCCACGCGCCGTACGTCGCCGTCCAAGGACGGTGCGGACGACGGTCGACTATCGCTGTGTGCAGGCCTTCATGCGCACACGCCCGTGCGAGCGCACGGCCGGCCGGACCTCCGCCGATCACCACCACGTCGAACGTCATGAGGTCCATGATTGACCTTGTGGCCAAGACCTACCGCCGGCGCCTCGTGTGTCTGTTCGGTGGTCCTGCGAAGGGACGCAGGTCACGTCAAGTCGATTTGAACGAGGTTTTCGCGGCCGTCGCGGCGCCCGTGCCGGCCGCTTATGTGCGCAAAGAGCCCGTGACTAGGCCTTTCTCGGACGCCTGTGTCGGCGACCCCGTCCCGGCGCTCGACGCGGAGGCTGATCGTCATTCGGTCTTCGCGGTGACGAACGCGCAGGTCAACGGCGGTGCAGAGGCTCGGGTGACCCCCCGATTTGGAGATCGAAAGTGCCCCGTGTAATGTTCTCCAAGTCAGAGCGACACGGGCCGGGAAACAAGCCGGAACGGGCCTGGCGAAAAAGCCGGAAGATAAAGCCTCCTAGAGGCCGATTTGACACCGGCGAGCAAGACCAAATAAGCTTCAGCAACACAAGCCCCGGAAGTAAGTCAGCGAAAAGCTGATGTGACTGCGGTGTGCGCGTGTTCTTTGAGAACTCAACAGCGTGCCGAAACACAGCCAGTAATATATGAATTACCTCCTCGTCGAGGTAGTTCCTTTGAGGCAAGACTAGATTGATGCCAGACATATTCCGTCTGGAGCGATCAAACACAATCCTTAT
>NZ_QQAU01000009.1:0-387524 GCF_003350445.1 Lentzea flaviverrucosa
GAACGCCACCAGTGTCCCCAGTCGACGTTGCCCTGGTGGCTGCTGACGTCGATGCCGTCCACCCTGCCCACGTTGCCGGCGCCGAGGTCCGGTGGCGTCGTCAGCATCTCGCCGGTGCCCTCGTGCTTGGCGATCTGCGACCCCGCGGCGTGGTCGTCCGAATCTTCCTCCGCGTGAGCGCTCACCGGAACCAGAACGCTCGCGACCACCGCGATCGCGGCAACGCCTGCGACGCGCCGACAAGCACGTGTTGGGGACGACATCGGTTACCTCCAGGTGGATCGATGGCCCTGGAAACCAGCTACCCCTGCCGGCAAAGGAAAAACCGGAGAGCGTTTTGTTAACACGAGCGAGTGAGCGAGGTCGGGGGCGAGGCACTCCCGGTGACGGAGTTCCCGCGATCTGTTCATCCGTGCAGGTGGACACCGTGCCGGATAACGCACGGGCATGAAGAACTGACATTGGTACGACCGAACCGCGCGCACACAGACTGAACGGACCCCTGCCACTGTCCTGAGAGGTCTACCAATGGCTGTGCGGAATCGACGAACGTACTCCCTGTCGCTCTGCGGTCTGTCGCTGTGCTGTTCACTCCTGACGCCGGCGGTGGCGCACGCCGGCGACACGATCGGCTCCGACGGTTACGTGCACGTCGCGCCCAACGGTGTCGTGCTCGGCGTCGACCCCTACTACCCCACCGACGGCAACGGTGGTTACGACGTCGGCGACTACACCGTCGACCTGTCCTACGACCCGGCCTCGCGTTTCCTCAACGCCAAGGCCTTGGTCACGGCCACCACCACGCAGCGCCTCAGCCGGTTCAACCTGGACCTGCGCGGTCTCACCGTCACCGCGGTGAAGGTCGACGGTGTGCCCGCGTCGTTCGTCCGGGCGAAGGTCCACGAACTGGTGATCACGCCCGCCACCGAACTGGCGGCGGACACGTCCTTCACCGTGGAGGTCGTCTACTGCGGTCGCCCCCAGCCCGAGTACGTCCCCGGCCGGGGCGCCACCGGCTGGCGCACGACGCGGTCGGGCGGTGCGGTCGCGGCCGGTGCGCCCCATTCCGCGGCCACGTGGTTCCCGGTCAACGACACCTCGGCGGACAGGGCGACCTTCCACCTCAACGCCACTGTTCCCACCGGATGGGGCGTGGTCTCGACCGGAGTGCGCAAGGCCGTCCACAAAGGAACTCACAGCTGGGCGGAGGAGGTGCCGGTCACGCCTTCCGGCACGATGATCGCCATCGACCGGTTCACCGTCCGCGAGTCCACGCTTCCCAGCGGCACCTCCGTGCTGGACGCGTTCGCGCCCGGCTCCGACACGACGCTCGCCCAGGAGCTGCCCGCGGTGATGGAGTTCCTGACCGGCAAGCTGGGTCCTCATCCCCTGCCGGCCACGGGCGGTGTGTACCTGCCGGACTGGCTGGGCCACTCGCACCCTTCGCAGGGACGACCGGTGCACGGCGCCGCTGCCGGCCAAGCGGCGTTGGTGCAGGGCCTGGCATCGCAGTGGTGGGGCAACCAGCTCGCCATCAAGATGTGGAAGGACCAGCCGATGGTCGAGTCGTTCGCCCGGTACGTGGTGTGGTTGTGGAACGAGGCGAACGGCGGGCCCGCCGCCGAGCAGCGTTACCAGGACGCCCTGCGCCGGGCGGGCGCCGACACCCGGTTCTGGGGGCGCGAGCTGGCCGATCCCGGCGTGGGACGGGAGTTCTCCGTCACCGACAAGGGCGTGTTGATGGTGCACGCGCTGCGCAAGCACATCGGTGACGAGAAGTTCTTCACGGTGCTGCGGGACTACCCGGAGATCGCGACGCAGCTGAACCAGGGCTGGTACGACTGGGAGCTCTACACGGCGGCGGTGGCGGACAAGGACCTCACAGCGTTCCACGAGGCCTGGGTCCACGGGACGACGCTGCCACCGGCCGAGCTCCGCTGACGGTGGCGGTGTGCCCCTCCTGTTGCGGTGGGGCACACCGCTTCGTCAAGCCAGGTAACGGGAGTAGACCGGCGAGGCCTCGCACTCGAGCCGGTAGGCCAGCGCGGCGTCCGCGAGGACGTCGCGGGCCACCCGCGCGAACTCGCTCTCCCGGTGCCACACGAGCAGGAACCTGCGCGACAGCGCGTCGTCCGCGAGCAGCCGGGCGGCGACCTGCAGGTGCCCTTCGCACGCGGCCTGCGACAACCCGACGGCGCCGTTGCGCACCGCGGCCACGGTCATCCCGAACGACTCCGAGACGTACTGCACCCGAGGGGTGAAACCCTTGCGGCGACAGGACCTGTGGAAGTACTCGTGGAAACGCGTCGAGTCGGGCGGGGGCAGCACCCACGGCTCGCCGGCCAGCTGTTCCAGGCCGATCACCTTGTGCCGCGCCAGCGGATGGTCCTCGCGCAGCAGCACCAGCGTCCTGTCGTGCGCCACCACCGCGAAGTCCACCGAGGCGGGCGCGACCGCCTCGAACCCGGGGTAGTCCTTGACCACGCCCACTTCCAGCCGCCGCCGCACCACCATGTCCACGACGAGGTCCCGGCATTCGCTGTCGAACAACGACGCGGACGGCCCGTGCGGCCGGTGGCTGTCGACGATCGAGGGCAGGTGGCACAGGACCGGCGAGCACACCCCGCCCACCCGCACGAGCTCGGAGGGGCTGGTGCGGACCTCGATGTCCCGCGCCAGCCCCTCCATCATCGGCAGCACCGCGCTGATCCGGTCGAGCAGCAGTTCACCGGTGGGTGTCGGCACGACCGGCGCGGTGCTGGAGCCGCGGTCGAACAGCCGTTGCCCCAACGCGTTCTCGAGGCGCTTGAGGTTGCCGCTGACGGCGGGCTGGCTGATCCCGAGCCGCACCGCCGCTTCGGACAGGCTGCCGGTCTCGCCGATCGCCCGCACGAGCTTCAGGTGGTGGACGTCGAGTTCCATGCCGTCACTTCCCCGTCAGCGGTGAGTGTCGACCCGGGATCGCGGCGCCGGCCGCATGATCCCGGCCGTCCTGCCGATCGCAGCGTACAACGCGAACGCGACCACGACGGAGTTGATCGTCGGAATGCCGAACGGCACCAGGAACCCGACCGCGGTTCCGGCCGCCCAGCACACCAGCGAGGCCGGGACCCAGTCCGGCGGAACGGCCGGCAGCTCGCCTCTCGCACGCGAGGAGTCCAGCTCAGCGCGCCACGTGCGCACCACGAAGTACTCGGCGATCATGATGCCCGCGACCGGTGGTGTGATCACCCCGATCCAGGTGAGGAACACCGTGAAGTGGTCGAGGATGCCCAGCGCGGACAGCGCGGTGCCCAGGCCGCCCAGGCACAGCGTCGCGGTCGAGCGGCTGATCCTGCGGCCCAGCAGCACGTCGACGGTGTTCACCAGGCCGAGGGACGCCGAGTAGAGGTTCCAGTCGTTGATCTTCAGGATCGCCGTGATCATGATCAGCGTGCCGACCACGCCCGAGCTGGACATGATCATGCCGACCACGTCGGCGCCGGCGGCGGCGTGCGCGAGCAGCACCCCGGTCAGGCCGATCAGGTACTCGCCGAGGGTGACGCTGATCAGCGTCTGCTTCACGACGTCGGAGGGACGCCGGTTGAACCTCGTCATGTCGGGAGTCATGACGGCGCCCATGATGAACGCGCCCGCGACCAGCGTGGTGCCCTCGGCGAGGCTCAGCGCCGGGCCGGGCGGGGTCATGCCGACCAGGTCCGAGAGGTCGTGCCTGTGCAGCTCGGCGACGATCGTCCAGCCGGTCAGCAGCAGGAACGCGGGCACGGTGAGGTAGGCCGTCCACGCCATGGTGTGGAAACCCGCCACGACGATCACGGTCACCACCAGGCCGCCGAGCACCGCCCACGCCCAGACCGGCGGGCCGCCCATCAGCCGGTGCAGGCCGTGCGCGAACACGTCGTTCTGCACGCCGAACCAGCCGGCGAGGCTGAGCGTCACGAGCAGCCCGACCAGCGCGGAACCGCGTGCCCCGAACCCGGCCCAGCGGGCCAGCACCGACGTCGACACGTTCTCCCGCACGCCCGCTATCCCCATCAGGATCGTGACGACCTCGAGCATCACCGACCCGAGCGTGATCGCGAGGACCGCGTCCCAGAACGTCATCCCGAGTCCGAGCGTGGCGCCGAGGAGGAACTGGTGGAACGCCGAGACCTGCCCGAACCGTTGCACGGCAACGGAGACCCACGACCTCCTGGCCTCGACGGGAAGCCTGCTCAGCGAGTAGTCGTCGTGTGCCACCGTCAGGCCGCCTCTTCGCGAGGCGTCAGCACGACGAAACCCTGTGCGGGGTTCGGCAGCCAGGCCAGTTCCCTGGCGTACAGGCGTTCCAGGAACGCCACCCGCTGGTGGTAGGCGAACACCGAGCTGTCGACGCCCGCGATCGCCGGGGTGTCGATGAACATGGGCAGCTCCGCGAGGAAGTACCGGACGGCGCACCGCAGCTGGTCCTCGGTGGGCGCCTGACCGTCCGGCAGACGGCGGTCGAGCACCCAGCGCGTGGCGTCCAGGCACTCCGCGGCGAAGGCGTCGTCGGTCATGAACCACGCGCCCGCGTCGCGCAGCAGCTCCCGGTACCTGTCGTTGCGGGCCAGGGTCGCGCCGTCGAGCAGGTGCTCCTCCGGCTCCAGCACGCCGACGTCGCGCAGGGCGCGGCAGATCTTGTTCACCACGTACTGGCCCTGCCGTCCGGCCTTGCGCTGCGCACGGCCGGGTTCGTAACCGAGTGCCTCCAGCGTGTACACGGCCGCGTGGTCGGGCACGAAGAAATGGAAGCGCTCGAATTCCCGCATCGCCCAGCGGGCGAGAGCGGTGATGCGTTCCACCGAGAAATAACTGTTGAACGGGCTCACACCGATGCACACGTGCCTGCCGCTTCGCAAAGGGGCGGCACAGTGCTCGGTCAGCGGAGTTGTCAGCAACACCGTCGACTCCGAAAGGTTATTCACAGGGGCAGGGAAATCCGGATTCGACCACTATCGGCAGAAGCAGAACCGGTGGGTACTGCCGGAAGGTCATGCCGTCGCCTTATGCGTCCAACGCCCGAACGTCCTGCTCCGTTCGGCGCCGAACTGCTGACAGCGTGCGTTCGGGCGTGTCTGATGAGTGACATGGAGCTCCAGGTCCGCCATCTGCGGGTGCTCGTCGCCATCGCACGAGCGGGCAGTCTCAACCGGGCGGCCGGCGAGCTGCGGCTGGCCCAGCCCGCCCTCAGCCACCAGCTGCGCCGCATCGAGCAGCTGGTGGGTGAACGGCTCTTCGACCGCGGCCCGCGCGGCGTGCGCCCGACCCGGATCGGCGAGCTGGTGCTCGCCCGCGCCGCGGCGATCATCCCGGCGTTCGACGAGCTGGACCGGGACTTCCGCCTGCAGCAGCCGTCCCCCGGCGGACTGCGGATCGGCTGGAACGACAGCAGCCTCGTGCCCGGACTGTTCGGGTGCGTCGAGCGGCTGCTGCCGGGCCACGAGCTCACCAGCCGCGCGGACCTGTCGCACAGCAGGCTGGTCACACAGGTCGCCGGCGGGTGCGTCGACCTCGCGGTGGCGATGATCTGCGGTCCGCGGACGCTGGCGGTGCCGGACGGGGTGCGCGCCGAGCGGGTGGTCGTCGAGCCCTCGTTCGTGGCGCTGCCGTCGCGCCACCCGCTGGCCGCCTCGCCCGTCGTCGAGCTGGACGATCTGGCGCAGGAGCAGTGGATCGTGTCCAGCTGCGGCGACGGCTGCCGGGTCGTGTTCCGCGAGATGTGCCTGGCGCACGGGTTCACCCCGCGCATCGCGCACGACGTCGACGCACTGAGGCACCGCCTGGTGTCCGGCGAGCACGGGGTGTGCCTGGTGCAGCCGACCACACCGGAACCTCCCGGCATGGTGATCCGGCCGCTGGCCGGTGACCCCATGAAGGTGCAGCACGTCCTGCTCTGGCGCGCGGACCACCCGCTCGGCGACCGGTTCGCTGCCGTGCACCTCGCCGCGGTGACCGTTTACGAACGGCTCGTCGCGCAGAACGACCGCTATCGCGGATGGCTCGATAACGGCGTGGCATAGCGCGCCGGCAGTGGGCGAGAACCTCTGACCCGGCCACACTCGGAATCGGCGCGAAACACCGCGCCAACCGTGCCGGAAAGGGACCGCTCCGATGTTGCCGTTGATCTCCCGAGAGGAACTCCGAAAAGGAATCGACGCGGGCACGCTGGTGGTGGTCGACACCATGCCCGCGGGCTACTACGAGAAGGAACACCTGCCCGGCGCGGTGAACATCCCCGGATTCCCCTACGAGCAGGCGGCCGAGCTCACCGACCGGCACGCACCCGACGTCCTGCCGGACAAGGCCGCCGAGATCGTCGTCTACTGCGCCAACGTGCCCTGTCGCAACAGCGAGCTCGTGGGGTCCCGGCTGCTTCGACTGGGTTACTCGAACGTGCGCAAATACCGCGAGGGCATCGAGGACTGGGTCGGTGCCGGCCTCGCCACGACCTCCGGCTGAGCGCCGACGGGTGCCTGTACTTCCCCTGCCTACCAAGGAGTTCTGATGTCCCTGCTCAAGAACTGGCTGCGCGCGGGCGTCGCCGTCGTGGCGCTCCTGGCCTCGACGGTGCTGCCCGCGGCGGCCCAGGCCGCTCCGGCGGCCGGCTCGACCATCCAGATCAGCGCGGAGAACGTCGTCAAGGTGACGTCCGCGAACTACCAGCAGGTGATGGAGGAGTCCAAGACCAAGCTGGTCGTCCTCGACTTCGGCGCCACCTGGTGCCCGCCCTGCCGTCAGCTCAAGCCGGTGATCGAGAAGCTCGCCGCGCAGTACGGCGGCCGGTTCCTGCTCGGCGAGGTCGACGTGGACGTCAGCCGTGACCTCTCCTCCCGCTACCGCATCCAGTACCTGCCCACGCTGGTGCCGGTGCGCGACACGGCGGAGCTCCCGGGCTCCCGCATGATCGGGTTCAAGGGCGAGACCGCGCTGCGGACGTGGATCGACGCCCAGCTGGCCAAGGGCTGACCCCGGTCCACCGCCCCGGCACGGATGTCCTGCTCCCGTGCCGGGGCGGTTCCCACGCGAGAGGAATCCCTTGTCCCAGAACAGGCTGCCGTGGCGGGCGCTGCTCGCCCTGACCCTGACGGTGCTGCTCGGCTGCCTTTCCGAGGTGCTGCCCGCGGGGTTGCTCCTGGGCATCTCCGAAGAGCTGCGGGTGTCACCGTCCGCCGCCGGACAGCTCGTCACCGTCTACGCGGTCACCACCGCGGTCACCGCGATCCCGTTGACAGCACTGACGTCCCGCCTTCCTCGCAAGCGCGTGCTCGTGGCGCTGGTGCTCGGGTTCGTCGTCACGAACCTCGCGATCGCGACATCCCCCGGTTACGGTGTCGTCCTGGGCGCACGCGTGATCTCCGGCGCCATCACCGGCGTGATGTGGTCGCTGGTGGCGGTGTACGCGATGCGGATCGCGCCGCCGGGGCAGGCCGGACGCGCGCTGGCGATCGCGATGGCGGGCACGCCCATCGGGTTCGCGGCGGGAGTCCCCGCCGGTACGGCTCTCGGCGAACTGGTCGGCTGGCGCTGGTCGTTCGCGGTCATGGCGGCGATCGCGGTGCCGTTGCTGTGCTGGATCCTGCTCGTGGTGCCGGCGGTCACGACCGAGCCCGCCCGACCGGCGCGGCACGCGTTGCCGATGCTGCGCCAGATCCTGGTCATGGTGTTCGTGTACTCGTTGGCGCACAACATGCTCTACACCTACATAGGTCCTGTCCTCACCCGGCTGGACCAGGAGTACCTCCTGACCACGGCGCTTCTCGTCTTCGGTGTCGCCGCCGTGGGCGGAATTCTCGCCGTCGGATCCACAGTGGACCGCAATCCCCGTGGAGTCCTGGGCTGGTGCCCGTTGCTGACCGCAGCCGGCATGGTCTTGCTGGCGGTGTCCGACGACTGGGCCACAACCCTGATGGCTTGTGCGGTATGGGGCCTGGCGTTCGGCGGCGCACCCACGGCGTTCCAGTCGGTCACGGCTCTGATCGCGGGACGAGACGCGGATCGAGCCCAGTCGCTGACCATCGCGGCCTGGAACGGCGCGGTGGCAGGGGGTGCCGCGGTGGGCGGAGTGGTGCTGGACACCGCGGCACCCGCGTTGGCCTGGACGGCCGCGGCACTGGTGGTCGTACCGTTCTGGATCGCGACCCGCCTTCCCACCGCGGTGGGACGCGGCGCGCCCACAGCCTCCTGATGGTGCACGTCGAGCGTCGTTTCCGCGGTGACCAGCACGACGGGTACCGACCAGCGATGGCCGATCGGTACCCCTGCAGCGCTGCTCAGCGGAGACGCAGCGACTGCTTCACCACGTACACGCCCGCCAGACACGCGCCGAGGAAAAGGATGACCGGCACGATCAGGGGCCGTTCGAGCAGCAAAGTCGCCACTCCGGCGGCACTTGTCAGAAACATGGCCACCATGCCGTTGCGAACCTTCGGATCCATCTCACTCCTCCCTGTCAGCTTCCGGGAACCGGAGCCGGACGTTCGCCGCCGGGGTGAGGTGGACGTCACCGAAACGGCGCTGTAGCGAGATGTCCGTCGGACTGGCTGACCGCGAACGGCCGGCGGGGACGGCTTTCACGACGAACTCCTGGATGCGCGCCGGCTCCACGGGAGTCAGGTGGATCATGCACAGCAACTCCCCGCGCTCACCCGGGATCGACCAGGTGATGTCGGCCGCGGTGGAGGCGGAGACGGCGGAGGACGGGCGGGAGTCGAGCAGAGGGCCGACCTCGGCCACGAGCCGGGCGAGTTCCGCGCGGCGTTGCGGCAGCGGCCGGTCGAAGTCGATGTTCTCGGCGAATATCCGTGCGGCGAGGGAGTCGTCCCAGTGCCGGATGAGCGAGTCGGCCTGCGCGCGGAGCGCGATCGTTTCCGGCCACAGCGTGGCGGTGGTCGCGTGGGCCTGGTTGCGGTTCAGCACCCGTCCGAGCGCCTCGACGCAGAGCCCACCCGGATTGCCCCGGTTGCCGTTGGTCAGGACGACCGCACCGTGGCCCGACTCGGGGTGCCAGGCCATGTAGAGCCAGAAGCCGGGGAGTCCGCCGCCGTGGGAGATCACCGTCCCGCGATGCAGGTCGGTCGTGACCGCGAGGCCGAGCGCGTATCCGCTGGAGTTCAACCGGACCTGTCCGAAGCCGGCCAGGGTCAGCGATGGTGGCATGAACACGCGAACGCGCTGCAGGTCCCGCCGGGACAAGCGGCTCAGCACCGGGGTGTCGTCCTCGGCTCGCTCGGGCCGGAACGCGGAGCCGAGCCAGGTGATCCACCGCGCGAGGTCGCGCACCGTGCTCACGAGTCCACCGGCGCCGAGGAACGCGTCCGAGGTCTGCGGTGGGTAGGCGACCCAGTTCCCCTCCGTGTCCAGCGAGTAGCCGACGGCGCGTGGGAGATGATCGGGCACGGCCGTGTCGCAGAACGTCGAAGTCAGACCCAGCGGCCGCAGCAGTTCCTCGGTGACGAACTCCGCCAGTGGCCGGCCCACCGCCCGGCTGAGGGCCAGGGCGGCGATCGTGAAACCGAGGTTGGAGTACTCGAAGACCGCGCCCGGCAGGTGGCTGAGCCGAACTCCCTCGGACACCTGGGCGAGGAGGTCCTCGGTGGGGGTGTTGATGAACGGGTCCACCCAGGAGTTGTCCTCGGTGAGGCCGCCGCACATGCCCAGGAGCATCTCGATCGTGGGGACGTCCTGCCGGTCGTCAGCGAGGACGAACTCGGGGACGTACCTGGTGATCGGATCGTGCAGGGACAGCTGGCCCTGGTCGCGGGCGATCAGCACGGCACAGGCGATGAAGCTCTTGGTCATCGACGCGATCGGGAAGACCACGTCCGCGTCGGGAACGCCGCCGTGCTCGTCGACCGTTCCGAAACCAGCCGCGTGCGACAGCCCGTCCTGGTCGGTGACGCCGTAGACCAACGCCCGCGAGTGCCCGGCCGCCGTGTGCTGGCCGAACAGCGCGTCGAGCTCCTTGTGGAACGGCACCTGGAGCACTTCGTCCGACATCTGCCAACCAACTCCCCCACCCGCACGGCCTGCGGTTCGATCGGGCCAGATCGCTTCGCCGCCACCGACGCTACCGAAAGGGGCCGGTCACGGGCGCACAGTTGATCACGGACCGCAAGGCCGCCGGCACCGTGGCGCGCCGGGCCGGGCTGGTTGGATGACGCCGTGCACTACGACGAGGTGGAGCAGGCCGTCCGCGAACTGGCCACGGCCGCCGACGACGAGAAGCGCCACCGGTTCGGCGCGGAGACCGTGGTCCGGCTGACCGCGGGCGACGACCTCGCGGACGCGGCGGGGGCCGAGTTCGACGACGACGCCGGCAGGCGTTCGAGCAGGCGCGCACGGACCCGGCCGGCAGCACTCCCGACCGTCTTCGGGCGTGGATGGACACGATCGACAGGGGCACGCTGTCCGACGGACATGGACCCGCAGGTGCTGTGGGCGCTGGAGGCCCTGGAGCACTGGGCGAGCTTCCTCGCCGACCGCGACCCCGAGGCCGTGGTGCAGTTGGCGATCCGGTCGCTGGAGGCGGTGGACTACGAGGTTCCGGCGCGCTTGGACGACTTCCTCGCGTCCCCGGCGATGGCGGCCGAGTTCGACCGCATCGGCGCGCGACTTGGATCACGGTCGGCGGCGCGGTTGAGCGATGGACCGGTGGGGTAGCTAGAACGAGGAAGGCAATCGACCACCAGGAGGATGACGTGATCGGGTTCATCGTCGCCGGCCTGATCATCGGCGCACTCGCCCGACTGATCAAGCCCGGCAAGCAGAACCTCGGCATCGTGGCGACGCTGCTGCTGGGGCTGGTCGGCTCCGTCATCGGCGGCACCATCGCCAACCTGCTCGGCACCGGAGACGTCTTTGAGCTCAACGTGCTGGGCTTCATCGTCGCCGTGATCGCCTCGGTGCTGCTCATCGGCGTCGCGGAGGCCGTCGTCGGCCGCAACCGCACCAGCGTGCGATAACGCCGGACCGAACCCCCGACGGCCCCGGTCACCGCGCAGGTGACCGGGGCCGTTCCCTGCCCGCCCCCGGCGGGGGCAGCCGTCGGGGACCGGTGTGAGGGGTCTTGCCGTCAGAGCCGCTGCCACAGGGCAGGGGTGTTCGGCGGCTCCCATCCTGGAACGGACGTGTGCGGCTGGATGACGCGGTAGGTCGCACCGCCGTAGGTGACCTGGGCGCCGTTGGCGTAGTTGGTGTACGGGGCCCACGAGCCGCCACCGCCGGGGGGCGTGGTGGTCGTCGTGGTCGTGCTGGTCGGCTGGGTGGTCGTGGTCGGGCCGGCGGTGGTCACCAGGCGCAGGTTGTAGGCCTGCAGGATCTCGGTCACCGGCTGGAAGTAGATGGTGCCGCCGGACTGGCAGTTGCCGGACCCGCCGGACGTGACGCCCTGGGCCTGGTCGCCGGTCAGCCACGAGCCGCCGGAGTCACCGGGCTCGGCGCAGGCGTTGGTGCGGGTCAGGCCGGTGATGGTGCCCTCGGGGTAGGTGACCGAGGCGTTCTTCTGCTGGATGGTGCCGCAGCGCCAGCCGGTGGTGGAGCCGGACCGGCAGACCGAGGAGCCGACCGGAGCCTCCTGGGAGCCCGCGACCGGGACGGTGCCCGGGTAGCGGTTGACCAGGGCACGCGGGGTGTTGCCCGCGTCGGTGCGAACCCAGGCGTAGTCGTTGCCGGGGAAGCTGCTGCCCTGGATGGTGCCGCCGGGGTTGGTCGTGCGGCCGCCCGCGGCTCCGCAGTGGCCCGCGGTGACGAAGCCGCCCTCGACGGCGAAGCCGATGGAGCAGCGGCCGCCGCCGGGGAGGCCGTAGGCGTTGCCGCCGACGATGTCGATCAGCGGCTTGGGGTCCTCGGCGCTGGCCTCGAAGGAGACGATGTCGCCGAGCAGACCTGCCTCGGCCGTCCACGCCTTGGCCTGCGCCTCGCCGCCGGCACGGGAGAGCACGACGATCTTGTTGGTGCGCACGTCGACGTACCAGCCGGGAACGGCGTCGGGGGCGGTGGTGGCCTTGGCGTCCAGCTTGATCTTCGCGCTGTCCAGAGCGGACGCGCTGTGCTTCGCCGTGGTGGCGACGGCACCTCGCGAGCGCACCGCGCTCGCCAATGCCGGGTCGGTGACCGCGACCGTGAGGGTGTGGCCGGTGCCGTCCAGCCAGGACCCGGCGTACGCCGAGCCGAGGCGCGACTTCAGCGCGGCGTCGGTCTGACCCGCGACCTTCTCGGCATCCAGGCGCTCCCGCGCCTGCTCCGACGAGATGCCGAGGTCACGGGCCATCGCGGCCAGCAGGGCAGGGTCAGCCGTGTTGGCCGCGGTGGCGCTGGTCGTCAGCGCCACCGCGATGGTCAGCCCGGCCGCCGTGGCCGCCGCCGTGGCGGCGGCGATGAGCTTGCGGTTCATGTCCGCTCCTTGCATGCAGGGTGATTGCGCGCAGACCGTACGACGCGGATCACGACAAGTGGTACATACCAATTGGCCATAAGGTCGAGCGACACGACCCGTGCTCACGGGAGCCTCTGATGGCCGCAGGCGCTACGCCAGCTTGATGAAGCTGGCGTCGAGGGTGGGAGAACCATGACCGCTCCGTGCCACCATGTTCGAGAAAATCGGCCTCGACCCGAAGGCGAAAGGCAGGCCCCGCAACGACACGTCACCCCGGCGGTGTGAGCGACCGTTGTCCGAGATCGAGGACTTTCAGAGGTGGAGTGTGGTGGAACGACGCGTGTCGGTGGCGACGCACTGGGGAAGTTTCGTCGCCGTGGTGGATTCCGGCCGGTTGGTGCGGATCGAACCGCGACACGACGACCCCGTGCCATCGCCCATCGGTCCCGGAATGGTGACGGCCGCCGACGACAGCGCTCGCATCCTGCGTCCCGCGGTGCGCGAAGGCTGGCTGAACGGCGAGTCCCGCAGAGCCAGAGGCTCGGACACCTTCGTCGAGGTGAGCTGGGACCACGCGATCACGCTGGTGAGCGACGAACTCCGTCGAGTTCGGTCACAGCACGGGGACAGCGCGGTGTTCGGCGGGTCCTACGGCTGGGCGAGTGCGGGCAGGTTCCACCACGCGCAGGGACAACTCCACCGGTTCCTGGCGCTGGGCGGCGGATACACCGACTCCCGCAACACCTACAGCACCGCGGCTCTGGAGGTCATCCTCCCGCACGTGATCGGCGGTCATCCGTGGAGCTACCAGAGCCGGATGCCCATGTGGGACAAGATCGCCGAGAACTGCGAGCTCGTGGTGGCGTTCGGAGGGCTGGCCCTCAAGAACAGCCAGATCAACCCCGGCGGCCTGGCCAAGCACCAGACCGAGGACCTGCAACGCCGGTGCCGCGAGGCCGGGGTGCGGTTCGTGAACATCAGCCCCATCCGCAGCGACGCCGCCGACTTCCTCGACGCCGAGTGGCTGCCCGTCGTGCCCAACACCGACACGGCCGCGATGCTCGGCATCGCACACACGATGCTGGTCAACGGGTGGCACGACGAGGACTTCCTCCGGCGGTGCTGCGTCGGGTTCGACCGCTTCGCCTCCTACCTGACCGGCGAGCTCGACGGCGTTGCGAAGGACGCCGCCTGGGCGGCGAAGATCTCGGGCATCAGCCGCGACACGATCATCGACCTCGCTCGCCGCCTCACCGCGCAACGATCTCTCATCATGGTCAACTACGCGGTGCAGCGGGCGGACCACGGCGAACAACCGATCTGGATGTCCGTGGTGCTGGCCGCCATGGCGGGCTCGCTGGGCCGGCCCGGATGCGGCTGGGGTGCGGGGTACGCGACGATGGACGCGACGGGCGTCGCCCCGGACCGCGCCTTCGTCGCGACGATACCGGCGGTTCCCAACCCCGTTGCGGACTTCATCCCCGTCGCGAGGATCGCCGACACCCTGCTGCGTCCGGGTGAGGTCATCGACTACGACGGCAAGCGCCTCACCTTGCCGGAGCTGCGCCTGATCTACTGGTGCGGGGGCAACCCGTTCCACCACCACCAGGACCTGCACCGGTTGACCCGCGCCTGGCAGGCCCCGGACACGGTGGTGGTGCACGAAGCCTGGTGGAACACGACGGCCAAGTTCGCGGACATCGTCCTCCCCGTCGCCACCAGCCTCGAGCGCGACGACTTCGCCGCCGGGTTCTCCGACCCCCACATCGTCGCGATGCCGAAGGTCCGCGAACCGGCGGGCGAATCCCGTACCGACCACGACATCTTCGCCGCCTTGGCCTCCCGGCTCGGGTACGGGCAGGAGTTCACGGAGTCGCGCTCCGAGATCGAGTGGGTCCGGCACCTCTACGAGCAGACGAGGGCCGCGCTCGGCGACGACGCCGCCCTGCCGAGCTTCGACGACTTCTGGCAGAGCTCCACCGCTGAGCTGCCGGCGTCGGCCGGACCGTTCCCCGGCAGCTTCGAGGACCTCCGCGCAGACCCGCAGCGCTTTCCCGTGCCGACACCGTCGGGCCGGATCGAGATCTTCTCCGAGGAGATCGACTCGTTCGGCTACGACGACTGCGCCGGGCACCCGAAGTGGTTCGAACCGGCGGAGTGGCTGCACGCCGATCTCGCGGACCGGTTCCCGCTGCACCTGATCTCCAACCAGCCCGCCTCACGTCTGCACAGCCAGTACGACAACGGCGGCCACAGCCTCAGTTCGAAGATCGGCGGACGCGAGCCGGTGACGCTCAACCCGTCGGACGCCGCGGCGCGCGGCATCGAGAGCGGCATGGTCGTGCGGGTCTACAACGACCGCGGCAGCTGTCTCGCCGGTGCGATCCTGTCGGACGCCGTCATGCCGGGCGTCGTGCAGCTGTCCACGGGAGCGTGGTGGGATCCGGTCCAGCCGGGCACGAGCGGGACGATGGACCGCCACGGCAACCCGAACGTCCTCACCGCGGACCGCCCGTGCTCGCGCCTGTCCCAAGGACCGAGTGCCCACAGCGCGCTGGTCGACGTCGAGTGCTACGACGGTTCCCTTCCCGATGTGCTCGCCTTCGCACCACCGAACCTCGTTACGCCAACAGAGGTACGGCACGGTGATCGGCACCACCTGAACGAATGACCTGGTCTCCCCCTTCGGGTCACGCCGCTGGACCCCAACCTCCTGGCCTCAATACGTTGCGCGGTCATGACTTCAGTTCAGGATCTCAAGTACCGCCAGTGGTTCAAGGGCGCGGACGTCGACGGCGACGGGGTGATCACCAGCCGGGACGTCCGGCTGATGGGCGAGCGCTACATCGCGGCCCGTGGTGCCGCGCCGGAGTCCACGACCGCCCGCCGGCTGACCGAGGGGCTGGACGCGTTCTGGGCCAACGTGATCGCGCCGATGGACCGGGACGGTGACGGGCAGGTCGACCTGCGCGAGATGACCGAGGGGTTCCGGCAGGCGCTGGCTGATCCCGCCCTGTACCCGCAGCAGGTCGGACCGGTGGCCGACTGCTACTTCGACCTGATCGACCTCGACGGTGACGACAGGGTCGACCAGGAGGAGTTCGAGGAGATCTTCAGCCTGGCCGGCAACGTGTCGTCCGAGGACTGCGCCGCGGTCTTCAGCGCGTTGGACCGGAACGGCTCGGGCGGACTGGACCGCGCCGAGTTCCACCAGGCGCTCACGGAGTTCTTCTACGGCGACGACCCGGACGCCCCCGCCACGCACCTGTTCGGCAGGATCGCCGCCTGACCGCTCCCACCGCCCGCCGCCCGCTGGTGCGGTGGACACTAACCTTCACCTGGTATTTCGCCGGTCAGACGGGTGCATCGCGGTGCCGTCCCCGCGTCCCGGGTACTGGACGTACGGGGGCGCGGGGACGGTGCCGCGAGGCGCCCTGCTGAGCGCCGGAAGACCCGGTGAAGGTTCGTGGTCACCGCACTAGGCTTCGCCCCACATCGGATTCCGTTGTGGGGCGAGGGGTTCTGAGCTGTGCTGGATCAGGTGCGGTGGGCACTGGACGCCGTTGTCTTCGTGTTCTCGGATCCGCTGACCGCGGGCGGCGTGGTGGTCGGAGCGGCGGTGCTGGGCGCGGGTGCGTGGTTCGCGGCGCGGAGGTTCGGGGGGCGGGCGGTTCCCTCCGTGTTCGCGGGGATCTTCCTCGGCGTCGTGCTCGCGGTGACGTTCTCGCGGTCGCAACCGAGCTGGGCGTTGGTCGGCACGCAGTTCTGCCTCCTCAACGGCTTCTCGCTGCACGGGGTGTCGGAGCTGTTCAACGCGCTGATGTTCGTACCGCTGGTGTGGTGCGCGGTGCTCGCGACGCGACGGCCGCTCGCGGTGCTGGTGTCGGCGGTGGCGTTGAGCGCGGCGATCGAGGTCCTGCAGCCTCTCGTCGGGCGTGGCCTGTGCGAGACGCAGGACCTGTTCAACAACAGCGCCGGAGCCGTGGTGGCGGCTGCTCTTGCGGCCGGTTACGTCGCGTTGCGCGACCGCACGGCGGTACACCGCTGAACGGGGATCACCGGCTGGCCGCGGACCGTGAGCGGGCCAGGGCCTCCAGGAGCGGGGCGGTGCGGCGCCAGCCGAGGCAGACGCCGGTCAGGCTCAGGTCGTGCCGGTCCGGGGTCTTCTGGTTGCCGTCGGCCAGGTAGGACTCGATCATCCCGGCCACGTCCACTTCACCCTCCACCCAGACCAGGTAAGCCACCTGACAAGAGAGAGGAAGTCAACTCGGTGGCTTCCCATGTGAACGTCGCCATACTGGTGATCGATTTGGGTGCTTTCGCTTGAAATCGAGCCGATTCAGTGCGAGCAGGAAGGCTTTCCATGGGGATCTCACTCAACGCCGCCGACGTTCTCCCCCACGACGCAGCGGACGCCGCACTTGTCGCGAGGGTCTTCGACCCGTCCGCCGGCGGCCCTTCGGTGGTGACGATCCGCGGCGAGGAGGTCGTCGACCTGTCGCCGCTGGCGTCGACCGTGTCGTCGTTGCTGGAGCGGCCGGACGCGCTGGAGGTCGTCAGGAACCACCCTGGCGGCACGTCGTGGCCGCTCGCGGACGTCCTGGCCGCGACGACGAACCCGGCCGGTGCCGTTCCCCGGTTTCTGGCGCCGGTCGACCTGCAGGTGCTCAAGGCCGCCGGCGTGACCTTCGTCCGCAGCATGCTCGAGCGGGTCATCGAAGAGCGCGCCGACGGGGATCCCAAGCGGGCCGAGGAGGTTCGCGAGAAGGTGGGCGCGATCGTCCAGGGCCACATCTCGCACCTGAAGCCGGGGTCCGCGCAGGCCGCGGAGGTGAAGAGGGTTCTTCAGGCCGAGGGCCTGTGGTCGCAGTACCTCGAGGTCGGTATCGGGCCGGACCCGGAGATCTTCACCAAGGCCCCGGTGCTCTCGGCGGTGGGGCTGGGAGCCGACATCGGCGTTCTCGCCCGATCGGCCTGGAACAACCCCGAGCCCGAGCTCGTCCTGGTGGTCGACTCACGCGGGAACCCGGTCGGCGCGACGCTCGGCAACGACGTCAACCTGCGCGACTTCGAGGGCCGCAGCGCCCTCCTGCTCACCGAGGCGAAGGACAACAACGCTTCTTGCGCGATCGGACCGTTCCTGCGGCTGTTCGACGACGGGTTCACCCTGGCCGACGCCAAAGCCACCGAGATCGCCCTGGACGTCACCGGCCCCGACGGTTTCGAGCTGCACGGCGTGAACCCGGTCTCCGAGATCAGCCGGGAGCTCGAAGACCTCGTGTCCCACGCCTTCGGCGCCCACCACCGCTATCCCGACGGCTTCGTCCTGTTCACCGGCACGATGTTCGCTCCGACCGAGGACCGCGACCAGCCCGGCGAAGGGTTCACCCACGAGGTCGGGGACGTCGTCCGCATCTCCTCACCCCGGCTGGGCGCGCTGACCAACGTCGTGAACACGGCCGAGGACGCGGAGGACTGGACGTTCGGCATCACCGCGCTGATGGAGAACCTCGCCGCCCGCGGTCTGCTGGGCTCGCCGCGCTCGTGACCTTCGGGGTATGACACTGGCACGGCGCCGCCCCGACCGCTTCCCGCCCCACCTCGCACGACGAGAGGAACCCCCATGCACAACGTCACCCTCAACAACGGCGTCGAGATGCCGATCCTCGGCTTCGGCGTCTACCAGATCCCGCCGGAACAGACCGAGAAAGCCGTCGCCGACGCCCTCTCCGCCGGGTACCGCTCGCTCGACACCGCAGCCGCCTACGGCAACGAGGAAGCCGTCGGGCGCGCGATCAGGAGCAGCGGCATCCCGCGCGAGGAACTGTTCGTCACCACCAAGCTGTGGGTCCAGGACAACCCCGCCGAGGCCAACACCAAGCGCGCCTTCGACACCTCACTGCGCAAGCTCGGCCTGGACCACGTCGACCTGTACCTGATGCACCAGCCCTACCGCGACGTCCACGGCCAGTGGCGCGCCATGCAGGACGTCCACCGCGAAGGGCGCGCCAAGGCCATCGGTGTGTCGAACTTCCACCCCGACCGGCTCGTCGACCTCGTCGAGCACAACGAGATCACGCCCGCGGTCAACCAGATCGAGACCCACCCGTTCTACCAGCGCACCGCCGACCAGGACCTCCTGCGCGAACGCGGCGTCCAGATCGAGTCCTGGGGGCCGTTCGCCGAGGGCCGCAACGACCTGTTCACCCACCCCGTGCTCAGCGAGATCGGCGCGGCGCACGGCAAGTCGGTGGCGCAGGTGGTGCTGCGCTGGCTGGTCCAGCGCGACGTGGTCGTGATCCCCAAGTCAGTCCGCGCCGAGCGGATGGCCGAGAACCTCGACGTCTTCGACTTCGCACTCACCGACGACGAGATGGCCCGCATCGCCGGCCTGGACACCGGCGCCTCGCTGTTCTTCGACCACCGCGACCCCGCCATGACCGCCCGGCTCGGCAACCACCGCCTGACGGACTGAACCGCCGCTCAGTGCCGCGAAGCAGCAGCGCCCCGTCAGACGGTGATCACGCAGCCGTGGTCGTCCTGTGCCGCCGCGTCCGAGTCGTCGAACCAGTGACCGTCCGAACCGAGGTAGCGGAACCGCAGCGTCGTGCCGCGCGGGACGACGACCGCGGCGGTGCGGCGGCCGTTGGAGCGGGCTCGGAGCTCGGTCGCTCCCGGTGTCCAGCCGTTGAAGTCGCCGACCACGCTCACCGGTCCCGGCGGCTCGTGCCGGGGCAGCGCCCAGGTCACCCGCACGTGCTTGTCCTTGGCCGGCACGATTCGAATCATTCGCTCGTCGTTCCTTCCCCGTGTTCCAGTCGCGACGCCGTGACACCCTGCCGGTCGTGTCCACATCGGACGAGTCGGCGCGCCTGGGAAAGGCGCTAAACCGCCGGATCGAGTGATCCCGCGGAGGTCAACGGGTACCGACCGCCTCGTCGAGGAAGCCGCCGGACTGGTGGCGCCACAGCTTCGCGTACGTCCCGTCGAAGTCGAGCAGTTCCGCGTGGGTGCCCTGTTCGACCACCCGGCCCCGGTCGAGCACGACCAGCCGGTCCATCCGCACGACCGTGCTCAGCCGGTGTGCCACGACGATCGCGGTGCGACCCTCCATGAGCCGCCACAGCGCCTCCTGGACCAGCACCTCGCTCTCCGAGTCCAACGCGCTGGTCGCCTCGTCCAGCAGCAGGATCGGCGCGTCACGCAGGATGGCGCGGGCCAGCGCGACCCGTTGCCGCTGTCCGCCGGACAGCTTGATGCCGCGTTCGCCGACCATCGTGTCGAACCCGTCGGGCAGCGCGTCCACGAACTCCGTCACGTGCGCGGCGTGCGCGGCGCGGTGGATCTCTGCGTCGGTCGCGCCCGGCCGTGCGAACGCGATGTTCTCGCGCAGCGTCCGGTGGAACATGGCCGGGTCCTGGGGTACGTACCCGATCAGGCCGCGCAGGTCGGCCTGGCTCAGGCGTGCGATGTCCTGGCCGCCGACGAGGACGCGGCCCCGGTCGACGTCCATCAGCCGCAGGAGCAGCCGGGTGAGCGTGGTCTTGCCGCCGCCGGAGCGGCCGACGAGCCCTATCCGCGTGCCCGCCGGGATGTCCAGGTCGAGCCCGTCGAACAGCGGCTCGGCACCGCCGTGCGTGAACACGACGTTCTCGAACCGGACCTGGGAGTCCTTCACGCGCAACGGTTCCGGGTGCTGCAGGTCGAGCACGGTCGGCGGGTCGAGCAGCAGTTCGGTGAACTGAGCCGCCTCGGTGAGCGCGCTCTCCACCTGCCGGTAGATCTGGTTGAACTCGAACATGATCCGCGTCGCGTTCCCGAAGTAGGCGAACGTCACCACGATCGCCTCCACACCGAGTCCGTCGCTGACCCCGATCGCCACCACCAGGCCGAGCACGTTGGTGAGCACGGACAGCGGCGCGATCACGGTGTCGATGCGCAGGTTGTTGTAGTCCCACGACCGCAGCGTCAGCGTTCGCTGCTTGGCGGCACGGGTCCGGTGCTCAGCGCCCTCGCGCCGCTCGGCGGCGAACGCCCGCACCGTCTCCATGTTCGTGAGCGTGTCCGAGACGTGGCCGGACACCTCGGCGATGGCGGCCTCGCGCTGGGCGACCAACCGCTGGCGGTGGCGGATGAGCGGCGCGACCACACATCCCGTGACCAGGATCAGGCCGAGCAGCACCGCGACGAGCACCGGGTTGTAGCTCCACAGCACAACGCAGGCGAAACCCAGCGGGATGAGGTTGGCGAAGATCTTGAACGCGAGCGTGTCCACGAAGTTCTCGAAGCGGAACGCGAAGCTCAGCACCCGTTTGGTGAGCGACCCGGCGAAGTTGTCGTGGAAGAACGCAGCGTCCTTCCCCAGCAGCTCGTCCATCGCGAACGCGGACAGGTTCTCGATCCCGCGGCCGTCCACGCGGTTGAGGCAGTGCAACCCGATGCGCCACAACAGTTCCGACAGCAGCATGAAACCACCGAAGGCCAGCACGTACGGCAGCACCGTGCGGAGGCTCGTGTCGCCACCACCCGCGAGCTTTCCCACGAGCCCGCCCACCGCCAGCGGCGCCAGGTAGAGCTGGCACGTGACGCCCAGCGCGGGCAACACGAGTGCGCCGATCGTCATGAACCCGTGGCGCCGCAGTTCCTTCCCGTACAGGCGCACGGCGAGCGTGACCGCGTTCTTGCGGACAGGCTTTTCCGTTCCTGGCGCTACCACCCGACCCCCTTCGGACACCTCGGCTTCCTCATGCTGCCGCAGAACGCCGGGTCGTAGCGATCGAATATCGCGGCGTGGCGCGTTGTCCAGCCGAGGCAGAATCCCGCATGCGTTGGGTGATCAGGAATGCCGTGCCACCGACCGGACCATCGACGCGACGAGCCGGCTGACCGAGGCGGAGATCGACGGGTCGGCGATGCGGAGACGGCCTTGCTGCTCCAGCACGACGTCGACGAGTTCGCTCCAGGTGATTCAGGCGCAGACCTCGGTGATGCGGGCGGCCAACTCGTCCAAGGGCACAGGGTGGCCACTGGCGAGCCCGTGCACCGCAGGAAGATTCCGTGCGATGGCGTCATGGATCAGCATTCGCCCTTCGCCGGCGACCAGCACCGGCGGTGCCGCGCCGAGCACCACCAACAGCAGCGGCGCACGCGCACCTGTTTCCCTCGTCACCGCAAGGTACTCGCGAGCCAACTGCTGCGTCGGGCTGCACGATCAACCGATTGCGTGGACGTGGACGGCGTCCCGCGCAAGAACGTCGAGGGCAAGATCGTTCACAGCGACCCAGCCGAGAACACCTGACTCGTTCCCCCTGCAGACGGTCAGGAGATCGGTGTGCAGGCCGGCTTCTTCTTCAACGGCCACCAGGTCGGGAAGATCAAGACCGCCGTCACGAACCTGACCCCGCTCCCGCTGCAGGTCCCGCACGCCTCGGTCTGCCTGCCCGGCGGCGCGGGCCGCACGCCGCCGGTGACCGACCCCGGCGAGTGCTACTGCTTCGCCGGCAACGCGTGACGAGCCGGACATGAGAACGCCGGACCCGCCCAAAAACGGGTCCGGCACCGCGCTGATCTCACCGAGCGAGCAGCTTGGCGATCCCGAACTCGAACCGCGCGTCGAACGACTCCTCGGCGAGGAACGGAAGAACGCGCTCCAGCGACGGCCGTTCCCCGACCACGAGATCGCCCGAGCCACGGGGCAGCGCCTGTTCCTCCTGAGTCAGGCCGAGGACGAAGTAGATGACGCTCCAGCACGTCCATGCGGCGTCGCGAGTGGACAGTCCGCCGGCCAGCAACGAGGCGACGAGCGCTTCCGCCATGTCCAAAGTGGCCGGTTCGGCGGCGTAGGTGCCCGCCACGACAGCGGCGCCGTCGCGGTGTGCCAGCAGCGCCTGCCGGTAGCGGCGCGCGATCTCGGCGGCCCGGTCGCCCCAGTTCTCCGGCAGGCCGTCGAGGGAGGCGCCGGCGACGATCGCGTCGGCCATCAGCTCTTCCAGCCGCGCCTTGGTCTTGACGTGCCAGAGGACGGTGTTCATCCGCACTTCGAGCTTCTGCGCGATGGCGCGCATCGACACCGCCTCGGCGCCGCGCTCGTCGAGGATCTCCAGCGCGGTCTGCACCACGTCCGCTTGACTCTTGGTCACTGACCTAGTGTACTCGACCTCGAAGCATTGGTCAGTGACCAAGGGAGAGAGTCATGCACGACGCCGTCATCGTGGGCGCGGGGCCGACCGGCCTCTGGCTGGCAGGAGAACTCCGACTCGGAGGGGCCTCGGTCGTGGTGCTGGAAACGCGGCCGCGGCGCGACGAGAACTCCAAGGCGCTCACGATCCACCCCCGCACGATCGAGATCCTCGACTGCCGCGGAGTGGCGGAGCCGTTCCTCGCGGAGGGCATCCGCATCCCGAACGGGCACTTCGGCGGACTGCCCGACCGCATGGACTTCTCCGTGCTGGACACGCCCTACCCGTTCACGCTGGCATTGCCCCAGGCCCGCACCGAGGAACTGCTCGAACAGCGCGCCGCCGGCATGGGCGCGGCGGTGAGACGGAGTTGCCGGGTGGTGGGCCTGTCCCCTCGAGGAGTCGAACTGGCTGACGGCGAGATCGTCGCCGGACGCTTCGTGGTCGGCTGCGACGGAACGCGGAGCGTCGTGCGGGAAGCCGCGGGCATCGACTTCCCCGGCACCGACGCCACGACGTGGGGGTGGTTGGGCGACGTCGTCCTCGATGCCCCGCCCGAGCGCGGGTTCGCGAGCGTCACGGGCCCCGACGGGGGCCTGATGGTCGTGCCGCTGCCGGGGGGTGTGCACCGCATCGTCGGCGGCGACCCGGCCACCGACCGTCCCGAATGGCCTGGTGAGCTGACGTTGGACGAGCTGCGCGCCACCGTCGAGGCGATCGCGGGTACCGACTTCGGCATGCGCGACCCGAAGTGGTTGTCCCGCTTCGGCAACGCCACCCGGCAGGCCGCCGCCTACCGGTCCGGCCACGTCCTGCTGGCAGGAGACGCCGCGCACATGCACTTCCCGACCGGCGGGGTCGGCATGAACGTCGGCATCC
Source organism: Lentzea flaviverrucosa (assembly GCF_003350445.1). Classification (NCBI taxonomy): domain Bacteria; kingdom Bacillati; phylum Actinomycetota; class Actinomycetes; order Pseudonocardiales; family Pseudonocardiaceae; genus Lentzea; species Lentzea flaviverrucosa. Next base: position 23,452 of record NZ_QQAU01000009.1, read on the forward strand.
AGGACGCGCACAACCTCGGCTGGAAACTCGCCGCCGTCGTCACCGGCCGCGCGGATGACGCGCTGCTCGACACCTACCACTCCGAACGACACCCGGTGGGCGCGGACCTGCTCCGGCACACCAGGGCCCAGACCGCTTTGATCACGGCGTACTCGGCCGAAGGACAGGCGTTGCGCGCGGTCGTCAGCGAACTGATCGCGTCCGCGCCGGACATGTCCGGGGTTCTCGCCGAGCGACTGTCCGGCCTCGACGTCGCCTACGCCACCGGCAGGCGTGTGCGTGAACAGGACCTACCGGATGGCGACACGCTCTTCGCACGGTTGCGCACCGGGGAACACGTCCGAACCGAGGCGGGACTTGTACGGCCCGACGGGCATCTCGCCCAACTGCCGCCAAGGGGTTCGCCACTGACGGCGAACACCGCTCAGTCGTCGAACTCCAGTCGGCTCAGCCGGAGGAAACCACGGGTTGTGCGCGGGTAGGCGCTGGTCAGGTCGAGCCGGAGCCGGGACGCGCTCACCGGCGCAAAAGTGATCAACGTGGGCTCGTCGGACCTGTCGGCCCAGGTGATCCGGATGTCCTCGACCGGGACGAAAGCGCTGCCGTTCCACCGGCTCACGGTGATCGCCGAGGGGCGGGAATGCGCGCTGTCGGCGGTGAAGAAAGCTCGAACGGCGGAGCAGCGCCGCTCGTCGTGCCAGTCGACCGACACCCAGGCCGTCTCGTGGGCCGAGCTGGTCTCGGGCAGCAGCGCGGTGGCCTCCTGCCGGAAGTAGGTCGACCAGCCGGTGGCGGGATCGCCGTCCAGCATCGTCGAGGGCACGGCGGTGGCCGTTCCCGAGAAGCTCGCGTCCGCGTGGGGACCGGCCTGCACTGCCGCGAGCACCGGCGAGGTCGGTTCGGGGAAATTGGCTGCGTCGTGGCAAGTGCGGCCTGTGGCGACCACGGTCGCCGTGCCGGTGCGCAGGCCGTCCGAGATGGCGCGGACGCGAATCCGTCCGGGGCGGCCGTTGGCACGCACGATGGCGAGCGCGAGCCCGTTGAACGCGGTGCGCGCGGTGGACTGGTAGTTCTCGCTGCTCTCCTGCCTGCCGTTGTCCAGTCCGGCGAGCCGGCCACCGTCGACTTCGAACCGGATGAGGTGACCGGCGTCGGGCACGGTCACGCCGCGCGCGTCGACCACGCGGGCGCTGACGAAGCACAGCGACCTGCCGTCCGCGTCGATCCGGCTTCGGTCGGCGTCGAGCAGGACGGCGGCCGGCGCACCGGCGGTGCGCACCGAGTCGCGAGCGACCTCGGTGGCACCGCGGCGGGCGATCGCCACCAGCTCGCCGGGCTGGAACGGCACCGTCCAGCTCAGGTACAGGTGGCCCGCGCTGCCGTTGGGACTGGTGTAGCTGCCGGGGAACGGCCCGCCGACCACGGTCCGGTCGTCGCCGGTCGGTTCGGTCGTCTCCAGGTAGGACTCGCCGTGGACGGTGGTCTTGCGGTCGAACCGGCGTGTGCCGAGAGACCTGCCGTCGAGCACCAGCTCGACGGTGTCGACGTTGCTGTGGACCCGGACGGCGACCGGGGCGCCCGGCCGGTGCGTCGTCCAGTCGACAGGCAGCAGGTGCACCATGGGCTCGGTGGTCCACTGGGAGCGGAACAGGTGGTAGAGGTCCTTGGGGAAGCCCGCCGTGTCGAGGGCCCCGAAGAACGACGACTTCACCGGGAAGTCGTCCCAGAACGGCGTCGGCTCGCCGAGGTAGTCGATGCCGGTCCACAGGAACTGACCGGCGAAGAAGGGCCGGTCGCGATCCTTCTTCAGCGCGTACTCGCCGCTCATCGTCCACGACGCCAGGTTGTTGTCGTAGGAGGACATCCCGCGCCGGCCCGGCGTGTGGTCCTGTCCCGTGTTCAGCAGGTCCGGGCGGTCGTAGACACCGCGGGTCATCGTCGACGAGGCCGACTCCGACTCGTAGAAGAACTTGTCCGGGTACTTCGCGTGCAGCGCGTCGACCGCGCCGGCGGTGTTGTAGTTGAGCCCCATGCCGTCGAGGAGCCGCAGGATGCGGTCGTTGGCCGAGCCGTCCGCCGGCACCGCCCGGTACCGGTCGGAGCCCATCGTGACCGGCCGGGTGGTGTCCACCGACCGCACGTGCGCGATGAGCTGCTCGGTGATCCGCACACCTGCCTCGGTGCCCATGTCCCACACCTCGTTGCCGATCGACCACAGCACGACCGACGGCGAGTTCTTGGCCGCGTGCACCATTTCCTTGATGTCGGACTCGCTGTGCTGGTCGAAGAAGCGGCCGTAGTCGTACTTGTTCTTCGGTGTGCGCCAGCAGTCGAACGCCTCGACGATCATGACGATGCCGAGCTCGTCGCAGAGCTCGACCACTTCGGGCGCGGGCGGGTTGTGGGAGGTGCGCAGCGCGTTGACGCCCATGGACAGCATCAGCCGCAACTGCCGTTCGGCGGCGTCGCGGTGGAACGCCGCGCCCAGGGCGCCCAGGTCGTGGTGCAGGTTGACGCCGCGCAGCTTGACGCGCTCGCCGTTGAGCGAGAAGCCGTCGGCCGGGTGGAAGGAGAACCAGCGCAGGCCGGACCGGGTGGTGGTCGTGTCGACGGTCCGGCCACCCACCTCCAGGCGGGTTTCCACGGAGTACAGGTACGGGTCGCGCATCGACCACAACCGCGGGTTGCGCACGCGCAGCTCCAGTGTCGTGGTGAGTGGCGTGCCGTCCAGAGCGGCCGGGGCACTGCGGGTGGCGACCCGCCGCCCCTGCGCATCCCTGATCGTCACGACGACAGTGGCCCGCTCGGCTCGCGCTTCGCTGACGGCGGTGACCGCCACGCGCACGGTGGCCGTTTCACGGTCCAATTGAGGCGTGGTCACGAAAACCCCGTGCCGGGCCACATGAACCGAGTCGGTGACCACCAGACGCACCGACCGGTGGATGCCGCTGCCCGAGTACCAACGGCTGCTCGGCACCTGGTTGCGGGCCCTCACGGAGATCACGTTCGGTGTCTTGCCGTCGGTGTGCGCCAGTCCCGTGATGTCCACGGCGAAACCCGTGTAGCCGTAAGGGTGGTAGGCGACCTCACGACCGCCGAAGTAGACCCGCGCGTCCATGTAGACGCCGTCGAACTCGACCGACACCCGCTTGCCCGCCACCGAACTCGGCAACGTGAAGGTCTTGCGGTACCAGCCCGTACCGCCGGGCAGGAACCCGCTGCCGGCCGTCGTGTGCGGCCCGGCGACGGGATCCAGGCCGATGCTCCAGTCGTGCGGCACCGTGACATCACGCCACGTCCGGTCGTTCACCGCGGGTTCCCCCGCCTCCGCACCGTCGGTGTTGACGAGTGCGAAACGCCACCCACCGGTGAAGTCCTCACTGCGCACTGTCTTTTCCCGGTCCGGCAGAGAGAACGCGACTCCCGGAGACGCCACACCGCCCCCGACGACGACAACACCGGCCGCGCTGATGACCGCTCGCCGTGAGACCGGCATGGATTCCTCCTGATGCGCCGTCCAGAAGACTTCACCGAAGCCAATCGGTTGACCGGCTCGCAGGGCAACCCCGCGTCACTTTCACGAATCGAACAGGTCGAATGTTCGTCGAATCGGGGCGGAACGAAGTCGCCTGGCCGTCGACCGCTCAAGGTTTTGCGCAAGGTTTTGGGCAAGGTCGATCGCGGAGACTGCGGCAGCGCAAGCAAACTTCGACCCTGAGGGGGGACGAACGTGAAGATTTCCTCAGCTGTTGCGGCCGTGCTGTTCGCGGCCTCGACATCACTCGCGTTGGCAGGAACGGCGAGTGCCGCGGACGAAAAGCCGCTGCCCGTCACCACGGGCGCCGCGGACACCGACCAGTCCAGCGTCGGCATCATGGCGTGCACCGGCCACTCGCACACCAACCGGGACTCGCGGACCGGCCGGCTCTTCGACGGCAGCAACGTCAACATCCGCCGCGGCCCGCACACCTCGTGCACGTCCGACGGCCAGGGCCAGCTCACCCACAACGTCGACTACCACTGCTACGCCGTGGGTGACTCGGTCACCAGGAACGGCATCACGTACACCACGTGGACGTACCTGCGGGACACCACGACCGGCGTGCAGGGCTGGGTCAGCGACTCCTTGCTGGACCTCAACCCCAGCGGCGCGACGCGGGGCAGCCTGCAAGCGTGCTGACCCGGCCGCGGCGCTTCAGGTGATCAGCGCGAGTGAGATCGCCGCAGTGGCGTCGTGACCAAGGCGGTGGCCGGTGTCGAGATCCTCGCGACCGGCCACCGCGACCACCAGCGCCCGCGACTCACGCGCTGAGTTGCCGGGCGTACATCCGCAACAGGTCGTGCATCACGAACCGGTCCGGCGCGGTCTGCTCGATCAGGTGCGCGGCTCTGAGCACGTCGAGCAACCGCCGCGCGCCGGGCAGGTCCACTCCGGCCAGCGCGGCGGCGGCCGCGGCGCAGTGATCGGGTCCCGGATGCCAGCCCAGCAGGCGGAACAGCCGCGCGGCCGGCAGCGGCAACGCGCGGTAGGACCACGAGAACACGCTCCGCACCGAGGAGGCCGGGTCACCGGGCACGTCCAGCGCGTCGAGGTCACCCAGGCCGTTCAGCTCCGCCACGAGGTCCGCGAGCCCGGCCGGCCGTTCCGCGGCGACGCGCAACGCGAGCGGCAGTCCCGCGCACCGCCGGGCCAGCTCGACCGCCGCCGGGAACTCCGCGTCGACCCGGTCCGCGCCGAGCATCTGCCGCAGCAGTTCCAGCGCTTCCGATTCGGTCAAGCGCCCCAACGTGATCCGGTGTGCGCCGTCGCGAACCACCAGCCCCGCCAGGTCGTCCTGGCTCGTCACCAGCACGACGCAGCCGTCCCGGCCCGGCAGCAGCGGCCGCACCTGGTCGGCCGACCGCGCGTTGTCCAGCACCACCACCATCCGCGACCCGGCCAGTGCCGAGCGGTACAGCGCGGACCGCTCGGCCACACCCGGCGGGATCCGCTCCACCCCCAGCGCGCGCAGGAACCCTTCCAGCGCGGCGGAAGCGGTCATCGGCTCGGCGGCGTCGTAGCCGCGCAGGTTCACGTACAGCTGACCGTCGGGGAAGTCGCCGCTGTGCAGGTGCGCCCAATGCGCGGCGAGCGCGGACTTACCCACGCCGCCGGTGCCCACGATCACCGACACCGGACGGCCGAGCTCCCGCAACGCCTCAGCGCGGCCGACGAAGTGCGGAACGCCACCGGGCACCTGCGCCGGTGGCTGGACCTCGACCGGTGTCGCCACCTCGCGCGCCTGCCGCAGCAACGCGGTGTGCAGTCGTTGCACCTCGGGCAACGGGTCGACACCGAGCGCGTCGGCCAGCCGGTCCCGCAGCCCCTGGTAGACCGCGAGCGCTTCCGCCTGCCGCCCCGACCGGTACAGCGCCAGCATGAACTGACTGGTCAGCCGCTCGTCCAAGGGGTGCTCCCGCACCGCCGCGGCCAGCTCGGTCACCAGCTCGCCGTGCAGGCCCAGCGCCAGCCGCAGGTCGACCCGGTCCAGCTCGACGCCGAACCGTTCCTTCTCGAGGTTTTCGCGCACGTTGTCGAGCCACGGCGTGCTCATCCCCGCGAACGCCTCACCCCGCCACAGCGCCACCGCTCGGTCGAACAGCTCCAGGCGTGCCGCGAGGCCGCCCTCCGCCCGCCCCTGCGCCAGCAGCCGGTGGAACCGGTGCAGGTCCACGGCCTGCGGGTCCACCGCCAGCACGTACCCGCCGGACCTGCGCGTGATCTCCACGTCCAGGCCGCGGAACACACGCCGCAGCCGGGAAAGGTACGTGTACAACGTGTCGCGCCCCTGCCGCGGCACGCCGTCGCCCCACGCCCGTTCCAGCAGTTGCTCCGCCGACACCACCTGGTTCGCGTCGACCAGCAACGCGGCCAGCACACACCGTCTTCGGCCGTGCCCGAGCTGGACGGCCTGGTCCCCACGCCAGGCCCCCACAGTTCCGAGCAGCCGGAACTCGACTTCCCCCACCCGACTGGGATAGCACGCCGGCGAGGAGCGACGGGCCGGGTTGCCGTGCCGTTCGCCCGAGGAGACCAATACCGCGATTCGCGATGAGCAGCGGCCGGGTCGGCGGTCTGCACCTGCATCCACCTTCCGTCTTGGAGGCGACTTTGAAGCTCTTGCTCACGTCAGGCGGCGTCACGAACCCGAGCATCCACTCGGCACTCGTGCGGCTCCTCGGCAAGCCGATCTCCGAGTGCCACGCCCTCTGCGTCCCGACGGCCCAGTGGGGGAACCCGATGAGCGGTCCGGCATCGGTGCGGGGGTTCGTGGCCGCCACCGACCCCATTTCGCGGCACTCGTCCGGCCTGGGCTGGGCGTCGCTCGGCGTCCTCGAGCTCACCGCCCTGCCCAGCATCGGCGCGCAGCGATGGGTTCCCTGGGTCCGCGAGGCGGACGTGCTCCTGGTCAACGGCGGCGACGCGACCTACCTGTGCCATTGGCTGCGGGAGTCCGGGCTGGCCGAGCTGCTGCCTTCCCTGCCCGACAAGGTCTGGGTGGGCGTGAGCGCCGGAAGCATGGTGATGACACCCCGCATCGGCACGGAGTTCGTCGAGTGGCCCGCGGCTCCGGACGACCGCACCCTGGGGGTCGTCGGCTTCTCGATCTTCCCGCACCTGGAGGTCTTCCCCACGAACACCATGGCCGACGCGGAGCGGTGGGCCTCCGGCATCGGCGTCCCCTCCTACGCGATCGACGACCAGACGGCCATCAAGGTCGTCGACGGCTCCGTCGAGGTGGTCTCCGAGGGGCAATGGACGAAGTTCGAGGCATAGCCACCCGGCACTCACGACGTGGCACCACAACACGCACACCGAACCTTCACAGAACCTCCCCACAACCCGGCCAACGCGTGCGGTGACCCGGCCGTCCTCCCTTCATGTTCACCACATGGGTCGAGGACTTCGAGGCCGAAGCCGAGCGCCGGAAGCGAACGGGCGACCCCGACTGGACCGTCGGCGCCCGGCTGCACCCCGACGTCGTCAAGAGCGTGCAACGGTTCCAGGTCGGCGAGTCCGGCGACGGCGCCAACCTGATCGCCAAGGCGGGCGGCGGGACGTACGGCGCGGCGGTGCGGTTGTTCGTCGCCGAGGAGCAGAACCACTCGCGGCTGCTGGAGAACCTGCTGCGGGCGGCCGGCCGGCCGACGATCAGTTCGCACTGGACGGACGCGGTGTTCGTGCGGCTCCGTCGTGCGCTGGGCCTGCGACTGGAGCTGATGGTGCTGCTCATCGCGGAAACCGTGGCGCTGCGGTACTACCGGGCGTTGCGGGACGGCAGTCGTGACCCGCTCACCGCTGAGGTCGCGGACCGGATCCTGCAGGACGAGCAGCGGCACGTCCCGTTCCACCAGGCCCGGCTCGGCCGGGTTCGGTGGCCTGCAAGGGCGTTCTGGTGGCTGCTGTTCGCCGGGGCCGTGGTGACGGTCGCACACGACCACGCGCCAGGGCTGCGACAGCTCGGCGTCGGGCCGTGGCAGTTCGTCCTGCAGACGCTCGAAATCGTTCGACGGCACGGAATTGGGGACGGCGACGCGCGGCATCCCGCACGCACGGCCGCGCCTTGATCTCGTGTCCCTTCAGGCCGTCACCAGCCCTGGGCACCCGCGTCGACGTGCTCCAGAAGGCCGGGACCGGCCTCAGGCCTGACGTCGTGCGCCGTCATTCGTTCCCCGCAACAGTCGCACGCCAGGGTGACCCGTGCCTCGCCGGCGCAGTCGCGGTGCCGGTAGTGCACCGGCGGTCCGTCAGGCGCCATGTGGGCGTCGCCCCAGTCCCTGATCGCCATCAGGACCGGATAGAGGTCGTGACCCTTGCGGCTGAGCCGGTACTCGACGTGATCCCCGCCGGCAGCCTGCCGCCGCACCAGGATCCCGTGATCCACCAGCCGCCCGAGCCGGTCCTGCAGGCGGCTGCGCGAGATTCCCAGGCCGCTCTGGAACGCGTTGAACCGCCGCACACCCGCGAACGCCTCTTTCAAGATCAGCAACGTCCACCTGTCCCCCAGCACCACCAGCGGGCGGGTGATCGAGCAGGGCAGGTCGGCGAGCTGTTCGTACCGCATGCACCGATCCTACCGAAGGCGGTCTCTTTTCGAGACCGCCCCGTGCTACCGTCGGTCCCGAAAAGAGACCGCCTTGGAGGTTCCCGTGAGCGCGGCCGCCGTCATGCCCCCAGACCCGCACGAGACGCTGCAGCAGTTGCTCGCCGAGAGGTGGACCTGCCGCCAGTTCCTGCCAGAGCCCGTCCCGAGGAAGACCATCGAGCAGGTGCTCGCCCTCGCCCAGCGCACGCCCTCGTGGTGCAACACCCAGCCGTGGCACGTGATCGTCACCGAAGGTGCCGCAACGGACAGGATGCGCACGCGGCTGCTCGAACACCTGCAGAACAACCCGGGCGAGCCGGATTTCCCCTTCCCCACCCAGTACACGGGCGTCTACCAGGAACGTCGCCGGGAGTGCGGCAAGCAGCTCTACACCAGTCTCGGCATCGAACGCGGCGACCACCAGGGCACGCTCCGGCAGATGCTGCGCAACTTCGAGCTGTTCGACGCACCGCACGTCGCGATCATCACCACCGAAGCCGACCTCGGCGTCTACGGCGCGATCGACTGCGGCCTCTACCTCAACTCGTTCCTGCTCGCCGCGCAGAGCCTCGGCCTCGCCGCGGCGCCACAGGCCGCGCTCGCGGGGTACTCCGGCTTCCTCCGCGACCACTTCGAACTCCCGGACTCCCGGCGCGTCGTCGTCGGAGTGTCGTTCGGATACCCCGACAAAGCGCATCCGGCCAACGGCTTCCGCACGACTCGCGCGAACCCCGACGCCGCCGTGACGTGGCACTCCGCGTGACGGCGGTGCCGGTGTTCGCGCGGGGGTCGATCGACGGCGCGAACGGCGCGATACTCCCGTCATGACAGCGAACGCGGGCGCGGTCGTGACCGGAGCCGGGCGCGGTGTGGGCAAGCTGGTCGCGCGGATGCTGGTCGAACGCGGCTACACGGTGCTGGTCACCGATGTCGACGAAACCACCGCGACCGCGACGGCCACCGAGATCGGCGCGATCGCACGGGTGCTGGACGTGCGGGACGAGGTGGCCGTGGAAGCGGCGCGCGACGACATCGTCGCCCGTGCGGGCCGGCTCGACGTCTGGGTCAACAACGCGGGCGTTCTGGTGACCGGGCCCGCGTGGGAGCAGGACGCCGCCACCCGCAGGCTGATGGTCGAGGTCAACGCGCTCGGGACCATCAACGGCACGGTCGCCGCGATCCGGGCCATGCGCGGCAACGGCGGCGGTCACGTGGTGAACGTCGTGTCCCTCGCAGGCATCACGGCCGTCGTGGGCGAAGCGGTGTACGCCGCCTCCAAGCACGCGGCCCTCGGCTTCAGCCTCAGCACCCTCGCAGATCTCCGCCAGGCGGGCGTCCAGGACATCGACATCTCGTGCGTCTGCCCGGACGGCATCTGGACGCCGATGCTGCACGACAAGCTCGACGATCCGGCCGCCGCGCTGTCGTTCTCCGGCACGCTGCTGCACCCCGCCGACATCGCCGCCGCCGTCGCCGCCGTTCTCGACAGACCGAAACCGGTCACCACCATCCCGAGGTGGCGCGGAGCACTGGCCCGGCTGGCCGACACGTTCCCGCGCTTCGGGCTGCGCGCGATTCCGTTCATGGTGGCGCAAGGCCGCCGGACCCAGCGCAAGCTCGCGGCGCGCACGGACGCTCCCTGAGAACTCGATCGGAGGCGGATCAGCCGAGCCCGAGTGCGGGCAACTCCACCGCTATCGCCGCGGCGCCTGCCGGTTCACGCCACGCGCGATACTGGAGTTCGTCCGGGCTGACGATCCCGTACGCCTCGTGAAGTGCCGCAACGCAACGCCGCGCCAGCTGCGCGAACTCGGCCGTGAGCGCGGGGCGTCGAAGCGACGACGTCCAGTTGGGTTGCGCGACGTCCGGCGCGACCCACTCGAACCTGCGCAGCTGGAACTCATCGGCGTCCGCCACGACGTCCGTCGCCGGTGCTTCGGCATCGAGCCGGTCGGGCGCGCCGGCGAACTGCACGTATCGCCTCGGGTCCGCCGCCGCGTGGACGATGAGGAAAACACGATCGGTCACGTCGCGGAACGTGTCCGTGAGGCGCTCGGTGAACAGCTTCCAGTCGTACGCGATCTTCCACGGCATCGGGACCGGCGTGATCGTGGTGGTGAACCGCAGCTCCGGGTCGTCGGACGCGATCAATTTCGTCAACGGACTCCGGTGATCGGTCCGCTCGAAGCCCTCGGCGACCGACCTGGAGTCGCGCGTGGTCACCCAGAAGCCGCCCGGTGCGTCGCTGACGACCTCGACGGGCATGCCGCGGTAGGTGCCCGGGCGGGAAAGGTCGTAGCAGTCCAGCACGTCGTCGTGCGCGAGTTCCCTGACGAAGTAGCGGCGCCCGGTCTTGGTGAACGACTCGTCGACCGCCTGGTTCGACGCGATCAACCACTTGCCCACCGACTGCTGCAGCCGGTAGTCGACACCGTGATACCGAACGAATCGTCCGGGTGCGGGAAGGCGGTCGCTGTTCGGGTTCACCGGTGTCCGGTCTTCCGGTCGAGCTCAACGCCCTGAGGCGTCTCGAACATCGCGCTGAGGCTCCTCGGGGCGAGGCGGAACGAGATCCGTCCGCCGGACGCGGTGTCCCAGGTCGCGGACGTCGTCTGCTCGGAGTCGCGCATCACAGGGGTGCCCCAACGGATCTCCGCTTCCCGCACCACCAGGGCGAAAGCGTCCCCGAGGAACCGCCTCGATTCGCGGGTGACCTCGCGGATCGTGTCCGCGAGGTCGAGGCTGAGGTAGGACAGGTCGCCCCTGGAACCGATGGTCGAGACGTCCGGGACGGTGAATCCGGACACCGTGTTCATGAGGTAGGAGACGCCGTCCTCGACCTCGGTCGTCCATCCGAGGCCGTCGACGGCCAGTTGCTGTGCTTGGTCACGCGTGAGCGGCCAAGGCGCGGCGTCCCAGAAGTCCACGAGGTCACATGCCTCGGCGGGCGTCATCGCTTTCCAGCTCACCTCTTGATCGTCTCATGCCGGTCTCGCAGGCACCGATGAGCAGGTGACGGTCGGCGGCAGAGCACCGTCGGGCGACAGCGCCGCCTCCAAGGCCTCTCGCATCAGAGTGAACGTCCTACCCGCGTCTCGTCGAACGAAACTCCTTGTGCCGCAATAACTTCCCTTGCCCCAAGCTGTTTGCCGGGGGTGCTGCGGGGTAGCTCGCACTGCGAGCACACGTCGAGAAGTTGAGGAGTAGTCGTGACCGAGGACCAGATGGGCGGCGTTCGCGAGACCGCCCAGCACGAAGGTACCGCGGTGGTGCACCACGCCAGGGACGCCGCCGGAGAGGTGCGTGCGACGGCTCAGGAACAGTTCGGGCAGGTGACCCAGGAAGCGAAGGCCCAGGCGGGCAACGTCCTGCGCAGCGCCAAGGACAGAGTGGCGGACGAGGCCGAGCAGCAGGCCAGGAAGGTGTCGACCCAGCTGGACAAGATCGCCGACGAGCTCAGCTCGATGGCCGAGACCGCTTCGCCGGACGCCATGTCCGCGGGAGCCGTCCGCCAGGTCGCCGACACCAGCAGGCAGGCCGCGCGTTACCTGGACGAGCAGGGGGCCCGCGGTCTGCTCGGCGCCGCACAGGACTTCGCCCGGCGCAAGCCCGGCGCGTTCCTGCTCGGTGCCGCGGTGGCCGGGTTCCTGGTCGGTCGCGTCGCGAAGAGCGCCACCGGTTCGCAGAGCACCGGCCGCACGGCCACGCAGCCCGCACCGGCACCTGCCGGCCCGGCGCCGGAGTTCGGCGGCACGTCCGCGCCGCTCTCGCCCGCACCGGCCACTGACCCCATCCCGTCGTACGAGGACGAAGGCATGACCGGCACCGGCCGGGAGCCCCAGCGGTACGACGACCCGTACGCGCCGAACCCGGTGCCCACCGGAGGTGCGCGGTATGTCCAGCCCTGACACGGGTCTGCCTCCCGCTCCCGAGCGCGAGTCGCTCGGTGAGCTCGTCGGAGAGCTCGCGCAGGACCTCTCCCGGCTGATGCGCCAAGAGCTCGAGCTCGCCAAGGCCGAGATCCGCGAGGAGGCCAAGAAGGCGGGCAAGGCAGGCGGAATGCTCGCCGGCGCGGGCTTCGCCGGGTACATGACCGCGGTGCTGCTCAGTCTCGCCCTGGTCTTCGCGCTCGGCGCCGTGCTGCCCCTGGGATGGTCGGCGCTGATCGTCGCCGCCCTCTGGGGCATCACCGGCTTCGCGCTCTACAGCAGCGGCCGCACCAAGCTCCGGCAGGTCGCACCGAAACCCGAACGCACGGTCGAATCTCTCAAGGAGGACGCGGAATGGGCCCGACACCCGACCAAATAAGGCGCGACATCGACAACACCAGGGCCGAGCTCGTGGACGACGCCAACCGCCTGGTCGACCGGACGAGCCCGCGCCGCATCGCACAACGCCGCACTCAGCGGATCCGCAACCGCTTCGCTTCGATGAGGGACAGCGTCATGGGCACAGCCTCCGGCACCACCTCGACGATGCAAAGCCAGGCGCACCAGGCGAAGGAAGTCGTCTCCGACAACGCGGGACGAGCCGCGGAGGCGGTGCAGGACGCTCCGCGCCAGGCGATGCGCCAGACGCAGGGCAACCCGATCGCAGCAGGTCTCATCGCGTTCGGCGGCGGCCTGCTGGTCGCCTCGCTGCTACCGCGCTCGCAGGCCGAGCAGCAGCTCGTGGAAGAGATCAGCGACCGCGCGAGCGACGTGATCGAACCTGCCAAGCAGGCACTCGCCGAGTCGGCCGGGCACCTCAAGGAGGAGATGACCTCCGAAGTCCGTGACGCGGCCGGCGAGGTCAAGCAGACCGCCTCCGACGCTGCCAGGACCACGGCCGAGCAGGGCAGGTCCTCTGCCCAGGACGTGACGGAGCACGGCCGCGACGCCGTTCGCGAAGTCAGGTCCTGAACCCGTGTCGCGAGGGCCCCGGTCTCCCTGGAGACCGGGGCCCTCGCGGCGTTGGGACACAACGGGATTCTGGCGCCGCGTGGAATAGGCGAAGGCACGGAACAACCTCGGGCCCACCTTGCCCAACGCACCTGTTTGCCCTGAACCGCCACGGGTAGCCGCCCGATGACATTGCCCACCAGAACGAGGTGATCTCCGTGGTCGACGTACGAACCAGGACACCCCTCCAGCAAGCCGCACTCGGCGTGGCGGCGGTGTTCGCGCTTGTCGGCGTGCTCGGTTTCATCCCCGGCATCACGACGAACTACGACACCATGACGTTCGCAGGGCACCACTCCGAAGCGATGCTGCTCGGCATCTTCAACGTCTCGATCCTGCACAACCTGGTGCACCTGCTGTTCGGCGTCGCGGGCTTCCTGGCCGCGCGCACGGCAAGTGGCGCAAGGGCGTACCTCATCGGCGGCGGCGCGGTGTACCTCGTGCTGTGGCTGTACGGACTCGTGATCGACAAGACCAGTGCGGCGAACTTCGTGCCGCTCAACGGCGCCGACGACTGGCTGCACCTGGTGCTCGGTCTCGGCATGATCGGTCTGGGGGTCGGGCTCGCCCGACGCGTGCGCTGACGCTGTTGGCGCGGAGAGAAGTTCTTGTTCGTCCACCTCGAGTCCCCGCGCACGGTCGTGCGCGGGGACTCGAGGTCACCGCCGTGAAGCGGCCTGAGGCCGTGGAGGCACGCTGAACGGCGCCCAGCGGGCGCACGCCGTAGGCTGGACATGTTGATCCTGATACGGCACATGAGCCGTGGGCCTAGACCTCGCTACGTCCAGGAGCGACTGGGAGCAGTCGACGTGGTGGAGGAATTGGATGCCAACCGCATGTGAACGGTCGTTGGTCGGCGGTGTGATCCCAGGTGCACGTACCGGATGAGCACCATCGGTCGTTGAGCAACGCACGAGCGACGGTGCTGGCCGCGCTTCGTGACAACGAAAGCAGGCTCGACACGTTGGCGCGCGTGATCCGCGCGTGTGTGGACGTGCTGCCGGTGGACGGCGCGTCGATCTCGGTGATGAGCGGCCCGCGCGAGCGGGAGACGTTGTACGCCAGCGACGACGTCGCGTCCAAGATCGAGGACGTCCAGTTCAGCCTGGGCGAGGGGCCGTGCTTCGAGGCCTTCGCGACTCGCAGGCCCGTGCTGGTCCCCGACCTGGCCCACGCATCGGTCGTGGAGTGGCCGATGTTCGCGGCGGCGATCGCAGCGCTGCCCATCGGCGCGATCTTCGCTTTCCCGCTGCAGGCGGGCGCGATCGGCATCGGCGCGGTCGACCTCTACCGCCGGCGGCCCGGCTGGTTGTCGGGTGAGGAGCTCGCCGTCGCGCTGGAAGTGGTCGACGTCGTGGCCGCGGTGCTGCTCGGAGTGCTGCTGGGTGACCTCGACGGCACCGACGGCCTGCGCGGTGTGCTGTCGCCCGGCAGGGAACAGGTGCACCAGGCCACCGGGATGGTCCTCGCGGCCCTGGGCATCTCCGCGGAGGACGCCCTGTCACGTCTGCGGGGGTACGCCTTCGTGACGGGACGATCGCTGGACGACGTCGCCAAGGACATCGCGAGCCGCAGGCTGTCACCGCTGGAGCTGGACAAATGAACCACGCACGATCCCTCGATGGCACCCCGGTCCTGGCAGCACTACCGTCGGACGAAGAAGACAGGAGCTGGTGATGAGCGGTAGCGCACCGTCCAGGACAGAGCGAGAATCACGACTGCTCAGGACGTTCGTCCAGTTGGCGGACACGCTCGTCGACGACTACGACGTGGTGGACGTGCTCCACCTGCTGGTCGAGCACTGCGTTCAGCTCCTGGACGCGACGGCAGCCGGGTTGATGCTGTCCGATCAGCACGGTGGACTGCGTGTGGTGGCCTATTCGTCGGCCCAGACGCGAATGCTGGAGCTGTTCCAGCTCCAGGCGAGCGAAGGCCCCTGCCTGGACTGCGTGCACAGCGGTGAGCCGGTGATGGTCGCGGACCTGTCGACGGAGGTCGAGCGCTGGCCGCGGTTCGTGCCGCTCGCCATCGAGGAGGGCTTCTCCTCCGTGCACGCGGTGCCGATGAGGTTGCGCCGCGAGACCATCGGCACGTTGAACCTGTTCCGCCGCGAGACCGGTTTGCTCGACGAGGAGGACGTGCTCGTCGTGCGCGCTCTGGCGGACACGGCGACGATCGGAATCCTGCAGGAACGCGCCATCCGGCGCGGTGAGGTCGTCACCGAGCAACTGCAGACGGCGCTGAACAGCCGGGTCGTCATCGAGCAGGCCAAGGGTGTGCTGGCGTTCGCCGGAGCTCTGGAGATGGAGCAGGCGTTCCACGCGCTGCGCGGCTATGCGCGCAAGAACGGTCGCCGCCTGGCCGATGTGGCCCGGGAAGTCGTCGTGGGCGAGCTGCGCCCCGAGGATCTCCTCGTCCGGCAGCCTCGAAGTACTGACATGTGAGCCGACCGATCGGCATGAACTCGTATCGGCGCCGGCACTCACCGTCGTGTGTCGGACGAGCCCTTCGTGGGTAGCCTGATCCCGCTGGAAGACGCAGCAACCGCCCGGACCCGCGGTCTCATCACCTCTGCCAGAGGAGAACACCGTGGGCGGCAGTACCGGGCCAATCGCGTTCACGCGCATGAGGATCGCACTCGTCTCCGAGCACGCCGACCCGCTGACCGAACCGGGTACGACCGACACCGGAAGGCAGAGTCTCCACGTGGCGGGGCTCGCGTCAGCGCTGTCCGCTCTCGGCCACCAGGTGGTCGTCTACACGCGGCGCGATCACCCCCACGTCCCGCAACGCGTGCAGACCGCTGACGGCTACGAAGTCGTGCACGTGCCGGCCGGGCCCGCGGTGAGACTGGGCTCGGAGGAAGTACTCGCCCACGCGGGAGACTTCGTCGAGTTCCTCAAGCTCGTCTGGAAAGCACGCCGCCCTGATGTCGTGCACGGCCACGGCTGGCTGTCGGGCATCGCGGCTGTCCTGAGCGCCCGGAACAGCCAGGTGCCCGTCGTGCAGACGTACCACTGGGAGGGCGCGGTTCCGCAGCAGGACCAACGCGCGCAGCTTCCGGACTCCACCAAACGCCTGGCCGTCGAGCGGCTCGTCGGTCACGAGGCCGCCCGCGTCGTCGCGACCTGTTCGGCGGAAGCGCGTGCGGTGCTCGGAATGGGCGTCGACCGGTCCAAACTCACCGTGGTGCCGAGAGGCGTCGATCTCGACCTGTTCGTGCCGGGACGCACACCCGTCGACCGGCACCGCCCGCGCAAGATCGTCTCGGTGGGCAGGCTGCTGCCGCGCAACGGGTTCGACGACCTGATCCGCGCTCTGTCCACAACAGACGGAGCTGAGCTGGTGATCGCCGGCGGTGGAGCGCAGGGGGACATGCGCGGCGATCCGGAGACGAAACGGCTGCTCGCGCTGGCCCGCTCGGTGGGTGTCGGTGACCGTGTCGTCTTCGCAGGTCACGTGCCGTACGCCGAACTGCCCTCGCTGTTGCGGTCCGCGGACGTGGTGGCGTGCACCCCGAGGCACCAGTCGTCCGGTGGCGTGGCATTGGAAGCGATGGCCTGCGGCATCCCCGTTCTCGCCACCGCGGTCGGCGGTCTCGTCGACGTCGTGCTGGACGGGCTGAGCGGCGTGCTGGTCCCGCCGGGCAAACCGGAGATGACCGCGAAAGCGCTGAGGGCACTGCTCACGGACGGCACGCACCGGGAGGTGCTCAGCGCGGCAGGACACGACCGGGCACACGCGCGGTACTCGTGGGACCGTGTCGCCTCCGACGTCGTGCGCGTCTATTCGGCGGCGGCAGGCACCCGCTCAGCGGCTCCTGCCGTCGTAGCGTCACGGCCCGCACGCGCGCGAACAGGTTCAGCGCCGAGGTGACAGCTCACTCCCGCAGCGATCGGGAGTGCTCCAGAGCGCTCCCGATCGACGTCCTGAGCATCGCCGTCACGAGGGCCGGGCTGATCGTGCCCGGTCCGAGGCCGACCTCGACGAGGTCGTCGAACGCGCGCTGGCCGTCGCGCGCCGCGCTCGTGGCCAGATCCACGAGCGCCGGCATGCGGGTGAGCATGGCCAGTGCGTCGGTGTGGCGCAGGTGCTTGCCGAGCAGACGGTGCAACGACCGCCGGTACTCACCGGCGGGATCAGGTGTCATGGCGGCCGCGCCGGCGAGGGACCCGGACAGGACGGCGTAGTAGATCCCCTCACCCGTCAGCGGGTTGATCAGCGAGGCCGCGTCCCCCACCAGCAGCACGCGACCGCGACCGACGTCCGGCCTCCCCGGCGACAACGGCAGCCGGTGGCCGCGCAGCGTCAGCGGCGGGCAGTCGGGCAGCAGCGCGTGCAGGCGCTCCGTCAGATGCGTCCGCGTCGGCGGCTTCTGACGGATGAGCTCGCCGTAGCCGACGTTCGCGGTGCCGTCGCCGACGGGGAAGACCCAGGCGTACGCCGGCCAGTGCGTCGTGGACATGACGAGCCGCTGTTCCGCCGCGGGCCACGGGCCGGCACTCGTGTACCCGCGCAGTGCGATGGCGGTGGTGCCCGCCTTCGCGCTCCTGGCGCCGCATTGCCGTCGCACCACCGACTCCGCGCCGTCCGCACCGATCACCGTGCGGGCGTGAAACGCGCCGTCGACGTCCACGCCTTCCTCCGTCGGGGTGAGCGAGCGGATCCGGTGCCGTCGCAGCTCGGCACCCGCTGTGCGGGCGGCCGCGACGAGTCGCGCGTCGAGCAGCGCGCGGGGCACGACGGCGGCAGGGCGAGCGAACCGGCGGACGGCCGTCACGCCGCGCGGCGAGGTCAGCCGCAGGTCGCGGATCGGGGCTGTTCCGGCCGTGAGCGCGCCGACGTCCACCCCGAGGCCGGTCAGGACGTCCAGCGCGTGCGGCGCGACGCCGTCACCGCAGACCTTGTCGCGGGGGAACTCCGCGGCGTCCAGCACCAGCACGCGAGCGGCCGGGTTCACCCGCAACGCCGCGAGGGCCGCCGTCGAGCCGGCGGGTCCGGCCCCGACGACGACCAGGTCCCACCGTTCGTACCCGGTCATCAGCGAGCCAGCTGGTGGACCGCGGCGGCGAACAGCCACGGCACGCGGACCGCGGCCGGAACGACCAGACGCCCGAGTGCGGGCCGGTTCCTGGCCCACAGCAGGGATTCCGTCAACCAGCGCGACCGGCGCGACGTGCGCACCCAGGCACGGTCGTAGTCCGCCGGCCGTCCGGCGCGCAGGCAGCGGACGAGCTCGGCCGCGGTGGTCAGCGACAGCGCGAGTCCTTCGCCGGTGAGCGCGTCGACGTAGCCCGCCGCGTCTCCCGCCAGCAGCACGCGCCCGGCCACCCTGCCGGTCGTCCGCTGCCGCAACGGTCCGGCTCCGCGCACGCTCGAGACCGGTCGTGCGCCCGCCAGTCGCGCCGCGAGTTCGGGAAACGCGGTGAGCTGGTCGGTGAAGCCGCCCCGGACCGACGACAGGATCGCGACGCCGACCACGTCCGGTGCCACCGGTGTCACGTAGGCCTCTGACCGCGGCGCCCACGTCACCTCCACCCCTCCACTCCAGGGCGTGAGCGCGAAGTGGCGCCGCAGCCCCCACCGCGGCGCGGAGGTCCTGCCGCGCGACCCGAGGCCGACGAGATCGCGGATCGGCGAGTGCAGACCGTCCGCGGCGACGAGGTAGCGCGCCCGCAGCACCCCTGCCCGCACGTGGTCGTCGTACTGGAGGACATCGGTGACCGAGGTGCTCGACACCGGCACCCCGGCGCGGCGGACCGCCTCGCTCAGCGCGTCGTGGAGCTGAGTGCGGCGGACGCCGCGTCCGCTGCCACACCGGAACGGCGCGTGCGCGGCCAGAGCGCCCTGCCGGTAGGTGATGCCGTCGATCGGATGTCCTGGCGGGTCCACGCCGAGTGCGGCCAACGCCCGCACGGCACCCGGCATCAGCCCTTCACCGCAGGCCTTGTCGAGCACACCGGGCCGCTTCTCGCAGACCACCACGTCCATGCCCGCCTGTGCACAGCCCAGCGCGACGGCGAGCCCCGCCGGGCCTCCCCCGGCCACCACGACGTCGTGCATCCGGTCAGGCATGCGCAGTTCGCAGCGCGTCGTTCTCCGCGCGGACGCGGACCGTCAGCAGGCCCGCGTTCAGCACGGTGAAGACCAGGGCGGTCAGCCAGGCGTCGTGCACCAGCGGCAGCGCGAAACCCTCGACCACGACCGCCACGTAGTTCGGGTGCGGGATCAGGCGGTACGGGCCGCCGGTCACGCGGGGGAGCCCCGGCACGACGACGATCCGGGTGTTCCACTGCCGTCCGAGCACCCGGATGCACCACCACCGCAGGGCTTGCGACAGCACGACGAGCGCGAGCATCGGCCAGCCGACGACAGGAACGAAGTCCCGGTCCGCGAGCCAGACCTCGGCCAGGCACCCGGCCAGCAGGCCGGTGTGCAGCACGACCATGAACGGGTAGTGCCCGAACCCCGTCTCGCGCCCGCCGCGCGCGAGGCTCCACGCCAGGTTGCGCTTCGCCACGACCAGCTCGGCCAGCCGCTCCAGCGCGACGAGGCCGACCAGCACCGAATACCACGCCTGGCTCACCACCGCAGCAACACCAACTCGGCGCAGAAGCCCGGTCCCATGGCCATCACCACGCCCCAGTCTCCGGGGGAAGCGGGTCTGGCCGCGAGCGTGTCGGCGAAGACGTGCAGCACGGAAGCGGACGACAGGTTGCCGATCTCGTGCAGCGACCGCCACGTCATCGCGAGGTCGTCCTCGTCGAGGCCGAGCACCGACTGGATGGCCTCGATGACCTTCGGCCCGCCGGGGTGGCAGATCCAGCGAGCGATGTCACCGATCTCGAGTCCGTGTGGTGCCAGGAGGTTCTTGACGTCGTCGGCCAGGTGCTCGCGCACCAGCTCGGGCACTTCAGCGCCCAGTACGATCTTCAGGCCGGTGCTGCCGATGTCCCAGCCCATCGCGCGTTCGGAGTCCGCGTACAGGTGGCTCAGCGAGTCCACGACCTGGGGACCGGCCGCCGCGCCGGGGTGTTCGGAGCCGACCGCGACGACAGCGGCGGCGCCGTCACCGAAGAGGCCCGAGGCGATCATGTTGGCAGCGCTGGCGTCCTGCCGCTGCACGGTCAGCGAGCACAGCTCGACCGACACGAGCATCGCCACCGAGTTCGGCCAGCCGCGCAGGAAGTCGTGCAGCCGCGCGACGCCCGCGGCGCCGGCCAGGCAACCGAGGCCGATGATCGGGATCCGCTTCACGTCCGGCCGCATGCCGATGCGGGCCGCGATCCGCGCGTCGAGGGAGGGAACGGCGATCCCGGTGACCGTCGTGGACACGATCAGATCCACATCGGATGGTCCCAGGCCCGCGTCCGCCAAGGCCGCCAGTGCGGCCTCGCAGCCGAGATCGACTGCGACGGAGAGAAAAGCGTCGTTCGCCGCGGTGAAACCGTCGAGCTCGTCGTACCGCTCGATGGCCAGCGCGAGGTGCCGCGACCCGACACGGGCGCTGCTGTGGAACCGGGTGACCACCGCACGGGAGGCGGAATCCGGCAAACACAACCGCGCGAACAAGTTTGTCAGCCGAGCCTGGGGGTAGCGATGCGGCGGAAGAACACCGTGTACCGCCGAAATTGTCGTCACCCCTTTCACGGTACGGCTTCCGCCTACACTCGGCAGATGAGCGGCACAGCGGTCCACCGCGGGAAGTCGTTGCGATTGCTGCAAGGTCTCGCACAGGCGTGTCATCCACTGCCCAGCCTCGCCGTCACGACAGTGGCCGTCCTGCTGGGACTGGGCGGCGGGCTCGACGGCCCGCGCACCGTGCTGCTCGGTGGCGCGGTGCTCACCGGACAGCTCTCGATCGGCTGGTCCAACGACTGGATCGACGCGGCACGCGACCGCGCGACCGGACGCGCGGACAAACCCCTTGCCACCGGAGGTGTTCCGGTGCGGGCGGTCGCGGCGGCGGCCGTCGTGGCGGCTCTGACGACGGTCGTTCTGTCGTTGCTGCTGGGCTGGTTTCCCGGCGTGGTCCTGCTTCTGGGCGTCGCGGGCGGCTGGGCGTACAACCTCGGCCTCAAGGCGACGGTCTTCTCCGGCGCCGCCTACCTGTTCGCGTTCGCCGCACTGACGATCGGTGTGCACGCGGCCGGGCGGGGTGAGCCGTGGCCGCCGTGGTGGGTGCCCGTGGTCGGCGCGCTGCTCGGGTTCGGCGCGCACTTCGCCAACGTGCTGCCGGACCTGCGCGCGGACGCCGAGACCGGTGTGCGCGGACTCCCCCACCGGCTCGGCCCGCGCGCGGGGGTGATCGTCATGGCGACGGCACTCGCGGGGGCTTCGGTGGTGCTGGGCCTCGCTCCCGCTGGGGCGTCGGCGGTCTACTCGGCGGTGGTGGTGACGGCCGGGATCGCGTTGGCCGCCGCCACCACCACTGCCGCGATCCGCGCACCGCACAGCGCGATCGCGTTCCGGCTCACCGTCGCGATCGCACTGCTGGACGTGGTGCTGCTCATCACCGTCACCGCTTGACGGGCCACCGTCCGTAGGTCCGCTCCCCTGCCGCGACAGGTTCGAACACGTTGCCAGGGCTGGGCGGAACCGTCCGCTTCGTCAGTGCCGCGAGGCGGAACAGCGGCCCGACCAGCCGGTCGTACAGGCTCGGCAGGCAGCGGAAAGCCGCGACGATCAACGGGTTCGCCGGGCCGACCGGCACGGAGACGTGCCGCCGCGGGCGATCGGCCAGGCGGGTGATCGCGGCGGCGACGCGGTCAGGACTCAGGACCGGGACCGGCGGCCGCGTCGCGCGGCCGGAGTAGTTGGCGGCCTGGTCGTACACCGGCGTGTTGACGCTGCCGGGACTCACGATGCACACGTGCACCCCTGGTTCGTCGCGAGTTTCCTGTTGGAGGGTGCGCAAGAGCGCGCGCTGTCCCCATTTCGCGGTGGAGTAGGCGCCCATCTGCGGAACGGTGATCGAGCCGAGCAGGGAGTTCACCCCGACGAAGACCCCGGTGCGCTGACGGCGCAGGACCGGCAGGACCGCCTGGGCGAGGTGCAGCGTCCCGTGGACTGCGGTGTCGACGACCGAGTTGAACACGGTCGCGGGCATCGCCTCGACGGTGCCGTACCCCATCACCGTCGCGCTGTGCACGACGACGTCGATGCGGCCGTGCAGCTCCAGGGTCCTCGCGACGATCCGGCCGGCGGCACCGGGATCGGCGATGTCGTCGACCACCACGTCCACCGCGCCGGCTCCCACCGCGCGGCAGGCCTTCTCCGCGGCGTCGAGTGCCTCGCCGCTGCGGGAGACCAGCACGACGTCCTCCCCGCGCGAGGCGAACGCCGTCGCCGAGGCGAGCCCGATGCCGCTGCTGGCTCCCACCACGAGCACGACGCGCCCGGTCATGGGTTCAGCACGACCTTGATGCAGCCGTCGCTCTTGGCGCGGAACATCTCGTAGCCGCGTGCGGCGTCGGCGAGCGGGATGCGGTGCGTGGTCAGGTCCAGGACGCCGAGCGGGTCGGCCGGGTCCAGCACGAGCGGCAGGATGTCGTCGGTCCACCGGCGCACGTGGGCCTGGCCCATCCGCAGCTGGATGCCGCGGTCGAACATCTCCATCATCGGCATCGCGTCCAGCTCACCGCCGTACACGCCGGACACCGACACCGTGCCACCGCGCCGCACACCCTTCACAGCGGCGTGCAGGGCGTCGAGGCGGTCGACGGCGAGCTTGTCCACCACCTTCTGGGCCAGCGCGTCGGGCAACATCCCGGCGGCCTTCTGCGCCACGGCGACGAGTCCTCCCCCGTGCGCCTCCATGCCGACGGCGTCGATGGTGGCGTCCGGACCGCGGCCGTCCACCATCCCGATCAACGCCGCGGCCAGCTCGTCGGAGCCGCCGAACTCGTCGAAGTCGACAGGTTCGGCGCCATGCCGTTCGGCCAGCGCGAGACGTTCGGGGACCCGGTCCACCCCGATGACACGACCGGCACCGAGCTGCTTGGCGATCCGGACGGCGAACTGCCCGACCGGGCCGAGACCGAGCACGGCGACGGTGCCGCCGGGTGGCACGTCGGCGTACCGCACGGCCTGCCACGCCGTCGGCAGGATGTCGGACAGGAACAGGAACTGGTCGTCGGGTGTGCCGTCCGGGACGACGATCGGCCCGAACTGCGCCTGCGGCACGCGGAGGTACTCGGCCTGCCCGCCCGGCACCGATCCGTAGAGCGAGGTGTAGCCGAACAGGCTCGCGCCCTTGCCCTCGCCGCGGACCTGCGTCGTCTCGCACTGCGCGTACAGGTCGCGCTCGCACATCCAGCAGTGGCCGCAGGAGATGTTGAACGGCACCACGACCCGGTCGCCCACCTTGAGGTGAGCGCTCGCGCCGGCCCCCACCTCCTCGACGACACCCATCGCCTCGTGGCCGAGCACGTCGCCCGGTTTCAGGTAGGGCCCGAGCACCCCGTACAGGTGGAGGTCCGATCCGCAGATGGCGGTCGAGGTGACCCTGACGATCGCGTCGGTCGGTTCCTCGATCCGCGGATCCGGCACGTCGACGACCTGGACGTTCTCATTTCCCTGCCATGTCAGCGCTTTGATGACGTCTCCTCGGTCAGGCCGCGGTCGAGCTGACCGCGGACGGTGTCCGCGAGCTCGTCCCAGCTGTCGACGAACTTGCGGACCCCCTGGCGTTCCAGCTCGTCGGTGACCTCGCGGTAGTCGATTCCGAGCTGGGCGATCTCGTTGAGCACGTCCTGGGCGGGACCGTAGACCTCTTCGAGCACGAGGGCGGTCACGGTGCCGTGGTCGGCGAAGGCTTCGAGCGTGGGCCCCGGCATCGTGTTGACCGTGCCGGGGATGACCAGTTCGGACACGTACATCGTGTCCGGGTAGTCGGGGTTCTTCACCCCGGTGGAGGCCCACAGGGGTCGTTGCGGCCGCGCTCCCGACGCGGCCAGCCGGCGCCACCGCTGCGTGGCCAGGCCCAGCACGTGGATCTCGTGAGCCAGCCGTGCGTTGGCGATCGCCGCCTTGCCCTTGGCCGCGAGTGCGCGATCGGTGCCGATGCCGTCGAGACGCGCGTCGATCTCGGTGTCCACACGGGACACGAAGAACGAGGCGACCGAGTGGATGCCGGACAGGTCGTGCCCGTTGAGTTCGGCCGTCTCGAGACCGGTGACGTACGCGTCGACCACCTCCCGGTAGCGGTCGAGGGAGAAGATGAGCGTGACGTTGACGCTGATGCCCTCGCTGATGACGGCGGTGATCGCGTCGAGTCCCGCGGTGGTCGCCGGGATCTTGATGAGCAGGTTCGGCTCGTCGACCGCCGCCCACAGCAGCCGGGCGCGGTCGATGGTCGCCTGCGTGTCGTGGGCGAGGCCGGGATCGACCTCCAGCGACACCCTGCCGTCGACACCGTCCGTGCGGTCGTACACCGGGCGCAGGACGCGACAGGCGTCCCGCACGTCGTCGGTCGTGATGGCGAAGACAGTGTCCTCGACGCTCGCCCCCACCTCCGCGAGTCGTGTGAGCTGACGCGTGTAGCGCTCTCCGCGCTCCAGGGCTGAGGCGAAGATCGTCGGGTTGGTGGTGATGCCGACGACGCCGCGGCCGGTGACGAGCGCCTCCAGCCGGCCGCCGGACAGGAGCTCGCGGGACAGGTCGTCGAGCCAGATCGACACGCCCGCGGCGGCGAGTTCGGTGAGCGGATGGTCGTGGCCGGTGGCCATGGTGCCTCCGTGGTCGGAAATCATGGTGGTTCAGGCAGGGCGGTCGCCGGTGCCACCGGTGGTGGGCGCGGCGCTCTGCCGCACACCTCCGGGACGGACCGGCGTGACGGCGTCGCGCAGGCAGTCGTGCGCGGCCTCGGCGACCGCTGTCGCGGTGACACCGAACTCCTCGTAGAGGCGGCGGTGGTCGGCGGAAGCACCGAAGTGCTCCAGCGACACCATCCGGCCCGCGTCGCCGACGATGTCGCGCCATCCCTGGGCGACCGCGGCCTCGACGCTCACGCGGGCCCGCACGCCCGGCGGGAGCACTTCGTCCTGGTAGGACAGATCCTGTGCGGCGAACCACTCGAGGCACGGCATCGAGACCACCCTCGCGGCGACGCCGTCGTCGGTGAGAAGACGGCGGGCGTCGAGGGCGATCTGGACTTCCGAGCCGGTCGCGATCAGGATCACGTCCGGCACCTCGGAGCCGGCGAGGACGTAGC
Source organism: Lentzea flaviverrucosa (assembly GCF_003350445.1). Lineage (NCBI taxonomy): Bacteria > Bacillati > Actinomycetota > Actinomycetes > Pseudonocardiales > Pseudonocardiaceae > Lentzea > Lentzea flaviverrucosa. Next base: position 48,732 of record NZ_QQAU01000009.1, read on the forward strand.
CGCCCCGCGCGGCGCCTTCCGCCGAGGCCAGTCCGCCGGGACCGCGGTCGAGCACCGGCACGTCCTGCCGCGTCAGGGCCAGCCCGGCGGGACGGGTCCCGTGCTCCAGGATCTGCCGCCAGCACACCACGGTTTCGTTCGCGTCCGCCGGGCGCACGACGTCGAGGCCCGGGATCGCGCGCAACGCGGCGAGGTGCTCGACCGGCTGGTGGGTCGGGCCGTCCTCCCCCAGGCCGATCGAGTCGTGCGTCCACACGTAGACGACCGGTAGCTGCATGAGGGCGGCCAGCCGGATCGCCGGACGCTGGTAGTCGCTGAAGACCAGGAACGTTCCGGCGTAGGGGCGGGTCAAGCTCTGCAGCGCGATGCCGTTGAGGGCCGCGGCCATGGCGTGTTCGCGAATGCCGAAGTGCAGCGTGCGTCCGTAGGGACCGCCTTGCCACTTCGCGGTCTGCTTGCCCGCCGGGACGAACGACGGTTCACCGTCCATCGTGGTGTTGTTGCTCCCGGCCAGGTCAGCCGATCCGCCCCACAGCTCCGGCAGCACGGGCGCCAGTGCCGACAGAACCTTCCCCGACGCCGTGCGGGTGGCCATTCCCTTGGAGTCGGCCGGAAAGACGGGCAACGCGTCGGTCCAGCCCGCGGGCAGCCGCTGAGCCTGCAACCGGTCCAGCAGCTCCGCTCGGTCCGGGTTGTCCGTGCGCCAGCGCGCGTACCCGGTTTCCCAGCGTTCGTGGGCTGCCGCACCGCGGTCCGCGACCTTGCGAGCGTGCGCGAGCACCTCGTCCTGCACCGCGAAGCTCTCGCGCGGGTCGAAGCCGAGCAGGGTCTTGACGGCGGCGACCTCCTCGCCACCGAGCGCGGAGCCGTGTGCGGCACCGGTGTTCTGCAGGGTGGGTGCGGGCCAGCCGATGACGGTGCGCAGCACGATCAGCGACGGACGCCCGGTGTCGGCCTTGGCCGCCTCGATCGCGGCGAGCACGGCGTCCACGTCCTCGACGTACCGGCCGGTGCTCGTCCAGTCGACGGACTGCACGTGCCAGCCGCAGGCGGCGTACCGGGCGGCCACGTCCTCGCTGAAGGAGATGTCGGTGTCGTCCTCGATGGAGATGTGGTTCGCGTCGTAGAACGCCACGAGGTTCCCGAGTTCCTGGTGCCCGGCGAGCGAGGCGGCCTCGGCGGTGACGCCCTCCATCAGGTCACCGTCCGAGGCGACGACGTACACGTGGTGGTCGAACGGGCTCTGTCCCTCACCCGCGCCCGGATCGAGCAGCCCGCGTTCGCGCCGCGCGGCGAGCGCCATGCCCACCGCGCTGGCGAACCCCTGCCCGAGCGGACCGGTGGTGATCTCCACGCCGCGGGTGTGCCGGTGCTCCGGATGGCCGGGCGTGGCGGAGTTCCAGGTGCGCAACGAGGCCAGGTCGGTCAGTTCCAGCCCGTAGCCGCTCAGGTAGAGCTGCGCGTAGAGCGTCATGCTCGTGTGGCCGCAGGACAGGACGAACCGGTCGCGGCCGAGCCACTGGTCGTCGGCGGGATCATGCCGCATCACCTGCTGGAAGAGCAGATACGCCAGCGGCGCCAGGCTCATCGCGGTGCCGGGATGTCCGCTTCCCGCTCGTTGGACGGCATCGGCGGCGAGCACCCGGATCGTGTCCACGGCACGGACGTCCGCGGCGGTCCAGCCCGCGGCCTGCGCCATTGGCGGGGACAACGACGGGTCGCGGCGGGGTGGTGCGGTGGCCGTGCGTGTCATGTGTCGAGGCCTTCCCGGAACTGGGCGCGTTCCACGTGGCTGGATCAACGAGGTCGCGGGTCCGGGCGGTCGCCGATTGCTTCCCCCCGCGAATAGCCGGATCCAGGCCGCCCAAACGCGCCGGGCACGGCCCGGTCTCGCGGCGACGTCGGCCAGCGGCCTGATCGCGTGCCGTCGCCGTGCTCGCGTTTCGCGACGGCGGCAGAACGGGTAATCACCCTCGACTCACCCTGAGCGCTCGCCCGAGACCCCGGCAGCACGACAAGATCGCCGTCTCGGAGGTTCGCGACGTGACCACGACAGCGCCCGGCACGCAGGCCGCACCACAGCCGATGCTCGCGGGCGAGAACTCCCCGTTCGAGAAGTTCCTCGTCAAGCTCTTCGCGGTGGTACCCGCGCTGGCGCTCGCCGCCGCGGTACCGCTCGCGTGGGGCTGGGGCCTCGGCTGGACCGACATCGGTCTCGCCGTCTTCTTCTACACCCTCACCTGCCTCGGCGTGACCATCGGTTTCCACCGCTACTTCACCCACGGTGCGTTCAAGGCGAACCGAGCGCTGCGGATCGGGCTCGCGGTGACCGGCAGCATGGCCATGCAAGGGCCGATCATCGGCTGGGTAGCCGACCACCGCCGGCACCACGCCTTCGCCGACCGCGAGGGCGATCCGCACTCCCCCTGGCTCTTCGGCACGTCAGCCGTCGCGCTGGCCAGGGGCTTCTGGCACGCCCACATGGGCTGGATGTTCCGCCGCGAGCTGACCAACGCCGCCCGCTTCGCACCCGACCTGCTCGCCGACCCCGACGTCCAGCGGGTCAACCGCCTGTTCCCGGCGCTGACCGCGGTCACGCTCCTCGCACCCGCCGTGGCGGGCGGGCTCATCAGCTGGAGCTGGTGGGGAGCACTCACCGCGTTCTTCTGGGCGGGCCTCGTGCGGGTGGCGGTCCTCCACCACGTCACGTGGTCGGTCAACTCCATCTGCCACATGATCGGTGACCGGCCGTTCGAGGCCCGCGACAGGTCCGCGAACTTCTGGCCGCTCGCGATCCTGTCCATGGGCGAGTCCTGGCACAACTCCCACCACGCCGACCCCACCTGCGCGCGGCACGGAGTCCGCCGGGGTCAGGTGGACATCTCCGCGCGGCTGATCCGGGTGTTCGAGCTCCTCGGCTGGGCCACCGCCGTCCGCTGGCCGAAGCCGGAACGCCTGGCTCGCAAGCTGAAGGCGTCCGGCGCCGCCCGACCGGCGGTATGACGGTGGACGAGGTGATCGGTTCGCCGCACCCGTTCCGGACGTCGCCAGTCAGGTCAGGGGAGGTCGTCGGACTGACGAGGGTGAACCAGCCGCAACTGCGCCGGTGACAGCGGCGGGCTGACGTACTGGCACGTCAGCGCCTCGCCGACGTCGAGGTGGAGGTCCAGGACGTCCGACAACCCGGTGATCGTCAGCGGACATCGCACCTGGCGGGAACACGCGACCACGCACAGGCCGGTGCCCGTCCGCTGCGCCATCTCCCTCACTTCGACCAGAACGGTGAGACCGGCCGCGCCCAGGAAACTCACCTCGGAGAGGTCGACCACGAGGTGATGGGTGAGCCGCAGCTGTTCGACGAACCGGTCGCGCAGCGCCACGCAGGTGATCATGTCCACCTCACCGCTGACGGAGACCACGATCGCTCCGGACGAGGCGGCCCACAGGGTGGTGGTGAGGAGTTCGGCAGACCGACGGCCCATTCGACCAGGTCGCGGGCTGATGATCGAGCTGACATCGATCTGTGCCATGAAACCTTCCCTCGTCGGCTGACGCCACGCCGGGTCCGGGGCACTTGCCGGCAACGCTACACCCCCGGGCGGCTGACGCGGAAGCTCCGCGGCCGGCACCGGTCCAGGCACCGAAATGTCCACAGCGGATGCTCAACGACCCGGCACACGACTGCGAGACCGCCGGCGCCGTGCTCGGCATCGCCACGGCCGAATCGGAGCGACATCCCTCGATTCGGACAGATGCCCAAAACCAACGCAACAAGGCCACTCTCTGCGGTATCTCTGTCACTGAGGGCAACATCGCTCTCGGTGACGCAGAACATGGGGAGTTCGCGTTGAAGAAATCGATTCTCGCCGCAGGGCTGGCGGCCGCCGTGGGTGTCACCACGGCGGCCGTGCCCGCGGCCATGGGGGAAACCACTGCGGCGCACCGCATCGACGCCGGTGGTGGTCTGACCACAACGGTCACGCTGATCACGGGTGACCTCGTGCACGTGTCCAACGGAAAGGTGCAGGCGCAGGCGGCGAAGGGCCGTGAAGGCGTCCGCTTCCACCACTACACCGACGACCGGGGCGACCTGCACGTCATCCCGCTCGACGCCCAGCCGCAGATCACGGCGGGCACGCTCGACCGGCGGCTGTTCGACGTCTCGCTGCTCGCGCGGTCCGGGTACGACGACGCCGGGCGCGACACGATCCCGTTGATCGTCCAGGGCGGGGCTGCGCTGCGGTCGGCGGACGCGAAGTCCTTGCCGAGCATCGGCGCCTACGCCGTGAAGGCCGACAAGAAGGGCGGCTTCTGGTCGGCGGCACGCACCACCGGCGCGGCCAAGGTGTGGCTCGACGGGAAGATCACCGCCTCGCTCGACCGCAGTGCCGCGCAGATCGGCGCGCCGCAGGCGTGGCAGCAGGGCTTCACCGGGTCCGGTGCCACGGTCGCCGTGCTCGACACCGGCATCGACTCCACGCACCCCGACCTGCAGGGCGCCGTGGTCGAGGAGAAGAACTTCACCCCGGCTGCCACCACCGACGACAAGTTCGGCCACGGGACGCACGTCGCGTCGACGATCACGGGTGACGGCAAGTACAAGGGCATCGCGCCGGACGCCAAGTTGTTCAACGGCAAGGTGCTCGACGACAACGGCGGCGGCAGCGAGTCCGGTGTCATCGAGGGCATGGAATGGGCCGCCGCCAAGGCCGACGTCGTCAACATGAGCCTCGGCACCAACGCACCGAGCGACGGCACCGACCTCGTGTCGCAAGCCGTCAACCGGCTCACCGCGGAGCACGGCGCGTTGTTCGTGGTCTCGGCGGGCAACTCGGGCGGCCCGGTCGCCTCCCCCGCGGCCGCCGACGCCGCGTTGACCGTCGGTGCGGTCGACCGCACCGACAAGCTCGCCGACTTCTCCAGCCGCGGCCCTCGCGTCGGCGATGGCGCCATCAAGCCGGACATCACCGCGCCCGGCGTGGACATCGTGGCGGCGAAAGCGAAGAACGGTGTCATCGGCACCCCCGTCGGCGAGGGGCACGTGTCCCTGTCCGGCACGTCGATGGCGGCACCGCACGTCGCGGGGGCGGCGGCGATCCTCGCGGCCAAGAACCCCACGTGGTCCGCACAGGACATCAAGACCGCGCTGATGAACTCCGCCAAGCCCTATGCGGACTCCGGCGTGTTCGACCAGGGTGCCGGCCGCGTCGACGTGGCCCGCGCGGTCACCACGAGCCCGGTCGCCACCCCGGCCAGCGTCGGCTTCGGCACGGCGCTGTGGCCGCACGACGACGACCAGCCGATCACCAAGGAGATCACCTACCGCAACACCGGCACCGAGCCGCTCACGCTCGACCTGACCGTCGCCGAGCAGAAGCCGGCGGCGGACGGCCTGTTCAGCGTGTCCCCGGCGAAGCTGACCGTTCCGGCGGGCGGCACCGCGGAGGCCGCGGTCACCGCCGACACCCGCGTGGCGGTCCCGGACGGCGTGTACGGCGCCGCGATCGTCGCGTCCAACGGCGTCCGCGTGCCGATCGGCGTGCACAAGGAGCCCGAGAGCTACGAACTGACGCTCAGCTACATCGGGCACGACGGCAAGCCCGCCGACGCGTGGCGGTACCTGCTGCTGGGCTACGACCGCCGCACGTTCGTCGAAGGCGCGGCCCCGACCGGCACGGCGAAGATCCGGGTGCCCAAGGGGAAGTACCTCGTGAGCACGTTCTTCGACACGCCTTCCGGTGACCCGGCCGCGCGCAACAAGCTCACCGTGGCGTACGAACCGTCCGTCGAGATCACCGGCACCAAGACCCTGATCTTCGACGCCCGCACGGCCAGCGAACCGTCGATCACCGTCGACCGCCAGGACGTCACGCAGGCGAGCGGGTCGCTGAGCGTGCAGCTCGACACCGGGGACTTCGGTTTCAGCAGCGGCTGGGGCACCGCGAGCTGGACCGACTTCTACGTCCACCCTTCCGCCACGTCGGCCGAGGGCTTCACGTGGTCCGCGAGCAGCGTGCTCGCCAAGCAGAACGCCGAAGGCACCTTCTACGGCAGCCCGTACCAGTTCCACTCCCAGGCCGCGGGCAGGGAAGAGCTTCCCTCCGCGATCAGGCACAGCGACCGCGAACGGGACATGGCCCAGGTCGACGCCACGCTGAAGGCCCGCCTCCCCGGCTCGAGCGGCAACCGCAACAACGGCGTCTACGGCCCGCTTCCCTTCAAGCTCAAGGAGTTCTACACGCCCGGCGTGGCGTGGAACCGGTCGCTGTCGGAGGAGTTCGGCCCGGCCGCGCCGCCGACCTTCGTCGCCGAGGTGAACCCGAAGACGTTCCAGCGCGGCGCGAAGAGCACCGAGCAGTGGAACACCGCGGTGTTCGGGCCGGCCTTCCCGGCGGTTCCGGCCGAGGCGACCGGAGGCTGGGCGGGACGGCTGGGTGACCAGCTGTTCGTGAACACGCAGCTGTTCGCCGACGGCACCGGCGAACGCCAGACGATCGACTTCGGCAACGCCGAGGGCGGCACCAGGCTGACCGCGAACGGCGAGGTGGTGGCCGAGTCCGCGGAACCGGGTTACCTGTACGCCCCGGTGCCGGCGGCGAAGACCACCTACCAGCTGCACACCGAGGGCAACCGCACCGGGCCGTCGTCGAAGGTGACGGCGGACTGGACGTTCAGCTCGGACACCGTGCCGGGCGAACGCGCCAAGGCGTTGCCGCTGCTCGCGGTCCGGTTCGAACCGAAGCTGGACGACCACAACCAGGGCCGCGCGGGCAGCGTGCTCACGGTTCCGGTGACGGTACAGCGCAACGGCGCCAAGGCCGATGTCACCCACGTCCGCACGCCGCAGGTCGAGGTCTCGTACGACGAGGGCAAGACCTGGCAGCGGACGATCGTGTTCAAGGCCGGCGACAAGTGGCTGCTCACGCTGGTGCACCCGAAGAACGCGAAGTCGGTGTCGTTCAAGGCGAAGACCGGTGACGCGCAGGGCTCCGTCGACCAGACGGTGATCCAGGCGTACACGCTGAAGTGACGCGGGTGGGGAGAGGCTGCCCGCCTCTCCCCATCTCCGGTCGAGCGCGCGGCCTCAGTTCAGGACGAACGTCCTGATGCTGCGGGCGGGCAGTTGGGCGTTGAAGGACCCGTTCGACATGGTGAAGTCGTTGTAGTGCGCGAGGGTCGCACTTTGACTGGTCAGCCAGGTCGAGATCGCCGCGGAACCGGTGTCCCGGACGGTGAACACGTGGTCGACCGGCGAGGTGTTCTTGTTGATGGCCACGATCACGATCCTGGCCCCGCTCTTGAACGCCGAGATGTAGACGTTCGACTGCGGGTTCGCGGTGGCGGTGATGCGCGAGCAACCGGGACGAACCCACTTCGAGAAGTGCGCCATGTTGGCGCCGCGCTTGCTGATCTGCCCGTCCTCGCGCATCGGACCGTACGAGCGGCGGATGTACCACCACACATAGGTCTGGAACCGGCCGTCCACCAACGCACGGTGGACGTGCTCACCCACGTCGAGCGCCTGTGGCCACGCATCGGCGGAATCGCTGCTGTTGGGGTGGTAGACCTCGGTCATCCACAGCTCTTTGCCGTTGCCCTTCTGCCGGAAGAGCGGGTACGGGAAGTCCGCGGGCTGGGTGCCGTAGAGGTGTGCGCCGATGATGTCCACGTTCGCCAGCGCGGCGGCGTCGTTGAGGATGGGGTCGGAGAGGTTCTTGCGGTACTGGAACGACTCCGGGGCGATGACCCTGGTGTTGATCGCGCCCGCGTTCTCGCGCAGGAACCTGACGATCTCGGCGGAGGTCCACGCCGTCCATTCCTGCGCGTAGTCCGGCTCGTTCTGGACCGAGATCCCGTACAGGTTCACGCCGTTGTTCGCCATGAACGAGGAGAAGTCGTTCAGGTGCTGCGCATAGGCGCCGTAAGCGGAATAACGCAGCCGCTTTCCCCCGGAAAAGCTCTCGGTCATCGAGGCGGGCGGGTTCCACGGCGAGGCGATGACCTTGGCTCCGAGTTCGACCGCGCGCCTGGCCGTGGCGACCTCGCGACTCCAGTTGGCCCTGTCCTCGTGCACGGGGATGCGCAGCACGGTGAACCCCAGCTGCCCGGCACCGTTGCCGAACGCCGTTTCGCGCTGGGCGGCGGTCAGATCGCTGATCCACACGGTGTGGTTCATACCGCCGAAGCCCAGGATCGTCTGCTGCACGTTCGACGGCTCGACGACCACCGAGGTGGCCGCCGCCGCGGGTGTCCCCGCCGCCAGCACCGGTAGCGCGGCGCCCGCCGCCAGCAACGTCCGCCGCCGCAAGGGCTGCGAATCCGCGTTCTCGGAATGGTCTCGACGTGCTGCCATCGCATTCCCCCAAAGTCGATCTCGCTCAGGGTGAGACAACTCGGATGTCCGAACGGGACGAACACTCCGGGAGCGCTCCCAGCAACCAGTCCTAACAGTGCTCGCGCCTCACCGTCAAGCAAGCCGGCAATCGAACGAATCGAATGACAGGAGGTGCCGCGGCCTTTCTCCAGTTCGACCTCGTCGAATGGTTGTCGATGGCGACGAACAGTTCTGAACGGTCATGATTCCCCGTAGCCGAGCCAGTCGAGGTTGATCGAACCGGTGTCGCCCGCGCCGTAGGACAGCGTCACCACCGGGTCGCGGCCGCTCACCGGAACGTTGTCGACCGTGACGGTGCCCCAGGCGTCCCAGTTGTCGGAGACCCTCGGGAAGCTCACCTGGCGCACGGCGCGTCCGTCCACCGCCAGCGTCATCGTGCGCGCGTCGCCGTGGGCGTTCGCGTACCGGAGGGTGATCGCGCCCGAGCCCTGCCCCGCCGAGGCGCGGTGCAGCGTGAACGACGACGCGGCCCCCTGCGCCCAGAGGCCGTCGATGAACGCCCTGCCCGAGTAGCCCGTGTGGTTGACGTTCGTCTTGACGCCGCCGGTGTTGCGCGCGTCCTCGGCTTCCAGGCGAGCGGGAGCCGGGCAGCCGGAGACGGTGCCCGCGGTGTCGGCGCAGCGGTCCCCCGCGTCGGGCACGCCGTCGCTGTCCCGGTCACCGCCGGCCGCTCCGGTCAGCGTGATCTCCACGGTGTGCGCACCCTTGAGCGTGGCAGGGATTTCGGCACGGGACGGCCGGCCGTCGACCGCGACCGAGCGGATCGTCGTGCCCGCACCGCGCAGCGTGACCGTCAGGTCGGCGTCGCGGTAGCGCAGGTTGCGAAGGGTGACATCTCCCCAGCCCGCGGGCAGGTTCGGCGCGAACGACAGCCCTCGATCGCCGTACCGCAGCCCGAACAGTCCAGTGTGGACCATGTCGATGAACGCCGTGGCGGACCAGGTCTGGTCGGGCTCGGAGCCCCAGTGGAACTTCACCGTGTCGCCCAGCCGCTGGTAGCCGCCGTCGACCACGCCGGTCGTGCCGTTGTAGATCTCCCAGAACCCGCTGTTGTTGTTCGCGAGCTTCGCCAGCCTCGCGGTCTCCGCGGCGAAACCGCTCTGGTTGCCCTGCAGCGCCTGAGCTTTGGCCCACAGGCCCTGGACGAGCGGCCAGACGATCGCGTTGTGCCGGCCGGGCTGCGCCTCGGAGTAGCGGTCCCAGTGCGGGTAGGTGTCGGGCATGCCCCACGTCATCACGCGGGCTTTCGCGAGGATCGACCGCGCCTGGGCCGGGTTCGCGATGCCGAAGAGGATCGCGAACGCGAGCCCGGTGCCCTCCTGGTGGGCGCCGGGCGTCCCGTCGGCGAGCAGCTGGTAGTTGTACAGGCCCGTCACCGGGTTCCAGAAGTACCGGTTGATCGCGGCCTTGAGCGCGACGGCCTTCGCGCGGTGACCGGCGGCCTCCTGCGGCTGCCCCAGCCGTTCCGCCATGTTCGCCGCGTTCACGTAGGCGGCGTAGTAGACCTCGTTGGTGCTCAGGTACATCCCGCTCGCGATGCCGGGCCACGGCATGCTGCCGGTGCTGATCGACTCGGTGGCGTCGGCGGGCGGCGCGGGATAGCCGGCGATGCCGTCGTTGAAGAACGACGCACCGGTGAACAGCCCGTAGGCGGGGTTGAAGCCGGCCGTACCGGCGCGTTCCCGGATGGCCAGGGTGTTCTTGGCCGTGCGGTAGGCGTCGCCGAGGAACTCCTGGTCCCCGGTGACGAGGTAGTGGTGCCACGCGGCGGTGAGCCAGATGACCTGGTCCCACTGCTGGTCGTCCTGCTGCACCCTCAGGGCGCCGGCGGGATCCTTGTCGACGACGGCCCAGAGCGTGTTCCTCGCCAGGGCCGGGGACAGCAGGCTGGTCGCGTTCCAGCTGTTGATCGACGCGTCGCGCGTCCACGGCTGGGCGTACCCGCCACCCGCGCGGACCATGCCGGTGGCCGGGTCCATCAGACCGCTCTTGTCGTAGTGCGCGTCGTAGCCCACGGTGTTGACGCGCAGCAGGTTGTCCAGCGCGGCAACGTAAGCGGAGCCGTACAGCGCTTGGCTGTGCGGGTTCGCGAAGGTCAGGGACGGTGGGGTGGCCGCGGTCGCCGGTGAGGCACCGGTGACCACGCCGCACACCGTCGTCAAGGCCACGAGGACACGAGCGATCCGCCGCCGGAAACTCATTCCGTGCACCCTTCCCGGCACCCGGACCCGACCGGAGCCGGACTGCAGTGCACCATGGAAACGCTCCCACGGAGAACGTCCGCCGCAGATCCTGTCCGCTTTTGCACGAGCTCGACACGATCGCGCCAGCGCCGCTCCCGGCTGATCGGCCCCACGCCCCGCAGCGTTCGGAGCATTCACCACCAGGTTGAGCCGTCGGTGATGGAGCAGCGCGGCTCCTCACGTTCGGCCGGACCGCGCCGATCCTTGGTCCTGGATCACCGCAGCGGCACGGCGCAGTTCGCCGAGGACCGTTTGAACGGCCTTGCGCGCCAGGCGTTCGGGCCGGTGCAGCACGTCGATGTCACGGCTGGCCCGCACACCGCTCAGCGGTCTGAGCACCACGCCGGGGTGTGGGCGGCCGGTCCACCGCGGCATCAGTCCGAGTCCACCGCCGGCGGCCACCACCTCGGCGCTCACCGTGAAGTCGTTGATGCGGTGGACGATGTCGAGGCGGCGGTGGGCGACACCGGCGATCGCCTCGACGATCGCCATGAGGGGAAAGCCGTCGCGAACGGTGATCCACGGCTCGCCGGCGACGTCCTCCGGCGAGAGTTGCGGCTTGCGGGCCAGCGGGTGTCCCGTGGGCAGGGCGACGTCGAGAGGCTCGTGCAACAGGGTCGTGGCGACCACGGTCCGCGGCCACGGCGGAGCATGATCGAGACGATGCGCGAGCACGAGGTCGTAGTCACGGGTCAGAGCCGGAAAGCGTTGCTGGGTCACGTCTTCGTCGGCGAGAGCCACGCGCGGCAGGTCCGGGCCGGCGAGACCGCGCAGCAGGAGCGGCCAGAACACCGAGGCCGCGCTGTGGAAGGCGGCCACCGCTACTTCGCCATCGGGTTGTTCCACGAAGTCGGTGACGGCGCGGCGCGCCCACGCCAAAGCGCTCTCCACCTCGATGGCTGCCGTTGCCAGGGCCTGACCGGCGTCCGTCAGGGACACTCGCCGGCCGGTGCGTTCGGTCAGCGGAACGGGGATCGAGCGCTGGAGCAGGCGCAGCTGCTGGGAGATCGCGGACGGCGTCACGTGGAGCGCCGCTGCGACCGCGGTGACGCTCCCGAGTTCCCCGAGCTCACGCAGAATCCGCAGCTGCCTCTCGTCCACGCCGACAGTGTAGGGCTGCTACATCTTCTTTGAAGAGTTTGGTCATTTCCTTCAACGAGCTGGTGATGCAGCGTGAACACCATGTTCGCCACCCGCCGCGCCGATCTGGTCCTGATCCTGGTCGCGCTCATCTGGGGCTCCAGCTACCTGTCAGCCAAGACGGCCACCGCCGCGCTGCCCGTCCTCGCGGTGCTGTTCGCCCGGTACGCCATCTCCGCCCTCGCGTGCGGCGCGTTGATCGGTCTTCGACGACGACCGCGGCGCTGGACTCGGGACGAGGTCCGCAGCGGATCTGTCCTCGGAATCACCCAGGCAGTCGTCCTGGCCGTCGAGACCTACGGAGTCGCGCACACCAGCGCCGCCAACGCCGGCCTGATCATCAGCCTGACGATCGTGCTCACTCCCCTGCTCGACCGTCGCGAGGGCCGCCGCCTGCCCCCGGCGTTCTTCGTCGCGGCGGGCCTGTGCGTCCTCGCCGTCGGACTGCTCACCTCGAGCACCGGACTGCACGCACCCCGTCTCGGAGATGCGCTGATGCTCGCGGCCGCCGTCATACGAGCCGGCCACGTCGCACTGGTCGGCCGGCTCACCGTGGGGCGCCCCGTGAACCCGTTGCACCTCACGACCGTTCAGACCGTCGTCGGCACCGCGCTGTTCCTGCCGCTCGCGACCCCCCACCTGCCCGAGCTCGCCCACAGCAGCGCCACGACCTGGTACCAGCTGGTCTACCTCGCCCTGTTCTGCAGCGTGTTCGCCTTCCTGGCCCAGACGTGGGCCGTGCAGGGCACCTCCGCCAGCCGGGCCAGCCTGCTGCTGGGCACCGAGCCGATCTGGGCGGTCGCGATCGGAATCAGCCTCGGTGGCGAGCGGCTCACCGTGTGGACCACTCTCGGCGCCGCCTTGATGATCGCCGGAACCTACTGGGGGCAGGCCGTCGAACGCGCCCACCGCACAAGCACACCGATGGAAGAGTCCCTGCGCAGCTGTCGGACGGCGCGGGCTGACGGAGCGGCTCGCCGGCCCGGAGCCGTGGTGGCCTCCAGCCCGGCGAGGTCGTCGAGCCGCTCCCGCGGCGACACGACCTAGACGCTCACGCGCCGGCCTTGGTGACGAGCTCGATGAGCGCGTCGGCGGCCGGACCGGAGGAGGCGGGGTTCTGCCCCGTGATCAGCAGGCCGTCCCGCAGGACGTACGGCGCCCAGTCGTCACCCTTGGAGTAGTCGCCGCCCAGCTTGACGAGCTCGTCCTCGACCAGGAACGGGACCACCTCGGTGAGCTGGACGCCCTCTTCCTCGCTGTTGGTGAACCCGGTGACCTTCTTGCCCCGGACCAGCGGCGTGCCGTCCGCGTTCACCGCGTGCCGCAGGACACCGGGTGCGTGGCAGACCAGGGCGAGCGGCTTGCCGGCGCGCAGGGTGGTCTCGATCAGCCGGATGGACGTGGCGTCCTCGGCCAGGTCCCACAGGGGGCCGTGACCGCCGGGGTAGAAGACGGTGTCGAAGTCGTCGACGGAGACGGAGTCGAGGCGGACGGTGCGGCCGAGAGCGTCCATGGCCTCGGAGTCGGCTTCGAAGCGGCGCGTCTCGTCGGTCTGGCTGGCCGGCTCGTTGCTCTTGGGGTCCAGCGGGGGCCGGCCGCCCTTGGGCGAGGCGAGAACGACGTCGAAGCCGGCGTCCCGGAAGCGGTAGTAGGGGGCGGCCAGCTCCTCCAGCCAGAAGCCGGTCTTCCTGCCGGTGTCGCCGAGCTCGTCGTGCGAGGTGAGGACGAGGAGAACCTTCATGATCGCTGCTCCTTGAAATAGTTCTAGTAGACCAGTCGTCTCTAGCGTGGCAGACCGCGCGGAACCTTGCCGGTCGGCCCGGTGGTGCTACAGGTGCAGAAGTCGGCGGGTGACCGTCATGGTCGTGTCCAGAGGGCCGATGTCACGGTGGATCTTGGCCATGACACTGCCGCCGAGCCACATGTCGTACAGGGCCTGCGCGGTGGTGCGGGCGTCGTCGTCGACCGCGATCGAGCCGTCTTCGAGACCGGCGGTGATCACCTTTTCCAGGCGGTCGACGATGCCGGTGGTGCCTTCCTTCAGCGCGAGCCGCATCGACTCCGACAGGTCGGCGACCTCCGCGCCGAGCTTGACGGCCAGGCACTTGCCCTGGCACTCGTCGACGCTCTGCGTCTCGCGCCAGCTCTGCCAGTAGTTCATCAGCCGCTCCGCCGAGGTCAGCCCAGGCCCGGTGAGGATGCGGTCCATGTCGGCGAGGTAGTCGACGAAGTACGACCGCATCATCGCCTCACCGAAGGCGTCCTTCGAGTTGAAGTAGTGGTAGAAGGACCCCTTGGGCACTCCGGCCTCGGAGAGGACCTCGTTGATCCCCACCGCGGCGAATCCCTTGTGCGACATGATCCGCTGAGCCGCGTCGAGAATGCTGCGACGGGTGTCGCCCTGCGTGCCTGGCATGGTTGTCACCCTATCCCCTATTAGACCAGTCGTCTAGAGCCTCGTCCCTCTCAGAACGCGTAACGAACGCGCAGGTACGGAGCGTGCGCCTCGACGAGTGCGAGGAAGGAGTCGAGCAGGTCCCGCTTGAGCCCCCGCCGGTAGCGGACGTTGATCCCGCCGCCCTCGCTGCGTTTGACCTCCTGCAGGTCCGGTCGCCACAGGAGGGCCTCGGCCCGCGGGTGCCAGCGCAGGTTGACCTCGTGCAGTGGCTGGTTGTGGGTGAGCATGATGACCTCGGCGGCCAACTGGTCGCGAGTGGCGGATGAAGTCGCCTCGCCCAGCGAGTCGAGCAGGTGCCGCCAGTCCTCGAGCCAGCCGTCGTACACGACGATCGGGCTGAGGTTCACGTGCACCTCGTACCCGGCGTCGCGGAAGTCGTCGAGAGCGGCGAGGCGTTCCGCGACGGGGGTGGTGCGGATGTCGAGCAGCTTCGCGGTGCGTTCGGGCATCAGCGAGAACCGGATGCGAGTACGGCCCTGCGGATCCCACTCCAGCAGGTCGCGGTTGACGTACTTGGTCGCGAAGGACGCCTTCGCGGTGGGCAGGCCGCGGAACAGCCGCACCAGGTCCTTCACGTTGTCGCTGACCATCGCGTCCACCGAGCAGTCGGAGTTCTCGCCGATGTCGTAGACCCACGCGTGGTCGTCGATCTGGCCGGGCTCGGTCATGGGGCCCTGCCGGGCGACGTGGCGGGTCAGGTAGCCGGTGATCTGCTCGATGTTCGCGAACACCGTGATCGGGTTCGAGTAGCCCTTGCGCCGCGGTACGTAGCAATAGGCGCAGGCCATCGCGCATCCGTTCGCCGTGGACGGGGCGATGAAGTGCGCCGAGCGCCCGTTGGGCCGTGCGCTGAGGGACTTCTTCACCCCGAGCACCAGCGCTTCGCTCTTGATCCGCACCCATCGCCGTGCGTTGGCCTCGTCGCCGTGCAGTTCGGGAATGCGCCAATGGCTGTCGACCTCGACCCGGTCCGCGTCGGGGAACCTGTCGAGCACCTCACGGCCCCGCGGCAGCAGCGCGGCGGCGGGCTCCACGTAGATCCGGGTCGGGCTCAGCAGCGGTGTCGAGGTGCTCACCCCTTCAGTGTCCACATGACACCGACAAGAACCGCCACTGACGGATCCGGGCGGGGTGCATCGGTTTGTCGTCGATTCGATGGGTATCCGGCTGGCAGCCGAACTCACCCGTAGGGAGTTGCCGATGCCTGCTCTGACCCGCGTGCTCGGGACGGTGACCGCCGCTTACAGCGCCGCGATCATCGTCTGGCCGAAACTCCTGGCCAGGCCGTGCGGGTTGACCACCGCGACCGGTGAGGTCCGGCCGCAGACCCGTGCGTTGATCGGCGCGATCGGAGCCCGGGACACGGCCATCGGCGTTGCCATGGTGTGCGCGCCGCAAGGCCCGGCGCTCAAGACAGCGCTGGCCGCGCGGGTCGCCGCGGACGCCGCCGACGCGGTTCTGTTCGGCACCCGGCTGCCCCAGCGGAGCGCGCGGACCAAGGTCGCCGCTTTCGCCGCCGGTTGGGCCGTTCTGTGCGCACTGTCCGCGTTCGCTCCTTGACCGCCGTGCCGTACAGGCCGGACTGGTTTGTTTTCAGAGAAGGGGACTGCACCGCTCATGAGCACCATCACCGAATCCGTCGACGTCGAGGTCGACGTCAGCACCGCCTACAACCAGTGGACCCAGTTCGAGTCCTTCCCGCAGTTCATGGAAGGCGTCGACCAGATCCGGCAGCTCGACGACACCCACACCCACTGGAAGATCACCGTCGCCGGGGCCACCCGCGAGTTCGAGGCGACGATCACCGAACAGCACCCGGACGAACGGGTGGCCTGGCGGTCCGACACCGGCCCCGAGCACGCCGGAGTGGTCACGTTCCACCGCCTCGACGACACCCGCACGCGCGTCACCGCGCAGATGGACATCGACCCCGAGGGATTCGTGGAGAACGTCGCCGACAAGCTCGGCATCCTGAACCTCCGGGTCAAAGGCGACATGAAGCGGTTCAAGGAGTTCATCGAGAACCGCGGCGGGCAGGAGACCGGCGCCTGGCGCGGCGACGTCGACCGCCCCGGCGCGTGACGATGACCTGATGAGCAGTACGGCTCGCCCGGCCGCTCCCGCGAGCCAGGACACCACCTGGACCGCGGGAGCGGTCGCGCGCATGCTGGACCTACCTGCTTCGACCCTGCGCGGCTGGCACCGCCGCTACCGCGTACCGGCCGGCCACGGCGGGTCTGGACGGCACCGCCGCTACCCCACCGGCGACATCCAGGCGTTGCGGCGCATGAAAGAACTCATCGACCACGGCATGTCCGCCCAGTCCGCGGCACACCAGGCCTTCCACACCGTCCGACCCACTACCGGTGAGCTGCTCGCCGCCGTGTCGCGAATGGACACCGACACCGCGGTCGCGCTGCTCGAAGCGCACATCAGGACGCACGGCGTCGTGCACACCTGGCAGACGCTGTGCCGCCCCGCGCTCAACCACCTCGGCGGCCCCCGAGCCACGGATGCCGACCGCTGCGTCGACCTGGTTCACGTCCTGTCCTGGTCCATCACCACGGCCCTGCACCGCGTACCCGTGCCCGCCCCCACCGGACCGGTCGTGCTGCTCGCCTGTGTCGAGGACGAACGCCACACCCTGGCGCTCGAAGCCCTGCGCACCGCCCTGGCCCTCGACGGCGTCCCCGCCCGCCTGCTCGGCGCGTCACTACCGCTGCCGGCCCTGCGGGAGGCACTGCGCCGCACCGACCCCGCGCCCAGAGCCCTCGTGCCCTGGGCTCATCGGCCCACCCATCTCGACATGGTCACCGACCTGGCCACACCCGGCACCCGGCTGCTGCTCACCGGACCCGGCTGGCCCACCACCCACGCACGATCACCGACCGACGCACTCAGCTTGCTGACGCCGTGACCGATCATGGGCACCGAGCCTCAGGCGTTCGCGATGTGCAGCACCAGCGCGGCCGCCGCGAGCAGCGTGAGCACGACCGCGGGCACGGTCTCGGCGACCTTGTCCTTGGCGCGCACGTGGACGATCACCGCGCCCGCCATCAGCGCCGTCAGGCCGAGGGCCGCCGCGATGCCCAGCGGCGCCCACCACAGGCCGATGAGCAGGCCCGCGGCGCCCGCGATCTCCAGCAGGCCGATGTTGCGGTAGCTGTCCGCGGTGAACCCGTGCGCCTCGGCGGCGGTGACCATCGCGGGCACCTTCATGACCTTCGAGACCCCGGCCCCGATGAAGGCGACGGCGAGTAGTGCACTGAGAACAAGCGTTGCGATGAACATACGATGGAACATAGCAGATCGTTGAACGAGTTTAATGGTTTGGCCGACCGCTATAGTTGTGGGGTGGACGGGGAACGGGTCGGAATGCTCCTGATGCACCTGGGCAGAGACGTCGACGCCAGGCTGCGCAGGCAGTTGAGCGCCTACGGACTCACGCCCAGGCACGGCTACACGCTGTCGCACCTGTGCGAGAACGGTCCGACGAGCCAGCAGAGCCTGCTGGACGTGCTGGACGTAGACCCCAGCGTCCTCGTCGCGATCCTCAACGACCTGGAGAACGCCGGCCTCGCCGAGCGCAAGCGCGATCCCGAGGACCGCCGCAGGCACATCGTCGAGATGTCCGAACAGGGCCGCTCCGCGCTCACGGCCATGGAGGGCACCATCGACACGATCGAACGCGAACTGCTGGCCGACCTGTCCCCCGCTGACGCCGACCAGCTGCGCTCGCTCCTGGCCAAGGTCCGCTCCCCCGCCGGCAACTCCTGCGTCGGCGACTAGTGGTGTAGCTCGGAAGCTCGGCTGGGCAATTCACGCTCAGCAGGCGCCGAGCACTCCACTTTCGGGTGGTCGATGCGTGGTCGACGGGATTCCGGCTTCCGGCCGGTTACCCCTCGCGCAACGGATGTTCCGACCACACGGGGCGGTCGAAGTGGCGAAACGCGATCAGATGGCGGCTCGGAAGCGCTGGTGCCTCGCTGTGGTGGTCTCCGCGATGGTCACGAGCTGCTCTCCCGGCCCGTTCGGACTCACGCTGGGCGGAGCGACCGACGCGGTGACGGCCGAAGTGGTCGTGCCGTCCGAGAAGACCGTCGTGCTGGACGTTCAGCCTGGTGCGGCCTCGGCGGTCGCGGTGAGTTCGGCCCTCTTCCGCAGCGCTCCCGTCGTGGTGGTGGCCGCGGACCGTGCGGCCTCGGACGGCGCGAGCGCCATCGCGGAACGCCTGGGCGTGCCGATGCTCCAGCTCCCCGCCCCGGATGGATCGGCCGCCCAGGGCGTCACGTCCGTGCGCGACGAAGTGGGAAGGCTGTCACCACAGGCCGTGCTCGCCGTTGGCGGCGACGCGCGCCGTGAGGTCGAGGCGTGGAAGAGCGCGTTCAAGGTGATCGGCATCGACACGCCGGAGACCGGTGCCGAGGAACTGCCCGCCGGGCTGCCGGCCGTCGAGCCCGCCCGCCCCGTGGACGTCACGGTGCTGGCGGACACCAACCGCGACGACGTGGCCGCGATCGCCACGGCGCGGGCAGCGGGAGCACGGATCGTCGCGATGCGCGGCGCCGACCCGAGGAGCGAACCGGCGGCGACCGACGCACTGCGCACGGCGCCGTCCGCCACGCTGCTGGCTCTGGGCAAGGACTTCGGTCCGCCCGACAGACTGCGCAGGCAAGTAGACACAGCGGTCCGCGGTGCGTCACTTCCTGGCGGCGGGCAGGTTCTCTTCCCGGGCAGGCTGCTCGTCTGCCTCTACGGCCACCCGGACGGTCCCGCACTCGGCGCGCTCGGCGAACAGGACCTCGAAGGCACCATCGCGCGCGCCAAGAAACTGGCCGACGACTACAAGCCGCTGAGCGACGTTCCCGTCGTGCCCACCCTGGAGATCATCGTCACCATCGCCCACGGCTCCCCCGGCCCGGACGGCGACTACTCGGGCGAGACCGACGTCGAGGCGTTGCGCCCGTGGGTGGAGCGGGCCGGGCAGGAAGGCCTCTACGTGATCCTGGACCTGCAGCCGGGCAGGGCCGGCCTGGTGGACCAGGCCAAGAGGTACGCGCCGCTGCTCGAGATGCCCCACGTCGGCCTGGCCGTCGATCCCGAGTGGAAGCTGACACCGGACCAGGTGCCGCTCCAGCAGATCGGCGGCGTCGACGCCTCGGAGATCAACGAGGTCTCGGCGTGGCTCGCCGACCTGACCGCCGCGAAGCTCCTGCCGCAGAAGCTGCTCGTGGTGCACCAGTTCCAGCTGTCGATGATCCGGAACGAACAGTCGCTCGACACCACCCGCGACGAGGTGCAGCTGCTGATCCACATGGACGGGCAGGGCACCACGGGCCAGAAGGTGTCCACATGGGACTCCGTCGTGGCGGCACGGCCGAAGGACCTGCCGATGGGCTGGAAGAACTTCTACGACGAGGACAAGCCGATGCTCACCCCGGAGCAGACCATGACCTACGAGCCGAAACCGTCGATGGTCTCCTACCAGTGACGCTGCCGAGCCTTCTGCTGCTCGACCCCGACCGCGTCCTCCCGGAGGCCATGCCTGAGCAGCTCAGGACGATGACCCCGGCGGCGGTGTTCAGCGAGTAACAGGTCGAGTGCTGAGCCGGGTCCGCCTCCCTGAATCGGTGATCATCGTCCTCATCGGACGGTCAGGCGACCGGTCCCGCCGAGGCCACCACGGTGCGAACGACCTGCTGGGTCTGCGGCCAGTCGGTCGCGTTCGAGGCGCCGTAGACGATGTAGTCGAGGCCTGCACGCCGCCAGTAACGCGCGAATGCGTGCCGTTGCACGCCTTCCACCGCGTACAGGAACTCCCATTCCACGACCTCGGCGCTCGACGACACGGTGGCCAGCTTGATCCGCTGGTATCCCGTCCTCACTCCGGACTCGTTGGCGGCGACGGCGTCGTAGAGCGGGCGGGCCTCGGAGGCACTGGCGCCGTAGCGGACCACAGCGCCCGGCGTGGCGGGGTCGTCAGCCTGGTGGTTGGTCACCTGGCTGCCCGAGGCGACCGTCCAGTTCTGCGGGATTGAGACGAAGATCCCGTTCGGGCCTGTCACACCGCGGTAGCCCACCGGAGTGGACGCGGAACTGGATGCCGAAGTGGACGGACGAGTGGTCGTGGGCCTCGCCGGTGGCGTCGTGGTCGCCGTGACGGGGGCGAATTCAGTCGTGGTCACGGGGAATGGCGTTCCGGCGGCGTTGGTTTCGGTGGAGGGCTGACCGTCGCCGCGCACATAGCTCACGACGACCACGGCCGCGACGACCACGAACGACACGACGACGGCCGCGACGACCGCTTTGCCCTCCATGGGTTTTCGGACATTCACAGGCGCGGCGGGTGCGCTCGTGAACTCGGTGGGCGCATCAGCCGAGGGCTGGTACTCGAACGCCGACGCTGGCGGGCCGGGTTGTTCCGGTGGGCCGGAGCCCGGCGCCGGACCCCACAGCGGAACTCTCGACGAGCCTGCGTTCTCCCTTGCCACACCGGTGTTCTCGATGTCTTCCATGCCGTCCGTCCTTCCCTGAGCCACACCCACCAGAAACAATCGCCACCACCTCGCGCGATGTTTCTCGCATGACGAGGAGAGCGCGATGACCGACGACCGTCCCCCAGCGGGAGATCTGACGGACCAGCACGTACCGGGCCGGGTGGCGGTCGGCACCATCACCCGGATCGGGGCCGTCCGTCAGGAACCTCCTGTGAGACGAAGCACGGCTCCCGCCTTGTGGGGGAGCATGGCTCTCGCCGTCGCCGAGGCGGCGTTGAGCCCGGTGGTGGGAGGGGTGTCGATGCTGGCCAAAGCGGCTCTGGTCATCGGAGTGGTCACGGCGGCGACGTTCGCCCTGCACCGCTGGGCGCCGAGGCCCGGCGCGACCGAAGTGCACCCGTTCTGGGTGAAGGACGTGACCGGTGCCGAACACCCCTGCCAGGTCAGGGGTTTCACACGGCGCGGCCTGCCCGCGGAGGGCACCGGCGTCCAGGTGTACGGCCGGACGGACAGGTCCGGAACGGTGCTGGTGCGAGAGCTGATCACGGACGACGGCCAGGTGTGCCGTCCGCGCTTGCCGCTGCGACAAAAGATCGTGCGCGGCGTCGAACTTCTGAACGTCGCACTGTGGGCAGCGGCTGCGCTGACCGTGGCGTGGCTGCTGGTGTTCTCCCGGTGAACGTTGCTCCGGTCGAGTGACTGTTCGATGGAAGTTTCGCCTGGCGTAATGGTTTCTCAGCTGCGATCGATGTGACCGGCATCGAACGCGTGACGTCCTCGATGGACATGAGGGAGCTGGTGGCGTGCCGAGGCCACTGATGAACAACAGATCCGACTCCGCCGGGCGGATCGGACGGACGACCGGCTCGATCGCCGGAGTGGGGACGAAGGTGCTCGCCGGCGGTCGTTCAGCGCGTTACCTGCGTTCGCTGAAGGCGCTTGACGGCGCCGGCAAGCTGGCCACGGCTGACATCAGCGAGCTCGTCGACGCCGTGCACCGGGAGTTCGCCGACAAGTTCTGTTCCACACCAGTGGGAATCGTCGCACACTGCTACCTCGGCGCACCGTACGAAGTGCACACACTCGCGATGGACGGCTCCATTATCTCGCACTACCGCACCGGAGAAGCGTTGCCGCACGGCATGGACCGCGCGCGATCTCTTGCGGAGTCCGACCACTACCTCGCCATCGAGGTCTACCCGGACCGCCTGGTGTGCGTCCGCCCCGACGGCTCGACCGTTCTGCTGGAGAGTGACCGGTGAACTCGATCAACATCCCTCAGCTCGACGGTGTGGTCCGCGCACTGAACCAGGTGACGCGGAACCAGGAGGCGCTTGGCGAACAGCAGGTTGCGTTGCACGGTGCCGTGTCGACCGTGCAACGCAACCAGGACAACACCCAACAGGAACTCCTGGGCCTCAAGGCGCAGTTCGTCGAGTACGTCCGCCGCGACGAGTTGCGGCAGAACCTCCAGCTGGCGCAGGTCCAGATCCTGGAGGTGCGCGGGGAACTCGGCGACAAGTTCGGGAAGTTCGCCGAGGTGCGCGAGCTCGCCACCGGCACGTTGCAGGCACTCGACGCGGGCATCGTCTCGCAGGGAGCGATCCGCGACCTGTCCGAGGAGCTGATGCTGCGCACCCCCGGCTACTGGCTCGCTCCCGCGCTCATCGCCGTCGCCGCCTGGATCAGGGATGAACCGGAGCTCGCGACCAAAGCCATCGGTGAGGCGCTGCGCAGGGACAACGACAAGGCCTCGTTGTTCTTCGCCCTTGTCCTGCGCCGGCACCAGCGAGATCGGGCGACCGCCGCCTGGGTGCGGCAGTACGCCGCACGGCAGGATCCTGCGAAGCTGTCGCCGGAGTTCGTGGTCGTGCTGGACGCGGTGTCCACCGGAACGTTCGGGCGCGAGGCGAAACCCATGCTGCTGGAACAGATGTCCGAGTGGTATGGCCGGATGAGTCGGGACCAGGACACCGTGGACAGACAGGTCGGGCGCTGGGCCAAGATGATCGACACGATGCGCCGCCCGGTGGACGCGCGCTACCAGTTGCTGCCCGTGCTCAGCCCGACCTGGCCGCAGCTCAAGGACATGTTCGAAGGCGCGACCGTGCACGGCGCGACGGAGGAGATGCTGCGCGCCACGTTCGACACGCCCGTACCGCAGAGCCACGACCTTCACGTGCGGGTCGACAACATCCTCGACGGACTGGTGCGCGACTTCGACGCCGAGGAAGCCCCGTACCGCAAGAGGGAAGCGTGGCTGCAGGCCGTCGTGAACGCGGACGGCGACCACGACGTGGCGAAGAAGGTGATGGCCGCCGAGGACCCGCTGCACGAGCAGACGGTCGACTTCCTCACGTTGCTCAGCAACGCCGCGTTGCACGGCGACCGGGCGGGCGCCTCGCCCGGCACTCAGCGGTTCACGTTGGCACTGGCGCGCGACTGGCTGGTGCAGGGCGCGGGCAGGCTCGAAGCGGGCAACCTCGCCTCCATGCCGTCCAGGGTCGAGTTGCGCGCCGAGGGCTGGACCGGCTGGGTGGACGGCGACACCGACGAGCAGCGCCTGGTCGGTTCCCTCTCCGAGCACGTCGACCGGGAGACCGAGAAGGCCGTCAGCGCGGTGCGGATGAGCGGCGCGGCTCAGGTCGCCTCGGTCTTCGGCGGTTTCGCGCTGCTGGTCGCGTTGCTCTCGGCGGTCGGCGGTGCCAGCGGGTTCGCGTTGTTCATGCTGTTCGTGGCGGCGGCACTGGGCATGTGGGCCGTGTTCGACATCAGGGCGCTGCCAGCCCGCCGGGCGGAGATCCGCCGCAAGGGCGATCAGCGCCGCATCGCCGCCGTCGTGAAGCTGCGAGGGGCGATCGCCGAGCTCGTGGACCTTCGCGGCGAGTGGCAACGGGAGATCGCGAAGGCGCAGTCGTTGCGCACCTTCGCGGAAGGGCTCACCGCGACCGCCTTCGTCGCCACCGCACCCGATCAGCTGCGAGGAGCCTGACCATGCCCGGTCCAGCCCACAGCCAGGACCAGACCCCGCCCCAGCCGGTGACGGCTCCTCGCCACGGTGTCGCTGAACGGGACATCGCGCTGGAGCTGCCCGAGTGGGACCTCATGCCACCCGCGGAGTTCCTCGACCGCCGTGGGAAGCGGTGATCCGATGCGACACGCTCCCGGCCCGTACGCGGACTGGCGTGCGTGGCTCGACGCGTTCGCGGAGGGCACCGATCTGCCCTCCGCGCACCTCGCTCCGATCGACGAGCAAATGGGTCCGCATGTGCAGGAACGTCTGCTGCGGCACGTCTCCGAGGCGTTCTCGCGACGCCAGCGCCGCTGGGCGGACGCGTTCCAGCGCGACCTCGGCACCCTGGCCGGCGACCCCGGGCGGGCGGTGCACTCGCTGGCCGCCGCGATGGTGAGCGCCCGCACGCGACTCGTGCCGCTGCACCGGTTCTGCGCACTCCCCGCGATGCCGCAGGCGCTGCGGGACGAGCTCAAGTCCGCGCTCGACGAGACCTTGCGGTCCTCGCAGCGCAGCATCGAGGACTCCGTCCGGCACGCGCCGATGGAGCTGCAGGCGGCGGTGCGCGGGAACCGTCTGACGGCGCCGGCGGCGGCGCCGCCGTCCCCTCCCCCACCGCCGGGCAGGCAGAGCCCTGGCCGGCGAGTGATCATCTGACCATCGGAGAACCCCATGCCCAACGGAGCGGAGACCAAGGCCCGCGTCGAGTCGTACCTGCTCGCCCGGATCCCGTTCGTCTCCATCCGCACCGTCGAACGCGCCCGCGTGCTCGACGTGCTCGGCGAACTGACCCGGGAGAAGCAGCTCGACGTCCTGGTGCACACGCTGAGCCAGGGGTTGCGCGACCTGCGCACCAGAACCGTGATCAGCGAGGACAAGTCGTTGCTGAGCGCGCTCGACCTCGCAGGCGAGTGGTTCCAGACGAGGTCGAACCTCACGATCGTCTTCACCGACGTGCAGCACCTCTCCGACGACAACGACATCTCGCGGCGGTTCGCCGACCTGGCGGCGCTCGCCGAGGACCACGGCGGCTGCATCGTGATCATCACCTCCGACCCGGTGTGGAGCACGCTGCAGCGCATGGGCATGTCGGTGCGGCTCGACCTCCCCGACTTCGACGAGATGCACCAGGCGATCAGGGAGTTCCTCCGCCCGTACACCACGGACATCCGCATCGAGTGGAGTCCGGCGGACTACGAGCAGGCGGCGTCGATCCTCGCCGGCGTCACGAAGACCGAGGCGCTGAACATCCTCGCCACCTTCGTGGTGAAGAAGGAGATCACCACGGCCGACCTCGTCGAGCTCAGCCGCGCCAAGGACTCGATCTTCAGCGAACTCTCCGGGATCGAACGCGTGCAGCTGCGCCCCGGCGACTACGAGGTAGGCGGCCTCGCCGGGCTGAAGCACTGGCTCGACCGCAAGCGCGACCTGCTCACCATGGACCTGCGCGACCGGGGCATCCGCGCGCCACGCGGTGTGCTGCTGGTCGGCGTGCCGGGGTGCGGGAAGTCCCTGTCCGCCAAGACGATCGCGTCGGACTGGCAGCTTCCCCTGTACCGGCTGGACATGGGATCGGTGCTCGGCGCGTACGTCGGCCAGTCGGAGAAACGCATGCGTGAGGCGCTTGCCACCGCTGACACCGTGGCACCGTGCGTGCTCTGGATCGACGAGATCGAGAAGGGTCTCGCCGGCTCCGGCACCGACTCGACCGGCGTCACCACGCGCCTGGTGGGCCAGTTCCTCTACTGGCTGCAGGAGTCACGCGCGAGGGTGTTCGTCGTCGCCACCGCCAACGACGTCCGCTCGTTGCCGCAGGAACTGCTGCGCAGTGGCCGGTTCGACGACATGTTCTTCGTCGACCTGCCCGAGCCCGACGAGCGCCGCGAGATCATCTCGATCTACCTGCGCAAGTACCTGCGCACCGCCGTGGAGCCCGCTCTGGTCGACGAACTGGTGCGGATCAGCGAAGGGTTCGCCGGCTCCGACATCCAGTCGGCGGTGACGGAGATCTGCCACGAGGCGATCAGGATCGGCGACGACAACGTCGGCGAGGACTACTACCTGAAGTGCTTCCGCAACGTCGTCCCGCTGGCGCGGTCGGCACCGGAGAAGGTCGAGGAGATCAGGCAGCTGCGGGACAGGGCCATCCCGGCGTCCGGCCGCACCCGTGTCGCGGCCGACCAGCCGGCCGCGTCCCGGCGGGTCGTGCTCGGCTGACTCGCCCCGCCGACGCCGGTGCTCAGCGCGCACCGCGCATGAACAGCATGACGTCGAGATTCGCCCACTGTCCCAGGGGAAGCGGCAGTTCCTCGTTCACGACGAGCCGCTTGATCCGTCCGAAGAGGACCAGGATGCGCCGGGCAGTCGGTGGCGCCGACCCCCGGATCGACTTGGACACCTCGGAACTCACCCGCCTGACGACCGCGTCCGGCAGTGGCGGCACCACGATGACGTACAGCGCACCGTTGCTGACCGCGGCGGTGGCGAGCCTGATGAACTCATCGCGCACATCGCCCAGAGGTGTCGCCGTGTCGGCGGGATCGGCCTGCAGCACGACGAGCGAGGTCGGTGTCATCATCATCGCGTCGAGGTCGACCAGTGTCTCGGAGGACGCTCTCCGCTTCGCGTCGAAGTCGCGCACTCTGAGCGCAACACCCGACGACGTGACCACGGTGGAGCCGATCAGGTGCACCAGCTTGTGCACGGGCGGTTCTCTCAGCGGCGGTTCCAGCGCCGGCGGTTCCAACGCACCGGGCACCGACCGTGCGAACAGCCGCTCCGGTCCGCCGTGCACCACGTCACCGCGTGCCCAGTCCGTCTCGCTGATCACCGGCCGCCTGCCCGGCTGCAGGCGCAGCCACAGCAGGTTCGTCAGTTGTGTCGACTGCGGGCGATAACCGAGCCACTGCTCCCAGCTCAGCGGCTCGAGGGAGGGATGGACGTGCAGGGCGACCGCGGTCAGCTTGCCGTCGACGGCGGATCTGGTGCTGATGCTCGCCATCGCGAGGGACACCGTCTCATAGGGGTCGGCCGGGTGGATCTCCGTCGCCCAGGAGTCCTGGTCGTCGCCCGCCGGGCGTCCCGGCGCGAGGTCGAGCTCCGCCGTGTCCCCGGAAGCCAGCGACAACCGCACCTTTCCGTCCGCGACGGGCTCGATGACGATCCTGCTCGCGCTGGCACCACCCAGCGCGCGATCGCGCGCCCTCAAGGCCAGCGCCGTGAGAACCACGACGGGACCGAGCACCGCGAGGATGACGGCGATGAAGAAGATGACGGCGACGAAGTAGAAGAGGGCCGCGGGCAGAAGACTCAGGACCAGCAGGAAGAACAGCCTGACGGGCGTGGTGTCGTGGATCGCCTGGGACAGGCTCATGGGCGGCCGCTCCACGTGCGTCGGCGTCCGTTCCTCCACCGGGGGTTCCGCCACGGCGAGACGCCTCTCCAGCACGGCGGCCCGTCCCGAGGCCTCGTCGAACCCGGACGCCTCCAGCAACTCACGCGCGTGCCGCAGCAGTGGGGCGGCGTTGTCCAGGCTGACCAGCAGCAACGATTCCCCTGCCATCAGGGCGATTCGGCCGCGAAGGGCGGTGGCACCAACAGGCCCGAGCCCCAGCAGCCGTTCGGCCGCAGTAGATGCCGAGGTGCCGAGCAGGCAGGCCGACTCCCATTCGTCGACCAGGTCGGCGTCGGGGCGGTCGAGGGCCAACGGGTCGATCTCCCGTTCGCCGAGCAGGGCGAGCACGAGTGAGGCCTCCGCGCGGATCCGCGGCGTCCCGTCCTGCACGAGCCGGTTGACCGGCGCCCACTGGGTCGTGCGGTGCCAGCGGCACAGCCTCAGCGCGGCCAGGTCGCAGGCCTCGACGATGTCCGGGTCGTCACCGCGCAGCAGGGCGGCGTCGCGCTGGCCGCGCAGCACGTCCGAGGCCTTGCCTGGCTTCTCGGCCAGCGACCACGCGTCGGCGAGCGCACCCGCCAGCGGGCGGGCCATCCGGTGGTGCAGCCAGCGCAGGGACGACTGGCCCGGTTCCAGCAACGCCTCGTGCTCGGGAATCTCGTCCAGGAGCCCGAAGCACAGGTCGTAGTCGACGATCGCGGCGGCGAGCCGGTCGGCGTCGATGTCAGCGCTGCGGCGCAGTGCCCCGGCCTTCCACCCGTCGAGAACGTCCTTCGGCACCGCCTCGCCACCGTGCAGGGCGATCAGCACGCGCATCAGCCGAGCGCGATCGACGAGACCGCGGGGTGGAAGCCAGTCCCGCCATTGCCCCTGTGACGTGTCGGCCCTTTCGGCACGCGCGACCGCGAGATCAGCGACGATCGCAGCGCCACCTAGGTCGTTGGTGCGCAACAGGTGAGCAGCGTGCAGGATCGCCGCCGTCACGCCCACCGCGTTCCGTTCGGAGCCGGTCAGCGCGACCAGTGCCGGCTCCAGGCTCGGGGCTGCCGCCGTCTCGTCGAACTGGCTCTCCAATGCACCGATCAGACCGTCGGGACTGCTGAACCAGCTGCGCTCCCACCGGGTGAACACGCGACCGGGGCCTTCCGCGAGGACGTCCTGCCCGTCGACGAGGCCGGCCTTGTTCCTCGTGGCGAGCACGCCCAGGACCGCCCGGTCTTCCAGCACCGTCCGCAGTGCGGGGTCGGGGTGTCTGCGCGCGAACTCGATCACGCTCTCCCACAACCGGGAGACGGTGGCGCGCTGGCCGGTGTGGATTCGTGCCGACGCCTGCGTCGCCAGCACGGCCGCCAGGATCGTCGGCCCCTCCCCGGTGTCGCGCTGGGCCTCCACCGCCGCGACCCGTGGCGTGATCTGCATGGCCCACGCCCACTCGGACTCGGCACAGATGCGCGCGTCGATGGCCGCCCACACCTCGGCGGCGGTGTCCGCCGGAAGCAGCCTCACCGCGGCCTCGACGGTCTCCGAGGGGATTTCCCGCAACGGTTTCGAGTCCATCGCGTGGACGGCGTCGCGGCCGAGCTGGCCTCTGTCGATCGGGTAACGCAGGGGTGATTTCGCGACGACGGCTCTCATCCGGTCCCGGACGTGGTCATCGACCTCGATCACCGCGGGCCTGCCGTCCGGGCGCGACGAGAGGATGTTGACCCACTCGTGCGCCGCAAGCCCATGGAACGCCGCCAAGGGATCGACGCCGATGCGTTTCAGGGAGGGCGTGATGAGGTCGAGGTCGAACCGCCCCAGTTCCACGGCGACCGGCAGCGCCTCTCGCACGTCGCGGTCGTTGATGCGGGCGATGATCCGCCGTTCGACGTACGGATCTCCGACGGAGTCCGCCAGGTCGGCCGCGGAGAACGTCTCGGACTCCAGCACCCAGTCGCAGTAGACCGCCAGCTCGAACGGGTTCTGGTGAATGCCGTCGGCGCCGATGGCACGGCGCAGCAGGAGACTCCAGAGGTCTTCGGGTATCAGGCGCTTGGCCGCGTTCGACCGGTGCGCGAGGTAGCCGGCCGCCTCGTCCGCGGTGAAACCGAGCATGTGCAGCACGCGGACGTGCGGGCGGTCGCGCAGGTTCGGGCCGCCGTGCGAACGCTGGTCTTCTGGCGGCAACGTCAGCCAGCGCCTGCCCGCGAGAACGACGCGGATGTGCGGCGATCGCCGGTGCACCATTTCCAGCAGTTCGAAGGTGTGGTCGATGGCCGGAGCGTCCACGCCGGGCGCGTAGAGCTTCGCCAGTTCCTCGCAGGTGTCCAGCACGAGCACGACCGGCTGGGGCAGTTCGTCGACCAGGCTGCCGAACCGTTCGACCACCTTGTGCCGCAACGACCTCACCTGGGCCGCGGCGGACTCCGGCTTGGCGATCTCGGTGTGCAGCTCGTTCGCGGCGTCGTGCAGCCTGCGGTACGACGATTCCACGGCGCGGGTGCCCGCGTATCCCAGCAGTTCATCGGAGAGCCGGAGCACCAGTTCGGCGGGTCGTTGCTCGGGGAACAACGGGTCGAGGTGGTCGAAGTCCACCCGTGCCACCGACATCGGTTCCATGCGCTGGTCCGTCGCGAACTTCCCGGACGCCAGGTACCGGATCGTCATCGTCTTGCCCACGCCCGCGTCACCGAGCAGGTGCAGCATCCAGCGCTTCGCCGCCGGCTCGCACAACTCGCGGATCGCGTCCTCGGCCTGGCGGCGCCGGAAGTAGTTGGCGAGATGGGCGACGTCGTCGCGCACCCGGTACTCCCTGCCGAGCCGCCACTCCGCGCGCTGGACCGCCTGCTCGAGCGGACCGCCCACGACATCGCTGACGTGCTGCGCCACGGCGATCACCGCGGCGGCCGCCGGGATGTCGAGCTTGCGCAACCGGCCTTCGACCGTCGCCATCAGTTCGGCGCCGCTCGGGTCCTGCCAGAAGTCCTCGACGTCGAGCCATCGCCGCAGGACCGCGTTGCTGGGCCGGGCGTCTCGCACTAGCGCGAACACCTGGCGCACCTGGTCGTCCAGGTCGCCGGAGAACTCGCGTTGCAGGTGCTCCCCGACGTCCTGGCGCTGGCGGGCCCGGACCCAGTAGACGATCTCGCTCGTCCTGCCCATGGACCGCCTGCACTCGATCAGGTCGGCGTCGTCGAGTTGCTCGACGAGTTCGCGGAAGTCCGACGGCGAGTCCACGAGGCCGAGCTCGATCGTCAACCGCTCCGTCCACTCTGGAATCAAAGTGGCCCAGCACAGGTCCTTGGGCGCGACGTCTTCCAGGTCGACGGATTTGAGGGCCTCGGCGAGCTCGGCGAGCTGTTCCCGGAGGTCGGCGGGAAGGCGGTCGCTCACGGGTGCAGCCGCAGGTAGTTGTCCCAGGCTTGCTCGTCGTCGTTCGCGACGAACGTCTCGTTCACGCGCAGAGCGTTCGCGAGATCGTACAGCTCTCGCTTCACCGCGACGGGCCTCCCGCCGAGCAGGTGGAACATGGCATCGAGCACCTCGGAACTCACATCCGCCTTGGCCGCGTACACCTGGCGGTACTCCGGCTTGTTCTTCTTCCAAGGATGCAGCAACACCCACTGGAATCCGACCACGGCTTCCTTGATGGTCAGCACGTCGAGCTCGGGGAAGGCGTAACCGGGCTTGCCGTCGTACGACTCGGAGAACGCCTTGACCCGCGCACCGTCGTGCTCGCGGGAGGAGGCGGTGAAGATCACCGGAGCCGGCCGCTTCGCGGTGCCGAGCCCGTCGCGGCCGGTGCGTCCGAGAATCTGGAGGAGCGGTTCCAGCGCACCCCACCTGTGCACCTCGTCAGCGAGGACGACGACACGGGTGTCCTTGGAGAACGGATCACCCGCGGTGCTCATGACCTCGGCGAACGCGTCCAGGTCCGCAGCGAGCCTGGACTTGGTCCTCACCGGGTCCAGAGACCCCGCAGACTCCCTGAACGCAGCCAGGTTGTCCAGCACGCGATCACCGCGGTCCTCCGGTGTCAGCGCTGCCAACGCTTCCTCGGACACCTCCCCGCACGGCTCGAACCGAGGATCCGCACTGAGGGTCCTGAGCGAGGTCAGGGACACGTCGAACTGGCGGGCCAGGTCTTCCAGGGCGAGGAGAATCTCCACGACGACGTCACGCAGGCCGGCCGGCGGCTCTGTGTCGAACGGCCCCAGCAGCACCGGCAGATGCCCGCGCAGCAGGAGCTGGAATCCAATCTCCCGCAACAGCCTCGTGCCGCCCAGTCCTTTGATGGAGGCGTCCCGCACGGCGGCGATGGTACCCAGCCTGGACGACGACGACTCGTACTCGAAGAGGTCGTCGAGCAGCCCCATGATGGCATTGCGGCCGATGAAGACCGGGGGCTCGCTCAGCCGAAGGCGTTTGGCGATGTCCACCAGCCGGCCGGCGGCCGCGGCGTCGACCGGGCGGAACGACGAGCTCAGCTCCTCCCCGACGAACAACGCCGGCATGGCCCAGTCGAGCTGCGTCGAAGAACTGCCCGACTGCTGCAGTGCCGCGCGCCGTCCCTTCGCGGCCGCCTCGACGACCGGCACGCCGCGGTACACCGCCTCGACCAACTGCTTCGTGTAGAGGCGGCAGGCAGGTTCGCTGACCGCGCCCGCGACGGCGGACACGATCGGAATGCCGCGAGCGACGAGTTCGGCGGCGAGCGGGCTCGCGTCGACGAGCTTTCCGCCGGTCAGGCCCGGTCCTCCGGACTGGCACGCGCTGAGCACTACGGCCAAGGGCGCTCCACCAGCGGTGAGCGCGGGCATCAACGAGTCCACGCCGACGGGGTCACGATCCGCGAGTTGGAGCAGCCCTTCGCCGTCGACGACTTCGCCGTGGGCGACGATGTGCACGATGTCGGGCTGGAACTGCTTGCAGTGCCACGCGAGGCTGTCGATCGTCACGCCCTGCACGGCTTTCGACGAACAGTAGCCGTCCATCTCGAACGCCTTCAGCAGTCCCATGAACATGGCGCCGGGACGGATCGTGTCCTCGTCCAGCGAGCCGCCCACGGCGAACAGCACCTTGGGCGGACGGGTGATCGACGGTGGCTCGTCCGGGCCGGCCGGCACCACCCTGCTGATGGCGACCAGCAGGTCGGGGTGCCCGGCCAGCGCGTTGCGGCCGTCGTGCATCGCTTCCCAGGACAGCTGGTGCAGCTCGGCCTCGTCGGGTGGCCAGCGCAGTGCGAGTTCGACGCCTTTGACCGCGACCACGTCCAGCGCCTGACGAACGCTCGCCCAGGTCTCGAGGCCGAGCAGGCAGTCGAAGAGCCATCTCCCGTAGTGCTGGACCTCGCCGTCCAGGCAGCTCTTGGTGGCGAGGCGGCTGAGCAGGTCTCCGAGGTCGTCGGCCGGCATCCCGCCGCGACGCGCCGGCACGCCGCGGACCACGCCGTCGCAGCTGACCTCGCGCCGGTCGAGTTCGTACTGCGCCGCGATGCCCGGCCCCGACACGGTGACCGTCCAACCTGCCTTGCGGTCCTGCTCGTCCATCTTCTCGTACCGGGGCACGAGATCTATGAACACACGTGGCAGGACCACGTGCACCTCCCTGCCTCGCAAAAGCGAGCCCTACACCGCGGGTGAACCAGAGCACCTGGTAGATCGCAATCGCCGAGCAGTCGTTAGCGAAATCGGTGATTTGCTTCGAAATGGTCCGAACGGGTGGTCCGGCGCCGGGCGGCTAACGCACCGCCACCGGGTTCACGATGGTCCGTCGTGGACCGCTGGGCGGCCCCTGACACAAGTGGCGGGCGAATGTCTTCAGATGCGAATGGCCCGAACCGGCTCCACCTGCGAGTCGAGCGAAGCAAGCGCGCTCTCGACGCGTTGTCCGAGGAGATCTCGACCTGGATGCGCGTCAGGAGAACGGAGAAGGAATTCAAGCGTCTGGTGCGCCAGCTCGGTGTGCTCGAGGTGATGCTCATCAGCATGGCCGAGCGACTGCGGATCGAGTTCGCCGCCGTCGAGTCGTTCACCGAAGACGGGGCGGGCTACGAACGATGCAGAGAGCTCGACCGGAGCGTGGCGAATCTCCGCCGGGTGTTCCACTGGTACCTGAACAAATACGAACAACGCCGTGATCCGCGATTCGCCGCCGTTCTTCGCGGTGCCGACGAGGTCGTGCGCAGCTGCTGGACGCCGTCTGACAACGCTGAGCTGGTCCGGACCGCACCGTTGTGCTTCATCGACAACTCGCCAGAGGCGTTCACCGTGCGCCGCTGCGTCGTACCGGCGGAGCTGAAGGTCAAGTCGGATCTGCTGCTGGCGGACCTGATCGCCGAACTGCCGATCCCGGTGATCCTGCTGCCGGAGACGGCCGTGCGGGAAGCGTGGTGGCTGGTGCTCGCAGCGCACGAGGCGGGTCACCAGGTGCAGGACGACTTCGACCTCGGCACGGTCGTCTCGGGGGCGCTCGCCGATGCCGCTGGACCGCACGCCGTGGCCTGGCAGCGCTGGAGTCGCGAAGCCTTTGCCGACGCCTACTCCGTTGTCATGGTCGGACACGCGGCGGCGTGGGCCATCGACGAACTGCAGCACGCCTCGCCCGAACGGATGCTCGTGGCGGACGGCGGATACCCGCCGCCGCTGCTGAGGACGGAGCTGTTGCGGGAACTGGCGCGGCAACTGGGCATCGACGTGCCCGAGCACGACGGCGGCGAGCTCGCGGAGGAGCGGAAGGCCCTGCCCTCGATCGCGGCCGCGTTGCTCGCGACGCCGGTGGGCGACAGGCCCCTGGCGGACCTCCGCTCTCCCGACGCGCTCGGCCTGACCGGCCGGCGCCGGAGCTGGTCCGGTCAGCTGACATCGAACGCGCCGATGATCACGCCTGTCAACACGCGCTTCGCTCCGCGCACGCTGATCGGGGCCGGCGTGGACAGCTATCTCGCACTGCTCTCCCGAGGTCGCCACGAGCAGGCGAGCCTGGTGCACCACAACCTGATCACGGCGCTCGCCGGCAGCGGTGGCGAAGGCGTGCTCGCGCCTGCGCCGCGGCCCGTGCTGCAGGCGCTGGCCGATCGGCTCGCGGACCGGCTGCTCGCCGGATGAACGAAAGGCCTCTGCCATGCCGCAGGACTTCTCCAACAAGGTCTTCCAGCGAATCAGGAGGTGGTTCGACGACGACACCCGCCAGGTCACGCTCGAGTTCCTCCCCGACCCGGCAGCGAGCCCGCTCGCCCCGGGAGAGGGCTACCTGCGGGTCTGGCTCGTCGAGGGCTTCCTGGCCAAGGCGAGGACCTGGGGCACCGACCACTACCCCGCCCTGTACGCGGGCGTGCAGCTCAACTTCCTCGGCGCGGGCAACAAGCCCACACCGTTCAGCCTGCTGCAGAACCGCCCGACCTGGAAGGCTCCCGGCGCGTACCTGAACTTCCCCGTCACCACCCTGCTGCCCTACAGCGGCGGCACGGTCGAGATCGACGCCGCCCTCTACCGTTCGTCGGACACCGGACCGATCGGTGTCGCGGCGAAGGTCGTGAGCGGGCTGACGTCGTTGATCGGCCTGCCACTCGGCGTCGTGAGCACCATCGCCGACAAGGTCTCCGACGGACTCGACGTCATCCTCGACGCTCAGAAAGAGGACCCGGAGCTCGGGCTGCACTGGACGATGGTGCCCGACGGTGGCGGCGGACAGTCCGTGCGACCCGGCTATCTCATCGTCGCCAACACACCGCAGGGCACGCTGCCGGAAGACCTCACCATCAAGAACGACCGGCTGCACGGCAACGGCGTTCCGCTCGAGGGCGTCGACTTCCTGGTGCTGCGCGTCGAATGCCGCGCCGCCCGGGACGAGTACTGGCTGCCAGAACTCGAGGAACTCCGCGTTCGTGCCGTGGACGCGTACCTGAACCAGCAGTTGGAGACGTTCGAGAATCTGCGCCGGACCGCGATCTACATCGCGATGACCTGCCCTGACTTCAGCCGTCACGACAGGCTCAGGGTGGCGAAGGTCGTCACGGACCGGATCGACGAGGTGAAGCTGGTCGGAGCGGTGCCGTCGGCGGAGTCCGGGTTGGACCAGCTCACAGCTGCGGACCTGCCTCACATCGACGAGGTGCGCGATCTGACGCTCGAGGACCTCCTCGCGAACTAGCGGCGTGGCCCGGAATGTTGCCGGGTGAATTCGCGGCCCCCACGTCCTCGTACTGGTTGTACAGGGGACATGGGGGGCCGCGCCGTGCGCGTAGAGGTCCGACCCGGAATACGCGAGGACCGCGCCGCGCCGAATAGAGACATTCCCCAACGCGAATCGCATCGGCGTTGGGAGCGGATCCGCGTGAACGCCAGTCATTGAGCCGTCATTTTCTGGCGCACTCACAGCGCCGAACAGCCATCACGAGATTCTATCGCCGCTCATCTGACGCGGTTTCGGTACACGACCGAATATTCCACGCGTAACGGGATCGGGGGTTCATTCATATGTTTCGAGCATGACTACACCGCTGCAGAGGAAGAGTGGGTGCGGGCAGACGATATCGTCTCCCGCACTCCGCTCAACCAGCGCGTGTCATCGTCGTGCGGACTTGTCACTTCTTGCTGTCATCTCCGTTGCCGCCACCAGACATCTTCAATCACCTCCACCCGGAGATGGCGGCCCGGATGGCGGCCCAGCGGTTCATCAGCCGTCAGGAACACGCCTTCGCGGCCGTGACGCGGTTGCGCAGCATCGCGGTTTTCGCGTAGTAGCGGGACTTTTCAACCTGCCCGTCCGTGTTCTCCTTGAGCCACAACTCGACGAGCTGAACGAGTTCGTCGGTGCGCTGCAGCACCCGTGCCCGGTCGGCGGCGAGATCGTGCTCCAGCGCGAGCAGCAGCACCGGCGCCGCCCTCAGCGCGAACAGGCAGTCGTCCAGCCTCGGACCCAGCTTCTCCGGCGCGTACCTCCGGTCGGCCAGGACGCTGCTCACCCAACCGAACGCCCGCTCGATCCAGCCCCGCGCCTCCGCCCGGGAGCCGTTCGCCAGCAGCAGCTCGGCCAGCGCGGCCGCGGTGTCCGCAGCCAGGTACCAGCTGCGGGCAAGCGGCCGGATGTCCCTGTGCAGGTTGAACAACCGAGTGCGGCCGGGGATCACCGAGTGCGTGAACAGGTGCAGCGCGGCGCGCAGGTCCGCCTCGCTGTCGCGGTTTCCGCCGAGGAAGGCCGCGTAGTTGTGCAGTTGGAAGCTCAGGCTGCTGTGGTCTGCGTCCTGACTGAAGAGGTCGACCTCGACCGCGTCGGCGAACGCGCGCCAGTAGCGGTGCAGTGCGCCGGTCAACGCGGGCCCGTCCTCGGCGGTGTCGCGCAACTGGAAGAGCTCGATGCAGGTCACCACCAGCACGTCCGCCACCGCACCGCGGTCGAGCGCGCCGGAGGCCAGGCACTCGTCGGCGGCACGGAGCAGCGCGGCCACGGTCTCGTCGCCGGCGTGGCCGTCGTGCCGCTGGACGCTCGCCCTCTGCACAGCGAGTCGCAGCCTCGTCTCCAGCACGACCGGGTCGTCGGCGGAGACCGTGCCGAGCAGGCCCTCGACGTCGTCGAGCAGCGCGGCGAACTCCGGGCCGCACACCCATCGCGACGGTGCCAGCAATCCCATCTGCCGCACGACACCCATCGCCGCGAGCACCACCGCGCGGCGGGCGAGCACCGGCAGTGCCGCGATCTCCCGCGGGGCGGGCAACCGCACCGGCTGCGCCATCTCCTCGCCCAGCGCGTCGGTGAACTCGTCCGGGTGCTCCAACTCGCCGGGACCGTGGGCCCACGCCTCGACGAGCTCGCGGACCAGTCCGGACGACGGCACCATCGCCTCGGCTACCAGCTGACCGGGTTCGCGTGCGCTCACCCAGACGTAGCCGACGCTGTCCGGCGAACCCATGTTCGCGAGCAGCCGCACCAGAAGGGCGGCCATCCGGTCACCGACGCTCGGTCCCCCGGCGGACGGTGCCGTGTCGGAGTCCGCAGGCGGCAACCCGCCCGCGGCGTTGAGCCGGCCGACCGCGATGCCGTCGATGAAGTCGAGAGCGCTCGGCCTCGTCAACGGGTCGGGCGCCAACGGCTCCACAGCACCGATCTCGCAGCGCGCCTTCGGATCTCCCGCGATCCGATCCGCCCAGGGGAACCGGGGCGGGGTGAGCGACTCGCGCTGGATCGTGCGCGCCTTGATCGCCGCGAGCACCAGCGCCGGTTGCGACCGGTAGACCTCGACGGCGGTGGCCGCCCAGGCCGCGATCCATTGCACGGTGGGAAGTTCGCCGCCTTCGGCACTGCGCAGCAACGGCAGCGCGGCGGCGATCGACTCAGTCGCCGGTGTGAGCAACACGTTCGTCGCCGTCAGCACGATCGCGGCCTTGGTGTCGGGCCCGAAGCGGTTGACCGTGGCGGCCACGATCTCGTTCGGCAGCGTCTTGCCACCGGCGGGGAGAACGGCGCGGTCCTGTTCGAACCACTCACCCTCGTGAGACTGCTCGCGCAACCGCGCGGCAGCGCCTCTGACCGGCAGCGGAGCGCCGCGGGCGATCTCGGACACCGTGATGGCGGTGAAGTCGCAGACCCAGGTCATGGGGCGGAACGGGTTGGCGTCGGACGGCACACCGAAGAGTGCGGCGACCTTCCGCGCGAACCGGGCGGGCACCAGCTCGGCCCTCTTCTCGATCAGCCCGGGCACGACAGCGGGTAGCAACGCCATCACTCACTCCTATTCCACGGCAGGGAAACACTCGCACACCCGCGAGCAGGGGTCGCGGAGGCAGCTCGTTCATCACGGTTCAGCAACCCTCGTTCACATAGAATCTTACGTTAGTGTAGGAAACACTCATGATTTTGTCGCCGCAGACATCCCATCTTTCGGCCGAAGTTGTCAGAGTCACACTCGCGGAGTTGCACAAGTCCCGGAACGACCTGCACCGCAGCCATCTCGTGAGCTGGTGCGACATGAAGCTCGCGATGCCGGGTCTGAGCACTGGACGCGCGGTGCGGTCCGCCCTCTTCGAGCTGACCGGTGAGTGCGTGTGTCGTGACTTGGTGGTGGACGTGTTGCAGGTCGTTTGCGAGTTTCTGACGGAACACGGTGAAGACCGCACCAATCTCATCGGTGCGGTCCGGTCGCACGTGCGCAAGCGGGTCGTCGACGTGTTCCGCAGCTACCGCGCCCGCCAGGGCGCACAGGTGAAGCCGAGGACGGTCCGCCAGAACAGGTTCGGCCGTGCCCTGCCCGACGAGGAGCACCGCGCCGTGCTGGGGCACCTGGTCGACGAGGCCGGCTACTCGTCGCCCTTACCAGGCCACGGTTACCTGTTACGCAGGCTGGCCGAACGTTGCGCCAAGGAGTTCGACCGGCCTGTCCCGTACTACCTGGAACGCCTGCCCGCCATCCTGCACACCGTCAAGTCGGTCTGCAGCGCCGGGCACCGGGTCAACATCGGCACCCGCACCGCCCCCGAGTACGTCTCCTGGTACGACGCGTACATCGATCGGCCCCTGGGCCGGCGCCCGGACGCGAACACCCAGCCGCTCAACGACGACAACGCCTGGGCCAGCCCGGCTCCCGAACACGCCGGCGACTCCGACGCCGTGGTCGTCGACCTGATCGTCACCGCAGTCGCCTCCGCCCCGTCCGACACGCAACCCCAGGCCCTGCGCACGGCGGTGCTCGACCTCGCCGACCGCGGCCTGGTCCCCCGCCGCCGGGCGGCGTCACTGCTCGCCGACCAGACGCGGTTCGATGGCGTGCTGGCGGAGGCTCGTGAGGTCATCACCCGTGTCTGACGACCTGTGCCACGAAGTCGCGCAGCTCACCGAGCTGCTGCACCTGCACGAGGACGACCTCGACCCGGCCGTCGCCGGAGCGACCGGCCTCGCACTGCTCGAACTGCGGCCCGGTGAAGGAGCCGTCGGGCCGGAGGACGTGGAGCGGGCCGTCGGCCTGATCTCCTTCGCCCTGCGCCACCTGCCCCACCACCCCTGCGCCCACCTGTGGCGGTACCGATCCGCCGGCGCGCTCACCCACCTCGCCGAGCACCACGAGTCGCAGGAACTGCTCGCCTCGGCGCTCTCCACCCTCGCCCTGGTCGCCGCGGACGCGACCGCACCCGCCGACGTGGCCGAGTGGGCCGCCGTCGACGCCGCCGAGCTGACCAAACTGCGGCTGGCCACGGCGGACTTCACCGCCGAGGACGCGCGCCTCCACCTGGACGCCCTCGCCGCGCACTCCTCGGTGGTGCACAACCCCTACGAGGTGCTGGAGTTCCGGCGCGAGGTGGCGCTCGCGCACCGCTGGGCCTACCCGCACACGTTCAACCTCGACGACCTGGAGCACTCCGCCGCCGACCTCACCGCCGTGCTCGCCGAACTGTCCGAAGAGGATCCGACCAGGCCGGAAGCCTTGGAAGCACTCGCACTCGTCCAGGAGGAACGTCATCGGCGCGGGGACGACCCCGAACTGCTCGACGTCGCCGTCACCGCGGCGGCCGAGCTGCGCGCCCTCGTGACCGAGCCGCCGGCCGCCGCGTACACCCGCTCGCTGGTGGCAGGTCTGCTGGCCACCCGCTACCTGGAGCGTGGCACGACGGCCGATGCCGACGAGGCTCTCGCCGAGTTCGTGGCCGTGCGGGATCAGATCGAACTCGGCACCGAGCACGCGACCCAGTACGGCGTCCTCAAGTGCATGCGCGGCGCCGATCTCGGTGATGTCGCAGCGATGTCGGACGGCGTACGCGCGCTGACCGAACTCTCCGCCACCGAGGAAGGAGGCTCGGCTTGGACGTCGAGCGTCCTGGCCGAGACGCACTTGGTGCTCGCCCGCCAGGCCGGGGCCGAGCACCTGTGGCCGGCGCTCGACTGGGCAGACGCCACCCTCGCCGAGGCCGGCGAGGAGCACGACGGCACGATCCGGCTGAGGGTGACCCGGCTGGAAGCGGCCGAGAGCGCCGGACGCGAGTTCGGCGTGCACACCGTCCTCGCACGCCATGACGTGCACGGCTGGTTGACCGACGCGGAACGGGCGGTGCTGGAAGCGCCTGCCGGCACGAACGCACGACTGCGCACCCACCTCATGATCAGGCTGGCGCTCCTGCGCACCCAGTGGATGCCGGAGTTGGCCAGACCGGACGACGACCTCGGGGCGCTGCTGAGCCGGCTGTGCGACCTGGCGGAGGTGGTCCGGCACGACCTGCCGGCGAACGAGGAGGAGGCCCTGGCCGGGCTGGCCGCGTACCTGACCTGGATGAGTCGCGCCTACCTGACCGGAGACACCCCTGAGCCGTTGAACCTCGAAGCGCTGGGGCCGTTCTTCGACTGGATCGGCGCCGGCAAACCCGCGTCCGAAGTGGACGAGGTCGAGGGTGAGGCCATCGAACTGGCACGCGCGCTCGCGCGGTGCGTCCGCTCCGGACAGGACTTCCGGGCTTTCACCGGCGACATCGTCGCGCTGGTGTGGCGCACCGACGCCCTTCCGCCGAGTGTGGAACGGGACCGCCTGCGGCAGTACGTGCAACTGCTGGCCAGGGCGCTCGGTCCACCGAGCAGCACCGAGCCGCTGATTCCCGCAGAGCTCTTGAACTCCGTCGACGGGCTCGGCGCGGTCATTCACAAGGCGGACGCTCTGCGCACCGCGATCGCCGGGGGCGACGTGGACGGGGCGCTGTCGGTCCACCAGGCGATCGACCAGGCCGCCTCCGACGCTCTGCCGGGCTCCTCGCAGGAGATGCTGGCCCGGATCGCCTCCGGTGTCTCGCGGGCCGCGATGGCGAAGATGCTGCCCGCACGGCCGGAAGCGCTCGAAGAGGCGATCTCCGCGGCGGACGGGGAGTGGGCTCGCACGGGCCGGCCGGAGAGCGCGCTCGCGCTCGGCCGCCTGCTGCGCTCGCGCAACCGGCCCGCCGATCGCGCGTGGAGCCGCGAGCTCGGCCTGACAGCCTCAGTGGACGGCGAGCAGGTCACGGCGTGGTGTCTCGCCGACGACGCACGCGGCGATCTCGTACGAGTGCTCGAAACCAGACGAGCCGCAACGTTGGACATCGCTCCGCTCGCGTTCGGGACGGACGAGGTACGTGGCGCGCTGCAGGCCACGAACGCGGACGCCCTCATCTACCTGTTGCCGCACAACAAAGCCCACGGCGGCATGGCGGTGGTGGTCGCCGCGGACGGATCGGTCGGCGTGACGCCACTGCCGAAGCTGCGCACCGAGCGGATCTCCCGGTTCCGCACCGCGTGCGAAACGCTGCGGGCGAACATCCGCACCGCGCCGCGCCGGCAGCTCTGGCAGGCCGAACTGACCGAGCTCTGCGGGTGGGCCTGGGATGCCGCCGGTGTGGCGTTCGAACCCTGGCAGGGGAAGCGCCTCGCTCTGGTGCCGGTGGGCGAACTCGGGCTCGTGCCGTGGGAGGCGGCACACCGCGAGGTGGCCGGTGTCCGCAGATTTCTCCTGCAGGACAGCGAGATCACCCTGGTCCCAGCCGCCCGCACGCTGGCCGGCGGCACAGCGGTGATCCACACCGGTGCGGTGATCGTCGGCAATCCCTGCAAGGACGACCCCGCGGCTGCGGTGCTGGCCGAGAAGCTGCGTGACGACTTCCGCCCGGACGGCGTCTTCCTCGGCGGTCACGGCGGTTCCCCGCGACCGTGGCGACCGTCGCCGGACGGCGCGGGCACCCCGGACGAGGTCCGCACCGCGATGGTGGACGGTCTCGACGTCCTGCACCTCGGCTGCCGGGCCACCTCCGACCTCGGCGATCCCGGGAAGTCCTCGATCTCACTGCACGGCGGTGAACTCCTGCCGCCACCGGCCGACGTGGAGCTGGTCACGCTCACCGACCACGTGCTGCACGGGACCGGCCACGACGACGCCCGCGCGTTGCCCGCGCGCTTTCTCGCGAACGGCGCGCGGCACGTGCTGGCGGCCCGGTGGGCGCCGTCCCACGACCTGCTGCACCGCGTCCACACCCTGATGGACGGACGCACTCCAGGCGCCGCCCTGCGAGCCGCGCAACTGGAACTGGTCGAGCGGTCCGCCATTGACGAGTGGACGGCGATCGCACATCACGGGGCCTGACGCGAGCAGGTCCTGAGTGGACGGGATCGATCCCATAAGACCGGCCGAGGCCGGTAGTCCGTCATGGAGACAACGTGGACTGGAACAACGTGTTGTGGGCGCTGCTGGCAGCGCTCGTCATAGCACTGGTGGCCACCGCGCTGGCCTGGGTTCAGGGCGTCCGCCGCAAGCGCGTGCACGCCGCGTTGGTGCGGGACGCGGTGGCGCGCATGTGCGCGCAGCGACCGGATCGTCCCGGCCGGCTGACCCGGCTGACGCGAGACGTCGTAGACGTCCTGCTGCGCCAGGAGGCGGGCGCTGATCTGCTGGACAGCGGCGAGCGGCCCGCCGAAGCCGAACGGCTGCTGTCCAACGCCGCCGACACGGCGCTGCTGGTGTCGGCCGACGGGGCGACGACGCCCCGCTCGCCGGGACGCAGGCGGGTGGAGCCGGACGACAGCGTGTGGCACCGGCCGGGCCGGGTGCCGAGGATCGCCGGACACCCCGAGCTGGCCCAGCTCTGCACGCGGCTGCGCCGGACGACCGAACGCCGGATCGCCCGCGCGCGACTGGTGGTCGGCCAGGCCGAACAGCTCGGCGAACCGGAGGACGCGGACTGCCGCGCCCGGCTGCGGGCGGGCTTCGACAAGGGCACCGCCGGACTGCTCGAAGCGGACGAGCTCGCCGCGGCCGGGCACGTCCTGGCAGCGTTGCAGGCCATCGCACAGCTCGAACTGCCGGTCGCCGAGGAAGGCGTGCCGGGCCAGGCCGACGTGCCCGAGCTCCGGGCGCAGACCAACGCGCTGGCCAAGCTCGCGCTGCGGCACCGCGCCGCGCTCGACGCGCATCGCCAGGTCGTCATGGTGTTACCACCGGAGGTGGGACGATGAGCAGGCTTCGGTACCGGCCGCAGCAGAAGCTGAAGGACCGCGCCAGGGGACGGCGCGACGGGCGCGACTGCGTGCCGTCGCTGCGCACGGTGCAGGCGCTCGCCGAGGACGGCGAGGTCTTCTCCGCGCCCTACCCGGACGTCCTCCTGAGCAGGGCGTTGCAGGCCGTCGCCGGCGAGCACGAGAGGTTCGAGAAGCAGGTCGACAACGACCGGGCCACTCTCGCCAAGCTGCGCAGGGACTGGCAGCTCACCGGAGAGACGCTCGGCAGGACCGCTCAGCTCGTCGTCGACGCGCACGCTCCGCTGACGGCGGAGGAACTACGCCCGCGCAGCTACGACGAACTGGGTTCTGGCAACCAGCAGAAGCTGCTCAACCGCTGCGACACGCGACGCACCAACCGCATCGCCGAGGCCCGCGCCAGGCAGGAAGCACAGCAGAACGCCCGCGACGAGATCAGCAGCCGGATCGCCGTCGTGGAGGAGCGGATCAGGAACGAGTTCGTGGTGGCGCAGACGAACGCACGCGCCATGAGCGAGCACTACGCGACGCGGGTGCAGGCCTACTGGGAGCACAACGTGCACATCCACCCGGAAGGCGTGTACATCGCCGCGCTCCTGCGCTTCACCGCACAAGTCCTGCCCTCCTGGGTGCTGGAGGAACCGGACGGTGACCCGGCCGAACTCGGCCGCGGGCAGTTCGAGCTCCACCACCTCGCGAGACAGGTGGCACCGCCGGTGCGCCGCACCGGCCGCAAGAAGCCGTACCAGTACCCGGTCGAGGAAATCGAGGAGCCCGCGTGAAGTCACTTCCCTTCCTCCGCGCCTCCTTGGCGCTCAAGCAGGTTCGCAAGCACCTGCCGAAACTGCGCGGGCAGTCGTCGCCGGAGATCGACATGGCCGACGTCCGCACGCGCGCACTCGAGCTGGCCGACGACGTCAACGACCGCAACGCCGTAGCGGCTCAGCCCGTGCTGTTCGGGTACGTGGACGCCCACATCGCCGACTGGCTGGCGAACATGAAGACGCACCACGACACCGTCCAGGCCGAACTGGACCTGCTCTCCGTCCGGGTCACCGAGGTGAAGGCGTTCTACCAGATCCACCACGACGACCAGCAGAACGTGCTGGACGACCTGGAAGCCGCGGTGTCGCACGCGCTGGAACGGCTGAGCGACCCCGACGCCCCCTTCT
Source organism: Lentzea flaviverrucosa (assembly GCF_003350445.1). Classification (NCBI taxonomy): domain Bacteria; kingdom Bacillati; phylum Actinomycetota; class Actinomycetes; order Pseudonocardiales; family Pseudonocardiaceae; genus Lentzea; species Lentzea flaviverrucosa. Next base: position 92,998 of record NZ_QQAU01000009.1, read on the forward strand.
ACAACCCCGAACCACGCAACAAGCGCCGAGGCAGGGACTCATGACCACACCCGCGAACTTCCCGAGGTCCGGGCCGTTGCGCCGCCGCATCCCGATCCACGGCGACCCGTCGCTCATCGCCGGGCACTCCCCTTGGAGCACCGGCATCTACTACTTCGTGCTGCTCGCCGCGATGGGCGTCGACCTGGTGACGTTCCACCAGGTGCTGCTGCCGGCGCTGGACGAGTCCGAGGAGATGCTCTGGGTCGTCGTCACCGGATTCACGGTGATCTGCATCGCCATGTCGCACACCTTCGGCCAGCAGGCCAAGAAGGCCGTCAGCACCCGGCACGCGGCGGGTTCGCGCACGACGGCGTGGGTGAACCTGCTCGCCTGGGTGGCACTGGGTGCGGCCGCGTTCGCGTTCCGCTGGGAGTACTCAAGCCTCGACATCGGCACGGCGTTCGTCGTCGACGGCGTCGAGCAGACCGGCATGTCCGATGCGGCCCTCCACGAGCAGCACCTCGCCGCATGGCTGTTCCTGGCGCTCTACGTCAGCACCGGCGTGGTGTCGGGCGGCGCCGGATTCCTCCGTCACCAGCCGGAGGTCAGCAGGTACAACCGCGCCCTGTCGCTGCGGACCAAGGCCGCCGCGAAGCACAGCCGCCTCGAGTCGAACCTCCACGGCAGCACGAAGCTCGCCGCCACGGTCGACAAGGCCCGCCTCGAACACGCCCAGGCGTGGGAGAGCCTCCAGGTCCGCTGCATCGCGGCCGCCGACCGCGTGAAGCGGGAGATCCAGCTCAAGTTGCTCGACAAGAACACCGGCCAGGAAACGGAACTGCCTCCCGCGCCGCGGCGGCCAGACCTGCCGCCGCGATCCCCCGGGAACCCCGAGTCGCCCGACGAGGAAGACGAGTTGAGATGACGAACCACCACACGAATCGCGTGCTCGCCGGCTTGCTCGCGTTCACCACGGCCGCAGTGCTCACCGCCTGTTCCCAGAACAACGGGAGCACACCGGTAGGCGGTGAGACGACCGGCACTGCCGGGAGTTGCCCCGCGAGCTCCGGGAAGGCGCTGACCCTCGTCGTCGGTGCCCGCATGGGCAGTCAGCGTCCCAGCCTGCCCAACGAGGTGAAGTCGCTCGTCCAGACGACAGCGGAGCAGGGCGGGCGGGTTCAGGTCGTCCGGGTCGACGGGCAGCCGACGGTCGCCCTGAGCGCCGATGTGAAGGTCGACGCCCAGAACGACGCCCGCAAGCAGAAGAAGGTCGCTGAAGCCGTCGAGAAGGTGGCCTCCGTCGTCACCCAGTTGGAGCCGAAGAAGGCCGAGGCCGACGTGCTCGGCGCACTCGCCGAGGCGAGCAGGGTCACGCCGTCCGGCGGCACGATCGTGCTGATCGACTCCGGGCTGTCCACCGCGGGGGCGCTGTCCTACCAGGACAACAGGATGTTCAGCGTCGTGCCCGCCGACATGGCCGCGTACCTCAAGAACGGCAACCTGCTCCCCGACCTGACCGGCAAGTCGGTGGTGCTGGTCGGACTCGGCGGTACCGCCGAACCGCAGGCGCCGCTCGACGAGAACCTGCGCGGCAAGGTGGCCGAGTTGTGGCGCACGGTCGTGACGGCGGCAGGCGCCGGCTGCACAGCCGATGTGCAGGTCGCCTCGCGCCGCGACGCGTTCGAGACCACCGTACCCGTGACGCCGGTGAAGCTGCCGGAACCGCCGCCGCCGTTCAAGGAGTGCGGCACCACCGTGCTGAGCGACAGCGGGGCCGTCGGATTCGTGCCGGACCAGGCGGAGTTCCGCGACCCCGCCGCGGCCGAGCGGACGGTGCGGGACCTGGCGACTCCGGTGGCCGGCGGCAACGAGAAGTTCACCCTGATCGGCAACACCGCGACCGTCGGGCCCGAGGCTGGGTTGAAGGAACTGTCCAAGCGCCGGGCGGAGAAGGTGAAGGAGTTGCTGGTGCGGCTCGGCATCACCGCCGACCGCGTCACGACCCGTGGTGACGGCGCCTCCGGTCCGCATCACGTGCAGGACCTCGGCCCCGGCGGGGTGCTGCTGCCCGGCCCGGCCGCGCAGAACCGCTCGGTCGTCGTCGAACTGAGCTGCTCAGCACGATGACCACGCCCGAGCAGGAAGCGCCGACAGTGCGCGACCCCGGCCGCGACGGACCCGTCGGCGCGGTCGGGCTGCTCGCGGAGGCGGTGACCGTGCTCGACGCCGGCCGCCCCCGGCCGGGGAACGAACCGCCCACGGTGATCGACCCCGGCCGGGCACCGATGCCCGCCGGCCACATGCTGCCCGCCGAGTTGCTGGAGCGCTTCGAGGTCGTGCGCGAGCTGACCGGGAACGGCTCGCAGGGCGAGGTCTTCCTCACGCGAGAACGCTCGTCGGGAGCGGACCGGGTGCTCAAGGTGCACCACGGTCCGCCCGGGCTCGACGGGCACGTGGCCGCGTACCTGACGAGGAACCGGTCACTCCACGTCGTGGAGGTGCACGAGGCGGGCGTCGCGTCCGGCCAGCCGTACGAGGTGATGCAGCACGTGCCCGGTGGCACCGTGCGCGCGTGGCGCGACAGCAGTCCGTCCGGTGTGGACCCGGCGGTGCTGACCGAGCTGGTCGGTCAGGTGAGCGCCGGCCTGAAGTCTCTGCACGACAACCAGATCGTGCACCGCGACCTCAAACCCGCCAACGTGCTGGTGCGGTCGGCGGAGCCGCTGGAGGTCGCGATCGCCGACTTCGGCATCAGCGTGCACGTGCCGCATGACGCGATCTACCGGCCGGAGGAGCGCGACACCGTCGGGACCATTCCCTACACGCCACCGGAGTACCTCGCGGGCGGCGCGATCGAGGCGGGGTTCGACTGGTGGTCGCTCGGGATCACCCTCAGAGAGCTCGCGACCGGAGAGCTGCTGTGGGCAGGCGTCCACCCCGACATCGTCCGGTCCCAGCTCGTCGGCCGCCAGATCGACGTGGACGGTGTCCGGGACGAGCGCATCGCGTTGCTGTGCCGCGGACTGCTCACCACCGACCTCCGGTTTCGCTGGGGTGCCGAACAGGTGGACGCCTGGCTGCGCGGGGAGTCGCCGGCGGTCGCGGCGATCCCCGCTCCGACTTCGAGCAGCCAGACCGCAGCGACGCCCTACGTGTTCCTCGGTGCCGAGTACCACGCGCGCGACCTGCTGGCGTTGTCGATGTCCAGGCACTGGAACGTCGCCCGCGAGCTGCTGTTCGGCGACGACGCCCGTCCCCGCAGGCGGGCGCTGACCACCTGGCTGAAGCAGTTCCCCGACCACGGCGGCCTCGTGCGAGAACCGCGTGGACTCCGCTCTGCCGACACCAGGTTGCTGTACCTGTTGCGCCGCATGGATCCTGGGCAGCCAGCCGTGTACCGGGAACGCGACATCACCCGTGCGGAGCTGGCCGTCCTCGCCCAGGAGGCGTTCGACGAGGTCGAGGGCCAGGCGACGGGCATCATCACCGATCTGTGGCAGGCCGACCTGCTGCCGTTGTTCGCCACCGCCCGTGGCGGCGACGGGCTGGCGGAGATCAGAACTCAGTGGCACGCCGAGGAAGGCAGGCTGCGCGACCTGGCGCGCGGGCTGCGGCCCGATGACGTGCGCGCCGAATTCCAGCGGTTGTCGCGGCAACGGGAGTCGTTCGGTCTCGTGCTCTCCCTGCTCGCCGCCTGCGCCACCGACGCCACGCGATCCGAGTTGCAGCTCAGACTCGGTCGTGAGGACAGGGCGCTGCAGCTGCCGTGGTTCGAGGATCTGGTGCGCCGCAGGGACTACTGGTGGATCGCGCTCGCGTTGGCGCCGTACGCGAACCGCGAGGCGGACAGGCTCGAAGCCGAGGAACGGCAGCGGCGCGCGCACGACGCGTGGTTGCGGCGCACCGCCTGGCAGCGCGAGACGCTGCGGCGCCTGAACCGGCCGATGGCCCTCGGGTACGCCGCGGTCGCCGTGGTGGTGCTGGCCGTGGCGTTGTACGCGCTCGTGACGTTCAGCGAGGTCGTCGGGTTCGCGTCCGAGGCGCAGATCCTCGACGCGTACCTGGCTTCCGTAGTTGCGCTCACTGTGGTGCTGGTGACGGAGTCGTTGCTGGCGTGGGACGCGGGAGAGCGCTACCACCCGGCGTATTCGTTCTTCGGCGGCGGCCGGGTCGTGCTGGGACGGATCGCGCGGCGCCTGCTGACCAGACGGATCGCGGTGCCCGCGGTGCTGGTGGCGTTGGCCGGACTCGCTGCCCTCACGGCGTTCCAGCCGGTGTTCGTGCCGTTCCTGGTGGTGGCGCTGATGGTGGTGTGGACGGTCCAGCGGTATCTCGCGTGGCGCGAGCGGGACCGCGAAGAGCTCGCGATCATCGCGGCCGGTTGAGGTCGTCCGTCAGGTATCCGGCGAGGAGGTCAGGATGAGTGCAGGTGGAATGGTTCTCGCGCCCGTCGTGCTGCCCGCGGTGGCGGCGGGCGCGGTCGTGCTCGTCGGCGCGGTGGTGATCGCGGCTGGCGCGGTGCTGGTGGTCAGGGCGGCCAACGCCGCCATCGAGGGTGGGGTTCGCGCGGTCGCCGAAGCTGGGGAACGGACCGTGGAGGAGGTCGCGGCGATCGAGGCGCGGTCCGAGGACACGCTTCGGTGGGCGGCAGCCGCCGCTGACGTGGTCGCGGTCAACGCCCGCATCCGGTTGCTGCACGAGCGGGTCGTCGCGGCCGGCATCTCGATGGTCGTGCCGCACCCGTTGCGGCTGACGTCGAGCAAGAGCCCGGCCGAACTGGGCAGGATGGCCGCGGAGGCGCAGGCAGCGGTGGCACTGGCGCAGGCCGAGCTGGACCGCCGGCTCCCCCGCCCGAGGCTGGAGCTGTTCGCGTCGCAGGCGCGGAGCGCGTCGGCGGACAAGACGCTTGACTCCTACGAGGACGTGCTGCGGGCCCGCTACGCCGCCGTCGCCACTCCCGCACCCACGGTCTCGCCCGATGAGGTGCACCGGGTGCTCGCCCTGCTCGACCCGGACGCCGGTGACGACGAGCGCATCGAGGTGCTCGCGACAGCGGCCAGGGTCGCGCGGGCGCAGGGCGACGGGGACGTCTACTTCAGGCAACTGCGCAGGCAGGTCACCGACGAGATCAACCCGCGGGTGGCCAGGCGCAGGCTCGCGGCCACGTGGCTGCAGGCGCTGGAAGAAGGACCGCTGCCGGACGCTCTCGCAGAGGCCTCGATCACGCCGCCGCCGTCGGTCGGCGACGCCGTGGAGGCGTTGCGCAGGGTCGTCTCCGGGGACGAAGACCTCACGCAGCAGCGTCGCGCCGAGGCGGTGCAGGCGATGGCGTGGATGGAGGAGAAGGCCGACCAGGTCCTCACGCTCCGGGTCACCCAACACTGCCTGCAGGAACAGGGTTACGAGGTGATCGGCACGTTCGACACGCGCAACGCCGTCGGGTTGAAGGTCGCGAAGCCGGAGTGGGGCGGCCAGCACAACGGAACCGTCTGGGTGGACCACAAGCGGACCGTCCACAGCAGACTCCAGCGGCCCGCGGGTGCCATCGGCGACGCCGCCAGGGCGCGCGACGGCGAGCGCTGCGAGGAGTTCGCCGACGACCTCGAACAGGTCGGGAAGCAGGTCTCGGACAACGGCCAGAACATCACCGTGCGGATGAACCGCGACATGCCGGTCGGCCAGGAGACCAGGTACGTCGAGGAACCGGCCCAGGAGAACGGCACGCTCATCGAGAGGCAGGTGAAGAGGAACTCATGACCGACACCACCGCGGTGCTCCCCCACCAGACCGGGAGCCTGCTGCCGGGACATCCCACCTTCGTCAACGAGATCGTCGGCACCCTGTCGGTGCACTCGCAGTACGTGCTGCACGGCAACCTGCGCGACGAGTTCCTGGTCACCGGCGAGATCATGCCGCTGCACAGGGCGTTGTGGAGCGCGTTGCGACCCAGCGGGTTCGAAGCGCTGATCACGTACGACCAGATCGACGGCATCGGCGTGTACCCGCCGAACGACCCGGCGGCGCTGCAGGCGGTCGAGCGGGTGCTCGGATCGAACGTCGTCGGCCGCCGTCCCTCGCCGGAGAGGTTGCGGATGCACCTCGCCAAAGCGGTCGGCGTGCCCGAGCAGCCGCCGATCGAGGCCGGCGGGTCCCGCTCCGCGGCGCCCGTCGCGCCGGTGCTGCGGCCGGCCGCGCGGGTGGCCGTGGTCGTGGACCACGCCGCCCGGCTGGTGCGGGCACCCGGTCAACTCAGCGAGGAGGAGCGAGACTTCTTCCTGCTGTGCCAGAAGCTCGCCTCGGCGGCGAAGGCGCACACGTTCCCCAGCACCCGCCAGGCACCGCTGTACAACCCGGTGCTGTGGCTCGTCGACGGCGAACGCGACCTGCCCGCCTGGTTCACCGCGGGGGTGGAGTCGATCAGGGCCGTCGCCGTCGGCCTGCCGACGCTGGAACACCGGCTGGAGCGGGCCCGGTCGCTGATGCCGAAGTTCCCGCCGTCCACTCAGGATGATCCGGTGGCCAAGACGGACCCTGTCGAGGTGTTCGCGAACCGTACCGAGGGCATGACCCTGCAGGCGATGCGGCGGATCACGCTGCTGGCGCGGGACCGCGACCTGGGTGCCGACCGGGTGGCGGACGCGGTGCGCATCTACAAGCTCGGCGTGGACGACAACCCGTGGCGCCGGAGCAGCGTCCGCGACCAGATCATCAAGGGTGAGCAGGTCATCACCGAGCGGGTCAAGGGCCAAGGCCAGGCCGTCGCGAAGACGCTCGACATCCTCAAACGAGCAGCGCTCGGCCTGTCCGGCGCACAGGCCAACACGTCGGACTCGCGCCCGCGCGGCGTGCTGTTCTTCGCCGGACCGACCGGCGTCGGCAAGACCGAGCTGGCCAAGCAGGTCGCCGAACTGCTCTTCGGCGACGCGCAGGCCTACCTGCGGTTCGACATGAGCGAGTTCTCCGCCGAGCACGCCGCCGACCGACTTACGGGCGCTCCGCCCGGCTACGTCGGGTTCGAGGCGGGCGGCGAGCTCACCGGCGCGGTGCGCCGGCAGCCGTTCCAGGTCGTGCTCTTCGACGAGATCGAGAAGGCGCATCCGTTGCTGCTGGACAAGTTCCTGCAGATCCTCGAGGACGGCCGGCTCACCGACGGGCAGGGCGTGACGACGTACTTCACCGAGTGCGTGCTCATCTTCACGTCCAACCTCGGGATCATCCGCACAGATCCGAAGACCAGGGAGCGGGAACTGCTCGTCAAGCCCGGCATGCCATACGTGGAACTGGAGAAGAAGGTCAAGGGAGCGATCCGCGACCACTTCACCACCGAGCTCGGCCGGCCGGAACTGCTCAACCGCTTCGGCGACAACATCGTGATCTTCGACTTCATCGACCCGCGCACTGCCGGCGGGATCTTCGGCGGCCAGCTCGGCAACGTGATCCGCAAGGTCCACGCCGAGCTCGGCGTCGAGGTCGAACTGTCCCCGGCGGGCCTGCAGCAGTTGCAGGGCATGTGCACCGCCGACCCGGACAACGGCGGTCGCGGCATCGGCAACCAGCTGGAGAGCGTGCTGATCAACCCCCTGGCGCGGCTGCTGTTCCACGAGGACGCACAGCCGGGTGACCGCGTGGTGATCACCGGCGTGCAGGCGGGCGACGGTACGGCGGGCGCGACGCTGTGGGCGACGGTCCACCGAGGTGTGCGATGAGCATGCGCTGCCCGGACGACCCGACCGAGGTCTTCTCCGACGCGGAGTCGTTCTGCGCCGCACACATGTGCTCTCTGGAGCCCGTGGTCGTGGAGAACGCTCCTGAAGCCGACCCCTCGACCACGAGCACGGCCGGCGGCGCACGTCCGGAACGGCAGCCGTGGTCCACGAAGGTCTGCTGGCACTGCGACACCGAGTCCCCGGTGGAGACCAACGTCGAATGCCTCGAAGACGGGTGCGGTCGTTCGCTCACACCTCCCGCGCTCTACCTGAAGTTCCGCGACGGCGAGGTGGAGCTCGACCGCGGCCGACAGACCGCCCTCGGCAGGCGGGGCGAGCACGGTCACGTGTTCCGCGGGTTCCCCAACGTCTCGCGCGGGCACGCCGTCATCGGTGTCGACGCGGACGGCAGGGCGTGGATCTCGCCCTCCTCCACGCCCAACGGCACCTTCGTGAACGGCACCGAGCTCCCGCCGTCCATCCACACCACCCTCCGCTGCGGCGACGTCATCCGATTCGCCGCGGACGCCGAGGGCTCGGTCACGCTCTATGACCTCTGACCAGCGATAGGACCACCGCAGTGACCACTCCCCTTGGCAGCAGGGCACGGACCCGGCGGCTGCGCACGGCGATCGGCGACGTGCCGCTGCCCGAATCGAAGGTCGACCCGCGCATCCCCGCTTCCGTGCTGATCGCCGACGCGCAGGCGCAGGGAGCCGCCGACGCGCGCAGGCACGTGCTGGACAGCTGGTCGTTCGGTGAGCCCACGGCACCGCACTCGGCCGAGTACGACCCGAGCTACGTCCTGAGCCTGCGGCACCTGCGCGACTGCGCCGTGCACTCGGCGCTGGAGCGCCACGTCGAGGCGAACGCCCGGACCGCGCACCTGCGTGAGCAGAGCGAGGAGGCGGGCAGCTTCATGGACTCGGCGCGCACCGCCATGAACAACCTGGCGGTGCTCAGGGCCCGCACCCGCGAGCCGATGGCGGACACCGTCGAAGCTCAGGCCGATCTGGACGCGGCGCGGGACGTTCCCGACGGCGACGACCCGGTGTGGGAGGGCGAGACCGTTCCGGTACGGCTGGTGTGGCGGTTGCTGGTGCTGCTCCTGCTGGTCGTGGCGCAGACCCCGGTCCACCACCTGGTGTTCGGGCACTTCCTCGAGGACAGGACGGCTCCGGCGTCGATCTGGGCGCTGTGCGCGTCGATGGCCGTGTTCCTGGTGGCCACACCGCACGTGGCGGCGTTCATGGCGCGATCGCGTCAGGCGACCGGCAGCGAGCGGCGGCTCACCGCCGGCGTGCTGCTCACGATGACGTTCTGGGTAGCGGTGGTGACCGTCCTGGGGTGGATGTGCGGCGCGGTGCTGGGCCTACAGCACGAGAAGCTCACACCCCTTCACGTCACGCCCGTCACGGTCGTGCTGATGTTCGTCGGAGGACTGCTGGTCACGGGAGCGACCTCGTACCTGCTGGGGTTGTCGCGCCGCCACCCGTTCCAGGAGTCCTACGCGCTGCACCGGCAACGGCGGGAGCAGGTCGAGGCCGAACGCCGGCTGCTGATCGCGCGACTGTGCCCGGAGCACGCCGCCGGCGGCGACGAGGACGACGTCGGGCCGGAGCCGCTCGTGCGGGCGATCAGATCCGCCTACGCGGCGGCCGAGGAGGCGTACTTCGCGTCGCTCACCCAGGCCGTTGGTGATCCGAGCTTCACCGAGGCCGTGCAGCACCGCCGGGGACTGAGGCCGCAGCCGGCACCGCTACCAGTGCAGGACGCGGTGCCACCGGTGGCAGAGGTGGCGCCGTGAGCACGTTGCGGATCAGCCGCACCCACTTCCCGGTCACCGCGCTGGGTCCAGGTCTGCGACTCGGCATCTGGGTGCAGGGCTGCACGCTCGCGTGCAAGGGGTGCATGTCCCAGGACACGTGGAATCCGGTCGGTGGCACCGAAGTCGAGGTGGACGACCTCGTCGTGTTGTGGCGGAAGGCGGTCGGCGCGGGTGCCGACGGCCTCACGATCAGCGGGGGCGAACCCCTGCAGCAACCGGCCGCGCTGCGCGACCTCCTGCGCGCCGTGCGCCGGGAAACGGGGCTGGACAAGGACGTGCTGCTCTTCACCGGCTACGACGAGACCGAACTGGACGAGGTGCGCCGCGGCGCGGCCGACCTCGTCGACGTGCTGGTGACCGGCCGGTACGACGTGGCCGCGCCGACCTCGCGCATCTGGCGTGGCTCCGCCAACCAGCGCATGGTGCTGCGCACCGAACTGGCCCGGCGCCGGTACGCGGAGTACGTGGACCACGAACCCGAGTCACCGCGACTCCAGGTAGGACCTGCCGGCGACGGCGGCGTGTGGATCATCGGCGTGCCGCGGCGCGGTGCGCTGCCCGGTCTGACGCAGGACCTGCGGGCGATGGGTCTGCCCCCTCAGAACGTCACCTGGCGACCGTCCCGCGATTCCACGCCCACCGGCGAGTGAGCACGTCGTTCTCAACCGGTTGAGGCGAGTTTTTCAACCGGTTGAGAACAAGCTTCAGGCGGTTGAGAAATAGCACCTCAGAAGACTGCGGACTACCGCATTGTAACCATCTTTGTACTGGTAGATGGCCTGCACCAGGACGACTCCCCTAGCGTCGCCAACATCGGATGAAGCGCATGAAGCCGAATCCGTTCACGGCGTCGGAGCGCATTTTCAGAACGACGCCGAATTCATCCAAGCGTTGTTCGGGAGATGCAGCCATGACCGAGGAAATGAACGCTGTGCGCCGGCTCGCGGCCGAGGGCCTGCTGGCGAAGACCGCCGCCGAGGCGTCCGTCCAGGAGCACCGCCGGCTGCGGGCCGCGGTGTACGCGATCGCGCACACCGTCGTCTTCACCCAGCTGACCAGGAAGCTGGAGCTCAAGCGCGGGCACCGCGGTTGCGCCCGTTCGGTGCTGCGACTGGAGGCCGCGTGCCTCGACCGGTTCCACGACGACATGGACGCCGTGTTGGACGACGTCTTCCTGCACGCCACCATGCCCGTGCACAACCTGGAGGGGTGGGTGCACGGGCGGCTGCGGTTCGCCACGATCAACGCCTACCGGCGCAGGCGTGGCGAACGCGGCGCCCTGCAGAAGCCGCGGGTGCCGCGCTGGCTCGCCACGGCGCTGGGCGAGGAGCCCCGGCTCATCACGCTGGCCGTCGACCTGCTGGAGTTCGTCGGCAACGACTCGGTGGCGGGCGCCGCGGTCTGGCCCGTGGAGTGGTGGGCGGAGCACCGCGCCATCCTCTGCGGCGACGACTACGAGTCGGCCTACCGCGAGGTCGTTCGCGACGTCGAGACGGTACTGGCGGCGATGCGCTCCAAGCCGCGCTGGTACGCGGACTACGTCGAACGCCCGCTGGGGCACAAGGAGCACTCGGCGGTGCCGCTGCCCAGGACGTCGTCGGACGGTCCCGACCTCGCACACCCGGACGGCGACCCGTTCCGGGAACTGGCGAGTGTGGCCCTGCGGAACATCGGGGCCCGCGTCGCGCTGGGCGAGAACCCGGCCGGCGCGGCCACCGACGTGGTCACCGAGGTGTTCGTCCGCAGCCTCGGAAGCGACGAGTTGGACCGCACGCCGGGCGCCGCCGCGTGGCCGCCGGAGTTCCTGGCCCGCGGACTGGCCGAGCGGACGGTGCTCGAACTGCTCGAAGCCGCGGCCCGCGCGGAGGAGTGAGGTCTCCGTCCGTCAGTTCTTTTCGAACAGACCCGCCGCAGCAACGAGGAGAGGGCCGGATGGCCGAGGAGAACGGTTTTGCCGAGATCGTCGCGCGGTGCGACGCGGTGACGCGGCGTGCGACACCGGACTCGGTGAGCGCGGACGACCTGACCGCGTTCACCGCCGACCTGGCGCGCCTGCCGCAGGAGCACCCGGACCGCAGCAGGCTCGCCGTCACCCTACTCACCACGGTGACCAAGGGCGGCGGTCCAGCCCGGTCGGTGCTGGTGCCGCACCTGGACGACCTGCTGCGACTCGTCGGCCGGGTTCCGGAGTCGATGGTCGGCTGGCCGCTCGTCGCCGCTGCCGTTCGCGCGCAACACCTCGCATACCGCGCGGCGGCCGGTGAACAGCTCGATCACGTGGCCGCCCAACGCGAGCTCGCCGGGTACGCGCAGGCGGCCCGGGACGTTCCCGTGACCAGGATGCTCCTCGACGCCGCCGGTGCCGCTGTCGAAGCGGCCGGGGACGGGATCGAGATCAACGGCTCCAAGATGAAGCGAACCCTCGACGAGGTGTTGAACCAGATCGGTGACCACCCGGTCGCGCCTGCCATGCACAGCTACGCCGCATCCCTGCACAGGTTGCTCGACGCGGCGAAGAAGAGCGACCTGCACGAAGCGGCGGCCGCCATGCAAGAGCTGAAGGCGTTGGTCGAGACCCTGCCGCCGGAGTTCCGCGATCGCATGGACCTGAGCGAAGCCGATCGCGGCATGGACGAGCTGTTCAGCGTCTTGGACCCCGCTGGCTCCGGTGCGAACGCCGGCGACCGCATCCGGAACGCGGGCCCGTCGCCGAGCGCCCAGCGACGTGCCAGGGTGCTCGCCGCGGCAACGCTCTTCCAGAACGGCGAGCAGGCCGATCTCGCCCGCATCGACGAGGCGCTCGACCACCTCCGCGACGCCATCGCCATGGACCAGGGCGACGACCTCGACCTGCTCGCGTTGAACGGCCTCGCGACCGGTCTCCTGCGCCGGACGGAAGTAACCGGCTCGGCCGAAGGCCTGGCCGAGGCCGAGAAGGCACTGCAGGGCGCGCTGGCCAGGATGCGGCAGCCGAGCCATCCACAGTGGACACTCACGCACGAGTTGCTCGCCATGGTGAGGCACCGGCTGGGCGACCTGCCCGGCGCCAGTCCGTTCACCATGGCCTCACAACGCGCCTACGTGTGGAGGGTGCTGCTGGAGACCGACCCGGCCCAAGCCAAGTGGGCGATCAGGGACGCGGTCGGTGGCGCGCTGGGCGCCGCACGCCGCTGTCTGGCGGCGTCCAACGCCACCGGTGCCCTGCGCGCGCTGGACACGGGCCGCGGCCTGCTGCTGTTCGCCGAGGCCGAACTCCGCGCGCTGCCCGCGCGGCTCACCGCCGCCGGTCACGCCGACCTCGCCGACCGCTGGCTGGACGAGGGCCGCCACTCGGAGGGGTTGCGCAAGCAGGTCATGACCGCGTTGCTCGCCAACGACGACATCGCGGCGACCCTGCTCGACCCGCCGTCGCTCGGGGAGATCAGGGCGGCACTGGCCACGTCCCGTGCCGACGCCCTGGTCTACCTGGTGGCCGGAGAGCAGCTCGCTCCGGGGTTCATGGTGATCGCCCCCAGAGTGGGCCCACCGGCGTACCTGATGTTGCCGAACCTCCAGGTGGACAAGGGAAGCGAGGTCGAGCTGTACCTGACGGCGCTGACCGACAGGGCACGCGGAACCACTCGCGAAACCGCTCCGGTCGGCGCCCGCGCAGGTTTCGCGGACCGGGTCGACGCGCTGTGCGACTGGGCCTGGCAGTCGGCGATCGGCCCGCTGCTCGAGTCGTATTTCGCCGGAGCCGCACCGGGTTCGGTGCCCTCGATCGTGTTGCTGCCCATGGGAGACCTGGCCCGCATCCCCTGGCAGGCCGCACGCAGGGCCGACGGCACGCGCGCGATCGAACTGGCCTCGTTCTCCCAGGCCGTCTCGGCGAGGTTGTTCTGCGAGAACGCCAAGCGCGACCCGATCCGGCCCACGAGGACCGGTCTCGTCGTCGGCGACCCGGACACCTGCGGCGACGCCCCGCCGCTCACCGCCGCACGGGCGGAGGCGCAGGCGGTGCGCACGGTCTTCTACCCCGGCGCGCGGTACCTCGGCCGGCGGGGGGACGACTCGCAGAGTCCGTCCGGCCGGGGCACCGTCACCGAGGTCAGCGAGTGGCTCGCGGACACGGCGCCGTACGCGGGCACCACGCTGCACCTGGCCTGCCACGGCCGGTTCGTGCCCGCCGACGACGGTGGAACCGCTGACCTGCAACTGGCTCCCGACGACCCGCGCGAGAAGGCCGCGGGCAAGCTCGACGCCGACGAGATCATCCGGATCCTCGAGGCGGTGCCCGAGCGACGGATCGGGCTCGTGGTCATGGGCGCCTGCCACACCGGCCGGTCGATCCACGGCTACGACGAGGCGTACAGCCTCGGCACCGCGTTCCTGGCCGCCGGTGCGCGCACCGTGCTGTCGACGCACTGGGCGATCCCCGACGCGGAGACGTCCGCACTGATGTTCCTGTTCCACCACTACCTGCTCACGGAAGGCCTGCCGGCGCGCGAGGCGTTGCGCGCGGCGCAGTTGTGGATGCTCAGCCCCGACCCGGTGCCGCCCGCCCGGATGCCCGCGGACCTGGTCTCACTGGCAAGTGACCGCAGGCGGGTCGTGGCGTGGGCCGGATTCACCCACGCAGGCCACTGATTCCCACCACCCCGTCCCAGGGAGAACGCATGTCCTCGATAGACCCCGTCATCGACGAACTGCGCGCCGAGCTCGCCGGGTTGACCGGCGCCGCGCGCATGGCCCCGCTGTGCCGTCTCGGTCAGGCGTTGTTGCAGCGCTTCAGCTTCAACGGCGTGCATGCACCGACGTCGATGGGTGACCTCAACGACTCCATCTCCGCACTCGGGGAGTCGCTCGACCTCCTGGAGGAGACCGACCCGTTGCGGGCGAGCACCGCCTTCCTGCTGGGCACCGGGCTGAGCTTCCGCAGTCAGCTCCTCACGGACGACGACAAGGACGACACAGCGGCGATCGACTGCTTCCGCGAGGCACTCGACAGGGGCACTCTGCCGCCGGTCCAGGTGCCGATCGCGCGGTTGTTCCTCGGCTCCCAGCACATGCGCAGGATCGCGAAGCCCGGACCCATGCAAAAGATCATGCACGACCGGATGCTCCGGGTCGCCGCACCGAACCCGCAGCCTGTCGCGGTCTCCGACATCGACGTCGCCACCGAGTGCTTCAAGACCGTGCTCGCCGACCGGTCGCTCAGTGCGGACATCCGGGAGATGGCCGAGCTGATGCTGGAGCTGACCGACGTCCTCGCGGTCCTGTACGGCGCGACCACCGCCGAGTTCAACCTCGCCAACCTCGGCACCTTCATCGCGAAGTTCCAGGGCCTCCAGGAGCGGTTCACCACCCGGGCCAGGCCCGGATACGGCGCCTTCCGGATCCCGGACGTCTTCACGGTCAGCCTCGACAGCTCCAGCAAGCTGCTCTCGACACCCGCGGGCGGACGACCGGTGGTGGTCGTGACCGAACCGGTGCCGGCCGACGACGAGGACGCGCCGCAGCCGGTCGAGGTCGAGCCCGAACCGGCCCCGGAAGTCCAGGCGGACGTGCGGAAGCTCCTGCGGGGAAGGCTTTCGCTGGCAACGGACGTGCCGGTCTGGGAAGCCGCCGCCGCGTTGTTGCTGCCAGGTGCGCCCGCCCTCGCCGTGCCCGTCGTCGACGACGCGGTGGCCATGGCGAGCACGATCGTGGACGAGCACCCGGAGGACATCGCGCCGGAAGACGCCGCCGTCGACCAGTTCCTGCTGGCCGTCGTGTTGCTGCTGCGCCACCGGCTCGATCCCGCCGGCGACGCGGACGTGCGGGCGTCGGCCGACACCCTGCTGCTGGCGGCTCGCACGGTGCCCGCCGACCACCCCTCAGCGCCGGTCATCGTGCGGTCGGTCGGGGCGTTCCTGGACGCCGGCGACCCGTTCGGCGGTGTGCTCGAGCGGATCGGGGCGGGCTTCGCAGGACGGCTGGACGTCGTACTCACCACGGTGACCGATCCCCGCGAGCAGGCGAACCTGCACGCGCTGCGGTGCGTGTGCCGCGCGGCCTGGGCGATCGCGGACGCCGCCAAGGCCGTCACGCGGCTCTCCCCGGACTACCCCTGGGCGGAGGCGCTGAGGGCCGCCGCGGGGCCTGCCAGATGACCAGGCTGATCGGCCGCGACCAGGAGGTCGCGCGGCTCACCCGGCTGCTCGAGGACGCCGTCACGGGCAAGCCGGTGGTCGTGATGGTCAACGGGGAGGCGGGCGTCGGCAAGTCCCGCCTGCTCGCCGAGTTCGCGGACTCCGCCCGTGCGACCGGCGCCGTCGTGCTGGCGGGCGGCTGCCTGGAGCTGCAGAGCGGCGCGGTCCCGTACGGCCCGCTGGTGCAGGCGCTGCGGGTGCTGGTGCGTCAGCACGGCGAGCAGGAGGCCCGTCGGCTGGCCGGACCGGTGTGGGACGAACTGGCCGCACTGATCGCCGGTGTCGCCGGTTCCTCGCCCGCGTCGGGGACCGGTCTGGGCGCGCAGCACCACGTCTTCCTAGCGGTGTCGCGCATGTTCGACCACATCGGCTCACTGGCGCCGCTCGTCGTGGTGTTCGAGGACGTGCACTGGGCCGACACGGCGACACTCGACCTCATCGCCTACCTCGCGCTCACCGTGTCCGACCAGAGGTTGATGCTGGTCTGCGGTTATCGCTCCGGTCTGCGGCTCGGTCACCCACTGCGCACCCGGCTCGCGCAACCCGACTTCACCCGGCACACGCACCGGATGCCGCTGGTGCCGTTCACCAGGGGCGAGCTGCGCGCGTTCGTCGCCGAGCTGACCGGCGGTGACGTCAGCCCGGAACGGGCCGATCGGTACTTCGAGCTGTCCGAGGGCAACCCGTACTTCACCGAGCAGCTGGTGGCGGCGGACGACCCGGCCAGGCCGGATCCGCACGTCCCGGAGTCGCTCACCGACCTGATGCACGCCCAGCTGGCCCAGCTGGGTCCGGACGCCGCGACCGTGGTGCGCGTGGCCGCGGTCGCCGGCCGTCAGGTCAGCGATGACCTGCTGGCGCAGGTCGCCGGCGTCACCGACTCCGCACTCGACTCGGCGCTCACCGAGTGCCTCGACCGGCAGGTGCTGGTCGACGTGCTCGGCGACTCCTACCGGTTCCGGCACGCCCTGCTACGTGAGACCGCGTACGGCACGGTGCGCCTCCGGGAACGCAAGAGGCTGCACGCCGCGCTCGCCGAGGTGCTGGCCGACGAGGTCGTCCGCGACCCGCACGTGCTGCCCGAACTCGCCTACCACTGGTCCGCGGCCGACCGGGTGCCCGAGGCGCTGCGAGCGGCGATCGGCGCCGGTGACCTCGCCGTCCGCGTGCGGGCGTTCCAGGACGCGGAAGTCCAGTACCGGCGCGCGCTCGACCTGTGGGCACGGCACCCGGAAGCGGCACCCGCCGCGGTGAACCGCGTGCAGGTGCTCAAGGTCGCCGCCGACGCCGCACGCTGGGCAGGCCACCTCACGCAGGCGGTCGAGTGGGCGGAGGAGGCGGTCGCCGCGGCCTCGTCCGAGAGCCCGCAACTGCTCGGCGAGTTGCACGAACGCCTGGGCAGCTACCGGTGGGAAGCGGGGTTCGACGCGGAGAGCCTGTGGTCCTACCGCCTCGCGCACGAACTGCTGCGGGACGAACCGCCCAGCGCGCTGGGGTCGCGGGTGCGTTCGGCACTCGCGACGGTGGAGGCCAAGAGCGGCAGGTACACCGAGGCGCTCGCCATGGCCCGCGAGGCGGAGCGGGAGGCGGAACAGGCGAACGCCCGCGCCGAGGTCGGCAGAGCCCGCAACAGCGCGGGGCTCGCGCTCACCCTGCTCGGCGACCACACGACGGGAATCGCCACCCTGCGCGACGCACACCGCATCGCCGAGGAGACCGACCACCTCGAGGACCTGTTGCGCGCCGCGGGGAACCTGGGCGTCTGTCTGGAAAGGGCGGGGCAGGACGCCGAGGCGGTCGAGGTGTTCCGGCAGGCGCTGGAACGCAGCAGGCAGCTCGGACTGATGGGCTCGCGTCAGGCGGGTCTGCTCGCCAACAACGCCTGCGCGATGTTGTTCCTGACCGGCGGCTGGGAGGAGGCGAGCCGGCTGATCGCCGAGGTGCTGCGGTACTTCCCCAAGCGCGAGACGACCTTCCAGCGCTTGACCAAGGCAGAGATGGACCTCGCCACCGGCAGGTTCGCCGAGGCGGAACGGCTGCTGGAGAGCGTGCGGAACCATCCGAGCGCACAACCGAAGTTCCTCAGCCCTCTCTACCGATGCCTCGCGGAGCTCGCCGTGAGCCGGGAAGAGCCGGACGCCGCGCTGGCGACCGTGCGGCACGGCATCGAGGCCATCGCCGGTACCGAGGAACACCTGCTGAGGCTTCAACTCTGCGCGTTCGGTCTCAAGGTCGCCGCAGACCACTCGCTCGACGCCGGCGACCTGCTCGGGCACGCGAGTCCGCCGGACGGTGACACGGAGTCGGCGGTGCTGGCCGCCGTGTGCGCGGCCGAGGCCGACCGGGCCGGCAATGCCGACACCGCAACGGCTTGGCACTCGATCACCGAAGCGTGGCGACAACTGGACCGGCCGTACCCGATGGCGTACTCGCTGGCGAGGCTGGCCGGCGCGGCGGCACGAGAGGGTGACCGCGAACTCGCCGCACGGGCGGCCGCCGAGGCTGCCGAGGTCGCTGGGCGACTCGGTGCGAAGCCGCTCGCCGGCACGATCACGTCGATCCAGCGCGCTCACCACCTGCTGCCCAGGGAGACCCGGTCTACCCGCAACCCGTTCGGGCTCACCGCCCGCGAGCTCGAGATCGTACGCGAGCTCGACGCCGGCCTGACCAACCGGCAGCTCGGCACCCAACTGCACGTCACCAAGGCGACCGTCGGCCGCCATCTGTCCAATGTGTACCAAAAGCTGGGCGTCACCAACAAGACGGCGGCGCTGCGCAAAGCCCGCGACGCCGGGCTTCTCGACTGACCCGCTCTTCTTCCGGGAGGAAACCCATGGCCCGCAAAGCACTGCTCATCGGTTCACAGGTGGGCCTGAACGGCGTCGATAACGACCTCAAGGCCATGACGGCCGCGTTGGAACGGTGGGACTTCACCTCCACCCGGTGCGAGGGTGAGAACGCGAGCAGAGCCGGAATCCTCGACGAGTACGAGAGGTTCATCGGCAACGCCCGCGAGGACGACGCCCTCGTCGTCTACTACAGCGGGCACGGCGGCTACGCGCACGACCCCGACCTCGGCCACGGCACCCCCGGCCCCGGCACCCTCCAGTTCATCGTCCCCACCGACTTCGAGGAGACGACCGAGGACGACTTCCGCGGCATCACCGCACCGGAGCTGTCGGTGCTGCTCGCCAGGCTGACCGAACGCACGGAGAACGTCACGGTGGTCCTGGACTGCTGCCACTCCGGCCACATGTCCCGCGCGCCGGGCCTGGTCCGCACCTACCCTCGTCCCGTGCCGGCCAGCGTGATCAGCTCGCACGTCGAGACCCTGCGCCGGGAAGGGCTGGCGCTCGACCTCTGGAACCCGCCGGGCAACCCCCACGCCGTGCGCATCGTCGCGTGCGCACCGGAGGAACGAGCCTGTGAGGGCGAGAACGCCGACGGCGTGCCGATGGGGTATCTGACGGACGCGTTGACCCGCACGCTCGGCGAACTGCACGACAGCGGCCTGACCGCCTCGTGGGCCACGCTCGTCGACCGGCTGCGCCACCGCGTCAACCAGGTCTGGGCGGGGCAACGCCCGGAGATCGAGGGGCCCGCCCGCCGGATCATGTTCGACACCCGTGAGATCGACCCGCTGGGGGCGCTCCCGGTCACGGAGATCCGCGGCGGAGTCCGCATCGCCGGAGCGGCTTTGCTCGGCGCCCGCCCCGGCGACAGGTTCGTGATCATGCCGGACGACTCGCCGGAGCCGGACGAGGAGCGCAAGGTCGGCGACGTGCTGGCCGACCGGGTGGACGCCCAGGCGGCCTACGGTGTGCTCGGCGTCCCCGTCCCGCTCGGCGCGCGCGCCCACTTGGTCCACACCGCGTTGCCACCGCTGCTCGTGCACACCGACGACCCCGACCTCGTCACGTCGATCGACTCCGTCGCGGTGCTCGGCACGGCCGGCGGCGACCTCGCCCACGTCCGGCTGGAGGCGGGCGAGGAGGGGTACACGATCCACGACGCGGCCGGTCCGCTGCACGAGCCGCGGCCCAGCATCGCCGCCGTGGTGGCGGACCTGAGGCGCTTCGCCCGTGCCCGTGCGCTGAAAACACTCGTCGAACCGGTCAACCTGGCCCTCGCGGAACCGGTCACGGTCCGCTTCGGGCGGGTGAGCGATGGCACCACCACACCGCTCCCCCGTTCGGGCGCGACCATCCACTCCGGACAGTCGATCAGCGTGGAGGTGCGCAACGACAGCGAGACCACGGCGGTGTACGTGTCATTGCTCGACGTCGGCGTGTCCGGACAGATCGCGTCGCTCTACCCGTCCAACCCGAGCGGCCTGCGCCTCGATCCCGGCGTCGGCTACGTGTTCGGCAGCGACGACTACACGCGAGCGCTGCCCGGCATGGAGGTCTCGTGGCCCGAGTCGGTGCCGGCCACCGCGCCTCGCGAGGAGACGATCGTGGTGCTCGTCAGCAGCGAGCCCACCGACACGAGAGTGCTCGAGCAACGCGGCATCGACAAGAGCAGGGAATGGAACATCTCCCGGCTGGAGCGCCACCTCTGCATGATCGGCGCCTCGGACGGCAGGGAGACCACGTCGGTGCGCGGCAGGCCGGTGACGTTCTCGGTGCACACCATCAACTTCGACCTCGACCCGAGACCCGCTCCGATCGGTGAGAACACGGTGTTCGAGGTGGACGACCGGCCGTCCGCCCCGACCTACTCGGACCACGAGGAGGTCACGTTGCGACTGTCGAACCTCGTAGTGCACCACAACCGCGCATCACGGGGACCGCGCATCCGGCTGGACGCGCTCGTGCTCACCGAGGACACCGCGGGGCAGCCGAGGCACTCCGTCCACACCGAACGCTTCAACGACATCGCCGATGGCGAACAGCTCTCGCTGCGCGACTCCGACGTGTTCCGCGGCGACGCGCACAGCCGCCTCGACGTGGCCATCTGGATCTCGCAGGAGACCAGCGACCGCCCCGACCTGGACGCCCTTCTGCCCCAAGGCGAACAGGTGTCCGTCGACATCGTCCAAGGCGTGCTCGACCAAGCACTGGACGGCGCCACCGCTGTCTACCGCAACTCCCTGACCGCATCAGCGGCAGCGCACCGGGCGCAGTCCTTCGACGTCCGCGCCAAGGACTTCTCCTTCCGCTGCACCGTCAGCGGTCCGTCAGAGAACAGGTAACAGCACCGTTCGTTCCTACCCGAGGAGACAGAAATGACCGACGATTCGAAGCGGCGCGTCACCATCGACGGCATGTCGTGGCAGTTCCCGCCCGCTGACGCCGCCAAGGTGATCGCCGAGATCGAGGGCGCCATGACGAACGGCACCGTCGCCAGGCTCTCCCTGTTCGACGACGACGGCGCCGCCACCGTGTTCTTCAACGGCAGGCTGGTCTCGAGCGTCGTCGTCGACAACGGCAACGGCCCGCGTCCCACCGAGATCTCCGGCCGCGCGGGCGGCGGCCAGCCCCGTGAGACCACCGATCTGCCGCACTGAGGTCGTGGGCCGCGCCGTACGCGACGCGGCCCACAAGTCGCCTGCGCCGACTCGAAAGATCAGCAGGTGACCTTGACCGTCGCGGTCGCCTGGAACGACACGTGCACGTGGTCCATGTGGTTGGCCGTGGGGCTGCCACGGTCCTCCATCGGCGTGTAGCCGCTGCCGTCGTTGTAGCGCTGGCGCCAGATCACGTAGGTCACGCCGAACGCCTTGCGGTTGGCCAGCACGTAGTCGGCCAGGGCGTTGCCGGTGGCGGTGTCGACCATGAAGTCGAGCGCGAGACCGGTGGGGTGGTCGCCGGAGCCGCCGCGGCCGGCTGCGCCGCCGATGTCCTCGACGCCGAACTTGCCGGCGATGTGGTGGCCCACCTGCGCCACATGCGGCTTGGTGCCGTCCAGGGCGGTCGGGCAGGGCGGTGGCGGTGGGGGCGGAGGCGGCGCGGGAGGCAGCGTGGTGGTCGTGGTCACCGGGGGCGCCGTGGTGGTCGTCACCGGAGGCTCCGAGGACGGCGGCGCGGTGGTCGACGAGGTGAAAGACGGCTGGCTTGCGGAGATCGACGAGGCGGCCAGGTTGGCGGCCGCTCCCGCCGGGTCGATCGGCTGGTCGGAATCACGGACCACCCAGAAGGTCGCGGCCAGGCCCGCGGTGAGGGTGGCGGCAACTGCGATGGGCAGCTTCCGGCTGGCTGTCTGGGGCGTTCTATGTCGGCCCGACATTCGGGACACCTTGCGTTGGGGACAGGGCATGGTCACACAGCGCGCCACATTACGAAACGAGCACGAGAACATCACGGCCGAGTGTTGATGGTCACAACCCCGCCGGTGAGCGCGGTGTCACGGCAAGTGACGGCCCTGTGGATCCGGCGAGGTCACCGGTCCCGGCACCGCGAAGTCCATTGGGAACGGATCTTCGAACGGTCCCGTCGCCACGGCCTGCCCGAGCAACGTGAGCGCGGATTCCGCGGCCGATCCGGGTTGCGCCGTGACGATGGTCAGCGTCTGGTCCGGGGCGTGCGGGATGCGGAGCGTCTGCTGTTTCACCACGATCTCCCCCACGACGGGGTGGTGCATCTGGTGCGCGGTGCTGTCGCACGCGCGCACCCGGTGGTCGGCCCACATCGTCGCGAACTCGGGGCTGCGGGTCGCCAGCTCACCCACGAGGGCGCTCAGTTCCCGGTCTTCCGGGTACCTGCCGGCGGTGAGGCGGAGGTTGCCGACCACCGCACGGGCCTTGACCGCCCAGTTCTCGTAGAGGGCGCGGGTGTGCGCGTCGAGGAAGACCAGCTTGGTCATGTTGGGACGGTCGGCGGGGCGTCGAGGACTGGACTGGTCGAGGTGGCCCGCGAAGAAGGCGTGGCCCAGCGCGTTCCACGCCAGCACGTCGCCGCGCCTGCCCAGCAGGATCGCCGGTTGGGCCAGCGTGGCGAGGAGTTCGGCGGTGTCGGGCGACACGCGTTCGGGCGGTGGCTTCGGCGCGGTCCGGTGGCGTCGTGGCTGGGCCAGTTCGCGGAGGTGGGCGTGTTCCTCCGGGTTCAGTTGCAACGCCCTGGCGAGTGCGGCCACGACCTCCTGCGACGCGTGCAGCGCCTGGCCCTGTTCCAGCCGGATGTAGTAGGAGGCGCTGACGCCGGCCAGGCCGGCGACCTCCTCGCGACGCAGACCGGGGACGCGTCGCCGTTCGCCGTAGGTCGGGAGACCGACCTGGTCCGGTCGCAGGCGCGCCCGGCAGGCCTGGAGGTACTCGGCGAGCTGTCCCTGTCCGCTCATCCGGCCAGTATGCGGAAGCCGGATGCGGCGAGCCTGACCACGCCAGGGGTAGGCAAGAGCGGGTCTGGTTGCCCACGGCCGGAGTTCGCAGCATCGACGGCATGGACACGATCGAACTGGGTGACGTCTCCGTCACCCGTGTGTGGGAGTACCACGGCTCGGTGGAGATGACGCCCGAGGTCTTCTTCCCCGAGAGCTCGCGGCAGGTCTGGGAGGACACGGAGCCGGAGTTCCTCGACCCCGCCACCGGGAACGTGCGTGCCGCCATCCAGACGTGGCTGTTGCGCAGCGGGGGCAGGACGATCCTGGTCGACACCGGGGTCGGCAACCACAAGGAGCGTCCGTACGCCCCGGTGTGGAGCCATCTCTCCACTGACTTCCTCGGCAACCTCGCCCGTGCCGGCGTCCGCCCCGAGGACGTGGACGTCGTCGTCAACACCCACCTGCACGTCGACCACGTCGGCTGGAACACCCGCCTCGAGGACCGCGCCTGGGTGCCGACCTTCCCCAACGCCACCTACCTGATGCCGAAGGACGACTTCGACTTCTGGAACCCCGCCAACGAGAGGACCGCCGTGCTCGGCCGCGGCAACCAGAACGTCTTCGAGGACAGCGTCGCCCCCGTGCACCAGGCCGGTCTGGTGCGGTTGTGGGAGCACGGCCACCAGATCGACGCCCACCTGCGCCTGGAACCGGCACCCGGCCACACGCCGGGCTCCAGCGTGCTGACCCTCGCCTCCGGCACCGACCGCGCGGTGTTCGTCGGCGACCTGGTGCACGCCCCGGCACAGGTCCTCGAACCGGACGCCAACAGCTGCTTCTGCGAGGACCCCGCCGAGGCCCGCGCCACCCGCCGCAGGATCCTGGGCGAGGCCGCGGACACCCGCACCCTGGTGTTCCCGGCGCACTTCCCCGGTGGGGGCGCAGTGGAGGTCGCGCGCGACGCGGACACGTTCGTCATCAAGGACTGGGCCTCCTTCTCCCCCTACGAGCAGAGGTGAGGCCGATGGAGGTCGTCACCGCCCAGGGCGCCGTGCGCGGACTGAGCCGGGACGGGATCACCGCTTTCCTCGGCATCCCGTACGCCGCCGCGCCCACCGGTGCCGGCCGGTTCGCGGCACCCGCGGAGCACGAGCCGTGGCGGGACGTGCGCGACGCCACCGAGTTCGGGCCCACCGCACCGCAGGCGCCGCGGCTGCTCGGCACCATGGACCTGCGCGCCTACTTCGGTGAGGGCTGGCACCGCGGCGAGGACTACCTCACCGTCAACGTCTGGACTCCGGATGCCGCCGCCACCGGCCTGCCCGTCATGGTGTTCGTGCACGGCGGCGGCTTCGTCGCGGGCTCCGGACGCGCCGAGATGTACGACGGATCTGCGTTCGCCCGTGACGGCGTCGTGCTCGTCACCGTGAACTACCGCCTCGGTGTCGCCGGGTTCCTCGACGTACCCGGCGCACCGGCCAACCGCGGCCTGCTCGACGTGGTCGCGGCCCTGCGCTGGGTGCGGGAGAACGTCGCCGGGTTCGGCGGCGACCCC
The DNA here is from genome assembly GCF_003350445.1 of Lentzea flaviverrucosa. Classification (NCBI taxonomy): domain Bacteria; kingdom Bacillati; phylum Actinomycetota; class Actinomycetes; order Pseudonocardiales; family Pseudonocardiaceae; genus Lentzea; species Lentzea flaviverrucosa. Next base: position 117,499 of record NZ_QQAU01000009.1, read on the forward strand.
GGCACCGTCACCGTGTTCGGCCAGTCCGCCGGGGCGACCATCGTCGGCGGGCTGCTGGCCACACCCGAGGCCGCCGGGCTGTTCCAGCGCGCGATCGTCCAAAGCGGAAGCGGTCTGGGAGCCTTCTCGCCCGGGCAGGCGTCCCCCGTCACCCGTGCCGCCGCCGAACTCCTCGGCGTCGAGGCGAGCGCCGGCGCCTTCGCGGGGATCTCCGACGAGCGTCTCGTGGAGACGGCGTCCAAGCTCGCGGGCATCGACCTGCGGACCGCCACGCACACCGATCCGCTGGTGGGGCTGAGCCCGTTCAGCCTGGTCCTCGACGCACAACCGGCGGACGCCACCGTCGCCGAGGTCGATCTGCTCGTCGGCGCGAACACCGAGGAGGGCAACCTCTACCTGGTGCCGTTCGGCAAGTACGACAGCTCGACCAGCGCCGACGTGGACGCCGTCGCGGCCAAGGCGCACCCCGATCCCGTGCGGCTGGTCAAGACCTACCGCGAACAGCGGCCGACGGCCACCGACGGCGAGATCCGGTCCGCCGTCCTGGGGGACGCCCTGTTCGGCGCGGGCACCTGGGCGCTCACCGAGGCCTACGCTCGTCGCTCGCGGGCTTTCGCCTACGAGTTCGCGTGGCGGTCACCCGTGCTCGGTGCCACGCACACGGTCGAGCTCCCGTTCGTCTTCGCGCGGACCGGCCTTCCCTCACTGCACGGACCGAACAGGCTGCTCGGCGAGGACGAAGCGCCGTCGTCCCTCACCGCGCGGGTCCACGACAGCTGGGTCCGCTTCGCCCGCACCGGAGATCCCGGCTGGCCGCGCTACACCGAGGACCGGCGCACCACCATGCGGTTCGACCTCGACAGCGGCACGGTCGACGACCCGCGCGGCGCGGAACGGCAGGCGTGGGAGCGGCCTGGCTGAGCTCACGTCCTGGACCGTTCAGGACGCGGCGACCTCCCGGTGCAGGACCAGGTGCTCGTGGTGGAGCACCCCGTCCCGCACGTCACCGGTGGCGGTGAACCCGGTGTCGTCGACGTAGTCGAGGTGCGCACCGGTCACCGTGTAGCTGCCGGTGTACGCACTGGCGCGGCTGCCGCGGGCCTCGTCGTACCGGCCGTCGGCGCGCAGCTCCTGCCGGATGTGGCCGTCCGCGGTGACCCACATGCCCACCACGTCGACGTTCTCCCGGATCTTCTGCTCGTTCACCCGGTTCGTCACGCTCCTGATCCTGCGAGCCTGAGGCTCAGGCGACCAGGGCTCGTTCTTCCTGGGTGCGGCACACCCAGGAAGAACCCTTCACCCGAGCGGTTCGAGCCTGGCCGGCACGTGCTTGTGCCACGGCGTTCCGGCCCACTCGTCGCGGTCCTCCGCGGCGGTGAGCTCGTTGGGAGCGACGCCCGTGCGCTCCTTCACCGTGAGCCCGAGGCCGTTGGGGAGCGAGATGTGCCCGGAGCGCATGGTGTCCGTGGCCTCCACGGACACCTCCGCGCTGCCGCGCCGGGTCGTGAGCTTGACCCGGTCGCCCGTCGTGACGCCGAGCCTCGTCGCGTCGGTGACGCTCATGCGCAGGCGGCCGTCCGGGTCGCGCCGTCGCCAGCTGGGGTCGCGCATGATCGTGTTGGCGGTGAAGGCGCGTCGTTCTCCCGCGGACAGCACGAACGGCCAGTCCGGATCCTGTTGTGGGACAGGCCGGTCACCCAGCGCGGCCACCGCGGCGAGCAGCTCCGGCACCGCGAGGTTGATCCGCTCACCGCGCAGGCGCCGCCACGAGACGTCGTACTCGTCGTCGGTGATGTTCACGCCGTGCGCACCGTTGACGATCGCCTCGAAGAGCCGCTCCCCTGCTTCGAGCCCGGACCCGTAGCCCGCTTTCTCGACTCCGGCCGGGTTCTTGCGGGCGCACTCGTGCGCGGCCATCCACAGCACCGCGGCTGCCGAGGCGTCGTGCGGCAGCGTCGGGCCGAGCGTGCGGTACAGCAGAACGGACGCGAGCCGCCGTTTCACCGGATCCGCGAGAGCGGAGAGGAACGCCTGCGCGAACTCGGCTCGCCCAGCCTGCGCTGCCGCACGCAGTGGCGCGTAGTCGTTTTCGGTGAGCGCGCCGGAGGCCTCGACGAGACGGGCGTGGATCTCCGGCTCGGGCAGCACGCCCTGCGGTGCGGGCACCACGGGGTGTCGCAGGTGGAAGATGTTGCGCGGGAAGTCGAAGTTGAAGAACGTGGCCTCGAACTTCTCGAACTGCGTCGGCGCCGGCAGCACGTAGTCCGCCAGGCGTGCGGTCTCGGTCATCGCGATGTCGATGACGACCACGAGTTCCAGTGCGGCAAGCGCTTCCCGCATCCGGGCCGAGTCGGCCAGGGAGTGCGCGGGGTTCGCGCTCTCGACCAGCATCGCCCGGTAGCGGGCCGGGTGGTCGGTGAGAATTTCCTCCGCGATCACGTTGCACGGCACCAGACCGCTGATGATCCGTGCGCCCGCGACCGGGCTGCGCGGTCCCTCGTCGCCGGCGTGCCCCCGGTCGCGGCCGATCGGCACCAGGCTGGAGGGCACGTACTGGGCGCCCTGCTTGCCGAAGTTGCCGGTGAGCAGCCAGACCAGCTTCTCGACGTAGCTCACGAGCGTGGAGTCGCGGTTCATCTGGACCCCGAGGTCCTCGAACACGGCCACGGAGTCCGCGGCGGCGATCCGGGCGGCGACCGCCCGCACCAGCGCCTCCTCGACGTCGGCGACGGCGCAGTAGTCGCCGACGGGCACCTGCCGCAGGACGGCGGTGACGGCGTCGAGACCGTCCGCGTGCTCGGCGAGCCAGTCCGCGGCGATCAGGTCCTCCTGCACGAGCACGGCGGCCAGCGCCGTCAGCAGGTAGAGATCGGTGCCCGGCCTGACCTGGAGGTGGAAGTCGGCCAGCTCCGCCGTCTCGGTCCGCACGGGGTCGATCACGACCATCGACCGGGCCGGGTCCTTCGCGATCTCCTTGAGCACCGAGCGGGCGCGCGGGAAACCGTGTGACTGGTAAGGGTTCTTGCCGACGAACAGCGCGACCTCGCAGTGCTCGAAGTCCGCGCGGGTCATGTTGCCGAGCATGCGGGCACTGACCCAGAACTCGCCGGTCTTCTCCTGCGCGAGCGCGGACGAGCGGTAGCGGGCGCCGAACGCGGCCAGCGTCGCGGGCGAGTAGGCGCCACCGAGGTGGTTGCCCTGACCGCCGCCGCCGTAGTAGAAGATCGTCTCCCCGCCGAAGGTGTCGCGGACCTCCCCCAGGCGCGCCGCGATCTCGCTGATCGCGGTGTCCCAGTCGATCTCCTCGAAGGTGCCGTCGGACCGCCGGCGCAGCGGGTGCGTGATCCGTCCCGTGTCACCGTTCTGGTGCAGGTCGAGGCGCAGCGCCTTGTTGCAGGTGTAGCCGGCTGACGCGGGATGGAGCTTGTCGCCGCGGATCTTGTCGAACGACCGGCCGTCGTCACCGACGAGGACCTCGATCCCGCAGTTGCACTCGCAGAGGATGCAGGCACTGGGTTTCCACATGGGCCAAGGCTCCTAGTCTCGTCGCTCCAGCAGGGGCGCGATCTCGACGAGCACGTCGTCGAGAGGGCCCAGATCTCGGTGGGCGCGGCAGAGGATGACCGCTCCCTCGATCGCGGACACGACCAGCGTCGCCAGCCGCTGCGCGCGTTGTAGCGCGAACCCGTTGTCCGTCAACGCTTTCGCGAGGCTGCTCTGCCACCCGGTGAAGATCTCCCGCACCACGTCACCGGCATCGGGGACGAGGTCGCGGCTGTCCAGGGCCATCGCGACGACGGGACAACCCGCCCGGTAGTCGGTCTTGGTCAGCGCCCGCTTCCAGAAGACGACGAGACGCTCCATCATCTGCCGGACGTCGCCCTGGGCCGCCGACTCGTTGACCATGGCGGTGATGTAGTCGCCGGCCTGGCGGACCGCACCCAGGACCATCTCGTTCCTGCCGCCGGGAAAGTGGTGGTAGACGGAACCCCGTGGCGCACCGCTGTGCGCCAGCACCGCGTCGACCGTCACGCCTGCGGCGCCACGTTCCCGCAGAAGCAGCACCGCGCTGTCGAGCATCCGCTGCTTGGTGCCGCGCCTGCCTTGCCCGCTCATCGCGCCGTCCCCGACTCAGGAATATGACAGAGACCATAGTCGGTGCCGTCCGCCGTCGCCACCGTGAAAGATCGAGCTGCCGACTTTCCTTACCCCGCAGAGGTTCGGCGGACTAGGCTTGGATCATCGAACTCTCCGATGGCCGGCCCGATCCGAGGGAGCTACCGACGTGGTCGAGACGCACGACATCGTTCGCCCGCCCGCCGAACTGAGTGCGGGCCTCGCGGCCATCGGCAGCGCGACGGCCAGCGCCGAGCTCAGCCGCATGGGCATCCGCAGCGCGTTCATCCGCGGCCCGGTCTCGGTGACGCCCGGCCTGCGCGTGGCCGGCCCGGCGCTGACGCTGCAGTTCCTGCCGAAGCGGGAGGACCTCTACCCCGTCGACGAGTACGAGGAGCCGGAGAAGCAGCTGCACCGGCACGTCATGTACCACGCCCAGCCCGGCGACATGATTGTCGTCGACGCGCGGGGTGACATGGCCAGCGGTGTGTTCGGCGAGATGATGCTGACGTACTTCAAGGGTCGCGGCGGTGCCGGTGTCGTGATCGACGGGTGCCTGCGCGACATCGGTGAAGCCAAGCAACTCGGCCTCGGGCTGTGGATCCGTGGCGCCACACCGAACTACCACGCCCAGACCGACATCGTCCCGGCCGCCGTCAACGTGCCAGTGGCGTGCGGCGGCACGCTCGTCGTGCCGGGTGACATCGTCGTCGCGGACGACGACGGGGCGGTCGTGGTGCCGGTCAAGCTCGCATCCGCCGTGCTGGCCGTCGCTCAGGAACACGCGGAATGGGAGGAGTTCTCCCGGATCCGGCTGTCCGAGGGCGGCGACCTGCGGCGGTACTACCCGCTGTCGGAGGAGGCGCGGCCCGAGTACGAGCGGTGGCGTGCCGAGCAGGGTGAGGCCTGACCGGTGGTGTTCCCCGGCAACGTCGCCGGGAACACCACTAGCTCCACAACCGGTCGTGGCTCGACTCCGCGTCCCAGTGCGTCGTCTCGGCGAAGAACACCGGGTCGCGCGGGTCGAGCTGGCGCCGCAGCAGTTCCTCGTCGATGTCGCCGAACCCCAGCCCCGGCGTGTCCGGCACCGTGATGTGGCCGTTCTGGATCAGCGGCCGGGGCAGGCCGGTGACGAGGTCGCTCCAGAACTCCACTTCGGCCGCGTGGTGTTCGAGCGCCAGGAAGTTCTCCGTGGCGGCGGCCAGGTGCACGCACGCCATGGTCGCGATCGGTGACGCCGCCAGGTGCAGCGCCATCGGGATCCCGCGTTCCTGCGCGTGGTCGCCGAGCCGTTTGGTCTCCGCGATCCCGCCCGCCGTCGCCGGGTCGGGGTGCACGACGCGGATGGCGCCGGCGTCGAGCAGCGGCCGGAACCCGTCGAGCAGGTAGATGTCCTCCCCCGTGCACGTCGGGACGGCGACGGCCTCGGTGAGCCGGCGCCACTGGTCGGTCAGCTGCCACGGGATCAGGTCCTCGATCCACGCCAGGGTGAACGGTTCCAGCGCACGGCCGATGCGGATGCAGGAGTCGAGGGCTATGTGGCCGAAGTGGTCGGCGGCGAGCGCGACGTCGTAGCCGACGACGGACCGAACGGTGTCCACATAGGACGCCAGGTGGTCGGCGCCCTTCGCGGTGACCTGGATGCCGGTGAACGGGTGCATCGTCGTCAGGTCGCCGCGGGCGCCCGGCGGCGCGATCAGCGCCCCCGGCACGTCCCACAGCAGGTCGATGCCCACGTCCATCTTCAGCATCGTGAACCCGCGCTGCTTGCGCTCCAGCAGCCGGGCACCCATCGCGTGCGGGTCCGGCAACGACGGAGTGTCCGCGTAGCACCGGATCTCGTCCCGGAACCGGCCCCCGATCAACGCGTACGCGGGCACCCCGTACGCCTTGCCGGCGAGGTCCATCAGCGCCATCTCGACGCCGGAGACCCCGCCGCCCTGGCGGCCGTGGTGCCCGAACTGCTTGATCTTGCGGAAGATCTTGTCGACGTTGCAGGGGTTCTCGCCGACGAGCCGGCTCTTGAGCACGAGCGCGTAGGTGGCGCTGGCCTGGTCGCGCACCTCCCCGTAGCCGGCCAGGCCCTGGTTGGTGTCGATCCTGATGATCGACGAGCGGAACGGCACGCCGGCCACGTTGGCGACCCGCAGGTCGGTGATGCGCAGATCGCTCGGCCGCGACGCCGTGGCGACGTGCTCCTCCGTGATCGCCGGCGTCTCGCTCATCCCTTCACGGCCCCTGCGGTGAGGCCCTCGGTCAGGAAGCGCTGCCCGAACGCGTACATGGTCACGACCGGGATGCTGATCAGCAGCGAGGCCGCGGCCAGCTGCCCCTGCGGCACGACGTCACCGAAGATCATCGACTGCATGCCGACGGGCAGTGTCTTGTAGTCGTCCTTGGTGATGAACACGAAGGCGAACAGGAACTCGTTCCACGCGTTGGTGAGCGTGAACAGCGCGACCGCGAGCAGGCCCGGCTTGGCCAGCGGCAGCACGATCCGGATGAACGCCCCGAACCGCGTGCAACCGTCGACCAGCGCCGCCTCCTCGAGGTCGGCCGGAATCGACTTGAAGTAACCGACGAGCAGCCACGTCGCGAACGGCAGGGTGAACGTCGGGTACGCGAGCACGAGCGCCCACAGCGAGTCGTTGAGCCCGATCCCGCTCATCATCTGGTACAGCGGGATGAACAGCAGCGCGCCCGGCATCACGTAGGTGAGCAGGATCGTCACCGTGAAGCTCTCCGAACCGCGGAACTTCAGCCGTGCCAACGCATAGCCCGCCAGCGCCGCGCAGACCAGGGCGATCAGGGTGGACGCCACCGACACCAGGATCGTGTTGACGTACCAGGTGCCGAACGCCCTGCCCGAGAACAGGTTGGTGAACTGCTCGGTGCTCCACGGGGTCGGCCAGAGGTCGTCGGTGCGCGCGACGATCTGGTTGTCGGACTTGAAGGCCGTGACCGTCATCCAGTAGAGCGGGGCGAGCACGAAGCCCAGCAGGCCCACGAGCGCGATCCCGCTGCCGGTGCCGCCGACCACGCGGGCGGCCAGCCGGTTCCCCCGCGCGGCGAGCACGGAGACGACCCGTCCGACGCCGGCCGCGAGCACCACGAACACGCCCAGCACGAGCGCTGCCTTCCACACGATGTGCGGCGACGCCCAGACCAGGACGAGCGCCGAGGCCACGACGACCACCCACGGCAACGCCTTGCGCTGCGCGGGGGTCAGTCTCCTGCGCCCCAGGTCGCCCGTGCCCGGGAGATCACTGCGCCGCATCATCCGCACGAGGATCACCACGAGGATGCCGATGATCGGCAGCATCACCAGCGTGACCGCCGCGCCCGCGCCCAGCTGCAGCTGCTGGATGGCCTTCGAGTAGGCCACCATCACGTACGGGGCGGTGGCGTCCCCCGGCCCGCCCTGGGTCATCAGCCAGATCAGGTCGAAGTTGTTGAACGTCCAGATCGACGACAGCAGCACCGTCACGATCATGATGTGGCGCAGCCCCGGCAGCGTGATGTGCTTGAAACGCTGCCATGGCGAGGCACCGTCCACAATGGCCGCCTCGTAGAGACCGCTGTCGATCGCCTTGAGCCCGGCCAGGAACGTCACCGTGAAGAACGGGATGCCCTTCCAGACGTTGACCAGGATGACCGCCGGCATGGCGAGCGCGGGATCGGACAGCCACTCCGCGGGCCAGGAGTCGACGAGCCCGACCGCCGCGAGGGCCGGCCCGATGCCCGAGTCGGTGAGCAGGACGTTGACGCTGCCGAAGATCGGGTCGAACAACGACCGCCAGGTGAAGGCCGTGACGACCGTCGGCACCACCCACGGCAGCAGGATCACGCCGGCGATGATCGCCCGGCCGCGGCGCATGTGGTGCAGCATCAACGCCGCGATGAGGCCGAGGACCACCTTGAAGATCTCGGCGTACGCGGTGAAGACGAACGAGTTGAGCACGCCCTTGTGGAACACGGCGTCGTTGATGAGGGCGACGTAGTTGTCCAGCCCGACGAAGACCGTCTCCGCACCGTGGCGTTCCGTCGTGCTGGTGAGGACCGAACTGACGATCGGGAACAGGATCAGGCCCGAGACCAGCAGCAGCGTCGGCCCGATGAACGCCGCGGCGAGGCGCCAGTCGCGCCCGAGCAGCCGCTGCGACCTGGTGAGCGAGGACGACCCGCCCGGCGCCGGACGAACCGGCGCCGGCCGCTCACGCAGGATGGTCACTGCTTGTAGCCCTGCTGCTCGAACACCTGGACGATCCGGGCGTGGGTCGAGGCGACGGCGTCGGCCGGCCGGGTGCCCTGGATGACCGACTGCATCATGTCGGTCAGCAGGTAGGCGGCGGTGGCGGCCTGCTCGCCGGGACTCGGCGCCTGCGGGAACGAGAAGCCGGTCCTCGTGGTCAGGGGAAGCGGCGTGCGGGTCTGCTCCCGCAGCGCGGGGAAGGCCGGGTCACCGCTGGTGTAGTACGGGTCGGAGTCCCAGACCTTGTCCCACGACGGGTTCACCAGGCACGGTGCCCCCTTCGCGACACCGAGCAGCGCGCTCCCGCTCACCATGTACTTCGCCACCAGCTTGGCGAGATCGGGGTTCTTCGCCCCCTTGAACACGACGAACGAGTTGGACTCGCCGAACGCGAGCGGCTTGTCGATCGCCGGTCCGGTGGCGCCGTTGAACGGGTGGGTGTTGGCGTAGACCGGGTTGTTCTTGGTCTTCGAGTCGGCGTAGACGCTGAACTGGTTGAGCGTGAGCCCCAGGATCTGGGCCAGCCAGTTCTCGTTGTTGCTCGAGTCGGTCCAGCTGCCGATCCCCGGCGGCAGCATCGGCGTGTACTTCGGGTTCGTGTAGATGTCGCCGATGAACGTGACGGCGGCGACGGTCTCCGGCGAGTTGAACACCACCTTCGTGCCGGTGTTGTCCGCGATCGCCCCGCCGTAGCAGTTGACGACGTTCGCGATGAAGCCGTTGGCGTCGCCGGAGCGGTTCACCGTGAGACCCCAGCCGAAGCGCTTCTTCGCCGGGTCGGAGACCGCCAAGGCGTTGTCGCGCAACTCCTCCCACGTGTAGTGGGGTTTGAGCGGGATCCCCTTCTCCTGGTACCAGTCCTTGCGCAGGTACATCGCGGAGGCGATGAAGTGGTACGGGATCGCGAACCAGCGCCCGCCGAACACGCAGTAGGTGCTCGCCTCCGTCGCGGGCTCCCCGTAGAGCTTGCGCATCTCGTCGACCACGTCGGTGACGTCGGTGAGGGCGCCGAGGTTGTGGAGCTGACCGACGAACCGCCGGTCGCTCACGAAGGCGAAATCTCGGCTGGTGCCCGCCTTCACCTCGGCGTCCATCTTCGCGACCATGTCCCCGGCGTCGCCGGAGACCAGGTCGTTGCGGACCGTGGTCCCGGTGGCCTGTGCGAACACCTGCAACGACCGGTCCAGGGCCTGGTTGGCGGCCTCGGAGTACAGCTTCTGAGAGAGCATCCCCACCGACCCGCCGCGCAGCGAGGCCGCCTGGTCGAGCAAGGCCTGGGGCACCTGGACGTCCACCTGCGGTGCGGATGCGGGGCCTGGCCCGCACCCGGCGAGACCGAGCACGCCCAGCGCGCTCACCCCCAGGAAGGTGCGCCTGGATAAGTCCGTTTTCTCTTCCATGACCACTCCTCTCGCGTCCGGTCGAGCGGACGCGTACCGACGGGGCGACGTTGCAACCGGCGGGACAACGAGGCGTGGGCCGCGCTGCCGGGTCGTTCATGCGGTGAAGAACGGTGATCTGGTGCTGTGGTGCGGCTAGCGCCGCCGTGCGGACCGTTTGGTCTGCTGCTCCTTCTCCGCGAGGAGGTTGGAGTTGTTGGCGAGGTGCTTGCGCATCGCGGCTCGGGCGGCCGCCGGGTCGCGCGCCACGAGCGCCTCGTAGATCTCCGTGTGGTCACAGGTGGCCTTGCGCAGCGCGGCCGGCGCCTCGTTGGTGATGCGCCGGCTGGCCGTGCCGAGCCACCGGGCGGAGTACATGATCCGGTCGAGGATGCGGTTGTCGGCCGCCCGGCAGATCTCCATGTGGAACTCGTGGTCGACCTCGAGGTAGGCGTTGGGATCGGATTCGAGCGCCGCCATGCGGTCGAGCTCGTCCCTGAGCCGGTCCAGCGTCTCGCCGGTGACGCTGGTCGCGGCCATCGCGGCGAGCTCGGGTTCGAGCAGCACGCGCATCTGGTGCAGCTCCTGCAGCAGCTCGCCGACGATCTCCGAGGGCATCCACTCGATCAGCAACGGGCTCAGGTAGTCCCACTCGGCCGGAGGGCGCACGACCACGCGGCGGCCCTGCGCGACCTCGACGATGTCGAGCGAGGCGAGGATCTTGAGCGTCTCCCGCGCCACCACGCGGGACACCCCGAACTCACGCGAGATGTCGAGCTCCGACGGAGCACGGCCGTCCTCGATCTCGCCGCTGACGATGCGCCGGGTCAGGTGTGCCGCCACCTGCACCGGCAGAGTCCGGACCTTGACAGCGTCCGAAGACTCTTGTCCCCTTTGCATGTCATCAGCTTATAGGACAAGTTAGACATCGCGACAGACTCCGTTCATCTGCACGACCCAGCGGCGGGAGAGCAATGCGGATCGTGAACGTCACGACGGCGGTGGTCGACTACCACGGCCAGGCCACGCTGGTCCGGATCGACACCGACGAGGGCCTCAGCGGGTTCGGCGAGGCCAATCCCGATGCCGGCGCGGGCGCCGTCGTCGGAATGATCGAGTTCCTGACACCCCTCCTGATCGGCGAGGACCCGCGCAACGTCGAGCGGTGCTGGGAGAAGCTCCGCCGCAACAAGGTCTTCGCCGGCCCCCAGGGCGGGGTGTTCGTGATCGCCCTGTCCGGCATCGAGCTCGCGCTGTGGGACCTCGCGGGCAAGGCCGCGGGCCAGCCGGTCTACCGGATGCTCGGCGGGAAGTTCCGCGACCGCATCCGCCTCTACGCCGACTGCGGTGACGGCGACGACCCGGCGGGTTCGATCGCCGGGTGCGTCGACCGGGCCCAGCGGATGGTCGGCGAAGGCTTCACGGCCATCAAGTTCGACATCGACAACCTCCACCACCCCGCGAAGTTCGACGCGTTCAACCACACGGTCAACGCCGCCGAGCTGCGGTCGATGACCGAGCGCGTGGCAGCCGTCCGGGAGGCGATCGGACCGGACGTCGACCTGGCCATCGACCTGCACGCCCGCTACGACGTGCCGAGCGCCTGCCGGATCGCGTGGGAGCTCGAACCGTTCCACCTGATGTGGCTGGAGGAACCGCTGCCGGCGGAGAACGTCGACGCGCTGGCACGGGTGCGCGCGCAGACCCGCACGCCGATCTGCGCGGGCGAGAACCTCTACCTGCGCTGGGGGTTCCGCGATCTGCTCGAACGCGGCGCCGTGGACGTCATCGAGCCGGACGTGCCGAAGTGCGGCGGCCTCGCCGAAGCCAAGAAGATCGCCAACCTCGCGGAGGTGCACTACATCCCGTTCGCACCGCACCTGGTGTCGACACCCCTGGGCACGATGGCCACGTCGCACCTGTGCGGAGCCATCCCCAACTTCTTCGTCCAGGAATGGCACGCGCTGGAAGAGCGCGCGGTGTGGGACAGCTACGTCCACGCCCCCGACGGGAGCGGCTCGATCGTGAAGGACGGCCACATCACGCTGCCCGACACCCCCGGCATCGGCGTGGAGCTCGACATGGACGGCGTGCGGGCACACGCCGTCGCGGGCTACGGGGTGTTCGAGTAGCGGCTAGCGGAGCTGGTCGTCGGTGTAGTACCCGGACTCCACGAGAACCTTGTGGTAGTTGGCCTTGTCGACGCTCACCGGGTTCAGCAGGAAGGCCGGGACGACCTTGACGCCGTTGTCATAGTCGTTGAGGTTGTTCAGCTGCGGCGGCGTGCGGCCCTTCAGCACGGCCTCGGCCATCAACGCCGTCACCTTCGCCAGTTCGCGGGTGTCCTTGTAGATCGTCGAGTACTGCTCGCCGGCGAGGATCGACTTCACCGAGCCGAGCTCGGCGTCCTGGCCGGTCACGGTCGGGAACGCGGGGCCGTAACCGCTGTTCTTCAAGGCGGTGAGGATGCCGAGGGAAATGCCGTCGTAGGGAGAGAGCACGCCGTTCACCTTGGCACGGCGGTATGTCGTGCCAAGGATCTCCTCCATGCGCTTGCGGGCGGTCTCACCGTCCCACCGGAGGGTCGTGACGGCCTGAAAGTCCGTCTGACCGCTGCGCACCACCAGCTTGCCGTTGTCGAGGTACGGCCGGAGCACGGACATGGCGCCGTTGAAGAAGAACGCCGAGTTGTTGTCGTCCGCCGAGCCGGCGAACAGCTCGATGTTGAAGGGACCCGTGGCGGCGCCGGGGCTGCCGTCGGGGTTGCGCAGGCCCAGCCCGGTCAGCAGCGACTCGGCCTGGTAGATGCCGACCCGGAAGTTCTCGAACGTCGCGTAGAAGTCGACGTTCGGGCTGTTGCGCAGGAGCCGGTCGTAGGCGATCACCGGGATCTCGGCGTTCGCGGCCGTGTCGAGCGGCTTGGTCAGCGCCGAGCCGTCCACCGAGGCGATGATCAGGAGCTTCGCACCCTTGGCGATCTGGTCCTCGATCTGCTTCACCTGGTTGGCCACGTCGTTCTCGGCGTAGCGGAGGTCGACCCGGTGCCCCCGTGACTCCAGGTCGCGCTTGATGTTCTCGCCGTCGCTGATCCAGCGCTCCGACTTGGTCGTCGGCATGGTCACGCCCACGAGCGCACCGTCGCCGGAGGCGGGTTGCTGACCGGCCGCCGGTGCGCCGCACGCCGCCGCCAACAGCGCGACCGCCAGCACGGCGAACCTCGGAAATCCCATTCCTGCTCCTCGCGTGGATCAACGTTGACGGGTCGCCACGGTCTCGGGGCAGGCCGGAAGCACGGCCTGTGTGTGATCGGCGCCACAAGCGGATGTGCACGTTAACAAGCGAACTTGGGTGAATCAAGCGCAGACGCGAAGACGTTGTCAGCTCCCGATTCGCATCTTGAATGGCTCCTCGCAGCTGTCGTGGACAGGGAACTCGCCGGACTCGAAGGACATGTGCGACAAAGCTGTTAGGGTGCGCCCCGTTCGCACGAGAACTGGAGCGCCGCGCCATGAAGTACACCGTCTCGTTGGAGATCGCCCTGCCGCGAGAGAAGGTGGTCCAGTTGCTCTCCGACCCGGAACACATGCCGAAGTGGCTGCGGGGCCTGGTGGAACACGAGCCGCTCAGCGGCGCGCACGGGCAGGTCGGCACCAGGTCGCGAGTGGTGATGCAGTCCGGTCAGCAGACGTTCGAGGGCATCGAGACCATCACGCGCCGGGAACCGGTGGAGTTGCAAGGGCTTGCGAGGGAAACCGTCGTCCACTACGAACGCGAGATCGTCGCCAAGGGCATGTGGAGCGCCGCGCGCGAGCGCTTCACCGAGACCGGCCCGGGGACGACGCTGTGGGTGAGCGAGAACGAGTACCGGTTCAGCGGCGTGCTGATGCGGCTGGTGGGGCTCTTGATGCCCGGCACGTTCCGCAAGCAGTCGCTGCAGCACATGCAGGACTTCAAGGCGTTCGCCGAGCACGGGCAGGACGTCCGCGAAGCGCAGGCCTGAACCGCGGTCTGCTGCAGGTTCGCCCGGCGGTTAGTCGCTGTTAGTGGACGGTTAGCGCGGTTCCCCAGTCTCGGTGACGGAGGCGAGATCGCCTCTTCCTGAGAAGGGGGAGTTCTCTTGATTCGCAAAACCCTGATGGCCCTGGCCGGTGCCGCGTTCGCGGCGTCGCTGGTGACGATGCCCGCGAGCGCGTCGTCCGTTCCGGAGATCAGCGAGCCGAGCGGTGACGTGTCGGCCGCCGCCTACAGCGACTGCCCCGCGGCGCGGTTGTGCATCTGGACGGGTCTCAACGGCACCGGTGGGATCGGCATCTTCGCCGTCGGTGACGCCAACCTCGGCGCGGCTCCCGGGCCCAGCGGACTCAACAACAACGCCGAGAGCATGATGAACCGCACCAGTCAGCGGTGGTGCCTCTACGACGGGGCCAACTACACGTCCCTGATGGCGGCCGGTGGGCCTGGTGGCGGGGCGAACCTCCTGCCCGAGTTCCGCAACCGGATCACCTCGTTGCGGGTGTGTCCCTGACCGGAGGTGAGTCGTGCTGGCCAGCAGAGCAGCAGCGCTCGTGGCCGGCGCGGTGATGGCGGGGTCGCTGTTCGCAGTGGCCCCTGCCGTCGCCGGGCCGGTGTCGCCGGCCGCGTGGAGGGACTGCCCCACGAGCCGGTTCTGCCTGTGGACCGGTGTCAGCGGCACGGAGCGGATCGTCATGCTCCAAGTCGGTGATCCCGACCTGGGCGACCCAGGTCCGCGGCCTGTGTTCAGGAGTGCGTACAACCGCACCACCGCGCCATGGTGCTTGTACCGCAGCACCTACTACAGGGACCTCATCACCGTCGTGAAGCCCGACGGTCTGGTGAACCTCCCGCCCGATGCCCGCGTGGCATCGGCGCAGCCCTGCCCTTAGGGCGTGTCCCGTAAGTCCGTTCGATGAGAGTCACGGTCGAGACTTATGGGACACGCCCTAGGCGCCGGTTCAGGTGACCGTGCACCGAGTGGAACGGCCTGTCCGCAGGCTGACCCACTCGGTGCGCGGGATCAGGCGTCGTCGTGTCCACAGTGGTCGAAGTACCGCTGGCACACCACGGCCAGTTCCCAGGCGTGTTCGGCCATGCCGCGCACCGCCGCTGTCTCGACGACGGCCCGCAGCGTCGGCAGTTCGGTGTCGAACCACGCGATCGGGTCGCAGGCATCGGCCTCCGCGTGGTGACGCAGTGCCTTGCCGGGCAAAGGCTTTAGCACGCCCGTGGGCAGCCGGGCGGCCATCGACTCCGCCATCTCGAGGCAGGCGCCGACCGCGCGGGTGAGCACGGCGCCCTGCTCGGGTTCGGCCTGTTCGGCTGCGAAACA
Source organism: Lentzea flaviverrucosa (assembly GCF_003350445.1). NCBI lineage: Bacteria > Bacillati > Actinomycetota > Actinomycetes > Pseudonocardiales > Pseudonocardiaceae > Lentzea > Lentzea flaviverrucosa. Next base: position 132,593 of record NZ_QQAU01000009.1, read on the forward strand.
GCGCAGCAGGTCGTGCATGCCGTAGCGGATCGCGGTGCCGCATCCGGCGGTGCTCACCAGGTGCCAGCTGACCAGGTCCTCCAGCACCCGTTCCGCCCCGGTCTGCCCGACGTCCAGCAGTGCGGCCGCGAGCCAGCCCGGCACCGTGGTGGCGGGCAGCAGACCCAGGCGGCGGAACAACATCTGGTGCGACTGCGACAGCTGCCGGTAGCTCGCGTCGAAGCTCGCCCGCACGTCGAGGTCGCCCACCTCCAGCCAGTCGAGCCTGGTGCGTTCGTCGGCGAGCCGGGCGGCCAGGTCGTCGACCGTCCAGTGTGGATGGTCGAGCAGCAGTGCCCCCGCGACGCGCAACGCCAGCGGCAACCCGCCGCAGTGCGCCACCAGCGCGTCGCCCGGCGGCACTCCGATGATCTTCGCCAGCAGCTCGGCCGACTCGTCGGCGTCGAGCAGGCCCAAGCGCACCAGTCGTGCGCCTTCCAGCTCGCCGAGCGTGCGTCTGCTCGTCACCAGCACCGCGCAGCCGGGTTCGGCCGGCACGAACGGCCGCACCTGGCGCGCGTCGGCCGCGTTGTCGACGACCAGCAACACCTCCCGGCCGGCCAGCAGGTCGCGCAGCAGTGCCGAGCACTCGTCCTCCGCGGCCGGCACGAGGTCCGCGGGAACGCCTAGCGCGCGCAGGAACTGTTGCAGCACAGCCATCGTGTCGTCGCCGCGCAACGTCGCGAAGAGCTGACCGTCCGGAAACCGCTCGCGCACCCGATGGGCCAGCTGCACCACGAACGCCGTCTTGCCGAGGCCCGCGGCACCCGAGACGGCGACGAGCGGTGAGCGTTCCCTGCCCGGCGCGGTGAGCACGTCCGCCAGCTCGGTGAGCAGCTCCTCGCGACTGACGAAGTCGGGCAGCGCCGGTGGCAGCTGGCGCGGCTGGTGTGCCTCGCGCGGCACCGGGAACGCGGGCCGCACGCCCGGTTCGCCCCGCAGGATGCGGGCGTGCAGCGAGCACAGCTGAGCCGACGGTTCGACGCCCAGCTCGTCCACCATGGTGCGGCGGAACGTGAGGAACACGTCGAGCGCCTCGGACACCCGGCCGCGCCGTGCCAGCGCGGTCATCAACTGGGCACGCACCCGTTCGCGCAGCGGGTGCGCGGCCGCGGCAGCGGTGAGCTCACCGATCAGATCGGCGGTGCCACCGAGCAAGAGGTCGGCGTCGGCGCGTTCCTCCAGCACCGTCATCCGCAGCTCGTCGATCTGTGCGGCCACCGGCTCGGTCAGGTTCAGGTCGGCGGGACCGTCCCAGCGCCCGAGCGCCTCGCGCAACCGCGTAGCGCCCAACGCCACGTCACCGCCCGCGATCAGCCCGCGCGCCGCCGCCAGGTCCTGCCGCACGAGCTCGACGTCGAGCTCCGCCGCGGTGCAGCGCAACACGTACCCCGTCGCCGCGGTCGCGATCCGCTCCTTGCCGAGCAGCCTCCGCAACCGCGAGATGATGCCCTGCAACTGCACCTTCGCCGACGCCGGCGGCACCTCACCCCACAGCTCGTCGAACATCCGGCCGACCGGCACGACCTCGTTCGCGTGCCACACGAGCAGGGCGAGCACCGTGCGCATCTGCGGTGTGCCCGAAGCGACCTCGGCCCCGTCGCATTCCACCCGAAACGGTCCGAGCAACCTGAAACACCACATCCCCCGGTACCTCCCCGCCGCTGAGGGTGGCACAGGGTCCGAGGCTGCCGCAGGTTGTTCGATGACATCCAAAACGTCAGGTGCGATGCACAGGATCTCGGTGCCGTCCAGGGGTTGATCAACCCATACTGGCGAGGGGGCGTCTCCGCTACGTTCGGTCCCTCACGACGGGGAAGGCATCATGAGCGTCATCGGCTCCGACCGGCCGCCGAGCCGGCTGGACGTTCTCAAACAGCACGTGGAACACGAGTTCGGGTCGGCGATCGCGCAACGGCTCGACACGTTCGAAGACGGGACCTTCTACGTCACGGCGGGCGGGTGGGCGCGCCTGCTGTCCTGGTTCGTGGACTTCGTCGTCTACCTGTTCTGCGCGTTCGCCGGATTCGTCGCGGTCGTGCTCGCCACCCGTGACAGCGAGATCTCCGACAACGCGGCGTTGCTGACCATCCTCGGTCTGCTGGTCGGCGTGCCGGTCCTCTACGGCCTGTTCTTCGGCAACGGCCGCGCGCTCGGCGCGGTGCTCACCGGAACCCGCCTGGTCCGCGCCAAGAACGGCCACCGGATCGGCGCGGCGGCCCCCTGGGCGATGCTCGTGCGCACCGTGCTGTTCCCCGCGCTGATCGCTGCCATGACAGTCGGCGGGGCGGTCGACGGCTCGCTCAGCAGGGTCAGCATCGACGACGGCGCCACCCGGCGACTGCACGCGGCCGGTTTCCTGCGCCTCGACGGGTACGGCCCGGCCGGGCGCTGACAAGACGGACAGCAGGCACGTGCCGGCCCGTCGGCGACGTCATCCGCACCGCGGGCCTGGTAGGAAAGATCACTGTGGGCACACGACCTCGCTTCGACCTCTCGGGCAGGGCGGCCGGCCTGATCGGCCAGCGGCTGCTGAAGCTTCCTCCTGCCCTCTCGCGCAACGTGACCGTGGAGCGGGATCTGCGGATCCCCACCCACGACGGGCAGACGCTGCTGGCGAACCACTGGGCGCCGGCCGACGCGTCGAGTGGCGCGCCCACCGCCGTGGTGCGAACGCCCTACGGGCGCACCGGGCCGCTCGACTGGCTGTACGGGCGAGCGCTCGCCGAGCGGGGCCTGCACGTGCTGACCGTCAGTTGCCGGGGCACGTTCGGCTCGGACGGCGACTTCCGCGCGATGCGGCACGAACGCGAGGACGGTCTGTCGACGCTGCGCTGGCTCGCTGCGCAGCCTTGGGGCAACGACGTGGTGCTGACCGGGAGCAGCTACCTCGGCTACACCCAGTGGGCCGTCGCGGCGGAGGCTCCCGCGCAGGTCAAGGCGATGGTGCCGCACGTGACGTCGTCGCGGCTCGCGCTGTCGTTCCTACGACCGGACCGCTTCGAGGTGGAGACGCTGCTGGGCTGGTCGGTGAGCACTGCGACGCAGGAACGCCCCGGGGGCATCTGGCGTGCGCTGCTCGGCATCGGCCGCAAGCGCGTCCGGGAGGCCATGCGCACGCTGCCGCTCGTCGACGCCGACACCGCCGCGCTGGGCCACGCCTGGCCGTTCTACCAGGACTGCCTGCACCACGACCAGAACGACCCGTTCTGGAAGAACGAGGACCACTCCCCCGCCGTCGGTGACGTGACCGTGCCCGTCAGCTCGATCGCGGGCTGGTACGACATCTTCCTCGCCGACCAGCTCCGCGACTTCCAGGTGCTCAGGGCGGCCGGACGCGACGCGCACCTGACGGTCGGGCCGTGGTGGCACGGCCACGTCGGCGGGATGGCCGCGGTGCTCGGTGACACGATCGGCTGGGCCGCCGCCCACGCCCGCGGCACCGAGCCACCGCGCAAGCCGCCCGTCCGCCTCTTCGTGATGGGCGTGGACGAATGGCGCGACTTCGACCAGTGGCCGCCCACCGGCTACACCGGCCAGCGCTGGCACCTCGCTCCCGGCGGCGAACTGCATCCCGCGCCGAGCCCGCCCGCACCGCCGACGTCGTTCACCTACGACCCCGCCGACCCGACGCCGTCGCTGGGCGGACCGAAGCTGGAGAGCCGCGGCGCCGGACCCGTCGACAACCGCAAGCTCGAGGCACGGGACGACGTCCTGGTCTTCACCTCGGCCGTGCTGGACGCCGACGTGGAGGTCATCGGTGAGATCGCGGCCGAGGTGTGGCTGCGCGCGGACCGCCCGTCCTGCGACCTGTTCGTCCGCCTGTGCGACGTGGACGGACGCGGCAGGTCACTGAACATCTGCGACGACCTGGTGAAGGTGCGGCCGGACGGGGTCACAAGGGTGACCGTCGCCCTGTCACCGACCGCGCACGTCTTCCGCCGCGGACACCGGATCCGGGTGCAGGTGTCGGCCGGGGCGTTCCCGCGCTTCGCCCGGAACCTGGGCGACGGCGGTCCGTCCCACACCGCGACAGAGCCGCGGGCGACCACCGTGGAGGTCTTCCACGACGCCGGCCACCCGTCCTCGATCGTCCTGCCGCAGCGGCAGCTCGCCGGCTGAAAGCGGCCCGGACATGAACAATTCTCCCGGCGATCGACCGCAATTCCGCCGAATCCTCGACCAGCCATCCCGCACAGCTAGGCCGAAAACACCGAAATTCGCTCCAGCAGGCCAACCCAGCAGGTCAGACGCACACAGCTGATCCCCAGAAAGTTTCTGCGGATTTTCCACCCCGCGGGTAAATCGATCACACTTGGCGGCTGCTGGTGTAGCATGGAGACAAAAGCGTCGATTTCACAACGGCCCGATGCTCGGACCATTTGCTCGAACATCACCCGGCTGAATCACGCGACCGGGGAGCGGAGCACCTGCGCGCGGGCGACCTCGACCTGGCGGCGCCCACCGCACTCCAGCTGCCCGTTCTCAGCGGCGACTGACCATCCGCCGTCCGTTGGGCGGCAGCGCGGGCCGGGCTCTCCTGAGCCGCGGCCACCAGCATCGAGGAACAGGACACACGTGGACCAGCTCAGCCTCGGAGTCATCGCCCAGACCCAGAAGGAGAACGAACGCAGGCTTCCCCTGCACCCGTTGCACCTGGACCGGATCGACGCGGACCTCCGCAGCCGCATCTACCTCGAACACGGCTACGGAGAACGCTTCGGCGTCTCCGACGCGCAACTCGCGGCGTCCGTCGGAGGGCTGCGCTCACGCGAGGAGCTCATCGCGGAGTGCGATGTCGTCCTGCTGCTCAAGCCGATCGCCGACGACATCGCGCAACTGCGCGAAGGTCAGGTGCTGTGGGGCTGGCCGCACTGCGTCCAGGACGAGAAGCTCACGCAGCTGGCCGTGGAACGGCGGCTGACGCTCATCGCCTTCGAGGCGATGAACCACTGGACCTCCGACGGCTCGTTCAGCCTGCACGTCTTCCACAAGAACAACGAGCTCGCCGGCTACTGCTCGGTGCTGCACGCCCTGCAACTCAGCGGCTCGACCGGTGACTACGGGCGACGGCTGCGTGCGGTCGTGATCGGTTTCGGGGCGACCGCACGAGGCGCCGTGACGGCGCTCAACGCGCACGGCGTGCACGAGGTCACCGTCCTCACCAACCGCGGCGTCACCGCCGTCAGCGCGCCGATCCACTCCGCGCGGATCGTCCACTTCGACCACGACGCCACCGATCCGGCGCGCAGCCACGCCTTCACCGACGACGGCCGCGTGCCGCTGGCCGGTTTCCTCGCGGAACACGACATCATCGTCAACTGCGTGCTGCAGGACACCGACGCACCGCTGACGTTCCTCACCAACGCCGACTTGTCCACCGTGGCCCCGGGAACGCTGGTCGTGGACGTCTCCTGCGATGCGGGCATGGGCTTCGAGTGGGCGCGCCCCACCACGTTCGACGAGCCGGACTTCCTGGTGGGCGACCACGTGCGCTACTACGGCGTGGACCACAGCCCGTCCTACCTGTGGAACTCGGCGACCTGGGAGATCAGCGAAGCGCTGCTCCCCCACCTGCGTCCGGTGCTCACCGGCGCCTGGGACTCCAGCGACATCCTCCGGCGCGCCGTCGAGATCCGCGAGGGCACCATCGTCAACCCCCGCATCCTCTCGTTCCAGCGCCGATCACCGGACTACCCGCACGCCCGACTCTGAGCCGCGAGGCGACGGTCGTGATCCCGGCATCCACAAAGGACAAGTGAGCAGATGAGCGAACTACCGCACGACTCCGCTGTCATCACCAACCGGTTGCACCTCGCCACCGGCTTCCTGGCGAACGAACACGACTGGGTCGCGGAACGCCTGGCCGCGCTCGGCTCGCGGCTGCGTTCCTTCCGCGAAGACCAGGTCGACCTCGAGATCAGCGTGAAGGACCGCCGCGGCGTCGAGCAGCGGGTCACCCTGGAGTGCTGGATCAACCGCAACCCCCGCCTGCACCTCGTCGCCACCTCGTCCGAGCCGGATCTGCCGGCCGCGCTCAACGAGGTCCGCAACGAGCTGATCCGTCAGGTCGACGAGGCCAAGACGCGCACCGAACCGCGCCACAACCGAGCGCTGAGGTCCGTGCCCGCGCTGACCGAGCACGATCAGCACGAGCGTTGACCAGGGGCAGACCGCGCGTGTGTCCACTCAGGACGGCGACCAGGCAGGCGAGCACCTGGCGTCGTCCGCAACGACAGTCCCGGCAAGGCCGGCGAAGAGCGCTCAACCCGCGTGACACGTCAGCCGGCGCCGTGAGCGGAAACATCTCGGTGGCCTCCTTGGCGCGTCAACGACTCGACACGTGCGCCGCCAAGGTCCGGAGCGGATGGGATGTCTCCTAAGGATAGGACTCCGCGGCGTTGCTGAACAGGGCCGATGAGGGGACCAAAGCTGCAACTCACCGCGATGCCGCGACGGCCGAACGGTCACAGATGACAACCCGATCGAGTGACGGGCGCCCGGCGCGGGTTGTGCCCGGACGCCGCCGATACCTATCCTGCGGCTTCTCAGCCCTCCGCCCGCCTGGACCCCGCGGTCGCCACGGTTCCCCGAGGAGACTCCCGTGAGCACCGTCCGTCTGCACAGGGCACCCGTGATCGCCCAGAACCGCCAGTTGCGCGGTCACCCCGGCACCACGCGATTCACCGTCACAGAACAGCTCGTCCGGCGAGGGTCCGTCGTCATCGCGGTTTTCGGCGAGGTCGACGCGCGCAGTGGTCCAGTGCTGCACACCCGTCTCCAGGAGCACGTCCGCAAGGCGGGACCGGACCTCGTCGTCGACCTCACCGCGGTGAGCTTCCTCAGCATCTCCGGTCTGGCCACCCTGATGGCCGTGTGGGAGGCGACCGTGACCGCCGAGGTCGAGTTCGTCGTGGTGGCCCGCACCCGCGCGGTCCTACGGCCGCTCAGGCTCACCGGACTGGACCGCAAGTTCGACGTGGTCCCCGGCCTGCTCCAGGCCGACGCCAGTTGATCGTCGTGCGCACCTTCCCGCTCAGGCTCCGGGCGGCGCGCTGACGGCGGACACGAAGATCCGTGCGAGTCTCCCGTTCTCCCACTGCAGGCCGAGCCGGTGCGCGGCGAGGTCGTAGTTGACGGTGACCTCGCCGGAGGCGCGGTTCTCCCAGCTGTTGTGCACCAGGGCACCGTGCGCGCGCACGTGGGCGTCGACCGGTCCGCGGTGCCCGTCGAGGTCGAGCCCGGAGATCACGCGGTCAGCGGCCGGGCAGTGCGCGACCTCGACGGTGACCTTCTTCACCATCCCGTCGAGCAACGCGATGTCGACGCCGTCAGTACTCGGCACCACGGGGTCCAGCGCGCTCTGCCGGACCGTCGAGTCGGGGAAGAGCCCGCGCAGTTCGGCGTACGGCGCGGAGTCCTCGGACGTGCCCAGCGCGGCGTACATCGTCGAGATAACACCGGTCAGCGTCGTCCCGGGGACAGCGGGCAGGTCGTCCGGGAGAGCCTCGGCCTTGCGGGGTGCCGGTCGCGGGTCCAGGCCGCCGAAGCCGGCCACCCGGTCCCAGATCCAGTCGGCCATCGACGCGGCGACGGGTTCGTCCGGACGCCCAGGCCGGCGCTTGACCAGCGCCCCGAACGCGACGACGACCAGGTACGCCCCGGCGTCGTCGGTCATCACCTGTTCCCAGACCTCGTTCTCGGGCCAGTCCGGGTGCGCTGCCTGGTCGGCCTCGATCTCGGTGCTCATGGCGATGATCTCGGCCGCCGACATCAGGCGGAACGGCTCGGCCAGCCCCCAGGCGGCACCGGAGCCGGGCTGCTGGCCGTCGTGCCACGCCAGCAGGTCCTCCGCGGCCATGGAACCGATCTTGTCGCTCTCGGGCTCGTCGGCGATCGAGGTCCCCGGTCGCAGGGTCGTGCGCAGTCCGCCGGGCATCACCTCGTCCAACGCCGCCAGCGCGGACGCCAGGTCGGTGCCGAGGAGCTGGTCGCGGAGCTGCCGCCAGCCCATCTCGATCACCCCGGTGCGGCGGATGTCCTCCAGCGTGATGGCCTGGGCGTGGGCGTTCTCGACGATCCGCAGCATCGTCCGAGCCGTCCCCACCAGGTTCTGCAGCAGGTCCTCGGTCGGGTTCTCGCGCAGCAGTCGCAGGCCGAGCTGCTCGGCGTCGACGAACCGGTACTGCACCAGGTAGGACCAGCCGAGCATCAGGGCGACCCAGGAGTTCGCGGCATCGGCCCGGACGGCCTCCTCGGCCGCGGGGACGAACCGGCCGGGAGGTGCGAAGCTCCCCAGCAGGTACGCCGCGCGCTTCCCGAGCGCGCCGGGCAGTCCGTCCGGCGCCGTCCGGGCGCACAGTGCCACCGCCTCGTCGAGCTGGTGCCACCCTTCGTCGTGCTCCCCGCACAGCGCCTGGGCGAAGCCCAGCTCCATCCAGTCGCCCCACTCCTCGTGGTCCTCGGCCAGCACCGTGCGTGCCCACCGCAGCGCCTCCGCGTGCTCGTGCTGGGCCAGCGCCAGGTGCCGCAGAGCACGAGCCGCGTTGACGAACTGGCCGTCGCGGCGGCCGGCGACCTCGAGGTAGAGGCGGCGGGCCTCGGCGACCTCGCCACAAGCCTCGCGGTGGTTGGCGAGCAACAGCGACACGCTGCTCCGCCCGGGCTGGACCGCGAGCACCCGCAACGCCAGCTCGGCGACCCTGGGATGCGCCGGCTGCGCCGCGAAGAGCTCCCAGGCCAGGTCCAGACTCCGCTCCACGGCGTCGTTGTCGTCGGCGGCCACACGGCCGAAGTCACTCATCGCATGCCTCGCCTGACCCGGTACGCCCGGAGTTGATCGAAGGTCCCGTCGTCGACGCCGAACTCGAGCACCGGCGCCACCTGGTCGAACCAGGACGTCGTGGACGGGATGACACCGCTGACCGCGGCCAGCACCGCGCCGGTGGAAACCGGCACCAGCTCACCCCTGCTCATCGACTCGACCATCGCCTGCTGCAGGACGGTGGTCGTCAGGTGGCTGAGGTCGGCGCCGGAGAACCCCTCGGTCGCCGCCGCGACGGCGGCGAAGTCGACGTCGTCGGCCGGCTTGCCCTCCAGCGCGCCCTGCACGATCGCCTCCCTGGCGGCCGCGTCCGGTGGCAGTACGAGCACGGTCTTGTCGATCCGGCCCGGCCTGCGCAGCGCGGGGTCGATGTCCCACGGCCGGTTCGTGGCGGCCAGGAAGTAGACGCCTTCGTTCGCGCCGGCCACGCCGTCGAGCTCTTCCAGCAGCTGGGTGACGAGCATCCGCATCGTCTGCGACCCGCCGCCGCCGGAGGTGCGCCGTCCGCCGAGCGCGTCGAACTCGTCGAAGAAGATCACGCACGGCTTGGCCGCGCGTGCGTTGCGGAAGACGCTCTGGATCGCCTTCTCGCTCTCCCCGACGTACTTGCTGAGCAGGTCCGCGAGGGTCACGTGGATGAAGGACGCTCCGAGGTCGCCCGCGATCGCCCTTGCGATGAACGTCTTGCCGCAACCGGGCGGGCCGTACATCAGCAGTGACCCGCCCGGCTTCTGCCCGAACGCCGCCGCCAGCTCGGGGTTGCGCAGCGGGGCCAGGAACGTGGTGTCCAGGTGCCGCTTCACCTCGGCGAGGCCCGCGACGTCGGCGAGCGTCACCGCCGGGCGTTCGGCGTCCCACAGCTTCTCCGAGGCGGCGGCGCTGCCGTCCTGGCGGTCGTGGTCGGCAGGGGCCGGGACCGGTGCGGTCTCGGCGGGCGGCGGCGGGTTCGAGGCGCGCATCCGTGCCGCCATCAGCCGGGCGCGCAGCACGCGGGCTCGTGCCGGATCACCGCCGGTGGCTTCGAACGCCTTCAGTTCGGTGGCGGCGCGGTTGGGATCGTGCTCCAGCAGCAGGGTGATGAAGTCCTCGCGCAACGCCAGGTTGCCGGGATCGGCCTCCACCTCGCGCGCGATCACCTCGACGAAGTCGTCACCCGAATCGCCGGTCACTGGCCGGACCCCTCGATCCAGCTCTTGAGCAGCCCCAGGTTCACCAGCGGGATGTAGTGGCCGATCCGCGGGTGGTCCAGCGTCACACCGAAGACACCGGCCCTGCCGAACGAGGCGACGTAGTCGATCGCCGCCGGCATCGGCACGCCGAACAACGGTGCCGCGCCGCTCTCCGGGTCGCCCGGCCCGAGGGCCCGGGCGGCTTCGCTCGCCCGTGCGGCGCTGCTGTAGAGGCAGATCATCGACCCCTGCTCGGCCGCCACGGCGTAGGGACGGGGCCGGTCGGCCGGCCCCCGCGCGACGAAGAACCAGTGCTCCAGCGCGGTCGCCTGCCGCCACAGCGCGATCTGCGCCGACGTGTCTCCCGGGGGCGCTGCTTTGACCGCCGCGTCGAGGCGGTCCAGCTCGGCGATCATCTCGGGATCGTTGTCCTTGATCATTCGGTTCTCTCTCGTCTTCTCAGCTGTCCGCAGTGGCGGTCGCGACCGTGAATGCCCGCACCCGCCCGGTTTCGAGACCGGAGACGAGCACGCCGCCGATCACGGCGAACAGACGGCCGGACATGTCGCCGTCCACCCAGTGCCTCCGCACGCCGACCAGGTCGACTCCGCTGACCGTGTCACCCATCCTCGCGTCCAGCAGTTCAACTCGCACATCGATGCGTTCCTCCGGAGCGAACGCGTAGGGCACGTCGGCGCGTCGCGCGATCACGACGCGGTCCGGGTCACCGGTACCTGTAACCGCGACCACTCTTCGCTTCTGCCACAGCGCTTTCCCGTCCTGTGAGCGGACCCGGGCCAAGCCATCGGTTCCCCAAAGGACGGTCTCGTCAGGACCTGGGAGCACGACGCCACCACGCCCCGCCGCCTTCTTCTTGCGCCAGCGGACCTCACCGGTCACGACGTCCACCGCCATCGCCCACAGCGAGTACGAGTGGAAGTAGACCGAATCGCAGGTGACCAGCGGGGTGTGCCGGTACGTCCACTGCTCACCGGGAACCCTTGTGGCCCAGAGCACGTCCAAGGTGTCACGGGAGAACCGGAGGATGTTCTGCCTGCCCCGGCCGTTGGCCGTGATGATGTCACCGTCGTCCGTGACGGCGAGGGTCGTCAGTGCCGAGCCGGCCAGGTCCGTCCTGCCGAGCAGGCGACCGTCCCGGCCCAGTCTCCGGATCGACGATCCGGAGACGACCACGATCTCCTGCCCGAGCACCGCGACGCCCCGCGGCTCCCCGGTCAGCGGATGGGTCCAGAGCTCGGCACCAGTGGCGGCGTCGTACCCGCAGGCCTGGAGCCGTTGCCCGACGTGCAGGACCGCGAGGAGGTCGCCGTCGACGACGATGGCCTGGTTCGGGCCGAGCGGAGGACAGGTCCGTCGCCACAGCACGGCACCGGTGGCGACGTCCAGCGCGGTCAGCGTCGTGACCGCCTCCGCGAACGAGCCCGGAGGACGCGTCTCCACGATGACCGTCCCGTCCGCGGCAGCCCAGTGCCGGGCCTCGTCCTGCGCCGTGGCGCCGCGGTGATCCCACACCTCGTGCACCGCTCTCCCACTCGCCGGCACGTTGACGTTGTGCTGCAACAGTTGTACACCGCAGCCCGGCCGTAACGCGGTGTCGGTCGTTCGACCGACTGTGCTCGGACGCACCGGCGGATATCTTGCGACCGATGTCCGCAAGCACCCTCCGGAGGAGCACCATGACGACCACCCGGCGCGTTCTCACCGGTCTGGCCGCCGCAGGTCTGGTCATCTCCGCCCTCGGCGCCGGATCCGCCTCCGCCGCGACCAAGGGCAAGATCTACATCTCCAACAACTGCGGCAAAGCGGTCTCCACCACGATCCACACCACCGACGGCAGGAACATCGCGGGCACCGCGGCCGCCCCGGCCGGCAGCTACTTCGGCTACCCGGTCAACCCCGGCAAGTACCAGGTCCGCGTTCCCGCGGGCAACAAGACCGTGACGATCCTCGACCTCGGCGGCAAGGCGCACTCGGTCGTCGTCAGGGCCTGCTGACGTTCGCGGATCTTCTTGTCGCGGTTCGCGATTCTCGCCCGGTGATCGGCCTGGCGGCCCTACTGTGTCGAAGCATGAGACTGGTGCCGTTGCAGTGGGCCTCGCTCGTGGTGATCTTCCTCGACGCCGTCGTCATCGTGTCCGGGTTCGTGACCGGCAGTGCGTTGCTGCCGCGGTCGGCGAACGTCGTGCTGACGGTGATCTCCTTGGCCCTCATGTCGTCGACGGTGGTGTTGGCCAGAGGCGGGTACAACTTCGAGAAGCCGACGCTGCCGGCGTGGTCGGTCGTGGTCGCGGTGATCGCGTTCTTCGGCGGGGCCTTCCTCTTCGCGTTCCCGCTGCTCACTGACACCACCACCCTCACAATGGCCGAGAACCAGCGCGGGTGGGCGGGCCTCGCGCTCGCCTTCGCCGGAGGCACGTTCGTCTACGCCGGGATCCGCCACCGCAAATGAGGAATCGGCAGGATGTGTCGAACAGTTGAAGTAGCGTGCGCGCGTGGAGATCACTGACGACCGCGTCTTCCCCGCCGCGCTGGCCGCGCTCAGCGCCATCGACTTCCCGTGGGAGTACGATGAGAAGGCCGACGAGCCCTCGCCGGGCAACATCGACTACGAGCCGTACCAGGAGTTCGACTCCGCCGAGGAGACGACCGGCTGGATCAGGTCGTGGACGGGCAACGAGGAACTGGACGGCGACGCGTTCCGGCCGTTCGGGCAGGACGGCACCGGCGGGCTCGCCGTGCTGTGGCTGGTGCGGGAGGGGCCGCTGACCGCGCAGCCCGTCGTGTTCTTCGGGTCGGAGGGTGAGGTCGGGCCCGTCGCGACGAGCCTGGGCGAGTTCCTCTGGTTGCTCGCGGGCGGGGTGGGGCCGCAGGAGGCCGTCGAGTTCGGCTCGGACAGCGGTGTCCCGAACGAGGAACTGCGGGCTGTCGCGGAGAAGTACTCCGGGGTCGGACCGCGCACGCCGGCCGAGGTGCTGGCGGCCGCACGGGCGGAGTTCCCCGACTTCGCCGAGAAGGTCCAGTCCTGGTGCCGCTAGACCCGTGAGGGGAACCGGAACGAGTACCGGCTCCCCGATGGTCTACACCACTTTGCGGACGCGAGCTACGCTCGGTGAACCCTGTTGTGCCGCAAGGTAAACAGGACCTCGTCCCCCGGAGGTCTGCCCTGTGAGAAAGTTCCTCGCGGCCGCACTTCTGCTCGGTGCCGCCGTCATCCCCACCGGAACGGCCGCCGCGGCCGATCCGATCTACAAGGACCCCGCCCAGCCGATCCCGGCTCGTGTCGCCGACCTGCTGGGCCGCATGTCGCTCGACGAGAAGGTCGGGCAGATGACGCAGGCCGAGCGCAACTCGGTCAGCAACGCCGACCTGGCGAACTTCCGGATCGGCTCGCTGCTGTCCGGCGGCGGTTCCGCGCCCTCGCCGAACAACGCCACGTCGTGGGCGAACATGTACGACGACTTCCAGCGCGCGGCGATCGCCACGCCGCTGGGCATTCCCATGATCTACGGCGTGGACGCCGTGCACGGCCACAACAACGTCGTCGGAGCCACGATCTTCCCGCACAACATCGGCCTGGGCGCGACGCGTGACCCCGCACTGGTGCAGCGGATCGGCCGCGCCACGGCCGAGGAGGTGTCGGGCACCGGCATCGACTGGGACTTCGCGCCGTGCCTGTGCGTCGCGCGCAACGACCGCTGGGGCCGCACCTACGAGTCGTTCGGCGAGACGCCCCAGGACGCCACGTCGATGACGACGATGATCACGGGCCTGCAGGGCTCGAAGCTGTCGGACTCCGGCTCGGTGCTCGCCACGGCCAAGCACTACATCGGCGACGGCGGCACGACCAACGGCACCGACCAGGGCAACACCCAGGTCAGCGAGGCCGAACTGCGGGCGACGCACCTGCCGCCGTTCCGCGACGCCATCGCCAAGGGCGTCGGCTCGGTGATGATCACCTACAGCAGCTGGAACGGCACGAAGCTGCACGGGCACAGGTACCTGATCACCGACGTGCTGAAGAACGAGCTCGGCTTCAGCGGCCTCGTCGTGTCGGACTGGAACGCCATCGACCAGATCGACGGCCAGGCCGGCTTCACCGCCGCCGAGGTGCGCGACTCGATCAACGCCGGCCTCGACATGATCATGGTGCCGACCGCGTGGCGCCAGTTCATCACGTACCTCAAGCACGAGGTGCAGGCGGGACGCGTGCCGATGTCGCGCATCGACGACGCCAACCGCCGCATCCTCACGAAGAAGTTCGAGCTCGGCCTCTTCGAGAAGCCGCTGACCGACCGCACGTACACGCCAACCGTCGGCAACGCCGCGCACCGCGCGCTGGCCCGCGAGGCCGCGCGCAAGTCGCAGGTGCTGCTGAAGAACCAGAACGGCGTGCTGCCGCTGTCCAAGACCTCGTCGAAGATCTTCGTCGCGGGCAAGAGCGCGGACGACATCGGCCACCAGAGCGGCGGCTGGACGATCTCCTGGCAGGGCGGCAGCGGTCCGGTGACACCGGGAACCACTGTGCTGCAAGGCATCCGCTCGGCCGTGTCCACGTCCACCACCGTCACGTACAACCGCAACGGCACCGGCATCGACGGCACGTACCAGGCGGCCATCGCCGTCGTCGGCGAAACCCCGTACACCGAGGGCGCGGGCGACCGGCCCGGCGGCCTGGGGCTCGACGCCGAGGACATCGCGACCCTGAACACCCTGCGCGCCACCGGTGTCCCGGTCGTCGTGGTGCTCGTGTCCGGCCGCCCGCTGGACGTCGCGGCGCAGCTGCCGCAGTGGCACGCCCTGGTCGCGGCCTGGCTGCCCGGCACCGAGGGCAACGGCGTCGCGGACGTCCTGTTCGGCGACCACAAGCCGACCGGCACGCTGCCGTTCACGTGGATGCAGAGCGCCTCGCAGCAGCCGATCAACGCCGGTGACGGCAAGGCCGCCCTGTTCCCGTACGGCTTCGGCTCGCAGTTCCCCGCCACGCAGAACGCCTACGGGATCATCGGTGCGTCCTACTACGACGAGCAGCGCGGCACGCAGGTCGAGCGGTGCACCGACTCGGGCTGCGGGCAGAACGTCGGCTACCTGACGCCGGGCGACCACGTGGCCTACGCGGACGTCGACTTCGGCGCCACGCCACCGACCTCCGTGACCACGCGGATCGCGTCCGGCTCCACGGCGAACGGCACCCTGCAGTTCCGCCTCGACAGCCCGACCGGCCCGCTGGTCGCGACCGTCTCGGCGGCGAGCACGGGCGGGTGGCAGACGTGGGCCAGCCGCACCTCCGCCGCGTCCGGCGCCACGGGCGTCCACCGGCTCTACCTGGTGGCGACCGGCGGCACGGGCGGTGACCTGGCGAACGTGAACTGGTTCCAGTTCGCCCGCTAGAAACCGACAGCTGAACGGGGTTCCGGGTGAGAGCCCCGTTCAGCCTTGTCCCGCACGACGCTTCGCCACGCGCACCAGACGAGGAACCCCAGGCCCAGCCAGACGTAGGTGTTGCCGACGACGTGCTGCCACCACGTCCACGCCAGCTCTCGGTCGCCCGCCGTGGGCAGCAGCCAGTGCGGGCCGACCGCGAACACCGCCATCACCGCGATCCGCACGCGGCCCTTCAGCAGCAGCAACGCCGGCGCGATCCACACCCAGTGGTGCGACCAGGACACCGGCGAGATCAGCAGACCCGCTGCCGCGACCGCGACGAGAGCGGTGAGGTCGTCGCGCAACCGGGGCAACAGCACGACCGTCAACGCGAGCAAGGCGATCGCGCCGGCGAACCACACGAACTCCGGGGCGCCGAGCCGGAACAGCAGGCCGCGCAACGACTGGTTCGCGCTGTAGGCCAGGCCGCCGACGCGTTCCGGGTCGAGCATCGCGTGGAACCAGAACTGCTTCGACTGGCCCGGTGCCAGCACCCAGCCGGCCAGACCGCACGCCGTGAACGTCGCCACGGCGGTCAGCGCGGGCCGCCACCGCCCGCGGCACAGGAAGAACAGCACGAAGATCGCCGGGGTCAGCTTGATCGCGGCGGCCAGCCCGACCAGCAGGCCGCGTGGCCAGGGGGGCCGCGGCAGCAGGCAGTCGGCGGCGACCAGGCCGAACAGGACCAGGTTGACCTGTCCCATGTCGAGGGTGATCCGCAGCGGTTCGAGCAGCAGGCACAGCGCGACCAGGCCGAAACCCGCCCACCTGCGGACCGCCGCCGTGAAGAGACCGATGCCCACTGCCGTGAACAGGACCGCGGTGAGAGCCAGGGGAAGTGGCGCCAGCACGCCGAACACCATCGCCGCGAAGGGCGGGTAGGTGAACGGCAGTCCTCTGGGGCCGTGGAAGTCCGCGGTGTAGAGGTCGGTGCCGGCGAGCCACGCCTCGCCGCCGGCGAGGTACACGCGCAGGTCCAGCACGCCGATGCCGAAGCTCCGCACCAAGACCCAGACGAGCAGACCGGCAACCGTTGCGCCCCAGAGGTTTCTCACAGGACAGAACACTGCTGTGCGACGGGGTCGCGCCGGATCGGCCGGAGAGCGGGAAGATCATGGCCGTGGGGACGACATCGAGAGCCGGAACTGGCCACCTGGCCAACGGTCAGCCGGCCACCACGTGCGCGCGGAACGCCCACGCGACGATCTCGACGCGGTTGCGCGCCCCCACCTTCGTCTGCACCGACGCCAGGTAGGCCTTCACCGACGACACCGAGACCTTGAGCGAGGCCGCGATCTCGTTGTTGCTCAGTCCTTTCGCGACGTGCCGCACGACGTCCAGCTCACGTTCGCTCAGCACCTCGGCGTCGGTGGACGCGACCGGGGACGTCGACCGGCGCAGCACCCGCAGCACCACCTGCGGCGACACGAGGACGTCACCGCGCGCCGCCGACCTGACCGCCTCGGCGAGCAACCCCGGGCTGGCGTCCTTCGTGAGGAACCCGCACGCGCCGAGGTCCAGTGCCTTGTTGAGCACCTCGTCGCTGTCGAACGTCGTCACGACCACGACACGGGTGTGCGGGGCGAGCTGCCGGGTGACCTCCAGACCGTCGAGGCCCGGCATCCGCACGTCCACCAGGCACACCTGCGGTTCCAGCGCACGAGCCTGCTGGACCGCGCTGACCCCGTCCGCGACGTCGGCCACCACGCTGATGTCGGGCTGGGACTCGAGGATCAGCCGGAAACCGGCGCGCACCATGTCCTGGTCCTCGGCGATGAGCACGGAGATCACGCGCGCACCTGCAGCGGCAGTTCGGCGGTGACGATCCAGCCGTCACCGGTGGCTCCCGCGAAGAACCGCCCGCCCAGCTCCTGCACCCGTTCCCGCATGCCCACCAGACCGAACCCACCGGAATGCGCCGGACGTGCCGTTCCGTTGTCCACAACGGACAGCATCACCGCACCGGCACCCAGCCGCACGTCCACCTCCACGTCCGTCGCGTCGACGGCGTGCTTGCGGACGTTGGTCAGCGCCTCCTGCACCAGCCGGAGCACCGACCTCCCCAGCTCCGGCGGCACGTCCGAGGCGAGCTCGACGTTCGCGCGCACCTGCAGCCCGGACTTCTCCACGAGCTGGAGCAGATCGGCGGAGAGGTCGCCGGTCGCGGCCGCGGCACCGTTGTCCCGCAACGTCCTGACCATCAGGCGCATCGCGCCCAGCGCGTCGGTGCCGCCGTCGACGACGCCGTCCAGCATCGCGCAGGCCCTGTCCTTGTCCTGCTCCGCCACCACGCGGGCGGCCTGCGCCTGCACCAGCATGCCCGTGACGTGGTGCGCGACCACGTCGTGCAGCTCACGGGCCATGTCGAGGCGTTCGTCCCGCCGCACCCGTTCCTCCGCCGCAGCCGCCCTCTCCGCCCGCGACCGCTCCCACAGGCGCACGTACAGCCCGGCGGCCACGGCGGCCACGCCGAGCACCAGCACCAGCGGGAGGTAGGTGGAGCGGAAGCTGACCCAGGTGGCGTGCATGGACACCAGCTCCAGCGCCACGAGCGCCGCCACCGCCGGCCACGACGACGCCTTCCAGGCGAGCCAGAAGGCGACTCCCAGCACGAGGACCGCCTGCACGGTCGCCACCGGAGGGGTTCTCCACACGTGGTTGCCGACCCCGGGAGCGTCCTGGAACAACGCCCGGCTGAACCCGTTGCTGAGACCGGTGATGACGAACACGGCCGCGCAGACGATCACGGTGGCGACGAACGGCCGATGGTGTACCCGCATGCGGGCGATGGTAGGCAGGGCCGGTGGCCGCCCGCCTCGACCGTCCAGCCGAGACGGGTGGCCAAGTGGTCAGGCGGCGCCGATCGCCTCGTCGAGAATGCCGATCCCCAACGCCAGCTCCTCCTCCGTCGCCGTCAGCGGCGGCGCGATCCGGAACACCCCGCCCATCCCCGGGATCTGCACGATGTTCATGTGCAGCCCGAGGTCCAGGCACTTCTGGGTGATCGGCGCGGACAGCGACTCGTCCGCGATCTCCAGCCCCACCAGCAGCCCACGCCCGCGGACGTCCGTCACCAGGTCGTGCTTCGCGGCGATGTCCTCCAGCCCGTTGCGCAGCAACGCCCCGAGCTTCGCCGCACGCTCGTCCAGCCGTTCCTCGGCCAGCACGTCGAGCACGGTGTTGCCGACCGCGGCGACCAGCGGGTCCGACACGTGCGTGGTGAAGAACAGGTAGCCGCGGGCGTGCGCCTCGGCCTCGATCTCCGCGGACGTGATCACGGCGGCCAGCGGCAGTCCCGCACCGAGGGTCTTGGACAGCGTCAGGATGTCCGGCACGACGCCGTCGCGTTCGAACGCGTACCAGTTGCCCGTGCGGCACAGCCCGGTCTGCGCCTCGTCCATGATCAGCAGCATCCCGCGCTCGCGGCACTTCGCGGACAACGCGGCGAAGTAGCCGAGGGGCGGTTCCAGAATGCCGGCCGACGAGAGGATCGGCTCGACGATGCAGGCCGCCAGCGAGCCGACCGACTGCGCGTCGATCAGGTCGAACGCCAGGTCGAGCTGCGTCTGCCAGTCACCGGACGGCGCCGGGATGGCGAAGTTGCCGGGGGTCGCGGGCCCGTAGCCCTTGCGGCCCGCGCTGTAGGTCGCGGCGGCCGCGGCGGCGGTCATGCCGTGCCACGAGCGGGCGAACGCCACCACCTCGTACTTGCCGGTCACGAGCTTGGCCATGCGCAGCGCGGCCTCATTCGACTCCGCTCCGGTGGTGAGCAGCTGCACCTTCGACAGCGACTCGGGCAGCGTGCCCGAGAGCCTGCGGGCCAGGTCCACGACCGGGCGGCTGAGCATGCCGCTGAACAGGTGGTCGAGGTTCGCGATCTGGCGCTGCACCGTCTCGACGATGCGCGGGTGGGAATGGCCGAGGATCGCGCTCATCTGCCCGGACGTGAAGTCCAGGACCCGGCGGCCGTCCTCGGTGAACAGGAAACTCCCCGACGCGCTGTCGATGATCTCGCGCGTGAACGTGCCGCCGTAGCGGACGAGGTGGCGGTCGACGTCGTCCCAGAAGGTGTCCATGGGAGAAAGCTACGAGCGGGTGAGCATCAGGTCCATCTCACGATTCCACGCTCGCTGTTCGGAAATACTGCACAGCATGACGCTCAACCCGTGGCGCCTGCGCCTGCTCAGCCAGCTCGACGCGCTGGGGACCGTGCGAGCCGTGGCGCAGGCCGCGAACCTGAGTGCCTCGAGCGTGTCCCAGCAGCTCGCGGTGCTCGAGACCGAGACGCGCACGCAGCTGATCGAACGGACCGGGCGGCGCGTCCGGCTCACGTCGGCCGGGCTCATCCTGGCGAGGAGGGCGCGGTCGATCCTCGACCACATGGACGCCGTCGAGGCCGAGCTCAGAGGCCTGAACGACGAACCGTCGGGCCTCATCCGGCTCGGCGCGTTCCAGAGCTCGATCCACACGCTCGCCGTGCCCGCGATCCAGGCCCTCCGGTACCCGCACCTCGACGTCGAGATCGTGGAGATGGAACCGCACGCCAGCATGCCCGCGCTGCTCGCCGCCGAGGTCGACGTGATCATCACGACCACCGACTTCGTCGAACTGCCGGTGCCGGGCGACATCGACGTGGTGCCGCTCGGCCAGGACCCGATCGTGCTGGTCACGCCGCCGAACCACCCCGCGGCCGACGTCGCCGCGTGCAAGGACGAGCCCTGGGCGTTCGACATCCCCGGCTCGTACATGGCGAAGCTCGCGACGCGCCTGTGCCGGCAGTCGGGGTTCGAGCCGCGCGTGGTGGGCCGGTTCAGCAACTACATGCTCACGCTCGAGCACGTCGAGGCCGGCCTGGCGGTCGCGGTGCTGCCCGCGCTGGCCGTGGACCGCCGGTTCGACGTGGTCACGAGGGAGCTGCCGGTGACGCGGAGGATCACCGCGGCCGTGCGCCGTGACTCGCGCGCCGCGATCACCGTGGTGCTCGACGCCCTGCACACGGTCGCCGGGGTTCCAGCATCTGGACGTAGTTGAGACGTCACCTAAACTCGGAGGGAGACCCGATCGAGGAGGAACGGTGCCGCGGAAGTCAGAGCCGTTGCGAAAGCTGGGTTTTCTCACCATCGGGCTGTTCGACGAGCACGATCCCGGTGCGGGCCACCGCTCCACGCTGGACGTGATCGTGCTGGGCGAGGAACTCGGCTTCGACAGCGCGTGGGTGCGGCACCGGCACCTGCAGTTCGGCATCTCGTCGCCGGTCGCGGTCCTCGCCGCCGCGACCCAGCGGACCAGCCGGATCCAGCTCGGCACCGCGGTCATCCCGCTGGGCTGGGAGAACCCGCTGCGGCTCGCCGAGGACCTGGCGACGGTCGACGTGCTGTCCGGCGGCAGGCTCAACCCCGGCATCAGCGTCGGGCCTCCAATGCACTGGGACGACGTGAAGCACGTGCTCTACCCGGAGACGGCGGACGTCGAGAACTTCAGCTACGACCGCGTGCAGCGGCTGCTCGACTTCGTGGGCGGCGAGAAGGTCGCGTCGTTCAGCGGCGTCGAGGGCATCGAGGTCTGGTCGGACCGCGTGCAGCCGCACTCGGCAGGGCTGCGCGACCGGATCTGGTACGGCGGCGGCAGCCTGCGGTCGGCGAGGTGGGCGGGCGAGCACGGCCTGAACCTGCTGGCCAGCAACGTCGTCCAGGCCGAGGAGTCCGAGGACTTCGCCGAGATCCAGCGCTCGCAGATCCGCACGTTCCGCGAGCACGGCGGCGGCCGCGTCTCGCAGGGCCTCGTCGTGATCCCGACCGACTCGGCCACCCCTGAACAGCGCGCCAAGTACGAGGCCTACGTCGAGGGACGCACCGCGCGGACCGGCAAGCCGTTCGGCCCGCGCAAGTACATGTTCGAGCGCGACCTGATCGGCACGTCCGCCGAGATCGCCGAGCAGCTGTACGCGCACCTCGCCTTCCAGGAGGTCGACGAGGTGGCCTTCGCGCTGCCGTTCAGCTTCGCCCACGAGGACTACGTGCAGATCCTCACCGACATCGCCACGAAGCTCGGCCCGGAACTGGGCTGGTCACCCGCTTAGTGCTGCGACGCCACTTACGCCCACCAGGTGTCCATGCGTGGCACCGACCTCAGGTCACCCCGTTCCACGCGGTCGGCGTGGAACAGGAACCCCGCGATGCCCGCCGCGCCCTGCATCCAGCCGATGCCGGGCGGCAGCAGCGGGTCGTCGTTGCGGTGCTCGATGAACCGCCAGCACACGCCGGACCCGTCCGGGATCGCCCGTTCCACCACGACGTCGGCCAGGTGGAGCGCGAAGTCGGTGTGCTGCCCGGCGTCGAGCAGCACGTCGCCGACACCGGCCGTGCCGCAGCAGCGGCCGTCGTTGTCCCAGAAGCCCGGGTACTTCCGTTCGGGCAGGCCGGAGACGCGGACGCTGTGCAGGCAGCGGCGATGCCACTCCGCGACGTCCGCGCCCGCCACCTCGGTGATGCCCGCGTGCCGCAGAGCCGGCCACAGCAGCGAGGTCCCGGTCGGGCCGTGGCACCAGCCGTAGCTGAACGGATCCGGGTCCACGACAGGCACGCGGCGCCGCACCCGGAACCCTCCGTCGCCGGTGTCCGCCAGCGCCACGAGGTGCTCGGCGCCTTCAGCCGCGGCCTCCACGAGGTCGGGTCGCCCGAACTCGGCACCGGCCAGGGCGAACGCGGCGGCAACGCCTGCGACACCGTGCGAGAAGTTGGGGCTGTGCCAGTCGTTCGTCGTGAAGCGCTCCGGCACCCAACGCCAGTTGGCGCCGGACTCGGCCTGCTCCCGTTCGGCCAGCAGCACCCCGGCGGCCGTCCGGGCCAGCTCATCCGCGCCTTCGACGTCGTGGCGGTGGGCCCACACCGCGCCCAGCAGCACGCCCGCCGTGCCCACGGCCACGTCGTGCACGCGAGCGCCCGGCAGGTACCTCGGCGGCTCCAGGAACTCCTGCGGCCATCCGTCCGGAGTGGACAGTTCCAGCAACCTGGTGACCGCGGTCCCGGCTCCGGGAGCGCCCAGGGCCGTCAGCACGCTGATCGCGCTGACCAGGCCGTTGAAGAACGTGGCGTCGGTCGTCACCCCGATGCTCCCCTGGACACGCGCTACGACGGCGTCCGCCAGCTCCTGCTCGCGCGCCGTCCACTCCCGGCTCAGGCGGATCTCCGCCAGCACGTGCGCCAGCCCGCCGACGCCCGCGTACATGCCCTCCCGGTACCGGACTCCCAGCTCACCACCTGGGAACTGCGGGATCCACACACCGCTGTCGTCGTGACACACCTGATCCAGCACCCATCGCCAAGCATCCTCGGCGGTCCCCCGGCACGTCCCCATCCGCCGATCATTACATTGGCGGAGGTGACTGTGCAGCGAACGCTCGCGGCCGCCGGGCTGACGGACGCGAAGACGACGCCGCTGGGTGGCGGCACCTACAACTCGGTGTTCCTGGTGTCCGCGCACGAGGGCGAGTTCGTGCTGAAGATGTCGCCCGGCGACCAGCCCGGCCTGACCTACGAGCGCCACCTCATGCGGACCGAGGCTATGTTCTGCGCGCTCGGGTCCGCGGTCGCGCCGGTGCCGGAGGTCGTCTACGCGGACGACACCGCGCTCCTGGCGACCTGCCTGCCGGGCCGGCCCGTCTTCGGACGGTCCGATGTCGACCGTCCGAGGCTCCGCCGCGAGCTCGGGCAGGCGGTGAGGGCGTTGCACGAGGTGACCGGGCCCGGCTTCGGCTATCCGCAGCTCGGCCTGCACGACACGTGGACCGGGGCGTTCTTCGGGATGTTCGACGCGGTGCAGGCCGACGCCGAACGCTACGGAGTGCGGCTCCCGACGGCCGATCTGCACCGCCACGCCAAGGCGTTCGACGAGGTGGAACGACCGGCGCTGGTCCACTTCGACCTGTGGGACGGCAACGTCCTCGCCGACACCGGACTCACCGGGCTGGTCGACGGCGAGCGGGCGTTCTGGGGCGATCCGGTCGCGGACTTCGTGTCGCTCGCGCTGTTCGGGTCGATCGAGGACGACGCGGACCTGCTCGCGGGCCACGGCTTCGAGTTCACCGACTCGGCGCGCGTCCGGCTGGCCGCCTACCAGGCCTACCTCTACTCGATCATGCTGACCGAACGGGTGCCGCGCGGCAGCACCGACCAGGAGATGGAGCGCGTGATCATGGACGCACTGACGCGCGCACTGGGCGTTCTCGCCTGATCGCGGCAGGTGATCTGGGAAGCTGGAACCGTGCGCGTGGCATTGCTGGGCCCGACGAACGTCGAGACCGAGGACGGCACACCGGTCGACATCGGTGGTGCCCGCGTCCGCATGCTCGTCGCACGCCTCGCGCTCGACCCCGGCCGACCGGTGCCGGCGACGACGCTGATCGACGACCTGTGGGGCGAGCAGCCGCCGGCCGACGCCGTGAACGCGCTGCAGTCGCTCGTGTCGAGGCTGCGCAAGGTCTGCCCGGTCGCGCTGGAGCCGGGCGGCTACCGGCTGGGCGTGACGACCGAGGACGTCGACGTCTTCCGGTTCGAACGGCTGCGCGCCGCCGGGCGGCTGGACGAGGCGCTCGCGCTGTGGCGCGGTGACGCGCTGGCCGATGTGCGGGAGGCGCCGTTCGCCGCGCCGACGGCCGCGCGGCTCGAGGAAGCACGCCTGTCCGCGCAGGAAGACCGCGGCGAGCTCGACGTCGCCGCACTGACCGCGCTGCACGAGAAGCACCCGCTGCGGGAACGCCTGGCCGGGCTGCTGATGCGGGCGTTGTGCGCGCAGGGCAGGCAGTCCGACGCGCTGCACGTCTACACCGAGGTCCGCGGCAGGCTCACCGACGAACTGGGGGTCGATCCCTCGCAGGAGTTGCAGGACGTCCACCTCGCGGCGTTGCGCGGTGAGCTCGGGCCACGGCAGGTGGCCGACCGTTTGCCGGTGCGGCTCACCAGCTTCGTCGGGCGCGACGACGAGCTCGCGGAGATCGCCGGACTGCTCGGCGGGGCTCGCCTGGTGACGCTGGTCGGGCCCGGCGGCGCGGGCAAGACGCGGCTCGCCACCGAGGTCGCGGCGCGGCATCCGTTGCACGGCAAGGGCCGCGTGTGGTTCGCCGCGCTGGCCGGCGTCCGGGCGGCGGAGGACCTCGCCGGCGTGGTGCTCAGCGCGTTCGAGGTGACGTTCGCCGGGGATCCGCGGCGGCGGGCCGGCGAGGGCATGGCCCGGATCGCCGAGGTGCTCGACGCCGGGGAGTCGTTGCTGGTCCTGGACAACTGCGAGCACCTGATCGGCGCGGCGGCCGAGTTCACCACCGAGCTGCTGCGCCGGGTGCCGAACCTCCGCGTGCTCGCGACCAGCAGGGAACCGCTCGCGATCGACGGCGAGTCGCTGTGCCCGATCGGCCCGCTCGCCGTGCCCAACGGTCAGGCGGACGTGTCCGCGTTCGGCGCGGTGCGGCTGTTCCTCGACAGGGCGAGCGCGGTGAAGCCCGGGTTCCGGCTCGACGAGTCCACTGTGGACGACGTGAGGATGATCTGCCGCAGGCTCGACGGCATGCCGCTCGCGCTGGAACTGGCGGCGGCACGGCTGCGGTCGATGACGGTCCGGCAGATCACCCAGCGCCTGGACGACCGGTTCCGGCTGCTCACCTCGGGCAGCCGCACCGCGCTGCCGCGCCAGCGCACGTTGCGCGCGGTCGTCGAGTGGAGCTGGGACCTGCTGACCGAGGAGGAGCTGCTGCTGGCCCGGCGGTTCGCGGTGTTCCCCGCCGGCGCCGACCTCGCCGCGATCGAGGCCGTCTGCCTGCCGGACCCGTTCTACGTGCTCACGTCCCTGGTCGAGAAGTCCATCGTGGACGTCATCGAGATCGAGGGCGAGCCGCGGTACCGGATGCTGGAGACGATCCGGGTGTACGCGGACGAACAGCTCGAGGCGTCCGGCGAGAAGCGGGAGGTCGTCGGCCGGTTCCGGCACTACTACCGCGAACTGACCGCGCGCTGGGAGCCGCTCACCCGCACCGCGCGGCAACTGGAGGCGATCGACGTCTACGAGGCGGAGCAGGACAACGTCGTGGCGGCGTTGCGCGGAGCGATCGACGACCGCGAGGTCGAGCTGGCGGCGGACCTGCTCGGCGGCACGTTCTGGTACTGGCTCGTCAAGGGCGACAACGAGCGCGCGGAGATGTCGGTGCGCGACGTGCTCGCGCTCGGCGACCTGCTGCCCGCCGACCGCTTCGCGACGTTCCGGGCCATGCAGCTCATCATGGCCGCCGTGCCCGGGGTGACGGACGCGGAGGAGGCTGCGGCGGTCATCGAGAGCTGCGTGAACTCCGGCGCCGTCCAGAAGTACCCGTCGCTCGCGATCGCGCTGCCCATGCTCGCGTTCCTCAGCCAGAACACCGAACTGGCGCGCCGCGAGGTGGAGCGGGCGGCGGCGAGCGAGGACCCGTGGTCGCGGGCGGGCGCGGAGTGGGCGTACAGCTTCATGCTGGTCGACGACGGTGACCTGGAAGGTGCCGAACGGGCCCGCGACCGCGCGTACGACCAGTTCACGGCCATCGGCGACCGGTGGGGCTCGGCGATGACGCTCGGCATGAAAGCCGCGTTCGTCTCGCACACCGGTGACAACCAGGGGGCGATAGACCTCTACCAGCGCGGGCTGGAGGTGGCGACGGAGCTGCGGTCGCAGGACGACGCCGTGCAGCAGCGGTGGCGGCTCGCGGTGGAGTACGCGCGCATGGGTGATCACGGCGCGGCCGCGCGCGAGGTGGTCGCGGCGGAGCAGTTCGTCAGGGACGTCGGCAACGACCAGCTGTCCACGATGCTCGACTACGCGAAGGCCGAGGTCGCGCTGCGCGCGGGCAGGACCGAGGAGGCACGCGCGCTGAGCGTCAAGTTCAAGCAGCGCGCCATCGCGTCGTCCCTGCTCGGGACGTTCGTCACGGAGTGGATCGCGATGCTCGACGCGCGCGTCGCGATCGCCGACGGCAGGTTCGACGACGCCGAGACGTCCGCCGCGGTGGCAGTCCAGACGACGTCCGACCGCGCCGACATGCCGGATCTCGCGGCAGTGGCGGAACTCCTGGCCCAGGTGCGGCACCTGCAGGGCCGCGACGACGCCGCGCGGCGGTTGATGGAGCTCGCCCAGCTCATCCGCGGTCGGCTCGACATGGGCGATCCGGACGTGCGGCACCTCGTCACCGAACTGGGTGAGCCCGCACCGCTGACGCTCACCAAAGCCGAGGCGCTGCGACGGGTGCGCGAAGAAGCGGGCCTCAGCACCGGCTGAGACCCGCCTCCCGATCGGTCACACGCGCTTGCGGTAGGCCCACATCGCCAGCGGGAAGAACACCGCGACCGCGCCGGCCATCCAGAGCAGCGACCCGGTGAGCGGCCCGGCGATCGCGCCGCCGTTGAGCAGCCCGCGCAACGCGTCCGACAGCAGGCTCACGGGGCTGATGTCCGCCCACGCCTTGAGCCAGCCCGGCATCGTCGAGGTGCCGACGAACACGTTGCTGCCGAACGTCAACGGCATGATCAGCACGATCATGATGCCCTGCACGGCCTGCGGCGTCTTGAGCAGCATGCCCACGAACACCGACGCCCAGCAGAAGCACAGTCCGAACGCGATCGCGAGCCCCGCCGCGATCAGCAGTTCCGCCGGACCCGTCTGCACCCGGTAGCCCATGACCGTGGCGACGATCATCAGCACCACGACGCACACCACGTACCGCACGACGTCCGCCAGCACCGCGCCCACCAGCGGCGCCGACCTCGCGATCGGCATCGCGCGGAACCTGTCGAAGACGCCCTTGGAGACGTCCGTGTTCAGCTGGACGCCCGCGGTCATGCTGGCCTGCAGGATGTTCATCACCAGGATGCCCGGCACGAGCATCTGCAGGTAGGCGTCGGTGTTCCCGGCGAGCGCACCACCGAAGAGGTAGGTGAACATCACCAGCAGGATGATGGGCGCGATCGTCACGTCCGCCAGCTGCTCGGGGTTCTTGCGGATCTTGAGGATCCCCCGCCAGGCCAGCGCGAAGCCGTGGCGCACTCCCCTGTCCAACGCGATGGTGCTCATACCAGGCTCCCCTCGTTCCGCTTTCCGGTGAGCGAGAGGAAGACCTCGTCGAGCGAGGGCAGCCGCAGCGCCAGTTCGTCCGCGGTGATGCCGGCTTCGTCGAGCTTGCGGACCAAAGTGGACAGCAGCACCGGGTCGTTCACCGGCGCCGTCAGCAGTCCCGTGTCGTCGTCCCTCGTCGGCCGGACCCCCGTCAGGTCGCCGAGGATCCGGTACACCACGTCGAGATCGCGCAACGACGTCGGCCGCACCTGCAGCGTCTGCCCGCCCACGCGCCGCTTCAGCTCGTCCGGCCTGCCCTCGGCCACGACGCGGCCGTGGTCGAACACCGTGATCGAGTCCGCGAGCTGGTCGGCCTCCTCCAGGTACTGCGTGGTGAGCAGGACCGTCACGCCGTTGGCGACCAGCTTGCGCACCACCGCCCACACCTCGTTGCGGGCGTGCGGGTCCAGGCCGGTGGTCGGTTCGTCCAGGTACAGCACGGACGGGTTGCCGACCAGGCTGGCCGCGAGGTCGAGCCGCCGGCGCATCCCTCCCGAGTACGTCTTGGCCGCCCGCCCCGCGGCGTCGGTGAGCTCGAACTGCTCCAGCAGCTCACGCGCCTTCGCCTTTGCCCCCGCACGCGGGTAGTCCAGCAGCCTGGCCAGCAGCACGAGGTTCTCTCGACCGGAGAGGTCCTCGTCCACCGACGCGTACTGGCCGGTCAGCCCGATCAGCGACCGGACCGCCCTCGGGTCCTTCACCACGTCGTGGCCGTGGACCGTGGCGTGCCCCGCGTCCGGGCGCAGCAACGTGGCCAGCACCCGCACCGCCGTGGTCTTGCCCGCGCCGTTCGGCCCGAGCACCCCCACGACCTTCCCCTCCGGCACCTCGAGGTCCACGCCGTCCAGCGCCTTGGTCTCCCCGTAGTGCTTGACCAGGCCTTCTGCCCTGATCGCGAGTGCCATCGTTCCTCCCTCAAGTTCAGGGGGAACTGTGCGCCGCACCGCTGGCAGACCACGCACAGCGCGCTGTCAGCGGCTGGCAGCCATCCTGCGCACGGCCTCGGTGATGATCTCGGGCGAGGTGCCGATGTTGAACCGCACGTGGCCCGCTCCGCCGCTGCCGAACCCTGCGCCCGACATCAGGGCGACCTTGCCCCGCTCGACGAAGAACGCGGCCGGGTCGTCGCTGAGGGCCCGGCAGTCGAGCCAGGCCAGGAAGGTCGCCTCGGAGGGGTCGTAACCGATCTCGGGCAGGTGCTCGGTGAGCAGGTTCTTCAGCAGCTTCCGGTTGTCGTCGAGGCTGGCCAGCAGGGCGTCGAGCCACTCGCCGCCCTCCCGGAGCGCGGCCGCGTGCGCGATGGTGCCGAAGTGGCTCGGCCCGTGGCTGACCTCCTCGGGCAGCCGCGCGAGGTCGTCGGTGCCGGAGATCGCGACCGCCGCCCGCATGGCCGCCAGGTTCCAGCCCTTCGACGCGGACATGAGCGACATCCCGTTCTCGTCGACGCTCAGGTACGGCACGAACCGGGTGCTCCGGGAGACCAGCGGTGCGTGGATCTCGTCGGCGATCACGCGGACGCCGTACGTCTGGGCCAGGCTCGCGAGGGCCGACAGCTCCTCGGCGGTGTGGACGGTGCCCGTCGGGTTCTGCGGGTTGCACAGCAGGTACACCGGGCGGTCGGCCTTGACGTGCTGGAACGTCCACTCCAGCACGTTCAGGTCGAGGCGGCCGAGCCGCAGCGGCGCCTCGACGACCGCGCGGCCCATGCTCCTGACGAACAGGTAGAAAGGCGGGTACACCGGCGGGCTGACGATCACGGGGGCGCCGGGCCCGGACACCAGCTTGATCAGCTCGACGATGCCGAGCATCACGTCGGACACGAGCGCCGTGCGTTCCACCGGGAGCTGCCAGCCCCAGCGCTGTTGCGCGAACGCCGCGAGCGCCTGCTGGTAGTCGTTGCCGGCCGGGTAGCCCGTGTCGCCGAGTTCCAGGGCGTCCGCGACGGCCTTCCTGACGGGATCGGCCAGGTCGACGTCCATCTCGGCCACCCACAACGGCAGCACGTCGTCCGGGAACTGCCGCCACTTCACACTCGTGCGCCGCCGCAACCGTTCCAAGGGCACCTGGGTCAGCGGGTTCAGCATGAACCCCAACGTAGGTCACCCGGGATGAGCCGTCACGTCGTGCGGTGATCTGTTTCAGGAAGGGCCCCGCAGGCGAGGCCCTTCCTGAAAGCGAACTCAGGCGAACGGCGCCTTGTCGATGCCGCACGTCTTCTGAGCAGGCAGCACACCGGTGAACAGGTACTCGCGCTTCACCTTCTCCGCGCACGCGCTGCGCACGTACATGGAGGTGTGCCCGTAACCCTCGACGGTCAGGAACCCCGTGCGGGCCATCTCCGCGGCGCCGTCACGGGCACCGTGCAGCGGCGTCGACGGGTCGAACCTGCTGTTGATGAACAGGATCGGCGCCGACGTCCGGCGGTTCCACGGTCCGGTGTAGCGGTCGTCGTCACGGCCCTGCCAGAACGCGCAGGCCATCATGTCGAACACCACGGCACGGCCCCAGTAGGGCACGCGCTGGTCCTCGCTCCTGCCGTACTTCGAGTACACCGCCGGGTCGCGCGGGAAGTTGCTGTCCGAGCACTGCACGGCGTTGAAGCCCTCGAAGCGGTTCGTGACGTAGTCGGCCGACGCGGTCAGCGAGGCCGGCGCCTCCCAGACGCCCTGCAGCACCCGGGCCGTGTCCTGCCAGGTGTCCGGCTGCGCCAGCGCGTCCCACACCAGGCTGATCAGCGAGACGCGGTCGAACCGGCCGTCCGGCGTGGTGACCGGGGACGCGGTCACGCGGGCGACCAGGTCCGCCCACTTCTGCTTGAGGTCGCCGCCCGCGAACGCGCAGTTCGCGCCCGGTGCCGCACACAGCTTCAGGAACTTCTCGAACGTCTCGGCGACACCGCGCGGCACGTCCTGGCGGGTGTCCAGCGGCACGGTCGTGCCCTGGTCGCCGTGCCCGGTGGCGTTGCCGATGAAGTCGAGCGCGCCGTCGAACGCGAGCGCGCGGACCTTGTCCGGGAACATGTTCGCGTAGATCGCGCCGAGGTGCGTGCCGTACGAGATGCCGTGGTACGTCAGCTTCTTGTCGCCCACCGCCTTGCGCAGCAGGTCGAGGTCGCGGGCCGTGTTGGCGGACGAGACGTGGTCCAGCAGGTCGCCGGACTTCTCCTCGCACCGCCGGACGAACTCGCGGTAGCCGTCGTAGAACGCGGGTTCCTCCGCCGCGGTGTCCGGGTAGACCGGGATGGAGTTGAGGAACTGCTGCTGTTCCTCGACGCTGTCGAAGCAGCGCACGGTCGCCGAACGGCCGATGCCACGCGGATCCCACGACACCACGTCGAACCGCGCCCGCAGTTCGGACGAGAACAGCCACTCCCACTTGCCACGAGCCCGCAGTCTGTCCACACCGGACGCTCCGGGCCCGCCGAAGTTCACGAACAACGAGCCGATCCGCTTCGCCGGGTCGGTCGCGGGCAGTCTGATCAGCGCGAGATCGATCTTCGCGCCGGACGGCTGGTCGTGGTCCAGTGGCACCTTGGCCGTCGAGCACTGGAACCCGTCCTGGCAGTCCTGCCAGGACAGGACCGGCGCCTGTTCGGTCGCCACCGCGGCCGGCGCCGGCCCGATGAGCAGCGCGGCCGTCAACAACAGTGATTTCACATGAAGCTCCCCAGGTTCGACCTCTCGACCACGAATACGCCGTCGAGATCAACTGGGTTGCCTACTGGTAACCGTCAACCGTTCAGCGCGTGCGTCGCCGTCGCCCCTCCGTCGACCACGAACTCCCCGCCCGTGCAGTAGGCGCTGTCGTCACCGGCCAGGAACAGCACGACGTTCGCGACGTCCTCGGGCTGCCCGATCCGGCGCAGCGCCAGCTTCTTGCCTATCGGCGAGACGTCGATCGGACGGCCCAGGGCCGTGCTGACCATCGGGGTGTCGATGGCGCCGGGGTGCACGGAGTTCACGCGGATCCCGTGCTGTCCCAGTTCCATCGCGGCGACCTTGGTCATGCCGCGGATCGCGAACTTCGACGCCGTGTACGCCACCAGGTACGGCATGCCGCCCAGGCCCTCGACCGACGACACGTTCACGATCGACCCGCCGCCGGCCTGCTTCATGGACGACACGACCGCACGCATGCCGAGGAACGTCCCGACCTGGTTGATGCTGATCACCCGCTGGTAGTCGGCGAGCGTGGTGTCGGCCAGTGCGGAGAAGTGCAGGATGCCGGCGTTGTTCACGAGAACCGTGATGTCGCCGAACGTCGCGACGGTGAACGCGACGGCGTCCGCCCACTCGTCCTCCGACGACACGTCCAGGTGGCAGTACTCGGCACCGAGTTCGGCCGCGAGCTCCTTGCCCTGGTCGTCGAGGACGTCGGTGATCATCACCCGTGCGCCCTCTGCGACGAACCGGCGTGCCGCGGCCGCGCCCTGACCCCGGGCGGCGCCGGTGATCAGGGCGACCTTCCCGTCGAGCCGCATCTACATCATCTCGTCGGTCAGCGGCATCATCACGGTCTTGAGCTCGGTGTAGGCCTCGTAGGCGCTCTGCCCGCCCTCACGGCCGAGGCCCGACTGCTTGTAGCCACCGAACGGGATGTGCGGTTCGAGCTGGAAACCGTTGATGCCGACCATGCCGACGCGCAACGCCTTCGAGACGCGGAACGCGCGGCGGACGTCGTTGGTGTAGACGCCGGCGCCCAGGCCGTACTCGGTGTCGTTCGCGATGCGGATGGCCTCTTCCTCGTCGTCGAACGGCACGACGGTCAGCACCGGGCCGAAGATCTCGTCACGCGCGATGGCCATGTCGTTGTCGGCATCGGCGAAGATCGTGGGTGCGACGAAGTTCCCGGACGCGTAGTCGCCGTCGAGCCGGGTGCCGCCGGTGACGAGCCGGGCGCCCTCCTCCTGGCCGCGCTCGATGTAGCCGAGCACGCGTTCGAGCTGTTTGCCGTTGATCAGCGGGCTGGCCAGCACGGCGGGGTCGAACGGGTCGCCGAACGTCACCGCGGTCGCGAGCATCTGCGCCATCGAGAGGAACTCTTCCTGCGCGTCCCGCTGCACCAACGCCCGTGTGTGCGCCACGCACGCCTGGCCCGACAGGCCCATCGTGACCATGCCCATGCAGGTCATCGCGGCGAGGCCGACGTTCGGGGCGTCCGCGAACACGATCGCCGGTGACTTCCCGCCCAGTTCCAGGGACACGCGCTTCATCGTCCCGGCGGAGGCCTCGACGATCCGGCGGCCGATCGTGCGGCTGCCGGTGAAGCTGATCTTGTCGACGCCGGGGTGGGTGATCAGCGCCTCGCCGGTCGGGTTGCCGGGGCCGGTGACGAGGTTGACGACGCCCTCGGGCAGTCCGGCCTCGATCAGCAGCTCGACCATGCGGATCACGCAGAACGACGCGTACTCCGACGGCTTCACCACGACAGTGCAGCCGGCGGCCAGCGCGGGCGCGAGTTTCTGGGCGAACAGCACGAACGGCGCGTTCCACGGCAGGATCGCCGCGACGACCCCGACCGGTTCGCGGAACGTCATCGCGAGGTGGTCGCCGCCCTGGTACGGCGGCAGGGTCTGGCCGCCGACCTTGTCGATCCAGCCCGCGTGGTGGTCGAAGATGTCCGCCGCGATGCCGACCGAGGTGGCGTAGATCTGCCCGAACGACAGCGGCACGCCGTTGTCCAGTGCCTGCAGTCCGCGCAGCTCGTCCGAGTGCTCTCGCAGCAGGTCTCCGTACCTGCGCAGGACCTTGATGCGCTCGCCCGCCCGGCTGCGCGGCCACGTGCCCTCGTCGAACGCCTTGCGGGCCGCACGCACGGCCGCGTCCACGTCCTGCGCCGAGGCGACGGCGAAGCTGCCGACCTCCTCACCGGTGGCGGGGTGGTGGTGGGTCCAGGTCTCGTCCGCCTCGCGGAACTCGCCTCCGATGAGGAGCCGGCCGTCCTTGAGGCCCAGCGAATCGCGGTGCGGTTGGACGGTGAGCGTCACAGCTCCTCCTAGAACGACATCGTTTCCGTGCAGGCGAAAGTCCTCTGGGGATCCCGGTCGGCGAAGTAGCCGTCGAGATCGGTGAACGCGCCGAACTTCTGCTCGACGGTCGGTGGTGCCATCAGCGCGACCATGCCGCCGTGCACGACGAAGACCTGGCCGTTGATCCTGTCGCCGGACGGTCCGGCCAGGTGTGCCACGAACTCGGCGACGTGCTCGGGCGCCAGCGAGTCGTCGCCTTCTGGCGCATCGCCGAAAACGTGCGCGGTCATCTGGGTTCGGGCACGTGGGCAGATCGCGTTGGCACGCACGCCGTAGCGGCTCGTGCCACGGGCGGTCGCCACGGTCAGCGCCGCGATGCCCGCCTTGGCCGCCGCGTAGTTGGCCTGCCCCTCCGAGCCGAGCAGGAACGCCTCCGACGAGGTGTTCACGATCCGCGCGTAGACCGGTTCACCGGCCGCCTTCGACTGCTGCTTCCACAGCGCGACGGCGTTGCGCGACAACAGGAAGTGCCCGCGCAGGTGCACCCGCACGACCAGGTCCCACTCCTCGTCGGTCATGTTGAACAGCATCCGGTCGCGCAGCACGCCCGCGTTGTTCACGACGACGTGCAGCCCGCCGAACTGCTCCATCGCGGCGGTGACGAGGGCGTCCGCGGTGCTCCGCTCGCCCACGTCCCCCTCGACCACGACGCACTTCGCGCCCAGTTCCTCGATCTCGCCCGCAGCGGCCTCGGCCGAGCCCGGCAGGTCGTTGAGCACGATCGACGCACCGGCCCTCGCGAGCTCCAGCGCCTCCGCGCGGCCGAGTCCGGCACCGGCGCCGGTGACCACGGCGACCTTCCCCGCAAGGTCCACAGGAGACTCCCAGAAGAGATGTGTCAGGAGAGATGTGTCAGGAGGAACGTGTCAGGAGGAACGTGTCAGGAGGAACGTGTCAGTCGAAGAGGATCACCTGGCGGATCAGCGATCCACCGCCCCGCAGGGCCTGCAGGCCCTCGTTCACGTCCTCGAGCCTGATCCGCTTGCTGATCATGCCTTCGAGGTCCAGCCGGCCCTGCCGCCACAGCGCGATCATCCGAGGGATGTCGCGGCGGAAGTTCGCCGTCCCGTAGAACGAGCCGTGCAAGGTCTTGTCGTGCAGGAAGAGCTCCTGGGCGCTGAACGACACCATCGCGTCCGCCCGGCCGGCGCCGACGACGACCGTGTGGCCACCGCGGCGGGTCAGGTCCCACGCCTGGCGGATGGTCGCGGGCAGGCCGACCACGTCGAACACGTAGTCGAAGCCCATGCCGGAGTTCAGCTGGTTGTTCAGGTCCGCGACGCCGTCGGGCGTCGTCGCGTGCGTCGCGCCGAAGTTCCGCGCCACCTCGTGCTTCTCGAGCACCGGGTCGACCGCGACGATCCGCGCCGCGGCAGCGAGCCGGGCGCCCTGGATCACCGCGACACCGACACCACCGCAGCCGATCACGGCGACGCTGGAACCCGGTTCGACCTTGGCGGTGTTGAGCACGGCCCCGACGCCGGTCAGGATGCCGCACGAGAGCAGCGCCGCGATCTCCCACGGCACGTCGTCGTCGACCTTCACGGCGGCATCCGCGGGCACGACCATCTCCTCGGCGAACGCGCCGAGCCCCGCGTACCCGAAGGCCGGGTTGCCACCGACGACGAACCTCGGTGACGTGAACGCG
The DNA here is from genome assembly GCF_003350445.1 of Lentzea flaviverrucosa. Classification (NCBI taxonomy): domain Bacteria; kingdom Bacillati; phylum Actinomycetota; class Actinomycetes; order Pseudonocardiales; family Pseudonocardiaceae; genus Lentzea; species Lentzea flaviverrucosa. The sequence continues at coordinate 167,869 of NZ_QQAU01000009.1, forward strand.
GAGATGGTGTGCACGAGGCACAGATGCGACTGGCCCGTCACGCACTGGGCGCACTTGCCGCACGGCGGCACGAACGTGATCGCCACGTGGTCGCCGACCGCGAGCGACGTCACGGCGCTCCCGATCTCGACGATCTCACCGGCGCCCTCGTGACCGACGACGCCGGGTGTGAGGGCCGGCAGCGTTCCGTCCATTGCGGACAGATCGCTGTGGCACACCCCGCAGGCCTTGATCCTGATCCGGATCTCCTGCGGCCCCACCGGGGCTGTGGTCACGTCGTCGCGGAGCTCGAGCTTGTCGTCGCCTACCTGGTTGAGCACGGCAGCCTTCACCGGTATCACTCCTCGCTGAGCTCACACGGCCTGGTGCCGCGGCCGACAGCCTTCGCCCCGTATTTCGACGTTCAGACGGGTGCATCGTGGCACCGGCTCCACGTCCTCATCCTGGTTGGCTGTGGGCGTGGGGCCGGTGCCGCGAGGCGCCCTGCTGAGCGCCGGAAAACGCGGCGAAGGTTGCCGGTCGCGGCACCACGTACCCGTCGCACACTAGAATCTGTTCTTGTTCATGACAAGGCCCATCAGCGTGAGAGACGCAGCGCGCCCATGGGACACGAAGCCACGGCCCGTTCCGCCGACTCCTCTTCCGACGGGGCCAGCTCACCGTCCCGGATCTGCAGAACCTCATCATCGTCAAGGTCAAACACCTCGGGCAGGATTGACATGCACGCCCCGTGCGCCTCACACACCGAAGGGTCGACGCCGACCTTCATCGCGGCCTCCTGACATCAAGTAGAACTTGTTCTAGAGTAGCGGTCATGCGCATCGGTTTCACGCCCGAACAGGAGCAGTTGCGCCAGGAGTTGCGGGCGTACTTCGCCGCGCTCATGACGCCCGAACGCAGGGCCGGGCTCGCCGGTGGCGGTGACTACGGCGACGCAGCGGTCTACAAGGACACCGTTCGCCAGATGGGGCTGGACGGCTGGCTGACCATCGGCTGGCCGCAGGAGTACGGCGGCCGCGCCCGCCCGATGATCGAGCAGCTGATCTTCCTGGACGAGGCGTCCGCGGCCGGCGCCCCGGTGCCGTTCCTGACGCTGAACTCCATCGGCCCGACGATCATGTCCCTGGGAACGCCCGAGCAGAAGGCCCTCTACCTGCCGAAGATCGCGTCCGGTGAGCTGCACTTCGCCATCGGCTACTCCGAACCGGAGGCGGGCACCGACCTCGCGGGCCTGCGCACGCGCGCGGTCCGCGACGGCGACGAGTACGTGATCAACGGCCAGAAGATGTGGACCAGCCTCATCCAGTACGCGGACTTCGTCTGGCTGGCCTGCCGCACCGACCAGGAGTCGCAGCGGCACAGGGGTTTGAGCATCATCATGGTGCCGACCTCCGCTCCCGGCTTCTCCTGGACGCCCGTGCCGACCATGTCCGGACCCACGACCAGCGCCACCTTCTACGACGACGTGCGGGTGCCCGCGGCGAACCTCATCGGCGAGGAGCACAAGGGCTGGAAGCTCATCACCAACCAGCTCAACCACGAGCGCGTCGCCCTCTGCTCGGCCGCGCCACTGCAGACCGCGCTGCGCGAAGTTCGTCAATGGGCGGACGAAACCGGTGCCGTGGAACAGGAATGGGTGCGCCTGCACCTCGCCCGCGTGCACGCCAGGACCGAGTTCCTCAAGCTCATCAACTGGCGGATCGCCTCCGGTTCCGACGAGGCCCCTTCCCCGGCGGAGGCCTCGGCGACCAAGGTGTTCGGCACCGAGTTCGCGACGGAGGGCTACCGGCTGCTGATGGAGGTGCTGGGCGCCAACGGGATCGTGCGCACGGGCTCCGCGGGAGCGCTGCTGCACGGCCGGGTGGAACGCATGCACCGGTCGTCGCTGATCCTGACGTTCGGCGGCGGCACCAACGAGATCCAGCGGGACATCATCGCGCGCGTGGGCCTCGGGTTGCCCGCTGTGCCCCGGTAAGGAGACTCCGTGGACTTCACCCTGACCGAGGCACAGCGCGAACTGGCCGCGCTGACCCGCAAGATCCTCGACTCGTCCGACACGCCCTGGCTCGACCTGGTCAAGTCGGGCGTCGTGCCGGAGCAGCCCGACGAGTTCGGCGTGCTGGAACAGTGCTCGGTGCTGGTCGAACTGGGCCGCGCGGTCTCCCCCGTGCCCTACCTGCCCACGACGGTCGCGGCGTCGGCCCTCGCGGAGTTCGGAACTCTGGAGCAGCGCAACCGCTGGCTGAAGCCGGGGACAGTGCTGTCCGTGGCGCTGACCGAGGTCGGCGGCGTCATGACGACCGTGCCGTTCGCCCAGAGCGCCGAGGCTTTCCTGGTGGCACAAGAGGACCAGGTGTTCCTCGTCGGTGCCGACGAACTAGAGGTCACCGCGCAGGAACTGGTCGACGGCTCGGAGGCGGGATCGTTCGTGCACGCAGGCGGCGAGGTGGTGCCGGGGCTCTCCCCGGACCGGCTGGTCACGCGCTACACGCTGGGGTTGTGCGCTCTGCAGCTCGGCGTCACCGAACGCGCCCTGGAGCTGACAGCCGAGTACGCGCGGACCCGCGTGCAGTTCGACCGGCCGATCGGCAGTTTCCAGGCCGTGGCACAACGTCTGGCTGATGCGTACATCGACGTCGCGGCGATCCGTCTGACGCTCTGGCAGGCCGCCTGGCGACTGTCCGAGGGCCTGGACGCGGCGGCCGAGGTGGCCACGGCGAAGTTCTGGGCCGCCGACGCCGGGCACCGCGTGGCGCACACCGCCGTGCACGTCCACGGCGGCACCGGCATCGACATGAGCCACGACGTGCACCGCTACTTCACCGCGGCCAAGCGCCACGAGTTCGAGCTGGGCGGCGCGACCGCCCAGCTCCTCAAACTCAGCGCCGTGCTGTGATCAACTGCAGACCCACAACCACCGCGCGGGACGTAGGTGGCGATCGGCGTTGGTGTAGGTACCGATCAACGTCGCGGCATCGGTGATCTCGCCGTAGTGGTCCCACATCGGCAGGAACGGTGCCTGGACGACGGTCCGGCCGCTCGGGCGCCACAGGGTCGGCGCCAGAGACCGGTCGGTGCCGAACACCGTGCCGCTGCCGTTGCGGCCGAACGGGCGGACCCCGCCGGCGTGTGCGGCCACCTTGGTGCCGGTCAGATCCCACTCGGTGATCTGGCTCTCGCGATCGTTCAGGCGTTCGAAGTTCAGCACCCGGCCGTTGTCGAACACCAGCGGGGACTGCGCGCCGGGCAGCTCGACCTTGGCACCGGTGTCGGTGTCGACGACCCAGCCCGACTCCCGTGAGATCGATGAAGAGTCCGCCAGCATCACGATCCTGCGCTGCGCGTCGATACCACGCGGGTAGCCCACGCCGAATGTCTTGCGCGGCCCGCTGCGCGGCCACATCACGACGGTGGCGTAGCTGTAGGTGAACTGCGGAGCCACGAGCCCGACCACGTCACCCGCGTCGTTGATGCCGAGCGCCCACGACTGCTCGCCGGGCTCGGTCTCCAACATCGTGTACACGCCGGCCTCGTAGCGGAAAGCCTTGAACGTCACGGAATCGCTGCCGGCCGGCCGATGCTCCTGACGGCCCGCCACCACGCTCACGTTGTTGACCGCCGCGGGAATGACGTCGGTCTGCGACACCCCCGGCATCTCACGCAGGACGTTGTTCACCCACAACAAACCGTACTTCGAGCCCGTTTCACCGCGCACGCCGACGATCCGGCTGTTGTTGGTGCTGCTCCCCGTCATCTCCGCCTGGAACGCGACGGCCGGCAACGGCAGGTCCTGCACGGTGTACTGGCACGCCGCCGCCACGGCCTGCGGTGCCACGGTGGCCGAGGCCACCGCGAGCACCGTCATCAGGCCCGCGAACACTCGCCCGCGTCGCATCAGCTGCACTGCCAAAGCCAGCGCGCGGGGCGGAGCTGCTGGTCGGCCTGGTAGGTGCCGATCAACGTGGCCGCGTCGGTGACGTCGCCGTAGTAGTGCTCCATCGGCAACTTGTCCGCCACCACAGGGCTGCGGCTGTTGGCGCGCCACAGGGTGGGGCCGCTACCGAGGTTCGGCTGCAGCGTGCCGAACACGGTACCGCTGTTGTTCCTGCCGAACGGCTGGTACCCGCCCCGGTGCTCGTTCACCTTGGCACCGGTGACATCCCACTCGGCGATCTGACCTTCCACGCCCTCGCCGCGCCAGTCGTAGGCCAGCACACGCTCGTTGTCGAGCACCATCGGCGACCGGGCGCCGGGCAGCGCGATCCTGGCACCGGTGTCACCGTCGACGATCCACCCCCACCCCTCCACCGCCAGCACGATCTCGCGCTGGGCGTTGACGCCGATCGGGTAACCCGGACCGAAGGACTTGCGCGCACCGTTGCGCGGCCACAGCACGACCGTGCGCTCGGCCGGGTTCTCCCGCTTCCAGACTTCGCCCAGCGCGTCACCCGTGTCGTTCACGGCCACCGCCCTGGAGTTCTCGTCCGCCGCGGTCTCCAGGAAGGTGTACGTACCGTTCTCGTAGCGGAACGCCTGGGCCGCCGTCCGGCTCATCGCCCGCCACTCCTGACGGCCCACCACGACGCTCGTGTTGTTGACCGCCTCCGGGTAAACGTGCTGGAACGGTTCCACAGGCCCGGGCAGCACGCGCAGGGCGCTGTTCACCCAGAGCACGCCGCGATCCATGTTCACGTCGTCGTAGGACCCGACGATCCGGCTGTTGTTGGTGCTGCTGCCTTCCGTCCACGCACTGGTGACGCCGGCGGGCAGCGGCAGGTCCTGCCGGCTGTACACGCACTCGGCGGCAGCCGCGGCCTGAGGTGATGCGACGACCGACATGACCGCGACCAGGCTGACCAGGCTCGCGAAGACTTTGCGCTGTTTCATCTTTCCTCTGCTTGCAGTGATCAACTGCAGGTCCAGACCCAGCGAGCCGGGTGAGAGCTGTCGTCGGCGTCCCGATAGGTGCCGATCAACGTGGCCGCGTCGGTGACGTCGGCGTGATAAGCGGGGTCGGGCAGCTTGTCCGCCACGACGCCGGTGCGACCGGTCTTGCGCCACAGACTCGGCGCGGTGGTGCCGAACGTGCCGAAGACCGTGCCGCTTCCGTTGCGGCCGTAGGGGTTGACGCCACCCTCGTACGTCGCGACGCGCGCGCCGCCGAGGTCCCACTCGACGAGTTGGGTGCCGGTGGCGGTGAACTCGAAGTGCAACGCCCTGTCGTTGTCGAACACCATCGGTGTGCGCGCACCGGGCAGCTTCGTCTTCGCGCCGGTGTCGCCGTCGATGATCCACCCCGACATGTCAGGGCCCTGCGGGTCGACCATCACGATCTTGCGCTGGGCGTTGACGCCGATCGCCTGCCCGGCACCGAACGACTTGCGCGGGCCGGTCCGCGGCCACATCACCACGGTCCGCTGCGCCGGCGTCGCCTCCTGCCACACGAGGCCGAGCACGTCACCGCCGTCGTTGATCGCGACACCCTCGGAGTGCTCGCCCGGCTCGGCGGGGAGGAACTCGTAGGCGTTGTTCTCGTAGCGGAACGCCCGGTGCAGGTCCGGCCCACCGCGGTAGATCTCCTGGTGGCCGGTGACGACACCGGTGTTGTTCACCCCACTCGGATGCACGCTGTCCTGAATGGACGCCGGTGGCGCCATCAGCCGCAACGCGCTGTTCGTCCACACCGCGCCGCGACTGCCGTTCTGCCAGTACGCGCCCACGATGCGGCTGTTGTTGGTGCTGCTCCCCTTGGTGTGCGGGTAGGTTCCGCCCGCGGGAACCGGGAGGTCCTGCCGCGTGTACTGGCACGCGGCGGCCACGGCCTGCGGTGTGACGACCGCGGACGCGAGGACCAGCGCGCCGAGCACACCGGCGGTGAGACTTCGACTCATGTTGTTCTCCCCCAGCACGAAATCAGCTGCAGATCCAGAGCCACCGCGCCGGGCGTGCGACGGAGTCCGCACCGGAGTAAGTGCCGATCAACGTGGCCGCGTCCGTGACGTCGCTGTAGCTGGAGTCACTGGGCAGGAAGTCCGCGACCACGTCGGTCCGGCCGGTCTTGCGCCACAGGGCCGGAACGTTGGCGCCCGTACGTCCGGGGTGTCCACCGAACACCGTGCCGCTCCCGTTGCGCCCGAACGGCTTCGCCCCGCCTGGGTGGGTGGCGACCTTCGTGCCCGCGAGGTCGTACTCGCTCATCTCCCAGCCGACCTGGTCGACGTACTCGCTGATCAGCACGCGGTCGTTGTCCAGCACCACCCACGAGGGACGGCCGGGGATCTCCACCACCGAGCCGGTGTTGGTGTCGATCACGTCCGTGGTCACCACTCGCTGGACCACGACCTTGCGGTCGGCGGTGATGCCGATGGGCTTGCCGGAGGAGACCAGCTTGCGAGGTCCGTTGCGGGGCCACAGGTACACGTCGCCGTAGTACTCCGAGGTGCCGGAGAACTGCAGGCCGATGACGTCACCGGTGTCGTTGATCGCATACGCGGTCGAACTCTGACCCGGATCCGTCTCCAGGTACTGGTAGGCGCCGTTCTCGTAGCGGAACGCCTTCTTCGTCCTCTCGCCGTCGCGCTGCTCGTACCCCGCCACGACGCTGGTGTTGTTGATCCCGGTGGGAATCACGTGGTACCACGTCGACAGGGGCGACGGCGGCATCTCCCGCAGCGAGCTGTTGACCCAGTAGGCGCCCCGGCCGAACTGGCCCTTCATCACCAGGCCGGCGATGCGGCTGTTGTTCGTGCTGCCGCCCATGGTGCTGACGTGCCCGGACCCGGCGGGCACGGGCAGGTCCTGGCGGTTGTACTGGCAGGTGGCGGCGACGGCCTGCGGCGCGGCACCCACCGACGCGAGCACCAGAGCGCTCAGCAAAGTGGCCGTGGTTCTCGGCTTCATCGGTTCGTTTCCCCAGTGTTCCGGTGAATCAGCTGCAGACCCAGAGCCACCGCGCCGGCCGCACGACGTCACCCGTCGTCCGGTAGGTGCCGATGAGCGTCGCGGCGTCGGTGATGTCGGAGTAAGTGCTGATCAACGGCATCGGGTCCGCCACCACGTCGGTCCGGCCGGCCGGGCGCCACAGGCCGTGGACCTGGGTGTTGGTGCCGGGCGTGATGTAGGTGCCCCACAGCGTGCCGCTGCCGTTGCGCCCGAACGCCCTCTGGGCGCCGGGGTGCGAGACGATCTTCGTGCCGTTGAGGTCGTACTCCGCGATCTCACGCTCACCGGACGCCAACCGCTCGGTGAGGAACACGCGGTCGTTGTCGAAGGTGGCCGTGCCGGCGCCACCGCCGGGGATCTGCACCGTCGGGCCACCGTTGGTGTCGTGCACCAGCACCCCCGAGGAGCCGCGGGCGACGATCTTCCCACCGTCGGTGATGCCGATCACGCTGCCGCCGTCGGCGGCGATCAGCTTCCTGGCACCGTTGCGCGGCCACAGGTACACGCCGCCGTCCTGCTGGGTACCGGCGACGTCACCGGCGTTGTTGACCGCCTGCGCCAGCGAGTTCTTGCCCTGATCGGTCTCCAGGTACTCGTACGCGCCGTTCTCGAAGCGGAAGGCCCGCAGCGTCGACGGCTGGCTCCCCAGCTCCTGCTCGAAGCCGACGACGACGCTGGAGTTGTTCACGTCGATCGTGAAGACGTTGTCCGCGCCCGTGGACGGCTGTGGCAGCTGCCGCAACGTGCTGTTCACCCAGTAGGCGCCGCGGGTGAACTCACCGTCCTGGACATGGCCGGCGATCCGGCTGTTGTTCGAGCTGCCACCGTTCAGGTACACGTTGCTCACCCCGGCGGGGACGGGCAGGTCCTGCTTGACGTAGGTGCAGGTGGCGGCCGAGGCCTGAGGCGTGGCGACGAGCGTCGCGAGCACAACGAGGCATGGCAAAACCGCGCGGGTGCGCTTCATGTGATTCCCCCAGAACAGATGTTTCCGACGCACACCCTAACTCGCCAGGTCGCCAGGTCAAGAGGTCAAGAGGTCAGCCGAGCTTGTTCAACCTCTCCACGGCCTGGGCGAACTCAGCCAGCAGGTCCGCCATGACGTCCGCCACAGGCCGCACCTCGTTCATCCGCCCGACGATCTGCCCGACCGGCATCGAGACCACGGACGGGTCGTCGGACCGGGCGATGCGCAGGTGCGCCTCGCTGACCAGGATGTTCTGCAACGGCATCGGCAACGGTTCCGGCGCCTCCGCGGACGTCCACGCCTCGGTCCACCGGGTCTTGAGCAACCGCGCCGGCTTGCCGGTGTAGATGCGGGTGCGGACGGTGTCGCTGGAACCGGCGGCGAGCAGGGCCTCCTGCGTGCTGGAGTTGCCCAGCGCGTACTCGGCGGTGGTCAGCCAGTACGAGCCCATCCACACGCCGGACGCACCGAGCGCCATCGCGGCGGCGGCCTGCCGTCCCGACCCGATGCCCCCCGCGGCGAGCACCGGGACGTCCACCGCGTCGACGATCTCCGGCACCAGCACCATCGTCGCTACCTCACCGGTGTGGCCGCCGGCCTCGTAGCCCTGGGCCACCACGATGTCGACGCCGTTGGCCACGTGCCGTCGTGCGTGCTCGGCCTTGCCCGCCAGCGCCGCCACCGGGACTCCGGCCGCGTGCACCTGCTCGATGACGTCGGTGGGTGGCGAGCCGAGGGCGTTCGCGATGAGCCGGATGGGGTGGCTCAGGGCGACGTCGACGTGGGATCGCGCGACCGAGTGCAGCCAGCCGAGCACGCCCTCGCCGCCTTCACCGTCGGGCAGCGGGGGGACTCCGAGCTTCAGCAACGTCTGTTGCACGAACTCCTTGTGGCTCTGCGGGATGAGGCTCGCCAGGTCGATCTGCGTGCCCTCCTTCGGCACGGTGGCGGGCATGACGATGTCGACGCCGTACGGCTTGCCGTCGGTGTTCTCGTCCATCCACGTCAACGCGCGGTCGAGGTCGTCCGCGTCGTTGAACCGCACGCACCCGAGGACACCGAGCCCGCCTGCCCGGCTGATCGCCGCCGCCACGTGCTCGGACGGCGTGAAGCCGAAGACGGGGTGCTCGATGCCCAGCTCGTCACACAGGCTGGTGCGCATGATCCTCCACGTGGCGCTTCGCCCACTGGTAGTCGGGTTTGCCGCTGGGAGTGCGGCCGATCTCGGCGACGAGCCACAGCGACCGCGGCACCTTGTAGCCGGCGAGGGTCTCGCGGACGTGAGCGTCCAGTTCGGACAGTGTCGGCGTCGCGCCGTCGCGAGGCTGGACGATCGCACCGACGCGCTGGCCGAGCAGGTCGTCCGGGATGCCGATGACGAGCGCGTCGAACACGTCCGGGTGCGACTTCAGCACCCCTTCGACCTCTTCGGGGAACACCTTCTCGCCGCCGGTGTTGACGCAGGTGTTGCCGCGCCCCAGCAACGTGATGTCGCCGTCCTCCTCGAACCGGGCGAAGTCACCGGGCACCGTGAACCGCCTGCCGTCGACCTCGACGAACATCCGCGCGGTCTTCTCGGGGTCCTTGTAGTAGCCGAGCGGGATGTGCCCGCCGCGGGCCAGCTTGCCGATGACGCCGGGCTTCGGCTCCAGCCTGTTGCCGTCCTCGTCGATGACGATGGTGTCCTCGTTGAGCTTCACCTTGGTGCCGTCGGTCTTCACGATCTCCTTGGGCACCGCGCCGATGCCGGTGGACCCGGTCTCGCTCGACCCGATCGACTCCAGCAGCGTCGTGTGCGGCAGGTGTTCGTGGTACTGCTTCTTCACGGTGTAGGAGAACAACGCGGCACTGCTGTTGAGGATGTACAGCGACGAGCCGTCGTACGTGCCGCGCTGGAACTCCTCGATCAGCGGCCGGCCCATGGCGTCGCCGGTGATGACGGCGACCTGGACCTTTTCCCTTTCGATCACCCGCCAGATCTCGGCGGGGTCGAACTTGGGCACCAGCACCACCGTGCTGCAGCTGAACAACGCGCCCAGCACGGCCCACTGCGCCGCGCCGTGGATCAGCGGCGGCAGGCACAGCCTGATGAGCCCGTAGTCCTTGCCCGCCTTGGCCTGCTGCCACTCGTCGGTCAGCCGTTCGCCCGTGACGAAGTCGATGCCGCCGCCGAGCGTGCGCCACACGTCCTCGTGCCGCCACATCACGCCCTTGGGCATGCCGGTCGTGCCACCGGTGAACAGGATGTAGAGGTCGTCGGGGCTGCGCGGCTCGAAGTCACGCTCACCGGACTCCTCGGCGAGTGCCGTTTCGTAGTCGGCGCCGGCGAAGTCCTCGTCCGTCTCGTCGTCGATCACGACCGCGTGGCCGGGCACGCCGACCTCCGCGACCAGCGGCGAGTACCGCCGTTCGTGTACGAGAGCGGTCAGATCCGCTTCACCGAACAAGTATTGCAACTCGTTCTTGGTGTAGCGGTAGTTGACGTTGATCGCCACGGCGCGCAGCTTGTAGACGGCGAGCATGGCTTCGACCAGTTCGATCGAGTTGCGCGCGTAGAGCCCCACGTGCGCACCCTGCGTCACGCCGTTCTTTGCCAGGTGGTGAGCCAGTTTGTTGGCTCGCGACTCAAGCTCGGCGTAGGTGACCCGCTTGGACCCGCACACGAGCGCGGTCCTGTCGGGCACGGTGTCGGCGGCGTGTTCAACGAGGTCTGCGACGTTGAGGGCCATGGTGTGCAAAGTAGAACGTGTTACTGTTCTGGACAATCCCCCGTGCGGTCAGACTCGATCCAGGAGGCGCGCGAATGACGACCACGACAGAACCACATGCCCTGGTGGAACTGGCCGGCAACGTCCTGGTCGTCACGATGAACCGCCCGGAGGTCCGCAACGCCCTGTCCGGCCCGATGCTGGCCATCATGAGACAGGCGTGGGACCGGGTGGACGCCGATCCGGACGTCCGCGTCTGCATCCTGACCGGAGCGGGCGGAGCGTTCTGCGCGGGCGCCGACCTCAAGGCGATGACGTCCAACCACCCCAGCGAGAACGCCGGCAAGTTCGACTTCTCCGTCATCGAACCGCTGCTCAAAGGACGTCGATTGACGAAACCGCTGATCGCCGCGGTGGAAGGTCCCGCAGTCGCCGGCGGCACGGAGATCCTTCAAGCGACCGACATCCGCGTGGCCGGTGAGAGCGCGCGGTTCGGCGTTTCGGAGGCGCGCTGGGGCCTGTTCCCCCTGGGCGGCTCGGCGGTGCGGTTGCCGCGCCAGATCCCCTACACCGTCGCGGCCGATCTTCTGCTGACCGGACGGCACATCCGTGCGGCGGAGGCCAAGGAGATCGGGCTGATCGGGCACGTGGTGCCGGACGGTCAGGCCCTGGACAAGGCCATGGAACTGGCCGGGCTGATCACGGCCAACGGGCCCGTTGCGGTGCAGAAGATCCTGCAGACCATGCGGGAGACCGAGGTCATGCACGAGAACGAAGCGTTCACAGTGGACGCCCGGCTCGGCATGGAGGTGTTCTCCAGCGAGGACGCCAAAGAGGGGCCGCGGGCGTTCGCAGAAAAGCGCAAGCCGGAGTTCAAGGGCCGGTAGACAGCTCGCGAACGAATCCGTTCGTACCCGTAACACTTCTCGGCACCGCTCCGATCTGCGAGTCAAACATCCGCAGTCCGGGGCAGGGGTCAGTCGTGGCACACGTCGATCGGGAGACCGACAACGAGATCGAGGGCAACGTCAGCGGCACGGCGTTCCAGGCCGGGTCGATCGCGTTCAACCTCGGTGTCGCCGACAAGTCCAAGCGGGGCCGGGCGTTCTGGGGTGTCACCGCCTCGGTCGCGGTGGTCGCCGTCGCGGGTGTGTCCACAATGGCGATGAACCTGACGTCTCCCGGCGAGTCGACGGGAGAGACGCCCGCGGCGGTCACCAGCGCGCATTCGACTGAGGCCACCGTCACCTCGGCACCGGTCTCCGCCGGAATCCCGCCCGCCACGACCACGGCCGGCCGACCGGCCCCGATCGTCACGACGGCGCGCCGGACCGTCAGCGCCCCGCCCGTCGTCCCGCCGGTCGTCACGACGACCGCCGCCGAGGCGGCCACGCTCCCACCCGCGTCCACCGGCGACGGCGTGCGGTTCAGCGGCACGGTGCCGTTCGGCAGCTACAACCTCGATCTCGAACAACCTCGCGGCATGGACGGCATGAACGTCTGGCCCCTGACGCCCGGCCGTCTGCACGGGGACGAGAACTACTGGCTGGCGGAGTGGGCCGGCGACGGCACGCCGGGCAGGGCCGAGTGCGACACCGACATCTCCCAGCGCGGCACGAGGGACGCCACGAACCTGGTCGCCGGCAGCCGGGTCTGCGGGAGGACACCCGGCGGCCGGATCTTCCTGGTCGACGTCACGGCCGTGGACAGCATGACGATCACCGGTCAGGTCACGGTGTGGGAGTGATGCTCCTGTGTGCCAAGGTCTGTTCATGAACCACGCCGTCGTCCTCGTCGATCTCGACGACTGCCTGATCCCGGACGGGGCGGCGGTGCGCGCCGCCATCCGGGCGGTGCTGGAAGAGCTCTCGATCGTCGCCGACGAGCAGGCGGTGGACACGGTGCTGGCCGCCGCCCGGCGTGAGTGGCGCGGCAACCCGCACTGCGGCCATCCCGAGGTGCAACGGGTCGCTTCCTGGGAGGCGCTCTGGGCGGACTTCCACGACCTGCCCGTGCCCGAGGCGGTGGTCAGGGCGCTGGTCGGCAACGACGTGCGGGCGTGGCGTCTCGCTCTCGACGACCTGGACAGCTCCGCGGACGCCGAAGCAGCCGCGCTGGCCTTCCGCAGGCTGCGCAGCGCCCTGGTGATCCCGTTCCCCGGCGTGGAGTCCGCATTGGACTCGCTCGGCGAACGCCACGAGCTGTGGCTGGCCACGGACGGCTGCCGGTCGCTGCAACGCGCGAAGCTGCGCCTGTCCGGTCTCGCCGGCCGGTTCCAGCGCGTGTTCGTCTCGGGCGAGGTCGGCCATCCCAAGGGGACGCCGGAGTTCACGGCCGCCGTCAGCACGGCGTTGACCGGGGGACGAACCGTCTGTTTCGTCGTAGGTGACAGCGTGACCACCGATCTCCTGCTCGCGGAGACCGGTGGCTGGCCGTTCGTGCGCATCACCGACGAACTGAGGTTCGCCGGCGCGCCCGCGTTCTGCCGTTGCCCCTAGATGTTGTTGGCCGCGATGTACCCGAACGTCATGGCGGGCCCGATCGTCGACCCCGCCCCGGCGTAGCTCCGCCCCATCACGGCCGAACTGACGTTGCCCGCCGCGTACAGCCCGGGGATCACCGAACCGTCGGCCCGCAGCACACGGGCACGAGCGTCCGTCACGAGTCCGCCCTTGGTGCCCAGGTCGCCGGGCACGATCTTGAAGGCGTAGAACGGCGGCGCCCACAGCGGTGCGAGGCACGAGTTCGGGAAGACCGCCGGGTCGGTGTAGTAGTGGTCGTAGGCACTGTCGCCGCGCTTGAAGTCGGGGTCGCGGCCGGTCAGGGCCTGGTTGTTGAACCGGCTGACGGTCGACCTCAGGTTCGCGCCGGGGACGCCGATGGCCGAGGCCAGTCCGTCGAGCGACCAGTTCTTCACCACGGCACCGGACTGGTACCAGCCGTCCGGCAGCGGCAGGGCCGGTGCCACGTCGGCGAACAGGTACCTGTTGCGGTAGTTCTGGTCGACGACGAGCCAGGCCGGGATGCACGGGTCAGTGGGGTTCTTGTCGTACATGACGTGCACGACGTCGCTGTAGGGCGCGGCCTCGTTGACGAAGCGGCGGCCGGCCGCGTTGATCATCAGGCCACCGGGCAGCGTGCGTTCGGCCAGACAGAAGTACGGCGTGCCGGGCACCGGGATCGCGGGACCCCACCAGGCGTCGTCCATCAGGTCGAGCGCCGCGCCCGCCCGTTGGCCCGCCCGGTGACCGTCACCGGTGTTCTCCTTCGCACCGACCGTCCACTGAGTACCGATCGGCTGGCGCTGGTACTGGGCGCGCATGGCCGCGTTGTGCTCGAAGCCGCCGGAACCCATGATCACGCCACGTCGTGCGCGCACGGCTCCCCGGGAGGTCAGCACTCCCTTGACGGCGCCGTTCTCCACGATCAGGTCCTGCAGTCCCGTGTTCAGCCAGACCGGGACGTTCGACCGCAGCAGACCGGCCCGCAGCCCGCCGGCCAGCGCCTGGCCCATGGTGAGCGGTTTCTGCCCGGCCAGGGCGGCCGCGGTGCCGCGTGCCAGTGCCGCGGCCGCCGTCGCCGCGCCCTTCGCGTTGACCAGGGCCAGTGCGAGCCACTTGTAGTCCGCGCCGTAGATGACCATGCCGGCCGGTGTCGCCAGGTAGGGGGCGTTCAGGTTCGCCAGTTCGGCGCCGAGGACGCGGCCGTCGAGTATCTCCGGCTCGATCGAACGGCCCTTCGCGATGCCGCCGGGGTACTCCGGGTAGTAGTCGCTGTAGCCGTCCATGTGCCGGAAGCGCAGCGGGCTGTTGCGCATGACGAACGAGATCATCTGCGGCCCGTGCGCCAGGTAGGCCTGCTGCCGCGCGAGCGGGATGTCACCGACGACCGCCGCCAGGTACTGCGCGGCCTTCGCGGGCGTGTCCGGGATGCCCGCCGCCAGGATCACCTCGTTGTTGGGGATCCAGATGCCCGCGCCCGAGCGGGCGGCCGAGCCGCCGTAGGTCGGCGCCTTCTCCACGACCACGCAGCTCAGGCCGCGTTGGGCGGCGGTCAGCGCGGCGGTCATGCCGGCCGCGCCGGCACCGACCACCACGACGTCGAACTCGCCGAGATCGGCGGAGGCGGTCCCAGGTCTGACCAGTCCGGAGGCCAGCGCGAGACCGGCTCCGGCGAGCACCTGACGGCGGTTCAGGTTCACGGGTTCACTCCAGACATCGTCTTCCGGTGGTCCCAGCTGGCGGTCTTGGTCGGACGGAAGATCACGGCGACGCGTCTCGACATCGCCTTCCGCAGTGCTTCACGGGCTTCGGGATCGGCGCCGACCTCGCCGAAGTTGCGCGCCACGACGGCGTCCACGACCCGGCCGAGATCCGGCGTGAACTCGGTGACGCCCTCCATGTGCACGCCGCGCAGCTGGTCGTAGGTCTCCCCCGCCTCGGCCAGCACGCTGCAACGCGGATCGCGTCGCAGGTTCACGATCTTCTGCGACTTGCGGTCCGTGCAGAACACCAGCTCGCCGTCCACCCACGCGAACCACATCGGCGCGAGGTGCGGCAGGCCGTTGCGGCCGATGGTCGCCACGATCAACGTCTTCTGGCCCTCGAGGAAGGTCTCGACCTCGGCCGGCGTCATCTTGATGAGATCACGCAAGGTCGCGCAGCTTTCGCTTGTAGAGCTTGCCGTTCGGGTCGCGCGGTAGCTCGGCCGTGTACTCGATCGTCCGTGGCAGTTTGAACTTCGCGAGGCGGGTACGAGCGAACTCCAGCAGTTCCCCGGTCAGGGCCTCGGAGGCCTCGACGCCGTCCGCGGGCTGCACCACGGCCTTGATCGACTCACCCCAGTCCGGGTGCGGCACGCCGAACACCGCCACGTCCGCGACCTTGGGGTGGCAGATCAGCTCGCCCTCGATCTCCGCCGGGTAGATGTTCACGCCACCGGAGATGATCATGTCGTTCTTGCGGTCGCACAGGAACAGGTAACCGTCCTCGTCCAGGTAGCCGATGTCCTGCAACGTGAACAGCTTGCCGACGCGCGCGGCCCGGGTCTTCTCCGCGTCCTTGTGGTACTCGAACGTCGCGTCGCCCATCCGCATGTAGACCAGGCCCTGCTCGCCCACCGGCAGCTCGGTGCCGTCCTCGCCGAGGATCTTGATCTCGGACGTGGGCCACGGCAGGCCGACCGATCCCGGCTTGCGCAGCCATTCCTGAGCGGTGATCGCGGTGCCGCCACCCTCGGTGGCCGCGTAGTACTCGATCACGACCGGCCCCCACCAGTCGAGCATGCGGCGCTTGACCTCCAGCGGGCACGGTGCCGCGCCGTGGATCATCGCGCGGAGCGATCCCATGTCGTACTTGGCTTTCACGTCGTCCGGCAGAGCCAGCAACCGGTGGAACTGGGTCGGCACCATGTGGCTGTGGGTGACCTTGTGGCGTTCGATCAGGCGCAGCATGTCCTCGGGCGCCCAGTGGTCCATGAGCACCGTGGTGTGGCCGAGCTGGATCGAGATGACGACGAAGTTGAGAACCGCCGTGTGGTAGAGCGGCGACCCGCACAGGTGCACGTGCCCGTCGTGCGGCTTGATCCCGAAGACGCCGAAGAACCAGGCTGCGGACGGCGGCACGACGTCCGGGTCGGCACCGGTCAACGGCCTGCGCACGCCCTTGGGGCGGCCGGTCGTGCCGGAGGTGTAGAGCATCGGTGACCCCGTGGTGCGGCCGTCGGGCCTGCGTTCCTCGCCTTCGCCGAGCTTCGCCAGCGGGGTGAAGTCCGCGATCTCACCGACGGCGAACTTCGCCGCGGGCGGAAGACTCGACGCGGCTTCGACGGCCGCCGCGGCGAACCGCTCGTGCGCGACGAAAGCCTTGGCACCGCTGTCCTGCACGAGGTACGCGACCTCGGCACCGGTCAGGTGCCAGTTGGCCATCACGACGTAGAGGCCGGTCTGGAAGGCGGCGAAGTACACCGCCACCAGGTCGGCGCTGTTGGGCAGCATCAGCACGATGCTGTCGCCGGGTTCCAGCCCCAGCGCCCGGAACCCGCGCCCGTAGCGGTTCGCGGTGCCCGCGAGCTCCGAGTAAGTGATCTCTCGACCACTCGGATCGACCAGCGCGGTCAGGTCCGGCTGATCGGCAGCGATGTTCCAGAGTCCTGTGACCACACCCTCAAAGTAGAACGCGTTTCACCTACTGACAAGCCTCCGACAAGGCCTTGATCGAAGCAACGTCGCGGCATCCGACGAGCAGCGTCGTGACACCCGCCTTCTCCCAGCGACGGACCTCGTCGCGCACGTGCTCGGCGTTGCCGACGATGCTGATCTCGGCCACGAGCTCGTCCGGAACCACCTGCGCCGCCTCGTCCTTGCGCCCGGCCTGGAAGAGCTCGCCGACGTCCTGGACGACCTCGCCGTATCCCATGCGGGTGAACACCTCGGCGTGGAAGTTCATCCCTGGCGCGCCCATTCCGCCGATGTACAAAGCGACGAACGGCTTTAGCATCGCCCGCACGGCCGCCGGATCGTCCGTCACGACGACCTGGCAGGTGGCGGCGACCTCGAAGTTCTCCCTGCTGCGAGGAGAATCCTTTTGGCGCGATTTCGCGAAGCCTTCGTCGAGCCACTCGTCGTACATGCCGGCAAGCCTTGGCGCGTAGTAGATCGCGAGCCACCCGTCCGCGATCTCCGATGTCAGCGCGACGTTCTTGGGACCCTCCGCACCGAGCCAAATGGGCAGGTCAGCGCGCAGCGGGTGGGTGATGGGCTTGAGCGGTTTGCCGAGCCCCAGAGCACCGGGCCCCTGGTAGGGCAACGGGTAGTGCGGGCCGTCGTTGCGGACCGGCGCCTCGCGGGCCATCACCTGACGCAGGATCGACACGTACTCCCTGGTCCTGGCCAGGGGTTTCGCGAACGGCCGCCCGTACCAGCCCTCCACGACCTGCGGCCCGGACACGCCCAGCCCGAGCACGAACCGCCCACCGGAGAGGTGGTCCAGCGTCAGCGCGTGCATCGCGCAGGCGGCCGGCGTGCGTGCCGACATCTGCACGACAGACGTACCCAGCCGCACCCTCGAAGTCTCGGATCCCCACCACGCCAACGGGGTGAACGCGTCCGATCCCCACGCCTCTGCGGCGAACACCGCGTCGAAGCCGAATTCCTCCGCCGCCGCCACGAGTTCGGCGGCGTTCTGGGGCGGACCGGCGCCCCAGTACCCGAGCTGCAGACCGAGCTTCATGCACCCATCTTGCCACCATTTCGAGAACCTGTTTCACTTTGATCTGTGACTCGGCCGCTGAGTGCTCCGCTCGACGTTGGCTTCGACTACACGCGCTCCCTCGGTCCGACGCTGGGCCGGTTCCTCTCGGATCTCCGCCGCCGCAAGGTGACCGGGATCCGCGGCAGTGACGGGCGCGTGCACGTGCCGCCGCTCGAGTACGACCCCGTGACCGCCGAACGTCTGCACGAGTTCGTGGACGTGACGGCGACCGGTGTCGTGCGCGGGTGGTCGTGGATTCCCGAGCCCCTCGAAGGACAGCCGCTCGACCGGCCGTTCGCGTGGGCGCTCATCCAGCTCGACGGCGCGGACACCTCGCTGCTGCACGCCGTGGACGCGGGCTCACCGGACCGGATGGCGACCGGAACACGGGTGCGTGCGAGGTGGCGTCCAGAACGCGTCGGCGCGATCACCGACATCGAGTGCTTCGAGATCTCCGACGAACCGGCCGACCCGCCAGCGGAGGCCGACGACGTCACCATGGTCACCACGCCGGTGAACCTGCACTACACACATTCGGCGTCACCGACGGAGGACCCGTTCCTGCGCGGCCTCATGGAGGGCACGCTGATCGCCCAGCGCTGCCCGGTGTGCGAGAAGGTCTACTTCCCGCCGCGCCCCGCCTGCCCCGTGGACGGCGTGCCGACGACAGACCAGATCGAGCTGTCCGACCGCGGCACCATCACGACGTACTGCGTGGTCAACGTCCCGTTCCTGGGTCAGCGCATCCCGCCGCCGTACGTCTCGGCGTACGTGCTGCTCGACGGCGCGGACATCCCGTTCCTGCACCTGCTGCTCGGCGTCGCACCGGAGGACGTGCGGATGGGCATGCGGGTCGAGGCGGTCTGGAAGCCGCGCGAGGAGTGGGGCCCGACGATGCAGAACATCGACCACTTCAAGCCGTCCGGCGAGCCGGACGCGCCGTTCGACTCCTACTCCCAGCACCTGTGAGGCTCGCGTGCGTGACATTGCGGTAGTCGGCTTCGCGCAGACGCCCTGCGTGCGCGAGACCGACGGCACCACCAACGGTGTCGAGATGCTGGTGCCGATCTTCCACGAGGTGCTCGGCGGGCTCGGGATCACCAAGACCGACATCGGGTTCTGGTGCTCGGGTTCCTCGGACTACCTGGCCGGGCGCGCGTTCTCGTTCGTCTCGGCGGTCGACGCGATCGGCGCCTTCCCGCCGATCGCCGAGTCGCACGTCGAGATGGACGCCGCGTGGGCGCTCTACGAGGCGTGGGTGAAGCTGCTCTGCGGCGAGATCGACACCGCCCTGGTCTACGGGTTCGGCAAGTCGTCGGCCGGGCAACTGCGCCGGGTCATGGCCATGCAGCTCGACCCGTACCTCGTGACACCGCTGTGGCCGGACTCCCTCGGCCTGGCGGGCATCCAGGCGCGCATGGGCATCGAGAACGGTCTCTGGGACGAACGCGCGATGGCCTCCGTGGCCGCGCAGAGCCGTTCCGCCGCCCTCTCGAACCCACTGGCGCAGCTGTCCGGCGAGGTCGACGCCGACGAACTGCTCGGCCTGCCCTACGTCGCGGACCCGTTGCGCCGTCACGACTGCGCGCCGATCACCGATGGCGCGGCCACGATCGTGCTCGCAGCGGGCGACAGGGCGCGGGAGCTGTGCGAACGTCCGGCGTGGATCACCGGCTTCGAACACCGCACCGACTCGCCGTCGTTCGGCACGCGTGACCTCACGACCTCCCCCTCCGCGGTCGCCGCAGGTAAGGCGGCGGGCGCCGACGGCGTCCAGGTCGCGGAACTGCACGCGCCGTTCACCCATCAGGAGATCCTGCTGCGCCAGGCACTCGGGCTCGGCGACGACGTGACCGTGAACCCCTCCGGCGGTGTGCTGGCGGGCAACCCGATGTTCGCGGCCGGGCTGGCGCGCATCGGCGAGGCCGCGCGCAGGATCCACGACGGCTCGGCGACCAAGGTCCTCGGACATGCCACCAGCGGACCGCTCCTCCAACAGAACCTCGTCTGCGTGATGGAAGGGCGTGAGTGATGCGACCGGCAGCAGTGGTCGGCGTCGGCCAGACGCACCACGCCGCGAAGCGCCTCGACGTGTCGATGGCGGGCCTGTGCCGCGAGGCGATCGACCGCGCGATGGCCGACGCGGGCGTGGACTGGCCCGACATCGACGCCGTGGTCCTCGGCAAGGCACCGGACCTGTTCGAGGGCGTGATGATGCCCGAACTGTTCCTCGCGGACGCGCTGGGCGCGGTCGGCAAACCGTTGCTGCGCGTGCACACCGCCGGTTCGGTCGGCGGCAGTACAGGCAACGTGGCCGCGTCCCTCGTCCAGTCCGGCGTGCACGACCGCGTCCTGGCCGTGGCGTTCGAGAAGCAGTCCGAGTCGAACGCGATGTGGGCGCTGTCCGTGCCGACGCCGTTCACCATGCCGGTGCACGCGGGCGCGGGCGGCTACTTCGCGCCGCACGTGCGTTCCTACATCCGCCGCGCGAGCGCTCCCGAGCACATCGGCGCGATGGTCGCGGCCAAGGACCGGCGCAACGGTGCTCGCAATCCCTATGCGCACCTCAAACAACCGGACATCACCGTCGAGTCGGTGCAGGCCTCGACCATGCTGTGGGACCCGATCCGTTACGACGAAACGTGTCCGTCCTCGGACGGCGCCTGTGCTGTCGTCATCTCCTCGGAACCCACCTCGGGCCAGGCCGCCTGGATCCGCGCGACCGCGATGCGCACCGAGCCCACGACGTTCGCCGGCCGTGACCAGGTCAACCCGCAGGCGGGCCAGGACGCCGCCAGGGCGTTGTGGAAGCAGGCGGGCATCACCGACCCGCTGTCCGAAGTGGACGCCGCCGAGATCTACGTGCCGTTCTCGTGGTTCGAGCCGATGTGGCTCGAGAACCTCGGCTTCACCGACATCGGGCAGGGCTGGAAGCTCACCGAGGCCGGCGAGACCGAGATCGGCGGCCGCCTGCCGGTGAACCCGAGCGGCGGCGTGCTGTCGTCCAACCCGATCGGCGCCTCCGGTCTGCTGCGCTTCGCCGAGGCCGCCATGCAGGTCATGGGCACCGCGGGAGACCACCAGGTCGACGGCGCGCGGGTCGCGCTGGGCCACGCGTACGGCGGTGGTTCGCAGTTCTTCGCCATGTGGGTCGTCGGATCGGAGAAGCCGTGAAGTTCACCGTGGGCATCGCCATGAGCCCGCTCGACCAGCTGACCGAGTTGGCCCGGTGCGCCGAGGAGTGCGGCTACGCCTCGATCGCGTTGCCGGACTCGCTGTTCTTCTCGGAGAAGGTCTCCGCGGACTACCCGTACACCCCGGACGGTTCCCGCATGTGGAACGCCGACACCCCGTGGGTGGACCCGTTCGTCGCCGCGGCCGCGATGGGCGCCGTGACGTCCCGGATCAACTTCTACACGCAGGTGCTGAAACTGGGCTCCCGCAACCCGTTGCTGCTCGCCCGTCAGGTCGGCTCGGTCGCGCACATGACCGGCAACCGCTTCGGCTTCGGCGTCGGCCTCGGCTGGTCGCCGGAGGAGTTCGAGTGGTGCGGTGTGCCGTACAAGAACCGCGGCCCGCGCGTGGACGAGATGATCGACGTGCTGAAGCTCGTGCTCGGCGGCGGGATGGTCGAGTACCACGGTGACTACTTCGACTTCGACCGGCTGCAGATGTCGCCGGCACCCACTTCGCCGGTGCCGTTCTACGTCGGTGGCCACTCCCCCGCCGCGTTGAAGCGCGCCGCCCGCGTCGGTGACGGCTGGACGTCGGCGATGATCAAGTTCGAGGAGCTGAAATCGGTGATCGCCCAGCTCACCGATCTCGGCTGCTTCGAGCGGCCGTTCGAGGTCCAGGCGGTGTGCATCGACCGCTTCGGGCTCGACGGGTACAAGCAGCTCGACGAGATCGGCGTGACCGACACGATCGTCGTGCCGTGGCTGTTCTACGGCGTCGGCTTCGACGGCAGCCTGCAGGCCAAGAAGGACGGACTTCGGCGCTTCGCCGACGAGGTGATCGGAGAGTTCGCGTGACCGCTCTGACTTGGACTGCGTCCAAGACCGAAACCCCTGCCCGCGTGGCCTCCTGGCGTTCCATGGAGGCCGTCTCGAGCGGCAAGAAGGACGAGTGGCTGGCCCTGTTCGCCGAGGACGCCGTCGTCGAGGACCCGGTGGGACCGTCGATGTTCGACGCCGAGGGCAAGGGCCACCACGGCAAGGAGGCGATCGCCGCCTTCTGGGACCTCGCCATCGCCAACGTCGAACGCTTCGAGTTCGCGATGCACGACTCGTTCGCGGCGGGCTCGGAGTGCGCGAACGTGGGCACGATCAGCGCGTTCCTGCCCGGCGGGGCGCGCGTCGACACCGAGGGCGTGTTCGTCTACAACGTGGGCGAGGACGGTCTGATCAAGTCGATGCGGGCGTTCTGGGAGACCGAACGAGCACTCGCGACCCTGCGCGTCGAAGCCTGACGCCACCCAGCATGAGGCCCCTCCATCCGCAGGTGGAGGGGCCTCAGTCGTCTGTCACGCGTACTGGACGCGGAACTCCTTGATGCCGTTGAGCCAGCCCGAACGCAGCCGGCGCGGTTCCGCGACCTGCTTGATGTTCGGCATGGCGTCCGCGATCGCGTTGAAGATCAGGTCGATCTCCAGCCTGGCCAGGTTCGCGCCGACGCAGAAGTGCGCGCCGCTGCCGCCGAACCCGAGGTGCGGGTTGGGGTCGCGGGTGATGTCGAACTCCTGCGGGCGGTCGAAGACCTCCTCGTCGAAGTTGGCCGACGAGTAGAACATCCCGACGCGCTGTCCCTGCTTGATCTCCACGCCGCTCAGTTCGGTGTCGGCCATCGCGGTGCGCTGGAACGACACCACCGGCGTGGCCCACCGGACGATCTCGTCGCCGGTCGTGGCGGGCCGCTGGTCCTTGTACAGCTCCCACTGCTCGGGGTGGTCGAAGAACGCCTTCATGCCGTGCGTGATGGCGTTGCGCGTGGTCTCGTTGCCCGCCACGGCGAGCAGCAGCACGAAGAAGCCGAACTCCTCCGACGCGAGCCCCGCGCCGTCCACGTCCGCCTGGACCAGCTTGGTGACGATGTCCTCGCGCGGGCACTTCCGCCGGTCCTCGGCCATCGTCCACGAGTAGCCGAGCAGCTCGGTGGCGGCGGTGAGCGGTTCGATCTCGAACTCGGGGTCGTCGTAGGCGATCATCTGGTTCGACCAGTCGAAGATCTTGCGGCGGTCGTCCTGCGGGATGCCGATCAGTTCCGCGATGGCCTGCAACGGCAGCTCGCAGGCGACGTCGGACACGAAGTCGCCGCTGCCCTTGTCCAGTGCCTCCGCGACGATCCGCTCGGCGCGTGCGGTCAGCGCCTCGCGCAGGCTGTTGACCGCGCGCGGGGTGAAGCCGCGGGAGATGATGCCGCGGACCTTCGTGTGCGTCGGCGGGTCCATGTTCAGCAACAGCAACCGCTGCATCTCGATGTTGTCGCGCGGCATGTCCTCCTTGAACCGGATGATCGCCGTGTTCTCGCGACTGGAGAACAGCTCGCTGTTGCGCGAGACCTCCTTGACGTCGCGGTGCTTCGTCACCACCCAGAAGCCGTCGTCGGGGAACCCCGCCGACCCCTGAGGTATGGAGTTCCACCAGATCGGCGCGGCCTGGCGCAGCTCCGCGAACTCCTCGAACGGCAGCCGGTTCGCGTACATGTCGGGGTCGGTGAAGTCGAAGCCATCAGGGATGCGCGGCCTGCCCACAGGAACCTCCTAGGTGGAACGCGTTCTATCCGATTCAAACACGCTTGCGGCTTGTGTTGAAGCCCCCACACGGCCAATCTGGAACCACGCAGGAACGTGTTCTAGTTTCCAGGAGGCTCGCGTGGGCAGTCCGGTGATCGTGGGAGCGGTGCGCACGCCCATCGGCAGGCGCAACGGCTGGTTGTCCGGCCTGCACGCCGCCGAGCTCCTCGGTGCGGCACAGCGGGGACTGCTCGACCGGACCGGTCTCGATCCGTCCACCGTCGAACAGGTCATCGGCGGCACCGTCACCCAGGCGGGCGAGCAGTCGAACAACATCACCAGGACGGCGTGGCTGCACGCGGGCCTGCCGCAGACCACCGGCTGCACCACCGTCGACGCCCAGTGCGGCTCGGCCCAGCAGTCCACGCACCTCATCGCCGGCCTGATCGCGGCGGGCGCCATCGACGCGGGCATCGCCTGCGGCGTCGAGGCGATGAGCCGCGTGCCGTTGCGCAGCAACATCGGTGACACCGGCATGCCGCGCCCCGACTCGTGGAGCATCGACCTGCCGAACCAGTTCGTCGCCGCCGAACGGGTCGCGGAACGGCGGGGAATCGGGCGCGAGGAGGTCGACCGGTTCGGCGTCCAGTCGCAGAACCGGGCACGGGCCGCGTGGGCGGCGGGCCGGTTCACCGCCGAGGTCGTGCCGGTGAAGGTCGGAGAGGACCTCGTGGACACCGACCAGGGCCTGCGCGAGACGTCACTGGAGGCGTTGGCGGCCTTGAAGGCCGTCGTGCCGGACGGCGTGCACACCGCCGGAACGTCGTCGCAGATCTCGGACGGCGCGTCGGCCGTGATGGTGGTGGACGAGGAGTTCGCGCGGGCGCACGGACTCAAGCCGCGCGCCCGGATCGTCACGCAGTGCCTGGTCGGGTCGGACCCGTACTACCACCTGGACGGGCCGGTCGACGCCACCGCGCGGTTGCTGAAGCGCAGCGGCATGAAGATGGCGGACATCGACCTGTTCGAGGTCAACGAGGCGTTCGCGTCCGTCGTGCTGTCGTGGGCGGCGGTGCACCGGCCGAACCTGGACCGGGTCAACGTCAACGGTGGCGCGATCGCGATCGGTCACCCCGTCGGCAGCAGCGGGACCCGGCTGATCACGACCGCGCTGCACGAGTTGGAGCGCAGGGACGCAACGACGGCGCTGATCACGATGTGCGCCGGCGGGGCCATGGCCACCGGCACGATCATCGAACGGATCTGAGGTCCGCGGCGGGGTACGGCGTCCGCCTGCTCTCGTGCTGGAAGCGGCGGTAGAAGTCCTTCATCACCACCGCGACGTCGTTGTGGCGGTGGAGGACCGCCGCGACCCGTGGCGGAACTCCCTGCGAGCGCAGCTGGTACGCGAACCACATCACCAGGTGCGTGACCGTGTAGTTGCGGTCGTAATCCTGGTTCTCGGCGAAAAACGCGATCTCCTCCTCGGACAGGTCGAACCGGGAGGAGATCGCGAGGCCGTAGTCGGCGAAGTACAGGCGTTCGCCGTCGGTCAGGACGTTCTGGAAGTGGCCGTCGAAGTGCAGCAGGCCGCGGGAGTTCATGAACTCCACCGTGGCGGCCATCTCGCGTTCGACCATCTCGCAGGCGCTTTCGAGGTCGTCCTGGCCGTTCAGCCAGTCGTGCAGGTTCTGCGGGACGTACTCCAGGAACAGCGCGATGCTCGCGGTCGACTTCTTCAGCGCCTCGATGCGGGGACCCACCTCCGGTCCCCAGTAGTCGACCGCCTGGTCCAGTTCCGCGGACAACGTCTGGTCCGGGTGCGGCAGGACCCGCCAGTGGTACGTCAGCGGAAAGCCCTCGTGCTCACCCGCCAGCACCCAGTCCGTCGTCATGGTGTGCACGGCCAGCTCACGCCAGGCGCCGAAGCCCGCCGACCCGACCAGCCCGACGCCGTAATGGGCGTGCACGGGCAGGTCGTAGAGGTTCGCCGTCGATCCGGTGTGCCGCAGTTCCAGGTCGGTCAGCGGCAGCCGCTTCACGAAGACCGGGATCCCGCCGACGTCCGCCAACGCCGTCGGCCCGCCGATTCCCGCCCCTCTCGGCTCGGCGCGGTTCACCAGGTCACCGAGTTCGCGGTCGCTGAGCAGCGACAACGCGGCCGAGACGGTCCTGTGGGCGTCCAGACGGGTCACATGATCGAACCTACTCGGCTCCGTAGACCGGCGTCGGGTGGTCGTCGGCGACCAGCTTGCGCACAACGCCGCCCAGCTCCTCGGGCGACCACCGCTCGCCCTTGTCGACCTCCGGCCCGCGCTGCCACCCGTGCACGACGCAGACGCGTCCACCGTCGACCTCGAACATCCGCCCCGTCACGTCCCCGGCCTCCTCGCTGCCCAGCCACACGACCAGCGGTGAGATGTTCTCCGGGGCCATCGCGTCGAACCCGTCCTCCGGCGCCGCCATCGTCTCCGCGAACGTCGCCTCGGTCATCCGCGTGCGGGCGGCCGGGGCGATCGCGTTGACCGTGATCCCGTAGCGGGCCAGTTCGGCGGCCGCGACCAGCGTCATCGAGGCGATGCCCGCCTTGGCCGCCGAGTAGTTCGCCTGCCCGACGCTGCCGAAGATCCCCGCGCCGGACGACGTGTTGATCACCCGGCCGGACACCGCGCCACCGGCCTTGTGCACGGCACGCCAGTGCGCGGCGGCGTGGTGCAGCGTCGCGAAGTGGCCCTTCAGGTGGACGCGGACGACCTCGTCCCACTCGTCCTCGCCGCAGCTCACGATCATGCGGTCGCGCACGATGCCGGCGTTGTTGACGAGCACGTCCAGTCCGCCGAACTCCGACACGGCGGTGTCGACCAGCCGTTTCGCGCCCGCCCAGGTGCCGACGTCGTCGGTGTTGACGACGGCACGGCGCCCGATCAGCTCCGCCACCTCGCCCGCGACCGCCGCGGACAGGTCGTTCACCACGACCCGTGCCCCTGCTGCGCCGAACGCCAGCGCGTGGGCCCGGCCGATGCCACGCCCGGCCCCCGTCACGATCACAACCCGGTTCATGAAGAGCCCCCATCGGCAGCGGTCAGGAACGCGGGTGTCTCTCCCCCGCCGTGCACGACCAAGGTCGCGCCGCTGACGTAGGACGCCAGCGGTGAAGCCAGGAACACCGCGCACGCGCCGACCTCGTCCGGCGTCGCGAGACGTCCCAACGGCACGGTCTTCGCCACGGCCTCGATCCCGGCCTCGGAGCCGTAATGCAGGTGCGACTGCTCCGTGCGCACCATGCCGACAACCAGCGCGTTGACCCGCACCTTCGGTGCCCACTCGACGGCCAGCGACGAGGTCAGGTTGTCGAGCCCGGCCTTCGCGGCGCCGTAGGCGGCGGTGCCGGGTGACGGACGACGTCCGCTGACGCTGCTCACGTTCACGATCGACCCACCGGAGTCCTGCTCCTGCATGACCTCGTTGGCCGCCTGGGCCACCAGCAACGGCGCCAGCAGGTTCAGCTCGACGATCTTCGAGTGGAACCGCGGCGAGGCCTTGTCCGCCAACGCGAACGGCGCACCACCGGCGTTGTTGACCACGACGTCGAGGCGGCCGTGCTCAGCGACGATCCCGGACACCAACGCGCCCACCTGATCGGCATCCCGCACGTCACACGGCACGAACGACGCTCCGTCCACCTCCGATGGACGCCGGGCGCACGTGACGACGACGGCCCCGGCCGCGAGGAACGCGCGGGTGATGCCGAGACCCACACCCCGCACGCCGCCCGTCACGAGGACCACTGCTCCGTCGAGGTCCAGTTCCACATGCACCTACCCCGGTCGCTTCGGCACTGCTAAATTACCAAGCAATCGCTTGGTTCGGAAGGCGGCTCCATGGGAATCTCCAGCAGCCACACCGAAAACGGCATCATCGAGGTCACCGTCGACTACCCCCCGGTGAACGCCATCCCGTCGCAGGGCTGGTTCGAGCTGGCCAGGGCGATCACGTCCGCGGGTGAGGACCCGGAGGCACGGGTGGTGATCCTGAGGGCCGAGAACCGCGGCTTCTGCGCGGGCGTCGACCTCAAGGAGATCCAGCGGGCCGAGGGCTACAACGCCCTGGTCGCGGCGAACCGGGGGTGCGCCAAGGCTTTCGCGGCCGTGTACGACTGCGAGGTGCCGGTGATCGCCGCGGTGAACGGGTTCTGCCTCGGTGGTGGCGTGGGACTGGTCGGCAACGCGGACATCATCGTGGCGTCCGACGATGCCACGTTCGGGCTGCCCGAGGTCGACCGCGGCGCGCTCGGCGCTGCCACACACCTGGCCCGGCTCGTGCCGCAGCACCTGATGCGGACGCTGTACTACACGGCCCGCAACGTCAGCGCGCAGACGTTGCACCACCACGGCAGCGTCGTGGAGGTCGTGCCGCGCGCAGAGCTCGACGACGCGGCGCGCGAGATCGCCAAGGAGATCGCGAAGAAGGACACCTCGGTGATCCGGGCGGCCAAGGAGGCCATCAACGGCATCGACCCGCAGCGCGTGCACCAGAGCTACCGCTTCGAGCAGGGCTTCACCTTCGAGCTGAACCTCACGGGTGTGTCGGACCACGCCCGGCAGGCCTTCCTGGACGGAGACCATGCGCGACAAGCGAATGACAGCTGACCAGGTCGTCGGCGAGATCAAGGACGGGATGACCGTCGGCATCGGCGGCTGGGGGTCGCGGCGCAAGCCGATGGCACTGGTCAAGGCGTTGCTGAAGAGTCCGGTCACAGACCTGACGATCGTCACGTACGGCGGACCGGACGCCGGGTTGTTGTGCGCGGCGGGCAAGGTCCGCAAGCTGGTCTACGGCTTCGTCTCGCTCGACTCGATCCCGTACGACCCGTGGTTCAAGCGGGCGCGCGAGACCGGTGCGATCGAGGTGCTGGAGCTGGACGAGGGCATGTTCCAGACCGGGCTGCGCGCCGCCGGGCACCGGTTGCCGTTCCTGCCGATCAGAGCGGGTCTCGGCTCGGACGTGCTGAAGTACGCGCCGGAGCTCAAGACCATCAGGTCGCCCTACGACGACGGCGAAGAGCTGGTCGCCATGCCGGCGTTGAAGCTCGACGTGACACTGGTCCACCTCAACCGCGCCGACAAGCACGGCAACGCCCAGTACCTCGGCCCGGACCCGTACTTCGACGACCTGTTCTGCCTCGCCGCGGACCGGCGTTATGTCTCGTGCGAACAGGTCGTGGAGACGTTCGACGGGCCGCCACAGACGTTGCTGCTCAACCGGATGATGGTCGACGGCGTGGTGGAAGCACCAGGTGGCGCGGGGTTCACCAGCTGCGTGCCCGACTACGGCCGCGACGAGGCCCTCCAGCGCGAGTACGCGGAAGCGGCCTCCGACCTGGAGAAGTGGCCGGACTTCTACGAGAGGTTCCTGCGATGAGCGACATCACGCGAGCCGAGGTCTGCGTCGCCGCGTGCGCCGACCTGTTCCTCGGAGCCGGCGAGACGCTCGCCAGTCCGATGGGCCTCATCCCGTCCCTCGGCGCGAAGCTGGCCCGCCTGACCACCGAGCCCGACCTCCTGCTCAGCGACGGGGAGGCGTTCCTGCTGACACCCGAGTCCAGTGTGGAGGGGTGGCTGCCGTACCGGAAGGTGTTCGACGTCGTCGCGCACGGCCGCCGGCACGTGGTGATGGGTGCGAACCAGGTCGACAGGTTCGGCAACCAGAACATCTCCGCGATCGGCGACCACGCGCGGCCCACCCGGCAGTTGCTCGGATTCCGCGGCGCGCCCGGCAACACCGTCAACCACCGCACCAGCTACTGGGTGCCCCGGCACAGCACGCGGGTGCTGGTCGAGGCCGTGGACGTGGTGTCCGGCGTCGGCTACGACCGCGCGGCGGGCCCGTTCCACGACGTCCACCGCGTCGTCACGCACCTCGCCGTGCTCGACTTCGACACCCCCGACCACTCGATGCGCGTCGTCTCCGTGCATCCCGGAGTGTCCGTGGACGAGGTCCAGAAGCAGACGTCGTTCCCGCTCGTCGCCCAGGACGTCACCGAGACCCGGCTGCCGACCGACGAGGAGCTGGAGCTGATCAGGACCAGGCTCGACCCGAGCAGCAAGCGGGACAGGGAAGTTCCGTCATGAGGACCGCGCTGACCGACCTGGTCGGTGTCCGGCACCCGGTGGTGCAGACCGGGATGGGCTGGGTCGCGGGGCCACGCCTGGTCTCCGCGACGGCCGAAGCGGGCGGGCTCGGCATCCTGGCCTCGGCCACCATGACGTACGCCGAGCTCGAAGCCGCGATCAAGGAGACCCGCTCCCGCACGTCCGAGCCGTTCGGCGTGAACCTGCGAGCGGACGCGCACGACGCCCCGGAGCGGATCGACCTGCTGATCCGCGAACGCGTGAAGGTCGCTTCCTTCGCGCTGGCCCCGAAACCGGACATGATCGCGAAGCTGAACGACGCCGGGGTCGTCGTGATCCCGTCGATCGGTGCGGCCCGGCACGCCGAGAAGGTCGCGAAGTGGGGCGCCCACGCCGTGATCGTGCAGGGCGGCGAGGGCGGCGGTCACACCGGTGGTGTCGCCACGACGTTGCTGCTCCCGAGCGTGCTGGACGCCGTCGACATCCCGGTGGTCGCGGCCGGTGGCTTCTTCGACGGCCGGGGACTGGCCGCCGCGCTCGCGTACGGCGCGGCCGGCATCGCGATGGGCACCAGGTTCCTGCTCACCCAGGAGAGCACGGTCCCGGACGCGGTGAAGCACGCGTACCTGCAACGGGACCTGAACGGCACGGTCGTGACCACGCGCGTCGACGGCCTGCCGCACCGGGTCCTGCGGTCGGACCTCGTCGAGCACCTCGAGAAGTCCGGCCGGGTCAGCAGCCTGGTGAGGGCCGTGAGCAACGCGGCCAGGTTCCGGCAGCACACCGGTCTGAGCTGGCGCGCGATGATCCGCGAGGGCCTGGCCATGAAACACGGCAGGGACCTCACGTGGTCGCAGGTCGTCATGGCCGCGAACACGCCGATGCTGCTGCGCGCCGGCCTGGTCGAGGGCAGGACGGACGCGGGCGTGCTCGCGTCCGGTCAGGTCGCCGGGTTGCTGGGCGACCTGCCGACGTGCGCGGACCTGATCGAGGGCATCGTGAAGGACGCCGAGGCGGCGATCGACCGGCTCAGAGCCGTTCGATGATCGTCACGTTCGCCTGACCGCCGCCCTCGCACATCGTCTGCAGCCCGAACCGGCCGCCCGTCCGCTCCAGCTCGTGCAGCAGCGTCGTGAACAGCTTGGTGCCGGTCGCGCCGATCGGGTGCCCGAGTGCGAGCGCTCCCCCGTTGACGTTCACGCGTCCCATGTCGATCTTGAGCTCCTTGGCCCACGCCATGGCGACCGACGCGAACGCCTCGTTGATCTCGAACAGGTCGATGTCCGCAAGGGACATCCCGGCGCGTTCCAGCGCGTACCGGGTGGCCCGGATCGGCGCGGTCAGCATGTAGATCGGGTCGGATCCGCGCGCCGACATGTGGTGCACACGGGCCCGAGGCGTCAGCTTGTGCTCACGCACCGCCTTCTCCGACACCACCAGCACCGCCGAGGCACCGTCGGAGATCTGCGACGACAGCGCCGCCGTCGTGCGCCCGCCCGGCCGCAACGGCTGCAGCTTCGCCATCTTCTCCGCACTGGTGTCGGGACGCGGGCACTCGTCGGCCGCGACACCGTTGACCGGCGCGATCTCGCGGTCGAACCGGCCCTCCTTGATCGCGGTGATCGCCCGCAGATGGCTCCGCAGCGCGAACTCCTCCATCTCGCGCCGCGACAGGTCCCACCGCACGGCGATCAGGTCGGCCGCCCGGAACTGGTTGACCTCCTCGTCGCCGTAGCGGTGCTGCCAGCCCTCGCAACCCTCGAACGGGCTGACCGTCATGGCCGACCCGATCGGCACCTGCGACATGTTCTGCACACCGCCCGCGACCACGACGTCGGCCGTACCGCTCATCACCGCCTGTGCCGCGAAGTGCAGCGCCTGCTGGCTCGACCCGCACTGCCGGTCGACCGTCACGCCCGGCACCTGCTCCGGGAAACCGGCCGCCAGCCAGGACGTCCGCGCGATGTCGCCGGCCTGCGGGCCGACCGTGTCCACGCAGCCGAAGATGACGTCGTCCACGTCCGTGGGGTCGACGTCGACGCGGTTGAGCAGTGCCGTGATCACGTGCGCGCCGAGATCGGCGGGGTGCACGTGGCTCAGCTCGCCACCACGCCTGCCCGCCGGGGTCCGCACAGCCTCGATGATGTACGCCTCGGCCACGAGGGCCCTCCTTCTACGGCTTTGCTACGTCTTTGAGTTCTTCCGCCGGCCCGTGGCGATGCCGTCGAGCAGGATCGCGAGGTACTGGTCGGCCACCTCGACCGCTGCCAGACCGCCGTCCGGCCGGTACCACCGCACGGCCACCCACACCGTGTCGCGGATGAACCGGTAAGCCACGTCGACGTCGAGGTCGGCGCGGAACACTCCCGTGCTCATGCCCTCCTCCAGCAACACCGTCCACAGCTTGCGGAACTCCACGCTGCGGTCCTCGATGTAGGAGAACCGTTCGAGCGGCGTGAGGTGCTTGGCCTCGTTCTGGTAGATCGCGACGGCGGCGTGCCGGGTGTCGATCGCCTCGAACGACGCCACCACCAGGGCTTTCAACGTCTGCTTCGGGCCGAGGCCTGCCTCGACGACCTCCCGGTAGCGCGTGAACAGCTCGTCCAGGAACGTCCGCAGGATCTCGTCCACCATCGACTCCTTCGAGTCGAAGTGGTGGTAGAGGCTGCCGGACAGGATGCCCGCCGCGTCCGCGATGTCGCGCACGGTCGTCTGCCCGTACCCGCGTTCGGCGAACAGCTGTGCCGCCAACGCGAGCAGTTCCTGCCTTCGGCCACTCATCGGTCTTACCTTCCTCACGGATGCTGACTGCTCACCGAGACGACCTCGCCCGTCAGGTACGACGAGTAGTCGCTCGCGAGGAACACGATCACATTCGCGACCTCCCAGGGCTCGGCGGCGCGCCCGAAAGCCTCACGGGACGCCAGTTCGGTCAGCAACTCCTCACTGGTGACCTTGGCCAGGAACGGGTGCGCCGCCAAGCTCGGGGCGACGGCGTTCACCCGGATGCCGTGCTCGGCCACGTCCATCGCGGCGCACCTGGTCAGCGCCATGACTCCCGCTTTCGCTGCGGCGTAATGGGCTTGACCCCTCTGGGCCCGCCAGCCGATCACACTGGAGTTGTTAACGACGACACCGCTTCGTTGGACGACCATTTGGCGCAACGCGGCCCTGGTGCAGCGGAAGGTGCCGTTCAGCGTGACGTCCAGGACGCGGGACCACTCGTCGTCCGCCATGTCCAGCACGGACTTCTCGCCGCCGAGGCCGGCGTTGTTGACCATCACGTCGATGCGGCCGTAGCGCTCGACCGTCTCGTCGACCAGCCGTTGGACCTGCTGCTCGTTCGTGACGTCGCACGGGACGGCGTGGTCGGTGCCCAGCGCCTCGTGGGTCTCCTCGAGGCGGCGCTCGTGCCAGTCGCTGATGACCACCGTGGCGCCCTCTTCGAGGCACCGTTTCGCGGTGGCCGAGCCGATGCCGGTGCCCGCCGCGGCCGTCACGACGACGATCTTGTCCTTGAGCAGGTCGTGGCCGTTCATCGCGGCAGCCCCAGGATGCGGTGGGCGAT
Source organism: Lentzea flaviverrucosa (assembly GCF_003350445.1). NCBI lineage: Bacteria > Bacillati > Actinomycetota > Actinomycetes > Pseudonocardiales > Pseudonocardiaceae > Lentzea > Lentzea flaviverrucosa. The sequence continues at coordinate 201,166 of NZ_QQAU01000009.1, forward strand.
GATCTCGCGCTGGATCTCGTCCGAGCCGCCGTAGATCGTCTCCGCGCGGCTGAACAGGAACATCCGCTGCCACTCGTTGTCGTCGATCATCGACTCGGGGCCGAGCGAGTCCATGGCGAGCTCACCGAGCCTGCGGTGCCAGCCCGCCCAGAACAGCTTGAGCACGGACGCCTCCGGGCCTGGGTCGTCGTTCAGCGTTCTCATCGTGTGCGAGCGCATGACGTGCAGTTCGAGCCACGCCCTGGTGAGGCGTTCGTCCTGGGGTGCCTTCGCCATGATCGCGTCGACCTGCCGGCGGAAGCTCACCTGGTGGCCGAGCATGGCGGTGCCGCGCTCGAAGCCGAGGGTGGCCATGGCGATCTTCCAGCCCTCGCCCGGCTGGCCCACGACGTTCTCGCGTGCGGTGAGGGCGCCGTCGAAGAAGACCTCGTTGAACTCGGACGTGCCGGTGAGCTGGCGGATCGGCCGCACCTCGATGCCCGGCTGGTCCATCGGCACGAGGAGGTACGAGAGGCCTTGATGCCGTTGCGAACCGGGTTCGGTGCGGCACAGGACGAAGATCCAGTCGGAGTAGTGCGCGTTCGACGTCCAGATCTTCTGGCCGGTGATCACCCACTGGCCGCCCTCGAGGGTGGCCCTGGTCGTGACCGAGGCGAGGTCCGAGCCCGCGCCCGGTTCCGAGTAGCCCTGGCACCACAGCTCTTCGAGCGTGCGGATCTTCGGCAGGAAGCGTTCCTTCTGCTCCGGTGTGCCGAACGCGACGAGAGTCGGCCCGAGCAGGCCCTCGCCGACGATGTCGACCTTCGCCGGGGCGTCGGCCTCCGCGTACTCCTCGTGGAAGATCACCTGTTCTTCCACACTGCGCTCGCCGGGCCAGCCGAGGCACGTCCACCCGCTCCTGGCGAGGTGCCGGTGCCACCGCAGCCGTCCCTCGAACGCCTCGTGCTCGCGGCCCGGCCCACCCAGGCCGCGCAGCTCAGCGAACTCACCGACGAGGTTGGCGGACAACCATTCCCGCACCTCGCGCCGGAAGGACTCCATGGGCCATACTCTAACCTACCAAGCACTTGCTTTGGAGGGCGTGATGGCGGACGTTCCAAGCAGGCAAACGGTTTCAGCCGTGCTCGACCGCGCTGCTGCTTCGTACATCGACGCGGAGGCGTTGGTGGACGGGGAGGTTCGCCTCACCTGGCTCGAGTTGCGTTCAGCGGTGCTGGACGCGGCGCGCGCACTCGTGGGAATGGGTGTGCAGCCCGGTGATCGGGTGGCTCTGTGCGCGCCCAACTCCGCTCAATGGGTGGTCGCTGCGCTCGGAGCGTTGTGCGCCGGTGCGGCTCTGGTACCGATCAACACCCGGTTCACCGCCACGGAGACGTGGGACGTGGTGCGGCGCAGTGCCGCGCGCGTTCTGGTCGTGGAGGGCGAGTTCCTCGGGCGTGACCGCGAGGCGGAACTGCGGGCGCTGTCGCCGGAACTCCCCGCGGTGGTGCGATTACCGGTCGAGTGGCTCGCCTCGGACGTCGATCTCCCTGAGCTGGCTGAAGACCAGCTCTGCGACGTCATGTTCACGTCCGGCACGACCGGGCGCAGCAAGGGGGCGATGAGCGCGCACCGGCAGTCGCTCGGGGTGGCGGAGGCCTGGGCCGCCTGCGGTGAGCTGACGTCCGCCGACCGCTACCTGATCGTCAACCCCTTCTTCCACACCTTCGGTTACAAGGCCGGGATCCTGGCCTGTCTGATGACCGGGGCGACGATCGTGCCGCAGCCGGTGTTCGACGTCGTGGAGACGATGCGGCTGATCGAACGGGAGCGGATCACCGTGCTGCCGGGGCCGCCGACGATCTTCCAGGCACTGCTCGACCACCCCGACCGAGGCTCGTTCGACCTGTCCAGTCTGCGGCTGGTGGTCACCGGAGCCGCGGTCGTCCCCGTCGTGCTGATCGAGCGGCTGAGGACGGAGCTGTCGCTGACCGTGCTCACGGCCTACGGGCTGACCGAGGCCGTCGTCGCCACCATGTGCCGCCCCGGCGACTCCCCCGAGACGGTCGCGCACACGTGCGGTGCGCCGATGGCGGGGTTCGAGCTCCGGCTGGGCGAGCGGGACGAGGTGCTGCTGCGCGGCCCGAACGTGATGCTCGGCTACCTCGACGACCCCGATGCCACGGCGGCTGCCATCGACGCCGACGGCTGGTTGCACACGGGTGACGTCGGCGTCCTGGACGAGCGGGGCTATCTCTCGATCACCGACCGGCTCAAGGACATGTACATCTGCGGCGGGTTCAACGTCTACCCCGCCGAGGTCGAGCAGGCGCTCGCGCGGTTGCCGGGAGTCGCGGAGTCGGCCGTGGTCGGGATGGCCGACGCACGGCTGGGCGAGGTCGGTGTGGCGCACGTCGTCACGGCTCCTGGTTCCTCGCTCTCCGCGGACGACGTGATCGCGTTCTGCCGGGAGCGGCTGGCGAACTACAAGGTGCCGCGCGCCGTCGAGTTCCACCCCGCACTCCCCCGCAACGCCATGGGCAAGGTCCTCAAAACCCAACTGCGCAAGGAGAACGCGTGACAGTCTCGTATGAGCGGCGGGACTCGGTCGCCGTCGTGACCATGAACCGCCCCGAGTACCGCAACGCGCAGAACTCGGCGATGACCTACGCGTTGGACGAGGCCTTCACCCGTGCGGTGGACGACGACGAGGTCAAGGTGATCGTCCTCGCGGGCGCCGGCGACCACTTCTCCGCGGGCCACGACATCGGCTCGCCCGGTCGTGACGTCGGCACGTCCTTCGAGCGCAGGGCCGTGATGTGGTGGGACCACGTCGGCCGCGAGGGCGGTGACCTCCGCTTCGCCCGCGAGATGGAGGTCTACCTCGGCATGTGCCGGCGGTGGCGGGAGATCCCGAAGCCGACGATCGCGATGGTGCAGGGCGCCTGCGTCGCCGGCGGCCTGATGCTCGCCTGGGTGTGCGACCTGATCGTGGCCGCCGAGGACGCGTTCTTCGCCGATCCCGTGGTGCGCATGGGGATTCCGGGTGTCGAGTACTTCGCGCACCCGTGGATGCTCGGTCCGCGCGCCGCGAAGGAGGTGCTGTTCACCGGTGACCGCTTCTCGGCACAGCGCGCCTACGAGTGGGGCATGGTGTCGCGGGTCGTGCCTCGTTCTTCTTTGGAGTCCTCGACTTTCGAACTGGCGGGGCGCATCTCGGTGATGCCGCGGTTCGGGCTCGCGCTGGCCAAGAAGGCGGTCAACCAGTCCGAGGACCTGATGGGACTGCGTGCCGGCATGGACTCGGTGTTCGGCCTGCACCACTTCGCGCACGCGCACAACGCCGAGGTGAGTTCCGACGCGCTGGCCGGCATGGACGCCCGCGCGATGAAGAAGGCCTCCGGCTGATGGACCTCGACCTGGACGCTTCGACACTGGAATTCCAGGCCGAGGTGCGGTCGTGGCTGGCGGCACACGTCAGGCCACTGTCCTCGATGGACACCGCGCAGGGCTTCGAGGAGCACCGTTCGTGGGAACGGCTGCTGGCCTCCGAACGGCTGTCGGTGGTCTCGTGGCCGTCCTCGTACGGCGGCCGGGAGGCCTCGCTGCTGCAGTGGCTGGTGTTCGAGGAGGAGTACCACGCCTCGGGTGCGCCGGGCCGGGTCTCGCAGAACGGCATCTTCCTGCTGGCGCCGACGTTGTTCGCGCACGGCACCGACGAGCAACGCGCCAGGATCCTGCCGTCGATGGCGCGCGGTGACGAGGTGTGGGCGCAGGCCTGGTCCGAACCCGAGGCCGGGTCGGACCTGGCTTCGTTGCGCAGCACGGCCGTCCGTTGCGATGGCGGCTGGCTGCTGCGCGGCCAGAAGACCTGGAGCTCGCGGGCGGCGTTCGCCGACCGGGCGTTCGGCCTGTTCCGCACCGGCCCCGGCGAACGTCACCGCGGCCTGACCTACCTGCTCTTCGACCTGCGAACCTCCGGTGTGACAGTGCGCCCGATCGACCAGCTGGACGGCGAACCGGGCTTCGCCGAGATCTTCCTGGACGACGTGTTCGTGCCGGACAACGACGTCGTGGGCGAGGTCGGCGACGGCTGGCGCGTGGCGATGAGCACGGCGGGCAACGAACGCGGCCTGACCCTGCGCAGCCCGGGCCGTTTCACCGCCGCCGCATCCAGGCTGGTGGAGCTGTACCGCAAGAACCCGGACCCGGCACTGCGCGACCGCGTCGTGGACGCGTGGATCGGCGCGCAGGCCTACCGCCTCCACACGTTCGGCGCGCTGGCCCAACCGCTGTCCGGGCCCGCGGCCAGCGTCACGAAGGTGTTCTGGTCCGAGCTGGACGTCGCCCTCCACGAAACGGCGCTCGACCTGCTCGGCGAGGTCGCGCCGGGATGGCGGGACGGGTGGCTGTTCTCGCTGTCGGGCCCGATCTACGCCGGCACCAACGAGATCCAGCGCAACGTGATCGCCGAACGACTCCTGGGGCTGCCGCGATGATGTTCACGCTGTCGTCCGAACAGACGGACCTGGCCGGAGTGCTGCACGGCTTCCTGGCCGCGGGGAAGACGGACCTGGCGTCGCTCGGGCTGGACGAGGTGACCGACCCGGTCGACCTCGCGGTGGTGTTCGAGGAGCTGGGACACCACGCGGTCGCCGGACCGTTGATCGAGTCGCTCGCGGTGCTCCCGGCACTCGGCGCCGGCCCTGGCTCGGTCGCCTTCCCGCCGCACGTTCCCCACGCGGTCGAGGCCGACCGGTACTTCCTGGTCGAGGGCGACACCCTCCGCGAGGCCTCCCCCACGGCCGAACTCCAGTCCGTCGACCCCGGCCGCCGCCTCTTCGCACTCTCCGCCGGCCCGGTGATCGCCACCGACGTGCCCGCCGCCCGCGCGTTCGACCTGGGCGTCCTGACCTGCGCGGCCCAACTCCTCGGCCTGGGCCGTGCCATGCTCGACATGAGCACCGCCCACGTGCTGGCGCGCACCCAGTTCGGCAAGCCCATCGGCCAGTTCCAGGCGGTCAAGCACCACCTCGCGAACGTCCTGATCGGCCTCGAACTGGCCCGCCCACTGGTGTTCGGCGCGGCAGTGACCATGACGCCTCGGGACGTCTCCGCCGCCAAGGTCGCCACCTCCGACGCCGCGTGGCAGGCCGCCCGCATCGCGTTGCAGGTGCACGGCGCCATCGGTTACACCGCCGAGCACGACCTCGGCCGGTTCCTGCTGCAGACCCGAGCCCTGCGCACGGCGTGGGGCAGTCCGTCGATGCACCGAGCACGCGTGCTGGAGGCGTTGTGACCCCGGAACAACTCGCGTTGCGCGACGCCGTCCGAAGCCTGCTCGACAAGCACTCGGACGTCCGCGCGGCCATCGAGACCCCGCACGGCTACGACAAGGACGTGTGGTCGCGGCTGTGCGACATCGGCGTCCTCCCGATCCCCGAGCGGCACGGCGGCTCCGGCGCCGGCCTGGCCGAAACCCGCATCGCACTGGAGGAACTCGGCCGCACCCTCACCCCGTCACCACTGCTGGCCTCGACCCTCGCGGCTCAGGCACTGCTGGCGACGGGGAACGAGGAGGCGTGCGACCGGCTGCTGCCCAGAATCGCGGACGGAACCGTCGCCACCCTCGTCTGGCCGTGGGACAACGCCCGGACCAGCCTCGACGGCCCAGCACGCTACGTCCTGGACGGCGACCTCGCCGAGATCCTCCTCGCCACCGACGGCACCGACCTGTACGAGATCGACCTCGCCGGCGTCACCCGCGAACACACACCGACGATGGACCCGACCCGTCGCCTCGCGGTGATCCACCTGGCCGGCGCGGGTGCGACCCGCCTCGGTCGCTGGTCACCCGCGATCCGTGACGTCGCGCTGTCCCTGCTGGCCGCCGAACAGGTCGGTGCCGCGGCTCGAGCCCTCGAGCTCACCGTCGAGTACACCAAGACCCGGGTCCAGTTCGGCAAGCCCATCGGGTCGTTCCAGGCTCTGAAGCACCGCATGGCCGACATGCATGTTTTGGTGGAGACGGCGCGGTCGGCCGCTCTGGCCGCCACCTGCGAGGTGTCTGCGGCGGTGGCCAAGGTCTACTGCTCGGAGGCGTTCTTCAAGGTCGCGGCGGAGATGGTCCAACTGCACGGTGGTATCGCGATCACCTGGGAGCACGACGCGCACCTTTACCTCAAGCGGGCTCATGGCAGCGGGCAGCTGTTCGGGAGCCCGGCCGTGCACCTCGAACGGCTGCGGGCCAAGATCTGACCTGTGGACGTGCCTGGGACTCGGCGCCTCGCCGAGGATTGGCCGATGACTCAAGACCTCGTGACGTTCCTCAGACTTGCCCGACACGCCGCGCCCTACTCCGAGCACCCCCACTAACCCCAGGCAGCCCTGACCGGAGGCAGTCGACGTGCCTCAGGCCTGGCCCAGCACGCGCCGGAACGTCGGGCACTCCATGTGCGTCGGCGCACGGCAGGCCGCCGCGTGCCGCAGGTCGTCCCGCATCAACGCCAGCTTCCGGATCGTCTCGTCCAGCTCATCGGCCTTGGCGGCGAGCATCTCGCGGTTCGGTGACGGGCGGCCGTCCGGTGCGAACATCAGCAGGATCTCGTCCAGCGAGAACCCCGCGGTGCGGCAGACCGCGATCAAGGCCAGCTGGTCCAGCACGGCGACCGAGAACACCCGTGCGAGGCCCTGGCGGCGCACGCAGGTGATGAGGCCGCGTTCCTCGTAGTAGCGCAGGGTCGAGGCGGGCACGCCGGAGCGTCGCACCACCTCGCCGATACCGATCTCGTCCACGACACTTGACCTCAAGCCGACTTGAAGTAGGACGGTAGGAGCATGACAGCAGAGGTGAACAGCGAGCAGGCCGCCTGGTGGAACGCCGCGGGGCAGGGCTGGGCGAACGTGCAGGACATCGTGGACTTGATGCTCCGCCCGTTCCAGGACCTGCTCGTGCAGGCCGCGCTCGAACGGCCGCGCGAGCGGGTTCTCGACGTCGGGTGTGGCACTGGTGGGGTCACGAGGGCGATCACCGAGGCCACCGGAGCGGCCTGTGTGGGTGTCGACATCTCCGAGACGATGCTCGCCGCCGCGCGCGAGCACGGGAAAGCCGAGTACCTCCTGGCCGACGCACAGGTGCACACGTTCGACGAGAGCTTCGACCTGGTCGTGAGCAGGTTCGGGGTCATGTTCTTCGACGACCCCACGGCCGCCTTCCGCAACCTGCTGCGAGCCACGGCGCCGGGAGGCGACCTGTGCTTCATCACGTGGCGCTCCGCGGACGAGAACCCGTTCATGACCACCGCGACCAGGGCCGCCGCCCCGTTCCTGCCTGACGCGCCGGCGCCGGATCCGCACGCGCCGGGTCCGTTCGCCTTCGCCGACCCCGGCAGGACGCGCAAGATCCTCGAAGAGGCAGGCTGGGGCGAGATCGACATCCGGCCGGTGGACCAGCTTCGCGCCCTGCCCGAGGAGCTGCTGGACCCGTACCTGAGCAACCTCGGCCCGATCTCCCGTGCGCTCAAGGAAGCCGCGGAGTCCGAACGGCACCGGATCATGAGCGAACTCCGGGGCGCGTTCGACGGCTTCGTGCACGGCGACGAGGTGCGGGTTCCGGCCGCGGTGTGGCAGGTCACCGCATCAGCTCCACTCTGACTGGCGCTGCCAGGTCAGCAGGTTGTCCAGGACCTCTCCGGACCAGCCGCGGGGGTCCAGCTCGGCGTGCGAGGCGTAGCGGCCGCGGTAGAACAGCAGCGGCTGCGCCTCGCGCACCGGACCGAGTTCGACGACCGAGCCGACGACCATGTGGTGGTCGCCGGCCTCGTGCACCGTCGAGACCTGGCAGTCGACCCACGTCAGCGCGCCGTCGAGCACCGGGGCGCCGGTCGGGGAAGGCGTCCACGACACGGTGGAGAACTTGTCCGTGCCCGCCTTCCCGAACACCGTCGACACCTCGCGCTGGTCCTCCGCGAGGACGTTCACGCAGAACGAGCCGGCCGAGGCGATCGCCGCCCAGCTGCGCGAGGTCCGCTGTGGACAGAAGACGACCAGCGGCGGGTCCAGCGAGAGCGCCGCAAAAGCCTGGCAGGCGAACCCGACCGGTCCGTCCTCGGACATGCCGGTCACCACGGTCACCCCGGTGCAGAAGTGACCGAGGACGGAACGGTAGCGGGCCGTTACTTCTGGACGCCCACGCTGAAGTCGTGTCCCCACAGGCTCACCGCCGTGCTCTCGCGTGCGATCCAGTCCTCATCGTCGACCTGCCGTCCCTCACAGCCGAACTCGACGTCGAACCCGCCGGGTGTCTTCATGTAGAACGACAACATCAGGTCGTTGACGTGCCGGCCCAGGGTCGCGGACATCGGCACCTTGCGCCGTGTCGCCCGGTCCAGGGTCAGGCCCACGTCGTCGGTGTTCTCCACCTCGACCATCAGGTGCACGATGCCGCTCGGCGTCGGCATCGGCAGGAACGCGAGGCTGTGGTGGCGCGGGTTGCAGCCGAAGAAGCGCAGCCACGCGGGTGGTCCGTCGGCGGGCCTGCCGACGAACTGCGGGGGCAGGCGCATCGAGTCGCGCAGCCGGAACCCCAGGACGTCGCGGTAGAAGTGCAGTGCGGCCTCGTCGTCCGAAGTGGACAGCACGACGTGCCCGAGGCCCTGCTCCTCCGTCACGAACCGGTGCCCGTACGGCGACACGACCCGCCGGTGCTCCAAAGCCGCGCCGTGGAAGACCTCCAGGGTGTTGCCGGACGGGTCCTCGAACCGGATCAGCCCGGTGACCCGCCGTTCCGCCAGGTCCTCGGCCGAGCCTTCGACGTACGCGACACCGGCCGATGCCAGGCGCTTCGCGACCTCGTCCAGCTCTGCCTCGGTGGCGGCCTCCCAACCAGATGCCTGCAAACGGTCGGTGTCCCCCGGCACGATCACGAGCCGCGCCGGGAAGTCGTCCATCCGCAGGTACAGCGCGCCCTCAGTCGTTCCCCTGCCCTCCACCATGCCGAGGACCTTGAGTCCGAACTCGCTCCACCGGTTCATGTCGGTGGCCTCGATCCGGAGATACGCCAGCGACCGGATGCTCATGACGCCTCCGTCAGGAAATCGAGGGCGAGCCTGTTGAACTCGTCGAACTTCTCGAGCTGCGCCCAGTGCCCACATCCGCCGAACACGTGCAGCTGCACGCGCGGGATCAGCTTCGTCGCCAGCAGCGCGCCGTCCAGCGGGTTCACCCGGTCCTCGCGGCCCCACACCAGCAACACGCGCTGGCGCAGCATGTAGGCCTCACGCCAGAGCATGCCCTGCTCGAAGTCCGGGCCGGAGAACGACTTGCCCAGCGCGGCCATGGCGCGCAACGACTCCGGCTGCGACGCGGCCTCGAACCGTTCGTCGATCAGCTCGTCGGTGATCAGCGACTGGTCGAACACCATGATCCGCAGGAACTCCTCGATCTTCTCCCGCGTGGGGGTGCGGGCGAACGCGCTGAGCTTGCGCACGCCCTCGGTCGGATCGGGCGAGAAGACGTTCAGCGACAACCCGCCCGGGCCCATCAGCACCAGCCGACCGGCACGTTTCCCGTTGTCCAGCGCGAAGCGGACCGCGGTGCCGCCGCCGAGCGAGTTGCCCAGGATGTGCGCCCGCTCGATCTCCAGCGAGTCCAGCAGGTCCTTCAACGCCCCCGCGGCGAAGGTGAAGTACTGGTCGTGCTCGGCGGGCTTGTCCGACTGGCCGTAGCCGGGCATGTCGACGGCCAGCACCCGGAACGACTTCGCGAACACCGGGATGTTCGCGCGGAAGTTGCTGAGGGCCGACGCGCCGGGCCCGCCGCCGTGCAGCAGGACCAGCGTTTCCGCGTTGTCGGTACCGGCTTCGTGGTAGTGCAACCGCACGCTCATCAACGCCCCCTCAGAACAAGCCGTCGCGGACCTGGATGCCGAGCTCGTTCTTGCCGTACAGCACGAGCACGCGCTCCGGGTCGTTGGCCGCGTGCACGCGTGCGGCGTGCGCGTCGCGCCAGAACCGGGGCAACGGCAGGCCGGCGTTGATGGCCTTGCCGCCCGCGCTCTCGAAGAGCCGGTCGATCGCGGAGATCGCCCGCGCGCTGCCGAGCACCTGGTCGCGGCGGGCCCGCAGCCGCATCTCGATCGGGATCTTCGTGCCGGCGACGGCGTGCTCCCACTCGTCGTTGATGTCCTTCTCCAGCTGCCACCACGCGGTGTCGATGTCGCTGGCCGCCGTGGCGATCCGCACCTGGGCGAACGGGTCGTCGACGGACTTCTCGCCCAGGTAGGCGGCCCGGACGCGCTCGCGGGTCGCGGTGACGTGCAGGTCGTACGCGCCGGTCGCCATGCCGATCATCGGCGCGGTGATCGCGTACGGGTGGATCGTCCCGTACGGCATGCGGAACAGCGGGCCGGGGTTGACCTCCTGCCCAGGGCACTTGCACCGCGCGGTGTGCGACATGCTCAGCGCCCGGTACTCCGGCACGAACACGTCCTCCACGACGATGTCGTTGCTGCCCGTGCCGCGCAGGCCGACCGTGTCCCAGACGTCGTTGATCGTGTAGTCGGCGATCGGCAGCAGGAACGTCCGGAAGTCGACCGGCTTGCCCTCGTCGTTCATCACGAGGCCGCCGAGCAGCACCCACGTCGCGTGGTCGCAGCCGGACGAGAAGCTCCACTTGCCGCTGAACCGGAAGCCGCCCTCCACCGCGGTCGCACGGCCTGTCGGCGCGTAGGAGGACGAGATCCGGGTGTCCTGGTCCTCGCCGAACACCTCTTCCTGCGCTTGAACGTCGAACAAACCGACGTGCCACGGGTGCACGCCCAGCACGGACGCGACCCAGCCCGTCGACCCGCACGCGCTGCCGATCATCCTGACCGCGGTGTAGAAGTCGAGCGGATGCGACTCGAAGCCGCCGTACCGCACGGGTTGCAGCATCCGGAAGAAACCGGTCTCCTGCAACGCCTTCACCGACTCCGGCGGCACCTTGCGCAGCTCCTCCGCCTCGGCCGCGCGTTCGGCGAGCGCCGGCAGCAGTTCCCGCACCTTGCCGAGGATTTCCTGGCTCATCGGACTTTCTCCCTGCTCAGCTCCAGTGCGATGTCGATCAGCTGGTCCTCTTGCCCGCCGACGAGCTTGCGCTCGCCCGCGCGGACGAGGATCTGCGCGCCGGACACGCCATAGCGTTGTGCCTGCGTGTAAGCGTGTTTGAGGAAGCTGGAGTACACGCCCGCGTACCCCATCATCAGCGCCATCCGGTCGAGCAGGCACTCGTCGGGCATGACGGGCCGGACGACGTCCTCGGCCGCGTCCACGATCTTGAAGAAGTCGACGCCGGTCTCGAAACCGAGCTTGTCGCAGACGCCGACGAACGCTTCGAGTGGCGTGTTCCCCGCGCCCGCCCCGAATCCGCGCACGCTTCCGTCGATCTGCACAGCTCCAGCTCGGGCCGCGGCGACGGAGTTCGCGACGCTCAGCCCGAGATTCTCGTGCCCGTGGAAGCCGACCTGGGCGTCATCCCCGAGTTCGGCTACCAGTGCTTCGACTCGCTCCGAAACCTGTTCCAGCACAAGGGCTCCGGCCGAGTCGACCACGTAGACGCACTGACACCCCGCGTCCGCCATGATGCGAGCCTGGCGAGCCAGCGCCTCCGGTGGCTGCGAGTGCGCCATCATCAGGAACCCGACGGTCTCCAGCCCGCGTTCGCGTGCCAGCTGGAAGTGCTGCACGGACACGTCGGCCTCGGTGCAGTGCGTGGCGATCCGGACGATCGAGGCGCCGTTGTCCTGCGACACCAGGATGTCGTCCTTCACCCCGACGCCCGGCAGCATCAGCACGGCGATCTTGGCCTGCTGGGCCGTCTCGACCGCGACCTTGATCAGTTCCTGCTCGGGCGTGTGGCTGAAGCCGTAGTTGAACGACGACCCGCCCAGTCCGTCGCCGTGCGTCACCTCGATCACCGGTACCCCGGCGCCGTCGAGCGCCGCCACGATCGAGCGCACGTCGTCGACCGTGAACTGGTGCCGCTTGTGGTGCGAGCCGTCACGCAGTGACGTGTCGGTCAACCGCAGACTCAGACGCTGCTGCACGGGCGATCTCCTCCCCCACCTTGGTCGCGGCGGCCGTCATGATGTCGAGGTTCCCTGCGTACTCCGGCAGGAAGTCGCCCGCTCCCGCGACCTCCACGAAGATCGCCACCCGGCCGGCGTCGAACTGCGGTTCGCGCAGCAGCCGGAATCCCGGGACGTACGAACGGATGTCGGTCTCCATCCGGGCGATCGAGTCCGTGATCGGATCCGGATCGGCGTCCTCGCCGATCGCGCAGAAGATCGTGTCGCGCATGATCATCGGCGGGTCCGCCGGGTTCAGCACGATGATCGCCTTGCCGCGCCCAGCACCGCCGATCGCCTCGATGCCCCGGCTGGTGGTCCGGGTGAACTCGTCGATGTTGGCCCGCGTGCCCGGTCCCGCCGACACCGACGCGACGCTCGCGACGATCTCCGCGTACGACACCGGAACCACCCGGGAAACGGCGTGCACCATGGGGATCGTGGCCTGGCCGCCGCACGTGATGAGGTTGATGTTGGGCGCGTCCCGGTGCTCGCCGAGGTTCACCGGCGGCACGACGTACGGCCCGACCGCGGCCGGTGTCAGGTCGATCGCCCGGACGCCCGCCTCGGCGTAGCGCGGGGCGTTGGCCCTGTGCACCGCCGCGGACGTCGCCTCGAAGACGATGTCCGGCAGCTCGTCCTGACGCAGCAACCACTCCGCGCCGTCGACCGAGACCTCGAGCCCCAGATCGGCCGCGCGCCGGAGTCCCTCGCTGGCCGGGTCGATGCCCACCATCCAGCGCGGTTCCAGCGCCGGCGAGCGCAGGAGCTTGTACAGCAGGTCGGTGCCGATGTTGCCGGAGCCGACGATGGCCGCCTTCACCCAGTCACCTCATTCGAATTTCAGGTCGACAGAACCGAGTCCGGCGAACTCGGCGCGGAACTCGTCACCCGGCCGGGCGTCGATGGCACGCGTGCACGAACCGGGCAGCACGATGTCGCCTGCCAGCAACCGGACGCCGAAGCTCGCGACCTTCGCGGCCAGCCACGCCACCGCGATCGCCGGATCGCCCAGCACGGCGTCGCCGCGTCCTTCGGCCACCAGCTCGCCGTTGCGCCGCAACGTGGCCGCGACGGCACCGATGTCCAGTTCGGACGGACGCACGCGCTCGGAGCCGAGCATGAACCCCGCCGACGACGCGTTGTCCGCGATGGTGTCCTGCAGGCCGATCCGCCAGTTCTCGATACGGCTGTCGATCAGCTCGATGGCCGGCGCGACGAACTCGGTGGCGTCCAGGACGTCCTCGACCGTGCAGCCCTCGCCGGGCAGGTCGCGGGCCAGCAGGAACGCGATCTCCACCTCGACCCGCGGGTAGAGGTACGCCGACGCGTCCGCGGTGCCGGCGAGTTGCATGTCGTCGAGCAGGTGGCCGTAGTCGGGTTCGTCGACGCCCATCATCTGCTGCATCGCCAGCGACGACAGCCCGACCTTGTGGCCGATCACGTCGCGGTTGCGGTGGCGGACGTTGAGCAGCTGGATCTCGTACGCGTCCACCACGTCGATCTCGGGGTACAGCTCCACCAGCGGTTTGATCGGCACTCGGTCGCGTTCGGCCGCGCGCAGCAACTCGGCGGCAGCCTCCCTGGACTGGATCGTCAGCACCTGGCCTCCTTCGCTGCGTGTTGCCCTGCCCGGCGGCCCGAGAAGACGCAGTCGGCGAGCGCGAGGCCGCTGACGTAGGACTCCGAGCACACCCCGACCGCCGACCGGCCCGCCGCGTACAGGCCTGCGACGCCTTGCACCTGACCGGTGTCCTCGTCCACGACGAGCCCGCCGAGCGTGAGCATCGGGCACGGGTAGCCGAACCCCGCGCGCACCGACACGTTGATCAACGAATAGGGAGGCGACCCGAACGGCTCGGGCGGCGCGATTCCGGCCTTCGCGGCGACTTCCTCGACCGTCGGCGCACTCACCAGGCCGCGGCCGAGCAGGTAGCGGACCTGCCAGCGCTGGAACGGCGCCGTCTGGGTGCGCACCTGGGCGCGCGCGACCTGGAGGATCTCGTCGTCGATCAGCAGCCAGGCCTTGCCGCCGCGTTCGACGATCGCGGTGCCGTTGGCGGCGCCGTACAGGGTCGCGTCGCCGAACCGCTGCCCGGCCGCGTCGACCAGGACCCCGCGCTGCAACGCGCTGGGGGGTGTGATGAACCGCCACACCGAGATCTTGTCCATGCGCGCGGTCCTGCCCCCGGCGGTGACGCCGAGCCGGATCCCGCCACCGTCGTCACCGGGCGTGCCCAGGGCGAGGCCGCCTCGGTAGGCCGGAGCGTGTTCGTGGACCAGGGCCCGGTCGGAGATGAAGCCGCCGGCCGCGATGACCACGCCCTGCCCGGCGTGGACCACCAGCGGCCGGCCGAACCGTTCGAGCCACGCCGCCAGCCCGAACAGCCTCTTGCCCAAAGGCGGGTAGTAGAGCCACGGCTTCGCGCCCGCCCTGGACAACGCCCCGTGCAGAACCCGCGGGAGTCCGGTGAGGGTCCGGCACTTCACACCGGTCACCCGGCCGTCCGTGACGACCAGCTCGACGGCCCGGGTCTGCGGCATGACCCGCACGCCCGCGCGCCGGGTCGCCTCGGCCAGCCGGGTGAAGAAGAGCTTGCCGGACGTGCCTTTCGCCCTGGTCCTGTGCCCGCGCGGGGCCGGGTCGGGCCAGGCGTCCTCGCTGCCGGACAGGTAGAGGTAGTGGTCGTCGGTCGGGTACGACGTCTTGAACGGCGACACGCGCGCGTCGAACGGCACGCCCTGGTCCTCCAGCCAGGCCAGCATCTTCGCGCTGTCCTCGCAGAACCTGCGCAGGGTCTCGGGGGACACCGCGTCCCGGACCTCGTGCCTGAGGTAGGAGTACATCGCGTCGACCGAGTCGGTGACACCGGCCTCGACCTGCTGGCGCGTCCCACCGCCCGCGTAGACGACGCCGCCGGACAACGCGGTCGCGCCACCGCCGGTGAACCGGTCCAGCACCACCACGGACGCACCGGCCGTCGCGGCCTCGACGGCGGCGCACGCGCCGGCCGCGCCGAAGCCGATGACGACCACGTCAGCGGTGACTTCCACGCAACCCTCCAGAAACAGGTTCTTGGTGAGTCGACTTGCCTGGAACTCCTACACCATAGCGCCAAACCGCCTCAGAACTATAACCTGTTCTAGTCTGAGCCCCGTGGAGGTGTGATGTACGACGTGATCGTCGTCGGCAGCGGCGCGGCGGGCATGACAGCCGCGCTCTGCACCGCTCGGAACGGCCTGCGGACCCTGATCATCGAGAAGGCCGCGCACTACGGCGGCTCGACCGCGCGGTCGGGCGGAGGCATCTGGGTGCCGAACAACGCCGTGGTCGCCGCCAACGGCGTGCCCGACTCCCCGGAGCGGGCCAGCACCTACCTCGCGCACATCGCTCCGGACGTCCCGGAGGAGCTGCGGGAGGCGTTCCTGGACGCCGGACCGGCCATGCTGGCGTTCGTCTGCGCTCACACGCCGCTGAAGTTCCGTTGGGTGCGTGAGTACTCCGACTACTACCCGGAGGCGCCGGGAGGGCAGCCGCGCGGCCGCTCGGTCGAACCGCTGCCGTTCACCGCATCGCTGCTGGGCGAGGAGGTCGAGGACCTCGAGCCGCCGTACGTGCCGACGCCCGCGGGCATCGTGATCACCCAGACCGACTACCGCTGGCTGACCCTGATCGGCAGGCATCCGCGCGGCATCCTCACCGCCGCCAAGGTCTTCGCGCGCCGGTTCCTGCCGGGCCGCCACCTCACCATGGGCCAGGCGCTGACGGCAGGCCTGCGTGCCGGGCTCAAAGCGCTCGACGTCGAGGTCAGGCTCAACACCGCGATGACCGACCTGCACCACGAGAACGGTCGTGTGGCCGGAGTTCTGGTCGGCGAGCAGGTGATCCTGGCGAAGCACGTGGTGCTGGCGTCCGGCGGGTTCGAGAACAACGAACGCATGCGCAAGCAGCACCAGGACATCGGTACGGAGTGGACGGTCGGCGCCAAGGCCAACACCGGGGACGGCATCGAGGCCGGGCAACGGGCCGGAGCCGCCGTAGGACTGATGGACGACGCCTGGTGGGGCCCGTCGGTCCCACTGCCGCGCGGCCCGTTCTTCCTGCTCGCGGAACGGTCCCTGCCCGGCTGCGTGCTGGTCGACAAGACCGGCCGCCGGTTCGTGAACGAGGCCGCGCCCTACATCGACGTGGTCAACGCCATGACCGGCGACACCTGGCTCGTCTTCGACCACTCCTACCGCGGGCGCTACCCGTTCTGCGGCATCCCGCCCCGGCGCCCGCTGCCCCGGCGCTGGAAGGACACCGTGCTCACCGCGCCCAGCCTGGAGGAGCTCGCCCAGGAAGCCGACCTGCCGGAGCTGACCGAGACCGTCCGGCGGTTCAACACACTGGCGGTGGACGGCGAGGACGTCGACTTCCACCGGGGCGACAGCGCGTACGACCGCTACTACGGCGATCCGCGCACCAAGCCGAACCCCAATCTCGCGCCGCTGACCACCGGCCCGTTCTACGCGGTCAAGATCGTGCCCGGTGACCTCGGCACCAAGGGCGGCCTGCGCACCGACGTCCACGCGCGCGTGCTGCGCGAGGACGGTTCGGTGATCGACGGCCTGTACGCGGCGGGCAACACCAGTGCTTCGGTCATGGGCCACACCTACGCGGGCGCGGGAGCCACCCTCGGACCGGCGATGACGTTCGGGTACCTCGCCGGCCTCGACATCTCTGGAGGAGAGCGATGACGCAGGACAGCGTGCGGACGATCGACGCGGGCACGCCTCCAGCGAGGTTCGCGCGCGGCTGGCACTGCCTGGGCCTCGCGAGCAGCTTCCGCGACGGCAAACCCCACGCCATCGAGGCTTTCGGCACGAAGCTCGTGGTGTTCGCGACCGAGGACGGCAAGATCAACGTCCTGGACGGGTACTGCCGGCACATGGGCGGCGACCTCACCCAGGGCACGATCAAGGGCAACAACATCGCCTGCCCGTTCCACGACTGGCGCTGGGCGGGCAACGGCAAGTGCGTCGACATCCCCTACGCCAAGCGGGTTCCGTTGAGGGCGCGCACCCGGTCGTGGATCACCCTGGAGGAGAACAAGCAGCTCTTCGTGTGGAACGACCCGCAGGGCAACCCGCCGCCCGAGCACATCACGATCCCGCGCATCGAGTCGGCGTTCAGCGACGAGTGGAGCAACTGGACCTGGGACTCGGTCGTGATCGACAACGCGAACTGCCGCGAGATCATCGACAACGTCGTCGACATGGCCCACTTCTTCTACATCCACTTCGCGTTCCCGACGTACTTCAAGAACGTGATGGAGGGCCACGTCGCCTCGCAGTACCTGACGACGCGCGGCCGTCCGGACGTCGCGATGGGCTCGAACTACACCGGTGACGTGGAAGTCCGGTCGGAGGCCGCGTACCACGGGCCGTCCTACATGATCGACTACCTGTGGAACGACTACAAGGGCATCGAGATCGAGACGGTGCTGATCAACTGCCACTACCCGATCTCGCCGACCTCGTTCAAGCTCCAGTGGGGCGCGATCGTGAAGAAGCTGCCCGGGGTGGACGACGAGCACGCGGACAAGATCGCGAGGAAGTTCGCGCGCGGCATCGGCGTCGGGTTCCTGCAGGACGTGGAGATCTGGCAGAACAAGTCGCGCATCGACAACCCGTTGCTGTGCGAGGAGGACGGGCCGGTGTACCAGCTCCGCCGCTGGTACGAGCAGTTCTACGTCGACGTCGAGGACGTCAGCGACGACATGGTGCGGCGCTTCGAGTTCGAGGTCGACACGAGCCGGGCGATCGAGGTGTGGGAGAAGGAGGTCGCGGAGAACCTCGCGCGCCAGGAGTCGGCGACGTGAGCGAGCGCGACGAGTTCCTCGCCGGTGGCATGGTGCCGGTGGGGTGCGACTGCGGGAACCGGGTGCTGGTGAAGAAGAACAGCCCGCAGCACACGAGCGTGCAGTGGCTGTCCGACACCCGTGACTGCCCTGAGCTGTGCGGCGCGCGGGCGGCGCTCGTGCCGACGTGCCTGCGGTTGCGCGACAGCATCGAGAAGGCCGTGCGCGAGGGAACGCTGGAGGTCGCCGATGGCTGAGGTGCACCGGCTCCGGGTCGACGCCGTGATCGAGGAGACCGCCGACGCGCGCTCGTTCGTGCTGTCCGGGGTGGACTTCGCGGTGAGACCCGGGCAGTTCCTGACCGTGCGGGCCGGTGACGTGGCGCGCTGCTATTCCCTGTCCAGCGCGCCCGGTGAGCCGTTGAAGATCACCGTCAAGCGGACGCCGGACGGGTACGGGTCGCACTGGATGTGCTCGTCGCTGGCCGCCGGGACGGAACTGGACGTGCTCGCTCCGGCCGGGGTGTTCACGCCCTCGTCGCTGGACGGGTCGTTGCTCGCGTTCGCGGCGGGCAGCGGGATCACACCGGTCATGTCGATCGTCCGGGCGGTGCTGACCCAGGGCTCGGGGCGGGTGTTCCTGGTCTACGCCAACCGGGACGAGGCTTCGGTGATCTTCGCGCGCGACCTCTCCGAACTGGCTCGGCAACACCCGGACCGGCTGACCGTGGTGCACTGGCTGGAATCGGTGCAGGGTCTGCCTTCGGTCGCGGGGTTACGGGCGTTCGTCCGCGACTGCGACGAGGCGTTCGTGTGCGGACCCGGTCCGTTCATGGAGGCCGCGCGCAAGGCTCTGCACGACGCGCCGGTCGTGCACGTCGAGAAGTTCGTGTCGCTGTCCAGTGATCCGTTCTCGGCCGTGGTCCCGGTGGTCGACGACCGGCCGGACGCCGTCGTCGAGGTCGAGCTGGACGGTGAACGGCACCGGTTTCCCTGGCCCGCCCGGACGAAGCTGCTCGACCTGCTGCTGGAGAAGGGACTCGACGCACCGTACTCGTGCCGCGAGGGTGCGTGCAGTGCGTGTGCGTGCCGGCTGGTCGAGGGCGAGGTCAAGATGCTCAACAACGACGTGCTCGACTCCGAGGACATCGCCGAGGGCATCGTGCTGGCGTGCCAGTCGGTTCCGGTCACCGACACCGTGAAGATCAGCTACGAGTGAGGGGCGCCTGATGCCGATCGATCCTTCCGTCGCCGTCGGGGCGGAGCTTCCCGAGATCAAGTTCTCCTGGACCGAGTCCGACGTGCTGCTCTACCACCTGGCGCTGGGGGCGACCGAGCTCCGTTACGTCTACGAGCAGGGCCTGCGGGTGCTGCCGACGTTCGGCGTGGTGGCGCCGCGCTTCCACGAGACCGCGCCGCCCGCCGTGTCGTTCCCCGGTGTCGACATCGACCTGGCCCGGGTTCTGCACGGCACGCAGGAGATCACCGTGCACGCGCCGCTGCCCGCCGAGGGCGAGGCCGTGCTGCGGACGCGGATCGCGGACGTGTGGGACAAGGGCAAGGCCGCGGTCATCGTGCAGGAGTCGACGGCCGTGGCGCCGGACGGCGCCGCGCTCTACACGACCCGGTCCAGCATCTTCGCCCGGGGCGAGGGCGGTTTCGGCGGCGACCGGGGACCGTCGGGCGAGGTGGAGGTGCCTGATCGCGAGCCGGACTTCGTGATCGAGACACCGACCCTGCCGCAACAGGCCTACCTGTACCGGCTTTGCGGTGACCGCAACCCGTTGCACGCCGATCCTGACTTCGCGCGGCGGGCCGGGTTCGACGCGCCGATCCTGCACGGGCTGTGCACGTACGGCGTGGTGTGCCGGGCGGTGGTCGACGCGGTGCTCGACGGGCCGGAGCAGGTGGCGTCGTTCGGGGCGAAGTTCGCGGGCGTGGTGTTCCCCGGCGAGACGCTGACCACGCGGGTGTGGCGGGACGGTCCGCGGCTGGTGCTGACGACGTCCGCCGGGGACCGTCCCGTTCTCGCTGACGCGGTGCTAACCCTGGCCGAGCACTAGGCCGCTGGTCGGGACGCCGGTGCCGGCGGTGACCAGGACGTGCTCGACGCCGGAAACCTGGTTCACCGCGGTGCCGCGGATCTGGCGCACTCCCTCGGCGATGCCGTTCATGCCGTGCAGGTAGGCCTCGCCGAGCTGGCCGCCGTGCGGGTTGAGCGGGAGCGTTCCGTCGAGTTCGAGCGCACCGGACGCGACGAAGTCCTTGGCCTCGCCCCGCCCGCAGAACCCCAGCTCCTCGAGTTGGACCAGGACGAACGGCGTGAAGTGGTCGTAGAGCACGGCGACGTCCACATCGGACGGACCGATGCCCGACCTCTCCCACAGCCCTCTCGCAACGACACCCATCTCGGGCAGCCGGGTGAGGTCGTCGCGGTAGTAGCTGGTCATCGTGAACTGGTCCACGCCGCTGCCCTGCGTCGCCGCCCTGACGTGCGCGGGCCTGTTCGGCAGGTCGCGGGCTCGTTCGGTCGAGGTGACGACCAGCGCGACTCCCCCGTCGCTCTCCTGGCAGCAGTCCAGGAGCCGCAGCGGTTCGGCGATCCAGCGGGACGACTGGTGGTCGTCCAGGGTGATCGGCCGGTCGTGGAACCACGCGTGCGGGTTCGTGGCGGCGTGCTTGCGGTCGATCACCGCGATCCGCCCGAAGTCCTCGCTGGTGGCGCCGTACTCGTGCATGTACCGGCGGGCGAACATGGCGACCATCGCGGCCGGCGTGCCCAGGCCCATCGGGTACGACCAGCTGTTGTCGATGTTGGCCGCCGCCGCGGTCTGGACCTGCCCGAACCGGTGCCCGGAGCGTTCGTTGAACGCCCGGTAGCAGACGACGACCTCCGCCGCGCCGGTCTCGACGGCCATCGCGGCCTGCTGGACCGTCGCGCACGCCGCCCCGCCGCCGTAGTGCACGCGGCTGAAGAACGTCAGCTCCGGGATGCCCAGCTCGCGCGCGACGGCGATCTCGGCGTTGGTGTCCATGGTGAAGCTGACCAGGCCGTCCACATCGGACGGTTCGAGTCCGGCGTCGTCGAGAGCGGCCCTGACCGCCTCGGCGGCGAGCTGGAGCTCGCTGCGGCCCGAGTCCTTCGAGAAGTCGGTCGCACCGATGCCGACGATCGCGGCGTTCACGCGGGCACCTCGATCTTCACGGTTCCGGTGACGTGGTCGCCGTGCGCGGTCCGGCCGACGACCTCGATGGTCAGGTCCTGCTGCTCGCGTTCGACGACCTGGCCGAAGAACTTCAGCGTGTCGTAGGCGAAGCAGGGCGCGCCGAGCTTGATGTTCACCTGCCGCACCAACGCCTCCGGGCCCGCCCAGTCCGTGACGTAGCGCTGCACCAGGCCGGTGGTGGTGAGGATGTTGATGAAGATGTCCTTCGAGCCGCGCTGGACCGCCAGGTCGCGGTCGTGGTGCACGTCCTGGAAGTCGCGGGTGGCCAGCGCGGTGCTGATCACGAACGTCGGGGTGGCCTCGACGTGCCACTCGGGCAGGGAATCACCGATCCGCACGGGGCCTCCAGCTGGGCATCGTCAGCTCGTCGTCGACCTTGGTGAACACGACCTCGACTCGTTGCCCGACGCTGGGCTCGCCGTCCAGCTCGCCCAGCATCCGCACGCCCTCGTCCAGTTCGACCAGGGCGATGACGAACGGGGTCTGCTTGCCCGGCACCTGCGGGTGGTGGTGCACGACGTAGCTGTAGACCACGCCGTAGCCCTCCGACACGAGGTACTTCGGTTTGGTGGCACCGCATTCCGGGCACATCGGGCCTGGTGGGTGGCGCAGCAGGCCGCAGCCGCCGCACCGCTGGATCCGCAGCTCGCCCAGCCGGGTGCCTTCCCAGAAGTACTCGGTGTCGCGGTTGACGGACGGCCGGATCGCCTGCGTCTTCGGGGCTTCCTGCTTCGGTTCGGGCTTTCGCGCGGGCTTGAACTTCAGCACCCGGAACCGCATCTCGGCGACGGCCTCGTCGCCGACCCACCAGGTGCTGCGCGTCGTCACGAACCAGCCTTCGCCGAGCCCGGTCCTCTTCGGCCCGGTCACGTCCTCCAGGCTCGTCGTCACCGACAGGTGCTCGCCGACCTTGAGATAACGGTGGTACGTCTGCTCGCTGTTCGTCGCGACGACCGACGTGTAGCCGGCCTCGTCCAGGATGGTCATTATCGCGCCGAGCGGGTCGTCGAGGGTGCGCTGGCCGTGCAGCCCGGCCATCGTCCACACCTGGACCATCGCGGGCGGCGCGACCTCGGTGTAGCCGGGGTGTTCGTCGCCGAGGGCCTCGAGCCAGTTGTTGATCATCGGCAGGTTGACCGGGTCGCGTGCCAGCCGCGGTGCGCTTTCGCCCTGTTCGGCGATGCGCGCGGCCTCCTTCTCGATGTCGATCATCGCACCACCCGCGGTAGTCCGAGCCCGATGTTCGCGATCAGCTCGCGCTGGATCTCCTGCGCTCCCCCGCCGAACGTCAGCACGAGGTTGCGCCGCGCCTGGACGTCGAGCCACTTTGTCAGTTCGGCTGGAGCGCCGTGCCGTCCTACCAGCTCCTCCAGCAACCGGCCGACGTGCTGGGTCCGGTCGGCGGCGAACACCTTGGTCGCCGAGGCGTCCGCGACCTCGACCTCACCTCCGGCGACCTGCCAGTTCAGCAGCTCGTTCACGCGGTGGACCGCCCGTGCCTCGGCCAGCACCCTGCGCACGTCGGGTTCGTCGAGGAGCTGACGTTCCGACGCCCAGCCGTGGACCCGCTCGACCAGCGCGCCGAGCCGGCCGGACGGGCCGAGCATCACGCGTTCGTGGTTGAGCTGGGTGGTGATCAGCCGCCAGCCCTTGTCCTCTTCGCCGACGCGGCGGGACTCGGGCACGCGGACGTCGTTGTAGTAGGTGGCGTTGACGTGGTGGGCGCCGTCGCAGGTGATGATCGGCGTCCAGGAGTAGCCGGGGTCGGTGGTGTCGACGATGAGGATCGTGATGCCCCTGTGCCGCGAGTCCGGCGCTCCGGTGCGGCAGGCCAGCCACACGTGGTCCGCGTCGTGACCGCCGGTCGTGAACGTCTTCTGCCCGTTGACGACGTAGTGGTCGTCTTCGCGGACGGCCTTGGTGCGCAACGCGGCCAGGTCCGTGCCCGCGTCCGGCTCGGTGTAGCCGATGGCGAAGTGCAGGTCGCCGCTGAGTATCTTCGGGAGGAAGAAGTCCTTCTGCTCCTGGGTTCCGTATGTCTGCAGCGTCGGTCCGACGGTCTGCAGCGTCACGTACGGGAGCGGAACGTCCGCGCGGGCCGCCTCGTTGACGAAGATCTGCTGCTCCACCGGCCCGAACCCCAGGCCGCCGTACTCCTTCGGCCAGCCGACGCCGAGCCTGCCGTCGCGACCGAGCCTGCGCACCAGCTCGCGGTACGTCTCGCCGTGCCGTTCGGTGAGCATCGCCTCGCGTTCGGCGTCGGACATGACGGTCGCGAAGTACTCGCGGAGCTCGTCGCGCAACTTGCGTTGCTCCGCGGTGAGGTCAATGAACATCGATGGCTCCCAAGCGGTGCTCCACTCCGCCGACGAACCGCGTCAGCTCCTTGGCCATGCCGTAGTAGCGGTGCATCGGGTAGGTGATGTCGAGCCCGAGGCCGCCGTGCAGGTGGTGACAGGTGTGCACGGCCGGCAGGGTTTCCGCCGCGAGCCAGTAGGCAGCCGTGTCCAGGTCGTTGTCGTCAAGGCTCCACGCGGCGGTCAGCGCGGCCAGGTGCAGGGTGCGCGAGGCGATGTAGACGTCCGCGACCAGCAACGCGGCGGCCTGGAAGGTGGCCAGCGGTTTGCCGAACTGGTGGCGGGTGCCGACGTGCTTCACCGTGAGGTCGAGGGCTCCGGCCAGAACGCCGTCCGCGATCGCGCAGGCTCCGGCCAGCGCGAACCGGCGGATGCCCTCCGCCGCGCCTTCCAGCAGCTCACCGCGGGCGCCGTCAAGACGCACAGTCCCGTCCGATGTGGACACGCCGGGTTGTGCCGGGTCCACGACGAAGACGCCGTTGTCCGTGCTGACGAGGATCCGGGAGGCTTCGGCCGCGTACGGCACGTTGATCTTGACGCCGGAGATGCCGTCCGGACCTGCCGTGGTGGCGGGTGCGGCTGGTAGCGGTCGCGACGGCTCGCTCAGTGCCGCCGTCAGCACGCCGTGCTGTTCGGTCACCAGCGGCAGCAAGGCGTCCTGCTGCCCCGGCGTTCCGTACCGCACGATCGGCAGCACGCCCAGCGCGAGCGTGGCCAGCGCCGGCACGTCCACCGCCCGGCGGCCGACCTCGGTGAGCAGCACGGCCGTCTCCAGCACGCCGAACCCGTCACCACCGAGCCGTTCTGGAACGGCCAGGGCCAGCAGCCCCGCCTCCCCCAACGCCTTCCAGGGGGTGGCGCTCTCCCTGCCCAGCACGTCGGCCGCCAGGGCGGCGATCTCTCGCTGGGTCTCGTCGAGCTGGAAATCCATCACGGCTCCCTCGGTAGACCGAGAATTCGCTCGCCTGCCAGGTTCATCAGCACCTGCGTCGTTCCGCCCGCGATGCTCAGGCAGCGCGACAGCAGGAACTCGTGCATCAGCTCGTTGTCCGTGGCACCGCCCGGCCCGAGCAGCTCCACCGCGAACTCGGCGACGTCCTGCCGCTGCCGCACCCCGGCGAGCTTGCGCACGCTGCTCTCCGCACCCGGCTCCTGCCCGCTCAGCACCCGCAGACTCGCCCGCAGGTCCAGCACCGACACCGACAGACCCTGCGCCACCAGGGCACCCAGCCGTTCCGCGTGGTCAGGAGCGGCCGGGGACTTCAGGACGTTCTCCAGCGGCTCGCCGAGCGCCGAGCCCATCGCGACGCGTTCGTTCGCGAGGGTCGTGCGGGCGAGCCGCCAGCCGTCGTTCACCGCGCCGACCACGCAGTCGTCCGGCACGAACACGTCGTCGAGGAAGACCTCGTTGAACCGCGCGTCGCCGGTGATCTCCCGCAACGGCCGGACGTCGACACCGGCGGACCGCATGTCGACCAGGAAGTACGTGATGCCCTTGTGCTTCGGCACGCTCGAGTCCGTGCGGGCCAGGCAGATCGCCCAGTCGGCCTGGTGCGCGAGCGACGTCCACACCTTCTGCCCGGTGAGCTTCCAGCCGCCGTCTGTTCTGAGAGCCTTGGTGCGCAACGACGCCAGGTCCGAGCCAGCCTCGGGTTCGCTGAACAGCTGGCACCAGGTCAGCTCGCCGCTCAACGTCGGTGGCACGAACCGTTCCTGCTGCTCGGGCGTTCCGTGGCGGAGGATCGTCGGCCCCGCCCAGCCGCCGATGACCAGGTCCGGCCTGCGCACCCCGGCGCGGGCGAACTCGCTGTCGATCACCATCTGCCTGGCCTGGTCGGCGTCCTGCCCGTACGGCCTGGGCCAGTGGGGCACGAGGAACCCGCTGGCCGCCAGCCGTTCCCGTTGAGCGGCGGCGTCGAGTCCGGCGATCTCCTCCGCGAACTTCCGCGCTTCGGGATCCGGCTCGACCTGGACGGTGAGCGACCGCCGTGCCCCGGCCAGCGCCAGCGCGGCGACACGCCGGCGCCAGAAAGCCACACCGCCCGCGAGCTGCTGCAGCGCCAACGCCCGGCGGAGGTAGCGGTGCGCGTCGTGCTCCCAGGTGAACCCGATGCCGCCCAGCACCTGGATGCAGTCCTTGGCGTTGCGGACCGCCGCGTCGAACGCGACGGCACCCGCCACCGCGGCCGCCAGCGGGTGCTCGTCGTCGCCGACCGACCGGGCGGCGTCCCAGGCGACCGACGACGCCTGCTCCGCGCGGCACAGCATCTCCACGCAGAGGTGCTTCACCGCCTGGAACGACCCGATGACACGCCCGAACTGCCGGCGTTGCTTCGCGTGCTCCACAGCGGTGTTCAGGCACCACGCGGCGACTCCGCTCGCCTCGGCGGCCATCAGCGTCACCGCGAGATCCGTCGGGTCGGCCACCGCCTCACCCGGCTCGCCGACCACCACCGACCCGAGCGAACGTGAGTGGTCCACGGCTTCCAGCGGGGTGACGGTCGCCTGCGCGGCGGGCACGAGCATCCAGTTGTCCGTTTTGAGCAACAGGTGCGTCGCTTCGGCGGCACCGACCACGTGGTGCGACGAGAACCCGAACCCGGCGACCCCCTCGAAGTCCGGGAACAGCACCGACACCAGCGCCGTGGGCAGCAACGGCCCCGGCACCAGGTTCTCGGCCGCCCGCTCCAGCATCACCGCGAGATCGGCGACCGTGCCGCCCTCCCTCGTCACCTCGAAGAACCCGACCTCGACGAGATCTGCCCACTCACCCTTGGCGGCGTCCACGCTGTCGCGCAGGGCGCGTTGTTCCCCGGTCGTGGCGATCGGCATGCGGCCTCCTCCAGTACGTGAAGAAGTTTATAGAACGTGTTCTATTTCCGGCAACAGATCATGGCCGCCAAACCGATCGAGTATGATGCGAACGCAGCTGCAACACGTTCCAGGAGGATCATCTCCGTGTCACCTTCGAAGTCGCGCACGGACGCGCTCATGGCGGGCGACGAGCTCAGCTCGGCGGCCCAGCGCGAGCGTCGCAAGCGGATCGTCGACGCGACCATCGCGCTGGCGTCCAAGGGCGGGTTCGACGCCGTCCAGATGCGCGCGGTGGCCGACCGGGCAGACGTCGCGCTGGGCACGTTGTACCGCTACTTCCCCTCCAAGGTCCACCTGCTCGTGTCGAGCCTCGCGGTGGAGCTCGAACGCGCCCAGGAGAAGATGGACCGCACCACCGTTCCCGGCGATTCGCCGTACGAGCGCGTGCTGTTCGTGCTCGGCCGCATCACCAGGGGCCTGCAGCGCAACCCGCACCTCACCGAGGCGATGACACGCGCGTTCACCTTCGCGGACGCCTCCGCGGGCGCCGAGATCGACCGGGTCTCGCTGCTCATGGAGAGCATGTTCACCAAGGCGATGAGCGATGACGCGCCGACCGAGGAGCAGAAGGCCATCGCCCGAGTGATCGGCGACGTGTGGCTGTCGAACCTGGTCGCCTGGGTCACCCGCCGCGCCACCGCGACGGACGTCGCGAACCGCCTCGAACTCACGGTCCGCCTGCTGCTGAAGTGAGTCGTCCCGCGGGATGACCCTGGGGTCACACCGCCGAACGATGCCGGCGCACGCGGCCACCACTACCGTCTGTCCTATGAAGACGCTCGTGGTCGTCCTCGCCGTGCTCGCCTTGGTGGGCGGCGGAACCGTGCTGCTGGTGCACCACCACGGCGGCTGGACGACGCTGACCGGCAAGGCCTGGGCCATCACCTACGAGGTCTCGGCGCAGCCCGCCGAGACGCTCGTGGAGGTGACGTACTCGGAGTCGGCCACGCGCTACCGCAAGGAGACACCGCGGCTCGTCACCACCGAGAAGCCGCTGCCGTGGACGTTCGAGGTCGTGATCAACGCCGGCGAGAGGGCCCAGGTCTCCGCCACGCCCAAGGCCCGCCAGGTGCTGACGTGCCGCATCCTGCTGGACGGGGTGGAGGAGCTCACGTCGGCGACCGGGCAGCCTGGTGAGACGGTCAGCTGCGACTCCGTGACCGGTACCTGATCACCGGCGGCACCACGATGATCGTGACGACCGCTATGACGACGTAGGTCCACGGCTCTTCGATCCCGAGCACGCCCATGGTGACACCCACCACGAGCCCGAGCACGATCAGACCGACCACGATCAGCGCCTGTTCTCCGCCTCGCGACACGAGAACCGCCCCTTTCCCCCGCGCCGGCACCCCCAGGCACCGGCGATCCCCCTCCGGATCGGCCGGTCGCGGTCCACCTCAAACCCGGGCTCAGTTGCGCGCGGTCGTCGTGGACAGGACGAGGTTGCCCGGGCACGGCGACGTCAGGTGCGGCCAACCGTCGAAGTACTCGTTCCACTGCTCCCGGGAGGCCCGGAGACCGACGGCGCCGTCGCACACGAGCTGGGCCGCACGCTGCGGATCGAAGTTCCACTGCCTCAGCAGGGTGCTCTCGCCCACGGTGAGCAACGTCAGGTCGCGGAACTCCATCTTCACGACCTTGCCGCCGGTGTACTCGGCGGTCTTGTCGAACAGGTCCCACACGACGATGCGCCCGTCGTCGCCCGTGCTGGCCCACCTGCGCTGCCCGCCGCCGGCGATGGCCGTGACGGGACCGGTGTGCGCGGCGACGACCTTCCGTTCTGTGCCGTCGCTGAGGCTCCAGACCCTCACCTCGCCGGTGGCCCCGCCCGTCAGGAGAAGACCGGGAGTGCCGGAAAGCTTCCCGAAGCTGGTCGGTGCCCCACCGGGATGCGTGATGTCCAGCCGCGGCACCGAGAGATTCGCCCTGTCCCAGACGTGGATCACCGCGCCTTCGACCGTGACCAGCAGGTCCGAAGTGGACAGAGTGCCGCGACCACCCGGCAACGTGCCCAGAAGCCGCGGCGCACGGGGATCCGTCAGGCTCCACAACGAGGTCGACGTGTCACCCGAGGTCAGCAGTGTCGTCCTGTCCTCGCCGAACTCGGTGCTGGAGAAACGTCCCGGCAGCGTCGCGAGCTCCCCGCCGGACGACCACAGCCGCACGACCTGCTCGCGGTCGACGGTCGCGTAGAACCTGCGATCCAGGTCCGCGCTCGCCTGGGCGCCGCCGCGCAGCGGTTCCGACAGGCCTGGCACCCGCGTGGTGTCCGCCGCCTGGTTCGTGAACACGGCGGACACGACGCCCGAAGTCATGTCCTGCCGGAGAAAAGCCGGGCCTGGGAGCACGGCGACCGTCTCGCCCTCCTCGCCGACGACACCTCCGGTCGCCATCGCCGTCGCCTGGACCAACGCGTCCCGCGTCGTCGGCGACCTGTCCAGCTGGTACCCGGCGAGTGCTACGTGCGCGGCCAGCTCAGGACTGGTTCCGGTGAGCTGCATGGCCTCCATCGCGGCCGCGTTCGCCCGCGACACGGTCCCCGCGCGTTCGTCGGAGTAGCTCCTGAAGGTGAGCATGCCCAGCAACACCACGATCAACAGCGCCAAAGCTCCTTGGAGCAGCAGGAACGTGCGCGACCGCCGAGCTGAGCGCTGCGTGCGCGCGTATTCCTCCGCGTCAGCGTCGACGCTCTCGTCGAGGAACGTCTGCTCGGTGGTGTTGAGCGGCGGCTTCGTCTCCCACGACCAGTCCGCCAGCACTTCGAGTCGTGCTCCGCGCAGCAGCGAACCTCGATCGCGCCCGTGCCGTTCCCACGTCGCCGCCGCGTCCGTCAGTTCGCGATGCAGCCGTTGGCCGTCACGGTCGTGCGCCAGCCAGTCGCGCAGCCGGGGCCACGAGCGGATCAACGCCTCGTGCGTGATCTCGACGCCTTCACGGGTGCGGGTCAGCAGCCGGGCCGCGGTCAGGCTTTCCAGGACGCTGGTCGTGGCGGCGGCGTCGTCGATCTCGGCCATGGTGACGCGGCGTTTGGTGTCCTCGGTGCCGTCGCCGAGGGCGGACAGCCGCAGGAACAACGCCCTGGCGATCTCCTGCTCCTCCTCGTCGAACCGGTCGAACACCGCGTCGGCGCTCTGCGCGAGAGCGCCCTGAAGGCCGCCGGCGTTCTGGAAGGCGGCCGTGGTCAGCGCGTTGCCCTGACGACGGCGCCACGTCTCCAGCAGCGCGTGGGACAGCAGCGGCAGCATGCCCGCGTGGCCGTGCACCTCGCTGATGAGCGTGGCGACCAGGGCGTTGTCGACCGTGCACTGCGCGGCGCGGGCGGGCTGGACGATGCAGCGCCGCAGTTCGTCCGGTGTCATCGGGCCGACCGTGACCATCGCGTCCTGCATGGCCTCGACCAGTCCGGCGTGGACGCCGCAGCGGGCGTAGAAGTCGGCTCGCACGCCGATCAGCACACGGGCGCTCGTCCGGGCGGCCAGGAGCACGGTGAGGAACCGTTCCCGCTCCTCCTGGTCCTGGCACAGGGTGAAGACCTCCTCGAACTGGTCGACGACCAGCACCGGTTCACCGTCGAGCTGCCGCACGAGCAACGCCACGTCGTCCGGGCGGGCGACGAGATCACCGTGGACGGACGGCGCGCTCAGGCCCGCGGCGCGGGCCAGCTGCACGGCCAGCTCTTCGAGGGGGTGCGCTCCCGGCGTGAAGAGCAGGACGAGGCCGGGCAGCCGGGGAACCAGGCCTGCGCGCAACACCGACGACTTGCCCGATCCGGACGGGCCGAACACAGCGAGGAACCGGTTCCTCGCCAACCGGAGTTCCAGGTCTGCCACCAGCTTCTCGCGTCCGAAGAAGCGATCCGCGTCCGCGACCCCGTAGGCCGGCAGACCGCGGTACGGCGGTTCTCCGCTCTCCTCGCAGAGCTCGGGAGTGGCTTTCCGCTCCTCGGCCGCCAGCGAGTGCCAGCGCTGCTCCCATTCACCCTCGTCACCGCCGCAGGCCTGCACGAACGCGCGCGTGACCGCGAGGCTGGGCAGCCTCTTCCCGCCGGCCGCGTCCGACAGGGCCGATGCCGAGTAGTGCGTCAGCCGGGCCAGTTCCCGATAGGTCGGGGCGTTCGCCTTGTCTCTGAGCAACCGCAAGTCGACCGCGAAGTCGACGAGAGCGGACCCATCACGTTCCAGCGGACTTTCCCGGCGCGGCACCGCACTCCTTCAAGAGGTGAACGGCGCCGATTGTCCGGAAATACTTGTCAGGTGTCCAGGACAGCGGCGGGCCCCGGGCAGGTGCGCCCGGGGCCCGCCGGTCGTCAGACGTTGTCGGTGTGCGTGACCCCCGCGTTGCGGTAGTCCTGCACCGCGGTCTTCACCTGGGCCGGGCTCAGCACCTGGTCCTTGGCGAAGTACACGTAGTCGACCTCCTGCTGGTAGGCCCGCTCGGCACTGCTGCCCTGCAGGCCGCCCGAGATGAACCACAGGTTGAAGTTGATCGACATCGGCGTCTCCGGGTAGTACTTGTCGCCGTGGTCGGCGACCAGGTTGCCGTCGATGTAGTACTTCACCCGGCCGTTCGCGACCTGGAAGACGAGGTCGTGCCAGCCGTTGTAGCTCTGCCGCTGTTCGTTGTGGATGTTGTCGGCGACCCACGGTTCGTTCTGGTAGGTCTCCCAGGTGGTCTCGTACATGACGTTGGCCGGCTCACCCCAGCCGCCGTTGGGCAGGTACTCGAAGTCGATCTCGCCGTAGTTCGGCGCCATCGGCGCGTCGAGCGGGGTGATGGTGAAGAACGTCTGCACGACGTGGTCGCCGTCCGGGCCGAAGACCGGCGCGTCGCTGAACTTCACGCGCGACGCGTAGGTGCCCTCGAAGAACTTGCGCTGGTGGTACAGCTCGGTCTGCTTCGCGGCGGAGCCGTTGTTCCACGAGTCGAGGCGCATGACCTTCTGGCCTTCGACGGTCGGGAACGTGATGCGCGAGGCGTCCCATTCGGCACCGGGGACACCGGGGCCGCCACCGCCCGAGCGGACGGTCCAGCCGCGCTGGCCGATCCGCGAGTCGCTCGAGTTGTTGTAGGCGAAGTCGTCGAACAGCTTGGGGCCGTTGGGGTTCGGCGCCGTCGTCGTGGTCGTCGTGGTGGTGGGCGGGCTGCCGCCGGGCGGGGTGCCCCACAGCAGCGTGCCGCCGCGGTGGACCGTGATGTTGTTCCACGCCGAGTAGGAGCTCTGGTTGCGGAACGAGTAGTCGTCGGTCTGCGTGATGGGGCCCCAGTTGGTGCGGTAGAAGCGGAGTTGCAGGTCACCGGAGTCGGCGCCGGCGTTGAGCGTGCCCGCACCGGAGGTGAAACCGACCTCCAGGTAGCGGTCGGCCGGGCCGCCGGTCAGGGTGCCGAACTGGCCGGTCACGTTGCCGCAGCCGCGCACGGCCCACGAGCAGGCGAACCGGTAGCCGACGTCGGGGGTGTCGCTCTTGAAGTAGTAGCGGATCTTCAGGTCGGACAGCGGCACGCTCGTGCTGCCCGAGTTGACCAGCTTGAACCACGGTTCGGCCTGGTCGGTCGTCGCACCGGACGCGCTGGTCCGGTACTGGGCGGTGATCGCGTCGGCGGCGAACGCGTTCGGTGCGACGGCCAGCGCGGCCACCGCCAGCGCCGCGCAGGACGCGGCTAGGAGTGCTCGCAACGTTCTCTCCTCATTTCGGCAGGGACGGACAGGGCGGCGAGCCTGGACGAGTGGAGGCGCATCCGGGTGGTGAAGCCCTCCCACTCGGGGCGCTGGGACCAGAGGGTGTCGGCCAGCGCGGCAAGACGGGGAAATGCCAGGTATTCCAGGTGGTCACGGGAACGGACGTGCTCGGTCCACAGCTGGCACTGGGCGCCGAGCACGCCGTCGGGCAGCGGCACGTGGTAGACGTCGCGGTCCGTCACGACGAACCCGGGCTGGCCGGGTGGTTCGTGCGGGCCGTCCGACTGCGGGTAGTCGAGGTAGGTGGAGGTGTGCGGGGCCATCACGACGGGCTGGCCCTGGTCCAGTGCCTTGGCGGCCTGGGTCTCGTCCTTCCACGGCATGAGGACGGAGCGGGGGTCGCCGGTCGGTTCCCACGCGGCCGGGACGCGGCCCCGGTCGAGCAGGTACCTGCTCGCCTGGCGGAGGAACTGGCCGTGCACGTCCTCCGGCAGCAGGCATTCGTCGCCGCCGACGTGGACGTGCTCACCGGGGAACACCTCCAGCACCTCGGCCAGCACCTCGCGGACGAAGCCGATCGCGTGCATGCCGAAGGCCGCGTCGCTGATGCCCCAGCGGGTCCAGACGGACAGCGGTTCCGGTGCGATGCCGAGATCGGGATAGGCGGCCAGTGCCGCGCGGGCGTGGCCGGGCATCTCGATCTCCGGCATGATCCGGATGCCGCGTTCGGCGGCGTGTGCGACCAGCCCTTCGAGCTCGGTGCGGGTGTAGGTGCCGCCGTGCGGGACGCCGTCGCCGTTGGTCTCGGTGCGCCAGCCGCCGACCGAGGTCAGCAGCGGGTGCGCGGGTACCGGCATCCGCCAGCCCTGGTCGTCGGTGAGGTGCAGGTGCAGGACGTTGAGCTTGTGGAACGCCATCAGGTCGATGAACCTGCGCACCACGTGCACCGGCTGGAAGTGCCTGGCCACGTCGAGCATGAACCCGCGCCACGGCAACCTGGGCAGGTCGCGGATGTCGACGCCGGGCAGCGTCCACTCCACATCGGACACCCTGCTCGGTCGCAGTGCCTGTGCCGGCAGGAGTTGCCGGATGGACTGCACGCCGTGCGCCAGGCCGTTCGGCGTGCCCGCGCGCAGCAGGACGCCGTGCTCGGTGACCGTGAGCGCGTAGCCCTCCGCGCCGAGTCCGACGAGCTTGGCGTCCAGGGCGAGGAAGATCTGGCCCTGGTCGGCGATCGGCAACGGGAGTCCGGTGGCGGGTCTGAGCAGTGCGCGCAGGAGTCTCGCGGCGGGTTCGGCGCCGGGTGTGACGCGCACGCTCGTGGCGTCGTCGAGCGTGAACCCCTTGCCGCGGCGCACGATCCTGGTCGGGAGTGGAACGATCACCCCTTCACCGCCCCTCCGACGATGCCGGTGGTGACCCGGCCCTGCAACACGATGAAGATCAGCAGCACGGGCAGCATGAACAGCGTCGACGCGGCCATGGTGGCCCCCCAGTCGGTGCCGAAGGTG
The DNA here is from genome assembly GCF_003350445.1 of Lentzea flaviverrucosa. NCBI lineage: Bacteria > Bacillati > Actinomycetota > Actinomycetes > Pseudonocardiales > Pseudonocardiaceae > Lentzea > Lentzea flaviverrucosa. The sequence goes on from NZ_QQAU01000009.1 coordinate 234,739, forward strand.
TTGTTGAACGAGGACAGCCAGACCGGCAGCGTGCGGTCGTCCTGGTCCTTGATGATCAGCACGTTGGCGAAGGCGAACTCGTTCCACGCGGTGATGAACCCGAACAGCGAGGTCGCCAGCAGACCGGGTGCGAGCAGCGGGAACACGACCTTGCGGAACGCCTGGCCGCGCGTGCAGCCGTCGACCTGCGCCGCCTCCTCCAGGTCGGCCGGGATGGCGGCGAGGAACCCGCGCAGCGTCACGATGGTGAACGGCAGCGTCATCATGAAGTAGACGAGCGTGAGGATCCAGAGCGTGTCGAGCATGCCGGTGTCCCTGGCGATCACGTAGATCGGGATGAGCAGCGCCTCCCACGGCGTCATCTGCGCGACGAACACCATCAGCACGAACGCCCTGCGGCCCTTCCACTGCAGCCGCGCGATCGCGAACGCCGCCAGCAGGGCGACCAGCAGCGCCAGGAGCACCGCCCCGCCCGCCACCAGGAGGCTGTTGCGCCAGAACGAGAAGAACCCCTTCGCGGCGATCGCCGTGCCGAAGTGGTCGAACGTGATCGGGAGGGGCAGGAACGTCGGTGTCGCGCTCTGGATGTCCTTGGTGGGCTTGAACGCGGTGAGCACCATCCAGTAGACGGGGAACACCGACAGCACGAACACGACGAGCGCCGCCGTGGTGCGCGAGATCCGGCCGATCATGCTTCCCGCTCCTGCCGGTAGAGCTGGCGGAAGTACGCCAGCAGTGCGAGGACGAGCAGCACCACCATGAGCATCGACACGGCCGCGCCGAGGTCGTAGCGCTGCAACGACTGCGCGACCTGGAAGGCGTAGACCGGCAGCGTCGTGGTGGCCTGGCCGGGACCGCCCTGGCTGATCACCCAGATCTGCACGAAAGCCTTGACGACCCAGATCACCTCCAGGCACGTGATCAGTCCGAACATGGCGCGCAGCATGGGGAAGGTGATGGTCGAGAACACCCGCCACGCGCCGGCGCCGTCCATGCGCGCGGCCTCGTACAGCTCCTGCGGCACGGTGATCATCGCCGCGTACAGCGACAGCGCGGCGAACGGGACGGACTGCCAGACGATCAGCGTCACGAGGATGCCGAACGTCGCCTCGCCGTCCGCGAACCACGTGTAGTCGCGGTACTCCTCGAAGCCGAGTGCGACCAGCGCCCAGTTCACGACGCCGAGGCGGGACTGGAAGAGCCACTGGAACACCGTGGTCGCCGCGATGATCGGCGTCGCCCAGGTGAGCACGAGCCCGCCCATCACGAGGAACCTGAGCCCCTTGCCGAGGCGGACGAGCAGCAGCGCGACCAGCGTGGACAGCACCATGATCAGCACGACGTTGATCGCGGTGAACCAGAGCGTCCGCCTGACCACGGCCCAGAACTCGGGGTCCGACAGCACCTTCACGTAGTTCGCGAGACCGACGAACTTCGCGTCGCCGCGCACGAGCTGCGGCAGTCCGAACTCCTGCAGCGAGATGATCACGTTGCGGACCAGCGGGTACAGCAGCAGGTACGCGGTGGTGAGCAGGGTGGGCGCGATCAGGAGGTACGGCAGGACGGGTCGTTTGCGGCGCTTCGGCGGGGCCGATGCAGTCTCCTGCACCGGCCTCTCGGCGAGGAGCGTCATTTGCCGGAGTTGAGGGCTTGGGTGATCACTTCGTCGGCCTTCGCCGCGGCCGTCCGGGGATCGGCGCCGGTGAGGACCGCGGTCTGGAACTCCTTGATCGGGTTGCGGGCCTCGACCGCGGCCCAGTTCGGCGAGTTCGGCGTGGCGAACCCGTTGGCCGCACCGGCCGCCATCGCCGCGGTGCCGGGATCACCGCCCACCGAGGACGCGAGCGACTTGCGGTTCGGCACGTAGTTCATCGCCTTCGCGAGCTCCACCTGCCACTTCTCGCCGGCGAGCGCCTTGACGACCTCGTACGCGCCGTCCTGGCGAGAGGACGCCAGCGGGACGATGAGGTCGGAGCCACCGGTGAACACCGCACCGGGCTTGTCCGCCGCCTTGCCGGGGATCGGGAAGAAACCGATCTTGCCCTCCAGCGCCGGGTTGGCCTTCGTGACGAGCTTCGCCGCGCCGGGCACCGCGATGAACTGCGCGACCTTTCCGCCCGCCACGACGTTCGTCTGCTGGGGCTTGGCCTCGTCGGAGTCCTTCGGGCCGTCGCCGAGCGCCTGGAGCTGCTTGTAGAAGTCCATGCCCGCCAACGCCTCCGGCGTGTTGAGCGAGCCCTTCCACCGGTCGCCGTCCTGCCGCGCCAGGTCACCGCCCTCGTCCCAGACGAACCCGGACAGCGTGTACCAGTTCTGGCCGGGCAGGTAGATGCCCTGCTGATCGCCCTGGTCGAGCTTGGCGGTGGCGGCGAGCCACTCCTCGCGCGTCTTCGGGGGCGTGACCTGGGCCGCCTCGAACAGGTCCTTGCGGTAGATCACGACCCGGTTGGCCGCGTAGAACGGGATCCCGAACTGCTTGCCGTCCACCGAACCGGGCTCGCTCAGACCCGGGATCCAGTCGTCGCCCTGCAGCTCGGCCTTCTTGGCGGACAGGTCGGTGACACCCTTGCTGGCCACGTACTGGGCGACCTGGGTGTTGCCGACCTCGATCACGTCGGGCGGATCAGTGCTGGCCAGGGCGCTGGTCACCTTCTGCGTGATGCCGTTCCACTCCTGGATCTGGATCTTCAGGTCGAGGTTGGCGTGATCGCGTTCGAACTCGCTCTCGAACTTCGACACGAACTCCTCGGTGGCCGTGTCCTTCATGAGCCACACGGTGATCTCCTGCTTCTCACCGCCGCCCGCGGACGAACCGCAGGCGGACAACGTGAGCGCCAGGACGAGTAAGGCAGCGGAGCGCGACACGACTCACCTCTCGCTGGGATGTGACCAATTGGTCAGGTCCGATGGGAGCGGTTAGAAAGTGGCATAGACCACTTCTCAGGTCAATCCCCTGGTTGGATCCGTGAGAGCGCTCTCGATCTTCAACAGTCTGGTTACTTACCAGTGGTATGCCATACTGGCCGCCGACCGAGCGGAGGGGCATGGCCGAAGCGATCCTCAAGCGCGAGCAGGTCCGCGACTACCTGCTCGAGCTCATCGAGACCCACCCCGCGGGTGCCCCGATCCCCGCCGAACGCGTGCTGTGCCAGCGGCTCTCGGTCTCGCGCCCCACCGTCCGCTCGGCCGTCGAGGAACTGGTCAACACCGGCCTGCTCGTCCGCCAGCACGGCCGCGGCACCTTCGTGGCACGCGCCAAGATCACCCAGGAGATGGTCTCCGACACGGGATCCATGTCCCTGCCCCAGGCCGGCGGCACGTGGTCGTCCCGCGTGCTCGAACACGCCCGAATCCCGGCCGGCGCCAGGGTAGGCCGCCGCCTGCACCTCTCCCCCGCCGCCGACATCCACTACATCGCCCGCCTGCGCCTGGTCGACGGCGAGCCGATGGCGTTGGAGCACCTGCACGTGCCCGCACTGGTCGCGCCCGCGTTGACGTTGCACGACATGGAGTCCGGCGACTTCTACGACCGGCTGCGCGAGCACGGCGTCCACGTTTCCGAGGCCGTGCAGTCGATCGAGCCCACGGTGGTGAACGACTCCGAGGCCTCGCTGCTCGGAGTTCCCGTGCTGGCACCGGCCTTGCTGTTCGAGCGGCTGACCACGGACGCCGAGGGCCGGCAGGTCGAGTACGTGCACTCGATCTACCGCGGGGACCGGTACCGGATCGTCTCGCGGCTGACGCTCGGGGCCTCGCCGCGCAACAGCGTGGACGTGCAGGCGCGGGTCAGCGGCAACCCGTTCTGATCACATGAACCGGGTGCTCTGGCTGTCGACGAAGTTCTGCGCCTTCTCCAGGGCGTGCGACGCGTAGGTGCCGCTGGCGCGCGCGTCCAGCAGGGCGTTCTGCTGCGCGTCCGCCATCATCCGCTGCAGCTCGAAGCGTTGGTGCATGGACATGTCCGGGTCCTGCTCGGTAAGCTTCTTCTCGATGCCCTCGCTCATCGCGACGATCCGCTCGAGGGTCTGCTCCAGCAGGTGCTCGTCGAACGGCTCCCCGTTCTCGCGGCACAGCGTCGAGCTCTCCAGCAGTGTGCGGCTCGCCGTCACCAGTTCGCCCGCCAGCCTGGCGTACTCGCGGCGTTCGTGGTCCTCGTCGTTGCCGCGGATGCCCAGCCACCTGATGACCAGGGGCAACGTGCCGCCCTGCACGACGAGCGTGAGGATCGCGACGGTGAAGGCGATCAGGATCAGCTCGGAGCGGTACGGCAGGTCCTCGGGCAGCGTCTGCGCCGCCGCCACCGTGACGACGCCGCGCATGCCCGACCAGGCGAGCACCGCGCCGCCGCGCCAGCTGAGGCCTTCGCTCGCGTAGAACGCCACGTCGGCCTGTTTGCGTTGCAGCATGCGGATTCCGCGGTCGTACCGCTTCTCCTCGCCGGGCGTGGGCCCTCGCGCGGTGAAGCGGTCCACGAAGGACTCCAGCTTGCCGGTGAACGCGTCCGCGCGGCGTTGCTGGCGGCGCAGCAGGGCGATGACCGGGATGGTGAACGCCACGCGCAGCACGACCAGCGCCACCGTGGCCAGCGCGCCGAGCACGAGCGCCCGCGCCACCTCGTCGTCCGCCACGGCACCGATGACCGACGTGAGCTCGAAGCCCATCAGCAGGAAGACGCCGTTCTCCAGCAGCAGCTGGATGGTGCGCCAGTTGGTGCGTTCGGAGATGCGGTCGTGCGCGGTGAACCTGCGCGCGCTCTGGTGGCCGGTGATCAGCCCGGCCACGACGACGGCGATCACGCCGGACGCGTGCACCTCCTCGGCCGGGATGAACGCCAGGAACGGCACCACGTAGGAGATCGCGGTCGTGAGCACGGGCTGGCCCTGGATCCGCGCCCGCGCCCACACCGTCACGACGCCGACGGCGGCACCGATCGCGACACCCACCGACACGGCGTAGGCGAAGTCGCCCAGTGCGCTGCCGAACGACACGCTGGCGGTGATCGCGACGATGGCCGTGCGCAGCAGCACGAGCGCGGTCGCGTCGTTGACCAGCCCTTCGCCTTCGAGGATCGTGACGAGGCGGGGCGGCAGGCCGAGCTTCTTGCCGATCGACGTGGCGGCGACCGCGTCCGGCGGACTGATCACGGCGCCGAGCGCGAGCGCGGCGGCGAACCCGATCTCCGGCAGCAGCCACCAGATCAGCAGACCGGTGCCGAACGCCGATACGACCACGAGCAGGACCGACAGCGCGCCGATGGTCGCGAAGTTGCGCCTGAAGTCGACCACCGGCACGTTCACCGCCGCCGAGTACAGGATCGGCGGCAGCACGACCACCAGGATCCACTCCGGTTCGACGAACAGGTGCGGTGCGCCCGGCAGCTGGCTGCAGCCCATGCCGACGAGCACGAGCAGCACGGGCGCGGCCACGCCCAGTTTGGGCGCCACGTACGACACCACGACGATGATCAGCACGGCCGCGACGGCGAGCAAGGCCCATTCCTGCATGACGTGCAGTTTGTCTGATCGGAACGGACCTCGCCCGCGCAGCCACGCCGGTCAGGAGGCGGGGAGCACGTGGCGCCCCTCACGATCGGTGCTCAGGCACAGCGAGCAGATCTCACCGCCGAGAGCGCTGGCCGTCATGTCCGGCCGCTCGTACGACTCCCCGCACACCACGCAGTCGTACCGCGTCGCGCTCGGGTTGCCGTCCTCGTCGAGCATCGGCTCCGCGATGCCGTCGTCGGTGCGGCGCAGGTAGAACCGGCCGCGAGTGAGGACCGCGAGCAACGGCGTCAGCACGATCGGGATGCCGACCGCGACCAGCGGCGAGTACGGCTGGACCGCCGCGCCGAACAGTCCGAAGTAGACCGAGATGGACAGGATCGACGAGGCGAGGAACGACCCGACGCCCACCGGGTTCACCGCGAACAGCATGCCGCGGCGGAACTCCGGCTGCTTGGGCGACAGCTTCAGCAGGTACTTGTTGATCGCGATGTCCGCGGCGACCGTGACGACCCACGCCATCGCGCAGTTCGAGTAGAAGCTCAGCAGGTTGTTCAGGAAGCTGAACATGTCCGCTTCCATCAGCACCAGCGCGATCGCGAGGTTGACCAGCACGAACACCAGCCGCCCCGGGTAGTGCCTGGTGACGCGGGTGAAGGAGTTCGTCCACGCCAGCGACCCCGAGTAGGCGTTCGTGACGTTGATCTTCACCTGGCTCAGCACCACGAGCACCAGCGCCAGCGGCACCACCAGCCACGGCGGCATGAACTGCTTGAACACCCCGGTGAACTGTTCGATCGGCTCCACCGCGGCGACCTTGCCGACCGCGTCGAGCACGTAGATCGCCATGAACGCGCCGATCGCCTGCTTGAGCGCGCCGAACACCACCCAGCCGGGGCCGGCCATGATCATCGACGTCCACCACGCCCTGCGGTTCTCGGCGGTGCGCGGCGGCATGAACCGCAGGTAGTCGATCTGCTCGCCGATCTGCCCCATCAACGACAGGCAGACGCCCGCGCCGAGCATGACCGACGCGGTGTTCACGCCGGTGTCGCCGTACGCGAGCCAGCGGCCCACCGAGTCCGGGTCCGCGATCACCAGGTAGAGCAGCGGCGCCACCATCAGCAGCAGCCACAAGGGGTTCGTCCAGCTCTGCAGCTTCGCGAGCACCCTCATCCCGTAGATCACCAGCGGGATGATCACCAGTGTCGACGTGAGGTACCCCAGCCACAACGGCAGGCCCAGCGCGTACCGCAGGCCCTGCGCCATGATCGAGCCTTCGAGCGCGAAGAAGATGAACGTGAAGCTCGCGAAGATCACGCTGGTGATCACCGAGCCGTAGTAGCCGAAGCCGGAACCACGGGTGATCAGGTCGAGGTCGATGTTGTACCGCGCCGCGTAGTAGGCCAGCGGGAACCCGGTCACGAAGATGACGATCGCCGCGAAGCCGATGGCCAGCAACGCGTTGCCCGTACCGTGCGCGAGGCCGATGCCCGCGCCGATCGAGAAGTCCGCCATGTAGGCGATGCCGCCCAGCGCGGACGCCCCGACGACGGCGGGCGTCCAGCGGCGGTACGTCCTGGGCGCGAACCGAAGGGTGTAGTCCTCGAGCGTCTCTTTGGACGCCGCAGGAGCCGGAACGCGCTCCACAACCTCTTCAAGGGTCATGAACCTCGACGCTAGGAAACCAGCGTTTCCGGCGATCGCACCATCTGTGTCGGGACGATGACGCTATGTTCACCGATCATGGATGATCTCGTGACGTTCATGAAGCAACGCAAGCTCGACGACGAGGAAGCCGCGCAGACGTGGGCCGTGAGGTCCGCGACCATCTCCGAATGGGCGCACAAGGTCGTGCTCCTGCTGACGAACCACCAGATCCCCGCCGAGCACACGCTGCACGACACGGTCGCCGGCCAGAAGGTGCGGATCGCGTCCGGGTGGCTCGTGCTGGCCGCCAGGACCCCGAGCGCGACCCACCCCGGCGTGTTCAAGGAGGCCGGGATCTTCCTGACCCCGGCCGCGGAGCTGTGGCAGTACGACAACGAGTGGCCGACGGCCGCCCGCCTCACCGCGACCATCCCCGCGTTCAGGACGCCGGACGGCGCGGTCATGCGGGCCCGCTGCGAGTGGATGCTCGACAACGTCATCGAGGCGTTCGCGGACACGCTGGAACGGCACGGCATCGACGTGTTCGAACTGGAAGGCCTGTAGGCCGTGGCGCTCGAGGAAGCCGGTGAGCCGTGCGCGACCGACCTGAGATCGTCTGCATCTGCGGCTCCACCCGGTTCGGGGCCGAGATGCGTGCGGCGAACCGTGAGCTGACCTTGGCAGGTGTCATCGTGATCGCGCCGGGCGAGGCAGACGGGTCGATCACCGGCGAGCAGAGGGCCGCGCTGGGCGCCCTCCACCTGCGCAAGATCGACCTGGCCGACCGGGTCCTGGTCGTCAACCCCGGCGGGTACGTCGGCGAGTCCACGAGCAGGGAGATCGCCTACGCCCGCGCCACCGGCAAGCCGGTCTCGTTCACCGATCCCGGCTGACCACCTAGATCTTCCAGATCCGGACGGACTTGTCGTCACCACCGGCCGCGATCCGCTTGCCGTCGGACGAGAACGCCACCGTCTGGATCTGGCCTCCCGCACCGATGACCGTGGCGCGGACCTTCTTGGACGCCACGTCCCACAGCTGGACGAAGTTGCCCTGCCCCCAGGTCGCGACCGTCCTGCCGTTGGGGTGGAACAGCGCGCTCGAGATGGTGAGACCGTCGTCGGCGCGCGGGAACACCGCCGTGCTCTGGCCGGACGCCACGTCCCAGAGCTGCATGCTGTTCCTGCCGTCGCCGTCGACGACCGCGAGGCTCTTGCCGTCGGGCGAGAACGAGCCACCGTCGCCGGTCGAGTCGTTGATGGTCTTCACCGTCTTGCCCGTGGCGGGGTCGACGATCTTGATCTCCTGGTACTTGGTGCCCGCGTACGCCAGCAGCTTGCCGTCCGGGCTGAACGACAGGTCGCTGCTGCCCCGCGCCTCGGTCAGGCCGATCTTGACCTTGCGCGTCGCCACGTCCCAGACCAGCAGGCGGCCGGTGTGGGTGACGCCGACGAGCGTCTTGCCGTCCGGGTGGAAGCGCAGGGTCTTCATGATGGAACGGCTGTCGTCCAGGCCGCCGATCATCGAGCGGTCGGCGATGTTCCACAGGTACGTGGTGAAGTCGCCGGTGCGGTTGCCGCCCGCCGCGAGCACCTTGCCGTCCGGGCTGATCGCGACCGCGCACGCCGACGCGCCGCCGGGGCCGTCCGGGTTCTGGACCGTGCCGATGAGCTTGTTCGTCGTGGTGTCCCAGATGCGGACGAGGGCCCCTCCGTCGCCCAGGCCGTCCTCGGCGCTGGCGAGGATCCTGCCGTCCGGGCTCCACGCGACCGACGACACCGATGCCTTGTGGTCGACCAGCTGGACGTGCTCGGTGAACTCCTCCGGCCGTCCCGGCTCGGTCACCGGCGAGGTCGTCGACCGCTCGGAGCCGCCCTCCTTGTTCGAGGCCGCCTTGTTGTCCCCGGTGGAGGGCAGCTGCGCCCCCTCACCGTCGTTGTTCCTGGTACCGAGCCACCACGCGGTGCCACCACCGACCGCCACGACCGCGCCGACACCGGCCAGCAGCGCCGTGCGCCTGCTGACGCCGGACTTCGCCTTGACGGGCAGTACGACGGGCACGCCGGCGAGCATCGCGAGTGCCTGCTCGACGGTGGCGCGGTCGGCGGGGTTCTTGCGCAGCAGCCCACCGAGCAGCGACGTGAGGTGCCCGGCGCGCTGCGGGGGTGGCGGTTCCTGGGTGAGCAGCATCGACAGGGTCGTCATGAAGTCCTGGCCCTGGTACGGCGGCCGGCCCTCGACTGCGGCGTAGAGGGTCGCGCCGAGCGACCACATGTCCGTCGCCGGGCTGATCGGTGCGCCGGTGCCCTGCTCTGGCGCCATGTACGCGGGCGTGCCGACGATGGAGCCGTCCGTGGTCAGCGGGACGTCGCCGGTGAGCCTGGCGATGCCGAAGTCGGTGATCACGACCCGGTCGCCGGACAGCAACACGTTGGCGGGCTTCAGATCGCGGTGCACGATCCCCGCCTGGTGCGCCACCCGCAGCGCGCTCAGCATCGACGTGGCGATGTAGGCGACCTGGTCCGGGGGCAGCGCGCCCCGCGACCGGATGGCGTCGGACAACGACCCGCCGCGGACGAACTCCATCACGATCATCGGCGTGCCGTTGTACTCGACCACGTCGTGCACGGTGACGATGCCGGGGTGGTTGAGCTGACCGGCGAGCTGCGCCTCGCGCATGGCGCGCTGGCACAGCAACGCCCGCTGCTGCGCGTCGAGCCCGGCGGGAAGCAGCAGTTCCTTGATGGCCACCTCACGGCCGATGACCTCGTCACGGCCGAGCCACACCCGGCCCATGCCGCCGGTGCCGATCACCTGAACGAGCCGGTAGCGCTGCGCCACCAGACTTCCCGTCGCATCTGTCACGGCGCGCAGCCTAGATGGGAGGACGCGCTCCCACGACGGTGACCGGCAAGTTCGCAATCGAGTGAACCTGTTGGCATCAAAGAAACATCGTGCACAGTCAATCGGTCGACGATGGACCTGTCCCTAGTGGACCTTCGCGACCTCGATCCCCACTGTGCCGAACATCCGCAGCTTCCGCATCCTGGTCGGCTCGGCGGTGAACCCGGCCGCCGCGATCCGCTTCGGCACGGCGTCGCCGACGTTGTCGCGCAGGTGGTCCTTCGCCGGCCCGTGGTCGTGGAACACGGCGTCGGCGAGCACCAGCACCCCGCCCGGCCGCAGCACGCGGCGGACCTCGGCGAGCATCTCGTCCTTCGACGGGGTGTCGAGGTGGTGCAGCATCAGGCTGGAGAACACGGCGTCGAACGAGGCGTCCGGGAACGCCAGCTCCTGCGCGAACCCCTTGTCCAGCTTCGCCCGCAGGCCCGCACGGCGCAGTTTGCGTTCCGCCCGCGCCAGCATCTTCAGGTCGGGGTCGACGCCGAACAGTTCGACGTCCCGATGACGTTTTCCGGTGGCCCGCAACAGGTTTCCGGTGCCGCAGCCGACGTCCAGCACGCGCTGCCCGCTGCGCAGCCCGGCAGACGTGACCATCTCGTCGTGCACGCCGGCGAGCCCGGACACCAGGTGCACCACTTCGTAGAGGGGCAGGAGGTAGTGCTTGCCCATTCCTGGCAGGTAGTCCCGCTCCTGGGACGATACTTCGGTCATGCTGTGATTCTGACTGCTGTCAGGGCAGTATTTCTGTGCCGATCCACGGTTTGAATGGGACGATTTGACGGTGCGAACCCAGCGGACACCCCTCCAGGGCGACGAGCCCGCGCAGTACGCCTGGCGGCCGGCTCCCGGCGAGCTGCCGGTGGCGGTCGTCCCGCTCGGGCACGGCCCGGAGTTCGACGGCACGCACGAGGCCCACTCGCACGACTTCCCGGGTATCGCCTACTTCTCCGCCGCGGGTGGCGTGGTCCGCCACGGCCGGCAGGTCAGGCAGGTCGAGGCCGGCGACCTGTTCGTCATCGCGCCCGGCGACGTGATGGGCCAGGCCCACAGCGACGACCTCCTCGGCGCCCGCGGCTCGGGCGTGTTCTTCACCGCCGACGCGCTCGGCGCCGAGACTCCCGGCGCACACCTGGCCTGGCGCACGCACCCGCTGTTGTTCCCGTTCGTCCACGGCCGCGCGACCGGCGCGTTGCGGCTCAAGGTGCCCGAGGACCACCGCGCGGAGTGGACGGCTCGCATCGAGGCGCTGCACGACGAACTGCGGCAACGCCGCGACGGCTACCGCGAGGCCGTGTCCGCGCACCTGACGCTGCTGCTGGTCGCGGTGTCGAGGCTCGCCGCGGACGTCGTCGGCGACCTGCGCGAGAACGCCGAACCGCTGCTGGCCGAGGTGTTCGACGTGATCGAACGGCGCTACCCGCAACCGCTGTCGCTGCGCGAGGTCGCCGCCGCGGTCAGCATCTCCCCCGGCCACCTGACCTCGACGGTGCGCAGGCGGACCGGCCGCACCGTGCAGGAGTGGATCACCGAGCGCCGGATGGTCCAGGCGCGACGGCTGCTGGCCGTCACGGAACTGCCGGTCGGCGACATCGGGCGGCAGGTGGGCTTCTCGGACGCGGGCTACTTCGCGCGCACGTTCGGCAAGCTGCACGGGATGAGTCCCACGCGCTGGCGGCGGTTCAACCACCTGAACGCCCGCTGAACTCCTGTGAACGGCCTGTCGATCACGGGCCGTTTCGTCGTATTCGTCGCTCTGGGTCGTGGCACTGTCGTGACCATGACCGGCGGGACGCCCACGATGAACGACCAAGACCTCGGCACGAGGTTCCACGACCTGATGGAGGTCGTGGTGAGGCGGCTGCCGTTCGGCCTGTCGGGCGTCGTGGCGCCGAGCCTGCTCGGGTTTGCCCTGATCAACGGGTTCACGTTCGGCGTCGACCTGCTGCTGCTCACCGCGTTCCGCAGCGGCCTCGGCCTGCCGGTGCCGCTCGCGTTCACGATCGCCTACGTGCTCGCGTTCGGTCTGAGCTTCGTGCTCAACCGGGCGCTGAACTTCCGCTCGCACGCGCCGGTCGGGCCGCAGGCAGGCCTGTACGCGGTCGCGATCGCGATCAACTACCTGGCGTTCATCCTCGGCGTCGGCAGCGCGCTGACCGAGTTCGGCCTGCAGTACCACCTGTCCCGGATCGTCGCCGGCGCGTGCGAGGCCGCGTTCATGTACAGCGTGATGCGCTGGGTCATCTTCCGCGACGGCAGGGACTGACCCCTACTGCAGGTAGCCCTCGACCTCGCCGACCGAGCGGGCGGGGACGTCCTCGGCGTTCTCGCCCTGCGACCGGGCCGAACGGCGCCGCCGCAGCAGGTCCCAGCACTGGTCGAGGGCTTCTTCGAGGGAGCGCAGCCGGGCGTGCTCCTCGTCCGTGGAGATCTCCCCGGCGGCGAGCTGCTGCCGGAGCTCGTGCTCCTCCTCGACCAGCTCGTTGATGCGGCCCAGCACGTTCTCGTCGCTCATCGGCGCCTGTCCCGTCTCGAAGCAGCTGATCTCCCGACTCTACGACGATCTGGCGGCGTGCGCCCCCGGCCTACGGCAGCGCCGCCAGCGACAGGCTGTTGCCGTCCGGATCCAGCACCTCGACGTGCCGCACGCCGTTGGAGTAGGTCTCGACGGGCTCGTGCCGGACCCCGTGAGCGGCTAGCCGTTCCAGCGCCCCGTCGAACTCGCTCAGCACGACCCCGAACGTGACCATCGAGCCGCCCACGCGGGACGACCGGACGTCCCGGGCGTCGAGCACGACGTACGCGCTCTCCCCCACCTGCCAGAGGTGCTCCTCGCCGATGACCTCGTCCGCCTCGCGGCCGAAGAACACCCCGTACCACTCCAGCGACCTCGCCAGGTCGCTCACACACATCACGCTGTGCAGATCCACGCGGTCCACCCTCCTCGATCGTCTTGCAGGGGTGGACCAGCGACGCGCTCCGAACTCATCGCAGTTACAGCAGGAAGGTCGATTCGTCCGATTGGTGCAAGCGACTGGTTCAACCAATTGTTTACACTTGTGAACAGGGCCGCCGACCCGTCACGCGCACCACCTCCCTCGCGGAAGTGGTCGCCACCTCCGCCTGCCAGGAGGCGTTGTGAAGACACGTACCCGGCTAGCCCTAGCGAGCCTCTCCGCCACCACCGCGGTCGTCGTCGCGTTCATCGTCCCCACGACGCCGGCGATCGCCCACGGCACGATGTCCGATCCGGCCAGCCGGGTCTACACGTGCAAGAACGAGGGTCCGGAGACCCCGAAGTCCGACGCGTGCAAGGCGGCCGTGGCCGCCGGGGGCACGCAGGCGTACTACGACTGGAACGAGGTCTCGCTGCTCGAGGCCGGCGGACGCCACCGCCAGCTCATCCCGGACGGCAAGCTCTGCAGCGCGGGCCGCGACAAGTACCGCGGTCTCGACCTGCAACGCGCCGACTGGCCCGCCAAGCGGGTCTCACCGGGACCGCTGACCGTGACGTACCACGCGTCCGCACCCCACTCGAACAGCAACTTCGAGTTCTACATCACCAGGGACGGCTGGAACCCGACGCAGCCGCTGCGCTGGTCGGACCTCGTGCACATCCAGACGTTCAACGGCCAGAACCCCAGCACGTTCACGAACTGGACGCTGAACATCCCGAACCGCTCGGGCCGTCACGTCCTCTACTCGATCTGGCAGCGCGTGGTCGGCAGCAACGAGGCGTTCTACACGTGCTCGGACGTCGACTTCGGCGGCGGCACCACGAACCCGCCGACGACCACCACGACGACGACCCAGCCGCCGACGACCACGACCACGACCCAGCCTCCGGCGGGCGGGACGTGGGCCGCGGGCACGACCTACTCGGTCGGCAACCGCGTCACCTACAACGGTGTGAACTACGAGTGCCAGCTCGCGCACACCGCCATCTCCGGCTGGGAACCGCCGGCCACGCCCGCCCTGTGGCGACGCCTCTGATGCGGTTCTTCTTGCTGGCGCTCGCCTTCGTGGTGTCCGGTTGCGCGGCCACGCAGCCGGACACCGTGTTGCGCGGCGATCCGCTGGACGTGATGTTCCTGCAGATGATGCTGCCCCATCACCAGCAGGGAGTGGAGATGGTCGCCCTCGCGCGGGACCGGGCGCAGAACGAGGAACTGCGCATGCTGGCGGCCGCGATCGCGCAGACCCAGGCGACCGAGGCCGACACGATGAAGGGCTGGCTGACGTCGTGGGGTGAACCGCTGACGGCACCGCCGGACTCGCACACGGGTCACGGCGGCATGCGGCAGTCCGATCCCGAGGAGGTGGCGAGGCTGACCGCGTTGCGCGGCGCCGAGTTCGACCAGCGCCTGCTCAACGTCATGATCGCCCACCAGGACGACGCCGTGCAGATGGCGCGGTGGGAGACCGGCAGCGGTGCCGACCCCGAGGTGAGGGACCTCGCGGACCGGATCGACAAGTCCCGCACCGCGCAGATCGGCATGATGAAGAAGTTCCTCGACCGGGTCTAGCGGGGTACCCCGTGGCGGACCGAAGGAGGCCGACATGCAACCCGTCCCGTTCCTCCCGTGGGTGTGGCGCGATCCGTCGTGGGCCGGTGAGCCGGACCACGACCAGGACCAGGACCTCGCGGATCGTCCCGACACCGGCCTGATCGGCTACGACGTCGAGGCCACCGACGGTGGTATCGGCAAGATCGACGAGGACAACGCCAAGGTGCCGCACGACTGCCTGATGGTCGACACCGGCCCGTGGATCTTCGGCCGCAAGGTCGTGCTCCCGGTCGGCACCGTGCGGCACGTGGACCACGCGGAACGCAAGGTCCACGTCGACCGCACGAAGGAGCAGATCAAGAACGCTCCGGAGTACGACCCGGACGACCACGACACCTACCGCAAGAGCACCGACGACTACTACGCCGAGAGCTACCGGCTCATGCCACCGATGCTCTAGGTCCTTCGTGGACTGTGACAGGCCGGCGGGTTCCCGCCGGCCTGTCACAGTCCAGGCGTGGATACGCGGGCGATATGGACGTCGTCCTAGTCTCGGAGCGGTGGACAGGGCACCGGGGTTGAGCGTCCGTCTCAAGCTCACCATCAGCTACGCGAGCTTTCTCATGATCACCGGCATCCTGCTGATGGCCGCGGTGCTGGTCTACTACTCGTACTTCCTGCCCGACGGCTGGCTCCACACCCCCACCGGCGACTTCTGGATCCACCGAGACCGGCTGCTGGCCTCCTTCGCCCCGTTCATCGCCGGGGTGCTGTGCTTCCTGCTGGTGTTCGGGCTCCTCGGCGGCTGGTTACTGGCGGGCCGCGTGCTCGCCCCGCTCGACCGCATCACGCAGGCCACGCGCATCGCCGCCGCCGGGTCGCTCTCCCACCGCATCGAGCTGCCGGGCCGCGAGGACGAGTTCCACGAGCTCGCCGACGCGTTCGACGCCATGCTCGCGCGGCTCGAGACGCACGTCGCCGCGCAGCAACGGTTCGCGGCCAACGCCTCGCACGAGCTGCGCACGCCGCTGGCCATCACGCAGACGCTGCTCGACGTGGCGCGCAAGGACCGCGACGCCGACGAGCTCGTCGACCGGCTGCACTTCGTCAACGCGCGGGCGATCGACCTGACCGAGGCGTTGCTCCTGCTCAGCCGCGCCGGCCAGCGGACGTTCACGCGCGACCGCGTCGACCTGTCGCTGCTGGCCGAGGAGGCCGTCGAGACGTTGCTGCCCCTGGCGGAAAAGCACGGCGTCGCCGTCGAGACGTCCGGCGACATCGCCTTCGCCGCCGGTTCTCCGGCGTTGTTGCTGCAGATCGCGACGAACCTCGTGCACAACGCGATCGTGCACAACGACCGCGGCACCGTGTGGGTCAGCACGGCCGTCGGACCCGCGTTCGTCACGCTCACCGTGGAGAACACCGGCGAACGGCTGACGCAGCGGCTGGTGTCGACGCTGACCGAGCCGTTCCAGCGCGGCACCGAACGCGTCCGCAGCGATCAGGCGGGAGTCGGCCTCGGCCTGGCGATCGTCCAGAGCATCACGCACGCGCACGACGGCACCCTCACGCTCACGCCTCGGGCCGAAGGCGGCCTGCGCGTCACGGTGCGACTGCCCGCCGCACCGTGACACGACCGGTCAGCCGATCGGGAAGTCGAAGTAGGTGTCCGGGTAGGGCTCGTCGACCAGCGTGTAGTGCCACCACTCGCTGTCGTAGCGGCGGAACCCGCAGGCTTCCATGATCGAGCAGAGGTGCTGCCGGTTCGTCGTTTCGACCTCACCGACCTCGGCACCGTGGTGCGAGATCGGGTCCATCAGGTCGTGACCGCCGCCCATCGAGGCGAGTTCGCCGGTGCCCAGGTGGTAGAGCGTGAGGTCGACGGTGCTGCCGCGGCTGTGGCCCGACTTCCTGGCCACGTAACCCAGTTCGAACATCTCGGCCCTGGTGATGCGGGGGTGGTAACGCGCCTTGGTCGCGCCGTCCTCGGGTTGCTCGGCCCAGCGCAGGAAGCAGTCGACGGCGCGTTGCGGGCGGTAGCCGTCCCAGAGCAGCAGGCCGTAACCGAGTGACTCGGCCTTCTCGTGCGCCATCGTCAGGGCCGTGACCAACGCCTTCGTGCCGGCGATCCGGTTGACCAGGTAGCCGTCGACGGGTTTGCCGGTGAAGTTGTCCCACGTGGCGTACTTGGCGTCCCAGCGGATTCCGGGCACGTCCACGAACGCGAACTCGGCGTTCACTGGAGCTTTCCCGTCAGCGCGAGCGACACCAGCCGGTCGATCACGTCGCCGAGTGACAGCCCCGCGGCCGCCATCATCCTCGGGTAACGGCTGTAGGAGGTGAGGCCGGGCATGGTGTTGACCTCGTTGAGGACCACTTTCCCGTCCGGTGTCAGGAACATGTCCACCCGCGCGAGGCCCGAGCAGCCCAGCGCGCGGTAGACGACCTTCGCCGTCTCCTGGACGAGAGCACGCGACTCCGCCGGGATGTCCGCGGGCACGATGAACGCCGAGTTCTCCGAACCGGTTTCGGGACTGCTCTCCTGGTGGATGCGGAAGAAGCCGTGGGTGAGCGCGACCCGGTCCAGTTCGCCGACCACCAGGTCGTCCCCCGTGCCCAGGATCGAACAGCCGATCTCGCTGCCCACCACCGCTTCCTCGACCACGACCTTGGAGTCGTACTGCCGGGCGACCTCCAGCGCGACCTGCAGTTCGTCCTCAGTGGACACCTTGGTGACGCCGAACGACGATCCCGACCGGGCCGGTTTGACGAAGACCGGATAGGCCGGCGAGTCCGGTGCGCCGGTCCAGAACGCCGGCGTCGCGACCCCCGCGCTTCGCGCGACGACGTAGGTGAGCGACTTGTCCATGCACAGCGCGGAACTCTGGACGTCGCACCCGACGTAGGGGACGCCCGACACCTCCAGCAGGCCCTGCACCGTGCCGTCCTCCCCCAGCCGGCCGTGCAGCACGGGGAACACGACGTCCAGACCCAGCACCTCGAACCGCCCGTCGCCCAGGACGAGGAGGCCCTCGGAGCAGAGCACGACCGGGCGGCCGTCCTCGGCGTCCGGGCCCGCGCAGAGCTTCCAGTCACCGCTGCGCGTGATCTTGATCCAGAACGGGTCGTACTTCGCGGGGTCGAGGCTCCGCGCGACCTCCCCCGCGGACTTCACCGAGACGGGATGTTCCTCGAACGTCCCGCCGAAGATGATTCCGATCCTCACCTTGGTCACCGCATTCCCCCATTTGCAAAGCTGAGACAGTTGATGAGACTGTTTTCGACGGTGTCGCTCAGGGCGTGGTCCGTGTAATAGGCGGTGTGCGGAGTGATCAGCACGTTCGGCATTCTCCGCAGCCGCAGCAGCGCCTCGCTGTCGATGTCGCGGGCGCGGCAGTCGGTGTAGAAGATTCCTTCCTCGCCTTCGAGGACGTCCAAAGCCGCTCCGCTGAGACTTCCGCCTTCCAATGCCTCGACCAAGGCCTTGGTGTCGATGAGCGGGCCGCGTCCGGTGTTGACGACGATCGCGCCGTGTTTCATCAGCGCGATTCGGTCGCGGTCGAGGAGGTGGTGTGTTCCCGGGTTCAGCGGCGTGTGCAGCGTGACGACGTCGCTCACCCGCAGCAGTTCGTCCAGCGGCACGTAGTCGGCCGAGTTGCGGGGCCGGCTGTCGTGGGCCAGCACGCCGCAGCCGAAGCCGCGCAGCCGGTCCATCACCGCCACGCCGATGCGCCCGGTGCCGATCACGCCGATCGTCAGGTCGCGCAGCTCCCTGCCGCGCACCGCGTTCAGCCGGTAGTCGTTCAGGTCAGCGCGCCTGAGGACGGACCTCACGTCGCGCACGGCCATCAGCATCAGCATCACCGTGAAGTCGGCGACGCTGTCGGGCGAGTAGGCGATGTTCCCGACGGTGATGCCCAGGCTCTCGGCGCACTCGACGTCGATGTGGTCGAAGCCGACGCTTCTGGTGGAGATGTACCGGACACCCGCGCGGTCGAGCGCACGAAGGGTGGAATCGGTGATGCGGGACTTGTGGCCGACGCTGACGCACTGGTTTCCGCGGGCCAGTTCGGCGTTGGCCTCGGACACCGCCGACTCGGTGATGGTCGGCGTCACTCCGCAGCGGGGTGCCATTTCCCGGAACAGGACGGCCTCGTCCGGCCCGCACCCGTAAATCGTGATGCCTGTTGCCATGTCTCCAGTCAAGGAGACACGGCGTTGCCGGTCCGTATGCGGTTTTTGATATGTCCGCGATACGGGTTTTTATCCGGCCCTGGTCACCAACAGGTCGATCACGGCGGGCAGTTCGGTGCGCAACTGCGCGACGGCGTCGGCATTGCCCGTGAAATGGTGCAGCAACGCCCGCTGGAAGATGCCGTCGAGCGTCACGTAGGTGGTGCCCGGCGACGCGGAGGGCATGCCTCCGAGCAGTTCGGCGTAGCGGCTGACGACCCGCCACACCATGTCCTCGCGGTGGCCGTCGATCTCCAGCACGTCGGCGCGGAACGACTCGTCGAACAGGCTCTGGGTGCGCAGGTCGTACCAGAGGCGGTGCAGCGGCGCGTCCTGGCCGAGGGTGTCGAAGAACATCGCCACGAACTCGGCGCGCAACTGCTCCGCCGTCGCCGACGTGGCCACGACCTCGTCGTAGCGCGTCACGCAGACGACCTCGTACTGGCGGACCGCCTCGGTGATCAGGTCGCGCTTGTCCGCGAAGTAGTAGTGCAGGACCCCGTGGGAGAACTCGGAGTTCTGCGCGATCTCTCTCAGGCTCGTGCGGGCGTAGCCGAGGTCGGCGAGTGTGTGCAGCGTCGCCACGGCGAGCTCGGTCCGCCGGGCGTCGAACTTGTCGACCTGCCGGCGGGCGATCCGGTCCTGCTTGCGCGAAGCGACTTCTGTCACGCCTCGGATCCTAACGCTCACCGGGACAAACCTTGACCATTCGTCCAAAAAATCTTGGACAGTCGTCAAAGAAAAACTTGACGACTGTCAAGGAAAAGCTAGTGTGTGAGCCATCTCACCGAGGAGGCGACTCAATGACGAGTTATCAGCTGAGCGGGCGGAAAGCGCTGGTCACAGGCGGTGCCCGAGGGCTGGGCGCGGGCATGGCGCAGGCTCTCGCGGCAGCCGGGGCGTCGGTTCTGATCGGCGACGTCCTGGAGGACGAGGGCAAGCAGACCGCCCAGGCGTTGCGTGACTCGGGGGCGACGGCGGAGTTCGTGCCGCTCGACGTCACCGACGACGCGAGCTGGGCCTCAGCGGTGAGCACGGCCGTCGACGTGCTCGGCGGCCTCGACATCCTCGTGAACAACGCGGGCATCGAGATCACCAGCCTGATCACCGAGCTCGAGAGCGCCGACGTCCGCAAGATGCTGGACGTGAACGTGCTGGGCACCGCGCTCGGCATGAAGCACGGCCTGCGCGCCATGCGTCCCGGCGGCGCCGCGGGCAACGGCGGCTCGATCATCAGCATCGCGTCCGTCGCGGCGACCATCGCCTTCCCCGGCATCAGCGTCTACTCGGCCACCAAGTCCGCGATCGACCGCCTGACCAGGGTCGCGGCCGCGGAGTCCGGCAAGCTCGGCTACGGCGTGCGGGTCAACTGCATCTACCCCGGCCTCACGCCCACCGCGATGGGCAACCAGCTGGCCGTCGACTGCGCCCAGCTGGGCCTCTTCCCCTCGGTCGAGGCCGCCGTCGGCGCGGTCGTGGAGCTCACCCCGCTCGGCCGGCTCGGACAGGTCGACGACATGGCCGACGCCGTGGTGTTCCTCGCGTCCGACGCCTCGAAGTTCATCACCGGGGCGGGTCTCCCGGTCGACGGCGGAATGGGGATGTGACGCGATGCCTACTGACAAGCCTGTAGTCGTCTACGGAGCCTCCGGCTACACCGGTCGCCTGATCTGCGAGTACCTGCGCGAGTACGGGATCCCGTTCCTCGCCGCCGGCCGCGATGGCAAGAGGGTCAAGGAAGCCGTCGACGCCGTGCCCGGCATCGACACGGTCTCCTACGACATCGCGGAGGTCGAGCACACCGAGGAGGCGCTGACCGAGGCCTTCACCGGCACCAAGGTCGTGCTCAACACCGTCGGCCCGTTCTCCCGCTACGGCCACGAGGCGGTGCGGGCGAGCCTGAACGTCGGCGCGCACTACACCGACACCAACGGCGAGCAGGACTGGATGATCGACGCCGACGCGCAGTACGGCGCCGAGTTCGCGAAGCAGGGCCTGCTGATCTCCCCCGGCATCGCGCAGATGTACACGGTCGGCGAGATCGCCGCGCAGATCTGCCTGGAGCAGCCCGGACTGGACACTTTGGACATCGGGGTGTTCTGGAAGGGTTACCCGACGGTCGCCTCCACCAACACCATCCTCACGAACGCCGCGTTCTCGAAGGCGTACTTCCTGGAGCAGAACGAGTACGTGGAATGGCCGGCGGACGCGGGTCTCTACGAGCTCGTCGTGCCCGGCCAGCACGAGCTGGGCCTCGCGCTGCCGTGGGGCGGCACGGCGCATCCCGTGTGGTTCAAAAGGGATCCTCGTGTCGCGTCGGTGCGTGCGCTCGGCGGTGTGTTCAACCGGCCGTTGATGCTCGGTGTGCCGCAGATCGTCGCGGCGGCGCTGGAGCAGATGGAGGGCAAGTCGGACGCGGAGAAGTACGAGATCGTCGACGCGTTCTCCGCGCAGGTGCGCAGTGAGATGCCGCCGCGTGAGAACCCGCGGATCAACATCTCGCTCGACTCCGTGCACGCCTCGGGTCCGCTGGGACGCGCGCACTGCGTGATCCACGGCAACTGCAACTACAAGCAGACGGCGCTGCTGAACGTGCACGCCGCCGTGCACCTGTTGCAGGACGCGCCTCGCCGGACCGGGTTCGCGTCGGGCTGCCAGGCGTTCGGGCACCGGGAGCTGCTGGGCGCGCTGCGGTCGTTCGGTCTGGTGCTCGACCCGATCCTCGAAGTGCACCGCTGATGCGGCTCTGCGACTACCTGGACAAGGGGGCGTCGCTCGGAGGCGACGCCCCGTGTCTGACCATCAACGGCTCCTCGCAGAGCTACTCCGAGGTCCAGCGACGTTCCCGGGCCATCGCGGGGGCGTTGCAGGGCAGCGGAATCGGGCCGGGCGACCGGGTCGCGGTGCTGTCGGCGAACGACCCGCTGGCGCTCACCTGCGTGTTCGGCATCTCGCGGGCCGGCGCGGTGTGGTGCCCGGTCAACCCCCGCAACGAGGCGGCGGAGAACCGGGAGCTGCTCGACCTGTTCGGGTGCCGCTGCCTGTTCTTCCAGGCGCGGTTCGCGCCGCTGGTCGACCGCATCCGGGGCGACCTGCCCGCGCTGACCACGCTGGTGTGCCTGGACGGTGAGGTGGAGGGCGCGGTCACGTTCACCGACTGGCTCTCGCGGTACGAACGCGAGCCTGAACCGATGGCGGTGGCGGACGACGACCTCTGCGTGCTGGCCGGCACGGGTGGCACGACCGGGCGGCCCAAGGGCGTGCGGCTGACCGGGCACAACCTGGAGACCGCGACCGCGCTGACCCTGATGAGCTACCCGTTCGGCGACCGGCCGCGCTACCTGGCGCTCGCCCCGCTCACGCACTCGGCGGGCGTGCTCACGTTCCCGATCATGTCGCTGGGCGGCGAGACGGTGATCATGCCGGCGCCGGACCTCGGCGAGTTCCTGCGGCTGATCGAGCACCACCGGATCACGCACGCGTTCCTGCCGCCGACGGTGATCTACGGCCTGCTCGACCATCCCGCGCTCGACTCGACGGAACTCGGTTCGCTGCAGTGCCTCTGGTACGGCGCCGCGCCGATGTCGCCGGTGCGGCTGACCGAGGCGCTGCAGCGGATCGGTCCTGTGATGGGGCAGCTGTTCGGGCAGACCGAGGCGCCGAACATGATCGCCACGCTGGCTCCGGCGGACCACTTCCTGCCCGACGGATCGATCGCGGTCGACCGGTTGTCGTCGGCGGGCAGGCCGACCCCGCTGACGCAGGTGGCGATCATGGCCGCGGACGGTGCGTTGCTGCCCGCCGGTGAACGCGGCGAGATCGTCGTGCGCGGCCCGCTGGTGATGGCCGGGTACCACGAGAACCCGGCGGCCACGGCCGAGGTGAGCGCGCACGGCTGGCACCACACCGGTGACATCGGGTACCTCGACGCCGACAACTACCTGTTCATCGTCGACCGCGCCAAGGACATGATCATCACCGGCGGGTTCAACGTCTACTCGGCCGAGGTCGAGCAGGCGCTGAGGGCCCATCCGGCGGTCCAGGACAGCGCCGTGGTCGGGCTGCCCGACGAGAAGTGGGGCGAGCGGGTGACGGCGGTCGTGCAGTTGCGTGCCGCCGGCCAGGCCGACCCGGCCGCGCTGATCGCGTTCGTGAAGGAGCAACTGGGCGGCGTGAAGGCGCCCAAGCAGGTCGAGATCTGGCCCGACCTGCCGCGGTCCAAGGTGGGCAAGGTGCTCAAGGCGGAGATCAGGCAGCGGCTCGCCGCCGGGACCTGATGTCACCGCACGGCTGACCGGCGGGCCTCGAGTTCGGCGAGGTGTTGCTCGAACGTGCCCGGGGCCTCGGTGAACGGCCCCTTCGGCAACAGGGCGCCGCCGGTCATCGCCTTGCCCGCGCGGCCGGGCAGCCGCACCGGGATCAGGACCTTGCGGTCGCCCCGCGCGCGGGCGATCCGCTTCGCCATGTCCTCCATGCGCCACTCCCGCGGCCCGGCGATCGGCTGCGCGTACCCGCCGGCGGGCCGTCCCGCCAGCTCCACCAGCCTCGCGGCCACGTCGGCGGTGGACACCGGGCGGCAGAGCATCTTCGGCACCACGACGAACGGGCCGCGCGCCTGGTCGAGCAACGGTTCGGCGAACTCGTGGAACTGGGTGGCGCGCAGGACCGTCCACGGCAGCGGGCCGCCGCTGACCAGTTCCTCCTGCCGGCGCTTGCCCTTGTAGTAGCCCGTGGCGACCTCGTCCACGCCCACAATGGACAGTGCGACGACGTGGTCCACACCGGCCCGCACACCCGCGTCGAGCAGGTTGCTCGTCACGGCGCCGAAGAACTCGACCGCGGCCTTCTCGCGCAGCACCATCTTGTTGCTGACGTCGATGATCGCGTCGCAGCCCTTCAGCCGCTCGACGAGCCCGTGCCCGGTGGTCAGGTCCACTCCGGACGAACGGGTCAGCACCACGGCCTCGTGCCCCGCCCGTTCCAGCTGCCGCACCACGAGCCTGCCGACCGCACCCGTTCCGCCTGCCACTGCCACCCGCATCGCCGCACTCCTCTCGTGACTCCGTCATCAGGTAGACGAGGTGGAGCGCCGATCTGTGACAGCCCCGGCCGGGATCACGAGGATGACGGACATCACCACGAGCAGTCCCAGCAGGACGACGTTCAGCGCCCGGTCGAGTGGCGCGTACATGTGCAGCATCGTCAGGTGGTAGACGAAGTGCAGCGTGTTGAACACCAGCAGCGCGGCGCCCGCCAGCGGCACGACGGCCTGTTTCCTGGCGTGGGCCAGCGCCATCAGGCTCAGCGCGGTGAACGCGAGGTAGGCCGCGCCGACGTCCTTGGCGAAGTGCTCGTTGTAGGGGCCGAGCTGCGGCAGCCAGCGCAGGCCGAACCCCGGGAACGTGTCGAACCAGGTCTTCGGGGCGAAGTAGGCGAAGATCCCGACGTAGGCGGACGTGACCGCGATGAAGGCCAGGCTGATCCGGTCGAGCAGGAGTTTCACGAGAGGTCCTTTGTTCGCGTTGCGGGGCTTCAGCAGGTGGACGAGGTGGCGCTTCGATTCGTGACAGCCCGCCCAAGATCACCGGGTAGCGTGCAGGCCGTGGAACCAGTCGCGCTGCCGTTGGGCCGTCCTCGGGAGGAGCGGGCCGATGCCGCGCGCAACCGAGCTCACCTGATCGAGGTCGCCCGGGAGATGGTCGCGGAACTGGGCGCGGACAAGGTCACGATGGACGGCCTCGCCGAACGCGCCGGGCTCGGCAAGGGCACGGTGTTCCGGCGCTTCCGCACCCGTGCGGGCATCTTCCACACCCTGCTGGACGAGGAGGAGAAGCTCTTCCAGGAACGGGTGATGACCGGTCCGCCGCCGCTCGGGCCGGGCGCACCGGCGGCCGAACGGCTGGTCGCGTTCGGGCGGGCCCGGCTCGAGTTCCTCGTCGAGCACACCGTTCTCGCGCGCGCGTCCCTGGACCCCGGCCAGCCCGTGCCCGCCGGCGACAGCCCCTCGCTGTTCCACGTCCACATGCTGCTCAGCGAGGCGTGTCCGGACGACGCCGCCAGCGGCACCCTCGCGTTGCAGCTCGTGGCGGCGCTGGAAGGGCCGATCCTGCTCTACCTGCGGACCCAGGACGAGAACGCGCCCGACCCGGACGCCGTGGTGAACGACCTGATCACCAGCTGGCAGGTCCTGGTCGAGCGCGTCTGTCGCTAGGGTCTGCATCGAAGTCTGGTTCGATGAGAGCTGCGCTTGAGGTGGTTCCTGGTGGTGCGGCCGGATGGCCCGCATACCGGTGTTGTACGTGGGTCGTCCGGCCGTGCCGCCAGGGGCCGCCTCGGGCCCGGCTGTCGCGGATCAGACTTCGATGCAGACCCTAGGGCGTGTCCCGTAAGTCCGTTCGATGAGAGTCACGGTCGAGAGACCCGGAGGCGGTGCCGCCGCGACGCCCTCATACCGGGCGTATTCGGGTGTTGCGGCGGTGCCGCCTCCGGGGCCCTCGACCGCGACTACCGCGGATGAGACTTACGGGACACGCCCTAGGTGTGATGTCCAGGGAGGTTGGTCAGCCGGGTGATGGGTGGCTGGCCTCCGAGGGCGGAGTGGGCTCGGTGATGATTGTAGAAATGCAGCCAGCCGGGTAGTGCTGTCCGGCGCTCGGTTTCTGAGGTGTAGTGGCGGGCGCCAGCCCTGCTCGACGATCAGACGTGCCAGTCGTAGCCGGGTGCGTGGCGTCAACGTCGCGTTAGGATGGGACACGAAGGCCTCCAGGCCGTGAAGCGGTTCCTCAGCAGTTCCACTTCACACCCGGAGGCCTTCACCTGTCTTCACAACAGACCATCACATCCGGAACAACGTCCCTGGACATCACACCTAGGCCCTGGTACGCAAGGTGAAGCGGTCGATCGTCAGCCCGCCCGCGTCGAGCCGCAACCCCAGAGCGGGTGCCCATCCCGCGACCACCGACGGGTCCACCGCGGACCCGATCGGTGCGGAGCGCAGCAACGCCCACCGGCCGGCGTGCTCCTGCCAGCTGGTCAGCTGACCGTTCTCGACCACGACGGCGAGCCGGTCGCCCGGAGCCCAGGTCAGGGTCGCGCAGCAGCCGCCGGTGGCCTCGTCGCCGCGGCGGACGCCCGCCACGGTCACGTCGACGCCCGAGGCCTTGCCCGCGTTGTTGAACCAGGCCAGGGCGAAGTCGCGGTTCCCGGCGGTCTGGCCGAGGAACAGACTGTCCTCGGGCGCCGAGCCCGCGAACGACCGGGGTTCGACGACGACCGCCGTGCCTCGGGCGGCACCGGTGACCGGTGCGGCGAGTACCGCACCGGCACGCGTCCCGGCGCTCGCGGTCAGCACGCCGTCCGCGACCCGCAACGCCGGTGGCGGTTCACCGAACGGACCGTCCACGCGGTACGAGACGAGACGGTCCGTCTCGAACGTGTCGTCCCAGACGACGGTGGAGTAGGCGGCGGGGTCGAAGACGGTCTGCGCGGAGCTCAGTGTCGAGGTGACGCCGCTGTCACCGGAAGCCGTTGCCAGCAAACGGATCGGCGCCCGTTCACCCAACCCCAGGCTGGCGGGTGCCGTCACGCGCCAGCGGGTGACGAGACTCCGGCCCGTCCCCAGTTGGGCGGCGTAGGCCGACGACAGGGGCACCGCACTCCACCCCGGCGGCACGGAGAGCGTCGCCCGGACACCGCGCAACGGTTGCCGTGCCTGCAAAGTCGTGGTCGTCTCGACCGCTCCGGCACGCACCGCCAGGTCGTCCGGCGCCGAGGCGAGCAGCCCTCGCACCGGTGACCGCCACGACGAGAACGACGTGATGCCGACAGCTCCGCCGTCCGCACGGCGCGGCAGGACCCGCACCCGGCTGGTGGTCACCGCCGGTTCCACCAGGACGCGGTTCAGCTGACGTGCCACCGGTTGCGCGGGAGTTCTCCGCTGGCCCGGTACGTCACGCCACTGGCCGTCCCAGTACTGCAGGTCGAAGGTCGTCGGCACGCGCACTCCCCCGCCGTCGTCGTAGAACACGACGCGCAGGTCGGAGATCGGTGCCGGCGCGCCGAGGTCGACCTCCAGCCAGTCCGCGGAGTTCGGGCTGCCGTACGATGTCCAGCGCGTGCCGGGCACGTCGAGGTGGAAGTCCTGGCCGTCGATCGCCTTGGTGGGCGGGTCTGCGCTGTAGCTGTGGGACGCGCGGGCGGTGGGGAACCCGGTGCGGCTGACGTTCGCGAAGTCGTCGACGAGTTCCGGGACGTCCGCCGAGGTCCGTGCCGGGATCGTCAGGCGCACCGGTGCCAGGCCGGCCTGGGTGTGCGTGAGCCTGCCGTCGAGCCAGACCCGCAGGCCCGCGCCCTTGCCGTAGCGGCTGCCGTCCCTGTCCCACAGCACCGTCAGGTTGTGCCCGTGGTACGGCACGTTCTCGGCGGCGAAGTGGCTCCAGGAGTCCGGCACCAGCGGCGCGATCGACACCGCGTTCCCGAGCTGCGGCCGGATGCCGAGCAGGCCGGACAGCACGTTGTCGTTGAACGTCGAGTGGTTGTAGTCCTCGCTGTGGCCCTTGCCGTCGTACAGCCACCGGTTCTCGTCGGGGTGGTGTGCCTCGGCGACGTAGGGTTCGCCGTTCTTGCGCTGTGTCAACGCATAGCCGCGCAGCACCGCCAGGTAGTCGTCGCGGTCGACGTAGGACTGGGCCGGGTAGTCGATCAGCAGGTTCGCCAGCGCGGTCAGGGTCTGGCTGGTCGCGAACGGCCAGCTGGGGCCGTTCCAGCGGCAGCAGCCGTTCAGCGCGTCCCTCATGAACCACGGGCTGCGGCGCTCGGCGGTGGTCGGGCCGTACGCGGCGGCGAACCCCTGCGGGTCGGTCAGCTGCGCCCAGGCCGCGCTGTTGGCGGCCGGTGGCATGTGGAAGTACCACGGCACGAAGCCGATCGCCTCGCGGTCGGCGAGCTTGGCGCGGCCGGGGTTGTCGTCGCGCATGACGTGCTTGTAGAACTTGCCCGCGTCGTCCCAGAGCCACCGCTCCTGGTTCGCCCGCAACGCGTCCGCTGCCTGGTCGAACGGGCGCGCGCCGGCGGCGTCTCCCCGTGCCTTGAACAGCTGCGCGATCGCCCGCGCGTCGCCGTACTGGTAGGCGTTGAGGGTCGGCCGGAAGCCGTCGCCGCCGTGGTACGGATCAGGGCTCTGGTACGAGCTGGCCGTGTACTCCATCGCGTCCCACACCGGCGTCTGCCAGTAGAGCCCCAGGCCCTGGTCGAGCTGCGGCGACCAGCGCTGCCACTGCCGCACGAGCTCGGGCAGCCGGTCGGTGGCGAAGCGGGATCGGCCGTCGACGGCGGCACGGGCCGCCACGGCGTCGGCGGCCCAGAACGAGTACTGGTGGGCCCAGTCGGTGGTGTTCTCGTTGAGGAAGTCGGTCGCGGGCTTCGGCCCGGCGCCGGAGCCGCGCAGCCAGTAGTCGACGTAGTCGTCCAGGTAGCGGTGGTCGCGCAGCCAGCGGCCCTCGTAGACGTGGTGGCCCGCCGCGGCGACGATGCCGCCGTTCGGGGCGGAGTAGCCGACCGGGCCGAGGAACTCGGAGACGATCCAGCCGTCCTTCGGGCCGGTGTACTTGAGCGCCTCGCGGTAGGTCCGCCAGCGGTAGTAGTAGGTGTCGCGGATCTCCCGGTCGGGGAGGTCGACGAACGGGATGTTGGCCTCGTACCAGGCCGGCTCCGGGACGTTGCCCAGCAGCCCGGCGTGGTCGAGGAAGTTCGTGCCCGTACCCACTGAGGGGTACGGGTCAGGTGCCGCCGCGCGGTCCTGCCGTGCCACCGCCGGCCCTGCCGTCGAGATCGCCAACGCCGCCACCACGAGCATCGTCATTGACACGCGCATGGACCCATTGAAGTGGGAGCGCTCTCAACGCGCAAGACTCAACGCAGTCCGACATACCTCCACAGGATCTCGAACATCGGCGATCGTCGCCGCCGCCCGGGCCGCCGCAGCGGCGAAGCCCTGGTCACCCAGCACCCGCGTCACGGCGTCGTCCAGGCCCTCGACCGTGGACGGCCGTACCACCAGCCCGCTCCCCTGCCGCGCGACCCGACAGGCCATCTCCCACTGGTCGCCGCCACCGGGCACCACCACGACGGGAACGGCGGCCCGCAACGCCTTGACCAGCATCCCGTGCCCACCACCGCACACCAGCACCGCGGCTTGGCGCAGCAGCGCGTCCTGATCACCGGGACCCGACCGCGCCCACGGCGGCAGGTCGGCCGGCGCGGGCGCGAACGTCGACACCACTGCCCGCACGTCCTTGCCCCGCAACGCTTCCAGCGTCATCTCCGCCATGCCCCGCGTCCCGGTCCACGCCGTCGACGGGGCGATCATCACCAGCGGAGCGTCACCCGGCGGCGGGGTCAGCGCCTCCTTGCTCGCCTCCCACAGCAGCGGCCCCACGACGTGCGCGTCGCGCGGCCAGTCCGGACGCGGCACCTCCAGCGCGGGCAACGTCGCGATCAACCGCGCCGCCGGGCCCGTCCCCTGGGCGTCGAGCCCGATCCGTTGCCGCACAACGGCACGCTGGCGTTCCCCCTGCCTGAGCGACCTCGCCGTCAGCGCCCGCAGCACCGAGTCGCGCAGCTTTCCGCGCACGCCGGTCCCGGCGGCCAGCCCGCTGCCCATCGGCGGCAACCACTTCGACGGTTCGTAGAGCGGATGCGGCGACAACTGCACCCACGGCACGCCGGCCAGTTCGGCGGCCATGCTCGCGCCCAGCGCGAGAACGTCGCACACCACCAGATCCGGTTCCAGCGCGGCGAGTTGAGGGGCGAGGGCCAGCGCCAGCGTCGCGGCCTGGTCGTGCAGCGCCCGCCCGAGATCCGGCGCGTCCTTCAGGTCGTCCAGCGCCAGGCCTGGCACTCGCGAGGCCGTGATCCCCTCGGCGGAGGCGCGCTCGATCCAGCGCTCACCGGTCAGCAGGACCGGGGTGTCGCCGGCCTCGGTGAACCGCAGGCACAACGCGATGGCCGGCACCACATGACCGGGATCTCCCCCGGAGACAACCACGACTCGCACCGGGGCAGATCTAGCCCTCTTCGCGCGGCCTGTCCAGTTCGTGTTGGCTGGACGGCATGGACGAGCCCCGCTGGCAGAGGTACTGGGACCGCAAGTCGGCGACCTACGACGCGGAGATCGGCGTCCTGGACCGCCGGGTCTTCGGCGACTCCCGCCGCTGGGCCTGCTCCCAGGCCACCGGGGAGGTGCTGGAGGTCGCCGTCGGCACCGGCCTCAACCTGCCGCACTACCCCGCCGGCGTCGCGCTGACCGGCCTGGACCTGAGTGAGCAGATGCTCGGCCTCGCCCGGTCCCGTGCCGCGGACCTCGGCCTGGAGGTCGTGCTGCGGCAGGGCACCGCGCACGCCCTGCCGTTCGGCGACGCCTCGTTCGACACGGTCGTGTGCACGCTGGGCCTGTGCGCCATCCCCGACCACGAGACCGCAGTGACCGAGATGGTCCGGGTACTGCGGCCGGGCGGACGGTTGGTCCTCCTCGACCACGTCGCCAGCTCGTCCCGTCTCGCGCGGGGCGTGCAGTGGCTCGTGGAGCGGATCACGGTCCCGATGGCGGGCGAGCACTTCCTGCGCCGCCCGCTGCACCTGGTCGAGGCCCGTGGCCTGGTCGTCGAGCAGAGGCAGCGCTTCAAGCTCGGGGTCGTGGAACGACTCGTCGCCCGCAAACCGGTCAGCAGCAGTGGTGACCCCGCCACGCCTCTCGACCTTCCTTGACCGCCACCACGGCGATCACCAGCGCCGCCAGCGGATCGGCCCACCACCAGCCGAACAGGCTGTTCACCACGAGTCCCACCAGCAGCACCGCGGACAGGTAGGTGCACAGCAACGTCTGCTTCGAGTCCGCCACCGCGCTCGCGGATCCGAGCTCACGCCCGGCCCTGCGCTGCGCGTAGGACAGCCACGGCATGACCAGCAGCGACACCGACGCGAGCACGATGCCGA
The DNA here is from genome assembly GCF_003350445.1 of Lentzea flaviverrucosa. Lineage (NCBI taxonomy): Bacteria > Bacillati > Actinomycetota > Actinomycetes > Pseudonocardiales > Pseudonocardiaceae > Lentzea > Lentzea flaviverrucosa. The sequence goes on from NZ_QQAU01000009.1 coordinate 265,523, forward strand.
CCGTCGAGTGCCCGGCCCGTTCCCCCTGCACCAGCGACAGCACCGACTCGACGCTCACGTACGCCGCCAGGGCGAAGAACGACACGGCGATCACCTTGAGCGCCGTCCGTTCGCGCTTCTCGGGGTCGCGCCCGGCGAACTGCCAGGCGACCGCGGTCGCCGACGCCACCTCGATCACCGAGTCCAGCCCGAACCCGATCAGCGCCGTCGACCCCGCCACCGTGCCGGCCGCGAGCGCGATGACCGCCTCGACCACGTTGTAGGTGATCGTGGCGGCCACGAACATCCGGACCCGCCGCCGCAGCACGAGCCTGCGCTCGTCGACGACGGGCGCGCAGCAGGCGTCACTCATCGACGCAGTCCGGTCCGGGCTCGACGGCCAGCACGACGTCCACCAGCTCGCTGATCGCGCGCTTCAGGTGCGGGTCCGCCAACTCGTAGCGCACCTGGCGACCCTGGTAGGTCGCGACGACCAGGCCGCAGCCGCGCAGGCACGAGAGGTGGTTGGAGACGTTCGACCTGCTCAGGCCCAGTGTCTCGGCGAGCTGCGCGGGATAACCGTGCCCGTCTAGCAGCGCGATCAGGATGCGGCAGCGCGTCGGGTCGGCCAACGCGCGCCCTAGCCGCGCGAGGGCCGTCTCCCGCGTCTCACAGGTCAGCATGAATCCAACTGTACAGCCGGAGCTGAACAGTTCAGCGCACGCGGTCCGTTGCGCAGCCGACGAGGAGCACGACCAGGACGGCTGCGAGCGCGTGGTCACCGCTGAGCGCGAACACGCCCGCGAGTGTGAGCCAGAGCACAAGCCTCATGGGTCGAGGTTAGGGACCGTACGACGGAGTCCGCATCTCATTTGGGCAAGGCTTGATGGTCCCTTAAGCAAAACTGGAAACGTGACGACACGCGAGTTCTGGGACCGGCACGCCGCGACGTTCGACGACGAACCCGACCACGGGCTGCGCGATCCGCGGGTGCGCGACGCCTGGGCGAGGCTCCTCCTGCCGCTCGTCCCCCCGGCCTCCTCCGTCGTTGATCTCGGGTGCGGTACCGGCAGCCTTTCCGTCCTGCTCGCCGAAGCCGGTCACGACGTGCACGGCCTGGACCTTTCCGAGGAGATGGTGAAGGCCGCGCGGGCCAAAGCCGCAGCCCTGGGCGTGGCCGCCGAGTTCAGCGTCGGCGACGCGGCTCACCCGCCGCACCCCAAGGCCTCGTTCGGGGTCGTGCTGGCGCGGCACGTGCTGTGGGCGTTGCCGGATCCTGCCGCGGCGCTGCGGGAGTGGGTGTCGTTGCTGGCGCCGGGCGGCGTTCTCCTGCTGGTGGAGGGCCGGTGGTCGACCGGTGCCGGACTGACCTCCGCGCAGACCCGCGAGCTGGTGCTCGGGGTGCGCGCGGAGGCCGTGGTCGACTCTCTGACGAGCGAGGACCTGTGGGGGCGTTCGATCGAGGACGAGCGCTACCTCGTCGTGAGCCGGCGGTAGGGCAGGTCGGCGGAGTGCGGCGCAAGGCCGAATTGCTCCGGAAAGTTCTTGCAACGCTTTGCCCGGTGTGTCTTCGGATGCTACGACCTTCAGTGAACCCCTGCAGCAAGGAGACAACGTGGTTTCCTCGGCTTCGCGCACCCTTCTCGCGGTGTTGCTGATCGTCGGACTGTCCACACCGGTGCAAAGTCTTGCGGCGCCACCGGGCGCCAAGGACGTCACCGCCACCCTGTTCCAATGGCCGTTCGCCCGCGTGGCGGCGGAGTGCACGAACGTCCTCGGGCCCAAGGGCTACGGCTACGTCGAGGTCTCGCCCGCGACCGAGCACGTCCAGGGTCCGCAGTGGTGGACCAGCTACCAGCCCGTGAGCTACCTGATCGCCGGGCGCCTCGGTGACGAGAACGCCTTCCGGAACATGGTCGCCACCTGCCACAACGCGGGCGTGAAGGTCATCGCCGACGCGGTGATCAACCACATGAGCGCCGGATCGGGCACGGGTACCGGCGGCACCGGCTACTCGAAGTACAACTACCCCGGCGTGTACAGCGACTGGGACTTCCACCCGTGCCGCTCGCACATCAACAACTACCAGGACCGCTACAACGTCCAGAACTGCGAGCTCGTCGGTCTGTCCGATCTGGACACCGGCAGCGAGTACGTGCGCGGGGCGATCGCCGGGTACCTGAACCGGTTGATCGCGATGGGCGTCGACGGCTTCCGCGTCGACGCGGCCAAGCACATGCCCGCGGGCGACCTCGCCGCGATCAAGGGCAAGCTGAGCAACCCCAACGTGTTCTGGGTGCACGAGGTGATCTACGGCGCGGGCGAGGCCGTGCAGCCCGGCGAGTACACGGGCTCGGGTGACGTGGACGAGTTCCGCTACGCCTACGACCTCAAGCGGATCTTCCAGAACGAGAACCTGGCTTACCTGAAGACGTTCGGGCAACCATGGGGCTTCCTGCCCAGTGGTCAGGCACGGCCGTTCGTCGACAACTGGGACACCGAGCGCAACGGTTCCACGTTGACGTACAAGGACGGTTCGACCTACACGCTGGCGAACGTGTTCATGCTGGCGTGGAACTACGGTGCGCCGCAGGTGTACTCGGGCTACGAGTTCAGCGACAAGGACGCCGGTCCGCCCGGCGGTTCCGTCTGCTACAGCGGCGGCTGGAAGTGCCAGCACGCCTGGACGCAGGTCGCGAACATGGTGGCGTTCCGCAACACCGTGGCGGGCACCGACGTGAACAACTGGCAGGACAACGGGTTCGACCTGATCGCGTTCGGTCGCGGCAGCAAGGGATTCGTCGCGATCAACCGCGAGACGTTCGCGGTGACCCGCACGTTCCAGACCGCGCTGCCCGCGGGGAGCTACTGCAACGTCCAGGAGAACGGCTGCGTCCGCGTGACCGTCGACTCCTCCGGCAGGTTCACGACGACACTCGGCGCCGGAACGGCCCTGGCACTGCACGTCAACGCACGCTGAAAGAACCACCGGCTGTCCACCGCGTGACGCGGTGGACAGCCGGGAGTTCCCATCAGGCGGTGTGCAGCCTCAAGCCGTAGACGTTGAGGATCTCGTTGATCGGCTGGAACCACGTGCGACCGCCGCTGGTGCAGTCGCCGTAGCCGCCGGACGTGACGCCCTGGGCCTGGTCACCGGTGATGAACGAACCACCGGAGTCGCCACCCTGGGCGCAGACGCTCGTGCCCGCCATCTGGTGCACGTCGCCCTGCGCGTAGCGGATCGTCTCGTTGCGGCTCTGGATCACGCCGCAGTGCCACTGGGTCGTGGAACCCGAGCGGCAGACCGAGGTGCCGACCGGCGCCTCCCACGAGCCGCGCACCAGCGCGTCGGGAACGCGGCCCCAGCCGAGCACGACCGGCACGGTCCACCAGCCGCCGCCGGTGCGCACCCACGCGTAGTCGTTGCCGGGGAAGGAGGATCCGGCGAAGTTGCCCTGGAAGGAGCGGTCCCAGCCGTAGACGGCCGCGCCGTTCCCGCCGCAGTGGCCCGCGGTCACGTAGCCGCCGTGCACCGAGAAGCCGATGGAGCAGCGGACGTTGCCGGTGTAGTACGGGTCGCCGCCGACCGTGCCGGCCGCGAACGGCTGCGGCTGCTGCACACCGTCGGTGCGCACGGTGATGGAACCGAGTTGACGTGCCTTGTCCAGGAACGAGGCCACCTCAGCGGACTGCTTGCCCGCCTCGACGTTCACCACGACGGTGCCGGTGCGCGGGTCGGGGTGCCAGCTCGCGACGGCGGACGGCACCGACCCGGACGCGGACAGGGCGTCGAGGCGGTTCTTCTGCGCCGTCATAGATCCGGCCGAACGACCGACGACCACGGCTTCGGCACCGGTGGCCTCGACCTTGCGCGCGGCGGTCTTGTCCGTGACGGCCACGACCAGGCGGTTCTTCGCCTCGTCGAACCAGCTGCCGGCGAGTGCGGCACCGGCCTCGCTTTCGGCGCGCGGCGCGATGGCCGACGCGCGCTGTTCCTTCTCCAGACGCAACCGCGCCTGGGCCTCGGTCAGCCCGAACGCCGAGCTCATCGCGGTGAGCAGGCCGGGTGACATCTCCTTCTCCGACGCCTGGGCGGGCGCGGTGAAGGTGGCTCCGACCAGCACGAGTGCCAGCGCGGGCACGATTCTGGGCAGGGTTGAGCGCATGCTCTTCTCCTTGTCCGTGCAGGGATCGCTGCCCGCCCCGTTGCGGGAAGCGGCGAACATGAGAGCGCTCCCACCGTGGCGCAGACAGCCCTCGGTGGTCAACAGCTGACACCGGAACTGTCCTGCCCGAATCGTGCCCGGATGGGCGAGAACGGGCATCACCGCATGACGACGACCTGACGGACGGCCTCACCGGAGGCGAGCTTCGCGAACCCTTCGTTGATCTCGTCGAGCCCCAGCCGCCCGGACAGCAGGCCGTCGACGGGCAGCCGTCCCGCGCGGTAGAGGTCGACGAACCGCGGCACGTCGCGCCGGGGCACGCACGAGCCGAGGTAGCTGCCCTTGAGCGTGCGTTCCTCGGCGACCAGGTTCAGCGCGGGTAGCGACACGGTGCGGTCGGGATGCGGCAGACCGACGGTCACGGTGGTGCCGCCTACGGCCGTGGCGGCGTAGGCCTGTTCGAGCACCGCCGCCACACCGGTCGTGTCGATGACCTTGTCCGCGCCGCCACCGGTCAGGTCCCGGACCTGGGCGACGACGTCCGGACCGCCCGCGGCCTCGTGCGTGGCACCGAGCGTGAGTGCCAGCTTGCGCTTGTGCTCGACCACGTCGACCGCCACGACCTGCGTCGCGCCCGCCGTCACGGCCGCGAGCACCGCCGCCAGGCCGACGCCTCCGAGGCCGAACACCGCGACCTTCTCCCCCGGCCTGACCTCGGCGCTGTAGAACGCGGCGCCCGCACCGGTCAGCACGGCGCAGCCGAACAGCGCGGCGACGTCGAACGGCAGGTCCTTCGGGACTCGGGTGGCCGAACGGCCGGAGATCACGGTGTACTCGGCGAACCCGGACACGCCCAGGTGGTGGTGCGGACGCGTGCCGTCCGGGAGGGTCCAGCGGCGCTGACCGCTGAGCAGCGTGCCGTCGCGGTTCGCCGCGGCTCCGGGCTCGCACAACGCCTGGCGGCCCGACGCGCACCGGCGGCAGGCACCGCACGCGGGCACGAACGACAGCACGACGTGGTCGCCCGCCTCGAACTCGGCGTTCGGGCCGGCCTCCACGACCTCGCCCGCGGCCTCGTGGCCGAGCACCATGGGCAACGGCCGGATGCGCGAGCCGTCGATCACGGACAGGTCGGAGTGGCACAGACCGGTGGCGTGCACGCGCACCAGCAGCTCACCGGGACCGGGCGGGTCGAGCTCGAGCTCGACGATCTCTAGCGGCCCGCCGACCCCGGTCAGCACCGCGCCTCGCGTCTTCACGCCACCACCAGACCTTCCATCGCCGTGCGCAGGTTCGCGGGGATCTCCACCGGTTTGCGGCTCTCGCGGTCCACGAACACGTGCACGAAATGACCCTCGGCCACGACGTCCTCGCGTCCCTCGAAGAAGAACCCGACCTCGTAGCGCACGCTCGACCGGCCGAGGTGCCCCACGCGCAGCCCGGCGTCGAGCGCCTCCGGGAACGACACCGAGGCGCGGTAGTTGCAGTGCGACTCCACGCAGAGCCCGATGTGCTGCCCGGCCTGGATGTCGAGCCCGGCGCCGATCAGCCACGTGTTGATCACGGTGTCCATGAACGCGTAGTGGACGACGTTGTTCACGTGGCCGTAGACGTCGTTGTCCGCCCACCGGGTCGGAATCCGCTGCCAGTGCCGGTACTGCTCGCGCACGCATCCTCCATCGTCAATCGAGTCTCCTGGTGAGCTCGACCCTCGACCGCACGCCGAGCCGCGCGAAGATGTTGCGCAGGTGGTGCTCGACGGTGCGGTGGCTCAGGAACAACCGCGCGGCGACCTCGCGGTTGGTGGCGCCCTCGGCGACCAGCCTGGCGATCTGCGCCTGCTGCGGCGTCAGGCCGGGGTGATCTTTGGGCTCGCTCGTGGAGTCGCCGGCCGCGCGCAGTTCGGCGCTGGCCCGCTCGACCCAGTGGTCGGCCTGGTAGGACTGGAAGATGCGCACGGCGTCGCGCAGGTGTTCGCGCGCCGCCTTGGGCTTGCGCCCGCGCCGCAGCCGGTTTCCGTACAGCAGTTCGGTCTTCGCGAGTTCGAGGGCGGTGCCGCTGGCGCGGTGCAGCCGGATCGCCTCCTCGAAGTGCTCGTCGGCGGTGCCGCTCTCCAGCAGGCCGCGGCAGCGGTGCGAGAGCGCGAGGCGGGCCGTGCTCCCCGTCGTGCCGGCCCACTTCTCGAACGGTTGCAGCGCTCTGTCCGCCGTGGACGGATTGCCGCACGCCACGGCGGCCTCGACCACGTGCGGCGCGGCCATCACCTTGATGCCGGCGTGTCCGGGCTGCAGCCGGAACCGGTCCAGCGCGTCGGCGGGCCGGTCGCGCGCCAGGTCGACGCAGGCGAACGCCCAGGCGCCGAACGTGCCGGGCCTGGTCAGGCCGCGCTGGGTGATCTGCTCGGTGGCCGTGTCGATGCGGTGCAGCGCCGTGTCCGAGTCGCCGCGCAGGGCCGCCAGCAGCGCGAGGATCGTCAGGTGGTCGACGACGGCGTTGTGCTGCCCGATCGCCGTCGCCGCGTGCACGCCCTCGGTCGCCGCGGTCAGCGCCGCCGCGTGCTGGTCCAGCAGCAACGCCGACAACGCCCGGTACACCAGCGCCCACGGCACCAGCGCGGTGAAGCCGCTCTCCCGGGCGGCCGTGACCGCGCTGGTCGCCATCTCGTGCGACCTCGTGGCGTCCCCGAGCACGTAGGCGGCCTGGCTCGCCCAGATCCGCGCCTGCGGTCCGGGGACCTCTCCGGCCAGGTCCACGACGGTGCGCAACGCGGGCAGCGCCTCGTCGTGCCTGCCGTCGAACGTCGCCAGCATCCCGGTGAGGTGGTCGAGCGTGATCCGGGTGGCCGGCGGCTCGTCGCCGCGGCGGATCTCCTTCGCGAACTCGGCGACGGCGGTGTAGCGGCGGTGGTCCCCGGCGATGCTGGCCGCCTCGCCCGCGAACCCCAGCGCGGCGACGGCGAGCTCCCGCCGGGTGCCGACCAGGCCAATCGCTGCGCGGATGAGGCGGTCCGCCGCCACGTCCGGGAGGCTCTCGCCGAGATCGATACCGCCGACGACCAGGTCCATCAACGCCCTGAGCTCCGGCGTGTGGGTCATCTTCGTCGCGGTGCGCAGGACGGCCCGCGACCGGTGCGGGGCACCGTGCGCCCAGTGGTCGGCGGCCGCCTTGAGCAGGTGGTGCGCCTTCAGTTCGGGATCGGCCGTGAGGCGGGCCGCGCGGTCGTGGTCGCGGGCGGCCGTCGCGAAGTCACCGCACCGCCGCGCGTGTTCGGCGTAGGTGGTGAGGGCGTCGGCGAGCCCGGCGTCGTGCGTCGTGACCGCCTGGTGCCACGTGCGGCGGGCACCCGGCGGCAGGGTCTCCGCCAGCACGGCGTGGGCCCGGCGTCTCAGCGGCAGCGGCACGTCGGCCCGCAGTGCGGACCGGACCAGCCTGCGCGAGTCGAACAGCGGCCCGGCCTCGGTCACCGCGTCCAGGTCGAGCGTCTCGGCGTCGACCTCCTCGTCGACCGCCACCATCGCGACGACCTGCTGCGCTTCGGGGGACAGCGCGGCGAAGCGGGCCCGCCACCTCAGCCGCAGCGAGCTGTTCTCCGGCAGCACCTCCGGCGCCGGCGCGATGCCGCCGAGTTGCGCGGACGTGAGCGATCCGGCCAGCTCGACCAGCGCCAGCGGGTTCCCGCAGGCCAGCTCCACCAGGTCCGCGGCGAGCGTGGAGGGCAGGCCGGGCACGAGGTCGTGCAGCACGCGGATGCTCGTCACGGCGTCCAGTGGGTCGAGGGTGATGCTCGGCAGCCCGCGTGGCTCGCCCTCGGTAGCGATGAGCAGCGCGCCCCTCGTACTTCCTACGTCACGCGCAAGCCGCAGAAGGTCGTCATCGACCTCGGGGACGTCCACGCACAACAACGCGTCGTAGGTGTCTTCCACCGCGTTGAGCAGCGCAGTCTTGCCTGCACCAGCCTCACCGCGCAGCACAAGCACTCCGCCGCACCCAACGCGCGCACGCTCCACCAACGCGTCCACTGCGACGCGTTGCCGCTCTCGGCCACGCAGCATCGGACCAGTCTTACGGCGGTTGCCGCTCCTCCGGAAGGGGTAAGCGGCAAATTCACCTACCACCGTTAGTTTTGCCGCCGAAGTTGTTCACCGAGACCGGTGGTTGCACCGATGCGCACGTGGAGTCCGTGGTTGCAGGGTCGAGACGTTCCTCCCCTGTTCCCCTGCCGAATGAGGTGTACAGCGCTGTGCAACTCCGCACCCTGATTCCCGTCGCGCTCTCCATGGTGCTGCTCGGCGGCACCGTGGCCCAGGCCGCCGACAACCCGTACGAACGCGGCCCCGCCCCCACCAACTCGAGCATCGAGGCCAGCCGGGGCTCGTTCGCCGTGTCGGAGACCTCCGTGTCGTCGCTGGTGAGCGGCTTCGGCGGCGGCACGATCTACTACCCGACCAGCACCTCCGCCGGCACGTTCGGCGCGGTGGTCATCTCCCCCGGCTACACCGGCACGCAGTCGAGCATCTCGTGGCTCGGCCCGCGCCTCGCGTCCCAGGGCTTCGTGATCTTCACGATCGACACCAACTCGATCTACGACCAGCCCGACAGCCGGGCCTCGCAGCTGCTGGCGGCGCTCGACTACCTGACGCAGCAGAGCACCGTCCGCACCCGGATCGACTCGTCCCGCCTGGGCGTCATGGGGCACTCGATGGGCGGCGGCGGCACCCTGCGCGCCGCGAGCCAGCGTCCGTCACTGCAGGCGGCGATCCCGCTGACGGGCTGGCACACCACGAAGAACTGGTCGTCCGTCCGCGTCCCGACCCTGGTCGTCGGCGCCGAGGACGACTCCATCGCCCCGGTCTCGTCCCACTCGGAGCCGTTCTACACGAGCCTGCCGTCCACCCTGGACAAGGCGTACCTGGAACTCAACAACGCCTCGCACTTCGCCCCGAACTCGTCCAACACGACGATCGCGAAGTACAGCATCTCGTGGCTCAAGCGGTTCATCGACAACGACACCCGCTACGAGCAGTTCCTCTGCCCGGCGCCGGGACGCAGCACGCTCATCGAGGAGTACCGGGACACGTGCCCGCACTCCTGATCGTCTGAGCACGGGTCGCGGCGCTGACCGAGCGCGGGGCGCCGCGACCCGCCCCAGGTCGATCGAACACGTTCAGCCGAACAGCTTCTCGGTCGCCTCCCACAGCTCACGCTGAACGACGACGCCGCGCCCCGGCTCAGGACACCCCAGGGGCGCGGCGTCCTTGACGGAGAAATAGCCGCCGGTGACGCCGGCGAAGGCCGGATCGATCGCGAGCCGCGTGATGATCGAGGCGCCACGGCGGGGGTCGCCGATGCGCAACGCGTGCAGCGCCTTCTCCAGCACCCCAGCGAAGGGCAGTTCGCGTCCGAGACCGGTGGTGTTGAAGCCGGGGTCGCAGCAGTTGGCCGTGACACCGGTGCCCGCCAGCCGCCGCGCGAGCTCCTGGCTGAACATGACGTCCATCAGCTTGGTCCGGCCGTAGTGGGCGGGGGACGTCAGAACGGATGCCGGGTCGAGGGTGCGAGCCTGCCGCGACGCTTCGGACGCCACGGTGACGACCCGAGCCGGCGCCGAGGCGATCAGCTTGCCCCGCAGGGCGTTCGTGAGCACCCAGGGCGCCAGGTAGTTCACCGCGGTCATCTCGGGCACGCCGTCCGGGGTGACGCGCGGGCTGAACGCGTGGATGCCGGCGTTGTTGACCAGCACGTCGACGCGGTCGTAGTGCGCGTCGATCGCGCCGGCCGCGCGGCGGACGTCGTCGAGGGACGACAGGTCGGCGACGAAGGCGGTGACGGTGACACCCGGCCCGATCTCGGCGCGCAGGTCGTCGACCTTGGCGGCACTGCGGGCGACGACCCCCAGGTCCAGGCCGCGGCGGGCCAGGTCGAGCGCGACGAGCCTGCCCAGGCCGTGCGTCGCACCGGTGATGACAGCGGTGGTCATGGGCTCTCCTATATCGTGAGGTACCTCAATGATGCACGAAGCTGAGGTACCTCACGAAGGAGGCCCATGAACGCCGGCGAGGTCGGGCTGCGCTACCTGATGACGTCCGCCAAGGTGCGCAGGGCGGTCGACGAGCACATGGCCGGCAGCGGGGTCTCGCTGGCGCGCACGAAGATCCTGCAGGTGCTCGTCGGACTGGGCCCGGTCAAGCAGACGCGGCTGGCCACCGAACTGGGTATGGCCGCGCGGTCGATCACCCAGGCCGTCGAGGCGATGGAACGGGACGGGCTGGTCCGGCGGTCGTCCGACGCCGCCGACAAACGGGCCAAGGTCGTCACCGCGACCGACGAGGGGGTCCGTGCGCTCACGGCCGGCGAGGAGTCCGGCGCGGAGGTCCTGCGCACGATCTTCGAGCGCCTGAGCCCCGAGCAGGTGAAGGCGCTGGACGAGATCCTCGACGTCCTGGCCTGAGGGGTGCCCCGGCCGGGACTTCCGCGGTCATGCGTCGGTGACCCCGACCAGCGCCTCCTCGACCACGTCGGACAACGAACGCAGGTAGGTGGCGCTCACGTGGTTGTCGTCGAAGTTGACCAGCAGGTCGCCGATGACGGGCGGGCACTGGTCCTCGGTGCAGAGGTGGTCGCTGAAGTCGAGGAACGACACGTTGGCCGGCACGTCGAGGTGGGCGTAGGGCGGCACGGGCGCGAGCAGGTCGGCACGGGGCGCGCCGCAGCGGGGCACCGGACCGTGCACCTGCACGCAGTCGAGCACCGAGAAGCCGTAGCGGGGGTTGTCGCGCACCGCGACCACCGGGATCCGCTCGGCGTCGAGCCGGCGCCAGCGTTCGACGAACCCCGGCGGTGTCACCTCGGTCAGTCCCACCTGGACGTCGCGGGTGGCGAGGGTGAAGACGAAGTCGGGGCGCAGCTTGACGATCTCGTTCGCCGCGCTGTCGTTCCACCGCACGCACCCCTGGTCGCCGGGGTTCTTCTCAGACCGCGTGGAGAAAGGGCAGGCGCCTTTGAGCATGGCGATCAGCTGCCAGTTCCGGCGTTCCGCTATCGGGGCGAAGGCGGCCAGGTACTGCTGGACGTGCGAGTCGCCGACGAGCACGACGCGCTTGGCCGGTGTGCCCTCGACCGGGCCGTAGCAGACGTCGAGTTCCTGTCCGGGCACCGGTTTCTCGCAGTGCTGGCCGTCGAGTGCGGCGAAGTCCGTGGCCGGGAGGTGCGCGGCCACCACCTCGCGTGGCCCGACCGGTTGCAGGACCGCGGCTGCCACCAGGAGCGGGCCGAGCAGCGCCGCGGTGAGCGTGCGTGCCCTCCACCGGGACCTGCGCACGGGTTCCTCGACCAGGAGGTGCGTGGCGGCCGCGAGCACGAGTGACGCGCCGATGATCGCCACTCCGCCGAGCAGGCCGACCTCGCCGCGGCCGCGCAGCACGAGCCAGCCCACCAGCACGGGCCAATGCCACAGGTAGAGGGCGTAGCTGAGGTCACCCAGGTGGCGCAGTGGCTCACTGGCCAGCAGGCGGTCCGCGCCGAACCGGCTGCCGGTCGTCCCGGCGACGATCACCGCGGCGGCGCACGCGGTCGGCCACAGCGCCAGGTAACCGGGGAACGCGGCGCCCACGTCGAGCACGATCCCGCAGACGAGGAGTCCCAGCAGGCCCGCCCAGCCCAGCACCGTCCTAAGAGGACCGCCGAGGTCCACACGCGACACGACCAACGCGAGCAGGCCGCCGAAGGCGAACTCCCAGATCCGCGTCGCCGTGTGGAAGTAGGCCAGCGGCTGGTCGACGGCGGTGAGCCACACCGAGCAACCGAGCGACGCGACGAAAACTCCGAGCAGCACGCGGAAGAGCGAGCGGCGCAGAAGCGTGACCGCCAGGACCAGCAGTGGCCAGAGGACGTAGAACTGGCCCTGGATCGACAACGACCAGAAGTGCTGCACGATGCTCGCCTGGTCGTGCTGGGAGTAGTAGTCCGTGGAATCCGAGGCCAGCTGCCAGTTCTCGACGAACAACGCCGAGGCGACCACCTCGCGCACCGTCTGCGGCCAGCGGTTCTCCGGCAGCAGCACCGCCGCGGCCGTCAGCGTCACGCCGAGCACGACGAACGCGGCGGGCAGCAGCCGCTTGGCCGTCCTGCTCCACAACGCCCGCAGGTCGAGCTTCCCCCGCGCGCTCGCCCGCACGAGCTGGCCCGTCACCAGGAACCCGGAGATCAGGAAGAAGACGTCGACGCCACCGGAAACACGTCCCAGCCACACGTGGTAGACGACCACGAGCAGTGCGGCCACCGCGCGCAGGCCCTGCAGTTCCGGACGATGGGCCCGCTGCGGCGACGACGAACTGTGATCACTTCCCGGCACGCCTGCGAGGGTGACGCCCGGCCGCGCTCCGGTACATCCGTGGCAACACCCAACTTCACCCGGAACCAGCCCTCCCGACGGCCGGTAGTTGAGTGACAGGACGGATCGTCAGAAGGCCGCCGAACAGGAATCGTTGGTGGCACACCACCTCCGACCGCTGCTGGGAGGCGCCGTGGTCCACACCGACCGACCTGCCCGCACCCGACGACCGCTGAACTGGGTCCTGCTCGGGGTCGCACTGGCCCTGCTGATCGCCGGAATCGCCGCGCCGCACGCACTCCTGGTCGCCGCCGGGCTGATCGTGGCGGGCCTGATCGGCCTGGGTCACCGGCGCTGACCACACGTCCTCACCACACCTGGCCGAAAAGGGAGGCGACCATGTCCACAGCGGGAAAACTGGCCGGACGCACCGAACGGGCTGATGCCATGCAGGCACGCGACATCGCCATCAACGTTCCGACCGTGACGGTCGACGACCCGGTCACCAAGGCGGTGCGGGTGATGGCGGTCAACCGGCTGCCGGGACTGATCGTGGTGGACGACCGCGCCCGTCCGTGGACCGTGTTGCCCGGCACCCAGGTGCTGCGGCTCGCGGTGCCGCAGTCCTATCAGGACGATCCGGCGCTCGCCCGCGTCGTCGACGAGGGCCACGCCGACCTGTTCTGGATGGAGCTGAGCGACCGCACCGTCGGCGACGTGGCGCCCCACCACCGCGCGAAACCCGCGACCGTCCGCGCCGACGCGACCCTGCTCGAGGTCGCCGCGCTGATGGCGCGCCAGCACAGCCCGCTCGTCGCCGTGGTCGACGACGCCGGAGTGCTCGTCGGAGCCATCACCCTCGACCGTCTCATCACCTCGCTCGCGGTCTACACCGCCGAGGACTGAGCCCCCGGACCATCTGTCCCCGTCACCGCCGGTGTGCTGAACTCGCGTCGGCGGTGACAGCCATCGGGTTGGGAGATCCGTGAGCGCCGCACTCGCCCTGACGATCTTCCTGATCGCGTTCTTCTTCATCGCCACCGAGAAGGCGAACAAGGTCAAGGTCGTGCTCGTCGCCGCCGGGCTGATGGCCGTGTTCGGCCTGGTCCCAGGCTCGGAGGTGTTCTTCTCCGAACACGCGGGCATCGACTGGAACGTCATCTTCCTGCTGTTCGGCATGATGATCATCGTCGGCATCGTCAAGCAGACCGGCGTGTTCGACTACCTCGCCATCTGGGCCGCCAAGAAGGCCCGCGGCCGCCCGTACCGGCTCATGGTGATGCTGATGATCATCACGGCCGTCGCGTCGCCGTTCCTGGACAACGTCACCACGATCATGCTCGTCGCGCCGGTCACCATCGTGGTGTGCAACCGGCTGCGGATCGCCGCCCAGCCGTACCTGATCGCGGAGGTGCTCGCGTCCAACATCGGGGGCGCCGCCACGTTGATCGGTGATCCGCCGAACATCATCATCGGCAGCCGGGCCGGTCTGAGCTTCACCGACTTCCTCGTGCACATGGCTCCGATCGTCACGGTCGTGTTCGTGGTGTTCGTGCTGCTCACGAAAGTCCTGTTCCGCAAGTCGTTCCAGTACAACGCCGAGCACGTCGAGGCCGTGATGGCGCTGCAGGAACGGCGGGCCATCACCGACCCGGCGATGCTGCGCCGCTGCCTGATCGTGTTCACCGGCGTGGTGATCGGGTTCGGCCTGCACGCCGTGCTGCACCTCGATCCCGCGGTCGTCGCACTGGTCGGCGCCGGCGTGATGCTGCTCGTGACCCGGGCCGACGTGAACGACGTGCTGGCCGAGGTGGAGTGGCCGACGCTCACGTTCTTCATGGGTCTGTTCGTGATGGTCGCGGGCCTCGTCCACACCGGGGTCATCGAGACCGTGGGCACGTGGGCGGTCTCGGCCTTCGGCGACGACTACTTCGCCGCCGCCACCGCGTTGCTGTTCGGATCCAGCGTGCTCGGCGCGTTCTTCGACAACATCCCGTACGTCGCCACCATGACACCGGTGGTCGAGGGCATGGTCGCCGAGATCCCCGACGCCGCGACCGGTCAGTCGCTCTGGTGGGCGTTCGCCCTGGGCGCGGACTTCGGCGGCAACGGCACCGCGGTCGCCGCCAGCGCCAACGTCGTCGCGCTCGGCATCGCCGCCCGCGCCGGGCACCGGATCAGCTTCTGGCAGTTCACCCGCTACGGCATCGTCGTGACGCTGGTCAGCACCGCGATGGCGTGGGGTTACGTGTGGTTGCGGTACTTCTGACCCCGCAGCACCGGTGACACCCACGCCGCGACGACGCCGGCCAGCAGCACGGCGAGGCCGGCGCCCAGCCCGGCCCGCGGATCACCCGTCGCGACCGACAGGACACCGGCCAGCGCCGCACCGAGGGGCTGGCCGAGACCCCAGGCGACCATCCGCGCCGTGGTGTTCACCCGCGACTGCAGGTCGTCAGGACACACCTGCTGGCGGTAGGTGATGCCGTTGATCACCGCGATCGCGCCGGTGACACCCCAGCAGGTCGCCGTCCCGCAGAGGACGAGCCAGTGGCCGCTGACCAGGACGAGGACTCCGCAGAGCAGCGACAGCGGCAACGCCGCCAGCGCCACCTTCGCGTTGCCCCAGCGCGCCGTCAGCTTCGGGAAGACGCGGGACGCGACGACCGCGCCCACGCCCCAGCAGGTGAACAGCACGGCGAGCCGGGCGTCCCCCTTCGGCGCCACGCCCAGCACCTGGTCGGCGAACGGCACGAGCACGGCCATCCACGCGCCGCTGGCCACCGAATGCGTGGCGCCGACGAGCGTGAGCAGCCGGATGATCGGCTCGTGCCAGAGGAACCGCAGCCCCTCTCTCACGTCACCGACGAGTTCCCTTCCCCCGCGCACCGGCCGTGGATTGGCCATGCTGCTGGCTATCGCACGCAACAACAACGCCGAGCCCACCGCCGTCAGCGCGTTCACGGCCAGCAATGCGGCCGGGGCGACGATCGTCACGAGCAGACCGGTCACGCCGGGCACCACGAGTTCCACGACGGTCGTGCGCCCGTAGAGGGTCGAGAACGCGGCGGTCAGCTTCTCCTTGCCCACCAACGCCGGCAACGCACCGAAGTTCGCCGCGTCGAAGAACACGAACGCCGTCTGCGTCGCGAACGCCACCACCACGACGTGCGGCGCCGTCAGCCCGCCGGCCAGCCACGCCAGCGGCACGCTCAGCAGCACGGCGGCGACCGTGAAGTCCATCGCCACCATCATCAGCCGGCGGTCCAGCCGGTCCGCGAGCGCACCGGCCGGCAACCCGAACACCAGGTACGGCAACGCCTCCGCCGCCGTGACGGCCGCCGTCCAGCCCGCCGAACCGGTCAGCTGGTAGACGAGGACGGGCAGCGCCACCGCGGACACCACGGCACCGACGACCGAGAGCACCCGCGCGTTCAGGTACCGGCCGAAGTCACGCCCGGACGTGACAGCGCCTCCCCTGTCCCCCATCACGACAGACTAGGACGCTCCCGGTAGAGCGGAGATGACCGGACTGGCGCAATCCGGCCCGACTGCCGCGGTTCACCGACAGCAGTGATACGCGCGGTCACGTCCGGATTGATCCGTCAGTGCGAAACTCGCGCGGAGTAGGGCTAATTCTTCGAGAACCACCCGATTACAGCCGAAATGGCATCGCAAAGCCGAGGTAACACATTTCTTCGCATTTCGACTCCTTTCGGT
Source organism: Lentzea flaviverrucosa (assembly GCF_003350445.1). Taxonomy (NCBI): domain Bacteria; kingdom Bacillati; phylum Actinomycetota; class Actinomycetes; order Pseudonocardiales; family Pseudonocardiaceae; genus Lentzea; species Lentzea flaviverrucosa. The sequence continues at coordinate 281,717 of NZ_QQAU01000009.1, forward strand.
GTGTTCCGGGCGGATGTCCGGAACACCGCACCCCCGAATGGAGGCTGCCATGCGTCCACCACGGCACCGCGCCAGAGCGGCGCTCGCGATCACCACCACGTCTTTCCTGCTCACAGCACTCGCCGTGCCGGCTGTCGCCGCGCCGATCTCCGGTACCGACGTCCTGTACACGCTCGACGCCCACTTCGACAGCGGCACCGCGCAGGACGTCAACCACAACGCCCCGAACAACGACCAGCTCCAACTCGACCGCTCGACGGTGTTCTTCCCCTACGTCAACGTCGCCGCCTCGGCGCGCGGAACAATGGTCCGCATCGACGTCAACACCGGTCAGGTAGTCGGCGAATGGGCATCGGCTCCCCACGGTCGCGGACGCAATCCGTCCCGCACCACCGTCGACAAGTTCGGCAGCACGTGGCTGTCCAACCGCGACGAGGGCGCGGGTGGCCGCGGTTCGGTCACCCGCGTCGCCGTCATCCAGGGCGGCACCCGCGTCGACGCCGGCGGCACGCCCGACCCGGCAGGCGACTACCTGAAAGGGCCTTTCGCCTACAACAAGTGCGTCGACCGGAACCAGGACGGGCTGATCGCCACCAGTCGCGGCCTCGGCGACGTGCGGCCGTGGACCAATGCGGGCGGCGCGGACGACAACGGCGGTGTCACCACCGCGGCCGACGAGTGCGTCATCAACTACTCCCGTGTCACCGGCAGCAACACCCGCACGGTCGCCGTCGACTCCCAGAACCGGTTGTGGACGGGCGGCCAGGACCTCGACCACGAGCTGCTCGATGCCGACGGCCAGTCCACCGGCACGCAGTTCAACGTGGGCTGCGGCGGCTACGGCGGTCTGATCGACAAGGCCGGCACGCTCTGGTCCGCGCGCAACTTCGGGACACTGCGCTACGACCCCGCCACCACAACCCACGCGTGCCTCAACGGCACCCACGGCGACTACGGGCTTGGCATGGACCCGGTCACCGGCGAGATCTGGCACACCAACTTCTCCGGCAACCGGGTCGCGAAGCTGGCTCCGGACGGCACGCTGCTCGGTGCGTTCGCCCACGGCAGCCAGAACGCGCAGGGCGTCGCGGTCGACAGCGACGGCAACGTCTGGGTCGCCCACTCGCTCAGCGGCGCGACCACGGTCGGCCACCTGCGCACCGACGGCACGTACGTCGGCAACGTGCCGCTGCCCGGTGGCACCGGCCCGACCGGTGTCGCGATCGACAGCAACGGCAAGGTGTGGGTCACCAACATCTCCACCAACAACGCCCAGCGCATCGACCCGGACGCCGGGCCGGTCGGCGGCGGGGGCCACACCGTCGGCGCGGTCGACCTGACGGTCGATCTCGGTGCGGGCGCCGGCCCGTACAACTACAGCGACATGACCGGATCGGTGCTCGGTGAGATCACCGCGCCGCAGGGCACCTGGAGCGTCGTGCAGGACGGCGGCACCAACGGCAGGCCGTGGGGCACCGTCACCTGGAACACGGAGGCGCAGGGCAGCGTGCCACAGGGCACGTCGATCGTGGTCGAGGCGAGGACGTCCGACACCGAGGCAGGACTGGCCGGCGAGAGCTTCACCGCTGTCACGAACGGCGTGACGTTCGCGAAGACCGGCCGCTACATCGAGGTGCGGGCCACCCTGACCGCGAACGCGGCCGGTGACAGTCCCGTCCTGTCCGACCTGCGGATCAAGACCTCCGAGCGAACCGGGGTGTTCTCCTGCCAGGCCACCGCGCTCAACCTGGCCGGCATCGTCTCGACGCGGGCGAACCCGCAGGACGTGCCGTGCGTGGACGACCACGAGACGCTGGCGAACGTCCAGCTCAACGCGGGAATCCTGACCGTGCGCGCGACGGCGCTCGACGCCAGGACCGACCAGTCGCCGGACGACCTCACGGGCACGGCACCCGCGACGACCGACCTCGCGACGGCACGGGCACGCATCGAGCAGACCAGGGTGACCAGCGGTCTGCTCACGATCGAGATCGGCGTGATCGAGTCGAACGCGTCGGTCACCTGCGTGGCCGGTCCCGGTGGCCTGGTGCCGCAGTTCGCGGGCTCGTCGACGATCGCGTCGCTGAAGGTCAACGGCCTGTCGGTGGCGGTGGGCAGCGCACCGCTGACGATCCCGCTGGTGATCGGGTCGTTGCGGCTCAACAGCACCACCACCACCGCGACCAGCGTCGTGCAGCAGGCCGTCGTCGTGGACACGCTGCTGACCGACGTCGTGATCGGTGAGGCGAAGGCCAACGTCGAGGCGAAGCCGGGCCACCCCGGCGGTTCGCCCTGCAAGGTCTGACCCGCAGGGGCGGGGGCGGCACAGGCCGCCCCCGCCCCGTCAGCCTTCTTCGCCGTACCGGGCGGCGACCGCGGCGGCCCGATCCCTCAACGCGGCGCGCAACCACGGCGGTTCCAGGGCCTCCGCGCTCGTGGAGAGCTGCCACAACGCCCACTCCGCGTGCCGCGAGTCCTGGAACGCGACCTGCATCCGCAGCCAGCCGTCGTCGGGTTCCTCGGCGAGCACGGCCAGTGCGGTGCCCACCAGTTCCTCCCGCCGCGCCGGATGCACCCGCAGCACCACGGCGACCTGGTCACCACCGGTCCGGAACCGCGTGCTGCGTTCCTGCCAGGCCCGATCGAGGTCGACCCGGTCGGGCCGCTGCGCGGGCTCGTCGAGTTCCTCAGCGGCCAGGATCCGCGACAGCCGGTAGGTCCGGTCCTCCCCCGCCTTCCCGGCCAAGAGGTATCCCTGCTCCCGCACGGTGACCAGGCCGATCGGGTCCACCGTGCGCCACTCCGCCGTCTGACCCCTGGCCTCGTAGTGGATCCGCAGCCGGTGTCCCGCGAACACCGCGCGACGGACCTCCGCCGCCACCGCGTCCGGCAGCTCCTCCTCCACGGCACGCCGCGAGAGGAGGTCGATCTCCGGATCGATGAGCAACCGCTCCGCCGCCCCCGCCGCGGTCAGCCGATAGCTCTCGGGCAGCGCGTCGACCACCTTCAACATGGCCGAGGCGAGCGACGAGCCGAGCCCGAACACCTGCGTGCCTCGTCGTGAGCCGGCGACCAGCAGGGCGAGCGCCTCGTCGTGGTTCAGGCCGGTCAGCTCGGTCTGGAAGCCGGGCAGCAACGCGAACCCGCCGTGCCTGCCGCGTTCCGCGTAGACCGGGACACCTGCCGCGGACAACGCCTCGATGTCGCGCAGCACCGTGCGGGTGGACACCTCGAGTTCGCGGGCGAGGGTGGCCGCCGACAACTGGCCGTGCCGCCGCAGCAGCAGGACCAGCGACACCAACCGGTCGGCACGCATGCGAAAACCGTACGGGAATACGTGACACAGGATGTCGTGTATCGCTTGCGAGGCTGCACAGCGTCATCCGAGTTCAGAATGGAGCTGTTGTGGCTTTGGAACGAACGCCCGTCAACCCGTGGACCTGGTCGGCTGCGCTGGGGTACCACCAGGGCGAGGTCGTCATCGGGCAGACCCGCACGCTGTACTGCGCGGGCCAGACCTCGATGAACGGCGACGGCAAGCCCGAGCACGCCGGTGACATGGCGGCACAGCTGGCTCTGAGCCTCGACAACCTGCAGGCGGTGCTGGCGGAGGCGGGCATGACGCTCGCCGACCTGGTGCGGCTCAACGTCTACACGACCGACGTCGACCTGCTGTTCCAGCACTACGGCGTGCTGGCGGCACGGCTCGGGGCCGCACGCGTGGCACCGCCGACGACGATGCTCGGGGTGAGCAGGCTGGCGATCCCCGACCTGATGGTGGAGCTGGAAGGGACGGCCGTGGCGTGACGCTCAGGGTGGTGACGATCGGCGTGTACGGCTTCGGCGAGGAGTCGTTCCTGCGAGGGCTGCGGGACGCGGACGTCCGGCTGCTGCTCGACGTGCGGCAACGGCGCGGGGTCCGCGGGCCCGAGTACGCCTGGGCGAACTCGCTGCGGTTGCAGGCGGCGCTCGCCCGTGCCGGCATCGCCTACGAACACCACCCCGAGCTCGCCCCGACCACCGAGTTGCGGCAGGTGCAGTACGCGGAGGACGAGCGCCTCGGCGTCGGCAAGCGCAGCCGTCGCGTGCTCGCCGCGGAGTACGTCCGCCGCTACGAGGCCGAGATCCTCGGCAGTGCCGACCTGGCTCCCGTCAGGTCGGCACTGCCGAAGGGGGCGGCGCTGCTCTGCGTCGAACGCGACCCGGAGGCGTGCCACCGCTCGTTGATCGCCGAACGGCTGCGGGTCGGGGTCGAGCACCTCAGGCCGTGACGGTCAGCCGAAACCACGCGGCACGCTTGAAGACCCCTCACCTGCCAAGCCTCGTGTCCCGGAGCCGGACGCTAAGCGTCGTCGGCCAGGGAACCGATGATGTAGCCGATGACGGTGAAGAGCGCGGTGCCGATCGTGCCCACGCTCGCCCAGTATTCGAAGAGCGTCTGACCCCAGAGACAGTTCTCGGGTGAGAAGCAAAGTCGTTGGGCGCAGTCGCATGGCTCGGCGAGGAAGTAGAAGAGTGCGATTGTCAGGATCTGTGCACCTGCCGCACCGATAATCGCACCCACCGCTTTGGTGTGGTCTTTCACGACGTCCACCTCCGCATGTCGGTCAGCAGCTCCACCTGGGCAGTCACGTGTGGCCAGGCCCAGCGCGCGAAGGTGCCACCTGCCAGACGCCCTGCTTCCAGGCGAGGAGAGCGTCGATTGTGGCCGCCATCTGCTTTTCCAGACCGCTGACTTCGGGTCTTTCCCAGATCGGTGACGAGGGCGAGCACGTTGCAGATCCAACTGGCGCTCACCCGAACGGCCTAGCGAAAGCACTCAGCCAGGCATCTAGATGGCTGATACCTCGATCGACTCGATGGCGGCGGCCGCGAGCGGGGTCGCCGTCTGCGCGTAGCGGGTGGCCAGGGACTGGAACAGCTGCTCCGCCTCGATCGCGGGCCAGTCGCCGGCCAGCAGCTCGGCGGGCAGGTGGGGGTCCTGGCGCACGAGGTCGAGCCAGTCGCCGTGCAGCACCAGCTGGCGGGCCAGGTCGTCGGGCAGTGAGGCGTCCGGCTCGCGCCACTTGGCGAGGAAGTCCTGGTAGCGGGCGGCGATGGCGGCCGTGTCGAACGCGCGGCGCGCCAGGTCCGCCGCCTCGGTCGGCTTGGCGTGCTGGGCGGTGAAGACCGTGACGTTCTCCGCGAGCCCGTCGACCAGCCCGCTCACGTCGTGGGTGCCGGGGGCGATCCACAGGCCGTTCTGCACCGGGCCGAAGCCCGCCCACTGCAGCTGCGTGCGCAGGTCGTGCCGTTCGCCGCGGCGGCCCTCCGGCAGGGAGAAGCCGACCAGGGTCCAGGTGCCGTCCCAGTCGCGGTTCACCGCGCCGCGCTGCCAGATGCGGCGCTCACCGTCCTGCAGCACGTCCGTCGCGCGGGCGGTGAGTCCGAAGTAGACCTTGCGGCCGTTGCGGTGCTTGGCGAGCAGGCCGCGTGACGTCATGCGCGTCAGGGTGGAGCGCACCGCCTCCTCGGAGACGTCCACGCGCCCGAAGACGTCGATCACGCTGCCCGAGTAGACCGCGATGTCGCGGCCCAGCACGTACAGGCCGAGGAAGTTCAGCATCAGGGACTGGGGCGTCACACCGCTCACGATACATGTTGGGCAGCATCTAGACGAGCGTCATGAATATGCCCTACTTTGGGTCGCGACCCCCACGGAGAGGACTCGCCTGATGGAGCTGTCGGGAAAGGTCGCGATCGTCACCGGTGCCGGTCGCGGGCTGGGCCGGGCGTACGCGGAAGCGTTGGCACGCAACGGGGCCCAGGTCGTCGTCAACGACGTGGACGAGGTCGTCCACGAGGTCGCGGCAAGCATCGGCGGACGCGCGGTGATCGCTCCGGTCGGGACGGCCGAGACCGCCCAGTCGCTCGTCGACGCCGCCTTCGAGGAGTTCGGCCGGCTCGACGTGCTGGTCACCAACGCGGGCATCCTGCGCGACCGCGTGCTGTGGAAGATGAGCGACGACGACTTCGACGCCGTGATCAACGTGCACCTGCGCGGCACCTTCACCTGTGCACGCGCCGCGGCCGTGCGGATGCGGGAGCAGGGCACGGGCGGCAGCCTCGTGCTGGTCTCGTCGCCCGCCGGCCAGCGCGGCAACTTCGGTCAGACCAACTACGCCGCCGCCAAGGCCGGGATCGCCGCCATGGCACGGACCTGGGCGCTGGAACTGGCCCGGTCCGACATCGCCGTCAACGCGGTCGTCCCGGTCGCCGCCACCGAGATGACCCGCACGATCCCGGCGTTCGCGCCGTTGATCGAGGAGTCGGAACGCACTGGCGCGCCGCTGCCAGGGTGGGTGCGGCGCGACGAGGGCCTGGGCACCGTCGAGGACGTCGCCGAACTGATCGTGTACCTCGCCTCGGACGCGGCGAAAGGCGTGACCGGACAGGCGATCGGCATCGGCGGCGACCGGCTCGCGCTCTGGTCGCACCCCGCCGAGAAGCAGGTCCTGTTCGCGGACGGCGGCTGGCAGGCGGGTTCGATCGCCGAGCGGTTCGGCGAGTTCGAGCCCGAGACCTACGGGATCCCGCAGCCGGTGGCGCCGTGAACACGCCCAGCCTGGATGTGGACGGCCTCGTCGCCATCGACGTCCACACGCACGCCGAGATCTCCGGCGACGGCCACAGTTCGCTGAGCCCGGCACTGCTCGAGGCGTCCGCCAAGTACTTCAGGGCCGCCCACCGCCAGCCGACGATCGCCGAGACGGCCGCGATCTACCGCGAGCGGAAGATGGCCGCGGTGATCTTCACGGTCGACGCGGAGCACGCCACCGGCCACCCGCGCATCTCCAACGAGGAGATCGCCGCGTCCTGCGCCGAACACGCCGACGTGCTGATCCCGTTCGCGAGCGTCGACCCGTGGAAGGGCCGCACGGCCGTCCGCGAGGCCCGCAGGCTCGTCGAGGAACACGGCGTGAAGGGCTTCAAGTTCCACCCGAGCCTCCAGGACTTCTCGCCGGACGACCGGATGGCGTACCCGCTCTACGAGGTGATCGAGGAGCTCGGCGTCCCCGCGCTGTTCCACAGTGGACAGACCGGTATCGGCGCCGGCGTGCCCGGCGGTGGCGGCATCAGGCTCAAGCACTCCAACCCGATGCTCGTGGACGACGTCGCCGTGGACTTCCCGCACCTGCGGATCGTGCTCGCGCACCCGTCGTTCCCGTGGCAGGACGAGGCGCTCGCGGTGGCCACGCACAAGCCGTTCGTGTACATCGACCTGTCCGGCTGGTCGCCGAAGTACTTCCCGCCGCAGCTCGTCCGCTACGCCAACACCGTGCTGCAGGACAAGGTCCTGTTCGGCTCGGACCACCCCGTCATCACCCCGGACCGCTGGCTGGCCGACTTCGCGAAGCTGGAGATCTCCGACGACGTCCGTCCCAAGATCCTCAAGCACAACGCCGCCCGCCTGCTCGGACTCGTGAAGGAGGACGCGTGACCATCTCCGTCAACGGAATCGCAGAACTCAAGGCCCTGGCGGGAAGCAGCCTCGGGCACACCGACTGGCTGCAGATCGACCAGGGCCGCGTCGACACGTTCGCCACCGCCACCGACGACCACCAGTGGATCCACGTCGACCCGGAACGCGCCGCCTCCGGCCCGTTCGGCGGCACGATCGCGCACGGCTACCTGACGCTGGCGCTGCTCATCCCGTTGATGACCGAGCTCCTCGACGTCTCCGGCGTGCGGATGAGCCTGAACTACGGGCTGGACAAGGTGCGGTTCCCCGCGCCCGTGCCGGTCGGCGCCAAGATCCGGCTGCTCGGCCAGGTCGCGTCCGTCGAGGACGTGCCGGGCGACGGCGTGCAGCTCACCGTCGACTTCACCGTCGAGATCGAGGGCTCCCCGAAGCCCGCTTGTGTCGCACGTGCCGTCTACCGCCACTACACATGAGGTGAAGTCATGGCGCCAACAACGCAGTTACGCCGTGCCGTCGCGTCGAGCTTCCTCGGCAGCGTGATCGAGTACTACGACTTCCTGCTCTACGCCACGGCCTCCGCGGTCGTGTTCAACAAGGTCTTCTTCTCCTCGCTCGACCCGCTGGTCGGCACGATCGCGAGCTTCGGCACGTTCGCCACCGGCTACCTCGCCCGGCCGCTCGGCGGAATCCTCTTCGGACACTTCGGGGACCTGCTGGGGCGCAAGAAGATGCTCGTGCTGACCATGAGCCTGATGGGCGTGGCGAGCTTCCTGATCGGCCTGCTGCCCACCTACGCCCAGGTCGGCTGGCTCGCGCCCGCCGGGCTGATCCTGCTGCGGGTCCTGCAGGGCATCTCCGTCGGCGGCGAGTGGGGCGGCGCCGTGCTCATGTCGGCCGAGCACGCCACCTCCCGGCGCGGGCTGTGGGCGAGCTTCACCAACGCGGGCGCGCCGTGCGGCATGGTGCTGTCGACTCTCGCTCTGAGCGGCACCGCGGCACTGGTCGGCGAGCAGGCGTTCCTCGACTGGGGCTGGCGGGTGCCGTTCCTGCTGAGCCTGGTGCTGCTGGGCATCGGCCTGTTCGTGCGGATGAAGGTCGAGGAGACGCCGGTCTTCAGGGCGGAGCGGAAGCCCGGCTCGATGCCGTTGCTCGACGTCCTGCGCAACCACCCGCGCACGTTGCTGCTCGGCATCGGCGTCGGCCTCTCGGCGTTCGTCGCGCAGTCGACCCTGACGACGTTCGTGCTGGCGTACGGCGTGCAGGCGGGCAACAGCAGGCAGATGATCCTCAACGCGCTGACGCTGTCCTCGGCACTGGCGGTGATCGGCATCATCGGCTGGTCGGCGATGTCCGACAAGGTGGGGCGGCGGCCCGTCGTGCTCGTCGGCGCCGTGCTCATGGCGGCGTTCGGGTTCGTGCTGTTCCCGATGGTGGACAACGGTTTCATCGTCATCGCGCTCGTGCTCGGCCAGGCCGTGATCCACCCGATGATGTACGGGCCGCTGGCCGCGCTCTACAGCGAGCTGTTCAACACCGGCAGCCGCTACACCGGCGCCTCGCTCGGCTACCAGCTGGCGGGTCTGGGCGCGGGGCTCGCGCCGTTGCTCTTCGCGCAGGTGCAGAAGTCCTCCGGCACGGGCGCGATCCCGTTCATCCTCGCGGCGTTCTGCCTGCTCACCGTCCTCTGCACGGTGACGCTGCACGAAACCAGCCGGACCAGCCTGACAGGAGACAGGGATGCGCAACGCGGGACTGGGCAGCTGGCCACGCCGCCGAGCACGCATGGCGCCGAAGCGTGAGGCGTTCACCTTCGACGGGGTCTCGACCTCGTACGAGGAGGTGGCCGTCCGCACCAACCGGCTGGCCTGGCGGTTGAGGGAACTCGGCGTCCGGCACAGTGACCGGGTCGCGTACCTCGGCCCGAACCACCCTTCGTTCGCCGAGACCATGTTCGCCACGCACCTGCTGGGCGCGATCTTCGTGCCGTTGAACTTCCGCCTCACCCCGGCGGAGGTCAACTACCAGCTCGCCGACTGCGGCGCGCACGTGCTGGTGCACGCGCCGTCGCACGTCGTGGAGCACCCACGGGCGGTGTCGCTGGCAACGTACGAGGACTGGCTCCTCCAGGGCTCCGACGAGCCGCTGGACGAGCCGGTCTCCATCAACGACACCGCGTTGATCCTCTACACCTCCGGCACCACCGGCAGGCCCAAGGGCGCGCTGCTCAGTCACGCCAACCTGCTGTGGAACACCTTCAACCTGATGATCGGCGTCGACATCGCCTCGGACGACGTCACGCTGGTCACCGCGCCGCTGTTCCACGTCGCCGCGCTCGCCCAGACGTTGCTGCCCACGTTCATCAAGGGCGGGCACAGCGTGATCACCTCGCGCTGGGACGTCGCCGAGTGCGTCTCGTTGATCGAGAACCACGGCGTGACGTGGATGTTCGGGGTGTCCACGATGTACGCCGACCTGGCCGCCTCCTCGTCGTGGCCCGGCGCGGACCTGTCGTCGTTGCGGGTGCTGCTGTGCGGCGGGGCGGCGGTGCCGGACGCGGTGATCCACGCCTACCAGGACCGGGGCCTGGTGTTCTGCCAGGGCTACGGCCTCACCGAGACCGCGCCGGGAGCGACGTTCCTGGAGGCCGCCGACAGCGTGCCGAAGGCGGGCTCGGCCGGGCCGTGCGTGTTCTTCGGCGACCTGCGGCTGGCGGAGAGCGGCGAGATCGAGGTGCAGGGCCCGAACGTCACGCCGGGCTACTGGAACGACCCGGTCGCCACCGCCGCCGCGTTCACCGAGGACGGGTGGTTCCGCACCGGCGACCTCGGGCGGCTCGACGACGGGCACCTGTACGTCCTCGACCGGCTCAAGGACATGTACATCTCCGGCGGCGAGAACGTCTACCCGGCCGAGGTGGAGAACGCGATCACCTCGCACCCGGACGTGGCGGAGGTCGCCGTCGTCGGGGTGCCGGACCAGCGCTGGGGCGAGGTCGGGCGGGCGTTCGTCCGGCCTCGCGACGGTGCGCTGGTGGACGCCGCCGGGTTGCGGGAGTTCCTGGTGCCGCGCCTGGCGAAGTACAAGATCCCGGTCCACGTCGAGGTGGTCGCCGAACTGCCTCGCACGGGGTCCGGAAAGGTCCTCAAGCCCGCGCTGCGCCGGTTGCCGCTGTGACCGCGTGGCGGGCCAGGACCGTCTGGACCGCCTCGTCCACCGAGTGGGCCATGGCCTTCTCGGTGGGCGCCCAGTTCACCAGCAGCATGCGGGGCCAGAACGCGAAGTTCGAGATCATGCCGAGGAACTGCGTGGCGGCCAGGACCGGGTCTTCGACAACGAGCGTGCCGGCCTCGTGTTCGGCGGCGAGGTAGTCGCGCACCGAGTCGAAGAACGGCTGCTTGCCCAGCTTGAACTGGGTCTGACCGAGTTCGGGGAACCGAGGCGTCTCGGCGATCACGATGCGGAACAACGCGACCATGCCCGGCCGGGTCAGCAGCGCCACGTACCGGTTGCCGAGCGCGGTCAGGCCCTTCGCCGGGTCGCCGGGCTGCGAGGTGAGCGCGCCCTCCTCCGTGCGCCAGTAGTCCGTGACGATCGCGTCGAACAGCTCGGCCTTCGTCGGGAACTGCTTGAACAGCGTCGCCTTCGACACCCCCGCCGCGTCGGCGATGCGCGCGAGCGACGTCTTGTCGTAGCCGGATTCCAGGAACAGCTCCGTCGCCGCGTCGACGATCGCCGTCCGCTTCTGCTCCGCCATGCGTTCGTGGTAGGTCGGCACGCCGTCCAGTATGCCATGAGGTGAGTCACTTGACTCACCATGCCGCTCGTGTCTACCGTTCCGAGGTGAGTCACTCAACTCACCACTGGAGGACATGATGGGACGCTTCGACGGCAAGACGGTGTTCGTCACCGGCGCGACGAGCGGGATGGGCGCGAGCCACGTGCGGGGCTTCCACGCGGAAGGTGCACAGGTCGTGATCGCCGCACGCGACCTGGACGCGGGCTCGAAGGTCGCCGAAGAACTCGGTGAGCGGGCGTCCGCCGTGCGGCTCGACGTGACGGACGAGGACGCCTGGGCCGAGGCCGTCCGGGCTGCGGAGGAGCGGTTCGGGCCGGTGTCGGTGCTGGTCAACAACGCGGGCGCGCAGCACGCGGCCGCACTGATCGAGGACACCTCGCGCGAGGTCTGGGACCGGACCCTGGCGGTCAACCTGACCGGGCAGTTCCTCGGCATCAAGCACGCCGCGCCGTCGTTGCGCAGGGCCGGCGGCGGGTCGATCGTCAACATCGCCTCGACGATGGGCAACGTGGGTTCGCCGTTCTACGCGCCGTACGTCGCGAGCAAGTGGGCGCTGCGCGGTCTGACCAAGACCGCCGCGCTGGAACTCGGCCGCGACGGGATCAGGGTGAACTCGATCCACCCCGGCGTCGTGTCGACGCCGCTGATCAACGAACCGGTCGAGGCCGGTCAGCCGGCGATCGGCGACCTCTACTCCCCCGCACCGTTCGCCGTGCCTCGCCTCGGTGAGCCCGGCGAGTTCACCGCGCTGGTGCTCTACCTGGCGTCGCAGGAGGCGGCGTTCGCGACCGGCTCGGAGTTCGTGCTGGACGGCGGTCTGCTGCTCGGCCCGGCACTAGCCGCGTAGGTAGTCCGCCACCGGGCCGAAGGTGAACAGCCCGGTACCTGCCACGAACTCGTCCTTGGCGGGCAGGAGCAGCGCATGTGCGCGCTCCGCGAGTTCGTCGTCCCGCAACCGCGTCGCCGCCATCGCCAGCAGGCAGGCACGGACCTCCGTGAGCAGGTCCGCCGGCCCGTCGGGAAGAGCACGCGCGGCTTTCAGCGCCTCGTCGTGCGGCAACGCCAGCGGGCGCACCCAGTCCAGGTGAGGGCCCCAGTCGTCGGCGAGGTCCACTGTGGACGGGCCGTGCAGGCTGAGCAGGGCCAGCGGCAGCAGTCCGCGTTCCATGCCCCAAATGCCGGTGCCCCGGACGCGACCGGCCGCGGCCCGGTATGCACTGTCGGCTTCGGCTTTCCTCCCGGCCGCCGCGAGCTTCAACGCCGCGTACCAGTCGGTGAAGAGGCCGACCAGCGGCAGGTCGTGGCGTTGTGCCAGCTCGTCGGCCGCGGCCGCGTGCTCGTCGGCGGCGGCGAAGTCGGCCAGCGCGGAGCAGGCCTGGACGAGGACCAGGTGGCCCAGCACCTCGTGGGTCACCAGGCGGCCGGACGCGACCTCGAGGAGCTCCCTGCCGATCGCGGCACGGTCCGGAGCCAGGCCGGTGCGGTGGAAGGTGTGCATGAAACGGGCGTTCAGGGCGAACGCCAGCAGTTCGGGGTCGCCGAGGGCATGTGCTGTGGCCTCGGCTTCCCGTGCTTCACCGAGGCGGGTTCCGGTGCCCCGGTCCTCCATGGCGATGGTGGCGAGCAGGCGGGCGCGGGTGGCGGTCGGGCCGGGGAAGGCGGGCAGGACCCGTTCCGCGGCGGCGACGAGTTCGGCGGAGTGGGCCGGGTCGTCGTTGGTGGTCCAGATGCCGGGCACGTCGAACGACCCGATCACCTCGGCCACCTCGTCCGGACCTTCGGCCAGCCGCAACGCCGCCGACCTGTGCTCCCTCGCCCCTTCCAGGTCCCCGCTCACCGCCAGGGCCCTGACCAGGCCGGTCAGCAGGTCGAGCCGTTCCGAACCGGCCGCCGCGAGCGCCGCGCGCCACAGCCGCACCGCCTCACGCGGTGATCGGTTCCCCGCCGCCGCCTCGGCGAGCGCGCTCACCGCCTCAGGACTCCGCGTACCCGCGAGGGCGTGGTGATGAGCGAGCAGTTGGACGTCGCCAGGTGGCATCGCCTCCGCCACCACGGCGTGCCAGCGTGCGCGCCTGGTCAGCGACACGTCCTCGTACAGGGTGTCGCGCACCAGCTGGTGCGTGAACCTGGCGCGGCCGGGTGCCACCTCGACGACGAAACCGGCCTCGATCGCCAGGTCCAGCGCGTCGAGCACGTCGTGACCGGCCAGTGCGTCCAGCAGGTCCACCTCGACGTCCCTGCCCAGCACGGAGGCCTGGTGCAGCACGGTCCGCGCCTCGGGCGGCAGCCCGGCGAGGCGGTGGCGCAGCACGTCCCGCACACCGGCCGGCACCGAGCCGAGGTCGCCTCCCGAGGCGACGAGTCGGCGGAGTTCCTTGACGTAGAAGGGATTGCCGCCGGTGCGGTGGTGGATCGCGCGCGCGTCCCGTGGTCCCACCAGTGCGGCGACGGCCTCTTCGTCCAGGCCGCCGAGCTGCACGCGGACCGGTTCCGCACGCGCCAGGGCCTCCGACGGCACCGCGGAGCGCGAGGTCGCGACGATCAGCACGCGGCCGGAGAGCACACGGCCGGTGAACGCGGCCAGCACCGCGAGGGTCTCCTCGTCGGCCTGGTGCAGGTCGTCCAGCACGACCAGCACAGGCGCGGCCGATTCCACAGTGGACACGATCGACAGGCGGAGCTGGAACCGTTCCGCGGCAACCAGTTCCTCCCCCAGTGCCTCCACCACCTGCTGCCAGGGCCACGCCACGGGCGCGTCCTCCTGACAGCGCGCCCACACCGTCCTCCACCCCCGACCGGCCAGCAGCTCGGTGAACGCCGTGGCGAGGGCGGTCTTGCCCACGCCGGCCTCACCCGTCACCAGCGCGAGCCCCAGACCGGCTGCCGGGACGGCGGTGTCCAGCAGCGCCAGTTCGGCGGCGCGCCCCACCAGCGACGGCTCGGACGAGGGCAGCAGCCGCGGCGACTGGGCCAGGATGTCCGACTCCAGCGAGCGGAGTTCCTCGCCCGGATCGACACCGAGGTTCTCCACGAGCGCCTGCCGCGCCTCGCGCACCGCTCCCAGCGCGTCGCCCTGCCGGCCCTCCCGGTACAGCGCCAGCGCGAGCAGGCTCCACGCCTTCTCGCGCCACGGATGCCCGGCCAGGTGAGCGCGCAGGTCGGCGACGACCTCGGCGGAACGACCGAGAGCGAGGGCGGCGGCAGCACGGCGTTCGACCGCGACCAGCCGCAGCTCCTCCAGCCGGTCGATCTCGGCCCGCGCCCAGTGGAAGTCGGCGAACTCGGCGTACGCGGGCCCGCGCCACAACGCGAGCGCACCGTCCAGCACGGACAGGTCGCCGCCGAGCACCTCCTCGAACCGCCACGCGTCCACGTCCGACGCGAGCAACGCGTACCCCGCACCCTCGGTCACCAGCAGCGTGGAGGGAGTCCGGGGTGGACGATCGGGCTCCAGCGCCTTGCGCAGTGCGCCGACGAACGTCTGCACCGTGCCGACGGCACCGTCCGGCGGGTCCTCCCACAGGTCGTCGACGAGCGTGCGCACCGGCACGACCCGGCGCCGGGCGACCAGCAGGCGCGCCAGCACGGCCCGTTGCTTCGGGCCGCCGAGGCGGGCGGATCCCGCGGTCAGCGGGCCCAGCACCCCGAACGTCACCACGCGCTGACCCTAACGCTGATCCGTTGCTGATCGGGCACCCGCACAGTGGGCTCGTGAACCACACCGCATTCGACCACCAGCGCGTCCAGGTCTCCGACGGCGTCGAGCTCGCCGTCGCGAGCACGGGGTCGGGGAGCCCCGTCGTGCTGCTGCACGGCTTCCCGCAGACCCACCTCATGTGGCGGCACGTCGCCGCCGAACTGGCCGCCGACCACACCGTGATCATGCCCGACCTGCGCGGCTACGGCGACAGCGACAAGCCCGCCGACACCGGCCTCACCTACTCCAAGCGCACCATGGCCGCCGACGTCGTGCAGGTCGCCCGCGCGTTCGGGCACGACACGTTCGCCCTGGCCGGACACGACCGGGGCGCGCTCGTCGCGTTCCGCACCGGCCTCGACCACCCACAGCACGTCACGCACCTCGCGTCGCTCGACGTGCTGCCGACGCTGGACATGTGGGACGTCATGCACGGCACGTCCGCCGCCGTCGGCTTCCACCTGTTCCTGATGGCCCAGCCGCCCGGCCTCGCCGAGCAGATGATCGGCGCGACCCCGGACGCGTTCTTCGGCCACTTCCTCGACGTCTGGGGCGCCGGGCCGTTCCCCGAGGACGTCCGCGCCGAGTACCTGCGCGCGAGCCGCGAGGCCGTCACGTCGATCGTCGCGGACTACCGGGCGTCGGCGACGATCGACGTCGAGCACGACACGGTGGACAGGAACGCGGGCAACCAGCTGCGGATGCCGGTCACCGTGCTGCAGCAGGACTGGGGCGCGGCGCTCGGCTTCGACGCCAGGGCGCTGTGGCAGGCCTGGGCGGCCGACCTCGACCACCGCACGGTCTCCTGTGGACACTTCATGGCCGAGGAGGCACCGGACGTCGTCGCGGCGGCGATCCGCGACCTGCTGAAGCGCTGATTCCCGATGTCACCGGCCGATCTCAGGCCCTGACGCGGCCCTTGGTGGTCCACATCCGGTAGCCGGCCGACACGGCGTCGTCCTCCGAGGCGAACGCCATGTCGCCCTTCATCCGCCGGTAGTACGGGGAGTCGGGCGTGTGGTAGACCATCGTCTTCGAGTTGCCCTTGACCGGCAACGACTCCTGCCGCGGCGGCTTCGGGGCGGCCGGTGCCGGCGGCTGTTCGGCGATCACCACCTGCTCGGCCGCCGGGCGGGGTGCGGGCAGGGCGAGGCGCGTCTTCGGGCGTTCGGGCTGCAGGCGACCGCGGACCGACAGCCACGTCACCAGCGAGCCGACGGCGAACGACACCAGGCACAGCAGGAACATCTGGGAGAACAACCAGAGCACAGCGAACTCCTAACGGACGACGACGTCGACCTGGCGGGTGGCCGGGTCGTACTCGCCGCCGGGGGCGGGACGGGTCTCGATGGCGATCAACGCGGGGGCCACGCCCTGACCGACGAGGACGTCGCGGACCATCTCGCCGCGTTTGGTCGCCATCGCCTGGTCGGTACCGTGTGCCACCAGCGTGATCGAGGCGCGCGGGGCGACCAGCAGCATGCGGCCGACGCGCTCGATGAGCACGGGGCCGTGGCCCTCGTACGCCGTGGTGCCCTGCACGAACCGGATCGCGCCGTTGCCGTTGACCAGGCGGGAGATCGAGTCGTGCAACGCCTCGACGTTCAGGTCGCCGGCAGCCGCGGACGAGCCGACCTCGATGCGGTCGGTGACCTGCAGGCCGTTCGCCGCCTCCCGGACGGCGTCGCGGACCGCCGTGGCCCTGGCCTCGTCGGGCACTCGGGCGGCGACCACGACCTGTCCGTTGTGGACGGTCGTGGTCACGTCCGACACCTTCGCGGACAGCGCGGCGGTGAGCACCCGCCCGATCACGGCCGGCGGGATCGGCAGCAGGCCGCCCAGCCGGAGCGCGGCCGTGACGCGGTGGCCGTCGGTCCGCACGGCCTCCAGCAGCGCACGGCGTTCCGCGTCGTCGGCGACCGCGCCGGACACCAGGACCTCACCGCCGCGCACCGCCAGCAGCAGCTGCTCCGGTTCGGCCGCACGCACGTCGGTGACACCGACGCCGTTCACGTCGGACACCACGGCGCGCACCGCGTCGACCGAGCGCGGCGAGACCTCGCTGACCACGACCGACCGGCCGTCCACCGCGACCACGCCGTGGTAGCCGGCCTTTCCCAGCGCGGTACGCACGTCGGAGTGCAGCGTCCGTTCAACGCCACCGCCGTAGACGAACACGCCGGTGGTGGCGAGCAACGCGGGCACCAAGAGCCCGCCGATCCAAACAGCGTGAGGCAAGCGCACGGCGAACTGGGTATCGGACCTCGTCGCCGGAAATCCAGCCAGTCCAGCCATTCGGACCGAACTTCACCCGGTCAGGTTGCCGGGTGGAGCTCGGACCTCATCTGCTAAGGCGGCACACGCCCTAAGCGACCGTGGCGCGCGTCCGGCGCCAGGCGACCACGATCAACGCGATCAGGCCGAACAGCGGGATCGTGCTGATCGCCCAGGACAGCCCCATCGGCGGCCCCGGCTGCTCCATCACCTGCAGGTTCTTCAGCTCGCCCGTGCCCGCGCCCGCCGGTCCGTCGACGTCGAAGCGCATCGTCCACGCCCCCGGCTCGGGCAGGGCGAAGATGTCGAGGCCCCACACGTCGCGCTTGCGGGGGTGCCGTGCCAGCGGGCTGTCGTCGCTCTCCACGTCCCCGCGCAGCAGGGTCAGCGTGCCCTTCTTGCCCTCGATCCCGTTCTCCGGCACGAAGGTGAAGTCCAGCGACTGCATGGCCTTCACCGGCCACGTGCTGAAGCCGATGGTCAGGTCGTACGGTCCCGCCTTCACCTTCTCCGTGTGCACCACGTTGACCGGCTCGAAGGCCAGCGCGGGAGTGGTCAGCCCGAACAGCAGGGCGGCCGTGCCCACCAGGCCCAGCAACGTCTTACGCATGGCTGTCGTCCTTTGCTGGTGCGAGGTGGCGGAGCATGTGGCCGAACCGCCGGCCGAGCATCCCGGCGAGGGCGCCGAGCACCGCGCCCGCCACGACGGTGGCCACGTACCGTTCGAGGGCCGGGAAGTTGCTGCCCTGCACGAGCATCCGCTGCAGGGGCGCGCAGGCCGTGATGATCACGCCGCCGACGGCGCCGGGGATCCAGGCTGGCAGTCCCCGCAGCAGTTCCACGGCGACCGCGACGAGGAGCAGGCTCATCGGGATCATGTTGGGCAGTCCGGGGATGCCGTCGGCGTAGTCGCGCAACGGCAGGCCGGTGGCGTCCGCGTAGACCTCGGTGGCCCACGGGGAGAACCACCAGAACACGGCTTGCAGCACCGCGACGACGACTCCGACGGCGAGCGCGCCGCCGCGCCGGTTCAGGACGTACGCGCCC
Organism: Lentzea flaviverrucosa; assembly: GCF_003350445.1. Taxonomy (NCBI): domain Bacteria; kingdom Bacillati; phylum Actinomycetota; class Actinomycetes; order Pseudonocardiales; family Pseudonocardiaceae; genus Lentzea; species Lentzea flaviverrucosa. The sequence goes on from NZ_QQAU01000009.1 coordinate 299,993, forward strand.
ATAAACAGGATCATCACCGAGAAGAACGCGCTGCCGGCGTTGACCGTGTTGACGGCACCGCCGGGCAACGCGCGCAGGCCGAGCACGGTCACCATGCTGAACGCGAGCAACGTGCCCGCCGCGGCGGCGATGCCGTAGGTCCCCCAGCGCTGGTCGCGGGCCACGGCGAAGACCATGACCGCGCCGACCATCGTGATCGAGATCGACAGCAGCAGCCCGATGTGCGGCGGCGAGTCGATCACGGCGTCGAAGCCGTACAGGCCGTGCCACCACTGGTCCCACAGCCCGTAGACGAGGAACAGCGCCGCGCCGATGCCGGAGACCAGGTACCCGACGGGGGCGGCGAACGTGCGGCCGAACACGCCGACCGCGCGGCCGCCGACCACCGGGTCGACCGCCCTGCCGCGCTTGGAGTTCGCCGTCGTCAGCAACACGACGGCGAGGCTCGCGAGGCCGGAGATCGCGCTGCCCGCGTACAGGAACAGGTGCGGCAGGGTGAAGAACGTGTCGGGCCCGACGTCGGAGTGCCACTGGATGTCCCAGGTCAGGCCGATCAGCGAGATCAGGGTGCCGCCGACCACGACGCTCGCCGGGACCAGCCCCCTCGGGACCGTCCTCGCCGGCGACGCTTCGGTCGCCGTGATGTGCACAGTCATTCCTCCCCCTTCTAGGTGAGCAGCAGCGGGATGACGACCCGCTCGCCGCGCAGTGACAAGGTGATTTCCCATTGGCCGGCCATGAACAGGTCGACGCCCGCGACCTGGTACCGGCCTGGCGCCCGCGGTGCCGCCGTGATCGGGGCGAGTGCGTGGCCCATCTGCGGCATGGCCGGTTCGACCGTCACGTCGCCGTCGGCGGCGTTGCCGGACCGGTCGGTGACGAGCAGGTCGAACGAGTTGCTGCCGGACCGGGTGCTGGCGGGCGTGAGCTCGAACCGGAGCTGCGCGCTCTCCGCGAGGTGGGGCCGGGCCTCCACCCCGCGCGGCCAGAGCACCAGCAACGCGGCCGCCACCGCGATGACGGCGGCCACGACTGCTGTCGTAGAGCGCTTCACTTCGAGGCCACCTTCCCGGCCGGGACGTCGACGACCTTCGGCACGGTGACGACCGAGTAGTCGCGTTCGACCTGGATCCACACGAGGTACCTGCCCGGCAACGGGAACGAGTAGGTGAACGGCACGTCCGGCCCGTAGGCGGCGACGCTCTCGTCGGGTTTGTCGGGCATTCCGGGCGTCGGCGGGAGCATGGAGTGCACGTGCGCCCAGATCGGGGCGTTCACGGCGTCGTCCGTCACCGGGCCGACGACGATCATGTGCCCGAGCATGCCCAGCCACGGCTGCAGGTCGCGCTCGCCGAACTTCGCGGTGATCGTGCTCGGCCTGCCCGCCTCGCGGATCTCCACCGCCGTCTCGGCCGTCGCGTCGTGCCGGGGCGCGGCCGTGCCGGAGACCGCGACGCTCGACCGCAGCAGCTGCACTCCCCCGCCACGCCGGGCGATCTCGGCGGCGACGGCGTGCGTGCCCTGTTCGGGGTCGGTCAGCCGGGCGCGGAACTCGCCGGGCGCCGTGCGGACCGGGTGCAGGTGGCGCAGGTGCCCGGACGGCGACACCACGACCAGGTGGACGAACGCGCTGTCGTGCACGAGCAGGTCGTCCACCGGCCGTCCCGACGAGCCGTCGGTCAGGTTCAGCACGAGGTCCTTGCCGTCCATGCCGGGCACCATGTTCACCGGCGGCCGCGAGAAGTCCACTATGGACGTTCGCTCGTAGGGGTTCGTGACGTTGTCGTACGTCGGGTCGAGCTGCGTGCCGGGCGCCGCGACGGGCGGGATGCTGGGCGCCAGCAACGCCGCCGTCACCCCCACCGCCACCGCGGCGACCATGCCCGCCGTGGGCACGAGCGCGAGGCCGACCTTGCCGAAGACCGCCAGCAGGAGTGCCGCCAGCAACAGGACTCCGGCCGCGATGAACCCTCCGTAGGTCGCGTTCTCCCACGGCGACGGCACGAGCGCCGGCACGACGAACGGGATGGTCGCCTCGTCGACCGCGAGCTCCCACGGACCGGGCCGGTCCACGTGCAGCAGCCCGGAGTGGAAGCCGGGCGTGGCACCGAGGACCACCTTGGTGGTGCTGCTGGGCGCACCGGCCGCGCGCAACGTCAGGGTCAGCTCGCCCGGCGGCGTTCCGGCGTGCGTCACCACGTCGACGTGCACCGGCCCCGGCACCTCCGCGACCCGCCGGATGATCACCGTCAGGTCGCGGTCGCCGAGGCTCTGCGCGACGTGGACGTCGGCACCGGACTGGGCGCCGTCGGCCAGCGCCGGGGCGGCGATCCCCAGGAGTGCCGCCAGCGCGAGCAGGAAGGTCACACCACGTCGTTTCATCGCGACCGAACGTATCGATCATGGCTTCGCCGCCGCATCACTGCGAAGACGGAAATCGCATCCCCCGCGCGGGGGATGCCCGACCCCTGCGAAGCGGGAGGTTCTCAGGGACGCCGTCCGGCAGGATTGCGCTCGATGGATCTGATCAAGCTGCCCCTCAAGCACCAGTCGTGGCTGGTCGCGACCGTGTGCATGGTCGTGGACGGCGGGTTCGTGCTGCTCGACCGCGAACCGTTGCCGCAGACCGTGGTCGTGCTCCTGATGACGCTGGCCGTGGACGCGATGCTGGCCGGTCCGGCCCGGCTGTCGCTGTGGGTGGCGGCGGCGCAGGCGGCCGTGCCGGTGATCGTCCTCGTCTCGATGCGCAACGGGGTCGACGCCAACGACGCCGGCCTGCTGATCGCCGGGTACCGGGCGGGGGCGTGGCTGCGCGGCACCCCGGCGTACACCTCGCTCGGGCTGCTCTCGGCCAGCCTGATGGCCTGCATGGTCATCAACGGCTACGGCCCCCTGTACGCGGTGCTGGTGGCGGGCAAGGGCGCGCTGCTGCCGTGGCTCGTCGGCCGCTACACGACGGCGCGCCGCGCGTACCTGGCCGAGCTGGAGAAGCGCTCGGCGATGGCCGAGAAGGACGCGAAGGCGGCGGTCACCAAGGCGATCACCGAGGAACGCGGCGCGATAGCCCGCGACCTGCACGACGTGATCATCCACCACGTGAGCGCGATCAACCTGCACGCCGGCGCCGCACGCCTCGGCCTGCCGGGAGGAAATCCGAAGCTCACGAGCTCGTTGCGCGCCGTCGAGACGTCCAGCCGCGCGGCCATGGCCGACCTGAGGCACCTGCTCGACCTGCTGCACGGCGACAAGTCCGAGGGCGCGCGGCAGCCCGGCCTCGACAACCTCGACGAACTGCTCGACGGCGTGCGCGCGGCGGGCAGGCCTGCCCGGCTCGAGGTGCGCGGGCAACGGCGGGACGTGCCGGAGTCGTTGGACATCACGGTCTACCGGATCATCCAGGAGATGCTCACCAACGCCCTGCGGCACGGCGACGCGTCCGGGGTGACGGTCACGCTGGAGTACGCGCCGGACTCGCTGACCGTCACCGCGCAGAACGTCACGGGCCCCGGCGACGACTCCGGTTCGGTGCGCCGCGGCCTCGTCGGCATCCGCAACCGCGCGGGCATGTTCACCGGCACCACCCGGTCCGGGCTCGAACCGGACGGACGGACCTGGCGCACCGTCGTCACGTTCCCCCTGGAGGCGTCATGACGTTGACCGTGCTGCTGGCCGACGACCACGCGATGCTGCGCTCCGGCATGCGCGCGATCTTCGACACGCAGGAGGACCTCCGGTGCGTCGCGGAGGTCGCGGACGGCAGGGCCGCGGTGGCGGAGGTCGCGCGGCTGCGCCCGGACGTGGCCGTGCTCGACATCCGGATGCCGAAGCTGGACGGGCTCGGCGCGACCGAGATGATCCTGGCCGACCCGGCGAACCGCACGAAGGTCCTGCTGCTCACGACCTACGACACCGACGAGTACGTCTACCGCGCTCTGAAGGCGGGGGCCAGCGGGTTCCTGCTGAAGTCGCTGCCGCCCGAGGAGCTGATCTCGGCGGTGCGGGTGGCGGCGCGCGGGGACGCGTTGATCGACCCGTCGGTGACGCAACGGCTGATCGCGCGGTTCGCCGTCAGCCTCGCCCCTCCCCCGACGCCACCGGAGCTCGAACTGCTCACCGCGCGCGAACGGGAGGTGCTGCAGCTCGTCGCGGCGGCCTGCAGCAACGCCGAGATCGCCGCGCGGCTGCACGTCGGGGACGAGACGGTGAAGACGCACGTCTCACGCGTGCTGGCCAAGCTCGGGTTGCGCGACCGGGTGCACGCCGTGGCGTACGCGCACGTCAACGGCCTGGTGCGGCGCTGAGCCGTTCCTCCACGATCCAGGACTGCGTTCGCGCGCGGTCGAGGAAGCGCTCCTCGTCCTCGGCGACGCCGGAACCGGGCGCGAGGACGAGCGAGAGCCAGGTCCGGCGGGTCGCCGCGTCGGCGAACTTCATGTGCGTGACCACGTCGAACTCCGCCGGGAAGCCCCGCTCGTCGTGGGGCGGCAGGTAGTTGCGCACGTAGTAGAACGGGCCGGGCGTGATGCCCAGGATCAGCGGCACGTGGTGGTTCTCGTAGTGGTCGACGAACTCGTCCCTGCTCATGCCCGCACGAGCTTTCAGGAAAGCCATGGTGGTGATCACGGCTCCCGACCCTAGTGGCGCTGATCCGCGAGGACCCCTCGTGCACCCCGCGGACCGGCGGCTCAGCTCTGCCAGACGACCGGAGACTTGACGTAGTCGTCGCCGCGGTTGTACTCGGCCCCCGCGACCTTCAAGCCGTCCTGCGCCGCGCTCAGCACGCACGTCTCGTACTTCTCGCCGGCCGCCTTGAACGTCTTCGGCGCGCTGGTGGAGTCGCACTTCGGGGTGTCACCGCTGATGATCACGCCCGTGCCCTTGCCGTCCTCGCCGAGGCCGCGCAGGCCGATCGAGGTGAAGCTCAGGTCGGTCCCGCTGAGGTTCTCGACCGTGGCCCGCAGGTAGAACGGCGTGATGTTCTTGGCCTTGTCGCCGAACTTCGCCAGGTCCTCCTTCGGGCCCGCCTCGATGGCCGTGACGGTGATGGCGATGGTGCCGCTCTTGTCACCGGTGACGACGGGGATGACCGCGCGGGCGCCGACCTTGAGCTTCGAGCCGGGAGCCGTGACGTCCCCACCGGCCGGAATCGGCGGCGCCTCCTTCGAGGTGGAGGTCTCCTTGGTGCTCGTGGCGGTGGTCGTCGTCGTGTCCGTGGCGGGGGTCGGTGTACCGCCGGTCTCCGAGCCGCACGCCGACAGGAGCAGGCCCGCCGCCGCGACGGAGGCGATGAACAGGGGGCCACGGGCGTGCGTCACTGCGGATCTCCTCGGACTGCCGAACCTGGGGGCGCCCAGGACGTTAGGCCAGATGCCGGAACGGCGGTATCGGTCGTTCGCACCACACGCTGTGGTTCAGAGGTCGTCGAGGCCGATCAGCCCGTCCTGGATCGCCCGCGCGACGAGCGCCGCCTTGGTCGGTGCCTGCCTGCCGATCGCCGCGTACTTGACCCTGATCCGCTCCAGGTGGGAGTTCACCGTGCTGAGCGTGATGTTCAGGCGTTGCGCCACGAACTCCTTCGACTCGGACTGGAACCACTCGACCAGGACCTCGGTCTCGCGCGGCGAGAGGGCGGGCCTCGTGTCCGACCTGTCGCCCGCCAGCGCGCCCGCGAGAGCCGGCGGTGTGTACGACTGCCCCTCGGCCGCCGCCTTGACGGCCTGCACGAGGTGGTCGGCGCCCTCGGCCTTGGTCAGGTAGCTGAGCGCGCCGATCTCCAGGCACTGCAGGACGATCTCGTCGTCGGCGCGCATCGAGTAGACGACGACCCTGCGGCCGTCCTCGACGAGCTTGCGCAGTTCGGACGTGGCGGGCGCGACGCCGCCGAGGTGCAGGTCGAGCACGACGACCGCCGCGCTCGCGCCGGGACCGGTCCAGGCCACCCCGGGGTCCTCACCGCTCGCCACCAGCTCGATGTCCGCTGTGGACAGCCAATGCGCGACTCCCGCGCGCACGACGGGATGGTCGTCGACCACGACCGCCGTCACGTGGTCCGCCATCGCGCCTCGCTCCTCACCAGTCCGCTGTGGACGCTCGTCTCGACTGTCACCGCTCCTGTCCTGCCCGGAGCCGGCAGCGTCTCGGGCGCGTCCGCCACCACCGCCACACGCACCTCCGTCGCGGTGCGCAACAGGCTCACCTTCGCACGTCCGTGCGCGACGGCGAGCGCCTGGGCCATCGGCGCGACCAGTTCGCGACGCACCTCCGTCGGCACCGCCGTGGCCGTGCCGCTGACGGCGAGCGAGACGACGACACCACGCCGTTCGGCGACGTCCACGCACGCGGTCAGTTCGTGCAGCAACGGGTCGGGCACGTCGTCGTTCTCCGCGAACAACCTGCGCAGCTGCACGGCCGCGACCGAGCAGCGCAGCCTGGTCGTCTGGTCGGCCACGCTCGCGCGTTCGTCGGCGAGGTCGGCGAGCAGGGGCAGCAACGCGCCCAGCTGGCCCTCGAACCCGGCGCGCAGGTCCTGTTCCCGCTGGCGGGCGAGCTCCTCGCGGGTGCGGGCGGCGTCGAGCTCGGCGGCGGCCTCGGCGGCCAGCCCGGCGTCGCGGTGCAGCACCTGGGTGACCACCAGGACGCCGAGCTGGAAACTCGTGCCGCTCAGGATCACGACCCCGGCCGTGCCGACGTCACCGCTTCCCTCGCGCGCGAACCACGCGATGCTGAAGCAGATGTGCGCGCTCAGGGCCGCCACCAGCGCCATCGGCTTCTCGACCAGCACCAGCAGCAGGTACCAACCGACCAGGCCGAACCCCCAGTCGGCTGGAGTGAACGACGCCCCGGCGGGCAGCGCGGTCGTCGCCAGCACCGACGAGACGAGAGGTGCCACAGCGAGGTAGGCCGGTGTCGGCACCGCGGCCGCGGCACACCCGGCGACGACCGCCAGCACGGCTGTGAGCAGCCCGTACGCGACCCACGCCGCCGGGCCGTGGGGATGTGCGACGACCAAGGGCAGCATGAGGACGAGCTGGATGGCGAAGACGACGACCAGCAGGACCTGCCTGGTGGTGGTGGCGACGGTCTGATCAGTCATCGGCGGTCCACTCCAGCCGCGCGGTCGTGCCCGCCGGTCCCGACTCGACCACCGCGGTGCCGCCGGCCGCTTCGAGGCGCCCGACCACCGACCCGCGCAGGCCACGCCGGTGCTCGGGCACCTCGGCGGGCACGAAACCCCGGCCGCCGTCCTTGATCACTACCACCGCGCCTCGCGCCCGCGTCACCGTCAGATCCGCTTCGGTCGTGCCCGCGTGACGTTCGACGTTCGTGAGCAGCTCACGCGCGGCGCGCACGAACTGCAGCGCGACCCCGGCCGGCACCGGCACGACCTCGGCCTCCACCCGCACGTGCACGGCACTGTCCCGCGCCACCGCCGTGAGCGCGGCCCCGAGGTCCACGGTCCCCTGCGCGTTGCCCCGTTCGGCCAGCACGACCAGGTCCCGGCGCGCCTGAGCCGCGACCTCCTCCGGATCGCCACCGTGCGCGGCCATCAGGAACGTCGCGGCGGCCGTGTCGTGCAGCAGCGCGAGGTACTCCCGCTCCCGCCTGCCCTGGTCGAGCGCGACGGCCGCGGCCCGGCTCCGTTCGGCGGCGCGTTCCCTGAGCAGGTCCACCCGCCGGCTGGACCTGCGCAACAACTCGTAGGACAGCCGGGCGAGCACCGACTCCAGCACCGCCCGCACGAGCACGCCGGGCCCGGTCGTCACGACCTGCACCGCGAGCAGCGCGACCGTCGCGGGCACGCTGACCTTCGGCGGCCACTGCCACTGCCAGGTGATCAACGTCGTCGTGAGCACCGTCAGCACCCACTGGTCGGCGTCAGCCCCCAGCACCACCGACAGCACCGCGACCCGCAGGAACGCCACCGGCAACGCCACGCGCGGCAGCCGGAAGTCGGCGACCGTGCTGACCGCGACCGCCGCGCACAGCGACCAGCCCAGCGGCGAGTTGAGCGAGAGGGCGCCGAAGAGGCTGATCAGGACGACGCCGGCGCCGCGGATCGGACCCGCGAGACGGGACACCGTCGCAAGCAGCCTCGCCTCCAGCACGTCAGGCATTCTCCGCGAGGGCCACGCGGACCGCCTGGCCGGGCCACTTATCGTCCGCGTATCAGAAAACGCGTACGCCCTCGCAACGGCCGTGCGCCTTCACTGGGGAGCGTGCTCAACACCTGGCAGGAGTGGGTCGGTACGGAGACCGGGGTCGTGGTCGGCGCGGTGCTCGGGATTCCGGTGGCCGTGCTCGCGATGCTGCTCCTGGCGCTCTACCGCAAGCTCGTCGAGAACCCGCACCCGTGGCGAACGGCGCTGGCCGACGTCGGCATGGTCTACGGGACGCTGCCCTGGGTGTGGCTCATCATGCTGCCCGGTGCGGAGCCCGGCACCGCGGGCGAGCTGAGCCTGGTGCCGTTCGCGGACCTGATCGACCTCGTCGAGCACCGGGACGCGGGTCAGATCGTCGGCAACATGCTGGTGTTCGCGGCGCTCGGGTCGTTCGCCCCGCTGAGGTTCGCGGCGCTGCGGTCGGTGTGGCGGGTGCTGGCGTTCGCGGCGGCCTGCTCCGCGTTGCTGGAGATCGCGCAGTTCGTGCTGCGGCTGGACCGGGTGTCCTCTGTGGACGACGTGCTGCTCAACGCAGTCGGTGCGGCGCTGGCCTCACTCCTGTCGCGGTGGTGGTGGCGCCCCAAGCCCGCGCCCGTGGAGGAACGGCACCTGGTCGCGGTGTGAATATGCGGGCGATATGCCGTGCTCCCTAGGGTGGCGGCATGCGTGTGCTGATCGTGGAGGACGAGCCCTACCTGGCCGAGGCCGTCAGGGACGGACTGCGGCTGGAGGCGATCGCCGCGGACATCGCCGGGGACGGCGACACGGCGCTGGAGATGCTCAGCGTCAACTCCTACGACCTCGCCGTGCTCGACCGCGACGTGCCCGGACCGTCCGGGGACGAGATCGCGCGGTGGATCGTCGCGTCCGGCAGCGGCATGCCGATCCTCATGCTCACCGCCGCCGACCGGATCGACGACAAGGCGTCGGGGTTCGGGCTCGGCGCCGACGACTACCTGACCAAGCCGTTCGAGCTGCGGGAACTGGTGCTGCGCCTCAGGGCGCTCGCCCGCAGGCGTGTCTACGCGCGGCCGCCGGTCAGCGAGATCGGTGGCCTGCGGCTCGACCCGTTCCGGCGCGAGGTCTTCCGCGACGGGCAGTACGTCGCGCTGACCCGCAAGCAGTTCGCGGTGCTCGAGGTGCTGGTCGGGGCCCAGGGAGGTGTCGTCAGCGCCGAGGAGCTGCTGGAACGGGCCTGGGACGAGAACGCCGACCCGTTCACGAACGCCGTCCGCATCACGGTCTCGGCGCTGCGCAAGCGACTCGGCGAACCGTGGCTCATCGCGACCGTGCCGGGCGTCGGCTACCGCATCGACGCGGATGGCTAGACCACCGGGGCTCAGCGCCCGCATGAAGTTCACCCTGAGCTACGCGGGCATCGTCGTCGTGGCCGGCGCCGTCCTGATCGGGCTGGCCTGGTGGGACCTGCTGCGCTACGTCCCCGACAACGACCAGGGCCTGCTCTTCACCAGTCCCAACCGCTACCTGCTCTCCCGCATCTTCGGCCGCGCCGCCGCGATCGCCATGGTGTTCCTGGTGGCGTTCGGCCTGGTCGGCGGGTGGATCCTGGCCGGCCGCATGCTCTCCCCGCTCGACAAGATCGCGGACGCCGCCCGGCTGGCCGCGAAGGGGTCGCTGTCGCACCGGATCCGGCTGCCCGGCAAAGCGGACGAGTTCCGCGAGCTCTCCGACGTCTTCGACACCATGCTCGAGAAGCTCGAGTCGCACGTCGGCGAGCAGCGCAGGTTCGCCGCCAACGCCTCCCACGAGCTGCGCACCCCGCTGGCGATCTCGCAGTCCCTGCTCGACGTGGCCCGCCAGGACCCGTCCCTGGTCGACGCCGAACTGCTCGACCGCCTGCACACCGCGAGCCGCCGCGCGATCGACCTCACCGAGGCCCTCCTGCTGCTCAGCCGCGGCGAACGGGGCGTGTTCACCCGTGCGTCCGTCGACCTCTCCCTGGTGGCCGAGGAAGCCGCCGAAACCCTGCTGCCCCTGGCGGAACGGCGCGGGATCGAGCTCGAGGTCACCGGTGAGCCCGCGACCACCACCGGTTCCGCGGAGCTGCTCCTGCGGATGGTGACGAACCTCGTCCAGAACGCCATCGTCCACAACCTCCCGACCGGCGGCAGGGTCACCGTCCACACCGAACCGCAGCACCGGGCGTGCGTCGTCCGGATCGAGAACACCGGCCGGCGGCTCCCCGCGGACCTGGTGCCGACGCTCACCGAACCGTTCCAGCGCGGCGGCGAGCGCGTCCGCGACGACGATCACGCGGGTGTGGGCCTGGGTCTCGCCATCGTGCACAGCATCGTCCGCGCGCACGACGGCGCGTTGGACATCGTTCCGCGCCCGGAAGGCGGCCTGCGCGTCACGATCCGGCTGCCCAGTCCCTGACCTGTGGCCGGACGTCGTCGAAGAAAGCGGTCTTGGCACGGGTGTAGTCGTCGTAGTCCGGCGCGCCCGCGTGTTCGTCGGCGAGCGCGCGCTTGATCTGCTCGTAGCGCCGGGCCTGCTCTGGGTGACACCGCAGCCAGTCGCGGAGGTCCACGACCCACCGCGCGAACGGCGAGTCCGCGCGGCGGATGTGCAGGATGGCGCTCTCGGCCGGCGAGTGGAACAGGCGCTTCTCGTAGGCGGCGTCGTCGGCTTGGTCGCCGGGCCTCCGGGCATCCCGGTGCACGCCAGGGGAATCCGGCCTCGAACCGTGCGCCGGCACGAACGGCGTGGGCGCCAGGACCTCGGTCAGCCGGGCCAGCGACGGCAGATCCGGCATGCGCACCTGCAGGTCCACGATCGGCTTCGCGCCGAGCCCTGGCACCGCGGTCGACCCGATGTGCTCGTAGTCGAAGCCGTCCGCCCCGGGCAGTGCCGCGAGCGCCGACCGCACCCCGGCGAGGAGGTGCTGCGCGCGAAGCGGCCAGGCGGCGTCGTACTCGACGATGACGGCGGAAGGCATGTCTTCACGCTAGGGCGTGTCCCGTAAGTCTCGACCGCGACAGTCGCGGCCGAGGGCCCCGGAGGCGGCACCGCCGCAACACCCGAATACGCCCGGTATGAGGGCGCCGCGGCGGCACCGACTCCGGGTCTCTCGACCACGATTCTCATCGAACGGACTTACGGGACACGCCCTAGGACGACCGCTGAACGTCGCCGCCCACGTGAGGCGAGCGGCGACGGACGCGTTCGTCACAGCGATCCGCTCAACGCCGGTAGACGCCGAACTCGTAGAGCGAGTAGCCGAAGCCGGTTCCTCGTTGCGTGGCGTGCAGCCGGACGTACCGGGCGGTCGCCGTCACGTCGATCGAGTCCACGCCGCCGTTCCCGGTCGTCGTGCCGTGCACCGTGCGCCAGCCGTTGCCGTCATCGGACACCTGGATCTCGTACGCACGACCGAAAGCGCCCTCCCACACCAGCTGCACGTGCTGGAATGTCGTCACCGCGCCGAGGTCGACGCGGAGCCACTGCGGATCGGCCCAGTCGGTGGCCCAGCGCGAGGAACCGTTGCCGTCCACCGCGTTCGACGGCGGGAACGGCGCCCCGTCACCGACCTGCTGGTACGACGAGGCGGTGGTCGCCTTGCCCTGGGCCACGTTCACGCCGGACGGCTGCGGCGCCACGACCCGGACCGAGCGGGTCTCGATGCCGATGTTGCCGCGCCCGTCCTCGGCCATGACGTAGACCTTCCACACGCCGAGCCGGTCCGGGGCGGTGACGGTGAGCCGGTTTCCGTTGACCTGGACCGGTGTCGCCGCCAGAGCACCGCTGTTGTCGATGTACTTGCTGTTGAACGCGGCCGACCACGCGATGGCGTCACCGTTGGGATCGGCAGCGGCGACGTCGATGGTCAGCGGCGCGCCGGCTGCGACGGTCTGCGGAACGGTCATCGCGGAGATCACCGGCGGGGTGTTCGCGGGAGTGGCGCCGCCGAACGCGCGCTGGACCGCGTAGAACGAGAGCCGCTTCTTGCCCGCGGGCGTGAGGTTGAACCAGACCGCGCCGAAGTCGTACTCCGTGCCGTAGTGGAAGAGCGTGCCGCCGAACGAGACTCCGGTGTGGCCCACGATGCAGTTCCACGCCTGGGTGTAGCCGTCGCGCTTCTGCACGTCGGTCGGCTCGGCCGGCACGCCGTTGGCGTCGTCCGGCACCTCCCACTCCCCCGCAGGGCCGGCCTCGGTGAGGATGTACGGCTTGGTGTGGCCGCCGGAGATCCAGTCCTGGCGCACCTGGCAGACGTTGCCGTAGGAGTTGACGGAGTACAGGTCGAGGTCGGGCGTGTGGGCCTTGAGGTACGCCCACGCACCGGTCCACGCGTCGGTGTTCGTCACCGGGTGGCCGGTGTCGATGGCGTGGATCGCCCGCGCCGCCTCGTTCAGGTAGCGGGCGTACGCGACGCGCTGGTTCTCCAGTTCCGCGCCGGAGTAGCAGTTCTGCAGGCCGAGGATGGACTCGTTGCCGACGTTCCACATCAGGACGCCGGGGTGGTCCTTGTACGTGGTGACCCACTGGCGGATCTGCCCGAGCACGTCGGCCTTGTACTGGGCGTCGGTCACGTAGTTGACGCAGCCCCCGGAACCGGGACCGCCGCCGGGCTGCAACCAGAAGCCGTTGATCACGCGCAGGCCGTGGGACGCGGCCGCGTCGAGCAGCGGGCGGGTCGAGGCGTCCGTGCCCCAGGTGCGCAGGGTGTTGACGCCCATGGACCTCAGCTCGGGCATGTACCGCGCGGCGTCCGCGGCGGGCGGCCCCCAGGTCAGGCCCTTCACGACCCACGGCTGACCGTCGACCGTGAGCTGCCAGTCGCCCTGCGACCCGGTGACGTGCACGCCGCTTCCCGGCACGGCGCCGCCCTGCGTGCCGAAGACCCGGAACTCCCACAGCGAGACGCCGTACCCGTTGGCGCGCTGGGTGGCGTGCACCCGGACGTACCGGCCGGTGCCGGTCACGTCGTAGCCCTGCCGGCCGCCGGTGGCACCGGTCACCGAACGAACCGGCTGCCACGCGTCGCCGTCGGCGGAGACCTGGATCTCGAACGCCGTCGCGTAGGCGCCCTCCCAGTCGAGCTCGACCCTGCTGAGCGCCGAGGAGGCACCGAGGTCGACGCGCAACCACTGCGGGGCACTCCACTCGCTGGACCAGCGGGTGCCCGCGTCGCCGTCGACCGCGGCCGAAGCCGGGGTGCCGCCGTTCTCGGTCGACGAGGCGACGGCGGGTTTGCCCTGGGAGAGCAGGGTGGGAGCGGCCTGTGCCGGGACCACCGCGAAGCCGAGGAGCACGGCGACCACCGTGCAGATGGAGCGGACGCGAGCCATCGCGCCTCCTGCCACGAAGTAGGGATGCGTGAGGAGAGCGCTCTCACAACCCTGCCGCCGAACGTTACGACCAGACGCCGGGAGTGTCAAAGAACCGGTCTTGACACCCCGTGCGGCGTGGCGGGACGCTGTTTGGGAGAGCGCTCTCCAAGCCGGTTCCCCACTCGGCAGGAGGACAAGGATGTCCCGAAAACTCACCGCGTCGACGATGGCGGCCGCCCTGGTGGCGGCCGTGGTCGTGGTCGCGACCCAGTCGGCCCAGGCCGACGACCTGGTCACGCACCACGAGTTCCAGGCGAACTGCTCGGTCACGACCCACCTCCCGGACGACCCGATCGTCTTCCCGGGACTACCGGGCGCGTCGCACATGCACACGTTCCTCGGCAACGCCTCCACCAAGGCCGGCAGCACCAACGACTCCCTGAAGGCAGGTCAGACCAACTGCAAGACGCCGGACGACAAGTCGGCGTACTGGTTCCCGTCGATCTACGACGGCGACCAGATCGTGCCGCCGAACTTCCCGCAGGTCATCTACTACAAGTCCGGCATCCTGCGGTACCAGGACGTCGTGCCGTTCCCGGCGGGCATCCGGTTCGTGGTCGGCAGTCCCACGGCGACGCAGGAGCAGTTCCGCACCGCGCCCGGCGCGGTCGAGGGCTGGGAGTGCGGCGACAGCTCCCACAACTGGGACATCCCGGCGTACTGCCCGCCCGGCACGCAGCTCAACGTCCGTTACCAGGCCCCGAGTTGCTGGAACGGCCGTGACCTCGACTCGGCGGACCACAAGTCGCACATGGCCTATCCGGACCGTGCGACGCTGGTCTGCCCGCCGAGCCACCCGGTCGCGGTGCCGATGATCGAGTTCAAGATGGCGTTCCCGGTGGCCGGTGACATGTCCCGTGTGCGACTCTCCAGCGGCCGCGGGTACACCTGGCACTACGACTTCATGAACGCCTGGGACGCGCCCACGCAGGCCGCGCTGGTCCGCCACTGCGTCAACGGCGGCCTGCAGTGCGACCCGCGCGGGTTCGACCTGTACAAGCCGAACCGAGGCGCCGCACTGGGACCGGACTACCGGTTGCCTCGGTGAGGTTCCTCGCCTCATGCACCCCAGGGCGGCGCGTGCCCTGGGGTGTTTCCGCGTTGCTGCTGTTCGCGGGGTGCGCCGCGCCCGCTCCCCCGCCACCGCCGGTGTCCCCGTTCAACGCCACGGACACGGCCTGGGTCCAGCTGATGATCCCGATGAACGAACAGCTCCTGCCCGCACTCGACGTCGCGCCACCAGCGCTCGCCGATTTCGCCGCGGAGCTCAAGGCATCGCACTCGGACGAGCTGGTCCACCTGCGGCAGTTGCGGGACCGGGCCGGGCTGCCGGACACCAACCCGCACGCCGGCCACCAGATGCCGGGCCTGGTCTCCGAGGCCGACCTGCTGGCCATCAGAGCGGATCCCTCGGTGCTCACGAAAAAACTCCGCGAGCACCTCGGTCAGACGGCCGAGCTCGCCCGCAGTGAGCAGGAGAACGGAACGGACGCCGCGACCAAGGAGTTCGCGGCGTCCGTCGAGTCATCCCGCAGGGATCAGCTCAGCAGGCTCGGTCACGGGTAGTTCACGACGTACCGGACCTGGTTCGCCAGGTCCGCCTGACCACCCGTGCCGTTGATGACGTTGGCGATCGTGCCCACGCCACCCAGTGACACCGCCACGAGGTGCGTGAACCGGACTCCCGGCCGGTTCGGTGCCTCGAAGCCGTTGTCCGTCACGATGCTCGGATCTGCCTGGTTGAAGGCGTACACGCCGACACCGAACGCGTCGTGCGTGGTCACCGAGTCCGCGACCTTGTAACCGGCCCAGCCCCGCTTGGACCCGTTCATCCACGCGGCCTGGTTCGGCGGGTCGTACGGCAGCTCGTTCTGGTAGAGGTAGACGCGACCGCCGTTGCCGTTCCACACCAGGTTGTGCTGCTGGTAGTGCTCCACGAACAACCCGTAGGCGATCACGTTGTCGCCGTTGACGACCACGCCGTTCTGGCCGGGGTTCGCGGTCCAGCTGACGCCCGCGCCGTGATCGGCGCGCCACACCCAGGTGTGGTCGATGATCGTGTTGCGGCTGTTGACGCGCATGCTGACCGTCGCCTTGCCGGCCTGCGACCCGCCGACGCGCAGGTACACGTCGTGCAGCGAGGTCGGGTTGGCGGCGTGCGAGGTGGCGCTGGAGTCACCGATCTCCAGCAGCACCGGGGAGTTCTGCACGCCGGCGTCGACCAGGAACCCTGCCAGCTTGACACCGTCCACATCGGACGTGGTCAGCGCGGCCTTGCCGGTGGTCGGCGTCAGCGTCGCGAGGCCGAGGCCCAGCACGACCGTGTTCGGGCGGGTCACCCGGATCGTGTCGTCGAGCTGGTGGATGCCCGGCGTGAGCAGCAGGTGCTTGCCCTGCTGCAGAGCCGCGTTGATCGTGGCGGCCGTCGTGCCCGGCTTGACGATGAAGAAGTCCGCGAGCGACACCGACATGCCGGGGTTGCCGTTCTCCCAGCTCGTGCCCCGCGAGTTCTGGCGCAGCGCGGGCAGGAAGACGCGGTACTCACCGGAGTTGTCGAAGTACAGGTAGGGCTTCTCCCGCGTCACCGGCGAGGTGTCGACGGTGGTGTGCGACGGGTTCGGGAAGTTGTTGGGCGGTGCGCCCTGGGTGCCGGCGAACACCATGTTCCACACCGAGCCCGACCAGCCGCCGGCGAGGTTGCTGTTGCGGGTCAGGAACTGCTGCTGCGAACCGGAGACGGTCACGCCGTCGATCTTGCTGTCCACGATCAGGCCACCGCTGGCCCAGCCGTCGTAGCCGTTCCACAGGTGCGCCTGGCCCCGCAGGTGCATCCGCCGGTACGCGGTGGCCTGCGAGACCGCCCAGCGCTCGATCTGGTTGGGCGGCAACGTGACCGAGAGGTTCTCGGCGCCGCGCCAGAAGTTCTGCGTGGCGTTGCCGAGGTTGTTCGGGTCGTCGCCCTGCTGCAGCCAGTCCGCCTCGACGCGGATGTGGCCGTTGATGTTCACGTCGTCCGGCATCAGGCCGAGGCCGACGATCTGCGTGTAGAAGCGCAGGTTCACGTCGGCGTTGTAGCTGCCGGGCTTGAACAGCACGGCGTGCCGCTGCGGACCGAACTGGTTGGTCTTCATCTGCGTCGCGATGGAGTCGAGCCGCGACTGCATCTCCGACTGCGACGAACCCGGGCCGTAGACGTACACGTTCGGGCCGAAGTCCGGGTTGCGCGGGTCCGTCGGCGTGACGCCGGGGGTGTCGGGCGTGGTGGTGAAGACTCCCAGTTCCCACAACGAATAGCCGTAGCCGGTACCGCGTTGCGTGCCGAGGACGCGCAGGTAGCGGCCGGACCCGGTGACGTCGACGGACTGCGTGCCGCCGGTGCCGGTCGTGGTCGAGTAGATGTTGCGCCACGAACCGGAGTCGGCGGCGTTGTCGGTCACCTGGACCTGGAAGGCCTTGCCGTACGCGCCCTCCCAGCTCAGGGAGACGCGGCAGACCTCCTGCGTGGAGCCGAGGTCGACCTGCAGCCACTGCGGGTCGGAGAACTGCGACGACCAGCGGGTGCCCGCGTTGCCGTCGACCGCGGCCGACGCGGGCGTGCCGCCGTTCTCCGTGGAGGACGCGGTGGCGGTGCGGTTGAGGGCCGCGTTGGAGGTGCCGCACGCGGCGGCGCCTGCTGGGGAGGTGGCGCTGATCGTGGTCACGAGACACAGAGCGGCAGCGGCGAACGCGGCGGCCCTGGACAGGGTTGAGCCCATGGTCCTGCCTGACGGGGGAAGGGCTGAAAGCCTTGGACAGGGGCGTGAGAGCGCTCTCCCAAGGGACGTTAACGCCGGGTGTCGAACAGGTCAATCAGGCAGAGGCCCGTACGACGAGTTCCGGTTCGAAGATGACGGATCTCGGCCGTTGTCCCGGTTTTTCCAGGTCCGCGAGCAACAGGTCGGCCATCTGAGCGGCCATTCGCTCCACCGGCTGCCGGATGGTGGTGAGCGGCGGGCGGCAGGCCAGGGCCGGCGCGCTGTCGTCGAACCCGACCACGGCGACGTCCTCCGGCACGCGCAGGCCGTGCTCCAGCAGCACGTCCACGGCCGCCTGCGCCATCAGGTCGTTCGCGGCGAACACGGCGTCGAGGTCGGGGCATTCGGTGAGGAGCCGGTGCATCGCGGCCGCACCGCTCTCGGCGGTGAAGCCGCCCTCGACGGTCGGGACGTACGGGAAACCGTGGCGGGCCATGGCGTCGCGGAAGCCGGCGTGCCGGTCCTGGCTCGCCAGGACGTCCATCGGGCCGGAGATGGTGGCGATGTTGTACCGCCCCGCGGCCACCAGGTGGTCCGCGGCCAGCCGCCCGCCGGCGCGGTGGTCCATGTCGACGTACCCGATCGGCATCGGCCTGCCGGGCCGGGCGTAGAGCACCGAGGGGACCCCGGCTTCGAGCAGCCGGGCGGGCAGCGGGTCGGCGGGGTGGGTGGACACCAGCAGCGCGCCGTCGGCGCTGCCCTGTCTGAGGAACTCGACGACCTCGGTCCGCGCGTGGTCGGAGTCGGCGAGCATGAGCACCGGGTGCACGCTGTGGCCGCGCAGGAAGTCGACCACACCGGCCGTCACCCGGCCGAAGAACGGGTCGCTGAACACGTCCGATCCCCCGCCCGCGCCGGAGATCACCAGCGCGACCGTGCCGGTGCGGCGCGTGACGAGAGACCGGGCCACGCGGTTGGGCGTGTACCCGGTCTGCTCGATCGCGTTGCGCACCGTCTCCTGGAGCTCAGGATCGACGTTGCGCGTCCCGTTGACGACCCGGGACACCGTCGCGCGGGACACGCCCGCGACTCTGGCGACGTCCTCCAACGTGGGTGCGACCCTGCTCATACACCGGTTGTACCACGTCCGGAGAGCGTTCTCCCAACATCAAGAGGTGACGACCACGTCCTTGATCGCACCTCGCCAGAAGTCCACGTTCTGGCCGTTGTACTTGGCACGTCCCACCGCGAACGCGCCGGTGCTCTCGACGGCCGGTCCCGCCGGTGCCGTGGCGACCAGCGCGCCGTCCACGTAGAGCCGGATCTCGCCGCCCTTGCGCTCACCCTTGATCTCGTACCAGCGGCCGATCTCCGGCGTGATCTCGTAACGCGCCCGGTTGCCACCGGGCGTGCTGAACGCGAACGCGCCCTGGCCGTACTGCAGGTAGAAGGGGTTCTCCGACTGACGGCCGTCCTGGCTCACCGCGGAGGCGTAGTTGCCGGGCAGCTCGTCCAGCCGCACCTTCGCGGACACGGCGTAGTCCTTGGTCGTGTCGACCACCGGGCCGTAGGTCTCCGCCGAGCCGTTGCGGAGCTCCAGCGCGCCGTCCTTCCAGGTGGCACCGGCCGGGCTGAGCGTCAGCGGGTTGGCGCCCTTCGAGTCCTTCGCGGTCGTGCCCGTGGTCTCGTTCAGCTTCCACTCGCCGCTGCCCGCGTACGGGTACGGCTTGCCGGCGTTGGCCCCGGCCTCGATCACCCGCCGGTTGATCTCGCGGACGGGACCGGGGTCGACCTTGATGCGCTTGCGGTCGTAGGTCCACAGGCCGTTGAGCTCGCCCTCCAGGTCGGTGACCTGGGTGTAGACCGACGCGGACATCTCCTGGCGCGCCTGGCCCAGGTAGAACGTGCGGGTGTTGTCGACGTACTTCGCCGTCAGCGCCGCCTTGTTCGCCACGCCGCTGTAGATCGCGATCGGCGCACCGGGCCACTGGTGTCCCGGCGTGCGCAGCGTGAACCCGCCGTGCTCGCCGTCCATCACGACGCGCTTGCCGTCCGGGCGTGCCGGGTCGGTGTTGTTGTAGTCGTGGTGGTCGATGACGTCACCCTTGCCGCTGTCGCCCTTGGAGGCGCAGCAGTTCACGCCGCTGTGCGCGCTGACGACCCGGCTCGGGTCGGCCGCCTTGACGTCGTCGGTGATCTGGCCGGTGACGGTGCGGTCCCACTCGCCCCAGCCCTCGTTGAACACGATCCACGCGTAGATCGACGGGTAGTTGTGCAGCTGCTGCATCAACTCGCGGCTCTCGTTGAGGAAGGCCTGCTGCGCCACGGGGCTGTTGCCGTCCTCGACGGACACGAAGTCCTGCCACACCAGCAGTCCGAGCCGGTCCGCGTGGTAGTACCAGCGGGCGGGTTCGGCCTTGATGTGCTTGCGGACGGAGTTGAACCCGAGGTCCTTCTGCGCCTTCAGGTCGAACACGAGGGCCTCGTCGCTCGGCGCGGTGTTCAGGCCGTCCGGGTAGAAGCCCTGGTCCAGCTGCATCAGCGAGAAGATCGGCTGGCCGTTGAGCGTCAGCTTCGGCGTGCCGCCGACGTTCGCGACGCCGGTGGAGCGCATGCCGAAGTAGCTCTTGACCTTGTCCTTGCCCAGCGTGACGTCGAGCTTGTAGAGGTACGGGTCGTCCGGCGTCCACAGGTGCGGGTTCGGCACCGGCAGCGTCAGCTTGGTGTTGGCCGGTCCGGTGACGGTGCCGACCTGCTTGCCCTTGGCGTCACGGGCGACCGCCGTGACGGTGGCGTTGCCGGCGGACTTGACGGTCACCGCGAGGGAACCGGTGGCGAGGTCCGGCGTCGTCTTGATCTCGTCGATGCCCTTGTCGGCCACCGGTTCCATCCACACGGTCTGCCAGATGCCCGACGACGGCGTGTAGAAGATGCCGCTGGGGTTGGGCGACTGCTTGCCCTTGGGCTGGTGCGGGCCGGTGGTGTCGGTGACCGCGACGACGATCTCCTGCTCACCGCGCTTGAGCGCGTCGGTGATGTCCGCGCTGAACGCCGTGTAGCCGCCGGTGTGCTCGGCGACGAGCTTGCCGTTCACCCAGACCTTCGCGTGGTAGTCGACCGCGCCGAAGTTGAGCTTCAGCCGCTGCCCGGACCCGATCCGCCAGTCGTGCGGGACGCTGACCGTGCGGCGGTAGAACATGTGGTCCTCGTGCCGCTCGAGCCCGGAGAGCTGCGACTCGATCGGGTACGGCACGACGACCTTCTCGCGCAGCTTCTTCCCGAACACCGGCTGCTCGCCGGCCTTGGCGCCCGCGAACTCCCACGGACCGTTGAGGTTGAGCCACTTGTCGCGTTCCAGCTGCGGCCTCGGGTACTCCGGCAACGGGTTGCGCGTGTCGACCTTCTCGCCCCACGGCGTCCTGAGCCGTTCGGTGGAGACGTTGCCGACCGTGCGCGCGGTCTTCTCGACCTTCTTGCCGTCGACCGCGAGCGCGCCGGCACCGTCGTAGTAGATGCGGACCCGCTGGCCCTTGAGCACCCGCTCGGCCAGCCGGACGGTGAGGCGGTTGCGGCTCGTGGTGACGACCGAGACCGGCATCGGCGTCGCGTCGACCTCGACCACCAGGTGGTCCTTCAGGTCCGCGGTGCCCGAGACGCGGCCGTCGAACTCCGCGGTGAGGGTCCGGCCGTCCTTCGAGACCCCGGCCGTGCGCGGCACGACCTGGAAGCCGGACGGCGGCGTGAACGCGGACTCCGGCACGATCTGCTTCGGTGTGGTCGCGCTCGACCAGCGCAGGAACATGTTGGCGCCGCCGATGTCCTGGAACATCTCCAGCTTGAAGTCGTACTGGCGCCCGGCGGTGAGCGTCACCGGGGCGCTGGTCTGCTCGCGGTCCCAGTCGGGCACCCAGTGGTCGATCACCGGCTTGCCGTCGATCAGCAGCCGGAACCCGTTGTCCCCGACGGCGTGGAAGGTGTAGTCGCCGGTCTGCGGCACCGCGATCTGCCCGGTCCACCGCGCGGTCGTGTGTTCGGTGCGACCGTTCAGGAAGCCGAACACCCCGGTCAGGTCACCGTGGTTGACGTCGGCGTCGAGCACGGTGCCGCCCAGGGTCGCGAAGTCCCGCGCGCCCGGTGCCGACATGCTGAAGTACTCGCCCTTCAGACCGTGCACGGGCTCGGCGGCACCCGCGGACGGCGTGCCGGGCGCTATGCCCAGCGCCAGCAGCAGCGCGACGAGTACGGGGGCGGTTTTCTTCATCAGCGAAGATCCCCTTCAGTTTTACAACGTTGTAAGAGCGCTCCCACACATCAACGCACACGATTCAACAACCGGGCTACGGCCGAACGGAGGTATCGGGCATGTCAAACCGGACAGGTTTCCGGGACGTTACGAGGCGCGGAGGTCCTCGGTGACCTCGATGCCGTGCCCGCTCCACCGGACGGCCCGCAGGTCAGGCACGACGACCGGCGCGGGTGTGCGCAGAGCACCGGAGCCGACGCCGACCACGGTGGCGGCCTCGGCGGCGAGACCCGCGGCGACGCCGTTGCCGCTGTCCTCGAAGACGACGCACTCCCCGATCGGCAGCCCGAGCTTGCCCGCCGCCTTCAGGTAGCCCTCGGGGTCGGGCTTGCCGTGCGTCACGTCGTCGCCGTTGATGACCACGGACGGCAACGGGATCCCGACCGCGGCCAGCCGGACCGTGAGCAGTTCGGGCGGGGCGGACGTGACCACCGCCCAGTTCCCCGGCAGCGAGTCCACCAGCTCGCGCGCTCCGGGGATCGGCGCGGTCGAGCCGGCGTCGGCGACCTCGATCTCGTTGATCCGCCGCAACGCGCCGGCGTGCGCGGAGGCGGGCACGTGCATGCGGACGGTGTCCGTGGCGCGACGGCCGTGCAGGCCGCGCAGGACCTGTTCCGGGTCGACGCCGAACTCGTGCGCCCACTGCGTCCACGCGCGTTCGGCGGAGACCGTCGAGTCGGTCAGCACGCCGTCCATGTCGAACAGCACCGCCCGGCAGGCCAGGTTCATCGTCCTCCTCACGGCAGCGGGATCTCCAGGCTCACCGTGCCGCGCAGGTCCAGCCACGCGCGGTCGCGTCCGCGGACCAGCCGCAGCACGACCTCCTCGCAGTGCGGGCAGCGCGCGACGACGCCCGGCGCGTTCTGGTAGACGCGCAGGCTCGCCACCGAGCCTTTGTACCCGCAGCCCGAGCACTGCCCGGTCGCGACGGTCAGGTCCACCGCGAAGATCTCGCGGAGGTCCCCCGCCAGCGCGTTCCCGTCCACGTGGCTCATCGGTGCTCTCCTGTCAGCCGAAGCGTTCGGTGCGGACGCGGCGGGGGTCGTGGCCCAGCGCGACGAAGATGTCGGACACCGTCTCGACGAACCCGGTCGGTCCGCACACGAAGACGTTGGGGGTGAAGTCGGCGGGCCAGGCGTGGGTGTTGAGCGTCGCGAGACCCAGGCGTCCCGGTGGCTCGGGTGAGCCTTCCGGGGCTTGGCGGGTGTGCACGAGGTGGACGTCGAGACCGCTGTCCTCGCGGGCACGCCGGCGCAGCTCATCGGCGTAGTAGACGTCCTCGGGCGTGCGCACCGAGTAGATCAGCCGGAACGGCACCCTGCTGCCCTCCGCGGCCCGCGTGCGGATCATCGCCATCAACGGTGCGATGCCCGATCCGCCCGCCACGAGCGTCACCGGCGCCTGGTCGGTCGCACGCCACACGAACCAGCCGCCGACCGGCCCGCGCAGCTCGATCTGGTCGCCGGGCGAGAGCACGTCGCACAGGTACGGCGACACCTCGCCGTCCTCGACGCGCTGCACGCTCAGCTCGAACCGTTCCCCGTCCGGTGCGGAGGAGATCGAGTAGCTGCGCTGCACCGAGTAGCCGTCCTCGGCGGTCAGGCGCACGTCGACGTGCTGGCCCGGCAGGTGTCCAGGCCAGCCGGGCACGTCGAACACCAGGCCGCGCGCGCTCTTCGTGATGTCGGTGGCCGTGGCCAGTTCGGCCACCCGCCAGGTCAGTCGCCCTGGTACCGCTGCTCGCGCCATGGGTCTCCGTAGTCGTGGTAGCCCGCGCTTTCCCAGAAGCCGGGTTCGTCCTCGAGCAGCAACTGGATCCCGCGGACCCACTTCGCCGACTTCCAGAAGTACAGGTGCGGCACCAGCAACCGCGCCGGCCCGCCGTGCTCGGGCGTGAGCTCGTCGCCGTCGTACCGGTAGGCGACCCACGCCTGGCCGTCGACCAGGTCCTCCAGCGGCAGGTTCGTGGTGTAGCCGCCGTAGGACTGGACGAGCGCGTAGTCGGCGGCCGTCTCGACGTCCTCCAGCAGCACGTCCAGCGAGACACCCTTCCAGCGGGTGCCGAGCTTGGACCACTTGGTCACGCAGTGGATGTCCGTGGTGATCTTCTCCGCGGGCAGCTCCATCAGCTGCTGCCACGACCAGTCGTAGCGCTGACCGGCCTCGGTGTTGATCGTGAACTGCCACCGGTCGGCCGTCACGCGCGGCGTCGGCCCCGCCGTGAGGACCGGGAAGTCCTCTGCCAGGTACTGGCCGGGCGGCAACTGCACGTCCGGTGACTGGCGTCGCCCGGTGAACCCGGGAGAGACGATTGGCATCGTGTCAGTAGACGCCAGCGGCGCCCCGAACGCCACTGCTGATCACGGAGGTCACATGGACGTCATGGTGGAGATCACCGGCACGACGACGTTGATCAGGATGAATCGCCCGGACCGGCGCAACGCGGTCGACGGGCCGATGGCCGCCGCGCTGCGGGACGCGTTCCTGGCGTTCGAGGCGGACCCGTCGCAACGGGTGGCGGTGCTCGCCGGCGAGGGCGGGACGTTCTGCGCCGGGGCGGACCTGACCTCCGTCGGCGATCCGGCCCGGCGCAACGAGCTCGATCCCTCGGGCGGCGGGGCCGGGCCGATGGGGCCGACCCGGTTGCGGCTGAGCAAGCCGCTGATCGCGGCCGTCAGCGGGTACGCGGTGGCGGGCGGGCTGGAGCTGGCGCTGCTGGCGGACCTGCGGGTGGTCGAGAGCGACGCGGTGTTCGGGGTGTTCTGCCGGCGGTGGGGCGTGCCGTTGATCGACGGCGGGACCGTGCGGCTGCCCCGGATCGTGGGACTGGGGCGGGCGTTGGACCTGATCCTGACCGGCCGGCCGGTGCACGCCGAGGAGGCACTGGCGATCGGGCTGGCGAACCGGGTGGTCGAGCCGGGGCAGGCGGTGGCGGCGGCGCTGGAGCTGGCCGGGCAGATCGCCGGGTTCCCGTTCGAGTGCGTGCTGGCAGACCGGGCGTCCACCTACGGCGGGCTGGACCTGCCGCTGGCGGACGCGTTGCGGGCGGAAGGTGCGGCGAGCGTGCCGATCGTGGCCGGGGAAGGGGTGGCCGGCGCCGCCCGGTTCACGGGCGGCGCCGGACGGCACGGCGAGTTCAGCGCAGACGGCGAACGCTGAGGTCCGGGTTGGCCGCGATCTCCCGTTCGGTGAACTCCCCCTTGACCCACTGCTTCTTCGCGTAGAGCCGGGCCTGGTCGGTGTGGTGCGGCGAGGCCGGGTCCGCGGACTGGCCGTAGACCAGCATCGAGCTCATCCGCGGGCCGTTCCCCGTCAGCTCCACCGCCATCACGAAACTGGTGCCGTGCGGGATGCCGGGCTCCGCGTCCGGCCTGGGCGGGCCGGGCACGGAGATGACGTTGAAGCAGCCTTCCGGGCCGCGGCACCCGTGGATCGGGATGCCCTCGTACTGCTGCACGGCGTCGAGCGGCACGTCCACCGCGACTCCGGCGGCCGCGAACATCCGCACCGCCTCGGCGAAGGCCCGCTGGACGCCGGGGTCGTTCGCGTTGATGCCGCGCGGGGTGCGGACGGGGTCGGCCGGGTCGAACGGCACCTGCCACAGGCTGGTGCCGGGGCGGCCGGTCAGCGCCAGGAACGACCGCCAGAAGTACGCGCCGCGGCCCGCCTCCCCGGTGTCACCGGTTCCCGGCCAGGCCGCCAGTGCCGCGCAGGCCGCGCGGACGTCCACGAGCTGACCGTCGTTCGCGGGCAGGGACGGGTTCGCCTGGCACATCGCCACGACGGCGGCCCGGCCCTGTTCGGCGGTGAGGTTGCGGTTGCCGACCATCGCGGATTCCAGAGTGGACAGCGTGAAGTCGTTGGTACCGATCATGTCCAGGCCCACGCGGGTGCGCGCGGAGCGTTCGGTGCCCACGTCGCCGACGATGGACGGGTAGCCGGTCAGCGGTGCGGCCGGGTTGGCGAGCCACGCGCTGTCGTTCATGTTGCTCACGTGGTCGCGCCGGACCAGGTGCGGCAACCGGCCCGGGCCGAGCCTGCCCGGTGTCACGGCGTCGGGGTCGCTGCCCCAGCCGCAGTCCGACCGGCTGCCGTCGAGGACCACCAGGCCGATCGGTGTGCCGGCGTCGCACCGGGTTCGCTGCTCGTCGGTCACGTGCGGGACCACCTGGACGTCACCGAAGTAGGCGGTGCCGGTGGCGTCCGAGGCGAGCGTGTTGACCCATGGCAGGGCCTGGTGGCGGACGAGTGCCTTGTGCAGGTCGGAAACGCTGCGGGCGCGGGCGATGGCCAGCCACTGGTCGACGACCTGGAGGTTGCCGTGGTTGGCGTCGCGCAGGACGAACGCGGTGGTGCCGGTCCACTGCAACGCGCGGTCGTCCTCGACCACCGGGCCGTCCGGGGTGCGGTAGAGGGTTCTCGTGGTGCCGCCGGCGGTGACCTGTTCGGCGATCATGCGGTGCGCCTTGCCGTCCACGACGTAGCTGGTCGGGTCGCCGGGGACGAGCGTGAGCTTCGAGAGAGTGATCGTCTGCGCCTCGGACGCGGTGTGGGTCCAGCCGAGCCTGTCGTTGTGGCCGATGTTGACGACCGGCACGCCGTACAGGCCCGCGCCGCTGACGTCGAGCTCACCGGGAATCGTGAGGTGGTGCTGGTAGAAGCGCCAGGTGTCGTCCCAGTCGAAGTGCGGGTTGCCGAGCACCATGCCGGTCCCCGGCACCGTCGCGTCCCGGCCGAGGGCGATGCCGTTGCTGCCGGGGCGTTCCGTCGCGACGCGGGCGGGCGCCGTGACCGCCGACCCCGGCGGCTGCGCCGACACGAGCTGCTCCTGGAACCCTTCGCTGCCGGTCAGGCCCGCCACCTGGTGGACGCGCCGCCAGACGTCGATCTCGGTGATCGGCCGCGCGTAGGCCCTGCAGGCGGTGGGCAGGCCTTTCTCGGTGAGGTAGCGGTTGAACCCGGCCACGTACCCGCGCACCAGGTCCTTCGCCTGCTTCGACGGGCCGCGCGCGAGCTGCCGTTCGACCACCGAGGACTGGTTGAGCCGCTGGTGGTGGAGGTCACTGGCCTCGTTCTCCTGCCCGAACCAGCGGGACCGCTCGGCCGCGAGCGTCACGACGATCTCGGCCATCACGCAGGCGTTGTCCTGCGCGAACGCGTACCCGAGGCCTTGGCCCGCACCGCGGTAGTCGTCGGCGAGCACGTGCGGGATGCCGTAGGAGGTCCGTCTGATCAGCGTGCCCCCACCGGCGGCGGCGGGTGGGCTGGTGACCAGAACTCCTGCCACCACAAGCGACAACGCGATGAACCTGCGCATGGTGATCCCCCTATTCGTTGTGCAGGACGGTGGCGATCGAGAGGCGCGCCGCTCCCCTGGCCGGCACGACGGCGCCCAGAACGGCGATGACGACGCCGGTGAGGGCCAGCAGTGCGAGCAGCGGCGCGTGGTAGACGTCCATGAGGATGTCGACGGCGTCGGCCTGGCCCGCGTGTGCCATCAGGGGCACGACGACCTGGTGCACCGCGATGCCGATGGGCACCCCGATCAGTCCGCCGAGCACACCCAGGGCGCCCATGGACGTCACGAGCAGCACGGTGACCTGGCGCGGGGTCATGCCGATCGACTTGAGCATGCCGAGGTCGCGGCGCCGTTCGCGGGCGTTGAGGACGACGGTGTTGAACACCCCGAGCGCGGCGACCGCGCCCAGCACCAGCGTCAGCACGACGGCGGCGCTGATGATGATCACCGCGGTCGACGACGTGCCGTCGCGCGGCGGCAGGACGCGCAGACCGGGATCGGCGGCCTTCACGGCGGCGGCGTAGGTGTCGCGGTCGGTGCCGGCGGCCATCTGCACCAGGTACGTGGTGGCACGCGCTCCCGGGTCAAGAACGTCCACAGTGGACCAGTCGGCGAAGATCTCGTCGGCGTTGTTCGTCAGCACGACACCGACGATCTTCACCTGCGTCCGGTTTCCCCGCGCCCGCACGGTGATCGTGTCACCGACGGCGAGCCCGCGCTGGTTCAGGAACCTCGACGGCACCGCGACCTGTCCCGGTCCGTCCGGCCAGTGCCCGGTCAGCACCCGCGGACCGAGTGCGGAGACGTCACCGCGGTAGAACAGGATCGTGGCCCTCTGGGTGCCGCCCGCGACCTCCGCGTCGAGCTGTGTCTCGGCGAGAACCGCCGTCGTGCCGGGCAGGGAGCGCAGCATCGACTCGTCCTCGGCGTCGCCCAGTGTCGCGGCCGGCTCCTCCACGCCCTCCGGACGGACGGCAGGTGCCCCCGGAGGTGGTCCGGCCATCAACTCGACGCGATCGGTGAAGTGGGGCCGGACGGCGTCGTTGTAGGCCGTCATCGACATCGTCACGCCGGCCGCGAGAGTCACCGTCATGACGCCGAGCACGACCGAGGCCAGCGTCAGCGCACTGCGGGCGGTGCGGGCGAACGGCATCCCGAGGCCGAGGCTGATCGACCGCGGCAACCCCGTACCGCCCAGCCAGCGCTGCACCCCCATTGCCCGCCCGGTGTGCGCGGCCGTGCCCGCGCTGATCGCCCGCGCCGCCGGGAGCCCGCGTGCCCGCAGCGCCGGGACGAGCGCGGCCGACACCACCAGCAACGGCATGCCCAGCGCGGCGACGAGGTTCACCCACGGCGCGAAGCTCAGCTCGTCGACGCCGAAGCCCTCCACCGCGTCCTGCACGACCGGTCTGGCGAAGAAGTTGCCCGCGACCGTGCCCAGCGCACAGCCCACGACCGCCGGTGCCGAGACCATCACCAGGTACACGGCCATGACCTGGTTCGGAGTGAAGCCGATCGCCTTGAGCATGCCGATGTGCCGCAGTCCCGCGACGACGGCGCCGCTCACGACGTTGGCGACGATCAGCACCGCGACGGCCAGACCGAGGATCCCGAAGATCATCAGGAATGGGATGAACACGCCGAGCTCGGAGGTCGCCTTGTCCTTGACGGTGAGGTGCGAGAGCGTGCCGAGCAGCCCCTCGCGCGGCAGGCCCGCCGTCGCCGCGGCCATCTCGGCGGCCGTGCCGGCGTGCGCGAAGCGGTAGAGCACCTGCAGCGAGTCCGGCCGCAGCGCCTCGACCTGCTCGGGCGTGACCCAGGCGTCGGCGGATCCCGTGACCGAGTGGGCGAAACCGACGACGGTCAGCGCCGGGCGTCCCGGCAGTTCCACCCGGAACCCCAGGCCGATCCGGCCGTCGGCACCCGGTGTGCGGTTGAGGACGATCTCGCCGGAACCGGTGGCCCACCTGCCCTGCGACACCGCCAGCCGGTCGACCTGTCCCCCTGGGTCGGCCCGCCCGACGACGGTGAGCGCGCCCAGGAAGACCTCGCCCTCCGAAGTGTCCACAGTGGCCTGCCGGAACGGTCCGGCGGTGGCCTGTGCGGCCGGGTTCGTGAAACCGGTCGCCTTGTCCGCGTCGTACTGGGCGGCCAGGTGCGCGCCCTGCTGGGTGCCGAAGGCCCGGTCGAAAGGCGCGGCTGCCGCGTCCAGCAGGCCGAGTGCCATCACGAGCGTCGCACTGGCGGCGCACACGACGACGGCGATGACGATCGTCTGCAGCTTCCTGCGCAGCACGGCCGCCCAGGCCGCCGACCACACCGCGCTCATGCCCGCTCCAGGCTGTTCTCGCGGGCGATGCGGCCGTCGGCGACCTCGATCAGCCGCGTCGCGCAGCGGGTGGCGAGGCGTTCGTCGTGGGTGACGAGCAGCAGCGTCTGGCCGATCTGGTTGAGGTCGAGCAGCAGGTCCATGACCTGCTCGCCGGACCTGCTGTCGAGCGCGCCGGTCGGTTCGTCGGCGAGCAGCAGGGCCGGGCGGTTCATCAACGCCCGCGCCACCGCGACGCGCTGCCGTTCACCGCCGCTGAGCTGCGCCGGGTAGATGTTCCTGCGGCTGGAGATGCCGAGCTCGCCGAACAGCTCCAGTGCGCGTTTGCGGGCCTGACCAGCCGTGGTGCCGGTGAGCTGGGCGGCGAGGGCGACGTTGTCGAGCGCCGAGAGGTCGTCCAGCAGGTTGAAGAACTGGAAGATCATGCCGACGCCCCTGCGCCGGAACAGGGCCAGGCCGGTCTCGTTCAGCTTCCCGAGATCGGTGCCGTGCACCACCACCTGTCCCGACGTCGGCCGGTCGAGGCCCGCGATCATGTTGAGCAGCGTGGACTTGCCGCTGCCGGACGGTCCCATCACCGCGACGGCCTCCCCGGCGCGGACGGTGAGCGACACCCCGTCCAGCGCCGTCGAGTCGCTGTACTCCTTGCGCACGTTCGTCAGCTCGACGACGGCGTCTGCGTTCTGCATGGCGGCCATCCTGCTCAGCCACGCGATCGGGGGCGTCAGTCCGCGGAGGTAACTCGGCGGGCCCGTCATCCTGTGGGTGTAGGGCCTGCATCCGGGGTTTGATGCGCGGGTGATCGCCGCTCTGGGACAGTGGCGGGGTGTGGGAGCTGGTGGTGGCCGTCGTCGCCTGCCTGGCCGCCGCGTACTTCGCGGTGCGGCTGGCGGGGGCGCGACGCGCGTACACCCGTGCGGTGGAGGAACGAGGCTGGTTGCTGGAGCGGGAACGGGAGTCCGCCGCCCGTGGCGCCGTCGACGCCGAACGTGCCCGGATCGCGCGGGAGCTGCACGACATCGTGAGCCACAACGTGAGCGTGATGGTCGTGCAGGCAGGAGCGGCGCGGCGGGTGCTCTCGACCGGTGCCGGCCAGGCGGCCGACGCGTTGCTGGCGGTGGAGAGCGCGGGCCGCGACACGATGACCGAACTGCGGCACATGCTCGGGCTGCTCGCGCCGTCGGCAGACAGCGATGACCTGCTGGCGCCGCAACCGGGTCTGAGCCGGCTGAGCTCGCTCGTGGACCGGATGTGCTTCGCGGGCCTGCCCGTGGAGGTGCGCGTCTCCGGTGAGCCGCGGCCGTTGCCGTCCGGTGTCGACCTCACGGCGTACCGCATCGTGCAGGAGGCGCTGACGAACGCGCTGAAGCACGGCGACGGGCGGCAGGCGGAGGTGACGGTCCGGTACGCGGAGCACCACCTGCGCGTCGAGGTGCTGAACTCGGGGCCCAGCGCGTTGTCCGGCGACCGGGTGTCCTTCGAGGACGGACAGGGGCGCGGGTTGCTCGGCCTGCGCGAGCGGGTGGCCGCGCTGGGTGGCGACCTGGACGCGCGCAGGCGGCTCGGCGGCGGGTTCCGCGTCCGGGCCAAGATCCCGGTCGAGCGGCCGTGAGCGGGCCGCGGGTGGTGATCGCGGACGACCAGGCGTTCGTGCGCATCGGGTTCCGGATGATCCTGGGCTCCGGCGGCGTCGAGGTCGTCGGCGAGGCGGCGGACGGGGCCCAGGCGGTGACGGCGGTGCGCGACCTGCGGCCGGACGTCGTGCTGATGGACATCCGCATGCCGGGGATGGACGGGCTGGAGGCGTGCCGGCGGATCGTGCGGGAACCGGGTGACTGCCGGGTGCTGATGCTGACGACGTTCGACCTCGACCGGTACGTGTACGAGGCGCTCGCGGCCGGTGCGAGCGGGTTCCTGCTCAAGGACGTCACGCCCGAGCACCTCGTCGCGGCCGTGCGGCTGATCGAGACCGGGGACGCCCTGCTCGCGCCGTCGATCACGCGCCGGCTGGTGGAACGGTTCGCTTCCGGCGTCTCCGTTCCGGCCGTGCACCGGGACCTGGCCGCGTTGACGCCACGGGAACGTGAGGTGCTCACGCTCGTCGGCAGCGGGCGGTCGAACTCGGAGATCGCCGGTCATCTCACCCTGAGCGAGGCGACGGTCAAGACGCACGTGGCCCGCATCTTCGCGAAGCTCGAGTTGCGCGACCGCGCGCAGGCCGTCGTCCTCGCCTACGAGACGGGCCTGGTCACGCCCGGCGCGTGAGCTCCCACGCGGCGATCTCGGTCCTGGTGCGCAGGCCCAGCTTCGCCAGCACGCTGCGCACGTGGGTCTCGACGGTGCGTTCGCTCAGGTGCAGGCGGGTCGCGATCTGGCGGTTGGTCAGGGCCTGCGCGACCAGGTCCACGACCTCGGACTCGCGCGGTGACAACGGGTCCTGCGCTTGTTCTGCGGCACCGATCTGCCTGAGGAGCCGGTCGGCCTCGGCCAGCCGGATCGGCATGTCCAGCGCGCGGAACTCGGCCGCCGCCTCGGCCGCGAGCGTGCGGGCCGCCGTCAGGTCGGTCAGGGCCCTGGCAAGGCCGAGCCGGCTCAGCGCGGCGAACGGCCGGGCGCCGATGCGGGCGTTCATCTCCAGGGCCAGCCGGTAGTGGCCGGCCGCGGCCTCCGTCCGGCCGCAGGTCATGGCGAGGTCGCCGAGCAACCGCGGTGTGGCGGCGGAGGAGAACACCGCGCCCGATCCGTCCGCGGCGAAGCAAGGGTCCACTGTGGACAGGATCGAGTAGACGCTCGCCGCCGTCTCGGCGTCGTCCAGCATGCAGGCGACCACACCGATCTGCCCGACCAGCGGAGCCCACGTCGGCCCGGCCTCCAGCGTCGCCGGCATCGACCGGAACTCCTCGAACGTCGCCCGGGCCTGGTCGGTCTGCCCGAGGATCGCGTGCAGGAACGGCACGTAGACGCGGGCCAGCGGGATGTCGCCGACCAGCGCGATCACGTCGAACACCTCCCGCGCCGTCTCCTCGTCGATGCCGCCGACCAGCTGCGCCAGCTCGTTGCGGAACGCGTGGTACATGCCCTTGGCCGCCGAGACCCCCATCCGTTCGGCCACCACTCGAGCCGTCTCGTTGCACTCCCGCGCCCTCTGCAACTGCCCGACCAGCGCCGCCCGCGTGGCCCGCAGCCGGTGCAGGTGCCACCAGGCCACCCCGTGCTGCCGCGCTGCCGCGAACTGCTCGATCAGGTCCAGTTGCCGGTCCACCTCGGCCAGGTCGCCCACCTGGATCGCCGCGTCGACCAGCCAGACGTGGCCCCACAGCTCGGCGTGCGGCTGCCGTGCGGTCCCGGCCAGCTCGACGGCCCGGTTCGCGAGCTCGACCCGTTCGTCCCTGAACTGCGGCGCGCACAGGGTGAGGTGCCGCGCGTGGATGCCGTCCAGCTCCGCGTCCGGATCACCGCTGCGCACGGCGAGTTCCAACGCCGCCGCAGACAACTCGCGCGCCCGTTCCGCCGCACCGGTCGTGGTGGCCGCCATCGCCCGGCGGGCCAGCAGCCGGGCCCTGGTCGCGGTGGCCTCCTCCGGGACGTGCCGCAGCGCGGTCGTGCAGAGCTGGTCCACCGCGGCCAGCAGCGAGCGGTCGCCCAGACCGGTGATCACGAGAGCTGCTTCCGCCATCAGCTCGGGCGTGCCGGCCTCCTGGGCCAGGCGAGCGGCGGTGCGGCAGTGGGCGAGGCTGCTCTGGGTGTCTCCCGCGAGGAACTCGGCTCGGGCGAGGCCGAGGGTGAGCTCCGCCGTCTTCTCCTCCGCCGAGGTCAGCGCGAGCGCCGCGAACCCGGCCGCCTCGTCGTAGGCGAGTTCCGCGGTGGCCGCTCTCGCCGCCTCCCTCGCCCACCTCGCGCACTCCGCGGCAGCGTCCTGCCCACTGGCCCGGTGCCACTGCGTCGCGATCCGTCCCGGCGCACCACCACTGGCGGCGAGTGCCAGCGCGCAACGACGATGCAGGTCCGCGCGCACGGAAGGCGCCAGGTCCTCGTACACGGCGTCCCGCACGAGAGCGTGCGCGAAGGCCAGCGACCCGTCGTCGGCCTGCAGGACCTTGGCGGCGACCGCGTCGTCGAGCGGTGCGGCGGGGTCCTCCCCGGTGACGGCCGCGAGCAGCGCGGGGTCGATCCGCTCCCCCAGGACGCTGGCCACGCCGAGCACGTCACGGGCGCGCGGACTCAGCCGGTCCAGCCTCGACAACACCAGCCGGTGCAGCTCCTGGTGTCCCGCGACCTCGCCGCTGTCGAGCAGCATGCGCACGTACAGCGGGTTGCCGTCGGTGCCGTCCACGAGCCGCGCCGCCACCGGCTCGGGGTCTGACTCGTCGGTGGCAGAACGCACCCACCCGGCCACGTCGCCGCAGGTCAGACCGCGGAGTTGCACCGCACGGGTGGCCGGGGCGCGCAGCAGCTCGGACAACTCGGCCTCGCGGTAGGTCGCGACGACCAGGATCCGGGAAGCGGGCAGTTCGGTGGCGAGGTGGGCCAGCAGGCGCAACGACGTGCGGTCGGCCCAGTGCAGGTCCTCCAGCACGAGCAGCAGCCCACCCGGCTCGGCCTCGGCGACCAGGGCGTCCGCCGCGTCGGCGAGCAGGGCGAAGCGGGCCGAGTCGTCCGTGCCGGAGTGCGCGTCGCAGAGCACGCGGTGCAGCGCGGGCAGGGAACGGGCCAGGCGGCGCCACGGCCACAACGGCGGCATGCCGGGGTCGTCGACGGCGTGGCCGCGTGCGACCGGGATGCCGTACGAGCAGGCCATCGCGGCGACGGCCGTGGCCAGCCGGGTCTTGCCGATGCCCGCCTCGCCGCCGACCAGCACGAGACGGCCGGCGCCACCCGCCGCCGCGACGAGGCCCGCCCGCAGCGAGGCCAGTTCGCGGTCGCGGCCGAAGATCGGGGCGTCCTCCACGCCGGGAGTATCGCCGACCGGTGGTGGTTCGGTACCGGACTCCGTACTGGCACGGATCCGTGTCGCGCCGCACGAGCCGAGACTCGGTGCACCACCAAAGGAGGCGACCATGTACGCGCAGCTCACCTACTTCGACGGCCCCCGCGGGCCCGAACAGCTCGCCGCCGCGGACTTCGCGGCGAAGCAGCGGATCGCGCCGGCGGCCATGAAGGTGCCGGGCAACATCAGGACCTACGTGCTGCGCCGGGCCGACGGGTCGGAGGTCGTGCTGTCGATCGCCGAGTCCGAGCAGGCGCTGATCGACACCCAGAAGGCGATCATGGGCACGCGCCTGCTGCCCGGCGAGGACGCGGCGTTGCTGCCGGGCGCGGACCGCGTCGAGATCTACCCGGTGCTCCAGGTCTTCGAGTACGACGGCGCGCAGTCATGACCGCCACGAGAGCACTCGCGGCCGGCGTGTGGCGAGCCGACCCGAGCCGCAGCACCGCGTCGTTCCAGGTGGGCAACCTCGGCCGCAAGGCGCACGGGACCGTGCCCGTCACCGCGGGCACCGTCGAAATCGGCACGGACGGCGCGTTGCTCGCCGTGCACGGCACCCTGGACCTCGGCGCCATCGACACCGGCAACGCCAAACGCGACAAGGACCTGCGCAAACCCGGCCTGCTGGACCTCGACCGGCACCCCGTGATGACGTTCACCGCGACGTCCGCGCGGACCGGCGGGACCGGCTGGCACGTCACCGGCACGCTGACCGCCCGAGGTACCGAGACCGAGCTCGACGGCACTGTTGAGCTGTCCTCATTGGACGGACGTGAGGCCGTGCTGACCGCGACGGCCCGGCTGGACCGCAGGACGCTCGGCATCCGCGCGCCGAGCTTCATGATCGGCAAGTGGGTGGACGTCACCGTCACCGCGGTGGTCGCTCAGTCCGCCTGAAGGACGAAGAACAGGAAGTTCGGGGCGCCCGCGTAGTGCGCGAACTCCCCAGGGAACAGGTCGCGGGCCTCCGGCAACGGCGGCGGCTCGCTGATCGAGGAGATCCGGAACCCGGCCGCGGCGAACGCGTCTGTCATCGCGTGCAGCGGCCGGTTCCAGAACGTCACCTCCACCACCCCGTCCCCCACCGGCCACCGCGCGGGGCTCGGGTAGGTCGAGTAGTAGTCGGGCCAGCCTCCGGCGAGCCGTTCCTCGCAGTAGCCGGCGGTGGGGTGGTTGACCGAGACGATCAGCCTGCCGCCGGTCCGCAGCACCCGCCGCACCTCGGCGAGCGCCGGGCCCCAGTCCTGCAGGTAGTGCAGCACCAGGGACGCGATGACGTCGTCGAACTCGGAGTCGGGGAACGGCAGCGGCTCGCCCAGGTCGGCGACCCGCAGGTCTGCATCGGCTCCGAGCCGCAGCCGCGCCTGCTCCACCATCCCGGCGCTCACGTCGACACCGCTCACGACCGCGCCCCGCTCGCGCAGCGCCGCGAACAACGGGCCCGCACCGCACCCGGCGTCGAGGATCCGCCGCCCCGTCACGTCTCCGGCCAGCGCCAGCGTCGCAGGCCGCTCGTAGCAGGCGTTCGCGTAGTTCTTCTCGTTGTCGGCCGCGTACGCCTGCGCCACGGCGTCGTAGTCGCTCATGCGATCGATCTTGCCCGAACTCCGTGGTCACCAACGCGAACCAGGTGAGGTCAGGACGGTGACGATCGATCCTCAGCGGGCCGTCCGGACGCCACCTCTGCTGGCGGAGGCGTAGAACTCGGCTCCGAAGCTGGCCTGAGGTCCTCCCGGCCCGGATGCCGCCGCGCCGACCACAGCGTCAGCGCGGCGGCACCCAGCCCCACGATCAGCGAGGTCCAGATGTTCAGCCGCAGGCCGAGGATCGTGTTCGCCTCGTCGATGCGCAGCGCCTCGATCCACAGCCGTCCCAGCGTGTAGAGCACCACGTACAGCCCGAACGCGCGGCCGTGCCCGAGCCGGAACCGGCGGTCCGCCCAGATCACCACGGCCGCCGCGGCGAAGGTCCACAGCAGTTCGTACAGGAACGCCGGGTGGAACGTCCCGAGCACCACGGGCGCTCCGTCCGAACCGATCACCGCACGGCCCGCGTCCTGGTCCCACTCGTGGATCGTGAGCGCCCACGGCAGGTCGGTCGGGCCGCCGTACACCTCGTTGTTGAACCAGTTGCCGAGACGGCCGATCCCCTGTGCCAGCAGGATTCCCGGTGCGGCCGCGTCGGCGAGCGGCGGCAACGCGACGCCGGCGCGTCTCGCGCCGATCCAGGCTCCGAGCGCGCCGAACGCGATGGCTCCCCAGACGCCCATCCCGCCCTCCCAGATGTAGAGGGCGCGAACGGGACTGCCGCCGGGGCCGAAGTACGGCTGCCAGGACGTGGCCACGTGGTAGAGCCGGGCGCCGACGACACCGAACGGCACGCCCCAGGTGGCGATCTGGTTGATGACGCCGGGCCTGCCGCCGCGCTGCACGTAGCGGCGTTCGGTCAGCCAGGCGGCCACGAGGATGCCGGCGATGATGCAGAAAGCGTAGGCGCGGATCGGCATCGGACCGAGGTGCCAGACACCCTGGGTCGGACTCGGGATGGCGGCCAGGAGCATCGCGCCACCCTAACGACGCCGGGGCCTGCGCACTGTGAAGTCCGCAGGCCCCGGCTCGTCACTACTTGTTCAGCGCACCGCCGACGATCGGCAACACCACCTTGCTGGCACCCAGCGACACGTTCAGCGAGACACCGCTCGCCGCCGAGTCCGAGGCGAGGTAGGCGTTGTGGTTCGTGACGAGCACGATCCCGATCCGGTGCCCGGCCGGGACCAGCGCGTCACGGGCGTGCAGCTTCCAGGTGACGTCCGCGGTGGACCCGTTGGTGGGCAACGGGGTCGCGGTCTCCAGCGACAACCGGTTCTTGGCGTCGATCGCGCCCTTGGTCAGCATCGTCGCCGAGACCGCCTGGATCGACACGTCCGGCGGACGCGCGCAGCCGGTCTTGTCCCGCAGGTCGTTCTTGCCGCACACCTCCTGAGAGAGCTGCAGCGGACTGCGTTCGGACAGCACCGCCTGCGTGCCGGGGCCGTAGTCCACCAGCAACGCCGTGAGCGGCGTCGACGCCCGGTTCGACGCGATGCGGACGGTCAGGCTGACCTCACCGGACAACCGCGCGTCCTTCGTCAGCGGTGACGTCACGTAGGCCAGCCGTCGCGTGTTCGCGGTCTCCGGACCGGCCATCATGGTCGCCTCGCTGATGTTCGCGTTCGCGACCAGCGTCTGCGTGCCACCCGAAACCGGCGCGGTGGTCAGCGAACCGGACATGCCGCCGGACGCCGGGCCGAAGTACAGCGTGGTGTCCTTCGTGTCCGGGCGCGGCCACGAGGCGGCCTGTTCCCAGCTGCCGTCGGGCTTCTGCACGTCGGCCATGGGCTCGTTCATGATCCCGTTGTTCGCGCCCTTGAGCCAGTGGTCCATCCACAGGCCCATGACGCGCTGCCACTCGGCCTGGCGGAACGAGATCGGGTCGAGGTGCCCGCCCCGGTGCAGCCAGATCTTGCGCGGCACGCCCTGGTCCGAGAGCGCGTTCCACCAGCGGCCGAACTGCGACGGCTTGACGTTCCAGTCCGCCTGGCCGTGCACCGCGAACACCGACGCGGACACGTTCTGGGCGCCCACCCGGTAGTCGCGGGCCTTCCAGAACGACGTGTAGTCGTAGGACTCGTCGCCGTCCTCACGGGACAGCTTGTCGAACACCGGTTTGCACTTCGCCTTCTGCGCCGCGCTCACGACGTAGTCGGCGAGGAAGGTCGGGTAGTTCGACTCCCAGCCCTTGTACCCGATGCCCTGATCGCGGGCGTACTCGTACCAGCTGGAGATCGCGGCGATCGGCACGATCGTCTTCACACCGGGGATGTTCGCCGCGGCCGCCGCGTTGGGCAGCGTGCCGTTGTAGGAGACGCCGAGCATGCCGACGTTGCCGGTGCTCCAGCTCGCGACCGCCTGGCGGCCGTCCGCGTAGAACGCCTTGGCACGGCCGTTGAGCCAGTCGACGACCGCGCGGACGCTCGCGGTGTCCTCGGGACCGCCCGTGGTCGGGCAGCCGGTCGAGCGGGAGGTGCCTTGCATCTCCATCTCGACGACGGCGTACCCGCGCGGCACGAAGTACTCGTCGTACCAGCGGCCGAAGCCGCGCGGCACGTTCGTCGCCGTCGCGGCCGCCGCGCCCAGCCCGTAGTAGGGGCTGGCCTCCATCACGATCGGCACGCGTTCGGCCGTGTCCGGCCGCATGACGTCGGCGGCGATGCGGTCGAGCTTGCCGTCCGCGTCACTGTCGATCGTGGACTCGACGTAGACGGTCTCGGTGATCGCCGCGGCGGCAGGAGCCGCGTTCGAGGCAGGCGTGTAGATCGTCGCGGCCATGAGCAGGGTGGCCGTGACGAGGTAGACCCTTCGCATGAGTTCCTCCGTCGGAGGGCCCGATGAAGCAGCAGGGGTGGAACTCGGGCCCTACGAAGGAATCTCACCGAATCCGACGGTGTCGCCGGTACGGCCGAAAGATCTAAACCATTGCCCGTCTCAGGCGGCGACCAGTTCCTTGTCCTTGGCCGGCGTCTTGACCTTGGGCTTGCGGTTCGGCAGCGACAGGCGGAAGACCTTGTGCCACGCCGAGAAGACCTGCTTGGGCAGCGGGCCGGTCACGTAGTCCAGTTCGTACTTCTCGAACAGCGCCTTCACCTTGACCGCGACCTCGGCGTACCGGTTGCTCGGCAGGTCCGGGAACAGGTGGTGCTCGATCTGGTGCGACAGGTTGCCGGTCATGAAGTGCATGGCCTTGCTGCCGCTGATGTTCGCGGAGCCCATCATCTGGCGCAGGTACCACTGGCCGCGCGTCTCGCCCTTGATCGAGCGGCGCTCGAAGGTCTGCACGCCCTCGGGGAAGTGCCCGCACATGATCACCGAGTGCGACCAGATGTTGCGGACGAGGTTCGCGGTGAACGTCGCCGCGAGCGTGGTCAGGAACGACGGGCCCGACAGCAGCGGGTGGATCACGTAGTCCTTGAGCACCTGCTTGCGGATCTTGCGGCCCACGGCCGCCGCACGCGCGCGGAACTCGGGGCGGTTGCGGCGGCGCTTGTGCAGGTTCTTGCCGAGCTCCAGGTCGTACGCGGCGATGCCGTACTCGAAGAAGCACGCGTTGATGAAGTTCCACAGCGGCTGGCCCAGGTGCATCGGGTGCCACTTCTGGTCCTCGTCCACGCGCATGATGCCGTAGCCGAGGTCGTTGTCCTTGCCGATCACGTTGGTGTACGTGTGGTGCAGCTCGTTGTGCGAGTGCTTCCACTGCTCGGCCGGGGAGACGTGGTCCCACTCCCAGGTGGTGGAGTGGATCTTCGGGTCGCGCATCCAGTCCCACTGGCCGTGCAGGATGTTGTGCCCGATCTCCATGTTGTCCATGATCTTCGCGACGGACAGACCGGCGGTGCCGATGATCCACGCCGGCGGGAAGAGCGAGAACAGCAGGATGCCGCGGCTGGTCAGCTCCAGCTTGCGCTGGATCGAGATGACCTTGCGGATGTAGGCCGCGTCCTTCTCACCTCGGCTCGCGATGACTTCGTCGCGAATCGCGTCGAGCTCGCGGCCGAGCTCCTCGATCTGCTCGTCGGTCAGGTGGGCGGTGGGATCGATGGCGGTCATGAGACTCGCTTTCCGGGGAACCAGTGGCTTGGGGGTGGGCCACTTCACGGGGGGAGGAATGTCAGTGGTGGGCGCGGGCTGGCGGGTGTGGCTCGGAATGTCGCCGGGCGAATTCGCGGTCAGACAGGTGTCTGTGGATTACCCAGCCGATGTTCTGAGTCACATCGACTAGCGTTCGAGTTCGCAAGGGCCCGCTGCGGCGGACACGCAGGTCTGGACGAGCACGTGGGCGGTGGGGCTGTCCTCGGCCTCGGTGATCTCGCCGGTGCGCAGGTCTCGCACGGCGCCGGACTTCAGCGGCGTCACGCAGCCGAAGCAGATGCCCATGCGGCAACCGGACGGCATCAGCACGCCCGCTTCCTCGCCGACGTTCAGCAACGGGGTGGCGCCATCGGCCTCGACGGTCTTGCCGGTCTTGCCGAACGTGACCTCGCCACCCTCGCCGGCGACGACGACCGTGGGCCGGAAGCGCTCGGTGTGGAGCTTGTCGGCGACGCCATGCTCGGCCCAGTGCGCCTCGGCGGCGTCGAGCAGGCCGGCCGGCCCGCAGGCCCAGGTCTCGCGCTCGGCCCAGTCGGGCACGAGCTTCTCCAGCTCGGCGAGGTCGAGCATGCCGTCGGTGTCGGTGTGCAGCTCGACCAGCTTGAGCGCCTCGTCGGCGACCAGGTCGTGCAGGTCGTTGCGGAAGATCACGTCTTCCTTGCGCGGCGCGGAGTGCACCATCACGACGTCGGCGAGCCGCGCGTCGCGCAGCATGCCCATCGCGGGCGTGATGCCGCTGCCGGCCGTCAGGTAGAGCACCTTGGCGGGCTTGGTGGCGGGCAGGACGAACTCACCGGTGGCCTGGTCGAGCTGGATGACCGTGCCCGGCTTCGTCCTGCGGACCAGGTGGTTGCTGACCTTGCCGTCGGGGATGGCCTTCACGGTGATCGTGATGCGGCCGTCCGCGCGGTTCGTCGGCGACGTCACCGAGTACGCGCGCCACATGCGCACACCGTCGACGTCGACGCCGATCCGGACGTACTGACCGGCGACGTGACCGCGCCAGCCCTTGCCGGGCTTGATCACGATCGTCGCGGCATCGTCTGTCTCGCGGTGCACGGCCTCGATGCGGCCGCGCAGGTCAGCACCGGCGCGGAGGGGGCTCACCAGGTCGAGGTAGTCGGACGGCAGCAGCGGCGTCGTGACCAGCTCAAGCAGTTTCCACGCCCTGCTGCGAAGGGCGGCACTCGTCATGACTCCAGCTTGATGCGCCTCAGGGCGTAAAGTCCTGTCCGCAGGACGTGAATCTGCCGGGCTGGATTGTTCGCAGGGAACAAATCGTGACTCACGCAATGAGGAGGGCCACCGAACTGGCCCTCGATGAGAAGACCGTGACCGCGTTGCGGGCGGTCCTGAGGCCGACCGCCGACGAAGTGGTCCGCGCCATCATCACCGAGGTGCCGAGCTATGCCAACGCACTTTCCGGGCGCATGGGTGGCACCATCCGCCGTGCCGTTCGCACGGCGCTCGGACTGTACTTGGACCTCGCGAGCGGCACGGGCGGGGGCGGCGACGCCAGCGAGG
Organism: Lentzea flaviverrucosa; assembly: GCF_003350445.1. NCBI lineage: Bacteria > Bacillati > Actinomycetota > Actinomycetes > Pseudonocardiales > Pseudonocardiaceae > Lentzea > Lentzea flaviverrucosa. The sequence goes on from NZ_QQAU01000009.1 coordinate 341,366, forward strand.
CGGCCTACGAACTCGGCCGCGGCGAAGTCCGCGACGGCCGCTCCATGGACGCGCTGCTCAGCGCGTACCGGGTCGGCGCCCGCGTGGCCTGGCGAGGTCTGGCCGCAGGCGCCGTACCAGCGGGTCTGCCCGCCGCGGAGGTGGCGAAGTTCGCCGAACTGACCTTCGCCTACATCGACGAGCTGTCCGCCGCGAGCGCCGCGGGCCACGCCGACGAACTGGCCGCCCGAGGCCTCGCCCACGAACGCCACCTCGAACAACTGGCCCGGGACCTGCTGGCCGGCGCAAGCGCCGAGGTCCTGCTGACCTCCGCCGGACGCGCAGCCTGGCAACCCCCGACCACGCTGACGGTGGTCCTGCTCCCCGCGTTCCAGGCCCGCCCCGCCTACCGCTCGCTCGACCCCGGCACCCTCGTCCTGGACGACCTGCCGGACACGACCGGCGTGCTGTTCGTGCCCGACGCAGACCGCGCCCACCTGCTACGACAGCTCAACCACCGCAGCGCCGTCGTAGGACCAGCGCGCCCATGGATGCGTGCCTCCGCCTCCTACGAACGAGCCGTACGCGCGCGCTCCCTCTCCCCCGACATCCGCGACACCGAGGAGCACCTCGCCTCCCTCGTGCTGAGCGCGGACCCCGACGCCTACGCCGACCTGCGTGCCCGCGCACTGGCCCCCCTGCTGGCGTTGCCGGCCACAACGGCCCGGCGCCTCGAAGAGACGCTGCGCGCCTGGTTGCTGCACCACGGCCGGCGCGAGGAGGTGGCCGCTGCCCTCTTCGTGCACCCGCAGACCGTCCGGTACCGGATGGGGCAGTTGCGGGACCTCTTTCCGGATCTCGGGTCTCCGCAGCGGGTTTTGGAGTTGACGCTGGCGGTGGGTCTGCCTTTGACGGATTAGTTTTGGTCAACACTGAAGATATTGAACAGCGTGAGTTCGATCTCGTCGGGAGTGCAGTGGTTCTCGCGGCCCCATCTCGCCAGAAGGCCGCAGTAGCGCTCGTAGGTTTCCGCAGGCCAAGGGCCTTTGCGGTGCAGCGAGGTCCAGCCGCACCGTTCGCGCAGCACGGTCGCCACGCGGCGGTCGAGGATCAGGCACGGGTGGTCCGGTGCTCCCCCACCGGCGAAGTACAGGAACTTCGTGAAGAACGACGGGCCGAGGTACCGGATTTCGTTGCGGACACCAGGCCTGAACAGCGCGAACGCGGCGCCGGGGTCGCTGCGGGCCCGGTCGGCGGCTTCGGTCAGCAGTTTCTCGCAGCGCGGTACGTCCGCAGCGATGCTGGTGAGCCGTTGAGCGTTGAGCCGCAGATACCTGCCAGACCCCCAGGCCAGGGTCCGCCACAGCAGGGTGAACACGTCGTCGGCCGGTGCCCGGACGCCGGCCCTGGTGATCCGGTCTTCGACCGGCGGTGTGCCGGGAAGATGGCGCGCGCTGATCTCGTCGCGCCACCACTCAGGCTTGATCAGGACGGGGCTCTCCACGACCGCCGCGCCGCGAGCCCACTCCGGCAGGCTCAACGTCGACAGGTCTGTCATAGGCATACCGCCTGCATCGCCGACCACGTCAGCCGCCGTTACCCGGCGCGCCGGAGTGGCGCACGCCACAGCGGGACGAGAACCTGAGCCACGATCTCGACGTCTTGCGGAGTGTGAGAGCCATCCGGGGTGAGGCAGGCCTCGACGAGGAGCAGCTCGTGCGCCGGGTCGCACGAGGTGACCGCCGCGCGTTCGAGGAGCTGTACCGCCGCACCTCGCCGTGGTTGACCGTGCGGCTGCGCAGGCGTTGTTCGGACGAGCAGATCGTCGCCGAGGTGCTGCAGGAGACCTACCTGGCCGTGTGGCGGGCCGCGGACGCGTTCGCCGGTGCGGCGGCGGGCGGTACGGCCGTGGGGTGGCTGTGGACCATTGCCGCTCGCAGGCTGATCGACGCGTTCCGCCGCCGGGCCCACCACGCCACGCCACCCGCCGCGGCCGCGCCTGTTCCCGCCGCCGCTGCCGACGAGGAGGTGCTCGACGGGGTGGTCGGGGACGAGGTGGGGGACGCGCTGCGCCGCCTGGCGCCCGAGTTGCGGCAGGTGTTGCAGGCGATGGTGCTCGACGGGCTGTCGGTGCGGGAGACGTCGGTGCTGCTCGGGGTGCCGGAGGGCACCGTCAAGACGCGCGCCCGCCGGGCCCGGATCGCGATGAGGGAGGCCCTGACATGACGACGCACCGCGCCACGCCGGCCAACGGCACCGCCACTCGGCAACCAGGTACGCCCCACGGCAGCGCGGCCACCCATCAGCCCTGCCGAACCCCAGACCACCGGCCCGGCCCGCCCGAGCACCCGCACCACGCGACGCAGGAGGCGCGACCATGACCGCTCACCACCCCAGCGACCACCTCCTGCACCGCTACTCCGGCGGCAACGAGGACATCCCCGCCGACGAGCTGTGGGCCGTCGAGTCGCATCTCGAAACCTGCGCCCCCTGCCGCGCCAGGCTCGCGCCCGAGCCGATCGCCGAGGCGGTGTGGGCCGGCCTCTCGCCGCTCCTCGACCGCACCCCGCAGATGCCGCGCGCGCGGGCCTGGCGTCGGGTGCACGGGTGGGTCTCGCCTGCCGCGGGGCCGTGGCTCGCGATGATCCTGCTGGTCATCGCCGCCGCCATTGCGCTCGACCGGACCGGGTTCGCGGTGGGCGACCGGGTGTCGCTGGTCCTGCTGGTCGCGCCTGTCCTGCCGGTCCTCGGTGTCGCCGCGTCCTGGGGGCGTTCGCTGGACCCCGCGTGGGAGCTGACGGCCGCCACGCCTCGTGCGGGACTGCCTCTGGTCTTTCGCCGCACCGCGGCGGTGCTGGCCGTGGTGGTGCCGGGGCTGGCGGTGGCCAGTTTGCTGACCGGCGCCGGGTTCGCGCGGTGGCTGTTGCCGTGTCTGGCGTTCACGGTGGGCACGCTTGCACTGGGAACGTTGATCGGAGTCACACGCGCCGCGATCGTGTTGATCGTGGCGTGGGCGGTGGCGATCGTGGCGCCGACGATCGCGTTCAGCCGTACGGCCGTCGCGCTCGGTCCGGGCGCGACGCCCGTGTGGATCGTGCTGCTGGGTGCCAGCCTGGTGGTGCTCGTCGTGCGGAGGATGGCGTTCACGCGTCTGGAGGCGAACCGATGACCGCGCCCACCACTTACGCCTGGGAGATCGAGACCCGCGACCTGCGGGCCAGGGCCGGGCGGCGGATGGCCGTCGACGGCGTCACGCTCGCCATGGGGCGTGGCGTGCACGGGTTGCTCGGGCCCAACGGGGCCGGCAAGACGACGCTGATCCGCACGCTCGCGACCGTGTTGAAACCGCACTCGGGCGAGCTATCACTCCTGGGGGGCGTGAACCTCCGCCACCTCCGGCGCCGGATCGGGTACCTGCCGCAGGAGTTCGGGCACTACCGGCGGTTCACCGTGCGGGAGTTCGTGGCGTACGTGGCGTGGCTCAAGGAGATGCGTGACGTCCCGGCGGCCGTGCAGCGCGCCATCGAGAGGGTCGGACTCGCCGACCGGGCCGACGACAGGATGAAGACGTTGTCCGGCGGCATGATCCGGCGGGTGGGCATCGCGCAGGCGATCGTGAACGACCCCGAGATCGTCCTGCTCGACGAACCGACCGCCGGTCTCGACCCCGCCCAGCGCCTCAGGTTCCGCGAGCTGCTCACCGAACTCGGCACCGACGCGTGCGTGGTGGTCTCGACGCACCTGGTGGAGGACGTCGCTGCCGCGTGCACGGACGTAGTGCTGCTGTCCCAAGGAAAACTCGTCTTCCAGGGCACCCCGGACCAGCTCGCGGCCCGGGGCACCGAACGGCACGCGGGCGACAGTCCGCTCGAACGCGGCTACAGCGCCCTGCTCGACATCCCCGACCGGCCCGGCTACTGGTGACCGGCGTCACAGCATTCCGAGAACCTCGCGAGCCCCGCCGCCGTCTAGCCCGTCAAGAGCGGAAACACTTGAGGGAGAACGGATGCAGGCGATCCAAGCCGACAACCTGGTGGTGCGCGTGGGCGGGCGCAAGGGCCGCGACGCGGTGAACGGGCTCAGCCTCGGGCTCGGCCGCGGCGTGCACGGGCTGCTCGGCCCGAACGGAGCCGGCAAGACCACGCTGATCCGCACGCTGGCGACGGTGCAGTCCCCCACCTCGGGGACGTTGTCGTTGCTCGGCACACCGGCCGGCGGCAAGCTGAGGCCCGTCCGGCGCAGGCTCGGCTACCTGCCGCAGCACTTCGGCTACTACAAGCGTTTCAAGGTGCGGGAGTTCGTCGAGTACCTGGCGTGGCTGAAGGAGATGCCACCGGCGCTCATCCCCAAGGCCGTGCGGGAGGCACTCGAACGGGTCGGGCTGTCCGACCGGGCCGAGGACCGCATGAAGTCGTTGTCCGGCGGCATGGTCCGCCGCGTCGGCATCGCGCAGGCGATCGTCAACGAACCCGAGCTCCTGCTGCTGGACGAACCGACGGTCGGCCTGGACCCCGCGCAACGGCTGCGGTTCCGCGAACTCGTCGCCGAACTGGGCCGGGAGGCCTGCGTGCTGATCTCGACCCACCTGGTCGAGGACGTCGCCGCGGCCTGCACGGACGTGGTGCTCGTCAACGAGGGGTCCCTCGTCTTCCAGGGGAGTCCGGCCGATCTCGCCACCGCCGGCACGGCGTCGCACGTCGGTGACAGCCCGATCGAGCGCGGCTACACGGCACTGATCAGCGCGAAGTCCACCGGCGGTGCCTGGTGACCGGGCTGCGCATCGAACTGCGGCGCTCGACCGCGCTCTGGGCCGGGCTGCTCGTGCTGGTGTCCGGCACGGGAATGCTGCTGCTGATCACGTCCGCGAGCTCGAGGTGGACGGCCAACTCGACGTCGGCGGTGCTCGAACTCCGGCTGCCGCTGGCCTACGTGTGGGCGCTCGTGGTCGGATTGGCCGTCCTGCAGGGAATGCGGGACAGCCGCGCGAGGGTGACCGAACTGTTCACCGCCACCTCCCGGCCCGGCTGGGTCAGGCTCGGCACGCTCGCCTCGGCGGTGGCGGGTGTCGTCGCGGTGGCGGGCGCGCTGCTGTGCGCGGGACTGGTGGCCACGGTCGCGTTCGGCGGAGGCTTCGTCTCGATCGGGTTCGTGCCGCTCATGGTGACCGCGGTGCTCGCCCTCGCGTCGAGTGTCCTCCTGGGACTGGCGGTGGGCCGGTTCCTGCCGCACCCGCTGACCGTGCCGGTGGCGCTGGTGGCCACGTTCATGGTCGCGACCAGCGCGGGCCGGGCGCTCGAAGTCCAGTCGCCCGGTGACGAGATCTCCCGGCTGGCACTGCTCACGCCCGTTCTCGACCCGCCGGATTCGGACCTCGTCACGACGTCGACGGCGGTGGACCTGGGTCAGATCGTGTGGTTCACCGGCCTGGGCGTGACGGCGTTCCTCCTCCTCGTCGCACGAACCCACCTCGGCCGCCTGGCCTCTCTCGTGCCGGCCGGTCTGGCGGTCGTGCTCGCCCTGTCGATCATGCCGGTCAAGTACTCCGAGGTGCTGGTGACGGACTCGATCGCGGGGAAGCTGGTCTGCGACGGCGAGGTGTGCCTGAGCCAGGTGCACGCCGTCAGCCTCCCCGTCGTCGCCCCGGTCGGCCGTGACGTCCTGGCCAAGCTCTCGGTGCTGCCCGACGCGCCTTCCGAGGTCCGGGAGGACACGTCGGCGATGGCTCACCTGACCGCCCCCCAACGCGATCGCCGCATCGTCTACGTGCAGTCGCAGGGCTTTCCCAGGCCGCTGAGCATGACGGGTGACCAGCTGCGGCTGGAACTGCTGGCCGGTGCGGGCATCGCCGGTTGTGCCGGCCCGAACACCTTCGACACCAGCGGGGGCGTCGTCCGCTACGTGACCGCCGGGTACTTCAACGGGGAACTGGCCGAACTGGCCTCCGAACCCCTCATGTGGAACAACAGCCGGCTGCGGGGCGACGTCGACGAGGCGTGGCGGCAGTTCCGCGGCCAGCCCGCGCAGGAGCAGCTGAACCGGGTCGTACAGGCGCGGCAGATGTTGCTGGCGTGCGAGGACTCCGAACGCGTGCTGGACGTGCTGAAGGCAAGCCGATGAGGCCGCTCGCGTTGTACGCGCAGTCTCGTGGAGTCCCTGCGGCGCTGGTGGTCCTGCCCGTCGTGGTGCTGATCGCGTGGTCGGCGCTGCACTCGCCGTGGACGCCGCTCAGCGCGTCGCTGACGACGCTGGCCGCCGTGCTGGTGACGACGGCCGGTCTCGCGGGCCAGGACCCGGAACTGGACAGGTCCACCGCCGTGCCGTGGCCGTGGTGGCGCCTCGGGCACCTCCTGCTCGCTGCGGTGGTGGCCGCGATCTCGGTGCTGTTGGTGCAAGAACTCGGCTACGAACCGTTCGTCGCCGCGTTCGTCGTGCGCGACACCGCGGGCATGATCGGTCTGGCCGGTCTCACGGCGGCGGTGGCCGGAGCCCGGCTCGCCGCCACCGCCCCGGTGCTGTGGTGGGCGGTGGCGGCGATCATGCCGCCTGCCGATTCGGTGCTCGGCCGCGTCGTCACGTGGCCGCTCGGCGCCCCGGACGACGTGGTGACCCGCTGGACGGCGGGAGTGCTGTTCGTGGGCGGGATCGCCGCGTACAGCGCGCGCGGCGGCCGTCGTTAGCCGATGGTCTCCAGCGCGACGTAGTCGGCGATCGCCCGCTGTGCCTTGATGTTCACGTGCACGCCGTCACCGACGTCGTACTGGGCGTTGACGCTGTTCGGCCTGATCGGGTCCTCCAGCACCTGGTCGAAGTCCTGCACCGAGGCGCAGGCGTCCGAGCAGTCGCCACCGCGCTTCACGAAGTCGTTGACGGCGTGGCGGTCCACGTTGTTCTGGTCGCTGTAACCGGGCCGGGGCGTGATCGGCGTGACGTGCACGGCGATCCCGGCCTCGCGCAGCCGCTGGAACACCGCACGGTAGCTGGTGACGATGTCGGCGGCGGTGCACCCGTTCGCGAGGTCGTTCGTGCCGTAGTAGTAGATGACATCGGTGACGCCGTGCAGCGCCAGAACATCCCTTTCCAGCCGTGCCAACGCATCCAGGCCGACGAACGGCGCCGGGGTGTTCGGGCAGACGGAACTGGTGGTGCCGCTGATGCCGGCGTTGGCGACGGCGAGCTGAGGTCCGGACGAGGCGACGATGCGGCGGGCCAGCACGTCGGCCCACCGCTTGTTGGTACCGAGCTCGGTGCAGCCGGGGCCGCACACAGTGCTGCCCACGCCGTCGACGACCGAGCTGCCGAACGGCACGACCGTCCCCTTCAGCCGCGGGTTGAACACGTCGACCGCGCTGACCACGTAGGTCGACTGGACCGTCTGCGTGTACGCGTCACCCTGGCCGGCGGTGTGGTCGCCAGAGCCGGGCGGGGTCAGGTAGTTGTCGCGAAACGCGGAGTCGTGCCGGCCGGGCACGACCTCCCCCGCGACGTGCATGCTGACCGCGAGATCGGTGTCCGGCTTGGTGTTCAGCGACGTGCGGTCGCTCCACACCTCGCCGCCCGCGGGGATCGTCACGGTGCGGCGGCCTCCGAACGTCAGGTCGCGCGTGCTCTCCACGGCCGCGCCTCCCGCGCTCAGCGCGACAGTGGTCCGGTCGATCGTCAGCGGCTGCCTGCCGAACGTGTTCTGCACCCGGACGCGGACCGCGCTGCCGCCCTGGCTGAGGTGCGTGATCATGCGCATCGACTGGTCGTGCAGCGTGACGGGGGCGAGGTTCTGCTGCGACTGCGCCCACGAGGTGAACCAGACGGGCCGGTCCGCCACCGCCGACGGTGTCAGCAGCGCGCCCACGGCCAGGACGGTCGACACGATCGCGAGGTTCCGAGTTCTCATCCCCCGGTCCTATCGCCTGGTGACGACCAAGTCACGTCTTGTGATCACCAGGTGAGACGCTACGTCACGAGGCCCCGGCGATAGGCGTAGACGACGGCCTGCACCCGGTCGCGCAGGTCGAGTTTGGTCAAGATGCGCGACACGTACGTCTTCACCGTCTCCTGGCTGATGACCAGGGCCGCGGCGATCTCGCTGTTCGACAGGCCCTCGGCGATCAGCCGGAGGACTTCGAGTTCCCGCGGCGCCAGCTGGGTCTGCGGGACCTCCTCGGCCGGCCGGATGCGCGCCGCGTACCTGCCGACGAGCTGCCGGGTCACCTCCGGCGCGAGCAGGGCGGCACCGCTCGCCACGGTCCGGATGCCCTGCAGCAGCTGGGCCGGTGGCGCGTCCTTGAGCAGGAACCCGCTCGCACCGGCCCGCAGCGCCTCGTAGACGTACTCGTCGAGGTTGAACGTCGTGACCACGAGGACCTTGACCGGGTCGGGGACACCGGCGCCCGCCAGCAGCCTGGTCGCGCCGATGCCGTCGAGCACGGGCATCCGGACGTCCATCACGACGACGTCCGGGCGCAGCCTGCCGGCCAGGTCGACCGCGGCGCGCCCGTCCCCGCACTCCCCCACGACCTCGAGGTCCGGCTGGGCGTCGATGATCGTGGCGAACCCGGTGCGGATGAGCGCCTGGTCGTCGCACACCAGCACGCGGACCGGTGCGGTCACGCCGGGTTCCCCGCGGGGATGCGCGCCCTGACCACGAAACCGCCGTCGCGCTGACCCGCCGAGAACTCGCCGCCCAGCACGTCGACGCGTTCGCGCAGCCCGGCCAGGCCGCGGCCGCTGCCTCCGACCGCCGTGGACGACCTCGCGCCCTCGGTACCGACCTCCACGGTGATTTCCCTTTCGCCGTAACGCACGTGCACGTTCGTCGGGTTGCCGTGCGCGTACTTCAACGCGTTCGTCAGCGCCTCCTGCACGACCCGGTACGCGACGGCCTCGGCGCTGCCCGCGTCCCGCGTCGCCTCGCCCTCCTCCGCGAACTCCACGGGCTGCCCGGCCAGCCGGGTCTGCTCGACGAGCGTGCGCAGGTCCCCGAGCGCTTCCGTGCTGTGGTCGGGGTTCAGCAGGTCGAGCAGGTGCCGCAGGTCGGTCAGCGACCGCCGGCCGGTGTCGGTGATCGCCTGCAACGTCTGGTCCAGCCGGTCGGGGGCGGCGGTCAGGTACCGCGCGGCCTCCGCCTGCACCACCATCGCCGTCACGTGGTGGGTCACCACGTCGTGGAGCTCGCGGGCGATCAACGTCCGTTCCGCGACACGGCTCGCCGCGGCGACGTGCCGGCGGCGTTCCTCCTCGGCACTGCGCGAGAGCCGCAGCCACGCGCCGATCGCCCACAGGGCGGCCACTGCCAGGTAGAACGTGACGAACCCGGCCACGCCTTCCGTGGCCCCGTTCAGTTCCAGCGCGACGGCCAGCCCGGCGTACCCGGCGGAGAGCGCGATCACGGTGCCGCGCCGGTGGTGCGACAGGTGCAGCCCGGCGCTGATCAACGCGATCGACAGGGCCGTGCCGGCGACGGTGTGGTAGCCGCGCAGCTGGTCGGCGGCGAACGCGACCGACACCACCGCGAGGCAGACCAGCGGCCACTTCCGGCGGAAGACCAGCGGCAGGCACTCCAACGCGATCACCGCGATCGCGAGGGCGTCGAACGGCCGGTTCGGCAGTCCGCCGAGCTGCGTTCCCTTGTCGTGCAACGCGGGCACCAGCGATGCCAGCGCGAGCAGCAACGCCAGTGGCGCGTCCTGGACGCGGACGTCCCAGGCGCGCCACCGCTGAAGGCTGATCACGCGGCGAGAGTAGCGGCCGGCGCGGTACGGCCCCGGCGCGGCATGATGTTGCCGCGGCGCTTGGCCAGCCACAGGAACGCCGCCGTGACGACCAGGCCGGCCAGCACCGAGTACACGCTCGCCTCCGGCCCGAACGCCCCGCCGGTGACGAGCGCGGGGCCGGACGTGACGCCGTCCAGCAGCCCCTGCGGCGCGTCCTGACCGGAGACGCTGGTGCTGAAGATGCCGCCCTGCGCGAAGTTCCAGGCGAAGTGCACGCCGATCGGCACCCACAGGTTGCGCGTGGCCACGTACGCGGCGCCGAGCATGAGCCCCGCCTCGATCGCGATGGCGAGCGAGCTCCACACCGTGGCGTTCTGGTTGAAGATGTGAGCGAAGCCGAACACCAGTCCACTCAGGACCAGGGCGAGCCACGTGCCGAGGTGCTCCTCGACGATGCGGAACACGACGCCGCGGTACATCAGCTCCTCGGTCACCGCGACGGCGACCATGAACCCGAGGATCGCGATCATGCCGGGCACCGAGCCCCAGCCGCGCACCTCGTAACCGCCGAGGAAGGTGATGTTCAGGATCACCGCCCCGAACATGGCGAGTCCGACGAGGACACCGCGGCCGAGAGCGCCGGCGGCGATCTTCAGCGAGACCTCGGCGGGCTCGCGGCGTTCGGTCCTGCGCACCACCCAGGCGTACGTGGCCAGTGCCAGCGCGGCCGCGACGACACCGGCGACGAGCGTGAGCGGCGCGTTCCAGCCCAACGCCTGCACGCCGGCGGCACCCACGAACGAGACGGCCGCGACCAAGAGGAACTGCTTCAGAAATCGCATGGCCGGAACGTTAGGGATTTCGCGCGTCCGGAACGTCCCCGTGCGGTGGACATTCGTGTGTAGCTCGCTCGGGGGACACGCTGGCGTTCAGCGCCGCGGACAGCCAGGCGAACGGCATGAACTCGGCGGCCTCCTGGGCGGTCCCGTCGATGATCGCCACCAGCGACTGGTACCGGATGTACGGATCGGTGGACGTGGCGGCCTCCTCGATCGACTCCAGGTGCAACCGCTCGATGTCCATCACATCGGCCGCCAGCTTCTCCCGGTACTCAGGACTGTCCGGGGTCTCGGTGATCTCCCCCAGGTGAGCCGCGTAGAGACCGGCGATCTCGCGCCCCCGCGGCGAGTCCGCCGGCTCACCGGCCTGCTGCGCCTCCTGCGCCCGCACGAAGATCGCGCCTCCCCGTTCGAACGCGCCCACCATCTCCGCCGACGTCATCATCGCGGCGGCCGGCCCGGAGAAGGTCTCCCGCAACGCCTTCTTCACCTCACGGCGGAAGTCCGCGTCCTGCAGGAGGTTCGCCAGCTCGATCCACGCCTCCAGCTGCTCGGTGGACGGCTCGTCCGGCAGGACCAGACGGCCGTTGCGCATGAGCCCGAGGAACTCGGGGCTGACCTCGAGGCCCTCGCTGATCTCGTTCCAGAAGTCGTCGAACAGCCGATCGCGCTCCCCGTCGGACATTCCCACCAGCTTGTGCATGAGGATCACCTGCTCGGCCTCGGTGTGCTGCCGGGCGATCGTCCGCAGCACGGCCTTCCTGGAGCGGATGCGACGGGCCTGGTCGTCCAGGCGGGACAGGTGCGCGGTCGCGAGGTCGGACAGCGTCACCCGTCCCTCCAGCAGGCGCCGGATGTCGTCCAGGCCCGCGTCCAGCTCGCGCAGCGTGCTGACGAACTCCAGCCGGGCGATCGCGTGGACGTCGTAGAGCCGGTGCCCCGCCGCGGTGACCTCGGCGGGGGCCACGATCCCCTCGTCGGAGTAGAACCGGATCGCGCTGACGCTCAGCCCCGTCCGGCGCGCCACCTCTCCGATCGCGTACAGCCTGATGTCGTTCATGAGGCCACTATCGGACCTCAAGCGGCTTGAGATGCAACCCACACGACCGACTTACTTGAGCATTACCAACCCTTTACCTATGCTGACCCGCGAGGGGAGTACTTCCCAAGCGCCTGCCCGGTCAGTACGGACACCCCGAGGTGTCCTCGGGAGGCCACCCGCACCGGGTGAAGGAGACCTCGAACGATCGTGTTCGAGGAGGCTTTGTGCCCGTGCACTCCGTGGCATCGCCCGGTCTGTGGTTCGTGAGCATCGCGGCGTTGCTGGTCCTGCTGGTGGTCGACTTCCTGGTGACCCGCCGCCCGCACGAGGTGTCCGTCAAGGAGGCCGCGGGCTGGTCCGTCTTCTACCTGGCGCTGCCGCTGGTGTTCGGGCTCTGGCTGTGGTTCGAGTTCGGCAGCGGTCAGTCGCTGGAGTTCGTCACCGGGTTCGTGGTGGAGAAGTCCCTCTCGGTGGACAACCTGTTCGTCTTCATGCTGCTGCTCGCCGCCTTCAGCGTGCCGGCGGAGATCCAGCAACGCGTGCTGCTCTACGGCATCGTCGGCGCGTTGGTGCTGCGCGGCATCTTCATCGCGGCCGGCGCCGCGATGCTGTCAGCCGGGACCTGGGCGTTCCTCGTGTTCGGGCTCGTGCTGCTCGTCTCGGCGGTGAAGATCCTGCAGACGGCGCTCGCCGGTCACCCCGAGGCCAAGGACACCTCGAAGATGCGGTCGGTGCGGCTGCTGCGCAGGCTGATGCCGGTCACCGACGACTACCGCGGCACCAGGATGACCGTCCGCGAGAACGGGCGCAGGGCCCTCACCCCGCTCGCGATCGTGGTGGTGGCGATCTTCGCGACCGACGTCGTGTTCGCGATCGACTCGGTGCCGGCGGTGTACGGCATCACCGAGGACCCGTACCTGGTGTTCACCACCAACGCGTTCGCGTTGCTCGGCCTGCGCGCGCTGTACTTCGTGCTGCAGTCGTTGCTCACCAAGCTCGTGCACCTCAACCACGGCCTCGCGGTCATCCTGGCGTTCATCGGGGTGAAGCTGGTGCTGCACTGGGCGCACGGCGTGTGGCCGGCCGTGCCGACGATCCCGACCCCGGTCTCGCTGGCCGTCATCGTGGTGACGCTGGGCGTCGTCACCGTGACGAGCCTGCGTTCCCGCCGCGAGGAAACGGTCGCCGGCCCGTAAGTTCGGTGGATGCAGGAACAGCCTTGGGCCATCGAGGTGCGCGGCGCGCGGGTGCACAACCTCCAGGACGTCGACGTCACGGTGCCGCTGCGCAAGCTCGTCGCCATCGCGGGCGTGTCCGGATCGGGCAAGTCGTCGCTCGCGATGGGCGTGCTCTACGCGGAAGGGTCGCGGCGCTACGTCGAGGCGCTGTCGACGTACACCCGCCGCCGGATGTCCCAGGCACCGCGGGCGGCCGTCGACACCGTCCGGCACGTCCCGGCCGCGCTCGCCCTGCGGCAACGGCCGGGCGTGCCGGGGGTGCGCAGCACGTTCGGCACCTCCACCGAGCTGCTCAACGTGCTGCGCCTGCTGTTCTCCCGGCTCGCCTCACACCGCTGCCCGAACGGCCACCGGCAGGAACCCACGATCGCCGTGGCGCAGGAGCTCGACCTGACCTGCCCCGTCTGCGACGTCACGTTCACCCCGCCGGGCGCGGAGTCGCTGGCGTTCAACTCCGACGGCGCGTGCCCGCACTGCACCGGGACCGGTGTGGTGCGGGAGATCGACGAGGACCGGCTGGTCCCCGATCCCTCGCTCACGATCGCCGGCGGGGCGGTCGCGCCGTGGTCGCTGTTCGGGCTCGCCGTCATGCCCGAGGTCGTCGGGGAGTTCGGTGTGCGTACCGACGTGCCGTACGCCGACCTCACCGACGAGGAACGCGAGATCGTCCTGCACGGTCCCGCGGAGAAGCGCCAGATCCGCGTGCCGTCCAAGGCCGGCCGGGTGTTCGACCTGAACTTCACCTACCGCAACGCGCGGCTGGCCGTCCAGGAGGCGATGGACAACGCCACCACCGAACGCGGCCTGAACCGCGTCACCAGGTTCATCACCACCCAGACCTGTCCCACCTGCCACGGCACCCGGCTGAGCCCGCAGGCGCTCGCCCCTCAGGTCGGCGGGATCGACCTCGCCGAGGCCACCGCCAAGACGCTGGACGACCTGGTCGCCTGGGTTCCGCTCGTCGTGCGGTCCCTGCCGCCGGACATGCTCGCGATGGCCCAGAGCATCACCGGTCAGCTGCTGGGGACCGCGCGGCGGCTGGTCGAGCTCGGCCTCGGGTACCTGAGCCTCGATCGGGCGTCCTCGACGTTGTCCACCGGCGAGCGGCAGCGCGTGCAGCTCGCGCGGGCGGTGCGCAACGAGACGACCGGCGTGCTCTACGTGCTGGACGAGCCGTCCATCGGCCTGCACCCGTCCAACGTGGACGGACTGCTCGGCGTGGTGCGGGACCTGTTGCGGGACGGCAACTCCGTGGTGCTCGTCGACCACGACGTCCAGGTGCTGCGCGAGGCCGACTGGCTGATCGAGATCGGGCCCGGTTCCGGAGCGGAGGGCGGGCGCGTTCTCGCCACCGGCGACGTCACCGCGCTCGCGGAGGACCCGGACTCGTTGCTGGGCGGCTTCCTCGTCGGCCGCGAACCGGTCGTCGTGCGGCCTCGGGCCGGTGACGACGAGATGTTCGAGCACGGCCGCATCCACCTCGCCACCCGTCCGTTGCACACGGTCCACGCCTTGGACCTGGACCTTCCGCAGGGGCGCCTCACCGCCGTCACCGGCGTGTCCGGCTCGGGGAAGACCACGCTGGTCCTCGAGAGCCTCGTGCCCGCGCTGGAGGCCAAGAACTCCGGCACGAGGCTGCCCGCCTGGGTCGAGGAGGTCGACGCCGGATCGATCACGCGGGTGAACGTGGTCGACGCGACCCCGATCGGCGTCAACGTCCGCTCCACCGTCGCCACCTACAGCGGTGTCCTGGACGACCTCCGGCGCGCCTACGCGGCCGGCGCGGAAGGCCTGACCGCGAGCGACTTCTCCTACAACACCGGGTCGTTGCGGTGCCCGCGCTGCGAGGGCACCGGCGAGATCTCGCTCGACGTGCAGTTCCTGCCGGACGTCGACATCGCCTGCCCGGACTGCGGCGGCACCCGCTACTCCCCCGCCGCGAGCGCGTTCCGCCGCACCGAGGACGGGATCACCCTGCCCGGGCTGCTCGCGCTGACCGTGCGGCAGGCCGTCGAGCACGTGCGGGACATGCGCCGGGTCCGCACCCGCCTGCAGGCGTTGATCGACCTGGGCCTGGGCTACCTCACCCTGGGCGAGGCCACCACCGCGTTGTCCGGCGGCGAGGCGCAGCGGCTGAAGCTCGCCTCCGAACTGGACCGCGACCAGGCGAACGCGCTGTTCGTGCTGGACGAGCCCAGCGTCGGCCTGCACCCGCTCGACGTCCGCACGCTGCTGTCGGTGATCGGGCGCCTCACGGACAGGGGCGCGACCGTCGTCGTCATCGAGCACGACCTCGACCTGATCGCCAACGCCGACCACGTGGTCGACATGGGACCCGGCGGCGGAGCGGCGGGCGGCACGATCGTCGCCGCGGGAAGTCCGCAGGAGGTCGTCTCGGCACCGGGCAGCCTGACGGGCCGGTACCTCGGCAAACACCTCACTGCTTAACGGACAAGTGTCCGATATCGTGAGCACATGCCTGCTCGCCCTGACACCGGCCCCGACTTCATCGAGGCGCTCGCCCGCGGCCTGGACGTGATCCGCGCGTTCCGGCCGTTGCGCCCGGTGATGACGCTCAGCGAGGTCGCGTCGGCCACCGGGCTCGCACGGCCGACCACGCGCCGCATCCTGCTCACGCTCGCCGAACTCGGGTACGTGCGGCAGAGCGAGGCCGGCTTCGCGCTCACGCCGCGGGTGCTCGACCTCGGCGTCGCGTACGTGCGGTCGATGGGCCTGTGGGACGTGGCCCGACCGCACATGGAACGGCTGTGCGCCCGCACCAACGAGTCCGTGTCGATCGCGCAGCTCGACGGGCCGGACATCATCTACGTCGCGAGGGTCGCCGTGCCGAAGATCGTCACGCTGTCCGTGCAGATCGGCACGCGGTTCCCGGCACTGCCGACCTCGCTGGGAAAGGTGCAGCTCGCCGCCCTCGCGCCGGACGAGCTGGAGGCCGTGCTGGCGCAGCCGACCCGGTCCGGCCTGATCTCGCGCTGGCAGCCGGACGTGGCCGAGCGCGACGCCGAGCTGCGCGACGTCCGGGCGCGCGGGTGGGCGCTGACCGACGAGCAGCTCGCGCTGGGCATCCGGTCGGTCGCGGCGCCGTTGCGCGACGGGAGCGGCAGGGTCGTGGCCGGGATCAACGTCAACTGCCACGCGTCCGAGACGTCGGTCGAGCACATGGTCGAGCACCACCTGCCGCTCCTGCTGCAGGTCGCGGGCGAGATCAGCGCCGACTTCGCGCGGCTCGGCACGGTGCCGCACGAGGTCGTCGCGTCCTGAGGGGTTGACCAGCGGCCGTCGACGGTTGACGATTCAACGGACACCTGTCCGTCAGACGGTCAAGGGAGTTCCCGATGAGTTCCGTCGTCCTGAGAAACGGCACTGTCCTGACCATGGACGGCCGCCAGCCGCTCGTCGACCACGACGTCCTCGTCGCCGGCGACCGCATCGCCGCGATCGGGCCGAGGCTGGAGGTGCCGGAGGGGACCGTCGAGGTCGACGCCACGAACGGCATCGTCATGCCGGGCATGATCGACACGCACCGGCACATGTGGCAGACCGCGATGCGCGGCTACGGCGCGGACTGGACGCTCACGCAGTACTTCGTCTGGTACTACCTGGAGTGGGGCAAGGTCTTCCGGCCGCAGGACATCCACGCGGGCAACCTCCTGGGCGCCGCCGAGGCGCTCGACGCCGGGGTCACCACGACCGTCGACTGGTCGCACGGCCTGCAGACCACCGAGCACGCCGACGCCGCCGTCGACGCGTTGCAGGCGGTGCCCGGGCGGTTCGTGCTGGCCTACGGCAACATCCAGGACAGCCCCGCCGCCTGGACCGCCACCCCGGAGTTCCGCGACTTCGTCTCCCGCCGCATCACCGGCGACGACATGCTGGGCTTCCAGCTCGCGTTCGACGTCACGGGCGACCCGTCGTTCCCCGAGAAGGCCGCCTTCGAGGTCGCCCGGGAGCTCGGCGTCCCCGTCACCACGCACGCCGGTGTGTGGGGCGCGACCAACGACGACGGCATCAGACTGATGTACGACAACGGCTTCATGACGCCGCAGTCGATCTACGTGCACGCGGCGACGTTGTCCGCCGACTCGTACCACCGCATCGCGGCGACCGGCGGCTCGATCTCCGTGTCGACCGAGAGCGAGCAGAGCGCGGGCCAGGGCTACCCGCCCACCTGGGCGATCCGCGAGCACGGCATCCCGGTGTCGCTGTCGATGGACACCTCGGTGTGGTGGAGCGGCGACCTGTTCTCGGCGATGCGAACGACGTTGGGCGCCGACCGATCGCGCGAACACATGGCCGCGCACGGCAACAACGACACCGTCACGCACTCGTCGCTGCGGGCCGAGCAGGTCGTGCAGTGGGCGACGATGGGCGGTGCTCGGGCGTTGGGACGCGACGCGGACCTCGGCAGCCTGGAGGTCGGCAAGAAGGCCGACATCGTGTTGCTGCGCAACGAGAACTCCCCCGCGATGTTCCCGATCCTCAACCCGTACGGGCACGTGGCGTTCCAGGCGCAACGGTCCGATGTGGACACGGTGATCGTCGACGGCCGGATCGTGAAGCGCGACCACAGGCTCGTCGGCGTCGACCTCGACTCCATCCGCGCCCAGGTGTCGGGCACCGTCGACCACCTGCGGGCGCAGCTCGGCGAGGAGGCGTGGGCGAAGGGCATGAACCCCGATGTCCCGGAGTCCAAGGTGCTGGACAACCCCTACACCTACACCGAGTACCGCGGCGACACCCGGACGTCCGTCTGATGGGCGGTCCACTCGAAGGCCTGCTCGTAGCCGACTTCTCGCGCGTGCTGGCGGGCCCGTACGCGACCATGCTGCTGGCCGACATGGGCGCCTCGGTCGTCAAGGTCGAGGGACCGGCCGGCGACGAGACGCGCACGTGGACGCCGCCCGTCCGCGACGACGTCTCCACCTACTACCTGGGCGTCAACCGGGGCAAGCGGTCGATCGCCCTCGACCTGCGCTCCGAGGACGACGCCGCGCTGGGACGGGAGCTCGCCCGGCGCGCCGACGTGGTGATCGAGAACTTCAAGCCCGGCGGCCTGGCCAAGTACGGGCTCGACCACGCCTCGGTCAGCGCGTCGAACCCGCGCGTCATCTACGCGTCGATCACGGGTTTCGGTTCCGGGGAGGGCAGGCACGTCCCCGGTTACGACCTGATGGTGCAGGCGATCTCCGGGCTGATGAGCCTGACCGGAGACCCGGACGGGCCGCCGTACCGCGCGGGCATCTCGGTGTTCGACGTGATGGCGGGCAACCACGCCGTGATCGGCGTCCTCGCCGCGCTGCGCCACCGCGACCAGACCGGGCAGGGCCAGCTCGTCGAGGTGAACCTGCTGTCGTCCGCGCTGACGGGACTGGTGAACCACAGCTCCGCGTTCGTGGCGGGGGACGTCGTGCCGTTCCGCATGGGCAACGCGCACCCCAGCGTGTTCCCCTACGAGCCGCTGCCGACCGCCGACAACGACCTGATCGTCGCGGCGGCCAACGACGGCCAGTTCCGGCGCCTGTGCGAGGTCCTGGAGTTGTCCGAGGTGCCGGACGACCCGCGGTTCGCCCGCAACGCCGACCGCACGCGCCACCGCGAGGAGCTGCGGCCGATCCTGGTGGAACGGCTGCGGGCCCGTGGCGCCGTCGAGTGGTTCGACCTGCTCGTCGCCGCCGGGGTGCCCTGCGGGCCGATCAACACGATCGACGGCGGGTTCGCCATGGCCGAACGGTTCGGGCTCGACCCCGTCGTGGTCGTCGGGGACGTGCCGACCACCCGGCACCCGATCCGCTTCTCGGAGACACCGGCGGTCTACCGGCTGCCGCCGCCCGAACTGGACGAGCACGGCGAGGAGCTGCGCACGTGGCTGGAGGAGGACCGTGACGGTCTATGAAACGGCGCTCGGCGCGTCCACGCCCGACACGATCACGTTGCTGGGGCAGGACCTCGCCCGTGACGTGATGGGCACCGTCGGGTTCGGTGAGCTGGCGTTCTGGCTCGCCACCCAGCGCAGGCCGAGCCCCGGCGAGACGCGGCTGTTCGAGGCGGTGCTGGCCGCCCTCGCCGACCACGGGTTCACACCGACCGCCATCGTCAGCCGCCTGACCTTCCTGTCGGCCCCCGACTCCGTGCAGGGCGCACTGGCGGCGGGGCTGCTCGGCGGCGGTTCGCGGTTCCTCGGCGTCACCGAGGACGCCGGCCGATTCCTCAACTCCGTGGTCAGCGCTCACGCGCCCCGGGAGGACTGGGACGCCCTCGCGCTGGAAACCGTTCGGGCGCAGGGGAAGGCCCGCATTCCCGGGCTCGGGCACCACGTGCACAAGAACGGCGACCCCCGCACGCCACGCCTGTTCGAGATCGCCGAGGAGGAAGGCCTGGTCGGGCCGCACCTCTCGCTGTTCGCCGCGATCGGGCGCGTTCACCCGCAGGTGCTCGGCAAGACGTTGCCGCTCAACGGTGCCGGCACGTGCGGCGCGGTGCTCGCCGACCTCGGCCTGCCGCTGGAGTTGTTGCGCGGCTTCGCGTTGCTCGCCCGCACCGCCGGCCTCATCGGGCAGCTCGCCGAGGAGCTGCGCAACCCCGTCGCCAACCAGATCTTCCTTTCCGTCGACACGAATACCAGGTCTGTCGCGCCTGTCGAGGAGTGAGCAATGCAGCTCGTCACCGAGGACAACATCACCGCGCTCGCGGAGCAGCGCTGGGCCACCGCGAAGGACCCGCGGACCGCGCAGCTCATGACCGCGCTCATCCGGCACCTGCACGGGTTCGCCCGCGAGGTGCGGCTCACCGAGGCCGAGTGGATGACCGCGGTTCAGTGGCTCACCGCGACCGGGCAGATCAGCGACTCCAAGCGCGAGGAGTTCATCCTCGCGTCGGACGTGCTCGGCCTGAGCATGCT
Organism: Lentzea flaviverrucosa; assembly: GCF_003350445.1. Lineage (NCBI taxonomy): Bacteria > Bacillati > Actinomycetota > Actinomycetes > Pseudonocardiales > Pseudonocardiaceae > Lentzea > Lentzea flaviverrucosa. The sequence continues at coordinate 361,090 of NZ_QQAU01000009.1, forward strand.
GGTCGTGCAGATGAACCACCGCTTCGACGCGGGCGCGACACCGGCGACCGTGCTCGGGCCGTTCCACGTCGACGGCTCCCCCGAGCTCGGGTTCGGCGGTGACATGTCCGACGACGTCGACGGAACTCCGCTCTACCTCACCGGAACCGTGCGATCGCTGGACGGTGCGGCGGTGTCCGGGGCCGTGCTGGACGTGTGGCAGGCCGACGCCGAGGGCGCGTACGAGGCGCAGCTCGAAGTGGACGAGGCACGGCTGCGCGCGAAGTACCGGGCCGAGGCGGACGGCACCTACTGCGTCCGCACGATCACGCCGAAGGGGTACGCGATCCCGATGGACGGGCCGGTCGGCGCGTTGATCGAGCAGACCGAGATCAGCCACTTCCGGCCGGCGCACGTGCACTTCCTGCTCACCGCCGAGGGGTACGAACCGCTGATCACGCACCTGTTCGAGGAGGGCGCGGAGTACCTCGACAGCGACGTCGTGTTCGGCACCAAGCAGGAGCTCGTGGTCAGGTTCCAGCCGCGCGAGCCCGGTCCGACGCCGGACGGCGGCACGTCCGCGGTGCCGTGGGTGCTCGCCGAGTTCGACTTCGTGTTGCAACCGTGCGCGCCGCAGTAGTCGTTCGTCCCGGTCAGCCTCCGTCGCTCGTTGACCGGGACGAGCCCTTCGGCGAGGTCGTCGTGGACGTCCTCGCCGCGCCCATCACGCCTCTGGACCGCCTGTGCGCCAGCGGCACGTCCTACTTCGGCGTGCCCGCGACGCCCTACGTGCCCGGGGTGCAGGGGGTCGGGACCGTCGGCGGGCGGACGGTGTGGTTTCCCACCAGTGCCGGAATGGCACCCGGCGACGGGAGCATGGCCGCGAAGGCGGTGGCGCGGGAGGAGGACCTGGTGTTCCTGCCGGACGTCGACCCGGTCGTGATGGCGGCGCTCGGGTTGTCCGCCGTCGCCGCGCACATGGCGTTGAGCAGCCTGGCACCGGGCGAGACCGTGGTCGTGCTCGGTTGTGGCGCCGTCGGTCAGGCCGCGATCCAGCTCGCCCGGCTCGCCGGTGCCGGACGCGTGGTGGCCGCGGCGCGTTCGGCGGAAGCCCGTGCACGCGCGGTGCGGGCGGGAGCGGACGTCGTGGTGGCGCTGGAGGACGTGGCCGGCGCCGCCCAGGGCGCCGACCTGCTGATCGACCCGCTGTTCGGCGCTCCCGCCGCCGCGGCCGCCCAGGCGTTGCGGCCAGGTGGCCGGTGGGTGAACCTAGGCGGATCAGCCGGCGAGACGTCCCCGATCACGTCGGCCACGTTGCGCAGCAGGTCGTTGCGGTTGTCCGGCTACACCAACAACGAGCTGACCGGGCGGCAGCGGGCCGACGCCATCGCCGTGATCGCCCGGCACGCGGCCGATGGCGTGCTCACCGTCGACCACGAGGTGGTGCCGCTGGACGGCGTCACCGACGCGTGGGACCGCACCGCTCACGGCCGGGTCGTGCTGACCGTGTGAAGTCGCCGGGCTGATCATGGCGTGCCACCATGATCAGGTGGATCGACGCAGGTTTCTGAAGGTCGCGGGCCTCGCCGGTGCCGGTGCCGCACTCGCGGCCTGCACCTCCTCCCCCACTTCGCCCGTTCCGCCACCGTCCAGTTCGTCCGTTCCGAGTGGACCGCCCGACTGGACCGCCCTGCGCTCCCGGCTGTCCGGCAGACTCGTGCTGGCGGGCGACGACGGGTTCGCCTACCAGGGCTTCAACCCCGTGTGGGACGCCCGGAAACCCGCCGCCGTCGCCAAGGTCACCTCGGCGGCGGACGTGCAGGCCTGCGTCGAGGCGGTTCGCGGACGTGCGGCCGTCGCCGCCCGCAGCGGAGGTCACAGCTACGCCGGGTACTCGTCGCCGCCCGGCGGCCTGCAGGTCGACCTGCGCGGCATGGCCGGCATCGAGGTGTTGCCCGGTGACCAGGTGCGGATCGGGTCCGGCGCCGCCCTCGGTGACGTGTCGAGGACGCTGGTCGCGTCCGGGCGGTGCCTGCCGACCGGCACGTGCCCGTCCGTCGGGATCGCGGGCCTGACGCTCGGTGGCGGCATCGGCGTTCTCTCCCGCAAGTACGGGCTGACGTGCGACCACCTGGTGTCGGCGACGGTGGTCACGGCCTCCGGAGAACTGGTCACGACGTCGGCGCAGCAGGAGCCCGACCTGTTCTGGGCGTTGCGCGGCGGCGGTGGCGGCAACTTCGGGATCGTCACCGAGTTCGTGTTCTCCACGGTGCCCGCGCCGGACGTCACCGTGTTCTCGCTGTCGTACCCGGCCGGTGCCGCGGCGGACGCGCTCGGCGCGTGGCAGGCGTGGATCGCGAAGGCACCGAACGAACTCTGGTCGAACGTCGTGGTGCGCGGCGGCGCCCAGCCGAGCTGCCGGATCGGAGGGTGCTTCGTCGGCCCCACCGGTGCGCTCACCTCGCTGGTGAACCAGCTCCCGGCGCCGGCGCAGCGGTTCGTCCAGGCCCAGACCTACGCGGAGGCCACGCAGTACTTCGCGGGTGGCCCGATCACCCGCGAGTCGGCCGTGGCGTCGTCGCGCGTCGTGGGTGAGCCGATCAGCGACCCCGCGAAGGCCGTGGACCTGCTGGCGGGCCAGTCGGAGGAGACGTACCTGATGTTCGACGGGCTCCGCGGCGCGGTGGCCGACGCCGCGCCGGACGCGACCGCGTTCCCGCACCGCAAGGCTCTCGCGAACGTGCAGATCTACCTCAAGACGCCGCCCGAGGCCGCCGAACAGGCGCGCGGCACGCTGGCGACGATCCGCGACGGGCTCGGCGCGCTGGTCGGCGACGCCGGGTACGTCAACTACATCGACCCGCAGATGCCGCGGTGGGCGCAGGCGTACTACGGCGGCAACCTCGCCCGGCTGCAGGACGTCGCGGCCGAGTACGACCCTGATCACGTGTTCACCTTCGCGCAGGCGGTGTCCCGGTGACACCGGACCAGTGACGTCGTGACCGTTGGCGCACAACGATGGTGACGCCGCACGCGACACGTCCGGCACGGTGGACCGGGCCGGACGCCAGCGCGTGCGGCGCCGGATCAGGTTGCGTCCCGTGAGCAGGCGGGACGCCGCCTGAGTCAGGGGATGCGTGCGCCCACCGCGGCGAGCGCACGGGTGACGGGCTGGAAGAACGTCACGCCGCCGCTGCGGCAGTCGCCACTGCCGCCCGAGGTCAGGCCGATCGCGTTGCCGTTGACGGTGAAGAGCGGGCCGCCGCTGTCGCCGCCCTCCGCGCACACGGTCGTCTGGATGAGACCGGTGACGCGTCCCTCCGGGTAGTTCACGGTGGCGTTGAGACCGGTGACACGACCGGCGCGCAGTCCTGTCGTGCTGCCCATGCGCTGGACCTGCGTGCCGACCCGGGCCTCGGCGGCGCGCTGGATCCGCACCTTGCGGCCGTTGCCGGTGTCGACCTCGCTGGGCGCGTCGGTGTTGCGGTTGTTGTAGGTGAGCAGGGCGAAGTCGCCGTTGCCCGGGAACGTCGAGCGCGCGACGGTGGCTGCGGCGCGACCACCCGGTGTGAGGGAGAACTGCCTGCCCGCGGCCGTGCAGTGGCCTGCGGTGAGGATGCCGGGACGGCCGTCGTCCGTGACGACGTTGAAGCCGAGCGAACAGCGGCTGCCGCCGGCGAAGATCCCGTCGCCGCCCTCGGCGAACAGCCTGAACGTGCCCGCGGTGCGTTGCAGCCTCACCCCGGCGCCCATGCCCTTCACCGTGGACACCAGGTTGTCCCACTTGGCGCCGGTCACGGTGCTGTCGGCGGTGACGAGGACCTCGTTCGTCGACGGGTTGACGGCCCACGCGGTGCCCGGCGCGGAAGCCTTCTCCCGCAACGTCTCGGTGGCCTGCGCGGGGGCCGTGCGCACCTCCGGTGCCGCCTGGCTCGCGGTGAACGTCGAGGCGGTGATCGCCACGGCGACGAGTCCGATGGCGCCCGCGATCACCTTGACCCGGCGGTTGTCGTCGTGGTGCTTGCCCATGTGGCGCCCTCTCGTTACCGGATTGAGATCCGCTCCTGTCTGGGTGTACGTACGGCGAGGCGCTCCGGTTTAGGTGAATCGCCGGAACAGGAATGATCGACGACCCGCCTGCGGATGTCCTCTTAGGACACACAGGTCAAGATGGGGGCATGAACTCGCTGTTGCTCGCCGCCGCGTTCGCCATGGTCGTCAGATCGCTGGCGGCGAACCGGCTGGACCGCTGGAACCTCGGCGCGCCGCTCGTGATGGTGCTGGCCGGGGTCGCGGTCGGCCTGTTCGAACCGAACGCCATCGCGGAGGGCCTCAACACCGAGTCGGTGCAGCACGCGGCCGAGATCATCCTCGCGGTGCTGCTGTTCGTCGACGCCACGGAGGTCCGCGCGGGCCGGCTGTGGGGCGCCTATCCCGGCCTCGTGGCGCGGGTGCTGCTCGTGGCCATGCCGGTGAGCATCGCGGTGGCCGCGCTGCTGGGCTGGCTGCTGTTCCCCGCCCTGCCGTGGGCGGTGCTGCTGCTGGTCGCGTGCGTGACGGTGCCGACCGACTTCGCCCCGGCGGAACGGCTGGTGCGCGATCCGGGGCTGTCGGTGCGGGTGCGCGGCACGCTGAACGTCGAGAGCGGCTACAACGACGGCATCGTGTCGCCGCTGTTCCTGTTCGCGCTGATCCTGGCCGGGGACCACACCCAGGAACGCACGCCGCTGGAGGCGCTGGGCACGGTGCTGCCGTTCGCGGTGAAGGCCCTGGTCGTCGGTGTGGTGATCGGCGCTCTGCTGGGCTGGCTGATGGACCGGGCCCACCAGGCGGGCTGGGTGAGCGACCAGTCCGCGCGCGTCGCCGTGCTGCTGGCGCCGCTGCTCACCTTCACCGCGACGGTCGCGATCGACGGCAACGGCTTCGTCGCCTCGTTCGTCTGCGGCATCGCCTTCCGGTACGTGCACCGGCTGCTCAAAGCCCGCCGGGTCCACACCGGCCGGGCCGAGGCGCGCACGGACGCGCTGAACACCGACCTGCACCTGCTCGAGGACGTCACCGGGCTGCTGACGATGACCATGTGGTTCGTGGTCGGCATCGCGGCGGTGCTCACGTTCTACCTGGGCGTCTCGTGGCAGGTCCTGCTCTTCTGCGCGGCCGTGCTCACCGTGGTCCGCCTCGGGCCCGTGTTCCTCGCCCTCACCGGCTCGCGGATGCCCCGGCGCGAACGCCTGCTCGTCGGGGCGCTGGGGCCGCGCGGCACGACCACGATCGTGTTCGGCCTGCTGGCCTTCAACCGGCTGCCGGAGGGCGACGCCGCCGACACGATCCTGACGATCACCGTGGTCTGCGTGCTGGGCAGCGTCGCCCTGCACGGCGTGGGGGCAGCGCCGTTTCAGAGGCTCTTGGCGAAGTGGAACGCGGGGATCACGAAGCCCGACGCCAGGTAGAGGCGGTGCGCGTCGTGCCTCGGCGTCCCGGAGTCGAGGTGCACGCCCGCGCAGCCCAGGCGGCGGGCTTCCTCGTCGACCCACCGCAGCAGGGCGCCCGCGTGGCCCCGACCGCGAGCGGACGGCAGCGTGCTCAGGTCGTCGATGTAGAGGTGCGGCCCGGCGTAGAGGTTGGTCATGTGCCGGAATCCGGCCAACGAGACGAGACGGTCCGTCTCGTCGTAGGCGACGACGAGCCGGTAGCCCTCCCGCCGCTGGGCACGGACGAGCTCGGCGAACTCGCCGGCGTCGGTGAGGTGCGGGCGGAGTTCGCGCATCACGTCGAACGCCAGGGCGGTGTCCCCGCCATCCAGTTCGGCGATGGTGCGGGTGATGGTGTCGCGTGTGGTCACGGTGACGATGTTCGCCGAACAAGTGGCCTCTCAGAATACCCAGTGCAGGTATAAACCAAGAGGCCACTTCCCGAAGCCGGCGGACCTACGGGGCCAGGTTGACGCCCCACGTGTCGATCCTGCCGACATCGGACGGCCCGAGGTCCTGGACGCGGAGCTTCCACGTGCCGTTCGCGGTCTCGCCCGACACGTTGGCCGTGAAGGTGCGGTCGATGTCGTCCGCGGAACCGCCGGAGCGGTTGTGCAGCGTGTACGACGTGCCGTCCGGTGCGATCAGGGCCACCGTCAGGTCACCGACGTACGGGTGCACGATCCGCACCGTCACCACCGAAGCGGCGGACGGAGTGGAGGAACACCCGGAGATCACGACGTCGCTGTTGACCGCCGCACCCGCGTCCGGGATGGCGACGTCGTTGGGGTTGGTGCCGGAGCAACTGCCGCCACCGCCGCCCGTGACGGTCAGCGAGTAGGTGGCCGTGCGGCTGGCCGAACCGGCAGCCGTGACCGTCACCGGGTAGGTGCCCGCCGCGACGGACGCCGTGGTGCTGATGGTGAGCGTCGAGCTCGATCCCGTTTGGACGGACGCGGGGCTGAACGAGGCCGTTGCGCCGGAAGGAAGCCCGGACGCGGACAGCTGCACGGTCTGCGGGTCGCCGCTGACCGTCGCGGTGCCGACCGTGGCCGAGACCGACGAGCCCGCCGCCACCGAACCGGACGCCGGTGACACCGACACGGAGAAGTCCGCGCCCGGCGTACCGGTACCGACAGCCGACTTCCACACGGTGTAGGCGATGCCGTCGACGGCGCGGTTGAGGTGCGTGTCGCTGATGTTCGCGGTGGTGTCGCAGGACGCGTGGTAGCAGGGGTCGAACGCGCCGCCCGAGGTGCCGCCCCACTTCGTCGCCTGCGCCGCGGTCTTGCGGGCGCTCGCACCCATGGCGTAACCGGACGCCGGGATGCCCGCGTTGGTGAAGGACGCGTCGTCGGAACGGTTGCGGCCCTCGGTGTTCTCCTCCGGCTGCAGACCCAGGGAGTCCCAGTACGCCTTCATGTGCGTGGACTGCGCCGAGGTGATGTTGTTGATGAAGTAGCCGCCGTTGACCGAGCCCACCATGTCGAAGTTGTGGTAGGTCTTGATCTTCGTGCGCTCGGTGGACGGGAGCTGCGAGACGTAGAAGCGCGAGCCGTTGAGGCCCTGCTCCTCGTCGGTCCACCAGCCGAAGCGGACCTTGTTCAGCATCGACGGGTTGCGCTGGGCGAGCACGAGCGCGGTCTCCAGCAACGCCGACGAGCCCGAGGCGTTGTCGTTGATGCCGGCGCCCGCGGACACGCCGTCGAGGTGGGCACCGAACATGTAGACGTTGTTCGCGTTGCCACCGGGCCATTCCGCGATCACGTTCGGACCGGCGCCGGTGGTGCAGCCCGAGGTGCAGGGCTGCTCGGTGACGGTGTAGCCCGCCGCGGTGAGCTTGTCCTTCACGTACGTCACCGACGCGCGGTAGCCGGCCGAGGTCGAACGCCGGTTGCCGCCGTTCTGCGAGGCGATCGTGCCGAACGCGGTCAGGTGCGCCTTGACCGCGTTGATGTCGATGTCCGGGATCTGCGGGCCGGTGCCGCCGGTGACCGTCAGCGTGTAGGTCGCGGTCTTGGTCGAGCCGCCCGCGGCCCGCACGGTGATCGGGTAGGTGCCCGACGAGATCGACGCCGTGGTGCTGATCGACAGCGTGGAGTTCGTGCCCGTCGTGACGGACGAGGGGCTGAACGACGCGGTGGCGCCGGAGGGCAGGCCGGTCGCGGTCAACGCGACGGTCTGAGCCTGGCCCGCGGTGGTCTGGGTCTGGACGGTCGTCGAGGCCGTGGAGCCCGCCGCCACCGAACCGGAGGCGGGCGAGACGGCGACGGAGAAGTCGTTCGCCGGGGTCGAGCCGCCGAGGTTCAGCGACCACGTGTCGATCCGGCCGACGTCGTTGTTCGCGTTGTCGTTGACCCGCAGCTTCCACGTGCCGTTCGAGGTCTCGCCCGACAGGTCGACGGTGTAGGTCTGGTCGATGTTGTCCGCGGAACCGCCGGAGCGGTTGTGCAGGACGTAGGCGGAGCCGTCCGGGGCGACCAGGCTGACCTGGAGGTCACCGACGTAGGTGTGCACGATCTTCACCGGCACCGTGGCGGTGGCCGACGGGACCGAGGCGCACTCGCTGATGGCGATCGGCGACTCGACGGTCGTGTTGTCGCCGATCGTCACGTCGCTGTCGTTGGTGCCGGAGCACCCGGCCAGCGCGGCGGGTGCGGCCGATGCAGGGACGGCCAGCGCTGCCACGGTCATCGACACCAGTGCTGTGGCGAGCAGAGATCTTCTTCTTCGCACAGTCGGGCTCCTTCGCAGGGATGCAGGGTCACGCGACCGTAGCCGTCGAAGTCACGGCCGACATCCGGCCTTTCGGATGGTTGTCGTCACGATTGAGCTGCGTCGATCCGCCGATGTCCGATTTCACTTTTAAGTCACGGCTTCCGTTGCGCCATCAGAGGGATAGCGTCGAGAACCCGGCAGGAAGGAGACATCGATGTCGCTCTCCCCAGACACGCCTCCCGGCTTCGCGGACACCCTGCGCGAGGCCGTCGCGGCACGCGGCCTGTCCCTGGAACGGATCCGCGACCACCTCGCCCGCCGCGGGGTGTCGGTCAGCCTCGCGACGCTGAGCTACTGGCAGACGGGTCGCAGCCGTCCAGAACGCCGTGCGTCGCTCACGGCCGTCGGTCATCTCGAAGAAGTGCTGGCGCTCGAACCCGGTGCGTTGTCGGAGCTCCTGGGGCCCGCCCAGCGCGGAGGCCGGCGTCAGAGCACCATCAGCGCGTTCTGGCCGGTGCCGTCGGTGATAGACGACGTTGTCGGCGGGGTCGACACGCGCTGGGACTCGCGGCTGACCCGGATCAGCCAGCACGACCGCGTGACGGTCGGACCGGAGCGCGGCGAACGGTCCTACGTGTCGCGGCAGGTGCTGCGGGCCGAGGAGGACGGACCGGACCGGTGGGTGGTGATCCTGCACCTCGACGAGCACGACCGGCCGTTGCCGTCGATCAGGCCGCTGCACAACTGCCGGCTCGGACGCGTCGTGACCCGGCCTTCCGAGGGACTTCTCGTGGCGGAGCTGATGTTCCGGACGCCGTTGCGCCGGGGTCAGACCGTGATCACCGAGCACGAGCTGGTCAACCAGGCGCCATACCCGCCGGCCACCAACTACTCCCGCAAGTTCCGCCGGCCGGTGCACGAGTACGTCCTCGAGGTCACCTTCGACGCCCTGGCCTTGCCCCGCACCTGCCGCCGGGTCGTGCGGGACGCGGACGGTGGGCGGCAGTCGTTCGGCGTCCGGCTGGACGAGGGGAACTCGGTGCTGGGCGTCGCCCTGAAGTTCGGGCCCGGTTGCTACGGGTTCGAGTGGACCTGGTGAGCGGCTGACCGCCCACCAGGTCCGCTCTCCTCCTCAGACCGTGAGCGACCAGCTGCTCAGGACGCCCGTGTCACCGGGACCGTTGTCCCCGATGCGCAGCGTCCAGGTGCCGCTCGCGGTCTCCCCTGCACCGGGGACCACGGTGAACGTCTTGCCCGCCGGGAACGGGTGGCAGCTGTAGCCGCCGCCGGGCGTGCGCATCAGCGCGTACGCGCGGCCGCTCGGGGCGACGAGCGTGACGTTCAGGTCTTCCAGGCACGTGTGGGTGGCCTCCACCTTGACCGTGACGGGGTTCTTGGCGGGGCCGGTGGCGGTGGATCGCACCGCGCTGACGGCCACCTGGAAGTCGCGGATCGGGTAGTCCGTGTCGTTGGTGAACGTGCGGCCGCCGGTGTTGCCGGACGACGTGCGCGCGTTGACCTCCGCCGACTGCTTCGACTGGTTTCCGGCCGCGTCCACCGCACGGATGGAGAACGTGTACGCGGTGTCGGCGTTCAGTCCGGTCACGGTCGCGGTGGTGCCCGTGACCGTCGTGGCGACCGTGCTGCCGTTGAGCACCTCGTAGCCCGTCACGCCGACGTTGTCGGCCGACGCGTTCCAGGCCAGCGAGACGCTCGACGCCGTGACGCCGGTCGACCGGAGGTTGTCCGGCGCGGTCGGCGGTTCCTCGTCCGCGGTACCCGGCTGGGTGCGGGCGGTGACGGCCGCGCTGGCCGCCGATGCGTTGCCGGCGGCGTCCTTGGCCTTGATGGTGAACGTGTAGTCGTTGTCCGCCTTGAGACCGCTCACGGTCGCCGTGGTGCCGGTGACGGTGGTGGCGAGCGTGCCGCCGTTGTAGACGTCGTAGCCCGTCACGCCGACGTTGTCCGTCGAGGCGTCCCACGCCAGCGAGACGCTCGACGCGGTGGTGCCGGTCGAGCGCGCGTTGCCGGGGACGCTGGGCGCGGCGGTGTCGTCCGAGCCCCCGGTGACGAGGGTCAGGTTCCACTTGCGCAGGGCCTCGTTGACCGGCTGGAAGATCGACAGGTCGGCGTCGTTGGTCGGGTTCTGCACGCACTGCGACGGGCCGCCGTCGTGCAGGCCGACCGCCTTGTCGCCGAGCAGCCACGCGCCGCCGGAGTCGCCGCCCTTGGAGCACGCGGTCGTCCAGGTGAGCCCCTCGATCACCAGGCCGCCGCCGTAGTCCACGGCCTTGTTCGTGTACTTGACCTCGCCGCACTGCCACTTCGAGGTGTTGCCCGAGTGGCAGACGCGGTCGCCGACCATCGCCTCGGCCGAGCCGGTCACCGTGATCGCGGGCTGGCCCCAGGTGTTGACCGCCGCGGACAGGTTCCAGCCGGCCTCGGTCACCGCGACCACGCCCATGTCGCCCTCGCGGGCGTTCACGCTGCGCGAGCCGCCGACGTTCGAGGTGCCGATCCTGTTCTGCTGCCCGGACTGCCCGTACGCGGCCTGGTTGGCGTCGTTGGTGCAGTGCCCGGCGGTGAGGAAGTGCTTGCCGCCGTTGGCGTCCGTCGCGGCGAACCCGACCGAGCAGTACGTCTCCGACCCCGGCCACCACGGGCTGCCGGCCTGCACGGTGCCGGCCTGCTGCCGTTGCTGGGACTTGGTCTCCGAGACGTGGACACCGTCGCCGAGTGCGCGCGCCTTCTCCAGGAACCGTTCCGTGGCTTCGGTTTCGCGGGTGGTGTTGACCGTGACGTCGACCTGGTTGTCCCGCACGTCGACACCCCAGCTGTACACGCCGGGCACGCCGTCGCCGATCAGCTTCTTGACGTCGCCGAGCAGCTTTTCCAAGTCGGCGGCACTGCGTCGCACCACCACGGCGTTGATGCCCTCGGCACGTGCCTGGCGTGCGGCTTGCTCGTCCGGGACGGCGACGGTGAGCTTGCCCGCAGCCGAGTCGAACCAGTGGCCGGCGAGCCGGCCGCGCAGGTCCTGCGACAGGCCCTTGAACCGCTGGTGTGCCTCGTTCTGCTGCTGGGAGCCGACGTCCGGCTGGACGGCGGCTGCCGCGCCCGGAACGACCGTGAACGCACCGAGCGCCAGGACCGATCCGCACGCGGCAGCGATGATTTTGCTGCGCATTCGCATGAGTGGAACTCCTTCAAAGGCAGGGTGTGGAAACGGTATTCCGGCCTGCCTCGAAGGCGCATTGTTTAACTGTTCAGTCAGCGCGGCCAGCGCGCGTGTTCGTCGTTGATGCGGAACTCGTGGGCGTGTTTCCACACAACGCCCTCGGCATCACGATGTTCGTGCTCGACCACTTCCGGATCGTGCGTGGGCCAGAAGTTCACGGCGATCATCGCGGCCACTGCGGTCACCGCGCCGAGAACCAGGAAGGCCGTGGCCGTGCTAGCGGACGTCGCCACCCAGCCCGCAAGCGGGTAGCAGAGCAGCCAGCACGCGTGGGACAGCGCGAAGTCCGCGGCGAACAACGCCGGGCGGTCCGCGGGATCGGCGGAACGGCGCAGGAGGCGCGCGCCCGGCGTGAGGGCCAGCGAGCACCCGGCTCCGATCAACGCCCACAACACCAGCAGCGTCTGCCAGTGCCAGGCGAACACCGTCCCCGCGAACAGCACCACGACCAGCACGACCGCCGCGCGCAACACCACGACGCGATCGGCGAAGCGGTCGAGCAGCCTGGGCAGCGCGAGTGCCGCGACGAGCGACCCCAGACCGTTGGCGGCCAGTGCGACGGCGACGTCGGACGCATCGCGGCCGAGGCCGTCCCGCACGTGCGCCACGGTGTTCACGAACACCATCGAGCCCGCGGCCGCCGCTGCCAGGTGCACGGCGAGAAGCCCGCGCAGCCGCGGGGTGGCGAGGTAGATGCGGATGCCACGGGTGGTGGCGTCGTACCAGTTACCCTTGCACGGCAACGGTTTCGGGCGCGGCAGCACCACGGACAGCACGAGCAGGGCCGACGCCGCGAAACCGAGGGCGGTGCCGAGGAACAGCTCGTGGAAGCTCACCAGCGCCAGAGCCGCGGCGGCGAGCGCCGGGCTGAGGAGGCTCTCCAGGTCGTAGGCCGTGCGCGACAACGTGATCGCGCGGGTGTAGTCCCGTTCGCCGGGCAGGACGTCCGGGATGGTCGCCTGGAACAACGGCGTGAACGCGGCGGACCCGGCCTGCAGCAGGAAGATCAGCACGTAGACCTGCCACACCTCGCCGACCCACGGCAGCACCGCCGCGACCCCGGCGCGGACGACGTCCAGCGCCACCAGCACCGCCCGGCGAGGCAGCGCGCCGAGCAACGCCGTGGCGACCGGCGCCACGGTGACGTAGGCGATCATCTTGATCGCCAGCGCGGTGCCGAGCACGGCCCCGGCATCGGGTCCGGCCAGGTCGTAGGCCAGCAGACCGAGCGCGACGGTCGCCAGTCCCGTTCCGGTCAGCGCCACCACCTGGGCGCCGAACAGATTCCGGTAGACCGGATCGCGCAGAACGGAAATCACGGCCGAACTATAAGCAGGAGAACAGGTTTGCGTCGACGGTGCAACAGCCGAACACTGGCAACAGCAATGGACTCACATTAATTCGTTGTAGGGTTTTCGCCGTGCCCACCCCGTACGACGCCGTCGCCTCCCTGTACGCCGAACTGTTCAGCGACATGCTCGACACCAGGCCTCTCGAACGCGCGATGCTCGCCGCGTTCGCCGAACTCACCGAAGGCCCGGTGGCGGACCTCGGCTGCGGCCCCGGCCACCTGACCGCGCACCTGCACTCGCTGGGGCTGGACGTCTCCGGCCTCGACCTCTCCCCCGCCATGATCGCCCTCGCCCGCGAAGCGCATCCGGAACTGAGGTTCGAGCAGGGGACGATGACCGCGCTGGACCTCGAAGACGGCACCCTCGGCGGCATTCTGGCGTTCTACTCGCTCATCCACATGCCGCCGCACGAGCTCCCGGCCGTGTTCGACGAGTTCTTCCGCGTGCTGGCACCGGGAGGCCATCTGCTGCTGGGGTTCTACGCGGGTGACGATCCCGAGCCGCGGGAGTTCGACCACAAGGTGACGCTCGCCTACCGCTGGTCGCCCTCCAGCCTGGCGGATTTGCTGGGGAAGGCCGGTTTCGCCGAGGTCGGACGGCTGGTGCGGGAACCGGTCGAGGGCGAACGGTTCCTGCAGGCCCAACTGCTGGCGCGCAAGCCCTAACGGAAGACGACGGTGCCGTTGCCGTTGAGCAGGACGCGGTGCTCGCAGTGCCAGCGGACGGCCCGCGACAGGGCGAGGGCCTCGGCGTCGCGGCCCGCGGCGGTCAGTGCGCGCGGGTCGTAGGAGTGGTCGACGCGCAGGACCTCCTGCTCGATGATCGGGCCTTCGTCGAGGGTCGGGGTGACGTAGTGGGCAGTGGCGCCCACGTACTTCACGCCGCGGTCGTAGGCCTGGTGGTAGGGCTTGGCGCCCTTGAAGCCCGGCAGGAATGAGTGGTGGATGTTGATCACACGACCCGCGAGCTTCGAGCACAGGTCGTTCGACAGCACCTGCATGTACCGGGCCAGCACCACCAGGTCGATCTGGTACTCCTCGACGAGCTCGACCAGCCGTTGTTCGGCGGCGTGCTTGGTGTCGGCGGTGTTCGGCACGTGCACGAAGTCGAGGCCCGCCGCCTCCGCCATGGGCCGCAGGTCCTCGTGGTTGGACACGACGGCGGCGATCTCCCCGCCGAGGCTGCCCGCGCGCCAGCGGAAGAGCAGGTCGTTCAGGCAGTGGCCGGCCTTCGAGACCATCACGAGGACGCGCGGCGGCCGGTCGTCCCACAGGTCGAACTCCATCGCGAACTGGCTCGCCACCTTCGCGAACTCCGTCGCGAGGTCGTCGGCGCCGGAGGAGTCGCACGAGAACGCGGTGCGCAGGAACAGCTTCCCGCGCACGTCGTCGTCGAACTGCTGGTGCTGGACGATGTCGCAGCCGTGGTCGACCAGGAACGACGTCACGGCGTGCACGATGCCCGCCCGCTCCGGGCAGTGCAGGGTCAGCGTGAACTGGGCCATCACGCCACCGCCAGGTACTCGGCGCACGCGTCGCTGAGCCACGCCGCGAAGTACTCGGCGAACGACGAGCGCACCAGGACCTTGTACCGGTCCTCGCCGGTCACCTGCAGGACGATTCCGGTCCTGGCGAGGAGTGTTTGCACGCAAGTGCCGACGGGAGCCGAAGCCGGGTGCAGGTCCACGGAACATCCGTGAGCCAGCACTTGCCGGGCGAGCGGCCCTTGAAGAACCACGGTCGTGCGTTGAGCCGAAGTGTCCACAACGGACCCTCCGGCAGTCCCGAGCGCGCCACGCGACACCTCCTCGATCGTGACCTGCAGGCCGGGCGAGGCCGTGACGAGGAACTCGTCCGGTCCGAGCCAGAGCACCTCGACGTCCCCGAATCGTCCGGTGCCGGAGGCGAAAGTGCAAGCGGCGGAAGGAAACGGGACTCCGAGCGCCGAGCCCGTCGCCGCGATGGCGTCCGGGTCGGACACGCGGACGGTGAGCTGCGAGCGGAACGGCACCTCGGCGACGTCCAGCACCGGGGCGAGTGCCGCCAGCCGGTCGTGCCAGGCGGCGAGCGGACTAACCGTCACGACGGGCTCCTTCCTTGTCGTACAGCACGGATTCGGTGACGGTGACCGGCACCAGCGAGTCCTCGACGGGCACGTACAGCGTCTCGCCGATGCGTTCGTGGCCGGAGCGCACCAGCGCCAGCGCGAACGTGCGGCCGAGTGCCGCACTGGGGTAGCTGGAGGTGACGTGGCCGAGCATCCGGACCGGCGGTTCGGGCAGCCGGTCGGTCTCCACGATCTGCGACCCCTCCGGCAGCAACACGGCCGGGTCGACGGGCAGGAGCCCCACGAGCTGCTTGCGGTCCGAGCGGTTGTTCTCGGCACGGGCGAACGAGCGTTTGCCGATGAAGTCGGGCTTCTTCTTCGACACCGCCCACGACATGCCCAGGTCCTGCGGCGTGACCGTCGCGTCGGTCTCCTGCCCGATGATCGGGTAGCCCTTCTCGGCGCGGAGCACGTGCATGGTCTCGGTGCCGTACGGCGTGATCCCGTACTGCTCCCCCGCCGCCGTCAACGCCTCCCAGACGGCGATGCCGTACCACGCGGTCACGTTGATCTCGTAGGCCAGCTCACCGGAGAAGCTGATCCGGCACACCCGCGCCGGCACACCGGCGACCTCCGTGTCGCGCCAGGTCATGAACTCGAACGCCTCGTTCGAGACGTCCAGTGAAGGAGCCACTGCCGCCAGCACGTCCCGGGATCGCGGCCCCACCAGCGGGATCGTGGCCCAGTGCTCGGTGACCGAGGTGCAGTGCACGTCGAGGTGCGGCCACTCCGTCTGCAGCCACTCCTCCATCCAGTCGAGGATCTTGGCGGCGTTGCCGGTGGTCGTGGTGACGAGGTACCGCTCCTCGCCGATCCGGATCACGGTGCCGTCGTCGATCACCATCCCGTCGACGCCGCACATCACGCCGTAGCGGATCCTGCCGACCTTCAGCGTGCTCATCATGTTCGTGTAGAGCATGTCCAGGAACTTGCCGGCGTCGCGGCCCTGCACGTCGATCTTGCCGAGCGTCGAGCCGTCCATCATGCCGACGCCCTCGCGCGTGGCCTTGCACTCGCGCAGCACGGCCGTGTGCAGGTCCTCGCCTTCCTGCGGGTAGTACCAGGGCCGCTTCCACTGGCCGACGTCCTCGAACAACGCCCCGTGCGCCACGTGCCACGGGTGGATCGACGTGACGCGCACCGGGTCGTGCAGCTCACCGCGGTCCCGTCCGGCCAAGGCAGCGAAGGAGACCGACGTGTAGGGCGGGCGGAACGTCGTGGGCCGCTGGTCCTCCAGCTCCACCCCCAGCGCCTCCGCGACGATGCCCGCGGCGATCATGCCGGACGTCTTGCCCTGGTCGTGCGCGGTGCCGATGGTCGTGTAGCGCTTGATGTGCTCCAGCGAGCGCAGGCCCGCACCCGTCGCCCGCAGCACGTCCGCCACGGTCGAGTCCCGTTGCAGGTCGACGAAGCTCGCGTCGTCGTTGCCCGGCACCCGCCACAGCACCAGGCCGGAACGGGCCGTGCAACGCGAGTCCGACACCGGCAGCGGCACCTGGCCACCCGGTGCGTACCCGGCGGCGGCCGCGGCTCGCGCACCGGCGTCCCGTCCCTGCCGTGCACACGCGCCGAGGTCCAGTTCGCCGGTCGCGGAGCCGGCGACCCGCACGGTGGGAAGCTCCTCGCCCGGCACGAAAGCACCGAGTTCGGCGTCGTAGCGCAGCTTGCCGCGCGCCTGGCTGAACAGGCTCACCACCGGGTTCCAGCCGCCCGACACCAGGACGGTGTCGCACGCGACGGTGACGTCCGGCGAGGTGACGGCCAGCGGAGTGATCCGCACCCCGCTCACCCGGCCGTCGCCCTCGGTCCCGACGACCACGTGCCCGGCGCGGACCTCGATGCCCCGGGCCGCGCACTCCGCCGCCAGCCGTGCGGGGGTCTCCGGACGGGCGTCGGCGATCAGCGCGATGTCCACACCGGACTCGGCGAGGTCGATCGCCGCGCAGTACGCGCTGTCGTTGGTGGTGAACACGACCGCCCGCGAACCGGGCAGCACGCCGTAGCGGTGCAGGAACGTGCGGGCCGACGAGGCGAGCATGATCCCGGGCCGGTCGTTGTCGGCGAAGGCCACGGGACGTTCGTGCGCGCCGGTCGCGAGCACGGTCTGCCTGGTCCTGATCCGCCAGACCCGTTGCCGGGCGACCGAGACGGGCGCCGCGAACCCCAGGTGGTCGGTGCGCTTCTGCAGCGCCAGCACGAACCCGTCCTGGTACATGCCGAACGCCGTGGTCCGCTCCAGCACCAGCACACCCGGCGTGCTCTTCAGCTCCGCCACGACGTCCGCGACCCACTCCGCGGACGGCCGGTCGTCCAGGTACTCGTCCACGCCCAGCAGCGCGCCACCGGCCTGGTTCTGCTCGTCGACCAGTACGACCCGCGCACCACTGCGAGCGGCGGTCAGGGCCGCCACCAGGCCCGCGGGCCCGGCGCCGACGACCAGGACGTCGCAGTGCTCGTGCTTCGCGTCGTACCGGGCCGGGTCCTGTTCGGGCGACAGCCGTCCCTGCCCCGCCAGCCCTCGTGCCACCAGGCCGTCGTACAGCTCGATGGTCGTGGCCAGCAGCATCGGTTCGGAGAACGGCGCCTCGACCTGCACCAGCGACGTCGGGTCCTCGGACCCCGCCGCGACGATGCCGCGCGGCCGGCCGAGCTTCACGCTGCTGCCGATCTCGTGCACACCATGAGCGAGCAACGCCGACGCGAGCGTGTCGCCGGGGTGCCCGGTGTACGGGCGCCCGTCGAAGGTGAAGTGCAGCAGGGTGTTCCGGTCGATCGAACCACCGGTGGGGGTGCGGAGGGTCATGCGGTCACCTCGGGCATGGGCTCGCCCACGCGGTAGACGGCCAGCAGGTCGTGGGTGCGGGTGTCGCGGACGGCGTTGAACCACCGGCGGCACCCGGCGTTGTGACTCCAGCGCTCGGCGAACGGGCCGCTCGGGTTCTCCCGGAAGAACACGTACCGCGCCCATTCCTCGTCGGTCAGCGCCGACGGGTCCTCGGGGTAGGCGACGTGGGCCTGGCCGCCGTAGTGGAACTCCGCTTCCTCGCGCGGCCCGCACCACGGACACGGGATGAGTTGCATGTCGGCTCCTCAGTGCGCCACGGCGGCGGCGCCGTGCTCGTCGACGAGAGCGCCCGTGGTGAAGCGCTCGAGGGTGAACGGCTCGTTGAACGGGTGCGGCTTGTCGTGGGCGATGGTGTGCGCGAAGCAGTCACCGACACCGGGGGTGGCCTTGAAGCCGCCGGTCCCCCAGCCGCAGTTCAGGTACAGGCCGCCGACGGGCGTCAGGCCGACGATCGGCGAGGCGTCGGGGCTGACGTCGACGATGCCCGCCCAGGTCCGCAGCAGGTGGGCACGCGCGAAGACCGGGAACAGCTCCAGCGCCGCCGACATCTGCTGCTCGATGATGTGGAAAGAACCCCTTTGCCCGTAACCGTTGTAGCTGTCGATGCCCGCGCCCATCACCAGTTCTCCCTTGTGCGCCTGGGAGACGTAGACGTGCACGGCGTTCGACATCACGACGGTCGGGTGGACGGGTTCGAGCAGCTCGGAGACCAGGGCCTGCAACGGGTGCGAGGCGAGCGGAAGGCTCAGGCCGACCATCTTCGCGAGCACCGAGCTGTGGCCGGCCGCGCACAACGCCACCTTGCCGGCGGCGATGCGGCCGCGTGACGTCTCGACCGCGGTGATCCGGCCGCCCGAGGTCTCGAGCCCGGTGACCTCGCAGTTCTGGATCAGGTCGACACCCATCGCGTGCGCGGCGCGTGCGTAGCCCCACGCCACGTAGTCGTGCTTCGCGATGCCCGCGCGCGGCTGGTAGGTCGCACCCAGCACCGGGTAGCGGACGTCCGGCGAGGTGTTGACGATCGGGCAGATCTCCTTGACGCCGGCGGGATCCACCCACTCCGCGTCGATGCCGTTGAGCCGGTTGGCGTTGACCCGGCGGACGCTGTCGCGCACGTCCTGCAGGCTGTGCGCCAGGTTCAGCACACCGCGCTGGTCGAAGAGGATCGGGTAGCCGAGGTCCTCCTCCAGGCCCTCCCACAGCTTCAGCGAGTGCTCGTAGATGCCGGAGCTCTCGTCCCACAGGTAGTTCGACCGGATGATCGTGGTGTTGCGGGCCATGTTGCCGCCCGCGAGCCAGCCCTTCTCCAGCACCGCGACGTTCGTGATGCCGTGCACCTTCGCGAGGTAGTACGCGGTCGCGAGGCCGTGGCCTCCACCGCCGACGACCACGACGTCGTAGGAGGACTTCGGTTCCGGGTCGTCCCAGAGGAAGTCCGGGTGCTCCGGCAGGTGCGCTCCGGGCGGCTGAGCCGAGCTGGTCATGCGCGACGCCTCCAGCTGAGTCTTCTGGTCGACTACTGGTATATCAGTCTGTGCGTTACGGTAGGTCACATGAACGCACGGGTCAACGACGAGCCCGCCTCCGTCTCACTCACCGAGCAGGCCTACGCGGTCCTGCGGGATCGCCTGGTGATGCTGGAGATCAAGCCGGGCGAGCCCATCAACGAGGACAGGCTGCGCACCGAGCTCGGCGTCGGCCGCACCCCGATCCGCGAGGCCCTCAAGCGGCTGGAGCAGGAACGGCTCGTCGTCGCCTTCCCGCGGCGCGGCACGTTCGCCACCGACGTCAACATCTCCGACCTCTCGCACATCTCCGAGGTGCGCAGGACCCTGGAACCCCTGGCCGCGGCAGCCGCGGCCGACCGCGCCACGGCGCAGGACAGGGCCGCGCTCACCGACCTGCGCTCGCGCCTCGACACGGCGGCGCCGACGGGCGACAACACGGAACTCCTGCGCACCGACGTCGGCGTGCACCGCGCGATCTACGGGTGCGTGCACAACCCGTTCCTCGAGGACACCCTGATCTCCTACGACAACCTGGCCACCCGGATCTGGTGCGTCTTCCTGCCGCGGCTGTCCGGAATGGCCGGTCACGTCGACGAACACGTGCCCCTCCTCACCGCGATCGTCGAGGGCGACGCGAAGAAGGCGAGCGAACTCGCCTCCCAGCACGTCATCGGTTTCGAACAGGCGATTCGGGCGTTGATCTAGCGATCTGGTCGACGGTGTGGGCGCAATGCTTCTCCCACAACACCATCGGGTCGCTGCGCAGGTCCTTCGCCAGCGCCACGCACAGCACGACCATCACCAGCGCGAACGGTGCCGCGGCGATGATCGTGAGGTTCTGCAGCCCGGTCAGCGCGGTCGCTCCCCCGCCGCCGACCAGCAGCATCACCGCGGCGACACCACCGGTCGCCACGCCCCAGAAGACCACCAGCCGCCGGTGCGGTTCGATGGCTCCGCGCTGCGACAACGACCCCATCACCAGCGAAGCGGCGTCGGCGCCGGACACGAAGAAGATCGCCACCAGCACCATCACGACCACACCGGAGACGGCCGCCAGCGGGAACTGGTCGAGCACGCCGAACAGCTGCGACTCGGGGTTCGCCGCGCCGGCCAGGTCGGTTCCGCCGCGCTGCAACGTGATCGCGGTGCCACCCATGATCGTGAACCAGACCAGGCTCACCGCGGACGGCACCAGGATCACGCCGCTGACGAACTGCCGGATCGTCCGGCCCCGGCTGATCCGCGCGATGAACATGCCGACGAACGGCGTCCACGAGATCCACCAGGCCCAGTAGAAGATCGTCCACGACGACAGCCAGCCCTCCATGGCGCTCCCGCCGGACGCGGCGGAGCGGGAGACCATCTCGCCCATCTCGCGGAAGTAGTCACCGATCGCCGCGGGCACCAGGTTGAGGATCAGGATCGTCGGCCCGACGACGAACACGAACACCGCCAGCACCGTCGCCAGCACCATGTTGATGTTCGACAGCCACTGGATCCCCTTGGCCACACCCGACACGGCCGACGCCACGAACGCCGCGGTCAGCACCGCGATGATGCCGATCAGCACGCCGGCACCGGGGTTCTCGGAGACGAACCCGCCCGCCTTCAGCCCGCTGCCGATCTGCAACGCGCCGAGCCCCAGCGAGGCCGCCGACCCGAACAGCGTCGCGAAGATCGCGAGGATGTCGATCACCCGGCCCAGCGGACCCTCCGACACCCGGTCACCGAACAGCGGTGCGAACGCGGCACTGATCAGCTGCTTGCGGCCACGGCGGAAAGTCCCGTACGCGATCGCCAGACCGACGACGGCGTAGATCGACCACGGGTGGATCGCCCAGTGGAACAGCGACGTCGCCATCGCGGTCTCGACCGCCGCGTCCGAGCCGCCCTCGACCGTGCCGGGCGGCGGCTTCACGAAGTGCGACAGCGGCTCCGCGACGCCGTAGAACATCAGGCCGATGCCCATGCCCGCGCTGAACATCATCGCGACCCACGAGACCGTCCGGAACTCCGGCCGCTCGTCGTCCTGCCCGAGCGGGATCCGGCCGTAGCGGCTGAAGGCCAGCCACAGCGCGAAGATCACGAACCCGGTCGCCGCCGTCAGGAACGCCCAGCCGGTGTTGCGGATGACCCAGCCGAGCACCGCGGTCGAGACGCTGCCGAGGCTCGCCGTACCGAGCACTCCCCAGGCGAGGAAGGCGGCGGCGATGACCGCGGACACGGTGAAGACGATGCGGTCCGTGTGTGTTTTCTTGGTGGGTAAGAACTTCGGTTCGGGCATGGTGTCTACCACCTCGTAGTGGATGTGACTTCCTGAACCCAGCGGTGGAACTCCCCGATGTGGTGCTCGGAGGGGACCAGCACACCCCCGTTCGCGTAGGCCCGCGACGACATCGCGGGCTGACACCGTTCGCAGGCCTCGAAGTCCTGCTCGTTGACCCGGTGGAAGAGCTCGACGGACCGCGACACGTCCTTGCCGGTCGCGACGACGTCCTTGGCGTAGAGCCAGTCGCACTCGACGATCGTGCGGTCGGCGGCCATCGGGAACATCCGGTGGATGATCACGTGGTCCGGCACGAGGTTGATGAACACCTGCGGCCGCACGGTGATCGCGTAGTACCGGCGTTCCTGGTCGGAGGCGACGCCGGACAGGTTCTCGAAGCCCTCGCTCCCGTCGATCGTGAACCCCTTGATCTCCTCGCCGAACACCGCACCGTGCCCGACGTAGTACTGCGCGGCGTACCCGTCCGCGAACTCCGGCAGGACCTCCGTGAGCTCGGGGTGGATGGTCGCGCAGTGGTAGCACTCCATGAAGTTCTCGATGATGAGCTTCCAGTTGGCCTTCACGTCGTAGGTGATCCGGCGGCCCAGCTCCAGTTCGCTGACCTGGTAGTTGCCGATCGCGTCGAGGTTGCCCAGGCGTTCCCGCACGTCCTGCTGCACGGTCTCCTCGAACGACGCGGGCTCGTCGGCCAGCGAGATCCAGGCGTAGCCGAGCCACTCCCGCAGGTGCACGGTCTTGAGCCCGTACTCGACGCGGTCGACGTCCGGCATCGACGTGAGGTTCGGCGCGGCGACCAGCTTGCCGTCCAGGCCGTAGGTCCAGGCGTGGTACGGGCACTGGAAGTTGCGCTTGACCGTGCCGGTCTCCTCGGTGCACAACTTGGCGCCGCGGTGCCGGCAGATGTTGAGGAACGCGCGCAGCGAGCCGTCGCGGGAGCGGGTCACGAGCACGCTCTCGCGTCCGATCTGGACGGTGCGGAAGTTGCCGGCGTCCGGGAGATCGGCGCTGCGGACCGCGCAGAACCACATCCGCTCGAAGATGTTCTGCTGTTCCAGCGCGAAGATCGCCGGGTCGGTGTAGGTGTTGCCGGGCAACGTGCGGATGAGGCTGGAAGGCAGTTCGGTCTGGGTCATGAGCGGATCCGCTTCATCTCGGGGTCGAACAGCGGTTCGGACGACACGACGGCCTGGACGCGGTCGCCGAAGTACTCGATCTCGACCGGCGCGCCCTCGACGGCCACCTCCGCAGGCAGCCACGCGTACGCGATGTTCTTGCCGATCGAGTACCCGCGAGCCGCACTGGTGACGTACCCGACCGGCACCCCACCCGCGAACACCGGTTCCGAGCCCATCACGACCTGGTAGTCGTCGTCGATGACCAGGCAGGCGAGCTTGCGGCTCACGGTTCCCTCGGAACGACCCTCCAACGCCTTGCGGCCGTGGAAGTAGCCCTTGTTCATCCGCACCGCGAAGCCCAGCCCCGCCTCGAACGGGTCGTGCTCGGTGGTGACGTCGGCGCCCCACGAGCGGTAGCCCTTCTCCAGCCGCATGCTGGTGAACGCGCTGCGGCCGGCGGCGATGACACCGTGGCGCTGCCCGGCCTCCCAGAGCGTGTCCCACAGCCTGCGTCCCATGTCGGCGGTCGTGTAGAGCTCCCAGCCGAGCTCGCCGACGTACGACAGGCGCATCGCGGTCACCGGCACCTCGCCGATGAACGCTTCCTGGGCCTTGAAGTAGCCCATCGCCTCGTGGGAGAAGTCGGTGCGGGTCAACGGTTGCAGGAGGTCGCGGGCCAGAGGTCCCCACAGGCCGATGCAGCACGTGCCGGGGGTGATGTCGGTGATGTGCACGCCGCCGTTGGGAGGCATGCGCCTGCGCAGCCAGTCGAGGTCGAGCGGGCCGTTCGCGCCGACCTGGAACCGGTTCTCGCCGAGGCGGGCGACGGTCAGGTCGCTGCGCACTCCCCCGTCCTCGTTGAGCAGCAACGTGTAGACCACCGCGCCCGGCTTGCGGTCGAGCTGGTTGGTGGTCATGGTCTGCAGGAACGTCAGCGCCTCCGGGCCGCTGACCTCCAGCCGCTTCAGCGCGGTCATGTCGAACATCGCGACCCGCTTGCGCGCGACGAGGGCCTCGGCGCCGGCGATCGGGGACCAGAACCGGGACGCCCACTCGTTGCGTTCGGGGATCTCCGCGACCTCGGGCAGTGAGGCGTTGGCCTCGTACCAGTGCGGCCGCTCCCAGCCCGACGCTTCGAGGAACACCGCGCCGAGTTCCCGCTGCCGCTCGTAGAACGGGCTGGTGCGCAACGGCCGCGGGTTCTCGGCGGGCTGCAACGGGTGCAGCACGTCGTAGACCTCGACGAACGCCCGGCAGCTGCGTTCGTGCACGTAGCCGGGCGAGCGCTGGACGTCCTCGAACCGGTTGAGGTCGCAGCCGTGCAGGTCGATGCCCGGCTGCCCGTCCACCAGCCACTCGGCCATGGCCTTCGCGACACCGGCCGAGTGCGTGATCCACACGGCCTCGGCCACCCAGAACCCGCTGAGGCCGGGGTGTTCGCCGAGCAGCGGGTTGCCGTCCGGGGTGAAGGAGAACAGGCCGTTGACGCCCTCCTCGACCTTCGAGTCCGCCAGCACCGGCAGCAGGTCGACGGCGGCGTCCCAGGAGGTCTCGAAGTCCTCCGGGGTGAACGCGATCTCGGACGGCATGGTCGGCGCCACGTCGAAGTCGAGGATGTCGTCCGCCGAGATCGGCATCGGCCGGTGCCCGTACGCGCCGATGCCGACGCGGTCGACGTGCTCGCGGAAGTACAGGTCCGCGTCCTGGTGGCGCAGCAACGGCTTCGACATCTCGGACAGCTCGGTGTTGACGCCCTTCAAAGCGGGCAACGGGGCTGTCTTCGCGTACTGGTGGGCCATCGGGATGAGCGGGATGTCGAGGTCGACCATCCTGCCGATGCGCGGGCCCCACATGCCGACGCAGGACACGACGATGTCAGCCTGGAAGGTGTCGTGCTCGGTGACGACGGCCTTCACCCGGCGACCGGTGCGTTCGACGCCGGTGACCTTGTGGTGTGCCAGGAACTTCGCGCCGCGCTCCATCGCCCTGCGTGCCTGCGCCTCGGCCGCGCGCAACGGCTTCGCGATGCCGTCACCGGGGATGTGGAACCCGCCGAGGACCTTGGCCGGGTCGAGCAACGGGTGCAGCCGCGCGCACTCCTCCGGGTCGCGCAGGAAGCTCTCGACGCCCCACGACGTAGCCCAGCCGTGTCGGCGCTTGATGTCCGTCCAACGTTCCGGGGTGGTGGCGACCTCCAGGCCGCCGAGCTGCTGGAAGCACCACTGGTCGTCCATCGTCAGCGCCGTGTACTTCTCGACGGTGTACTTGGCGAACGACGTCATGGTCCTGCAGCCGGTCGTCTGGAAGACGAGGCCCGGCGCGTGCGAGCTCGACCCGCCCGTCGCGAACAGCGGTCCCTGTTCGAGCACGGTGACGTCGGTCCACCCCCGCGCGGTCAGTTCGTCGGCCAGCGCGCACCCGACGATGCCCGCGCCGATCAGCACCACTCTCGGCCGGCTCACAGGACCACCACCGAACGGAGCACGCGGCCGTGGTGCATGTCCTCGAACGCCTTCTCGACGTCGCCCAGCCCGATGGTCTCCGAGACGAACGCGCCCAGGTCGAGCCTGCCCTGCAGGTACAGGTCGATCAGCATCGGGAAGTCACGTGAAGGCAGGCAGTCGCCGTACCAGGACGACTTCACCGCGCCGCCGCGCGAGAACACGTCGATCAACGGCAGTTCGAGCGACATGTCCGGAGTCGGCACGCCCACGAGCACGGCGAGGCCGGCGTGGTCACGGGCGTAGAACGCCTGCTGGAACGTCTCGGGGCGGCCGACCGCGTCGATCACCACGTCGGCACCGTTGCCCTCGGTGAGCTCGCGGATCGCCTCCACGACGTCCTGCTCGCGGGCGTTGATCGTGTGCGTGGCACCGAACCTCTCCGCCCACCGCAGTTTCGTGTCGTCGAGGTCGACGGCGATGATCGTGCGCGCCCCCGCCAGCCGGGCGCCCGCGATGGCCGCGTCACCGACACCGCCGCAGCCGAGCACGGCCACGCTGTCGCCGCGGGTGACGCCGCCGGTGTTGATCGCGGCCCCGATGCCCGCCATCACGCCGCAGCCGAGCAGGCCCGCGACCTCCGCCGGTGCCTTCGGGTTCACCTTCGTGCACTGTCCTGAGTGGACGAGCGTCTTCTCCGCGAACGCGCCGATGCCCAGCGCGGGTGACAGCGGTGTGCCGTCCTGCAGCGTCATGGGCTGCGCCGCGTTGTGGGTGTTGAAGCAGTACTGCGGGCGGCCGCGCAGGCAGGAGCGGCACGCACCGCACACCGCGCGCCAGTTCAGGATCACGAAGTCGCCGGGTTCGAGGTCGGTCACGCCGTCGCCGACGGCCTCGACGACGCCCGCGGCCTCGTGCCCGAGCAGGAACGGGAACTCGTCGTTGATCCCGCCCTCCCGGTAGTGCAGGTCGGTGTGGCAGACGCCGCAGGCCTGCACCTTCACCAGCGCCTCGCCCGGACCGGGGTCCGGCACGAGGATCGTCTCCACCGTGACCTTGGCCCCGCGCCCCGCCGCGACGACACCGTTCACCGCTTGTGCCACTTCGTTCGCTCCTGTCAGAGGTGGGGTTCTGAACTGTTCGGTGGTTTGTGATCATGTGTGATCGAACGTGTTCGTCTGTGAGTGGGATGGCCCTTCGCGTTGATGGGAACAGGTGTTCGGTAGGGTGATCGGGTGTCGTGCGTGATCCAGGCGTACCGGTACGCCCTGGACCCCAACCCCGGCCAGGAGCAGGCGTTGCGGTCGCATTGCGGTGGTCAGCGGCGCGCGTTCAACTGGGGCCTGGCGCGGATCAAGGCGAACCTGGAGCAGCG